>NZ_JAYWSZ010000003.1:795000-2532420 GCF_036941125.1 Candidatus Merdisoma sp. JLR.KK011 | reverse complement strand
CTTCCGGCATGGAGAACATGGAGCCCATGGAAATCTCCTATGATGACGAGCAGGAGAGCGAGCCTATCTATGGCAAGGGCGGAAAAATCAGGGGATACGGTACCGGAAACCAGAAAAACTCCGTCAAGCTATCCCTGCTCCGTGAGGACTTCAATGAGATGTGCAGGGTCATCCAGTCAAAGGGATACAAGAACTTCTACAAGTATGTCATCCCGAAGATTGTTGTGAACTATGCAGACGAAGGGGCGGCAACCTGTACGGATGTCCTGACCAAGATTGTGCTGTCAAAGCGTAGCTTCAAGGCGGCACAGGGGGACAAGTCCATGAAGGTAGACCTTGACGGTATCGCAATGGGCGGCATCAAAATCAACGGTCTTGATGCGTAACTGATAACAGAATAAATGACAAAAATGGAGGTATGAACATGAACGAAGCAAGAGAACAGGAGCTCATCAGAGCAGCAAAAGAGAATGAAGCGGCAAAGGCGGCAGATGTGGAGAACCTGAAGGAAAAGTATTCCGGGACGGATGAGAAAATCTACACGGTGACAACAACGGTACAGGTGGATGATGACACGGAGGAGGAGTTCTCCTACCTGTTCAGGAAACCGAAGCCGGCATCCTATGACCGATATGTGAAGACCATCTCCAACTCCGTGACAAAGGCATCCAAGAGCTTTGTCTTTGACAACATCATTGATGAGCAGAGGGATGAACTCAAGAAGACCGTGGAGGAATACCCGGCAATCACTATCAGCCTTGCGGACAAGCTGCTCCGTATGCTTGGGCTTGCGGACACTACATCAGTAAAAAAGCTGTAGAGGATGCCAAGGAGCAGTTCAAGAGCAGCTTTGTGAGCTATGGGAAGATGGTCATATACACCTACCTTCCCAAGGAACTGCTTCCGGAAAGCTTTGAAGACCTGACCTTTGATGAGTTCTTTTCCCTGTATGGTCAAGCGGACTGTGCAAGGGACATGAGGATTGAGGATATCGAGGCAGGGGTAGCAAAAGGGATAGCGGACAATTTTGAAGACGAATAAAACAAGCCCCACAGCCGGAAACTGTGGGACTTGAGCACACCTCTATGAACTTCTGAAGATAAGTATACCACAAATTGGGAAAAAAGCAACAGGGAGGTGGTTGCATGGGTATGGAGTCTGTATACAAATTGTCTGTCATCCTGAACTTGGTAGATAACCTGTCCGGTCAGATGGGAGGAGTCGGGGATAACGTGTCAGGCGTTGTCAACAGGCTCAATTCCGCTTTTGGAACCATGCAGAAGGCAGGGGCGGCAATGGCAGGGATAGGGGCAGGCATCACCGGACTCTGCATGAAGACCGTCACATCCACCTTTGACACACAGAACGCACTAGGGGAGCTATCCTCCCTTGGGGTGAAAGACCTGAAGGCGGTGGAGGATGCGGCAAAGAGCTTCTCTGACACATGGGCAGGCACAAGCAAAGCGGACTTTATAACGGCATCCTATGACATAAAATCAGGAATAGCATCCTTGACGGATGAAGGCGTGGCACAGTTCACGCAACTGGCAGCCCTCACGGGAAAAGCCACAAAATCAACAACGGAAGAGATGGGCTCACTGTTCGCTACAGGGTACGGTATCTATAAAGGCTTTTATGATGATATGTCAGACCTTGAGTTTGGGGAGATGTTCTCTGCCGGGATAGCAACAGCGGTTAAGAACTATAAGACATCCGGCTCCGAGATGGCGAGTGCCATATCAGCACTTGGAGCCACAGCGACAAACGCCAATGTCCCACTTGAGGAGCAGCTTGCCATCATGGGACAGCTTCAGACCACAATGTCCGGTTCTGAAGCGGCAACGAAGTACAAGTCATTCCTCAATCAGGCATCCAGTGCCGGGGAGAAGCTTGGGCTGACATTCCTTGACACCAACAACCAGCTCCTCTCCATGCCGGAGATACTGACGGAGCTGAAGAGCAAATACGGGGACACCATAGATGCGGTAGAGAAGAGGGAGCTGAAGGAAGCCTTTGGGACGGATGAGGCGGTAGCCCTCATTGACCTGCTATACAACAATGTGGAGACACTGGACTCCGGGATACAGGACTTGCAGGGGAGCATGAAGAGCGGCATCTCTGTGACGGAGGAGATGGCGGAAGCCATCAACAACACGCCGGAGCAGAAGTTCCAAGTACTGAAACAGCAGATACATAACAACGTAGAGGAACTTGGCAACGGGCTCCTTCCGGCAGTCAACAACACCATGGACAAGGTGAGCGGACTGATAAAGAAGGGCTCCGAGTGGATAAGCAACAATCAGGAGACAGTGCAGAGCATAATGAACATAGCCCTGAAGCTTGGCGTATTCCTAGCGATAGCAGGAAGCGTGATGGGTGTGGTGGGCAGCCTTGGGAAGCTCTTCCTGTCAGCAAAGAACGCCATAGGGCTTGTGAAGACCGCTGTATTGGGAATGAACACAGCCTTCCTTGCATCCCCCATCACATGGGTGATAGTCGGGATAGTGGCACTTGTAGCTGCCTTTGTTGTCCTATGGAACAAGTCAGAAGCCTTCCGGAATTTTTGGAAGGGGCTGTTTGAACAGGTAAAGTCAGCAGTCATGCAGGCGTGGTCATCTATACAGCCTGCCTTGCAAAACCTAGGCGGCAAGCTCAAGGAACTATGGCAGGCGGTACAGCCAATCATACAGATACTTGAAAAAGTGGGGGCAGTTGTCCTAGTGGTGCTTGGTTCCACGTTTGCCGGAGCTATACAGGGAGCCTTGTCCGCACTGACACCGCTGATAGATGCCTTTTCGAGTTTCGTATCCTTTGTCACCAACGTGGTGAACGCTGTAGTTGCTCTGTTCAAGGGCGATTTTTCGGGGGCTATGGACTTTGCCTCCGCCGCTGTCGGTGACTTCAAGAATTTTATAGAAAACGGGTTCAACGCCATCCTCTCTTTTATAGGCGGATTTGCTTCAGGCTTCCTTGATGCAATAGGCGGAGCCTTTTCCGCCATAGGCATTGATGCAAGCGAGACCATAACGAAGATGAAGGACACCGTGAAAAACGGGCTTGAGGCAGTCAAGGGCTTCTTTGGGAATATCTTGGGGGCGGCATCCGACACCGTGAAGGAAAAGCTTGGGAACATGAAGGCAGCCTATGAGGAACATGGCGGAGGCATCAAAGGCGTAGCGGCGGCAGCAATAGAGGGGGTGAAGGGATATTACACAGCAGGCTTCACATTCATTGACAACCTGACGGGCGGAAAGCTCACGGACATCAAAAACAAGTTCAGTGAGAAGATGTCCGGGGTGGCAAATGCGGTGTCAACCGGGATGTCGGCGGCAAAGAACTATGCAAGCACACAGCTCTCCAACATGCAGGCGGCATATCAGGCGAGCGGCGGAGGCATCAAGGGGATAGTATCCGCAACCATGACGGGGGTACAGGGTACCTTCAGTGCAGCCTACTCCGCCATCAACACATTAACAGGCGGAAGGCTTGAGAGCATACGCTCCACCATAGCATCCAAGATACAGGCGGCGAAAGACACGGTATCATCCGTCTTAGACGGTATCAAGTCGGCGTTTTCCTCAAAGCTTGAGGCTGCAAGATCGGTAGTATCCGGTGCGATTGAGAGAATAAAAGGAGTCTTCAATTTCTCATGGAAGCTCCCGGACTTAAAGTTGCCACACATCAGTGTGAGCGGCGGAGAGGCACCTTTTGGCATTGCAGGAAAGGGCTCACTACCTAAGTTCTCCATCCAGTGGTACAGGGATGGCGGCATCCTGAACGGGGCAACCATCTTTGGAGCCATGGGCGGAAGCCTTTTGGGAGGGGGAGAAGCCGGAGCTGAAGCGGTGCTGCCATTGTCAGAACTGTGGAAGCAGATGACCGAGGTTGTCAGGGGCGTGGTCAAAGGTGAGAATGAAGAAAGCGGTGACAGCGTACAGCAGACCGGGGCGAACATCACAAGTGCCCTGACATCAAAGGCTGCATCAGTACGCAAGGAAAAGGAAAGCAGCACAACAACCAAGGAGACACACACAACCGAGAGATGGGGCAGGGAAGGCGGCACAACCATCCATCAGATAAGCTTCACAGTAGACATCAGCAAGATTAAGGACTTGCCGCTGCTCTACAAGCTGATAGATGAGCTGAAGGATGCACAGAACCGGACGGACAGCCCCTCCCCGGCAGCCACATAAGGAGGTGAGGCGGTATGCTGTATGTACAGGACAAAGTGGTGAAGCTTGGCGGCGTATATCTGAAAGGTCAGGTCACAAGCGTGGAAGTGCAGGAGGCAGGGAGCGTGTATGTGGCACAGGATGAAAAGGGCAGGTTCAAGAAGTCGCAGCCTGTAGGCTATGAAAATGCCAAGGTGATGATAGACATACTGCTTGAGGATACCAAGAAAGCCACGACATTAGAACAGCTCACGGAGATGCAGAGGCTTTTCAAAGCATATGGTCAGAATAAACCCAAGCTGCTCCCTATCGTCAATGAGGACTGTGCAGCCCGTGGCATATCGAGCGTATATTTCAAGAACCTCACCTCCAAGAAGGTCATATCAGAGAGCAAACGGATAGCCTCCTTGGAGCTGTGGGCTCCTGATATAGCCGGGATAAAGGTCAAGAAGAAAAAGAGCAAGAAGAAAACAAAGAAAAAGAGCAGCAAGAAGACAAAAAGCAAGAAGCTGAAGAGCAAGAGCCCGGCAAAGGACAGCCGGAACACGCTCAAGGCTAAGAAGATAGCAAAAAGGATTGTGAAGTAGGGAGGTGACTGGCTTGGGGGTCAAGAAGCTAATATCCCCGGAGTTTAAGGTGACAGTAGGGGACTATGAGGTGACTGAAGGGATAGAGGTTGAGTGCTTCTCAAGCAAGGAGTCACACATGGACTGGTGCCGGGTGGAGCTGTCCCCACAGCTTCAGGGAGTCCTGAAGTTCAAGGATATGGATGAGGCAAGCGTGGAGCTTGGCTATGAGGATGACTTTGACAGCCTGATTGAGGGGTATGTCAGGTGCGGTGACACGGACTACTGGAAAGAGATAATGATAAAAGATGACATGATGAAGCTTGACAGAGTGACCATCAAGGCATCCTTTGTAGACTGTGAGCCACAGGATGTCATCCGGTATGTGCTGACCTGTGCAGGGATTGAGGACTATGTGCTGTCTGATGAGAACTATGGGAAGAAATCCCTCTTTGTCATTGACAGGAAGAGCGGCATCAACACCATAGCAGAGGTCAACAGCTCATGGGGCATCAAAAACCCGTTCTTCTTCCAAAAGAAGGTGTTCTATTGGGGAACCAAGGAAGAACAGGAGGAGATGTATGTCCTTGAGGAGGGGGAGACCATCCTGTCCCTGAATAAGTATGGAGACCTTTGGGAGGCGGAGACAATAGCCATCCCTTGGATACACCACAGTCAAGAGGTTGAGGTGCAGCACAGCAAGTACAGCGGCATTGTGACAGTGGAGAAGACCATAGTGAGGAGTGACGATACCGGGGCGGTACACATGTACATCTATTTTGCAGGAGGTGAGAAGGATGTCTGACATGATGAAGATGTTTGTGGAGCAGGAGCTTGGCAATCAGATAAAAGAGAATTATCCGCACATGCAGTACCCTCCCTGCCTGTATGCAAAGGTGGTAGCGGTCAAAAGGAAAGGGGAGGAGCTGTATGAGGCAACGCTCAAAATACTTGACAAAAACAAGCAGCCGGACAGCCGCTTCCCGGAAGTCCCGAAGGTGGCAACGGACATACCAGTCCTGAAGGATGAGACCGTGGCGGTAGTCCTCATGTATGGCGAGTGCAAGCCCTATATCATAGGGAGGTGCTTCTGATGCAGATAACAGGTGCGAATGACGTTGACATCATGCTTGATGAGGATGGTCAGCCTGTGTCAGACGGGAACGGGGACACATCCCTTGTATCAGATGATGAGTGTTGGCTGCAAGACATCAGGAATGAAGCGGTGACGGAAGAAGGCGAGCTCTTCTATGAGGACGAGGAGGGGGATGGAAGCTATGGGTGGAGCCTGCTTGACTTCATGCAGGGGGAATATGATGACTTCACACAGATGGAAATACAGCAGCGTATCCGTTCCAAGCTGTCCAAGAGGGACTATATTGATGCCGGGAGCATACAGACAACGGTGGACTTTGACGGTCACTTATACCATGTCAGGGTAGCCTTCCGGAAGAATGACAGCAGCAAGGAGTACAGCATTGACATTGAGAGCAATGGCGTGGAGGTGATTGTGGAATGATAGATGAGAGCATCATGGAAAAGATTATCCCTATCCCGGATGAGGATGAGGAGATGGAAAAGGTGCAGGGAGAGCTTGAGGACGAAGGCTTCCCCATAACGAACTTCAAAAAGGGCGGCATCTTCTACCACCTTTGCCGCATGTTAGTGACCATATACATAGAGCTGAAGGAGCTTGCCCGTGTCATAGTCAATAGCTGCTTCATCAAACATGCTGAAGGTGACTGGCTGAAGATTAAGGCAGCCGACTATTCAAAGCAGCAGAAGGAGGCAAAAGCGGCAAAGGGCTATGTGACCATATACAGGAATGAGTATAACAATGCCCTTCAGGTGACGAAGGGACATTGCTTCAAGACGGAGCCGGATGCCGGGGGCAAGGAGCTGAAGTTCTACTGCTGTGAGAACACGGTCATTGATGCCGGGGAGCCTGTAGGAAGGGTGCTTGTGGAGGCAGAGGCACCCGGAACCTATTACAACATAGCACCGGGAAGGATAACCATATCCATGATACACCTTGACGGTATGGATTATGTGACGAATGAGGAGGACTGGCTCTTTGAAGAGGGAGCCGAGGAGGAAGACCTTGAAGACCTCCGGGACAGGTGCATGAGCTCATGGGCGGAACTGGCAACAAGAACCATAGAGGAGAAGCTCCGGAACGCTGCCAAGTCTGTCCCCGGTGTACTGGATGCCCGGATAGATGCACAGCATCCAAGGGGACAGGGCACCGTGGACGTGATTGTCACGGGGGCAGCCGGGGAAGCATCACCGGAACTCATACGGAGGGTCGGGGAAGCCATAGAGCCATTGAAGGGCAACTATGAGGACTACCTTGTGAAATCCAGTGAGGTAGTGCGGCAGGCGTTTGAGCTTGTGGTATACCTTGCTGAAGATGCGGCAACGGATGGCGTGGATGCACAGGCAGTAAAGCTCATTGAGGAGATGATGGCACTGACAAGGGGAGAGATGAACACCCTGTACAGGGACAGCATCATCCAAGTGCTTAGTACCAAGATTGACAATTACAGGAAGACGGACATCTTGCAGCCATCAGGGGACATGCTGCTTGGACAGGATAAGGTCATCATGGCAGGGGACATCAATGTGACTGTCAGGAACGTAGCACAGGGCACAAGGGGGAAGGAGTGATGCCGCCATGATAGAGAACTTCATTGAATACATGTGGTATCTGCTCACCACTCCGCTGAAGAAGCTGAAGAAAGCCCTGAATAAGTGGTACATCCTCTGCAAGGTGTTCGGCAGGAGGTTTGACGAAGCGAAAGAGAACATCCTCCGGGCAAGGGATGAGGGCATGGTTGCCACATGCAGCCATGAGATGCTCCCGGTACATGGAGCGGACAGGAGGCTGACCCGGTATGAGGGGGAGCATCCAGAGAACTACCGCTCAAGAATAGCCATGTATGATGAGCTCTGCAAGCTTGGGGGCACCAATGAAGGGGTTCTGCTTGCGGTGAAGACCCTTGGCTATGTCTCCCCGGTTCTTGTGAGGGCAAATGAGCTGACGGGCTTTGTACACTTCACGCTTGACGGAAGCTGGCTCCTTGACGGGAGCCGGACATTGGAGTCCGACACCCTTGAGAACAGGTGGGCGGAGTTCTACATAGTCATTGCCATGGATGCGGATGAGGAGCATCCCATCAGCTTTGACATCATGCGGAAGACCGTCAGGAAGTGGAAAGAAGTGGGAGCGAAGGACAACTACTTCTTCAGATACAACTTGAGCATCCGGGAGATATACAGCTCTAGCTTCCTTGCTGTGCTTTATAAGAAGTACCTCTACTATTATGACTATCTGAAGACAGATGGCATGTGGGAACTGGATGGGAGCCATGTACTGGATGCACAGATGTGTCCCATCAGCACCTGGATAGGGTACCGATATGAGAGCAGCTATGGGCTCCATGAAGCCAGGCTTGCAGCCATGGCATACATTTATTCCTGCTGTATGGCGGAGAGTGCCATCCTGAAGGCGGCATACAGCTTCAGGATGCACTATTATGACTACCTGAAGATGGATGGCTCATGGATGACAGACGGAAGCCATACAGTGGATGCGGAGCTGTCCCCAAGGGACATGAGATGGGGTACAACCTTCCGGCATCAGCATGAAGAGAGTCTGCTCCTGAAGCAACGGTACCGGATGCAGCCCTGCAAGGGCTCACACAGCATCAGGAAGGCATTGGAGCGGTACCGGATGGTCACCCATTATTTTGACTATCTGAAGCTCAACGGGCTTTGGAAGCTGAATGGCTCCCGGCTCATGGGGGCACAGAGGAGTGAATACACCACCAAGCAGGAATACCGCTTTGGTGTAGGATATACAAGGGAGTACAGGGTCATATGGCATGAAGAACACAACCTCATCTTCCTTGATGGAACATGGAGCCTTGATGGTTCCAAGACAATAGATGCTTGGCAGAAAACGGAGGTATTGTAGAATGGCAACAAAAAGCGTAATAACCAAAATCAGAAGAAAGAAGATGGCTGAAGCAAGCCATACAACCGGGAGCATTGCAAAGATAACGCACATTGCACTTGGTTCCGGCGGTGTCAATGCAGATGGCACCGTGATTGTGCCGCTTGCGGAGAATGTGGCACTGAAGAATGAGGTGGTGAGAAAGCCCTATACTTCATCAACCAAGATTTCAGACACATCCTATGAGTACACCATCAAGCTTGAAGAGAATGAGCTTGTGGGCACCTTCATCAGCGAGATGGCACTGATTGATGAGGACGGTGATGTGGTGGCGTTCTCAAATTTCCTTGCAAAAGGCAAGGATGAGACAGAGGTGACATTCACCATTGAAGATAACTATTAAGGAGGCAGAGGAAAATGGCAAATTTAACAGCAGCAGCTAACCCGGAACTTGTCCTTGAGATGGAGGCAATGGAGCGGACTACCCCGGCACACTGTGATGAGTGGAACCGGAGGCATCAGCAGCTCCTTGACAATGACAAGTTCCTGCATGAACAGATGAAGAATGTCTTTGTGGACAATGCAGGAGCACATAACTCCATCTACAGGGGAAAGAACCTGACCAATGTGTATTCAATAGATGAAATCTGCAAACGCATTTCATCAGGAACCTTTGAAGACCTGTATGTGGGTGACTATTTTGATGTAAGCATCACTACAAGCTTGGGAGGAGCGGAAACGGTCAGACTGATACTGGCAGGCTTTGACCTGTACTGGAATAATGGGGATACTGCATTGACAAAGCATCATGCAATAGTGGTTCCAAGGGACTGTTTTAAGACAAAGGCGAAGATGAATGATAGCAATGTGACTACAGGCGGATATGCAGGCTCCAAGATGCACACAACAGTGCTCCCTATTTATGAGGCGGCATTGAAAAATGTCCTGAATAATCATATAATAGCATACAGGGGTCTGCTGACAACAAGTGTATCCGAAACAGGAAATTCCAATGCAGGAGCCGGGTATACTGGCTATGCAAATAATTGGGAGTGGAAAGACACCAAGCTTAGACTGATGAGTGAGATACAGGTATATGGTTCCAATGTGTTCAGCTCTTCATTCTATGATACAGGCGAAGCAAACATCCAGTTTCCGCTGTTCAGGTTAGCCCCTGACCTGAAGGTAGCAGGTCTTGGACATAACGGAAGCCGGATGTGGTATTGGTTGAGTGCTGTGGTGTCTGCGGCGGCGTTTGCTATTTGTGTCAGTTATGGTTATAGTAACAATCTCGCCGCCGCCGGGGATGGTGGAGTCCGCCCGCATTTCTGTATCGGCTAATCTTTAATCTGCCCCCTATATGGGGGCAGATGACCGGAGGGAGGAAAAAGGTTGAGCGTACTGAAAAACAAGCGAAGCGTGTCGAGCATGGAATTTTACCATAATGCCATAATGCTCCGGAAGGAGATAACCCTGTTACTGCTCCGGGACTTTGGCATCAAGGACAAAGTGCGGAGTATCAAGGCATTGTATGGTGTGCAGGGCATGGAACCGGAGGATGAGAAAAAGTTCCGGGAAATAATTGCAAAGTATGAAATGACTGCAAAAATTATTGAGGAATACCCGGCATGGCTCATAGACAAGATGCGGAGCAGCATGATGAACATAATGCACAACATGGTAATGAACATCACACAGGCGAACACCATATATCCAGTATGCGAAAGTGAATTTTATGACCGAAGGAACTTCCAAAACCATGCCATAGGCAACTGTGAGCAGCTCCTTCAGGAGATGCAGTACATCATTTCCATCATCCCGGTGGATGCACAGAAGTACATGAGGTATGTGGACATGATTGAGAAGGAGATAGCCCTCCTGAAGGGATGGCGGAAGAGTGACAACAAAATACTGAAGAAGATTAAGGAGACCGAGGCAAAAAAGGCAGAAGGGACTTTCCAAAATCCGAAAAAGCAAGTATAATTATCCGGGGCAAGCTTTGTATCAAGTGAAACAGCATCCCGTTGAGTGCTGTGGTGTCTGCGGCGGCGTTTGCTAATTGTAACAATAATGGTAATAGTAACAATAACGCCGCCGCCGGGGATGGTGGAGTCCGCCCGATTTCGTGTATATATGCTAAGTGTAGGCTACGAGCCGACATATGATACAGGAAAGGAAAGCTTGTCCTTCCGAAAGGTAAAGAAGCTCATCTTTTGTGTAGAGGGAAGGTGAGCAACATCTTGATGCACCCTGATACGTCAGTTGGTGCTAGGAACGAGGTGAAAACTCTATGAAAAATATGGAGTCTGTATATGATGCCAATTCCCTGATTGATGCTTTTAACAAGTCAAAGAAGGGGACAGCGTGGAAGGAGTCAGTACAGAGGTATGAAGCCAACCTTTTGAGGAATGTCAATCAGACACAAAAGGAGCTGAAGGATGGAAGCTATGAGCAGAAGGACTTTTATGAGTTTGACCTGAATGAAAGAGGGCATATCCGCCATATAAAGTCCATGCACATCTCTGACAGGGTAGTGCAGAGGTCGGTTTGTGACAATGTGCTTGTCCCGGAGCTATCCAAATACCTCACATATGACAATGGGGCATCCATGGAAGGAAAGGGTATCCACTTTGCAAGGAAACGGATGAGCACCCACCTTCACAAGTTCTACAGGAAGCATAAGAGCAATGAGGGGTATGTGCTACTGATTGATTTCAGCAAATTCTTTGACAACATCCCACATGATGGGCTGATAAAGGAGATGCGGAAAAAGATTGGCGATAAGGAGACCATGGGCTTCATTGAGAAGCTCATAGACACCTTCCGGGTGGATGTTTCGTACATGTCGGAGGAAGAATACGCTGACTGCATGAATACCCTGTACAACGCACTGGAACACGCTAAAATTGATAAGGCAGAGCTGACAGGCGAGAAGTACATGAAAAAGTCCGTAGGCATTGGAAGCCAAATATCTCAAATATCCGGTGTGTACTATCCAACAAGGATAGACAACTACTGCAAGATTGTGAGGGGCATGAAATACTACGGACGGTATATGGATGACATCTATATCATCCATGAAAGCAAGGAGTTCCTGAAGGGGCTCCTGAACGACATCAGAGGGATATGTGATGAGTATGGGCTGTTTATCAATCCCAAAAAGACACAGATAGTCAAGCTGTCCCATGGCTTCACATTCCTTAAAATAAAGTACAGTTTAACGGAAACAGGCAAGGTGATTGAACGTATCAGCAAGGACTCTGTTGTCAGGCAGCGGAGGAAGATGAAAAAGCTCCGGAAGCTATTGGATGAAGGGAAAGTATCCTTTGCAGATGTGAGATGCTCCTATGCCTCATGGAGGGGTGGTGTGCAGCATTATGACTCCTACACCATTCTCAAAAACATGGACAAGCTTTTTGATGAGCTTTTCATCCACCCATTTATTGAAGGAGGACACAGAAATGAGCAAACAAACAATGAGCAGAAATGAGATAGAGCAGAAAATAAGAGACCTGAAGACCAAGCTCTCCTGCCAGGAGTCGGAGATTGGGGACTGGAAAATTGCCAAGTGTATGGAGTATTCTACACTTGGGATGGAGCCGCCTTATGACCTTCAGGAGCTCCACGGACAGAGGCAGCTTGTAAGGGATGAGATTGGAGCCCTTGAAGAAGAGCTTGCCAAGTGCAAGGAAGGTGATATTTCAGAAGAGTAGGCAATATAGCGAGTATTCATGATTATTCCTTATCATAGATAATGCCCAAATTATTATGAAAGAAGGAATGTAATTATGGATAGCTTTATGACTTGGATTGGCGGTAAAAAGGCACTTAGAGGCAAGATTGTAGAACAGTTCCCTGAACCGGGGACATATGGTCGTTACATTGAAGTGTTTGGTGGAGCTGGATGGGTTCTGTTTTCTTCTGACAGTCACGCCAAGATGGAAGTGTATAATGATGTCAATGGAAACCTTGTCAATTTGTTCCGGTGTATTAAATACCACCCTGATGCGGTTCAGAATGAGCTGCAATATATACTAATATCAAGGGAACAGTTTTATGATGCAAGGGAACAGATTGAGATGAGGGGAATGACGGATATACAAAGAGCAGCAAGGTTTTTCATCTTGATTAAGGAGAGTTTTGGTGGGGATGCCCGGTCTTTTGGTTTACGTCCAAGAGATATGGATAAAGCTAAGGAATACCTTTTTCAAGTTTCTAAGCGGTTGAATAAGGTTGTCATTGAGAACCTTGACTTCCAAAAAATTCTCAAAAATTATGACAAAAGTGATGCGTTATTTTATCTTGACCCTCCATATTATGAAACGGAGAAATATTATCCGGACAGATTTATGCCGGAAGACCATGTGAGGCTGAAAGAAGCATTGGATGTGATAAAGGGTAAATTTGTATTGTCATATAACGATTGCGAGTATATAAGGGAGCTGTATGAGGGCTATCATATCATTGAAGTGGAGCGGATACATAATTTAGTGATGAAAGAAAGAAAGCCTAAGTAAAAAGAACTGATAATCAAAAATTTCTAATATCGAAAAATGATACAAAAATACCGGAAAACAATATAAATGCTCAAAAGACACTCTAAAAACCCGAATTATGATATTATTGCTCCCAAGGGGCATTATTATGATAAGAATACATCTATCAAAGCTTCTTGGGGAACGGCGTATGACGCAGAAAAGATTGTCAGAGCTGACTGGAATAAGGCGAAATGCCATCAATGAATGGTACCATGAAATTGTTGTCAGTTTGAAGGTAGAGCATATAGACCGGATATGTGAGGTGTTAAATTGCTCTGTTGAAGAACTGATAGAGTATATTCCAGACAAGGTACCGAAAACGGGAAAGCACTTGGTAATCGAAGAGCATGGGAACCGGAAGACAGGAAAGGGACAGTGATAAAATCACTGCCCCTTTTTCTGTGAGTAAAATCGGGAAATATTTCCCGAAAGTTTTTGACATTTATTTTGAAAATCTTTGACAAAAATTTTGAGCGGCTACATGGAGATTCTTCCCTTTGCGGAGGATATGTCCTGTTCAGAATTAAAGGAAATGGCGCTTCGGGCCGGACGTGAAGGTATCCATGATTTGATGGAAGAGCTTAAGAACTCAGGTTAAAAGAGCAATGCTTTATTTATGCGGACAACAGGAAGTAATTTCACAAACAGATTGGGGTGGTAAAGGAACATGGAAGTAGTACTGTATCGGATTGACGAGCGTTTGATTCATGGGCAGATTATGACTGCATGGCAGGGAAGAACGGGTGCAAAAACAGTTGTGATTGTAGATGATACTGCGGCACAGGATGAGTTTATGATACAGATTTACCGGCTTGCCGCACCGCAGCTTCGCGTAGAAGTGGTGGACACTGCAAAATTTCACGAGATGGCAAAGGATGCGGATACCGGACGGACGATTGTTTTGTTTAAAGGTCCGGCTGAAGCCTTAAAGGCTCTGGAAGAAAAGATTGTGCCGGATGAATTGATCGTAGGAAACGTAGCTACAGCTCCCGGTCGGAAAAAGTATACGAAATATGCTTATTTGAGCGACGAGGAGAAAGGAATGCTGGAAAAGCTGCAGAACCTGGGCTGGAAGGTAAATATGCAGCTTTTGCCGGACGATGCAAAAAGCAGATTTGAGAGATAAGAACTGGAATATCACGGAACTGGAATGGAGGAATGAAGAATGAATCATGTTGTACTTGCATTAGTAATTGCGTTCATCACATGGTATGTGGCGACAGCAATGCCGATGTTTCTGCGGTGGTCCTGTTATCTGGGCGGTCCCCTGGTAGGAGGCTTTGTGTGTGGAATTTTGTTTGGGAATATTACATATGGTCTGGAGGTAGGCGCAACGATTCAGCTTGCTTATCTGGGGGCTATTGCAGTGGGAGGAACCCTTCCCAGTGAGCTGGCAATCGCCGGCTATCTTGGGACGGCTCTTACCATGTCTGCAGGATTATCCGCTGAGGCAGGGCTGACAGTAGCAGTAGCGCTTGGATCACTTGGCTTATTGTGCAGAAATGCTTACATGACACTGAACTCAATTGTTGTGCATAAAGCAGATCAGTATGCAGCTGAGGGAAATGCACGGATGGTCCGCCTTATGAACCAGTATGGTTCCCAGGTGGTCCCCTTCCTTTGCTATTTCATTCCCGGTTTTCTGGCTATGTATTTTGGCTCCCAGGCCATTGAAAGCCTCATGGCTGTAATTCCGGCAAAAGTGATTACGGCTCTTGGAGTAACGGGAGGATTGATTCCCGCTCTGGGAATCGGGCTCTTGCTTACGTATGTCTGGGACAAGCGTTTTCTGCCGTATGCATTTATAGGATTTTTCCTTGTAGCATATTTGAATCTTAGTATTATGTTTATTGCAATTCTTGGGGCATGTATTGCAGTACTGTACATGTTTGCCGCTGACAGGAGGGAGGATTCCAAATGACTGAAGAAAAGACGATGGTTACAGCTGAAAACGGAAACAGGGTTTTAAAGAGGAGCGATCTGCTCCGTACCTGGTTAAGATGGATTTGCTGGGCTCAGCGCTGTTACAATTATGAGCGTCTGATGGGCCTGGGATTCTGCCAGGCAATCAGTGCAGTGATAGAAAAGCTTTTTCCGGAAAAAGAGGAACGTGCGGCAGCTTTAAGCCGCCATATGCGCTTTTTTAATACGGAAAACAACTGGGGAGCCATGATTCTTGGCGCAACGGTTGCGCTGGAGGAAGAACGCGCTATGGGACATTCCGTGACGACGGATGTAATTGACAGTATGAAGAATGCGCTGATGGGGCCTTTAGCCGGTATCGGTGATTCTATAACGCAATCTATTGTAAAGGTGATTCTCCTTGGAATTTCCATTGAGCTGGCTACCCAGGGAAATGTACTGGGGCCGGTTCTTTATCTGCTGGGTTTTACCGTCTATGCACTGGCGGTCAGCTATATTACATTTTTTTCCGGCTATCGGATGGGACGGGGAGCAGCAACAAAGCTTTTAGCCTCCAGCAGCACGAAGAGCCTGACAGATGCGCTGAAGATTGTCAGTATGATTGTAATTGGCGCACTGGCAGCGGGAAATATCAAAGTAAATACGATTGTGGCCGGCACTTTTGGAGGTTCAGAGGTGGTGCTTCAAAATGTGCTGGACAGCATTTGTCCCAAATTACTTCCCCTTGGAGTATTGGCGCTTGTGATTTACCTGTTGAAGAAAAAAAGGAAATCTTCCGTATTTATTTTGATTACCTTGTTTGTGATTGGTTTTGCTCTCACATTTTTGAATTTTCTGGGGTGATTTATAAATATTGAAAGGGATATTACGGAACTAGGAGGAATTGGAATGAATTTAATGGAAAAGCATCGTTCTATTTTTAAAACAGATAAGCCGGTTATCGGCTGTGTTCACCTTACGGCATTACCGGGAACGCCCCACTATGATGCTTCTGTCAGCTTTAAAGAGCAGGTAGAACGGGCGAAACGGGAAATTAAGGCATTGCAGGAAGCGGGCTTTGACGCAATTGTATTTGCCAATGAAGGGGACAGACCTTATTTAAGCAAGGTGGGACCGGAAATCATAGCTTCCTACACACGGATTGTATCACAGACTCTGGACACAGTACAGATTCCTTATGGCTGCGGCGTTCTGGTAGATCCTTATGCGGCCATTGCCATTGCCAAAGCCATTGATGCCGGCTTTATCCGTGCTTATATCAGCGGAGTATATGCAGATATGTGCGGTCTGACAGAGTATCGCCCCGGAGAGCTTATGCGGTTCCGCAGAAATATTGGCGCAGAGAATGTGAATATTTATTGCTACTGTGATGCCCATGGAGGAACCTCTCTGGATACCAGAAGTCAGTCGGATATGGCGGATACAGCCTTCAGTGTACTGGACCCGGCAGGCGTACTGGTGCCCGGCCAGCATGCGGGACTGGCTCCGGATTTTTCAGAGGTAGAGCAGATAAAAAATCGTTTCCGGGATAAGCCGGTAATGATTGCAAGCGGCGTGACGCCGGATAATCTGAAAGAAGCCTTACGTATTTCGGATGGCATGGTGGTCGGAACCTTTGTAAAGAAGGATGGGATTCTCTGGAATGAAGTTGATCCGGAACGGGCAAAACGATTTATTGATATAGCGAAAGGATGATACATACATTATGCTGACTACATTGAACGAAATTCTGGGAAAAGCAAAACGTGAAGGCTATGGAGTGGCAGCGCCGGATGCCTACAGCAGCAGTTCTGTTATGGCGTGCTTTAAGGCAGCAGAGAATCTGAAAGCGCCGCTTATTGTGTCCTGTCTTGGGACAACAAATATGGAGGAAACAGGGGAGAACGTAAAATTCTATGCCCGAAAATATCCGGATGCAGTTGTAACTCTTCATCTGGATCACGGCGGCCCCTTTGAAGAAATTATGCGGGCTCTGCGCAGCGGATATACATCGGTTATGATTGACCGTTCAAAGCTTCCTTTTGAAGAAAATGTCCGGGAGGTCCGGGAGGTTGTGCGCATAGCTCATGCTATGGGTGTTTCCGTGGAGGCAGAGCTGGGACATGTGGGAACCGGTACGGAATATGACAAGACGCGTGACAGCGGCCTGACCCACAAAGAAGAGGCCCGGCGTTTTGTGGAAGAGACGGGCGTGGATGCGCTGGCAGTGGCAGTGGGAACATCCCATGGTGTTTATAAAGGAACGCCGAAACTGGAGTTTGAGCTTTTGAGGGAGATTGCTTCCCTTGTAACGGTGCCCCTGGTTCTGCACGGAGGTTCCGGAACCGGAGACGAGAATCTGAAGAAATGTATTGCCTGCGGAATTCAAAAGATCAATTTGTTTACAGATATGGCAAACCCGGCCGGGGAAGCAATGGCCTTGTATATGAGAGGAGAAAGCAGTGAAGAGCCGGATATATCAGCGGCACTGGAAATGTTCTCCGGCAAGAAAAAAAATTACTATGTTGCCCCTATGGTCGGAGCAGAGGTATATCAAAGAAAACTGGAGCATTATATCAGGCTGTTTGGATCGGCAGGCAGGGCGTAGGAGGGACAAATGAAAAATTACAAGTTTCAGAACGCTACAAAGATTCTCTTTGGACGCGGAATGGAACAGTGTGTGGGGGAGGAGATTCTCCCCTACGGTAAAAAGGTGCTGTTTCATCATTATGGAGATGATTTTATCCGGAATTCGGAGATCTATAAACGGGTTGTACATTCCCTTAAGGAGAGCGGACTGGAGATATTTGAACTGACCGGCGTGCAGCCCAATCCGGTATTGAGCAAGGTAAAAGAAGGCATTGAGCTGTGCAAAAGAGAAAAGATCGATTTTATCCTGGCTCTTGGAGGGGGCAGTGTAATTGATTCTTCGAAAGCGATTGGCCTTGGCGCAGTCTATGACGGGGATGTATGGGATCATTATACGAAAAAACATATTATTCAGGAATCTCTTCCGGTCGGCGTTGTGCTGACGATAGCGGCGACAGGAAGCGAGTCAAGCGCCGGCTCCGTGATTACCAATGAGGATGGCCATATTAAGCTTCTGGGCTCTAATGGCCACAGCCGTCCGGTATTTGCCATTATGAATCCTGAGGTTACATTTACTGTGCCGCGTTATCCCATGGCTGTGGGCGGTGTGGATATGATGAGTCATGTGATGGAGCGGTATTTTACAAACGAACCGAATGTAGAGCTGACAGATCGTTTATGCGAAGCTACGCTGCGCACAATCATCAACAACCTTCCCAGGACGCTGGAAAATCCTGCAGATTACAATGCCAGGTCTGAGATTGTCTGTGCAGGTAATCTGGCACATAACGGTGTTTTGGACTGCGGCCGCACTCCCGACTGGGCCTGCCATTTTATTTCTCATATTCTGGGCGGTTTTACGAATCTGGCCCATGGAGCAACACTTTCTATTCTGACGCCTCATTGGATGGAGTATGTATACCACGCCAATGTAGAAAAATTTGCTCAGTTTGCGGTACGTGTATGGGATATTGAGTATGATGAGAAGGCTCCGGAAAAGACGGCCCTTGGAGGAATAGAAGCCTTACGTACATTCTGGAAGGGACTGGGAGTTCCGCTGACATTGACAGAGGCCGGTGTAAATTGTGATCAATTGGAAAAAATTGCAGAACTGGTAGTGGAGGACGGACCGGTAGGCAATGTACGTAAGCTTTATAAAGAGGATGTTCTGAATATCCTTAAGGCTTGTGTATAGGGGAGGAATTGGATTATGAAAATAGAAAAAATGCGTTTTGGGGTATTGACAGAAAAAGGACATGCGGAAGTCCGGGAGCGGGCTCTGCCGCCCGTGGGCCCGGAGGATGTGCTGGTAAAGCAGGAGGCATGCAATATCTGTACTACAGATTATCAGCAATGGCTGGGACAGAGGGAAGGACGGGGCTATCCCATGGCAAGCGGCCATGAAAGCTCCGGAATTGTGGTTGAGACAGGCGAGGATGTAAAGGATTTAAAGCCGGGTGACAGAGTTGCCTTAGCCTATGTGACCTGTGGAATCTGCGACGGGTGCAAACGGGGGACCGGATGCAGCAACAATGAGATTGGACCCAAAAAGGTAAGCGGGGACGGCTACCGGGGAATGTTTGCCTATGCGGATTATGCGGTACGTCCGGCCCGGGCGCTGATTAAAATGAGAAAGGATCTGGAACCTGGTGAGGCGGCTTTTATGGAGCCTCTGGCTGCTGTTGTGAAAGGGCTTTCCAAGCTTCGGGTACAGCCCCTTGAAACCGTTGTGGTGGTAGGGGCAGGCACTATGGGATTGTTGAATGCCCAGGCAGCCCGGGCGCTTGGATGCCGTGTAATTGTGTCAGAGCTGATGGAGAATAAAATAAAGACAGCAAGGGAAATGGGGTTTGAGGTTATTGACGGCAATGTGACAGATCCGGTGGAAGAGGTGAAGCGTCTCACAGACGGAAAAGGAGCCGATGCAGTTATATTGGCGGTGGCGGCGACGGCGGTGAACAGGCAGGCCTTTGAACTGGTAAAAAAACTGGATGGCCGTATCCTGTATTTCGGGGCGGCTTATCCGGCACCGGAGCTGTCGATAGATTCCAATGTGATTCATTATCGCCGGCTGGAACTGATTGGTACATTTGGAGCGGATCTGGCTGATTTCTGTACTGCGGCAGATATGCTGAATCAGGGAGTTGTCCGTGTTTCGGCTCTGATTGAAAAGAACAGATATCCATTGGACCGGATTCAGGAGGCGTTTGCGGAGGCAGCGGTTCCAGGAAAATTCCGGGTGAGTGTATTGCTTTAAAAACAGGCTTTCAAAATAAGGAAGAGAATGGGAATTTGCTGAGGAGTACTTGCAAATTCCCGTTTTTCGTTTAAAATGTGTAGTAGTAAATATTTTCCGGGAGATAAAAAGATGAACATCAATCAGCTGACAGATGCACAAATTTCAGAATATACACGTGTTGCCTATTATTATTATAAGGAAGGGAGTACCCAGGAACAGATTGCAAAGCGGATGAATATGTCCCGCCAGAGAGTGAACAGGATCTTAAGCGCCTGTATAGAATACGGAATTGTTCAGATTACGATTAATGCCAACAGCAAGTCAAGACTGCTGGAGCTGGAGAGCGGACTAAAAGAAAAGTACGGCTTATTGGACATCCGTATTGTGGATAATGTAAATGAGACAGACATTTTTTTAGATCTTGGAAATGCGGCCGGAGAGTATCTGGCTACGATATTAAGGGACGGGGATGTGGTTGGATTTACCAGGGGAAGCACTCTGGCTGCCATGGCGGCACAGATGCCGGTAGTACACAGGAAGAATGTTACGGTGGTACAGATGATTGGCAGCAGAAATCAGGACCCCCAGAATACGGCGGCTGACGAGATTGTTCATAATATTTCAAACCGGCTGGGTGCGAAGGCAGTGATGCTGTTTGCGCCGATTATTGTAAGCGATGCGGGGCTGAAAGCCTCCCTGCAGAAGGAGCCTGCGTTTCAAGATACCTACCAAGTAATCCAATCCTGCAATATTGCCGTAGTCGGCATCGGCTCCCACGACAGCATTGATCCGCATTATGCATTTGTAGGGGTAGACATTCACAAAAACATTCGTTTAAAAGAAGGCCAGAGAGTGGCAGGGGAAGTGAGCACTCACATTTTCGATCAGAATGGAGCGCAGGTAGAGAACACCAGCAGAGAACGCATCATTGCAGTGGAATTGGAAGATTATATGAAAATCCCGGTCCGGATTGGAGTTGCGGGCCTGCCGGAAAAGTCCGAAGCAATCCGCGCCGCGATGCTTGGAAAGTACGTGAATGTTCTGGTGACAGACACGGCTACCGCAGAAAGCCTGCTTTGAAAAGAAATTTACATTTCTTCCTGTTTATGCTATACTACCCTCGATTGGCAAGGATATAGAAAGGACCCTGTCAGCCGGGGGCATTTTATATCGGAAAAGCGGCATTTGTCAAATGTCCATGCAGGCATGCTGCAAAGTCTTTGGCTTTCCTGTTCACTTTCGTGATCGGTAACGCTTTCCCGGCTGCCTGTTGGAATAAAAATACGGAGGAATATTTAATGGCATCCATGGACCAGAGTAAAATCAGAAATTTTTGCATTATCGCCCACATTGATCACGGCAAGTCCACCCTGGCGGACCGGATCATAGAGATGACGGGGCTTTTAACCAGCCGGGAAATGCAGGCCCAGGTGTTGGACAATATGGATTTGGAGCGGGAACGGGGCATCACCATCAAGGCTCAGACTGTGCGAACGGTATACAAGGCGGAAAACGGAGAGGAATATATTTTCAACCTGATTGACACGCCGGGACATGTGGACTTTAACTATGAGGTATCCAGAAGCCTGGCAGCCTGTGACGGGGCCATTCTGGTAGTAGATGCCGCCCAGGGCATTGAGGCCCAGACCCTGGCAAATGTGTATCTGGCCCTGGATCACGATCTGGACGTACTGCCAGTGATTAACAAAATCGATCTGCCCAGTGCGGAACCCCAGAGGGTCATTGACGAGATTGAAGATGTAATCGGCATCGAAGCCCAGGACGCCCCCCAGATTTCCGCCAAGACCGGGCAGAATGTGGAGAACGTGCTGGAGGCAATCGTCAATCGGATTCCTGCGCCTGCAGGAGATGCCGGGGCGCCCTTGAAGGCTCTTATATTTGATTCCGTGTACGATTCTTATAAGGGTGTCATTGTATTCTGCCGGATCAAGGAGGGAACCGTAAAAAGGGGAACGCCGATCCGCATGATGGCCACAGGGGCGGAGGCGGACGTAGTGGAGGTCGGCTACTTCGGCGCCGGACAGTTTATTCCCTGCGGGGAGCTGTCTGCCGGCATGGTCGGCTATCTCACTGCAAGCATTAAAAATGTAAAAGACACCCGTGTGGGCGATACTATAACCAGCCGGGAGAATCCCTGCGCAGAACCGCTGCCCGGCTATAAAAGGGTTCTTCCCATGGTATACTGCGGCATGTACCCGGCGGACGGAGCCAAGTATCCGGATCTTCGGGACGCCTTGGAAAAGCTGCAGCTCAATGACGCTTCCCTCCAGTTTGAACCGGAGACTTCCATTGCATTGGGCTTTGGATTCCGCTGCGGTTTCCTGGGCCTTTTGCATCTGGAAATCATCCAGGAGCGCCTGGAAAGGGAGTACGGGCTTGATCTGGTGACCACGGCGCCGGGTGTTATTTACAAAGTCCATCGGACGAACGGGGAAGTAATCGAATTGACCAATCCCTCCAACCTTCCGGATCCGGCGGAAATAGAGTATATGGAAGAGCCCATGGTAAGCGCGGAGATCATGGTGACTACAGAATTTATCGGCTCCATTATGGAGCTGTGCCAGGAACGCCGGGGCGTTTATCTTGGCATGGAATATATGGAGGAGACCCGGGCGCTTTTGAAATACGATCTTCCTTTGAATGAGATCATCTATGATTTCTTCGACGCGCTGAAATCCCGTTCCCGGGGCTATGCGTCCTTTGACTACGATATGAAGGGATATGTCCAGGCAGAGCTTGTGAAGCTTGATATTCTGATTAACAAGGAAGAGGTGGACGCTCTGTCCTTTATTGTTCACAGCAGCACAGCCTATGAACGGGGCCGCAAGATGTGCGAGAAGCTGAAAGAAGAGATTCCCCGTCATCTTTTTGAGATACCCATCCAGGCGGCGGTAGGCAGCAAGATCATTGCCCGGGAAACGGTAAAGGCTATGCGTAAAGACGTTTTGGCAAAGTGCTACGGCGGCGATATCACCAGAAAGAAAAAGCTCCTGGAAAAACAGAAGGAAGGCAAGAAGCGCATGCGCCAGATTGGAAACGTAGAGATTCCCCAGAAGGCGTTTATGAGCGTGCTGAAGCTGGATGATAAGTAGAGGTGCCGGAGGGGCGGATAGGGAGCAGGAAAACCGCATCGGCCCATCGGGTGTGCAAAAGGAGTTAGAGCTCTATATCCATATCCCTTTCTGCGTACAAAAATGCGCCTACTGCGACTTCCTGTCAGCGCCGGCGGACGAAGCAGTGCGGGCCAGGTATGTGGAAGCCCTAAAAGGGGAGATTCATAAGCGGAAGGCCTTTGGAAAGAATAAAAAAGTGACTTCTGTTTTCATAGGAGGCGGAACCCCGTCTATCTTGGCGGAAATGCAGACAGCACAGCTTCTTAAGGCAGTACACGACAGCTTTCCCATTGAAACAGATGCAGAAATTACCATCGAATGCAATCCGGGCACGCTGACAAAGGAGAAGCTGTCCTGTTACCGGCAATGGGGGGTAAACCGTCTGAGCATGGGGCTTCAGTCGGCAGACAATGGGGAACTGAAAATGCTCGGGCGGATTCACACCTGGGAGGAATTTCTGGAAAGCTTTTCCCTGACCCGTGAAATGGGCTTTGAGAATCTCAACGTAGATCTCATGTCCGCCCTTCCCGGACAGACCAGGGAGAGCTGGCAGAGCACCTTAAAAAAGGTTCTGGCCTTAAAACCGGAGCATCTCTCGGCCTACAGCTTAATCATAGAAGAAGGAACGCCGTTCTATAAGCGCTTCGGCCCTGGGGCCTGGGAAGAATGCCTGCTGCCGGATGAGGATGCGGAGCGGCAGATGTATTATGACACCAGGGATATGCTGAAGGCAGAAGGCTATGAGCGGTATGAGATCTCCAACTATGCCCGGCCGGGCTTTGCCTGCCGTCACAATCTCGGCTACTGGGAGAGGAAGGAATACTTAGGCCTGGGCCTTGGGGCATCCTCTCTGACAGAAGGCGTGCGCTGCCGGAATCACAGGAAGCTTTCTGCGTATCTGGCCGGTGATTATTCCCATGAGGAGGAGCAGCGGCTTACCCGAAAAGAAGAGCTGGAGGAGACGATGTTTCTGGGGCTTCGAAAGGCAGAGGGAGTGCTGCTCACAAAGGAGATTTCGGAAGCTTATCAAGAGGTATTCCCAAGACTTGAGCAGCAGGGCCTCCTGATACGGGAAAACGGCAGGGCGCGGCTGACGGATCTTGGGATAGACGTGAGTAACTATGCATTGGCGGAGTTTTTATAGATCCGTAAGTCCGGCTTAGTGCGATTGCGCAGCGACTTTTAACTGGACGGTAAAGCTGCAAAGGCGCACGAGAGGAACTTTTATGAGTGCTTTTTCGAATAAAAGTTTCTCTCATAACCGGTGTGCCGAAGCAGCTTTGCCCTTTAGTGCCGTCGCGCAGCGACTTTAAAACAGTAATATCCCTCACAGTGCACAAATTCATTTCCAGACACATAGGTTTGGGGTTGGAAATGGATTTCGGACCAGTGTACTGGGAGGGATATTACGGAACTGGAATAGGAGGATGACATATGATAAAGGAAGTAATTTTCGACATTGACAATACCCTTTACAGCTATGACAAAGGCCACGGCGAGGGGCTGAAAGCTCTCTGCAGTTATGCCAGGGAGCAGCTTGGGGTGGATTCGGAAGAATTTCTGGAAATGGTAAAGAGAACGAACCAGGAGATAACAGACCGCCTCGGAAAGGACAATGCATCCATCCACAGCCGGAGTATCCGTTTCCAGAATCTTCTGGAAAAATGGGAAAAGCCTCTGTTCCCCCATGTACAGGCTATGTACCATGTCTATTGGGACACCCTTCTCAAGGTGAGCGGGCCGGAACCGGGAGCCATTGCCTGCATGGAGGAATTGAAGTCCATGGGCATCCGCATCGGAATCGGGACGGATATGACGGCCATGATGCAGTATGAAAAGCTGTCAGCCTTTGGCTTCGCCCCCTACATCAGCCATATTGTGACAAGCCAGGAGGCCGGAGTGGAAAAGCCCCATCCTGTATTTATGGAGCTGTGCATCAAAAAAGCGGAGGCCCGGCCGGAGGAATGTGTCTTTGTGGGAGATAATTTTAAAAAGGATGCCCAGGGGGCCTCTGCCTGCGGAATGCATGGCGTGTGGTACAACCCCAAGGGAAAAGAGCTTCCCGGAGAAATAAAGCAGTCAGACGGAAAATACAAGGAAATACGCCATTTTGACGAACTGGCGCCCTATGTCCGGACGCTGCAGCACAGATCACATATCAATCAGAGGAATGAAGCATGATGAAGGAATTACAATTTTTAGAGGAGCAGCAGGTATCGCCCAGCCTTATCCGGGAGGTAGAAATATTCCGGGAGTCGTATGAGGTTTCAAAGGAAGTAAAGAACCGGATTGTAAAACCGCCGATTCCCTTTTACGGAAAAGAGATATTGGAGATGGCCATAGCCGCGCTCCTTCAGGGAGAAAATCTCCTGCTGAGCGGCTCCAAGGCTACAGGGAAAAACATTCTGGCAGAAAACCTGGCCTGGATTTTCTGCCGTCCCTCCTACAACATTTCCTTTAATGTGAATACGGACAGCAGTTCCCTTATCGGAACGGACACCTTTGCGGACAATGAGGTGCGCCTGCGAAAAGGGCCCGTATATCAATGTGCCGTAAACGGCGGCTTTGGAATCTTTGACGAGATCAACATGGCCAAAAACGACGCAGTTTCCGTGCTTCACGCCACCCTGGACTACCGCCGCATTATAGATGTGCCGGGTTATGACAAGATAGAGCTCCACCCGGCTGTCCGGTTTATTGGAACCATGAATTACGGCTATGCCGGGACAAAGGAGCTGAACGAGGCCCTGGTTTCCCGTTTTCTTGTAATTGACATGCCTCCTCTCGAAGAGGAAACCTTGATGATGATTTTAAAGGAAAATTTTCCCGACGCAAAGGAGGAGGGTTTGAAGCATTTTGCCG
The DNA here is from genome assembly GCF_036941125.1 of Candidatus Merdisoma sp. JLR.KK011. NCBI lineage: Bacteria > Bacillati > Bacillota > Clostridia > Lachnospirales > Lachnospiraceae > Candidatus Merdisoma > Candidatus Merdisoma sp. JLR.KK011. The sequence goes on along the minus strand of NZ_JAYWSZ010000003.1, from coordinate 2,506,463 downwards.
GCCTCTTTCTGGATCTGCAGCTTAAGGCGCAAAACAGTGAGATTTCCACGAAGCCCATGGATCTGAGGGGAATGATCGGGGCTTTAAAGACCATCCGGGCAGGCATTTCCCCTCGAAAGGCTGTTACCATGGGAATTACCAATAAAAGCTTTGATATTTTTGAAAAAGAGATTATCGGGGATATTGTGATGACACGGATACCGGAGGATTGGACAGGGGAGGAAGTGTTCTAGCGGTCTGTACGGGGAATCAATCCCTTTCCGGTACGGGTTACCAGGCAGGAGTGAGCAGCAGGTTAGGAGGAATTCATGGAAGAAGAGGCATTTGAGATTGGACAGTTTGAAATTGAAAACCGGCTTCGGAACCTTTGCTGGACGGTCAGCGGAGATTACGGCCTTAACTTGAAGCTGGATACCATATCTTACTCAAAATCCGTTTATGTATCTCTCTACGATGCCGTTAAGCAGGGAGCGTTTTCCAAATATTTTGACCGGGACGCCTTCGGACTTTATCTGGTAAAAAAGCTGTACTGCGGCGCGGAGGAACAGCCCTTGACCAGCCTGGCGCAGCTCTGTGTGGACAGCGCCGTTTACAAAAAAATCAGTAAGGAACGGCCGGGCATCCTGGAGATTCGGAAAAAGGCCTTTGAGGAGCTGATGGAATATGACTTTACCAGGCTTGCTGCGTCCTTCATCGGGCAGATCCGGCTTTCCCTTATGCAGGAGGCGGTTTTGGGGCCGAGAACCATGCAGAGCCGTATCCGGAAGGCGGTAGATATGCTGGAAAAGCTTTGGGATACCAGGGATACCATGGCGGTGATCCGGACTGTGGACGCCCTCTACAACTGGCTGGAGGATCCGCATTTTGAGGAGCGCCGCGGCTCCCTGGAGGCGGTTCTTTCTGTGACGATGGAGGAGCTGAGGGAGTTTCGGTGGAAGGATTTTCTGGAGGAAGAGGCATACGAGGAGGATTTTGACCGTTATCTGTCCCAGGTGACCAATGCGGCAGCCCAGTTCCAGGATCAGGAGGCCCAGGCGGAGGAGAAAAAGCGGCTTCGTACCAAACGGGTGCTGGTTGACCAGGAAGCGGCGGATAAAATGTATTCCTATATTGAGCTGAATTACGGCCGCTCTTATCTGTCAAAAACAGAGCAGGAACGGGTGAACCGCAGCCTCTGCCGGGGAGCCCACGCGGACTGCAGCCTTTATTTTACGGAAGGCATTCTCTCAGGCATGGTGAAGAAAAATTACCAGTCGGAGTATGCAAGACGGGCCAGGTCAGAGAATCTGAAGGCTTACGGCCACTGTATGCGCGTATCCAGGAGAAACATTGAGCAGCTCTCCGACACCCTGCGCCGGGCGCTTACGGCGCGCAGCGAACGGGAGATTCTGCGATCGGAGTTTGGAAGGATTGTGCCTGCAAAGCTGTGGAAGATAGGGCGGAGCAGGGACAAAAAGCTCTTTGAGCGTGAGCTTCGCAAAGACAGCTCCGACTTTGCGGTGCATGTGCTGATTGACGCCAGCGGTTCCCAGAAGCGGCGGCAGAGCCTGGTGGCGCTGCAGGGGTACATTATCAGCGAGGCCTTGAGCATGGCAGAGATTCCCCACCAGGTTATGGGTTTTTGCACCTTTTGGGATTACACGGTAATGCAGCGGTACCGGGATTACGATGACCCAAGGGAGGCCAATCAGCGGATTTTTGAGTTTTATGCTTCCTCCAACAACCGGGACGGCCTGGCAGTCCGGGCGGCAGCCGACAGTCTGATGGGAAGACCGGAGGAGCACAAGGTGTTAATCGTCTTAAGCGACGGGCGGCCCAACGACATTATTGTAAACCGGCCCGGCAGCCGGAACCCCATGCCTTACTCCGGCGATTATGCGGTGAGGGACACGGCTTTGGAGGTACGGAAGATTCGGGCTGCCGGAATCTCCGTCCTTGGCGTATTCGCAGGGGAGGAGCAGGACTTGCAGGCGGAACGGCGGATCTTCGGACGGGATTTCGCCTATATCCGGGATATTATGAATTTTTCCGCCGTGGTAGGGCGCTACCTGCGGCGGCAGCTGGATGATGTGGATTAAAAAACAGCATTACGGAACTGGAAAAACAGCATTATGGAACTGGAATAGGAGTCAATATGAAAGAATATGAAGTAGTACACGAAATTTTCAATCAATGCTCCGGCAATCAGATGCGGGACGTATTTATCGAGGAGACAGAGATTGCGGATCTGGAAGCCTACGTAACCAGCCGCCACCAGGACAAGGACTTCACCTTTGAGCGGGAGGACTTAGCGGACGGAACCGTCATTTACCATGTGAACACCTCCGGCATCCTGCAGCGCTATACCTTTACGGAGCTGTAAAAAGGCGGTCTGTCACAAAAAGACGCATCTTTTATGAAGGCTAAAACTGCTTTTGGCGAGAGCAAAAACAGGCAAAATTGTCCGGGATACAGATTTTGACAAATAACGAGAATATTTTTTCGGAATTATCAGAAAAAACCTTGCCGTCGTCTTTTCATAGGTGTAAAATAGAACCATGAAACCTTGAACTCTGCCGCAGCCTGATTGCAAAAGGGGCCCGGCAGGATATTTTCAGATGATACCAGGGAGGTAATGGGTATGAAGGCTTATGAGATGACCATCGAGAACTTAAACAAGTGTCCGGGAAATCAGATGCGCGATACGGAGATTCGCGAGATTGAGACTGCGGATCTGGATGCTTATGTACAGGGCTTACATAAGGACAAGAAAGTAAATATTGACAAAGAAACCATGAATGACGGCTCCGTTGTATATCACCTGGATCTGTCCGGCACATTGGTTCGCTACACCTTTACGGAGATCTAGGAGCAGTAGATGGGTTGGGAAGAACGTTTTCTATTGTTTTTACAAGAGAGTGTCCGTAATCCGCTTTTGGATAAGGTGATGCAGTTCGTCACAGCTTTGGGCGATGCAGGCTTTTTGGCTATCTTAGTCTGCATTGTCCTTTTGTGTATCAAAAAATACCGGAGAACCGGAGCGGCGGCAGCCCTGTCATTGAGCCTTGATTTTCTGGTGGTGAACCTGATTCTGAAAAATCTGGTTGCCAGGATCCGGCCATATGATATTCTGGAGGAGCTGATTTTGATTACAAAACGGCCCTCGGATCTGTCTTTTCCCTCAGGCCATGCAGGAGCCTGCTTTGCGGTGGCAAGCGTCATGTTTTTATGCCTTCCAAGGCGGTTTGGGATTGGAGCGCTGGTAACGGCAGGACTGATTTCCTTTTCCAGGCTGTATGTAGGCGCTCATTATCCTACCGATGTGCTGGGAGGGATGCTGATAGGCTGCATTACCGGATGGGCGGCCTGCCGGCTGCTCCAGGGAGGCAAACAAGTTCAGAAAAATACGGAGGAAAGCGATGTTTGATCTTACACAGAATATTTTGACATACTTAATTCCTGTTGTTTTAATCATTCTTTTGATTATGATTCTAGCCGTCGGATACGTAAAAGCTCCGCCGGACAGGGCATTTATCATCTCCGGCCTTAAGAAGGAGCCTAAGATACTCATTGGCCGGGCCGGGATCCGCGTGCCTTTTCTGGAGCGTCTGGATAAACTGTATCTGGGACAGATGACGGTGGACATCAAGACGGAGCAGTCGGTGCCGACGACTGATTTTATCAATGTAAATGTAGACGCAGTGGCTAAGGTGAGGATTGATCCAACCACAGAGGGCATCCGTCTGGCAGCGAAAAACTTTCTGAATAAAAATTCCGAGCAGATTACCCGGGATCTGCAGGATTCCCTTCAAGGCAATATGCGTGAAATTATCGGAACGCTGACCCTGAAGTCCATCAACACCGACCGGGATTCCTTCTCTGACCAGGTAATGGAGAAGGCGTCTAAGGATATGAAGAAGCTTGGAATTGAGGTGGTGTCCTGCAACATTCAGAATGTGACGGATGAGAACGGACTTATCAAGGATCTGGGCGCCGATAATACAGCAAAGATCAAGAAGGATGCTTCCATTGCCAGAGCACAGGCAGAGAGAGACGTAGCCATTGCCCAGGCGGAGGCGAATAAGGCCTCCAACGACGCCAGAGTGTTGGCCGAGACAGAGATAGCGGAGAAAAATAACGAGCTTGCCATCAAGAAGGCGGAGCTGCAGCAGGTATCCGACACCAAGCAGGCTATGGCAGACGCAGCCTACAAGATCCAGGAGCAGGAACAGGAAAAGGTGATTCAGACAGCTACGGTGAATGCTCAGATTGCAAAGGCCGAGCGCGAGGCGGAGCTTCGGAAGCAGGAGGTTCTTGTAAAGCAGCAGGCTTTGGAGGCGGAGATTAATAAAAAGGCGGATGCAGATCGTTATGCCGTAGAGCAGGCGGCAGCGGCGGCGCTGGCCAAGCGCCAGAGAGACGCAGAAGCTAAGAAATACGAGGCGGAGCAGGACGCTATGGCCCAGAAGTATGAAGCCGAGCAGGATGCCCTGGCGAAAAAGGCCCAGGCGGAGGCAAAGAAGTATGAAGCCGAGCAGGATGCCTTGGCAAAGAAGGCTCAGGCAGAGGCGAATAAGTACTCCATGGAGCAGGAGGCAGCTGGTATCCAGGCCAGAGGTTCGGCGGAGGCGGAAGCCATCCGCGCGAAGGGTATGGCAGAGGCAGAAGCCATGGAGAAGAAGGCCGAGGCTTATCAGAAGTACAACAAAGCGGCTATGGCGGAAATGCTCATCGGCGTGCTTCCGGATATTGCCGGAAAGATTGCCGAGCCTCTGGCCCAGATTGACAAGATCACCATTATCGGAGGCGGAGAGGACAAGGGCGTAGGCGATGTGGCCGGAAACGTGCCGGCTGTTATGACGAAGCTCTTCGAGACAATGAAGGAGACCGTAGGCATCGACCTGTCCGAGATTATTAAGGCGGAGACTTATGACGCCAAGGTGACGCGGAATATCAATGTTTCTGGGCTGCCGGAGAATGGCGGTGAGTAAATGTTTTGCATCGTATGGATTTGGATTCTGGACTATCAAGTATTGGCACAGATATATCAGCGGCTCTCATTTCCTTATTTTATACAGTATTTATAAATGCCGTATTGGCGCCGCTGTGAAATATTTATGTATGGCAGGACTGTGACTGTAATAGGTTACAGCCCTGCCTTTTTTTGCTCATGTGAGATAAAGAAGTAAAAGAAGTGTAAAAAATTTTGCCGTTCCCTGTCCGGCTGACTGCCAGACAGGTCGGGCTTTAGTCGGGCAATTCTACCTTGCCGACAAAAGAGTAATAGATTTCGATTTCCTGTCTGCGGAGCTTCCCCCGGCGTTTCCCGTCAAGGGATTCCGATTCGTGGATTACGATTTTCTCCACAAACTCCCGCAACAGGGTAGGGGTGAGTTCCTCAAAGCTGGTGTACTTGCGGACTACTTTCATAAACTTTTCAGCGTTTGCCGTGGCTTCCAGCGTTTCCTGGCGTTTTCTCTGGCAGTCACATTCTTGCTCTTAAAAAGTGGCGGCTTCCTCTGTGCTGACTTTCGTCAATACCTTTAGTGCCGCAAGCGGGGATTTTGTCAAAGCTGCGGCGGTATTTCTCCCCTACTACCTACAACACCACGCAAAGCAAAAATGACGGAGATTTGCGGAAATTTCTTTCTATCCCCTTTGCACGGCATAATACTGGCAATTTTTCAAAATGCCAAAAATGGACGCAAAAAAACAGGAAACCTTTTCTTGATTTCCTGTCTTGTTATACCATTTTATGTAATGGCGGTTATTCAGTTTTTGACTGCAATTCCATAAGTGGGAATTTATCGCTCTGACATATATTTCTGTATTTCATCAAACGTTAATTTTCTTACCTGTGTATTTGGGTATTCTTTGTATTCATCAACAATGAAAATAGGCTTCATTGTTTCACAAGTTTTTCCGTTATTGTTTTTTAGATATAATTGCATAGCCTCGCTGTCCGCAAAGATTTTGTATGAAAGTCTGTCATTTTCACTTTTTATCTCATAAATGCCACATGGCTTTTTCATACTGTAATCAGCAGTACGCAAATACATTTTTGCAATTTCTAACGACTTAAAAGGGAAATTCCACCGTTGCAATCCACGCTTGGGGTCATGTTCAATACAAATACACCGCCCACAAGTTCCACAAATGTATTGTGTGTGATTTGCTAAACAATCCAATGGCTTTAATAATGGTGTTATTCTGTTTTTATCAATATAACATTCCATGCACATTTCAATTCCACTTCCTTTGCAACTTTTACTTTTCCATTGCTTTATTATATATCCTTTTATCGAAAAACAAAAGGACTTCTTAGACTTTCATAGGGCAAAAGGTTCGGATTCCCCATGTGAAAACACCCCCCTTTCTCCCACACGGGGCGGCGCATGGTTTCAGCTTTTATTTTTTTCTGTTATAACCTATCATGCTTACTACCATTGAAACTATAAAGAGGACAATTACTGCAATCCCTGCCACAACAGCATAAGAGAGTATGGAACTTGTCATAGCAGAAAATCCAGCCCCGTCTTCAAAATACTTAACAAAATAGAACATGGGAATTACTGCAATAAGCCCCATTGTCTGCGCAGAACGGAAACCAAACCAATAGGTTAATGGCAGACAGATTCCAGTCCATAATAACGGAACAATCAGAGATACAGCAGCAGACACTCCCCAAACAGTAACATTGAAACTCTGAAAAGCAATGCTGGGTAAAAGATTAAATATAATGCTTCCCACAATGCTGACTGCCAATGTGCAGATAACGGAAATATATTTGCTTGTTACTACTGAAACCGCATTTACAGGCATTGCTAACTGATATTTTTTCCAACTTGCCTTTTCATCGCTTGCAAAACTCATTACATTCTGCATACCTATTGTCATGGCAAGCATTACAGATGCGAACAGCCCCGCATAAACTCCGGTATTGACCATGAGCAATATAATTGCGCCAACTGCTATCAGAATCAGCTTTTTGTCAATACTCTTAAAGAAGATTATAATATCTTTGTAAACCAAACCTTTCATACTGCACCTCCTTTGATGTAAAAAAGCATAATATCTTCCAGTGTTGCATTATCAACCACAATATCTTTGTATTTGCGCTTTATTGCTTCTTTGTCACGGACAAGGCACTCCACACTGACATTTGTAATCCTGTGGATAATATAATCATTCGGGGAAATGGAAGCAAACTTTTCCCTCCCACACTTCACTATCCCAAAATGATAAACAAGGTCGTCTTTTTGTTCCTCAAAAATAATTTTGCCTTGATGAATCAAGATTACATAATCCGCAATCTTTTGTATGTCCGACGTGATGTGAGAGGAAAAGAAAATAGAACATTCCTCGTCTTGTATAAATTCTAAAAATAAATCTAACATTTCATCACGCACAACCGGGTCAAGTCCCGTAGTCGCTTCATCTAAAATCAACAACTTCGGTTTATGTGCCATAGCGCAGATAATGGATAGCTTCATTTTCATGCCCTTTGAAAAAGAGCCTATTTGTTTTCTTTCGGGGATTTTAAATTTTTTTAGGTACTGTCTGTAAAGGCTGCTATCCCATGACTTATATACGCCGGACAGTATTTTTTCAATGTCTGACACATTAAATACATCATGGAAATTGCACTCGTCAAAGACAACGCCTATATCTTCCTTGACAGAAGAACTTGTATGTTCCCTGCCAAAAATCTGTATTTGCCCATTATCCTTTTTTAATTCATCAAGTATTAGGTTAATGGTCGTACTCTTGCCTGCCCCGTTTTCGCCAATAAAGCCGACAATCCTGCCTTTCGGAACTTGAAATGAAATATGGTCTAACAAAAATTCGTCAAACTGTTTGCATAAATCCCGTACTAAAATGTTGTTTTTTTCCATGTCCTCGCCTCCTGTTTATTCTTCGTAAAACAACTTTAAAATATTTGTCATTTGTTCATAGCTGATTCCATGTGCTCTGCCGATTTCCGCAACCTTTTGTAACAATTCCTCTGCTACACGCAACTGTTCTTCTTGGATAAACTCCTTGTTTTGGGCTGCAACAAAACTCCCTTTTCCAGATACAGTTTCTATGAATCCGTCACGGGTCAAATCTTCATAAGCCCTTTGAACAGTAATAACGCTGATATGCAAGTCTTTTGCTAATACCCTCATGGACGGTAACGCTTCACCAGCAGATAAAGTTCCGTTCATAATCAGATTTTTGACCTGCATACATATTTGCTCATAAATAGGCTTATCACTGCTGTTGCTTATGATTATTTCCATTTATTCACTCCTCTCTATGCGTATCGCCTGTAATGTGTGTACTTATTCGATAAGTACAGTATATGCGCTTTTGATGTCAGTGTCAATACCATTTTTATGAAAAGGTGGAGAGTGAGTGAGATTCCGCAGTAGTTCTGTTTTGCCTAGTGTACCGAGCGGCATTCCTGTTGATTATGTCAGAGCACAGTTGCTATTATAGGGATTTTGGGGTAAAATATGAAAATATATTGGACAAGTTGAGATTGCAGAAAGACAGTCAATTATGCCGGATTACATCAGCTTTATTAACAGGCTCAAGCAATCTTTTACTTATATTCTCATTAAGCAAAAAACTTTGGGAGAGTGGAATAAGCATTTAAGCGAATAGTAAGAGTTTCCAATAAGGTCGATTTACGAGGAGGTATATATGGAAAAGGCTGATTTTCCAGAGTTATGGGACAAAATAAGATCTGGCACCGACGATATGGTTGGCAAGGTAAAAGATACAAAAGACGGCTTTGTAAAGGTTGCAAAGCAATCCAAGCTAGTAGGGAAAGGGCTAAAATCTGATACGAAAGAAAAACTGCCTAAGAAAGAGACAGAGCCCAAAATAAAACTGGACGATGCACTCCGCATGGCAGTCGATCAATATAACGATGCATATACCATGATGAACGATAATGGCACTGCGCTTCATCGGGAGCGTACTCGTGCTGTTGATATGATTGTACATATCGAGGATTTGGTTAATAGTATTGCTAACCGTCCTAAAGCGTTCGATACGGAAATTGTAGAAATTCGAACCCATCGTGAATCCTTTTTGGATGTATGTGAAATTGCGAAAGAAAAACTCGATGTGGCTAAAAAGTCAGCATTAGGTGCTGGAGCTGGTGTCGCCACAGGTGCGGCCATTGTTAGTGTTGCGCCGACAATGGCTATGTGGGTAGCTACCACTTTCGGAACAGCATCTACTGGAACAGCAATCTCTGCATTATCTGGCGCAGCAGCCACGAATGCCGCACTTGCCTGGCTTGGAGGCGGTGCATTGGCCGCTGGAGGAGGCGGCATGGCTGCTGGGCACGGTGCTTTTCAATTTAAACAAATTAAAGCTGGGAAAAAAGAAGAAAGAAGAAATTGAAGCAGTAAAAAATAACACTGCCAATGCACAAAAAGTTGCCGCACAGATACAGGAACTACTGGATGAGATTACTGACCTGCGCGATAATTTGAGTCAACAGTACAATCGTTGTCTTGCTGATTACGGCAAAGATTTCATGTCGATTCCAAGGGAGCAGCAAATTCAGCTAGGGGCATTGGTAAATAACACCAAGGCGCTTGCAGCGTCTCTCGGAAAAAATATTCAGTAAAAGGTGTAAATTATGAACGCAGAAAAAGTAGTGAAAAGCGGTCAAGAGCAAGCTGTGGGTGCGTGGATAAATTACCTGAACCAAGTGCGTTTAGACAGGTTGGCTGAGGCACTGTCAAAACAGAATATTAACTTTGCCACTGCGATGGAGACTATTGAAACGGCATTTGCCGCCATTCGACATGACATTATTTTTCGTAACCGTGGTGGTGACAAGGGGATGCACGGCTTTATTGCAGAAATAGCTGAATATGGTATAGCTAATGCACGTCAGCAGATTGTTGCCAAGTCTGCTATTTATGTTTGGATTAACGATAACGGCCCGGATGATTTGCATCGTGGAGCAGATGTAATTCAGCAGAAATTTGTCCAAGCGGGCGGTCATTTGTCATTACGGGCAGTAGCAGAGCATCTGCGCCGCTATCCGGAATACCTTACTGAAGGTCACAAATACCAGATCCCGAAAGATCACTATGACAAGATAATGACCTATCTTGCGATGCCTGCAGATGTTGCAAATAAGTTACCGACGTCGACAGGGGAGTTTTCGTTACGCCAGTGGAAAGAGGTTCATGATTTCTTTGAGATAAATGGTATTGATCCAAGCAAGTTAGAACCATCAATACTTGAATATTGTGATGTACAGCAAGATGCGATTGCAGCTGCTTTCGACAGAGAAAAAGGACACTTGCAAGAAGCAGATCAAGAGCAACGGGATACTGCCTATCAAGAAAGCAGGCCTACATTGGCCGAAGGATTGAAAGCAACAACTACCGCCGCTGCGATTGAAGGTGCGACTACATTTGTGATGACTGTAGTTCGCAAGTACAAAGCAGGCAAGAAAATTAAGGATTTTAATCAAGCTGATTGGATGGAGATTGCTGAAGATTCGGGCAAGGGAACTATTAAAGGCGGAGTCCGCGGTGCGAGTATCTATACACTTACAAACTATACTGCTACCCCTGCAAGTGTTGCAAGTGCAATTACCACAGCAGCCTTTGGCGTTGCGGAGCAAGCACATTTATTTAGAAATGGCACTATTGATGAAGTTCAATTCATTGAGAACTCGGAAATCCTTTGCTTAGATGCATCGGTCAGTGTATTGTCCTCGTTTATCGGACAAGTCCTTATTCCAGTTCCGGTTCTTGGTGCAGTTATTGGTAATACTGTCGGAACGATGATTTACCAAGTTGGTAAAGAAAGTCTTTCCACAAAGGAAAAAGAACTTATTGAAAGGTATCTTAAAGAACTTACGGATTTGGATGAAAAGCTGGTAACCGAGTATGGTCAATACATTGAACAACTGAACCATTGCTTTGCAGAATATATGGAACTATTGACAGCTGCCTTTGACCCTGATATTAAAAAGGCACTTGATGGTTCAGTTGCGTTGGCAAGGTATATGGGTGTGCCAGATAAAGAAATCTTAGACAGCTACGATAAGATTGTAAATTACTTCTTTGAATGAGTGAATCTTTGTTATTCATATAATTGAACTTTATTATAGTTAATAAAATCTCCAAAAATTTTAATATATGATAGAGCCGGGGAGTCATAGTTTATGCCATGGCTCCCCGGCTCAAACGTAAATTAGTTCATTACAAAGTATTTCCTACACCCGATTTTTGGACACTGTTCGTCGTCAAAAAGTAGAGAATTATAAATGGGTTCACGATGGATTCAAGTAGCTGAACGAAGAGAAGCAGTCAATCCCTCCCCATCCGTATCAATCACAATCGTATCTCCAGCAGCAGCCTCCCCGCCCAGGATAAGCTTCGCAGCCAGTGTCTCCACATGTTTTTGCATATACCGCTTCAAAGGCCGTGCCCCATATACGGGATCGTACCCATGCTCCGTAATAAAAGCCTTGGCTCTTTCCGTAAGGGTAAGGGTCAGCTCCCGATCCTTCAGGCGCCCGTTCAGCTCATCCAAAAGCAGATGAATAATAGAAGCAATATCACTTTTACTGAGAGGCTTAAAGAGAATGGTCTCATCCAACCGGTTCAAAAATTCCGGCCGGAAATGAGCTCTTAAGTCATTCAGCACCAATTTCTGAGCCTCTTCCCGGATATTTCCCTCCTCATCAATCCCTTCCAGAAGATAAGCAGAACCAATATTGGAAGTCATAATAAGAATGGTATTCTTAAAGTCCACCGTGCGCCCCTGAGAGTCCGTAATCCGGCCGTCGTCCAATACCTGCAGAAGGACATTGAACACATCGGGATGAGCCTTCTCAATCTCGTCAAACAGCACTACAGAATAAGGCTTCCGGCGGACCGCCTCCGTAAGCTGGCCGCCCTCCTCATATCCCACATATCCGGGAGGCGCTCCGATAAGACGGGAGACAGAGTATTTCTCCATATATTCACTCATATCAATCCGCACCATATTCTGCTCATCGTCAAAAAGACTGGCGGCCAGAGCCTTGGCAAGCTCCGTCTTTCCCACGCCCGTAGGCCCGAGAAACAGGAAGGAGCCAATGGGCTTACTCGGATCCTTAATACCGGCTTTGGAGCGGATAATAGCCTCGGAAACCAGGGTCACGCCCTCATCCTGTCCAATCACACGTTTGTGAAGCTCTTCATCTAAGTGCAGAGTTTTATTCCGCTCGCTCTCCGTCAGCTTAGCCACAGGAATTCCCGTCCACCTGGAAATAATACGGGCAATCTCATCCTCCGTAACAGACTCGTGAACCAAGGAGAGATCCTTTTTATGAATCGCTTCCTCCTCCTGCTCCAGCTGCTTTTGCAGCTGCGGCAATTTGCCGTACTGCAGCTCGGCAGCCTTGTTGAGATCGTAGTTCTGCTGCGCCGTCTGAATCTGCTTATTAATATCCTCAATTTCCTCACGCAGTTTGGAGAGACGCTCCACCGAAGTTTTTTCATTGTCCCACTGGGCCTTTTTCCCGTTGAATTCATCCCGAAGTTCCGCAAGCTCTCTTTGAAGATGCTCAAGACGCTCCTGGCTCAGACGATCCGTCTCCTTTTTCAGAGCCGCCTCTTCAATCTCCAACTGCATGATTTTCCGGCTCAGCTCGTCAAGCTCCGCTGGCATGGAATCAAGCTCCGTCTTAATCAGAGCACAGGCTTCATCTACCAGGTCAATTGCCTTATCCGGCAGAAAACGGTCGGAAATATACCGGTTGGAGAGGACGGCAGCAGAGACTAGGGCTGCATCCGTGATCTTAACCCCGTGGAACACCTCATAGCGCTCCTTCAGACCTCTTAAGATAGAAATCGTATCCTCCACCGCAGGCTCATCCACCATCACCGGCTGGAACCGACGCTCCAGGGCCGCATCCTTCTCAATATACTGCCGGTATTCATCCAGGGTTGTAGCGCCGATACAGTGAAGCTCCCCTCTGGCAAGCATAGGCTTTAACATATTGCCGGCATCCATAGCCCCGTCCGTCTTACCTGCCCCTACAATCAAATGCAGCTCGTCAATAAAAAGGATAATCTGTCCGTCACTCTTGCGAACCTCATCCAATACAGCTTTTAGACGCTCCTCAAATTCTCCCCGGTACTTGGCGCCGGCCACCAGCGCGCCCATGTCCAGGGCAAAAAGCTTCTTATCCTTAAGCCCCTCCGGCACATCTCCGCGGACAATCCGCTGGGCCAGTCCCTCAATGGCCGCCGTCTTGCCCACGCCAGGCTCCCCGATAAGGACAGGATTATTTTTCGTCTTTCTGGAGAGAATGCGGATAATATTGCGGATCTCCGCATCCCGTCCAATCACCGGGTCAAGCTTCTGCTCCCGGGCACGTTCCACCAAATCAGAGCCATACTTATTCAAGGTATCATAAGTAGCCTCCGGATTATCACTGGTAACACGCTGATTGCCCCGAACCGTAGAGAGTGCCTTAAGAAAACGGTCCTTTGTAATACCGTATTCCTTGAAAATATCCTTAACAGAGGGACTCGGGCTGTCAAGCAGGGCAAGAAACAGATGCTCCACAGAAACATACTCATCCCCCATCTGCTTCGCCTCATCCTCAGCGCTAATGAGTACCTTATTTAAATACTGTCCCACATAAGGCTGGCCGCCGGAAACCTTCACCCTCTTATTAAGAGCCTGCTCCACCCGGTTCACAAAATGCTCCGGCTGAATCTCCATCTTCGAGATCAGTTTCAAAATCAGACTATCCTCCTGCCTAAGAAGACTCATAAGCAGATGCTCCTGTTCCAGCTCCTGGTTACCATATTCATAAGCGGTTTTTTCCAAATCATTCACAGCCTGTATAGATTTTTGTGTAAATTTGTTAATATTCATAATCTGCCTCCTATTCCAGTTTCGTAATATCCCTCCCGGTACACGGGTATGAAATCCATTTCCAACCGCAAAACATGCGTCTGTAAATCGATTTGTGCACTGTGAGGGATATTACTGTTCCGGTTCCGTAAAATGCAAAAGACCCTATACCACACACTTATGCATGTGATACAGGGCCTTGTTCACTTGTCTATACCTAGTATATATCACTCTCTATCAAAAAATGCAATACTTAATTTCTAAAATAATTCTAAACATTTCTAAACAAAGCATTCCGGCCAAACGTTCTTCCCAGCAGCCATCCATTGCAGGCATCAGGCAAATACTTTATAATTAGCATACAACCCAGAAAAGGAGAAAGCAGCCATAAATGAACTATAAGATAATGTTAAGCAATAGTCTGAAAGCAGCCATAAATGAACTGAAAGAAATAAATAATATAACTTGTACACAATATCATATACATATTTATCCGGATACAAGCGAAAAAGAATTGTCGAGATTATCCAGTAAGGATTTGTATTACAAAACCGCATTTTTAAAAGGAAAATACGAATTAAAAACATTTACCATAGAAGAAACAGCAAAAATATTCTCACCGCCAATGGGCCTGCCCTTGTGGATGGAGATGTCATTGCTGTCGCATAAGGAAAGTGAAATGCATATCAAGCTAAAAATAAGCATCAGATTCAGAAAGCCAAAAGACCTGCATAACAAAGAAACAAGCCATCCGCCAATCAGAGTATTATAAAAATAAAAACACAAAAAACAGTATCCTTGTCCACTGAGGGTACCCACAGCGCAAATCCATCAAGCAAAAGCAGAATCAGCAATTAAATACCGAAACAGGCATGACACATCAAACAGCATACAGCAGAAACACACATCCGAAAAGACAAAAAACTTCCGTCCCCAAGCAGTTCATCCAGGAGGAGGCGGAGGGTCAGAGCAGACAGCGTGTACGCGAACCGTCCGAACACAGATATGGAAAAGCCTGTGCCCCGGCCCTCCGCCTCCTCCTGGATGAACTGCCTCCTCCCCCAATTTCTAAAAAAAACATAAACTCGCTTGACAAACGCAACCCATAGTGCTATTTTAATGTTAGCACTCAAAAGGGCCGAGTGCTAATAGGAAAAAAGACACACAAGAGTATTTCCAATAAAAAAGGAAATCCTCTATAAAAATGAGGTGACGAATTGGATCTGGACGAGAGAAAATTAAAAATCCTGCAGGCAATCATCCGCAATTATATGGAAACAGGAGAACCCGTAGGCTCCAGAACCATTTCCAAATATTCCGATTTGAATCTAAGCTCCGCAACCATCCGCAACGAGATGTCAGACCTGGAGGAGATGGGCTACATCCTGCAGCCTCATACCTCAGCCGGAAGGATTCCTTCTGACAAAGGCTACCGTCTCTATGTGGATCGCATGATGAAAGAGAAGGAACAGGAAGTCAGAGAGCTGAAAGAACTGATGATTGAACGAACCGATAAGATGGAACGGGTACTGAAGCAAGTGGTGAAGGTCCTGGCGGCCAACACCAACTACGCCACCATGGTATCGGCCCCTGCCTGTCATCGGAACAAGCTGAAATTTATTCAGCTTTCCAAAGTAAGCTCCACCCAGATTCTCACCGTCATAATGATGGAAGGAAATCTGGTACGCAACAAAGTCATTCCCGTTACCGAGGAACTGGATCAGGAGACAGTGCTGAAGCTGAATATCCTTTTAAACAGCGTTCTCAACGGACTGGCCATTGAAGAAATCAACCTGGCCATGATTAAGAACCTGAAGGAGCAGGCAGGCATTCACAGCGGTCTGGTGGCAGATGTCATTGACGCAGTGGCAGAAGTCATTCATTCAGAGGAGGAGGTAGAGATATATACCTCCGGAACCACCAACATTTTCCGCTATCCGGAACTGTCCGAGAACGGAAAAGCCAGCGAGCTTTTGAGCACCTTTGAGGAAAAGCAGGAGCTGACGGATCTGGTGAACCGGACCTTGGAGGGAAGCGGGGAAAGGGATATCCAGGTGTACATCGGCCAGGAGCTTCCCGTACAGGCCATGAAAGACTGCAGCGTGGTGACAGCCACCTACGAGCTGGGAGACGGGCTTCGGGGCACCATCGGAATCATAGGGCCGAAGCGCATGGATTATGAAAATGTGGTGGATACCTTAAAGACCCTCACAGATCAGCTGGATGAGATATATAACCGAAAGCAGGAATAAAAGGAAGAGAAAGGGGTAAAGACCCGTGGAAAAGGAAATGAATCAGGAAGAAGCCATCCAGGAGGAAGAGCTTCAAAGAGAAGCGGCAGAAGCCCAAGACGAGGCCGTGCAGGAAGAGCCGGAAGCAAAAGCAGAGGAAGAACAGGAGCCGTCGTCTGAGGCGTCCAAGGAGCCGAAGGAAAAGTCAGAAAAATCCTTCCTTGGCAAGAAGAAAAAGAAGAAAGACCCGAAGGACGAGAAAATTGAGGAGCTTGAAGACCGGGTAAAGCGCCAGATGGCGGAGTTTGACAACTTCCGCAAACGCACCGAGAAGGAAAAGTCCCATATGTACGAGATAGGAGCCAGGGATGTGATTGAGAAGATTCTTCCGGTGGTGGACAATTTCGAGCGGGGACTTGCAGCCGTTCCCGAGGAAGAAAGAGCTAATCCCGTCATAGAGGGAATGGATAAGATCTACAAGCAGCTGATGACCGTATTGACCGACCTGGGCGTGGCTCCCATTGAGGCGGCAGGACAGGAGTTTGATCCCAATCTTCACAATGCAGTGATGCACATAGAGGATGAAGAACTTGGGGAAAATATTGTGGCCGAGGAATTCCAGAAGGGATATACCTACAAAGAAACCGTTATCCGGCACAGCATGGTGAAGGTTGCAAACTGATGCGACAGCTTGTGCACTCGGAAAAGCAAAGCTTTTCTGAGTGCACCGTGGAGTAAATATATCATCAAACCAACAACTTACAATCAAAATAAATGAGGAGGTCTCTATTATGAGCAAAATTATTGGAATCGACTTAGGAACAACAAATAGCTGTGTAGCAGTTATGGAGGGCGGCAAACCGGTGGTAATCGCCAACACCGAAGGCGCAAGAACCACACCGTCCGTAGTAGCATTTACAAAGACAGGAGAGCGTCTCGTAGGCGAGCCGGCAAAGCGTCAGGCCGTTACCAACTCCGAAAAAACCATTTCCTCCATCAAGAGAGACATGGGAACGGATCACAGAGTAGCCATTGACGACAAGAAATATTCTCCCCAGGAGATTTCCGCTATGATTCTCCAGAAGCTGAAAGCGGACGCGGAGAACTATTTAGGCGAAAAGGTAACGGAAGCCGTTATCACCGTACCGGCCTACTTCAATGACGCCCAGAGACAGGCGACCAAGGATGCAGGCAAGATTGCGGGACTGGACGTAAAGCGTATCATCAACGAGCCGACGGCTGCGGCACTGGCTTACGGCCTGGACAACGAAAAAGAGCAGAAAATCATGGTTTACGATTTGGGCGGCGGTACCTTCGACGTATCCATCATTGAGATTGGCGACGGCGTTATCGAGGTACTGGCAACAGCAGGCGACAACCGTCTGGGCGGCGATGATTTTGACCAGAAGGTTACCGACTATATGCTTGCAGAGTTCAAGCGCACCGAGGGCGTGGATCTCTCCGGCGACAAGATGGCCCTCCAGAGATTGAAGGAAGCGGCTGAGAAGGCAAAGAAGGAGCTGTCAAGCGCAACGACCACTAACATCAACCTTCCCTTTATCACAGCTACCTCCGAGGGGCCCAAGCACTTTGATATGAACCTTACAAGAGCAAAATTCGACGAGCTGACCCATGACCTGGTAGAGCGTACTGCCAACCCGGTACAGGCAGCCTTGAAGGATGCCGGCATTACGGCCTCCGAGCTTGGCAAGGTATTGCTGGTAGGCGGTTCCACCCGTGTTCCTGCCGTACAGGATAAGGTAAAACAGTTAACCGGACATGAGCCCAGTAAATCATTGAATCCCGACGAGTGCGTAGCCCTTGGCGCTTCCATTCAGGGCGGCAAGCTGGCAGGCGATGCAGGTGCAGGCGATATTCTTCTTCTGGACGTTACGCCCCTGTCCCTGTCCATCGAGACCCAGGGAGGCATTGCAACGCGTCTTATCGAGCGGAATACGACGATTCCCACCAAGAAGAGCCAGATTTTCTCCACAGCGGCAGACAACCAGACAGCCGTGGACATCAACGTGGTGCAGGGCGAGCGTCAGTTTGCAAGAGACAACAAGTCATTAGGGCAGTTCCGGCTGGACGGAATTCCGCCTGCAAGACGGGGAATGCCCCAGATCGAGGTTACCTTTGACATTGACGCCAACGGTATTGTGAATGTTTCCGCAAAGGATCTAGGAACCGGC
The DNA here is from genome assembly GCF_036941125.1 of Candidatus Merdisoma sp. JLR.KK011. Lineage (NCBI taxonomy): Bacteria > Bacillati > Bacillota > Clostridia > Lachnospirales > Lachnospiraceae > Candidatus Merdisoma > Candidatus Merdisoma sp. JLR.KK011. The sequence goes on along the minus strand of NZ_JAYWSZ010000003.1, from coordinate 2,488,183 downwards.
AAGGAGCAGCACATCACCATCACCGCAGGCTCCAACATGTCTGACAGCGATATCGAGAAGGCCGTGAAGGAAGCTGCGGAATTCGAGGCACAGGACAAGAAGCGCAAAGAGGGCATTGATGCAAGAAATGACGCCGACGCCATGGTATTCCAGACCGAGAAGGCCCTGGAGGAAGTGGGCGAGCAGATAGACGCCGCCGACAAGTCTGCCGTAGAGGCAGAGCTTACCTCTTTGAAAGCCGTGATTGAGAGAACCAAGGATCAGCAGGAGCTTTCCGATTCCGAGCTGGATGAACTGAAATCCGGCAAGGAGAAGCTGATGAATGCGGCGCAGAAGGTATTCGAGAAGGTATATGCCCAGGCACAGGCAGCACAGGGCCAGGCAGGCCAGGGACCGGATATGGGCGCAGGCGCAGGCCCGGCAGATGATGTGGTTGACGGCGATTACCGAGAGGTGTAAAGTAAGAAAGCGATAAGAATGAATTCCAAGGAAGGTGAACGAAAAAAGCGGTCCTCTTTCCTTGGAATTCGGCCGTATTAAAATGATTATGTCCGGCAGCGAAGAAAAAGATGAGGTCAAACGTCCCCTTAGGCTGCTGCCCGTGAGAGTGAAAGCTAAGAGTATTTGGATAAAGAGGAAGATAAAAGAATGGCAGAGCAGAAAAGAGACTACTATGAGGTCTTAGGCATAGATAAAAATGCGGATGACGCCGCGATTAAAAAAGCATACCGCCAGCTGGCGAAAAAATATCATCCGGATATGAATCCCGGCGATCAGGAGGCGGAGAAAAAGTTTAAGGAGGCATCCGAGGCTTATGCGGTCTTGAGTGATCCGGATAAGCGCCGCCAGTACGATCAGTTCGGCCATGCGGCCTTTGAGGGCGGCGCCGGAGGAGGAGGCTTTGGCGGCTTCGATTTTACAGGTGCGGATATGGGAGATATCTTTGGGGATATTTTCGGCGATCTCTTTGGAGGCGGCCGCAGCAGGAGAGCCAGCAACGGGCCCATGCAGGGGGCAAATCTTCGGGCACAGGTACGCGTGACCTTTGAGGAAGCCGTATTTGGCTGCGATAAGGAAATTGAACTGACCTTAAAGGATGAGTGCGGAAAGTGCCACGGAACAGGCGCAAAGCCTGGAACGTCACCTATCACCTGTACAAAGTGCGGAGGCAAGGGCCAGGTGGTGTATACCCAGCAGTCTCTCTTCGGCATGGTGCAGAATGTGCGTACTTGTCCCGACTGTAACGGAACCGGCAAGGTAATTAAGGAAAAATGTCCGGACTGCTACGGAACCGGATATATTTCCAATAAGAAGAAGATTGCAGTCACTGTGCCGGCCGGAATAGACAATGGTCAGAGTATCCGTATCCGGGGCAAGGGAGAGCCGGGAGTGAACGGCGGTCCCAGAGGCGATCTGCTGGTGGAGGTTCTCGTAAGCAGGCACCCTATTTTCCAGAGACAGGATACGAATATCTATTCTACGGCGCCTATCAGCTTTGTGACAGCGGCCCTTGGAGGCACGGTGCGGATCAAAACCGTGGACGGCGAGGTAGAGTACGATGTAAAAGCCGGAACCCAGACGGACACCCGTGTTCGTCTGAAGGGAAAAGGCGTACCGTCGCTGCGGAACAAAAATGTGCGCGGCGATCATTATGTAACCTTAGTAGTACAGGTTCCGACAGATTTGAGCAAGGACGCCAAGGAAGCATTACGGGCCTATGACGATGCGGTAAATGGCATTGCTCCTTCCGGAAAAGGAGGGAAGGGGAAGAAGCGCTTTATGGATAAGGTAAAGGAAGCGCTGGACGAATAAGCCTTGTCAGAGCTTTAAAACAGCCCTGGCATTGCAGAATTCCGGAAGTACCGGCGCTCTGCAATGCCAGGGCTGTCTGTTTTACCCTTAAGCAGTTTTTACTTCCAGGGCATTGAGACGTTTTTCAAAATTGTCCATTGTACGAAGCAGAATACTGATGGTCTCCTGTTCGTTTTTTGTGACACGATAGATGTCTTTTAATCCATTAAGCTCACGCTCAATTTTATCAAAACGTTTTTCATTCTTTTTATCGTAGCGTTCCATCTCGTCCAGAAGCATAGACTCTGATTTGAACAGCATTTTTTTCATGCGTCTCGTCATTCTGTCTTCAGAAGCCTGGATGGACGTCTGAATCAGCTTGGTCATACGGGCCTCGGAAGCCTGGATGGATTCTTGAATCAGTCCGGTCATGCGGGCCTCAGATTCTTGAATCAGTCCAACCATCCTGGCCTCAGATTTCTGGACGGCTTTCTCGACTATTTCGGCAATAGCCGAAAGATCTTTTGCATCTAACAAGGTATCCTCCTTTCTCTTCCAATTTTTAGGAAGGAATATGATTCGAACAGCATCTTTTGAAGAGGTACTTTTAAGTATAATTGATTTTTTTTAAAAATACCAGTCCATTTTTAAAACCTTTTACAATTTTACAATTACAATAACATGTGTTGCTTTGATACTCCGTGACCGGCAGTATAAAACCTTTTAAGCTCTTCCTGAAAGAATTTGTTTAGAAGGAAGCATCCAGCCGCCTTGCTGGCAGCAGGGATGGAAAATAAGATGAAGGGGAACCGACAGAAGGAAAAGGGCTTAAATGCTTTTAGAATGCCGGCTGTTTCGGCGGTTCTTGGCCGCTTTTACAAGCGGATTCTGTTACATCCGGTTGATAAATTCTTCAACGGACCGTACCTGGCGCGCTAAAAGGAACCAGCGATCCAGTTGGAAAAAACTTGTCTGGCGTAAGATTTGTTCCTGGATTCCAAGGGGAACTTTTCCGTGATCGGACAAGGTTTCCAGGATACATTCGGCTTTGCTTTTTGCAGCGCCTTGTATCCAGAGAAATAAAGGACCAAAGCTTGAAGCAGGCTGCTGCATTTGATAATCGTTCGCTTTCAAAAAATCTCCTCTCTGTGTAAAAGGGAACCATGGCGAATTGCCAGATAATTTAGAAGCTGTTACAAGAGGGAGTATAGCAGAGAGGTTTTGCAAAATCAAGGAAAGTGAACCAATTGTATGAGAATGTATAAAGATGTCGTAAAAGCTCATCCAGATCGCAGTGGAACAGACTTTCCGGTGCTTTGCCGCAGCCAGGCCGAAGAACCACAGAAAAGCCGATTTTGTACATCAAAAAATACAACATTGAAATGGACAATTCCAAGTCAATATGATAGAATAATTTACATATGGGGTACTCGCAGGTATCCCCCAATGCGCACCTGGGAAAGACTGACCGGGGCGAAACAATTTAAGGAGGAAAAGACAAAATGGCTAGAAAAATGAAGACCATGGATGGTAATCATGCAGCGGCTCATGTATCTTATGCATATTCTGACGTTGCTGCAATCTATCCGATCACACCTTCATCTGTTATGGCAGAGGCGACGGATGAATGGGCAACACAGGGAAGAACCAATATCTTTGGACAGACTGTACAGGTGACGGAGATGCAGTCCGAGGCAGGTGCGGCAGGCGCCGTGCACGGTTCTCTGGCAGCAGGTGCGCTTACCACCACCTTTACGGCTTCCCAGGGTCTGCTGCTGATGATCCCCAACCTTTACAAGGTGGCCGGCGAGCAGCTTCCCGGCGTATTCAATGTATCTGCCCGTGCTCTTGCAAGCCATGCATTATCCATTTTCGGAGATCACTCCGACGTATATGCATGCCGCCAGACCGGCGCGGCTATGCTCTGTGAGTCCAGCGTACAGGAGGTTATGGACTTGACTCCCGTTGCTCATTGTGCAGGAATTAAGGGTAAGATTCCGTTCATCAATTTCTTTGACGGTTTCCGGACCTCTCACGAGATTCAGAAGATTGAAACCTGGGATTATGAGGATCTGAAGGATATGGTTGACATGGACGCCATCGACGCCTTCCGCAAGAACGCACTGAACCCCAATCATCCCTGCCAGAGAGGTTCCGCTCAGAACCCGGATATTTTCTTCCAGGCAAGAGAGGCCTGCAACCCCTATTACGATGCCCTTCCGGCTATCGTACAGGAGTACATGGACAAGGTAAATGCAAAGATTGGAACAGACTATAAGCTGTTTAACTACTATGGAGCCGCAGACGCAGAGCATGTGATCGTGGCAATGGGTTCCGTATGCGATACCATTGAGGAGACCATTGATTATCTGACAGCAGCAGGCGAGAAGGCAGGCGTTGTAAAGGTACGTCTCTATCGTCCGTTCAGCGCAGAGGCACTGGTTGCTGCCATTCCTGACAGCGTAAAGAGAATCACTGTTCTTGACAGAACAAAAGAGCCGGGCGCTCTTGGCGAGCCTCTGTACCTGGATGTAGTGGCTGCTCTGAAGGGCACCAAGTTCAATGATACACCTATCTTTACCGGCCGTTACGGACTTGGGTCCAAGGATACCACGCCGGCACAGATCGCTGCCGTTTACAAGAATGCAGACAAGCAGAAGTTCACCATCGGCATCGTAGATGATGTAACCGGCCTCTCCTTAGATCCGGGCGCTCCTCTGGTAACCACTCCGGAAGGAACCATCAACTGCAAGTTCTGGGGTCTGGGCGCTGACGGTACGGTTGGTGCGAACAAGAATTCCATCAAGATCATCGGCGACAACACAGATATGTACGCGCAGGCATACTTTGACTATGACTCCAAGAAGTCCGGCGGCGTAACCATGTCTCACCTGCGCTTTGGCAAGAGCCCCATTAAGTCTACTTATCTGATTCACAAGGCAAACTTTGTAGCCTGCCACAATCCGTCCTATGTACGCAAGTACAACATGGTACAGGAGCTGGTAGACGGAGGAACCTTCCTTCTGAACTGCCCCTGGGATATGGAAGGCATTGAGAAGCATCTGCCCGGACAGGTAAAGAGCTTTATTGCAAATCACGGCATTAAGTTCTATGTGATTGACGGTATTAAGATCGGCAAGGAGATCGGACTTGGCGGACGTATCAACACCGTTCTGCAGTCTGCATTCTTCAAGCTGGCTAACATCATTCCCGAGGAGCAGGCCATTGATCTGATGAAGGCTGCTGCAAAGGCAACCTACGGCCGTAAGGGTGATGCCATCGTTCAGATGAACTATGACGCCATTGACGCAGGAGCAAAGCAGATCGTAGAGATCGAAGTTCCTGAAAGCTGGAAGAGCGCAGCAGACGAAGGCTTAACCACCACTCATGCAGAGGGCGGCAGAGCTGACGTTGTGAGCTTTGTAAATGAGATTCAGGCAAAGGTAAACGCACAGGAGGGCAATTCCTTACCCGTATCCGCATTCAAGGATTACGTGGACGGCACCACTCCCAGCGGCTCCTCTGCTTACGAGAAGCGCGGCATCGCCGTAGATATCCCTGTATGGCAGCCGGAGAACTGTATCCAGTGTAACAGATGTTCCTATGTCTGCCCCCATGCAGTTATCCGTCCTATCGCTATGACCGCTGAGGAAGCGGCTGCAGCGCCGGAAGGCACCAAGATGCTGGATATGACCGGAATGCCGGAGTACAAGTTTGTAATGGCTATTTCCGCACTTGACTGTACAGGATGCGGTTCCTGTGCAAATGTCTGCCCGGGCAAGAAGGGCGCCAAGGCGCTTGCCATGGAGAATATGGAAGCCAATATCGAGTCCCAGAAGCTGTTTGATTATGCCGTAACTCTGCCGGAGAAGGCAGATGTGATTGCTAAGTTCAAGGAGGCAACCGTAAAGGGCAGCCAGTTCAAGAAGCCGCTTCTTGAGTTCTCCGGAGCATGTGCGGGCTGCGGCGAGACGCCTTATGCGAAGCTGATCACCCAGCTTTTCGGCGACAGAATGTATATTGCAAATGCAACAGGATGTTCCTCCATCTGGGGCAACTCCTCACCCTCCACGCCTTACACCGTAAATCAGAAGGGACAGGGTCCAGCATGGTCCAATTCCCTCTTTGAGGATGCGGCAGAGTTCGGTTATGGTATGAGCCTGGCACAGCGCGCCGTAAGAGACGGCCTGAAGGCAAAGGTAGAGGCTCTGATGGCTAAGGCCGGTGATGATGTGAAAGCAGCGGCACAGGAGTGGCTTGACACTTACAATGTAGGGGCAGCCAACGGAGCAGCTGCCGATAAGCTGGCTGCAGCTTTAGAGGCATGCGGATGCGAGGAAGGCAAAGCGATTCTCAAAGATAAGGATTTCCTGGCTAAGAAGTCTCAGTGGATCTTCGGCGGAGACGGCTGGGCATACGATATCGGCTTCGGCGGCGTAGACCATGTACTGGCAAGCGGACAGGATATAAATGTAATGGTATTCGATACCGAGGTTTACTCCAACACAGGCGGACAGTCCTCCAAGGCGACACCTACCGGCGCTATCGCACAGTTTGCAGCAGGCGGCAAGGATGTGAAGAAGAAGGATCTGGCTTCCATCGCTATGAGCTACGGCTATGTATACGTGGCACAGATTGCTATGGGCGCTGACTACAACCAGTGCGTTAAGGCAATCGCAGAGGCAGAGGCTTATCCGGGACCGTCCCTTATCATTGCTTACGCTCCCTGTATCAACCATGGTATTAAGAAGGGCATGAGCAAGGCTCAGACCGAGGAAGAACTGGCAGTTAAGGCTGGTTACTGGCACTGCTTCCGCTTCAATCCGGCAGCAGCCGCAGAGGGCAAAGATGCCTTTACTCTGGACAGCAAGGAGCCCACAGGCGACTACAAGGAGTTCCTGGACGGCGAGGTTCGCTACAATGCTCTGAAGCGGGCGAATCCGGAGAGAGCAGAAATGCTGTTTGACAAAGCAGCGGCAACAGCCAAGGCAAGATATGAGTATCTGAAAAAGCTCGGGGATCTGTATAAGGCTGAGTAAGACACTTGAAAAGAGTTAGATAAAATAGAAAAGCGGATATCCCAAAGCCGTAGAGCGGCGGAGGGATATCCGCTTTTTTCTTCAAAAGAAATACTTATACAAATACCGAATTCTTTGTTCTGCTTTTCTTGACTTTCCCGATTGCAGCAGGTATTCTAAAAGCAGGAAAGCTCGTTAAGGCAGCTTTAAAGCTTGATAATCTATTAGAAGGAGGAAAATGCAGCATGACAGTAACAGGAGAAAATTATAAAGCCGCAAGGGAGATATATGCCAGGGCAGGCGTAGATACGGATGAGGCATTGAGACTGCTGAATGAAATCCCTGTAAGTATCCATTGCTGGCAGATTGACGATCTTGGCGGATTCGAGAATCCGGATCGCGGCCTTTCCGGCGGCATACAGGCAACGGGAAGCGATCCAAGCAAGGCGCGTACAAAGGAAGAATTTATGACAAATCTGACCAAGGCGCTGAGCGTGGTGCCCGGAAAGAATAAGCTGGCGCTTCATGCGGTTTACCTGGATAATCTGGGGAAGTTTGTGGACAGGGATGAGATTACTCCGGAGAATTTTGCTTTTTGGGTGGAGTATGCAAAAGAGCATCAGCTGGGATTGGACTTTAATCCTACTTATTTCAGCCATGACAAGGCAGAGAGCAATTTTACGCTGTCAAGCTATGATCCGGCGATCCGGGAATTCTGGGTGGAGCATGGAAAGAGATGCCGTAAAATCAGCGAATATTTTGGCCGTGAGCTGGGACAGACCAGCGTCAACAACCACTGGATTCCCGACGGCTATAAGGATTATACCATTGATAAGCTGAAACACAGAGAGCTCTTAATGGAGAGCATGGATGAAATCTTAAAGGAGAAGATTGACTGGAAATACTGCGTAGATTCCTTTGAGAGCAAGCTGTTCGGCTTAGGTTTGGAGAGCTATACCGTAGGCTCCCATGAGTTTTATTCCAACTATGCAGCTATACGGAACAACTGCATTGTCTGCATGGATATGGGGCATTTTCATCCTACGGAAGCAGTATCGTCAAAGCTTTCCAGCTACCTGGTATTTGACCGTCAGGTACAGCTTCATGTCAGCCGTCCGGTGCGCTGGGACAGTGACCATGTGGTAGTATTGGATGACGAACTAAAAGAAGTGATGCTGGAGATTAAGCGTCAGAATGCCTTTGACAAGGTACATATCGGCACCGATTATTTTGACGGTTCCATCAACCGCATTGCGGCCCAGGCCCTTGGAGCCCGCAGTGTGAAAAAGGCGCTTCTGTATGCATTGCTGGAGCCTACGGATAAACTGAAGGAATATGAGGAAGCAGACGACCTGGTACGCCGGCTTGTATACAGCGAGGAGCATAAGGCAATGCCCTTCGGCCTGGTGTGGGAGCAGTTCTGCGAGATGAACAATGTGCCGGGCTCGGATTGGCTGGAGAAGGTATTATAAAAGCGGAACTTAAAACAGTAATATCCCTCAAAGTGCACAAATCGATTTACAGACGCATGTTTTTGCGGCTGGAAATTGATTTCATAACCGTGTGCTTTGAGGGATGTTACGGAACTGGAATAGGAGAGAAGGATGGAAAAAAGAATTGTAATACCAAATACAGACCTCTCCCTGTTTCCCATCGGCCTTGGCACAGTGGATGCAGGTCTTAAATGGGACGGGCCGGAGGCGGATCGGATTTTCGGATCTTATCTGGAACAGGGGGGCAATGTGATTGACACGGCCCATGTCTATTCCGACTGGGTGCCCGGGGAGAAGGCCCGGTCTGAACGGGTGGTGGGCGACTGGCTGTCCAGAAGCAGAAAGCGCAGTGAGATTGTGCTGATCACCAAGGGAGGCCACCCGGATATGACAAGACCTGTTCCGGATCTTCACGAGAGCCGCCTGACCCGTCAGGATATGGCGGAAGACCTGGACGGATCTTTAAAACAGCTTCGCACGGATTACATTGATCTCTATTTTTATCACAGGGACAATGAGGAGCAGTCCGTGGAGGAAGAGATTGACACCATGGAGGCATTTGTGAAGGCCGGAAAGATCCGCTATTACGGCTGTTCCAACTGGACGGCTAAGCGGATGCAGGAGGCGGACGCCTACTGCGCCAGGATGGGATACCGGGGATTTGCGGCTGATCAGAGCCTTTTGAATCTGGGGATGAAATATATGAAGCCCCTTGCCGACGATACCTTAGGTTACATAAAGGACGAAGCATTTCAGTATCATATAGACAATGCAGACAATCTGGCAATGCCCTATATGGGAAATTGCAGCGGCTTTTTCCATATCCTGGAGGCGAAGGGCGAGGAAGGCGTCAAGGAAAATCCTTACTATACGCCGGGAAATATGGAAGCTGCCCGCAGAATGAAAAAACTGCGTGAAAAATACGGGTGTTCCCTCACTCAGGCGATCCTCGGCTTTTTCTTCTGCCAGCCCTTTACCTGCGTGCCGCTGTACGGCTCTTCCAGCCCGGAACGCATCGCAGATGCCTGCCGCACCATGGAGATTCCCTTTACGGCGGAGGACTATAGGGAGATTCTGGGAGAATAAAAGAGGCGCAAAAGAAATATTTTTACAAAATTACAAAAGACTGTTGTAATGCGGATACCAAAAATCCTGCCCTTTTTGGGCAGATGCGTTACAGCAGTCTTATTATTTTATGTGATTTATGTTGATTTCGAAAAATTTTTACCAAAATGTCAACAAAAAAACCTATAAAAACAAAAAGAAATGTGTTAAACTAAACAAAGAGAAGAAAATGGAAATAGAAATGGAGACAGGTATGCTGGCCATTGAACGGAAAAATGAAATTCTGGCGATTTTGCAGAAGGAACAGAGAGTGCTCGTATCGGAACTCAGCAAACGTTATGATGTGACGGACGAGACCATCCGCCGGGATCTGGAGAAGCTGGAGAGCGAGGGCTATGTAAAAAAGACCTACGGCGGCGCCGTCCTCAACCAGAACACCAAGGTAGACATGCCTCTTCGGATCCGGGAGAAGACAAACCGCAGCGAAAAACAGATCATTGCGAAGCTGGTTGCAGATCTCATTGAAGAGGGCGACCGGATTATGCTTGACGCTTCCTCCACCACCCTGATGATAGCCAAGGAACTGAAACATAAAAACAAGCTGACCGTAATCACCAATTCCGTGGAGGTGCTCATTGAGCTGGCAGGTCATGAGGGGATACAAGTGATTTCCACAGGGGGAAACTTAAATGAAACCTCCCTCTCCTTAGTGGGTAATGCAGCCCAGAAGGTCTTGAACGGCTACCACGTAGACAAAGCCGTCCTTTCCTGCAAGGGAATCGATATCCGCAACGGATTGACCGATTCCAATGAGCTGGACAGCGATATTAAAAATGTTATGTACTCCTGTGCGGACACGGCGGTTCTGGCTGTGGACAGCAGCAAGTTTGAGCATGTTTCCTTTGTAAAAACCATGCAGATGAAGGAAGGGGACATCCTGGTAACAGACCGTGATCTGTCGAAGGAGTGGAGAGCCTTTCTTGCAGAGCGCGGCGTGCGCCTGGTGGTGCCGGAGGAATAAGGGTTCGGGACAGGCGGAAGCCTGGGAAAGAGAACAGCAGTGAGCAATGAATCCGCAAGCGGCGTCTCGGCGCCTGAGAGCAAGGCTTGCGGAAATATAGAAAGGGAAAGGAATTTTTACTATGGGAGAGGTTTTTTACAATCTGGCGTTTGACTTTGGAGCATCAAGCGGAAGAATGGTTTTGTGTAAGCTTGAGGATGGAAAGATGGAGCTTGAGGAGCTGCACCGTTTTCCCAATAACGAGATACGAATCGGAGGCCATATTTACTGGGATCTGTTCCGCCTGTACCATGAGATGAAACAGGGGCTTAAGAAGGCAGCTGCAAGGAAGGTGCCGATTCAGAGCCTTGCGGTGGATACCTGGGGCGTGGATTACGGTCTCTTTGACAAGGACGGCAACCTGATCGGCAATCCGGTTCACTACCGGGATTCCCGGACAGACGGGATGATGGAGGAGATTGGGAAGATCATTCCTCTGGAGGAGCTTTACAACCGGACAGGACTGGAATTTATGTATTTTAATTCCATTTTCCAGCTTTATGCGGAGAAGGGGATGCGCCCGGTGATTCTGGATCACGCCAAAAGACTTTTGTTTATGCCGGAGCTTTTCGGATATTTCCTGACGGGAATCATGTATACGGAGTATACCTTTGCCAGCACCTCTCAGCTTCTGGATGCCAGAAAGAGGGAGTGGGATTTTGAATTGATTGAGAAGCTTGGATTGAATAAGGAGCTGTTCGGCGATATTGTAATGCCGGGAACGATCATCGGGGATCTGCTTCCTGAGGTAGAGGAGGAGACGGGGCTTTCCGGTGTGAAGGTGATTGCAGTGGGAAGCCACGATACGGCCTCTGCTGTGGCAGGCGCTCCTATGGAATCCCAGGACGCAGCCTTTTTAAGCTGCGGTACCTGGTCTTTACTGGGAATGGTTCTGGATGAGCCGATTCTAAATGAGGCCTCTTACAAATACAATTACACCAATGAGGGAAGTATTGACGGGAAAATTCAGTTTTTAAAGAATATCAACGGTCTGTGGATTATGCAGAATCTGCGGAAAAACTGGTGCGAATTTGAAGCAGAGGTATCCTTCCCGGATATCATCAAGGCAGCCCGGGAGGCAAAGCGGAAGGACTTTATCATTGACCCGAAGGATCCCAGATTTACAGCGCCCTTGAATATGATGAAAGAGATTGTGGCCTACTGTGAGGAAAAAGGCCAGGGATGTCCCCAGGGACTGGGGGAGATGGCGATGGCTATTTACAATGGCTTGACGGAGGAGTACCGGAAGTCTATCGAAGGTATGGAGGAGATTACCGGTAAAAATATCCCCTGCATCAATATGGTGGGCGGAGGCATCCAGGATGAGCTTCTGTGCGAACTGACGGCCAAGGCTACGGGCAAGCGCGTGGCGGCAGGGCCTACGGAAGGCTCTGTGCTTGGCAACAGCATTGTACAGTTTGTAGCTGTGGGAGCCGTAAAGAGCATTGACGAGGGACGCAGGATTATTAAGAATTCCTTTGAGCTTAAGTTCTACGAGCCGTAATTTTTACATGGATACCTTTATGCACAAAAAGCATGTGCAAATTAAGGAAACACCTTAGCAGGCATACCTCTATGCACAAAAAGCGTGTGCAAATCAAAGAAAGGAGGCAGGATTTATGGAAACACGTATGTACAAGATTCCGGCACAGGCGGACAGGGAGGTTCTTCTTCGGGTAATTCCGGGACATTTTGCAACGAACCACTCCCACATCAATTACTACATTGATCTGGCCATGCTGAAAACAAGGCAGAAGGAGGCCCAGGCTGCGGCCCGGATTCTGGCGCAGTACTGCAATTACACGGTGGTGGATACCATTGTCTGTGTGGAGGGCTGCGCAGTGATTGGGGCTTACCTGGCGGAGGAGCTGACCAATGCGGGAATTATGTCCATGAACCGGCATAAGACCATTTACATAGCAAGTCCGGAGTCCCATACGGACGGGCAGATTATTTTCCGGGATAATATGCAGATGATGATACGGGATAAGAATGTGCTGCTGCTTCTGGCTACGGCTACCACAGGAAAGACCCTGGAGCAGAACTTGCAGTGCATTGAGTATTATGGCGGACGCATCCAGGGAATCAACGCCATCTTCAGTGCGGTGAATAAGGCGCGTTCCATAGAGGTAAAGTCCATTTTTACCCAGAAGGATATTCCGGACTACCATACCTATGAGTTCCATAACTGCCCCATGTGCAAGAATAACCAGAGAGTGGACGCTATTGTGAATACTTTTGGGTACAGTAAGATTGAATAAAAGGCAGCAGGATAAGAGTATTTTGCAGCAGCGTACCGGCCGGTAAGACGGCCAAAGACCCTTCGATAAAACCGGAAATTTCGGTGCGGAGGGTCTTTTTTGTGTGTGGAAAAGGGTATTTTTGGAGAAGGAGTTTTTGGTTTTAAGCCGGATATTTTCTGCGCTGGTTGAATTTAGTCTATCAATGTGATAAATTATTTGTTAACGGACAATGTCTGCCTGTCCCGAAGGGATACAGGAATAACGTATTTTAAGGGATAGGTATATACCATGCGATAAAATGCAAGCGTACATAAGGCAGCCAGGAGGAGATTCATGATGGTACGGGAGTATTTGGAGCAGAATGTGTATGAAGCTCTCAGAAAACGGCTGAAATTTATTTTTGAGGAATTTGACAATATTTACATCTCTTTTTCGGGAGGAAAAGACAGCGGACTGCTTCTGAATCTGGTCTTGGATTACCGGGCGGAATGTTTTCCGGGAAAGCGCATCGGCGTGTTCCACCAGGATTTTGAGGCACAGTATACGGTGACTACGGAATATGTGAAAAGGACTTTTGAGCGTCTGAAAAAGGAGCCGGGGGTGGAGCTTTACTGGGTGTGCCTTCCCATGGCGACCCGGACGGCTGTGGGAAGCTATGAGATGTACTGGTATCCCTGGGACGATAAAAAGGAAGAAAGCTGGGTCCGCAGGCTTCCCAAGGGGGATTATGTGATACATATGGGAAACAATCCCATGACTACGTATCATTACCGGATGCACCAGGAGGATCTGGCCAAGCAGTTCGGCAGATGGTACCGGATGGCCCATGAGGATAAGAAAACCGTCTGCCTTCTGGGAACAAGGGCCAATGAGTCCCTTCAGAGATACAGCGGATTTTTAAATAAGAAATACGGCTATCACGGGGAATGCTGGATCAGCAGAACCTTTAAGGATGTGTGGTGCGCCTCCCCGATGTACGACTGGGCCCTGGAGGACGTGTGGCATGCCAACTATCTGTTTGCATACGATTACAACCGTTTGTATGATCTTTACTATAAGGCAGGCTTAAAGGTATCCCAGATGCGCGTGGCCTCTCCCTTTAATGACTATTCGAAAGACTCTCTCAATCTTTACCGGGTCATTGATCCGGAGATCTGGGTGAAGCTGGTGGGACGGGTTCAGGGAGCTAACTTTGCGGCTATCTACGGAAAAACCAAGGCCATGGGCTATCGGAATGTGACGCTTCCCGAGGGACATACCTGGAAGTCCTATACCCAGTTCCTTCTGGACACACTGCCGGCCAGGCTTCGGAATAATTATGTGAAAAAGTTCAATACTTCTATAAAATTCTGGCATGAGACGGGAGGGGGACTGGATGAGGAAACCATCCAGGAGCTTTTGGAGCACGGCTACCACATCCGGCGGAACGGGGTTTCCAATTATACCTTAAACCGGAAGTCGCGGATTGTATTTATCGGGAAGATTCCGGATCACACAGATGATATCAAAACCACCAAGGATATTCCCAGCTGGAAGCGGATGTGCTACTGTATCTTGAAAAACGATCATACCTGCCGGTTTATGGGCTTTGGAATCAGCCGCCAGCAGCAGAAGCAGATTGATATCATCCGCAGTAAATATAAAAGTTTAGAGGAAATGTAATATGAAATTTAAAAGTCCTGTTTACCAGGTAATATCTGTACCTATTGGAAAAATTGAACCGAATACCTACAATCCCAACACCGTGGCGCCGCCGGAGATGAAGCTTCTTTACGACAGCATCCGGGAGGATGGTTACACCATGCCGATTGTCTGTTATTACGATAAGGCTAGGGATGTGTACATCATTGTAGACGGTTTTCACCGCTACCGGGTGATGCTGGATTATCCGGATATCTATGAGAGGGAGGGCGGAAAGCTTCCTGTGTCAGTGATTGACAAGCCCATTGATCAGAGAATGGCCAGCACCATCCGCCATAACCGGGCAAGGGGAAGCCATGATGTGGATTTGATGAGCAATATTGTGAAGGAGCTTCATGATCTGGGACGTTCGGATGCCTGGATTTCCAGACATCTGGGAATGGATCGGGATGAGATTCTGCGGCTGAAGCAGATCACAGGGCTTGCGGCCCTGTTTCAGGATGTGAAGTTCGGACAGGCCTGGCGGCCGGCTGAGGAGGAATGGGAGCAGCCATGAGGCGGAAGATGGAGAAGGGAAAGGCAGGGAAAGGAAGCCGGGAAAGGGCAGGGGGATTTTTGGGAATTGCTCTTTTGTCTGCGCTGCTGTTTTTTCCTGTGCTGACGGGAAAAGCGGCGGACGGGGAGGAAGAGCTTCGAAGGGAATACCGCATGTACCAGGAGGAAGAGCTTCGAAGGGAATACCGCATGTACCAGGAGCGGTTTGCTGCTATTGAGCGCATGGAAGATCTGGAGGAAAACGGATATGAGGTCATGGAGGAGCAGATATTTCCCGTGACGCTGGAATCCATTTGTCCGGAGGAGCTGACTATGGTTCCGGCGGTTGACCGGGCCTGCCGGCGGCTGGCCTTGTTTTTTCTGGATGATGAGGGGCAGGTGGTGTACCGCTACAACCAGCTGGAGGCCAATTACCGGATTCCGAGAGAGCTTCTGCAGGCGGTGGCGGATGTGACGGGAGTTGCCTTTTCCGATGTGAACGGGGATGGGCTTAAGGATATTATTTTAATCAGCCGCTGTGAGAATCCTTCAGGAGATTACGCCGGGATTCCCTATAAGGTGGGAGACGTGATTTTCCAGGGAAGCGGCAGTCTCTACCGGGACTGGCGCATTTCCGATAAAATCAACCGGTTCAGTATGAACAAGAGCACCAATCAGATTCTCTTTTATGCAAGGGACGGAATCTCAACGGAATTTTTGTATACGGCAACCACCTTGGATGAGCTTACTTCGAAGGGATTTTCGGTCTTCCAGGATCAATGCTATACGAGAGAATTTGAGCGCCTGGGGAGCCTTAAGGTGGTGCCGGGAGTGTTCAGCATGGCCTGGTATGATTTTTTTCTCATTTATCTGGTAAATGGACAGGGGGAGATCGTGTGGAGCCTTCAGCCTATGCTGGATTACGACGGGCTGTATTCTTTAAAGGGAATCAACGGACGGGACGTGGACGGGGACGGCATGAAGGATCTGGTGGTTCTGGCCCGTTACAGCCGGGAGGACGAGTCCGGCGAGAAGGTGGTGGAGAATATCTGCTCTATTTATTACCAGAGGACAAGCGGTTTTGAGACAGACAAGGGATTTGAGGAGTATTACCAGTATACGGAAGAGGATACCATGGAGGACATGATACAGAAGATCCGGGAATACTGGGGATGGCAGGTAGAAGAATGATTAAGATTTTGATTGTGGATGACGAAAAGCCTATTTGTGATTTGATAGACATTAACCTGTCGGCGGCAGGTTATCAGTGCAAAAGTGTCCAGGACGGCCTTGCGGCCATTGATTTGATTGAACGGGAAAGCTTTGATCTGATTCTTCTGGATATTATGCTTCCCGGGGCGGACGGCTTTGATATTATGGAATATATCCGTCCTTTGAAGGTTCCCGTGATTTTTATTACGGCCCGGGGAGAGGTTAAGAATAAAATCAAGGGCTTAAAGCTTGGAGCGGAGGACTATCTGGTGAAGCCCTTCGACGTGCTGGAGCTGGCCGCCCGGGTGGAGGTGGTGCTGCGCAGGTTCCACAAGACGGAGCAGACTCTGACAGCCGGGGACGTGACGGTGGATCTGGAGGCCCGGAAGGTCACAAGGGGCGGCAGGCCTGTGGTGCTGACCAACAAGGAGTACGGCCTGCTGGTGCTCTTTATCCGCAATAAGAATGTAGCTCTTTTCAAAGAAACGCTGTATGAGAAGGTCTGGGGGGACGAGTACCTGGCGGACAGCCGTACCTTGGAGCTTCACGTACAGAGGCTTCGGCGGAAGATGGGCTGGGAGAAGAATCTGGTAGCAGTCTATAAGGTGGGATACCGGCTGGAGATCTGACAGGGCGTTTCTCTCATTACCGGTGTGTCGAAGCAGCTTTACCCTTTAGAGCTGTCGCGCAGCGACTTTTAACTGGAAGGTAAAGCTGCAAAGGCGCACGAGAGGAACTTTTATGAGAGCTTTTTCGAATAAAAGTTTCTCTCATTACCGGTGTGTCGAAGCAGCTTTACCCTTTAGAGCTGTCGCGCAGCGACTTTTAATAGGAGGGCCTGATAGTGAAATTTTCTTATAAAATATTGCTGAGCTGTATCATTACCATGGCTGCGGCATTGGGCAT
The DNA here is from genome assembly GCF_036941125.1 of Candidatus Merdisoma sp. JLR.KK011. Lineage (NCBI taxonomy): Bacteria > Bacillati > Bacillota > Clostridia > Lachnospirales > Lachnospiraceae > Candidatus Merdisoma > Candidatus Merdisoma sp. JLR.KK011. Next base: position 2,471,220 of record NZ_JAYWSZ010000003.1, on the reverse strand, counting down.
CGGCGGATATTTCTTTGTGAATAATGTGTTCGAGACTTCCATGGAGAGGGAAATGGAGCAGGCGGCGGACGAGAATAATATTCTCCAGTTTGCATTTGAGACGGCGGCTCTCAATATCCCGGCCAAATACGATCTGCTTCAGAACTCCGCAGTAAAAGAGATAGGGGCGAATCTGGAAAAAAGGGGCCAGGGCACCGGACGCCTGCTGCGGCTTTCCGATGAAAACCGTGAGATTCTCTATGCCAGCGAGGGCTTTGTGGAGGATACAAGGCTGCTGGCCAGCATTGAGCAGCAGACAAGGGCCTATCAGGTGATTCATCCGGACGAGCACTATTATATTCAGACAGGCGCCGAGATTACGGCCCTTGACCGTACCCTGTACCTGGAAACCATGCGGGATGTGACATCGGTTTACGAGGAACGCACAAGGGGCTTCTTAGTGTACCGGAATATGATGCTGCTGATTCTGGTGATAAGCTCGGTGATTATGTTCTTTATCTCTACCTGGCTTACCAGGCCCATCCGCCTTTTGACAAAAGCCGCCAGGAAAATGACAGACGGAGATTACAGCTACCGGGCGGAGCAGGTGAGCACGGACGAGATGGGGCAGCTTACCCGGGACTTTAACCACATGGCCGGGGTGCTGGAAGAAAATATCCATGAATTGGAAGCGGAAGTACAGGCCAGAGAGGATTTTATCGCGGCATTTTCCCACGAATTAAAAACGCCTCTTACGGCGGTGATTGGCTATGCGGATCTATTGCGCTCCCGGAAGATGGATGAGGAGAAGCATTTTCTCTCGGCCAACTATATTTATACGGAGGGGAAGCGGCTGGAGGCCATGTCCCTGCGGCTTCTGGATATTATTGTGACCAAGAGGGGAGAGCTGATTCCTCAGGAGATGGACGTGGAGGTGCTGTTCCGTTATCTGAAGGATATGTATGAGGAACAGCAGAAGCATCTCTTTGCGTTTCGATACGAGCCGGGCCGTATCTATGGAGAGGCCGATCTGTTGAAATCCGTTCTCTTAAATCTGGCAGACAACGCCTGTAAAGCATCAGAACCGGGCAGCACCATTGAGGTTTTCGGCGAGAAGCGCAAGGAGGGGTACCTCTTTGGGGTGAAGGACGAGGGCGTGGGCATCTCACCCGAGGACTGCCGGCGGATTACGGAGGCATTCTACATGGTGGACAAATCACGTTCCAGAAGCCACAACGGCGCGGGTCTTGGGCTGGCCCTCTGTGCGGAGATTTTAAAGCTTCACGGCAGCAGCCTGGAGATTACCAGCACTCTGGGAGAGGGAAGCACCTTTGCCTTTGTGATTCCTTACGGGACAGGAACAGAGGGCGCCAGGGAGCTATAGAGAGGATACGGAATCAGAGAACCCGGTGAGGCAGCAGGCTGCGTCCGCCAAAGGATGCAGCGCCATACTTGTGAGGAGACAAAAAGATGATGGAACAAAAGAAGGCGGGAAATCTGGCGGTTATTGCACTGACAGCGCTGATTCTGCTTGCGGCCGTCTTAGGGCCGGAGCAGATAGCCCGTTACAAAGACCGTTCGGCTTTGAATGAGATTACCTTTGAGGAAACGGAGAATCTCAATCAAGGCTACCGTTATACCTTAAGCAGCAACGAAAAACTGTATCTGCTGTCAGAGTGCTTAAGCCGGCAGGTGCTTCCGGAGAGCGAGCTGAGCGCCGTGACCAGGGCGGATACCAGCGACGCAGACAGAAGCTATGAGGGGCTTATGGGTTCTTATGCCTTTGTGACGAACCGGCAGGGACCCTCGGAAAAGGAAATTGCGGATGAGGAGATATTTTCCATATGCAACCAGGAGCTTGAAGCCTTGAAGGAGCTTGGGGTTCTCTCAAAGAGTGTGAAGGAGGTAGATCCTTCCTCCTACAACGCCGTGCTTTATTCGGCAATTGACGTGCTGGAGCCTCAGAACAACATGGCTGTCTGGAGGGTGAGCCTTTCCACCAGCCATCAGAACGCAGACAAGGCCAACCGGCTGATTGACGCCTATATTGATGCGGATTCCGGGAAGATTTACAGCTTTTACGCTCGGACAGACAGTCTTTGGCCGCAGATGAACCCGGAAGAGATGATGGATGCCTGGGGCGGATATCTGGGACTTACGGGGAGGGAGGCTTATGATTCGGACAATCCCCTGATGGAGACTACGCCTGATTTTGTAAAGTACCGTTTTCCAGGAATGGAGGAGCGCAGCACGGTGGTTACGATAGGGTTTTATGAGGGCATTAATGAGTGGTTTATTAAATTAACATAGTTTACATAATATAAAAGACTATTGGGAAATACAGCATCAGCCATTTCTGTATCCCAACAGTCTTTTTCTTATCTATGGAAAAAAGATGCAAAAATGATGCCAAAAATATGAAGTTTTGATGTTGCCCCTGAATATGATGTATATAGAGAGTAAAAGCAGGATAAAAGGGGGCAGTACAAATGCAAAAATCTGGTCTGTACCTGTGGGGGCCGTATGGAGATTACGCCGGAAAATCCAGTGATTATGTAAAGTGGAGGGAGAAATCCATAGGCAGAACGGGGAAAAATATCATGATCTTCTTGCTGGCGGTTGTTATGACGGTTGTTTCCGTCAACCCCATGGCAAAGTATCGAATCCAGATAAAATCCGCTTCCGGCCAGGCATCCCAGGCGGCCATAGGGGAAGGCGTTGCGAAAGAACAGCTCTTCCTGGTTCCGGACAACCGGCAGGAGCCCCTATCCGGAATCCCCGTGGGAGATCTGAAAAAAGAGCCGGGAGAAACACTCATCGTCCTGGATCCCGGACACGGAGGAGAGGACGAGGGCTGCTCCAGGAACGGTGTACAGGAAAAGGAAATCAATCTTCACATCGTATGCCAGATACAGAAAGAGCTTTTGGAAATGGGCTATCGGGTACGCCTTACCCGAAACGGCGACCAGGAGCTGACCCTGGAGGAACGTGCAAAAGCAGCCAACGAAACAGGAGCCGACCTCTACATCAGTATCCATCAGAACGCAAGCGAGGAAGCAGACGCAGAGGGGATCGAGATCTGGTACAGCAGCCAGAACCAGAGAGAAGAAAGCCAACGCCTTTCCCGTATCATCCAGAAATACGCTGTCCGGAGCACAGGAGCCGTTTCACGGGAGCTGGTAGAAAACGAGGAGCTCTACGTAATCCGGGAGTGCACCATGCCCTCCTGCCTCATAGAAACCGGCTTCCTCACCAACAAAGCCGAGCGGAAAAAGCTGGAAAGCCCAGAGTATCAGGAGCAGCTTGCAAAAGGCATTGCAGAAGGCATAGACGCCTACCTGCATCCCAAAACCATGTACCTGACCTTCGACGACGGCCCCTCCGAGGAAAACACCGCCAGAGTTCTGGACATCCTGAAAGCCAGGAACATCAAGGCCACCTTCTTCCTGGTAGGCGAAAATGTAGAAAAGCACCCGGAAATGGCAAGAAGAATCCTCCAGGAAGGCCACACCATAGGAATCCACTGCTACAGCCACGACTACAAGGCCCTATACGCCAGCGTAGACAGCTACCTGGCCGACTTCGAAAAAGCCCAGGAAGCCATCAAAGCCGCAACCGGCACAGAAGCAAAGATCTTCCGCTTTCCCGGTGGCAGCATCAACGCCCACAATAAAAAAGTCTGCCAGCAGATAGCCCAGGAAATGACAGACCGCGGCTACATCTACTACGACTGGAACGCAAGCCTGGAAGACGCCGTATCCAGCCCCAAAGCCGAGACCCTCATCCAAAACGCCGTCACCAGCACCCTGGACCGAAAAAAAGTAATCATGCTCGCCCACGACGTAATAACCGAAACCAGCCAATGCCTAGAAACCCTCTTAGACCAATTCCCAGAATACCAGATGGAACCCCTATCCCCCCAAACACCCCCCATCCAATTCTAATCCAACCAAACCTTACCCCATCAACTCACACGTCACCAAAAACAGCCGGGCCGCGGCGAGATCCGGGCTCCGGCTTTTCCAATATCCAGTGTCCGGCTGTTCACGCACACCCTGTCTGATATGGACGGACATTATCAAAAACACCAGCTAAAAACACCTTCCCAAATGTCCGTCCAGAGCAGGCAGCGTGTACGTGAACCGTCCGAACACAAGATATGGAAAAGCCGGAGCCCGGATCTCGCCGCGGCCCGGCGTCCGTCCCCCTCAACAAAAATCCCCAACACCCTTGACGCTCCCCCCCATTTCCACTATAATAAAACCCAAATGACCATCATACAGGAGAGAAACCACCATGGTAAAAAGCATGACAGGCTTCGGCCGCTGCGAGGTATCCGAGGGCGACCGGAAAATGACGGTAGAGATGAAATCCGTAAATCACAGGTATCTGGACGTAAACATCAAGATGCCAAAAAAGCTGAACTTCTTCGAATCAGCTGTCCGCAGTCTTTTAAAGACCTATCTCCAGCGGGGAAAGGTAGATCTTTTCATCACCTATGAAGATCTTTCCGAGACAAAGGGTGTTCTCCGGTATAACCGGGAGCTTGCGGCAGAATATCTGAACTATCTGAAGCAGATGTCAGAGGAATTCTGTCTGGAAAGCGCCATAGACGCCGCCGCCCTTTCCCGTTACCCTGAAGTCCTGGTAATGGAAGAAACCCGGGATGACGAGGAAGAGCTGTGGAAGCTTTTGAAAGAGGCGCTGGAGGGCGCCTGCAGGCAGATGGTAGAGACCCGGTCGAAGGAAGGGGAGAACCTTAAGCGCGATCTCACAGCCAAGCTTGACGAGATGCTGGAGCATGTGGCCTTTATCGAGGAGCGCGCTCCCCAGATTGTGGCGGAATACCGCGGCAGGCTTAAGGAAAAGGTAGAGGAGCTTCTGCAGGATGCACAGATAGAGGAAAGCCGTCTTGCCACGGAGGTTACCATTTTTGCCGACAAGATCTGCGTGGATGAGGAGCTGGTGCGCTTAAGAAGCCATATGGAGCACACAAGGGCTGTCCTGAACGAGAAGGACAGCGTGGGCCGCAAGCTGGATTTCATTGCACAGGAGATGAACCGGGAGGCCAATACCATTCTCTCCAAAGCAAATGACCTGGAGGTTTCCAACCGGGCTATTGAGCTTAAGACAGGCATTGAGAAGGTGCGTGAGCAGATCCAGAACATCGAGTAGAGGGAGATATATGGGAAAAAAAGGAATCTTACTGGTGGTATCCGGTTTTTCCGGAGCCGGAAAAGGGACGCTGATGAGAGAACTCCTTCGTCAGCATGAAAATTATGCGCTTTCCATCTCCGCCACCACCCGGGCCCCCAGAGAGGGTGAGGCGGAAGGAAGAGAATACTTTTTTAAAACCCGGGAAGAATTCGAAGGAATGATTGCCCGGGAAGAGCTGATTGAGTATGCCTGCTATGTGGGCAACTACTATGGAACGCCAAAGGCTTACGTGGAGGAACAGCTGGAGCGGGGCCGGGACGTGGTTCTGGAGATCGAGATCCAGGGGGCCAGAAAGGTAAAGGAGCGGTTCCCGGATACGGTTCTTCTGTTTGTATCGCCTCCAAGCGCCCAGGAGCTTCGCCGGCGGCTGACAGACAGGGGAACGGAAAAGCCGGAGATTATTGAGAGCCGTCTTGCCAGGGCGGTAGAGGAAGCGAAAGGAATCGAAGATTACGATTATTTTGTAATCAACGACGATCTGAACGCCTGCGTGGAGCATGTGCACCAGATTGTAGAGTGCGAGCGGAGCCGGACATGCCGGGGGGCAGAGCGGATTGAAGCCATCCGCGAGGACTTAAAAGCATTTTCCAAGTAAGAAAACAAAAAATATTCAGAATGTATAGAAAGGATAGGGTGATTGTATGTTACATCCGTCATACACAGATTTAATGAAGGTAGTAAACAGCGGCGTGGAGGAAGGAGAAACTCCCGTAGTGAACAGCCGCTATTCAATTGTGCTGGCAACCTCCAAGCGCGCCCGCCAGATTATTGCGGGAGAGCAGCCGCTGGTGCCGGACAACGGAAAGAAGCCCCTTTCCCTGGCTATCCAGGAGCTGGAAAGCGGCCAGGTGAAGATTGTCTCCGAGGAGGATGTGAATGCAGAGGAGATGACCGTGGAATTGGAAGAGCTTGAGGCAGGCACGGCAGAAGCAGGAGAGGAAACGGATACCTTGGAAGAGGAGGCGCAGGCAGAAGAGGAAGCAGAATCCGTTGACAAAGAATAGGGGGTTTGTTAAGATAGAATTAACCGTTTAAGGTATCAAATACCAGCCGGAAATCAGGGAGAGATTACGGAACCGGAATAAGGAGGAAAACATGAGAATTATCGAAGCGAAAGACTATGCAGACATGAGCAGAAAGGCAGCCCATATCCTGGCAGCGCAGGTGACCTTGAAGCCGGAGAGCGTACTGGGACTGGCAACAGGCTCCACCCCCATCGGAACCTACGACTGCCTGGCCGAGTGGTGCAAGAGCGGAGATTTGGACTTTTCCAAGGCGGCTACAGTGAATCTGGACGAGTACCGCGGACTGGATCACAGCAACGATCAGAGTTACTATTATTTTATGAATAAGCATCTTTACAGCCGGATTAACATCGATCCGACCCGTACTCATGTGCCCGACGGCACACAGCCGGATGCGGAAAAAGAGGGACAGCGCTACGAGGAGCTGATCCGTTCCCTGGGCGGTGTGGATATCCAGCTTCTGGGTATCGGACATGACGGACACATCGGATTTAACGAGCCGGGCAGCTTTTTTGACGGCGATACGCACTGCGTGGATCTGACAGAGATGACCATTGAGGCCAACAAGCGTTTCTTCGCCTCTGCAGACGACGTGCCCCGTCAGGCTTACACCATGGGAATCGGCACCATTATGCGCGCAAGAAAGCTTCTGATGATTATAAGCGGCGAGGACAAGGCGGATATTACGGCTGCGGCTCTCTGCGGAGAGGTAACGCCCCAGGTGCCTGCCTCCATCATCCAGTTCCATCCGGATGTAACTGTAATTGCAGATCCTGCGGCTCTGTCTAAGGTAAAGAGATAGAATGTAAGAAAAAGGAGTTTTTTTACGGAATGCTGCCATAAAGAAACTCCTTTTTTGCAATATTACGAAGTTTTACATAAAAAGCTCTGGAGCGGTGGACATAAGTCCTAATTGCCATTGACTTTTATGGCAATAACTAGTATACTATTTACAATTCAAGTGTTACCCTCATTGTGCAGGAAGGCCGGGCTTTTCTGTATATTGAGGGTATACTAAAGGTAAAGAAGCTTTACCGGAATATCAGGGAACTTGGAATAGGGAGGTACGAATTCTATGGAAACACGTCAAGGCAAGAGCGTATTTGCCGGAGTGGCAATCGGAAAGCTGTTCGTGTACAAAAAAGCGGCGCAGGTAGTGGAGAAGAGATCCATTGAAGATCCCCAGGCCGAGATTGCGCGCTATATGGCAGCAAAGGAGAAGGCGGCCGGACAGCTTGCGCTTCTGAAAGAGAAAACCATGCGCGATGTGGGAGAGGCAGAGGCTGAGATTTTTGAGGCTCATCAGATGCTGCTGGAGGATTTGGATTTCGTAGAAGGCATTACAGGCATGATTGAGCAGGACAAGGTCAATGCGGAATATGCAGTGTTTGTGACAGGCGAGCAGTGCGCAGCCATTTTCCTGAGCATGGATGATGATTATATGCGCGGCCGTGCGGCGGATATCAATGATATTTCCAGCCGTCTGATTGCTATCTTAAGCGGCACCCAGGTAAGCGCCGAGGCCATGCCTGAGCCGGTGATTATTCTGGCGGAGGATCTGGCGCCCAGCGAGACCGTGCAGTTTGAGAAGGATAAGATTCTGGCCCTTGTAACGCAGAAGGGCTCCGCCAATTCCCACACAGCCATCCTGGCCCGTATGATGAACATTCCGTGCCTTGTGACCACGGACATTGTTCTGGATACAGAGCTGAATGGAAAGATGGGCGTTGTGGACGGCTTTACGGGAGAGATCCACATTGAGCCCGATGAAGTAACCCTGGCCGTGATGCAGGAGAAGAAGAAGCGCGAGGAGGAGAGAAAGCTTCTGCTCCAGAGCTTAAAGGGACTGCCCACTGTGACCAAGAGCGGCAAGGTGGTACATCTGTATGCCAATATCGGAAGCGAGGAGGACGTGGATTCCGTTCTGGAGAATGACTCCGAGGGTATCGGCCTCTTCCGAAGCGAGTTCCTGTACCTGGGAAGAGATGACTATCCCACAGAGGAGGAACAGTTTAACGTATATAAGAATGTGATTTCCAAGATGAACGGAAAGAAAGTGATTATCCGTACTCTGGATATCGGAGCCGACAAGCAGGCGGATTATTTCAAGATTCCGAAGGAAGAGAATCCGGCTATGGGCTTTAGGGCTATCCGGATCTGCCTGGAGCGGACGGAAGTGTTTAAGACACAGCTGCGCGCTATTTTCCGGGCAAGCGCTTACGGCACGGCTTCCATTATGTTCCCCATGATTATCTCTGTGGATGAGGTAAAGAAGATCAAGGGAATCGTGGAGGAAGTGAAGGCGGAGCTTACCAAGGCGGACATTCCCTTTGGCGATGTGGAGCTTGGTATTATGATTGAGACGCCGGCGGCCGTTATGATTGCGGATATGCTGGCGGCAGAGGTAGACTTCTTCAGTATCGGAACCAACGATCTGACCCAGTATACTCTGGCCATTGACCGTCAGAACCAGTCTTTGGATAATATTTACGATCCCCATCACGAGGCAGTGCTGCGGATGATTCAGCGGACCATTGAGTGTGCCCATGAGCATGGCGCATGGTGCGGAATCTGCGGCGAGCTGGGCGCGGACATGGAGCTCACACGCCGGTTCCTGCAGATGGGCATTGACGAGCTTTCCGTATCTCCCGTATTTACGCTGGAGCTGCGCAAGAAGATTCGTGAGGCGGAGTAAAACCTCTCGGCGTTCTTGAAGGGAAGCAAAAAAGGCAGCCTGGTTTTTGGAGATATTCCGGGAATGAAGCCTTTGGAATTTGTGAATAATTGTACGGGGCGGTTCCGCCGGCCATCGGCATGACTTTGGCCAAAGGGCGCCGCGGCCGCACCAGACAATTGGAAATATGAATAAACATAAAGGAGAGACAGAACAATGAAAGAGTTTAAGTATGTAGTACAGGATGAGTTAGGACTTCATGCAAGACCGGCGGGACTGCTGGTAAAGGAAGCAGCAAAGTATAAGAGTGCAGTGACGCTGGACAGCGGCGCTAAGAAGGCAGATGCCAAGAGAATTATGGCAGTGATGTCCATGGGCGTTAAGAAGGGCGTTGAGCTTACCGTAACCGTTGACGGTGAGGATGAGGATGCTGCAGCAGAGGCAATTGAGAACTTCTTCAAAGAAAATCTGTAAAAATCAGTTAAGTTAGTAAGAATAGATGCCGGGAAATCTTGTTTGTGCAGGTTTTCCGGCATTTTTGACTGAGAGCGGATGTAAGATAAGAAAATTTTTCCTTTTAAACAAGGCAAAAAGGTGGTATACTATACCAGATATTATAAGGAGTGCATCGTTGCGGTGCCTCTGTAGTGTATGAAAGTAAAAAGCCAGGAGTATAAAAATGACAATAGAACAATTAGAAGCCTACCAACTGATAGAAAAAAGAGCAATTAATGAGCTGAAATCCACCGGTTACTATTTGAAGCACAAAAAGACAGGCGCAAAGGTCTGTCTCCTTTCCAACGAGGACAATAATAAGGTCTTCTACATCGGTTTTCGGACACCGGCGCCGGACGACACCGGCGTGCCTCACATTCTGGAACACTCGGTTCTGTGCGGTTCCAAGGAATTCCCGGTTAAAGATCCCTTTGTGGAGCTGGCAAAGGGTTCTCTGAATACCTTTTTAAATGCCATGACCTACCCGGATAAGACGGTCTATCCCGTGGCAAGCTGCAATGAACGGGATTTCCAGAATCTGATCCACGTATATATGGACGCGGTTTTTTACCCCAATATCTACGAAAAGGAGGAGATCTTCCGACAGGAGGGCTGGCATTATGAGCTGGAATCCGAGGACGCTCCCTTGACCTTGAACGGCGTGGTGTACAACGAGATGAAGGGTGCGTTTTCCTCCCCGGAGGGCGTACTGGAGCGTGAGATTCTGAATTCCCTGTACCCGGACACCACCTATGCCAATGAATCCGGCGGCGATCCGGAGGCTATTCCCACCCTTAAGTACAGCGAATTTCTGGATTTCCACAGCCGGTACTATCATCCGTCCAACAGCTACATTTACCTCTACGGTGACTGTGACATGGCGGAAAAGCTCGACTGGCTTGACAAAAACTATCTGAGCAGATATGATTGTCTCCCCGTGGATTCCGAAGTGCGTACTCAGAAGCCCTTTACAGAGACACGGGAGGTAGTAAGGGAGTATTCCGTCTCTGCAGAGGAGGGAACCGAGGACAAAACCTACCTTTCTTATAATAAATCCGTGGGCGATACCATGGACAAAAAACTCTACCTTGCTATGCAGGTGCTGGAGTATGTGCTCCTCTCCATGCCGGGAGCGCCCTTGAAGCAGGCTCTTTTAGACGCCGGAATCGGCAGGGACATTATGAGCTCCTATGATAATGGGGTGAAGCAGCCTATTTTCTCTATCATAGCAAAGGAAGCCAATGAGGAGCAGAAGGGTGCTTTTGTGGAAGTGATTGAGAATACCCTCCGCAGTCTGCTGGAAAAAGGGCTGGATGAGAAGGCTCTCAGGGCAGGAATCAACTATTTTGAATTCCGTTACCGGGAGGCAGATTTCGGCAGTTATCCGGCCGGGCTGATGTATGGTCTTCAGGCCTTTGACAGCTGGCTCTACGATGAAAACAGTGTATTTCTTCATCTGGAGGCGGTGGAGACCTTTGCCTTTCTGAAGGAGCAGGCGGATAAGGGATATTTTGAGGGACTGATACGGACGTACCTGCTTGACAATCCCCATGCCTCTATTGTTATCATACGGCCCGAAAAGGGGCTGACAGCCCGGCAGGACGAGGAGCTTCAGAAGCGGCTCCGGGAATATAAGGATGGTCTTGACAAAAATCAGATTGCGGAACTGATTGCATTTACCAGACACTTGAAGGAGTATCAGAGCGAGCCTTCCTCCCAGGAGGACCTGGAGAAAATTCCGCTTCTGGAGCGTGAGGATATCGGGAAGAAAGCCCTTTCTTTCCAGAACGAGGTTTACTCACTGGGAGATGTACAGGTGGTGCACCACGATCTGTATACCAACGGAATCGGTTATGTGAATCTGATGTTCCGGGCCAATGAGATTCCGAGGAAGCTGGTGCCCTGTCTGGGGCTTTTAAAGGCAGTTCTTGGAAATGTGGACACGGAGCATTATACCTACGGTGAATTTGCCACGGAGCTGAACCTTCATACAGGGGGGATTTCCTGTGGGGTCAATTCCTACGAGAGCCTTAAGGAGCCGGGAACCTATACGGCCATGTTTGAAGTGCGCTGTAAGGCGCTCTATGAAGAGCTTCCCAGGGCATTTTCCATGATAGAGGAGATGCTGCTGACCTCGAAGCTTTGGGACCGGAAGCGGCTTACGGAGGTCTCGGCGGAGACAAGATCAAGGCTGCAGATGGTATTTACCACGGCAGGCCATTCCATGGCAGCTCTGCGCGCTATGTCTTATTTTTCGGAGAGCTCCTGTTTTGCGGACGAGACGGGCGGCGTGGCTTTCTATGAGTTTATGGAGAGGGTGCAGGAGAAGCTCTCTGAAGACTGGGAGCAGATTGCCGGCGGCCTTTCGGAACTGGCCCGCTGCCTGTTCCGGAAGGAGAATCTGACAGTCAGCTACACGGCGGAGAAAAAGAGCCTGGAGGATTTAAAGAAACAGGTGGGGGCTCTTCTTACAAAGCTTTACCGTGAGCCGGTGGAGAAGGAGCATTGGAGCCTGAAGGCAGCCCGGACAAACGAAGGCTTAAAGACCTCTTCCCAGATCCAGTATGTGGCAAGGGCCGGAAGCTTCGGGGAGGCCGGACTTCCCTATACAGGGGCCTTGTCCGTGCTGCGGACCATTATGAGTTACGATTATCTCTGGAATAATGTCCGGGTGAAGGGCGGCGCTTACGGCTGCATGAACAATTATACCCGGACTGGAGCGGGGTATATGATGTCTTATCGCGATCCCAATCTGGATAAGACCAATCAGATTTTTGAGGAAAGCGCAGATTATGTGGAGCAGTTTGAGGTATCGGAGCGTGATATGACAAAATATATCATCGGCACGGTCAGCAATCTGGATACGCCTTTGAATCCCAACGCAAAGGGAGCACGATCCATGAGCGCCTGGCTGCAGGGACTAAAAGAGGAGACCGTACAGCGCGAAAGAGATCAGGTGCTTACCTGTGAAAGTAAGGACATCCGAGCCCTTGCGCCTTATCTGAAAGCAGTGCTGTCGCAGAATCATCTCTGCGTGATTGGAAATGAAGCGAAGCTGGAGGAGCAGAAGGGACTTTTTGATACGGTGCGGAACCTGTTCCATTAGGAGGTCTCTTACCGGACAGATGCAGCAAATGCCTCTACGAGCCGGGCGTTAGGCGTCCGGCTCTGTAAGGATAGATAATGAATGGGGATTCTGTCCAATCCCTGTGAAAGGACAAAGGAGGGAGTTTGTAAATGGATACTTTACAACTGATACTGTCAATTCTGCCGCCGATTATTGCAATCGGCCTGGCGCTGATTACGAAGGAGGTTATTTCCTCCCTGCTCGTCGGAATTCTGGCCGGAACACTGATTTACAGCCAGGGCAATGTGGTGGGCATGGTGACCTCGGCCTTTGGGCTGATGGGAAGCAAGATCGGCGACAATGTGAACATTTTGATTTTCCTGGGGCTTCTGGGAGCACTGGTAGTCATTGTGACCCGTGCCGGAGGCTCTGCAGCCTATGGAGAGTGGGCTTCCAGAAAGCTGACAACAAGAAGAGGCGCCGCCCTTGCAACAAGCGCCCTGGGCTGCCTGATTTTTATTGACGACTATTTTAACTGCCTGTCTGTAGGAACGGTAATGCGTCCCGTGACGGATAAGCACCGCATCTCCCGGGCAAAGCTGGCCTATCTTCTGGACGCCACTGCCGCGCCTATCTGCATCATAGCTCCGGTGTCAAGCTGGGGCGCTTCCGTGGCCTCCTATATGTCAGACGCTACGGGAATGAACGGAATGACCACCTTTGTAAAGACCATTCCCTATAATTTTTACGCTATTTTAACAATCATAATGATTCTGGTTGTGTGTCTGACGAAGATCAATTACGGCCCCATGGCGAAATTTGAGAAAAACGCCATTGAAAAAGGCGATCTCTTTACCCACACGGAAAATGTAGTGACGGATGATTTCGGCGGCGGCAGCAAAAAGGCTCTGAAGGGAAAAGTGTATGACTTGGTAATTCCCATTCTTGCGCTGATTGTATGTACGGTGCTTGCCATGGTTTATACCGGAGGCGGCTTCTCGGGAACGCCCTTCTTGTCCTCCTTCGGCGAGTGCGATTCCTCCTTCTCCCTGGTGCTTGGAAGCTTCCTGGGACTGGTAGTGACTTTTATCCTCTATATTCCCCGTAAGGTTTTAAGCTTTGTGGACTTTATGGGCGGCATAACCGAGGGAATCAAATCCATGGTTCCGGCCTTTACCATTCTGATTCTGGCATGGACCATCGGCGGCGTGTGCAGCTCCGATTATCTGAACACGGGCGAGCTGGTAGGAAACGCTATTTCCAATTCTTCATTCCCCGTATTCCTGCTTCCGGCGGTAATTCTGATTGTAGCTGCATTCCTAGGATTTTCAACAGGAACCTCCTGGGGAACGATGGCTATCCTGATTCCCATCGGAGCAGCCATTGCAGGCACGCCTCAGACACAGCATCTGCTGCTGCCTATTTTTGGCTGTACGCTGGGCGGAGCCGTTTACGGAGACCATGTATCACCCATTTCCGACACCACGATACTCTCCTCAACAGGAGCCGGCTGCAACCATCTGGATCACGTATCCTCCCAGATGTACTATGCGTCAACCGTATTGGTATGCTGTTTCGCGGGTCATATACTGATGGGGCTCATGGGCGGAAGCCTGGTGGTGCCTCTGATTGTATCCGTTGCACTGCTGCTGTCTATTCTGTACATACTGAACCGGATGCAGAGTAAGAAAGAAAATATTGATTATTCCCAAGTGAAGTTTTAAAATAAGAAAAGAACCATAAGAAAAAGCGGTTACCGCTTGCCAGACAACTGACGGGCGGTAACCATTGTACTTTTAGGGAACTTAAAATAGGAGCACAATTTATATGAAGGCAGATAATAAGTCCGGCTTTGTCACTTTGATTGGCAGGCCAAACGTGGGAAAATCAACACTGATGAACCGGTTAATCGGCCAGAAGATCGCCATCACCTCCCACAAGCCTCAGACCACCCGGAACCGGATACAGACCGTGTACACCAGCCAGGAGGGGCAGATCGTCTTTGTAGACACCCCCGGCATTCACAAGGCAAAAAACAAGCTGGGAGAATACATGGTCAGCGTAGCAGAGCGCACACTCCGGGAGGTAGATGTCATACTCTGGCTGGTGGAGCCCTCAGACTTCGTCGGTCCCGGCGACCGGCATATCGCAGAACGGCTGAAAAAAGTGAACACACCGGTGATCCTTGTCATTAACAAAACAGATACGGTAAAAAAGGAAGAGCTTCTGCCTTTTATCGACACTTATCGGAAGATACACGATTTTGACGAAATCGTACCGGTATCCGCCCTCAAAGGCGACAACACAGATGTTCTGATACAGCAGATCTTCAAATACCTGCCCTACGGCCCCAGCTTTTTTGACGAGGACACCGTAACAGATCAGCCCATGCGCCAGATAGCAGCCGAGCTCATCCGTGAAAAAGCCCTCCGCTGCCTGGACGAAGAGATTCCCCACGGAATCGCCGTATCCATCGAGAGCATGAAAACCCGATCCGGCGGAAAGGTAACAGACATAGAAGCTGTCATCATCTGTGAAAAAGACAGCCACAAGGGCATCATCATCGGAAAGCAGGGAGCCATGCTGAAAAAGATAGGAAGCGCGGCCCGCTATGAGATCGAGCAGCAGCTGGAGCACAAAGTAAACCTGCAGCTCTGGGTAAAAGTAAAAAAAGACTGGCGCGACAGCGATTATCTCATCAAAAATTTCGGCTACAACAAAAATGACATAGAAATATAACTATCACAAAGCGCCTGAGTCACAGCCAGAAGCTCTGTATGACTGCCTGTCAAGGCATTTCAGAAAAAAAGATCTGGTATATTTTTAACAGGATAAGAAAGCCTCTCATGGAGATTCTATTTGTATACCAAAAAGCCACATAAAAAATATCCGCTTTCGAGCGGGTAACGTATACTTAGAACTAGAACAGGGGCGATAAAAATGACATGGGAGCAATTTGAAGAAACAGGCGCGGTGGAGGATTATCTATCCTACCGGGAATCCACAGGAAGGATAAGAACCCGGGCCCAGAGGAGAGAACCGGAAAGCATCACAGCCCGAAAAGAGATGGAACATGGGACAGACAATCACAGTGACCGGCATGGTACTGGCGGCATATCCGTACAATGATTACGATAAGCGGCTGATCGTGCTCACAAAAGAACGAGGAAAAATCACAGTATTTGCGAAGGGAGCCAGACGTCAGAACAGCTCTCTTCTTGCTGTGTGCAGTTCCTTTGTATTCGGCGAATTCTTTGTCTATGAAGGCCGCAGCTCCTTCAACCTTATGCAGGCAAAGGTGTTGAATTATTTCTCCGACCTTGGAACGGATGTAGAAGGAGCCTGCTATGGCTTCTACTTCTGCGAATTGGCAGAGTACTACACCCGGGAAGCAAACGACGAGCTCCCTATGCTGAAGCTTCTGTACCAGTCTCTTCGGGCCCTGTTGAATAAGCACATCCCGGATGAGCTGGTCCGCTACATATTCGAGCTGAAAACCCTGGTCATCAACGGCGATTGTCCCGTGGAATTCGATGAGTTCGAGATCAGTGATTCCGCCCGGTACGCCCTGTCCTTTGTAACGGCGTCCCCTCCCGAAAAACTCTACACCTTCACAGTCTCCGAGACTGTATTGGGAGAGCTTCGCTTCGTGCTCCGCCGCTTTAGAGACCTATATATGGAAGGAAAATTCAAATCTCTGGAGATTCTGGAGGAAATGAGTTGAAAAAAAAGGAAAAAGACGCTATACTATCATGGAATGAAGCTCCGGCGCGGGAACAACAGGATCGGATCTTCATATTATGAGGAGGAAAGCGTATGAAAAAGTTAATAAGTCTGTGCCTTTTGGCGCTCGTTCTTCTTCTGACAGGCTGCTCCGAGGAGATTCCGTCGGTGAATACCATTTCCGTAGATAAAAAGGGAGTGGTGACCTACACCGTCATAGAAGAGTTTGGAAAGGATTTTTATGATGCGGAAGGACTTCGGGCAGATATCGAACAGGAGGTAGGAGATTACAACCGGAATTTCGGCACCGATCCCCTGACCCTCAAAAGCCTGGAGGTGGAGGACGGTTCTGCCGTTATGCAGATGCAGTTTACGGAGGCCCGGTATTATGAGGATTACTACAAGGCTTATTCCGGAGGCACGCTTTTTGTGGGAACCATAAAGGAAGCCATGGACGCCGGATACGATCTGGCCGGAGAATTTATGGCGGCGGACGGCGCTCTTACGGATGTAAGCCAGCTGCCCAAAGCGGAGAGCCTGAAGGTACTGATAACCAGCGAGGCCCTTACCGTCCAGGTGCCGGGAGACATTCAGTGTGTCAGTCCTTCGGGGAGCGTGGAGATTGTAGGAAAGAAGGAGGCAGTCGTCAGCGAAGAGGCGCTGCAGGCCTGTATTATCTATAAATAAAAACGAAATATTACGGAACATAAAGTAAAAAGGAGATAGAGTGATGGAAAAGACAATGGACAAAATTGCAGCCCTGGCAAAGGCGAGAGGGTTTATCTACCCTGGCTCTGAGATTTACGGCGGCCTTGCCAACACCTGGGATTACGGCAACCTGGGCGTGGAGCTGAAAAACAATGTAAAGCGTGCCTGGTGGCAGAAGTTTGTACAGGAGAATCCCTACAACGTAGGCGTGGACTGTGCAATCCTTATGAATCCCCAGACCTGGGTAGCCTCCGGACATCTGGGAAGCTTTTCCGATCCGCTGATGGACTGTAAGAGCTGCAAGGCCCGTTTCCGCGCAGATCAGTTGATTGAGGATTATATGAAGGAAAACAATGTCACGGCAGAGGGCTCTGTGGATGCCTGGTCTCAGGAGGAGATGAAGGCTTACATTGACGAGCATGGAATTGCCTGCCCCTCCTGCGGAAAGCACGACTTTACAGATATCCGCCAGTTTAACCTGATGTTCAAGACCTTCCAGGGCGTTACCGAGGATGCCAAGAATACCGTATACCTGCGCCCGGAGACGGCACAGGGAATTTTCGTAAACTTTAAGAATGTACAGAGAACCTCCAGAAAGAAGGTTCCCTTCGGCATTGCCCAGATTGGAAAGTCCTTCCGGAATGAGATTACCCCCGGAAACTTTACCTTCCGTACCAGAGAGTTTGAGCAGATGGAGCTGGAATTCTTCTGCAAGCCTGATACAGACCTTGAGTGGTTTGCTTACTGGAAGCAGTACTGCATTGACTGGTTAAAGGCCCTTGGCATGAAGGACGGCGAGCTTCGGGCAAGGGATCATGAGAAAGAAGAGCTGAGCTTCTACAGCAAGGCTACTACAGACCTTGAGTTCCTGTTCCCCTTTGGCTGGGGCGAGCTGTGGGGCATTGCGGATCGTACCGATTACGATTTGACGCAGCATCAGAATGTATCTAAGGCGGATCTCTCCTACTTTGACGATGAGACAAAGGAAAAATACATTCCTTACGTCATTGAGCCCTCCCTGGGCGCAGACCGCGTGGTTCTGGCTTTCCTGTGCGCAGCCTATGACGAGGAGGAGCTTGAGGGCGGCGATATGCGTACCGTGATGCATTTCCATCCGGCCCTGGCCCCTGTGAAGATCGGCGTGCTGCCTTTGTCCAAGAAGCTGAACGAGGGAGCGGAAAAGATTTACCAGAAGCTGTGCAAGACCTGGAACTGCGAGTTTGACGATCGGGGCAATATCGGAAAGCGCTACCGCCGCCAGGATGAGATTGGAACGCCCTTCTGCGTTACCTATGACTTTGAGTCTGAGGAGGATGGGGCCGTGACGGTACGCAATCGGGATTCCATGGCCCAGGTTCGTGTGAAGATTGATGAGTTAGAGGCTTATTTTGCCGATAAATTTCAGTTTTAAGCTGAAAGTTTGAAAATATAAAAAGAGATAAATGACTATCAGAAGGTGCTGCAAACAATTAAGGCGGGCGGCCTAAAGGTTGACGAAACTGCCAAATAGTGATAGTTTAGAATCAGAGTGTCTGAAGCTCTGTAAAAAAATAACAAAGGAGTATGATTATGAATCTTTCACCACTTCAGAAAGCAAGATATGAATATGTTCCGAAACTTCCGGCAATGCTCAGAAACGGCATTACCGAGATTGCCGCTAAAGAGGGAAGCGCTACGGCCAGTGCAGCGGATCAGGAGAAAATCAAGGCGCTGTTCCCGAATACCTACGGAAAACCGGAGGTTACCTTTGAGAAGGGACAGAATACTTCTGCCGCTAAGAAGCAGGTAGTCGGCGTGATTCTTTCCGGCGGACAGGCGCCCGGCGGACATAATGTTGTGTGCGGCCTGTACGATGCGCTGAAGGCGACCAACAAAGAGAATGTCCTGATTGGCTTCAAGGGAGGTCCCAGCGGACTGATTGAGGATCAGTATATTGTCTTTGATGATGCTTACATTGATCAGTACAGAAATACCGGAGGGTTTGATATCATCGGCTCCGGAAGAACCAAGCTGGAGACCGAAGAGCAATTTGCGGTTGCTGTAGAGGTTTGCAAGAAGCACGGCATTACTGCCATTGTTATCATCGGCGGCGACGATTCGAACACCAATGCATGTGTGCTTGCGGAGTACATGGCTGCGCACAACACGGGCGTACAGGTCATCGGGTGTCCGAAGACCATCGACGGCGACTTAAAGAACGAGGACATTGAGATTTCCTTTGGTTTTGATACGGCAACCAAGACTTACAGCGAATTGATTGGAAACATTGAGAGAGACTGTAACTCTGCCAAGAAATACTGGCATTTCATCAAGGTTATGGGACGGAGCGCTTCTCATGTTGCGCTGGAGTGTGCGCTGGAGTGCCAGCCGAATATCTGCCTGATCTCCGAGGAGGTTAAGGAAAAGAAGCAGTCCCTGTCTGAGATCGCAGATTATATTGCGGATTCCGTGGAGAAGAGAGCAGCGAAGGGCCACAACTTTGGCGTTGTCGTGATTCCGGAGGGCGTGGTAGAATTCGTTCCGGAGTTCTCCGCTTTGATCAGCGAGATCAACGAACTTCTTGCAGGCAGCAAGGCAGATGCCTTTAATGCGCTTCCCAATTGGGGCGAGAAGTATGCGTTTATCGAGAAAGGCCTTTCCAAGGAGTCCATGGAAGTATTTGCGATTCTTCCGCAGGCGATTCAGCAGCAGCTTTTCCTTGAGAGAGATCCTCACGGCAATGTACAGGTTTCCCTGATTGAGTCCGAGAAACTGTTTGCTGCTCTCGTAGGCGATAAGCTGAAAGCAAGAAAAGCGGCCGGAACTTATGTGGGTAAGTATGCAGTCCAGACGCATTTCTTCGGTTATGAGGGAAGATGCGCATTTCCGTCTAATTTTGATGCCGACTATTGCTACTCTCTCGGCTACAATGCGTTCATGTTAATCCAGTATGGCTACAATGGTTACCTTTCCAAGGTTTCCAACCTGTCCAGGCCGGCGGAAGAGTGGGTTGCGGGCGGTATGCCGATTACCAAGATGATGAACATTGAGAGAAGACACGGCGAGGATAAGCCGGTTATCAAGAAGGCTCTTGTGGAACTGGATGGAAAGCCCTTCAAGTACTTTGAGGCTCACCGAGATGAGTGGGCGGCAGAGACTGCTTACGTATTTCCGGGAGCTATTCAGTATTATGGGCCGGCTGAGGTGTGCGATCTTACGACCAGAACGCTTGCGTTGGAGAAATCATAAGACTTAGAAATGTGAATCAGAATAAATGTTAAAAAATAAACAAAATCGGGTGCTTTTGCACCCGATTTTATTGTCAAAATATGCTAAAAACGCCTTGACAATTTTTACAAATGTGTTACACTATTTATGTGCGCAGGGTTTGGTCGTTGACCACATATCCGGCGCTGTCTTTGCGTGTGGGTGCGTTTACCTGAACCTTAACCATGTAAAGGACAAGCTCCATGCGAAAACTGCACCGGTGAAACTATTTTTTAGGAGGGAAACAGATAAATGGCAAAATGGGTTTATTTATTCAAGGAAGGCAATGCTGAGATGCGGAACCTTCTGGGCGGAAAAGGTGCGAATCTGGCAGAGATGACAGGCTTGGGACTGCCGATTCCCCAAGGCTTTACTGTTACGACAGAAGCATGTACCGACTACTACAACAATGGAAAGCAGATTTCCGATGAGATCAAGGAGCAGATCTTTACTGCCCTTGCACATCTGGAAGAGCTTCAGGGCAAGACCTTCGGCGACACGGAAGATCCCCTTCTGGTATCCGTTCGTTCCGGCGCAAGAGCTTCCATGCCTGGTATGATGGACACGATTCTGAACCTTGGTCTGAACGACGAGGCAGTAGAAGGCTTTGCAAAGAAAACCGGCAATCCCAGATTCGCATATGACTCCTACCGCAGATTTATTCAGATGTTCTCCGATGTAGTTATGGAGATGAGCAAGACCTTCTTTGAGGGAATTCTGGACGAGATCAAAGAGTCAAAGGGCGCCAAGTATGACACCGATTTGACAGCAGATGATTTGAAAGAGGTTATTGCAAGATACAAAGCCATTTATAAGGAAAAGATGGGCGAGGACTTCCCCCAGGAGCCCAAAGTGCAGCTTATGGAGGCCGTAAAGGCCGTATTCCGTTCCTGGGACAACGAGCGTGCCATTGTATACCGCCGTATGAATGACATTCCCGGCGACTGGGGAACTGCCGTAAACGTACAGGCCATGGTATTCGGAAACATGGGCGACACCTCCGGAACCGGCGTTGCATTTACCAGGAATCCGGCTACCGGCGAGAAGGGTATCTTCGGCGAGTACCTGATCAATGCCCAGGGCGAGGACGTTGTGGCAGGTATCCGTACTCCCCAGCCTATCACCAAGCTTGAGGAAGATCTGCCTGAGTGCTTTAAGCAGTTTATGGAGATTGCGAACCGCCTGGAAGAGCACTACCGGGATATGCAGGATATGGAGTTCACCATCCAGGAAGGCAAGCTGTACTTCCTTCAGACAAGAAACGGAAAGAGAACGGCTCCCGCAGCCATTCAGATTGCCTGCGATCTGGTAGACGAAGGCAAGATTACACCGGAGGAAGCTGTGCTTCGTATTGAGGCCAAGTCCTTGGATCAGCTTCTGCATCCCACCTTTGATCCGGATGCACTGAAGGCCGGCGAAGTGATCGGAGAGGCGCTTCCTGCATCTCCGGGAGCAGCGGCAGGCAAGGTATACTTTACTGCAGAGGATGCGAAGAAGGCCCGCGGCAAGGGTGAGCGTGTCATCATGGTACGTCTGGAGACCTCCCCGGAGGATATCGAGGGTATGCATGCGGCAGAAGGAATTCTGACGGTGCGCGGCGGCATGACAAGCCATGCGGCAGTTGTAGCCCGTGGTATGGGTACGGCCTGTGTATCCGGCTGCGGCGAGATTAAGATTGATGAGGAAGCCAAGTACTTTGATCTGGGCGGACATCACATTGTAGAGGGCGATTACATCTCTCTGGACGGCTCTACCGGAAAGATTTATCTTGGAGATATTAAGACGATAGAAGCGTCTGTAAGCGGCAATTTCGGACGTATTATGGCCTGGGCGGACGAGTTCCGTACCCTGGGCGTGCGTACAAACGCAGATACTCCGGCAGATACCAAGAATGCGATCAAGCTTGGAGCAGAGGGCATCGGCCTTTGTCGTACCGAGCATATGTTCTTTGAGCCGGAGCGTATTCCGAAGATCCGCAAAATGATTCTCTCCGATACAGAGGAGATGAGAGAGGAAGCTCTCTGGGAGCTGATTCCTTATCAGAAGGGCGATTTCAAGGCCATGTATGAGGCTCTTGAGGGCAAGCCCATGACGGTTCGCTACCTGGATCCGCCTCTCCATGAGTTTGTTCCTACCGACCCGGCTGATATCGAGGCTCTGGCTAAGGATATGCATATGACCGTGGAAGAGGTTGAGGCAAGATGTGAGGAGCTCCGTGAGTTCAACCCCATGATGGGACACCGCGGCTGCCGTCTGGCCGTTACCTATCCGGAGATTGCAAGGATGCAGACCCGTGCGGTTATGGAAGCCGCTATTGAGGTAAAGGAAGAGAAGGGCTACGATATTGTTCCGGAGATTATGATTCCTCTGATTGGCGATCAGAAGGAGCTGAAGTTTGTAAAAGAGATGGTTGTGAAGATCGCAGAGCGGGTGAAGAAAGAGAGGAATTCCGATATTCAGTACCGCATCGGAACTATGATTGAGATCCCCCGTGCGGCTCTTCTGGCAGGAGAGATTGCAGAGGAAGCTGAGTTCTTCTCCTTTGGTACCAATGACCTCACCCAGATGACCTTCGGTTTTTCACGTGACGACGCTGGCAAGTTCCTGGATTCCTACTACAAGTCCAAGATTTATGAGTCGGATCCCTTTGCAAGGCTGGATCAGAACGGCGTGGGCAAGCTGGTGAAGATGGCTGTTGAGGAAGGCCGGGCTGTCAGACCGGATATCAAGCTTGGTATCTGCGGCGAGCATGGCGGAGATCCTTCTTCTATTGAATTCTGCCATAAGACAGGTTTAAGCTATGTGAGCTGTTCCCCGTTCCGCGTGCCCATTGCACGCCTTGCGGCGGCGCAAGCGGCTCTCAACTCACGTAAGTAAACGAGTGTTAGTGATTTTGCAGAACAATTTTTCCAATTTCGCAAAATTTAATTTTCGCTGAGACGGAACACGGAACTCAATAGAAATGAATCAAGAAGAGGATCCTGATAGACTATACTTTCAAGATCCTCTTCTTCTCTTTTTTTGGAGAAGAGAAGGAGAGAATGGTTTTTCTTTTTTGATGGTGGTGGAGTGAGGCAAAACTGACGATCCTTTGCCGCAGTCAGGAAAAAAGTGCTTAATATATATCGATATGTTGCGAAATATCATAGAATGTAGGCAAAGGAAGATATCATGGAAAATAAGAAAAATATAGACAATGGATCAAAGACCGTTGTTATTAATTAAAAAATATCAGCAGGGGTAAGTGAGAATATCGAAAAGGAAAACAGTATAGTTGATGAACAGAAAATTGACCACTTTTTGACTTATTTGCAGTATCATATTCTGGGAGAGGAGGTCACTATGGCATACAAAATACTCATTGTTGATGATGAAAAAATGCTGACAGAGTTATTGTCAAGTCACTTACGGAAGTGTGGATATGAGGCTTTTGTAGCGGAAAATGCACAGCAGACAATATCCATGCTGAATGTCTATCCGGATTTGATTCTGCTTGACATCAATATGCCGGAAATAGACGGACTGGAGCTATGTAAAATGATCCGTCAGAATGTCGTCTGCCCTATTTTGTTTCTGACAGCCCGGATTACGGAACAGGACAAAATAAACGGCCTGCAGGCTGGCGGTGATGATTACATAACCAAGCCGTTCAGCCTGAAAGAGTTGACCGCAAGAGTGGCGGCTCACCTGCGGAGGGATGAACGAAGCAAGTGTACGCCTAAAATCGTTTCTTCCCAGGGCTTGATCGTAAATCTTGCGGAACGTACTTGTTTTTATGGGGAAAGGCCGCTGAGCCTGTCAAACCGTGAGTTTGATATTGTGGAGTTTCTGATGCGTAACGTGGGTCAGATATTCGACAGGGAGCGGATCTATGAAGCCGTGTGGGGACTGAATGCCGAAGGAGACAGCGGAGTTATAAAAGAGCATATCCGAAAGATCAGGAATAAACTGAAGGAAGCTACGGGCAGGGAATATATCGAAACAGTCTGGGGGATGGGGTACAGATGGAAAAAATGAGGAAACCCGGATCAATGAAAAGAGCTTTTATCTGTGCGGTAGCTGCTACAATGTTTCTTGTTTTTGCGGCATCTGTCCTGACGATTTATGGATGCTACCGTATACAAAAAGTGATACTTCCCGATTCTCAGGAAGTCTGGCTGAATATGCGGACGGTCACAGCGGACGGGAGGGTATTAGAGGGAGGGCAGAGGGTTATCCTTGACGAACCCGCCCAGGTGGGTATGCTCGTTCCCACCGGAGTGGATGTAACTTTGGAGAATACGGAATTCATAATAGAGAAAATCGAGTCTGGCTTTGCGGCGCTTCGCCCAAAGCAAAAGTTCGTATACAGAATGGCAGGCATTTCTATGGTGTTGTTTCCTTTTGTCTATTCCATTACAGGTATCATGCTGTGCGCATGGTGGTTTTACAGGAAAGAACTGTCGCCGCCCATTCAGGTTCTTGCCGATGCAACAAAACATATCCGGGAGCAAGACCTTGATTTTAGGGTTGATTATAACAGGAATGATGAATTAGGAAGGCTCTGCACCGCTTTTGAAGAAATGCGGCAGGCGCTCTATGATAACAACCGTCAGCTATGGAACATGATTGAGCAGCGCAGAATCCTGCAGGCATCAGTGGCACATGACCTTAGAAATCCCATTGCGATTGTTGAGGGATATGTGGAATATATGCAGCAATGCCTGGCAGATGGAAATCTGAATGACGAAGAATTGCGGCATACACTGTCTAACCTTGCGGTAACGGCAAAACGGCTTGAACATTATACAGATTATATCCGTGACCTGAATGCGATTGAAGAAACGGAAACAAAGTATTCCGTAGTTCAATTACCGGACTTTTTAAGAAGAGCTACGGAAAGTTTTTCGTTTTTTGCCAAACAGCGCAGCCTGGAGATTGCATACCATTCTGCCATATCCGAATGTCAGGTAAAATTAGACGAGCAGATCTTTTACCGTATTGTCGAGAATATCTTTTCCAATGCCGTTCGATATGCCAAAAGCAAGGTGAATTTCGGGTACTCCCTTACAGATGATATGCTTATGATAACCATATCAGACGATGGCAAAGGCTTTTCAAGGGCAATGCTCCGTAAAAAGAACACTTTTCTTTATTCTGAGGATAAAACGGGAGAGCATATGGGCCTGGGATTGGCTACAAGCCGTGTCCTTAGCCAGAAACACGGCGGAAGTTTAGAACTTTCAAATATTGCTTCTGGTGGAGCTTGTGTAACAATTAAACTTGCAGTCCACAAAATGGGATGATATTTTTATTGGAGAAAAAAGTGATCGGCAAAGAATCAAATCAAGATTTGTTTTGGAAGAATGGATAAAAAAAGAACGGTGAATTGGATAATAGTAATTATAGTTACTGTTGGATATTTAACAATAAGTATTGTGCTTGATGCATGGACTTATTCTTGGCTTATATGGGTAATTTATGCGGTTTATAGATTTGTTGCAAAATAAGAAAATTTGAAAGTGAGTTGAAGTAATGTTTTATAATGCAAAAAACAATAATATAAAAATAGAGCAAAGTAATATGGATTATGTAAGTTTTGGTGTAGGAAATAAAAATTTAATTATAATACCAGGACTAGGAGATGGATTAAGAACTGTTAAAGGTATGGCTGTTTCACTTGCATTTATGTATAGACAATTTGCAAAAGAATATACAGTGTATGTGTTTAGCAGAAGAAATAATCTGGCAAAAGGATTTACAACAAGAAATATGGCACAAGATATAGTTGAAGCAATGAATTTATTAAATATATCAAATGCTGATATAATGGGAGTTTCTCAAGGTGGAATGATAGCACAATGTATGGCAATTAACAATCCAGAAAAAGTAAATAAATTAGTTTTAGCAGTAACATCTTCAAAGCCTAATGAAATCATAAATAATGTTGTTGGAAACTGGATTCAGTTAGCAAAGAAGGAAGATTTTAAAAATATATTCCTAGATACAGCCGAAAAATCTTATAGCGAAAAGCATTTAAAGAAATATAGAAAATATTATAATATTCTATGGAGAGTTAGCAAACCAAAAGATTATAAAAGATTTATTATTCAAGCTAATTCGTGTTTAATACATAATGTATATGATGATTTAGATAAAATTAAATGTCATACTTTAATAATTGGAGGAAAACAAGATAGTATTGTAGGAGTAAATTCTTTAAAAGAAATAGCAGATAGAATTAGTAATAGTGAATTATTTTTATATGAAGATTATGGACACGCAGTTTATGAAGAAGCAAAAGACTTTAATGAAAGAGTTTTAAAGTATTTATAGAGATAAATCGTTAAGGAAAGAATCGAAGGTGGTGCAAACGAAAAAGCAGCTTTGATCTTTCGATAACTGCCCTTTCGTTTGCATCAGTTTCGATTTTTCCTGGTTGAACAAAGGCGCGTCTGGGTAGCCGCTGTATATGGGCTTTCAATTTTGACGCTCTTTGCAAAACAGTATGTTGGATACCTGTGCATATGGAGAGGAATTTTTAAAAATCATTTCCAGCGCACCACGAATAAGCCCCCATAGGAAGCTTTTTTTAAATATTCAGCTACTGGTATTCAACATAATAAGTGTGGCTCAAGTCTTATGCAATACCTGCCAGATGGCAGAGGAATGATGTTCCCTCCGCAGGATGAGCATTTGCAGACATCCTTGTTGTAGAGCAGCTTGATAATAGCGGGCACATCAAGAGCCTTAAGTCTGGAAATGTATCTCTTACAGCCAAGCAGGTTGCGGCATAGTGTAATCTTCCTGTTTTTATTCCGGGAAGAAAGCAGACCGTAATGCCGGATCCGCACAAAACGCTTGGGAGGAACATGCATCAGAAACCTCCTGATGAATTCCTCCCCGGAAAGTGTGAGTTCCTTCCACTGCCCATGGTTTTTGTAATCCTTCACAGTAAACGTAACCGTGGAATCCGTCATACCCTTTATGCGGTAGTTGCTTATGGCAATCCTGTGGGTATATTTGCCAAGATATTTGATAACAGACTCCGCACCATGAAATGGCCTCTTGCAATAAGGAATCCATTCTTTGGCATAGCACGCGTCCAAAAGCTGTTTGAAAGCATAATGATTTTTGTAAGGTTCCGCTGTTCCATAGAACTCCAGCTTTCCATCCACCCATAGCTGTTTTAGCCCGGCAAGATACTTGCCCCGAAAAACCTTGGAAAGGACCTTGACAGGGATAAAAAAATCCTCACCGTTATCCTTCCAGTGGTTCTTAGCATCCAGACCTCCGCCTAACACGATGGTGTGGATATGGGGATGGAAATTCATTGCACTTCCCCAGGTATGGAGAATGCAGATATAGCCTATGTCTGCCCCAAGATATTTTTTATCTCTGGCAAGTTCGCTTAAAGTATCGGAGGCAGCATGGTAAAGGGCATTGTACAAAAGCTTCTGGTTGCTGTAAATGACGGGATTAAGTTCTTCCGGTACAGTGAAAACCACATGAAAGTATGGGGCGTCCAGTATATCCTCCCTGCGGGCATCCACCCATTTTTCCCTCGGGAACTCCTGACACATAGGACAACACCTGTCCCGGCAGGAATTATAATGGACGGAAATACAGCCGCAGTCCATGCAGACGCTTACATTGACACCAAATGCGCCGGTTTTGCAGTTCATGATGTGATAAACTGCTTTCTGCTGTGCTGCAGACAGTCCATGGGTTTTCTCATAGTCAGGATAAAAGCGGTTAAACACATCCTGTATCGTGCAGTTTTCGCTCATGACTCACCGCCTTCCGAAACATCAAAAGGGCTGCGGATTCCAAGCAGCGTTTTGTTGCTTACATGCAGATATACATCTGTAGAGCGGGGATCGACATGGCCAAGAAGTGACTGGATATATTTGATATCCACCCCGCTTTCGAATAAGTGACTGGCAAAACTGTGACGGCAGGCGTGGGAAGACACGCGGCGTATTATGCCGGCCTTTTTAGCGCTTGCTTTGAAAAACTGGTTAACGCTTGAAATATCGAGGTAATCCCCAGTCCATGAACTCGGGAAGAGAATGCCCTTTGGTCTGCCACACTGAAACCAGTATTCGGTAAGCAGGTCGAGATTCCTCTGGGAAAGGATCGTATATCTGTCGATGCGGCCTTTTGTTTCCCGGACATGAATGGTCATGTTAGTACGGGAAATATCATCATAGTGCAAATGGAGAGCCTCAGATACACGCAGCCCGGAAGAATACATGGTAGCGATGATGGCCTTATGCTTAAGGTTATCAGTCGCTTCAATGACAGCATTGATCTCCTGTGGCGTAAGCACAGTTGGAAGATTCCGCTCACGCTTCATGGCAGGGACTTCCTCGTCATCCCAGGCAATCTTCAGGACTCTTTTGTAGAGAAACTTGATAGAGGAACGATAGTGATTATGAGTTTCAGGGGATCTGCCCTCCAGACGTTTCATGGTAAGAAAGGCCTCTGCATCCTCAAGCGTGAGGTCAGTAACAGGCTTATTGGTGCAGCGCAGGAAATAGCTGACATTACTGCAATACAGTTGAATTGTCCGTTCTCTAAGGTTGCGTTTTTCCGCAGCATGGCGGATGGATTCAAAAATATCTTCGTACATAAAAAACCTCCATGATAAGTAGTATTGAGTGTTTAAAGTGACGTCTACTTACCAGGGAGGTGCATTGGCATCATAATTCCGGTTGCGGAAGACACCAAAAAATGATATTGTATTCATAGGCAGTGGAGGTCTCCGTATTTGATTGTTTTGTGTGGTAACTTAACAATACCGTATTGCGGAAGATTTTTCCACTGCTTTTATTTAGAGGAACGTAAAAACTGCGCCACAGCCCTGGCAGGCCATCGCGCAGCGATTTTGTTCAATCGGGATTTTACGGAGAAATAATTTATGCATAACAAAATGGCGGCAGGATTATTCTGTCGCTTTTCTGCTTTCTAATTAGGGCAATTTCTATTAAGATAATTTTAAAAAGTTATGTTATATTAAATAGGGAGAGGGGTGTCATATATGAACAATAATACAGTTGTAGAAAAAATAGTAGACTATATAGAAACGCACATTAATGAGGATTTGTCGCTTGATAAAATAGCAAAAGCATTAAATTATTCAAAATTTTATATAGCCAGAATTTTTACTGAAGAAACAAAATGTACGCTTTATAAATACATACAGGGGTGCAGGCTGTCTTTGGCTGCTCAAAAACTTGTAGAAACAGAGCAGCCCATTGTTGAAATTGCTTATGAAGCACATTATGATTCACAGCAAGCATTCACATTAGCTTTTAAACAGTTATATGAATGCACACCTAATATTTATCGAAAAAATGGTGTGTTCTATCCTAAACAATCGAAGATATGCATGATGGGTTCGTTTCATGGATACTCATTTATGTATCATTTAGCAGGGGGTAAATTGGCAGCATGAGTACAATTCCGTATGTTATTGAACAGACAAGTCGAGGAGAACGAAGTTATGATATTTTTTCAAGACTATTGTCCGACAGAATTGTTTTTTTAGGAGAAGAAGTAAGTGATGTTTCAGCAAATTTGATTATTGCACAAATGCTATTTTTAGAATCACAAGACCCAGGAAAAGACATTCAGTTATATATAAATAGTCCAGGCGGTTCTGTTTCGGCGGGATTTGCTATTTATGACACAATGCAATATGTCAAATGTGATGTTTCGACAATATGTGTAGGTCTTGCTGCAAGTTTTGGAGCTTTTTTATTGGCAGGAGGTACAAAAGGAAAACGTCTTGCTTTGCCTAATGCAGAAATTATGATACATCAGCCTGCTATTCATGGAAATGGGATTCAAGGGCAGGCAACAGATATAAAAATTACATCTGACCACATACAAAAAAGCAAAAAGCGATTAAATACCATTTTATCAGAAAACACAGGTAAAAGTATTGATGAGGTTGCTATTGCAACGGAACGTGATAATTATATGACGGCAATAGAAGCAATGGATTTCGGCTTGATTGATAAAATTATAGATAAGCGTTGATTTTTTATAAATAAAGCATTTTTTTCTAAATAAAAATCAGTATTATTACAAAGGAGAAAATATAAAGTCGATGAACATGTGATATAAAATCACGGTTTGTCGGCTCTATTTTATTTCATAAGGTTTTAAGGCAAACGCCCACCAAATAAAAAAAACGAGGTTCGGTGGGCGATATTGCTATGCCCGAAAAGACTTAACAGACACTCTCCAAACCTGTTTTAAAGTTTGGAGGGATTTTTTATGTCCTTTTTTCGGGCAGTAATCCATCTGCTCATGCAACGCAGATTTGACTTATACATAGCATATCGGGGATTGGCAGAAAGCCAGTTAAAAAAATCCCTGCCCATGCAACGCTACTTCTTACCATGAAACCAGAAGTAGAATCTCCACTTAATAGAATTAGAATCACTCATAACCGTAGAGGTCACAGAGCCTTTGCGGTTTTTCTTTTGTCGTTTTTTATCGGAATGTGCCGCAGGGCTGTTTCTGCTGTTGGCTGCCGTTCGCCGCCTTTCCCATCTGGATTTTAGCATTTCAAAAATTCAGATGGGAGGTACTTACGGTGAGATACGCACCAAGAAAAGTATATATCAAAGAAAGCAGCGGTTATGTGGAATTATCCTATACGGACTTCTGCCGCCGCAGGCAAGCCGACCAGAGTTACATGGACAAGCTGTTTATCCCCGTGCAGGGCTGTCTGCTTGAAGTCGTGCGGGAACAGTACACGGATTTCTATCGGGATAAAGAACGGTGGCGTTATCTGAAAAAACTGGACACAAGCCACAAACTGCTGTCATTGGAGGGATTTACAGACAGTGAGGGGAAGGTGCTTGATTTCATTGTTGATGAAGCGGTGGACGTTGCGGAAACCGTTGTCCATACGGTAATGGTGGACAGGCTGAAAGCTGCCCTGCCTTTATTGTCGGGTAGTGAGCAGACATTGATAAACGCCATCTTCTTTGAAGAACTATCCGAGCGGGAAGTCGGATTGCGGTTAGGCGTGACACAGAGCGTTGTCAATAAACGCAAAGCCAAAATCCTTGCGAAGCTGAGAAAGATAATCGAAAACAAAATTTAAGGCGTTCAGCCCCCTTATTTTTTCCTTTGGGAAAATGAGGGGGCTTTTTCCTGCCCTCTCAATCAATTCTGATTGGAGGAAATAAGGATGGCATACAACCACGGACGGGAAGACAGGAAATGGCGTATCTGGAAAGAAGCCGAGGAAAAGGTTTTGCGTGAGTGCGGTGTTGATGAAGCAACCATTGAGCAAATCCGCACAGACGACAGGGCAGATTTTAATTCCAACAGGCGGTTTTACCGATGGACAAGTGACTTCGGAGAATACCTTGAGGAAATGGCGGGCAGGGAGAAACAGCTAGAGGTAAGGTCGGTAATGGATTTACTGGATGAGATTGAGAGCGAAACGCTGTATTTTGCGTTAGTCACAGTGGACAGGCTTACATTACAAATCATCGTGCTGAAAATACAGGGGTATTCCACAAAGGAGATTGCCCCGCTTGTGCATTTGACGACGGGAGCTGTCTATGCAAGGTTAGACCATTTGCGGAAGAAGCTGCGGAAAATTTTATAGCGTCTTAGACAGCCTGCCGTCCTGCGGGCTACTGGGTGAGGGGTGGAAATTCTCTCACTCATATTTTTCGGGAGGTAAGCAGGATGGCATACAGAATTAAGGCTTACATGCTTCGGGAAGAATCCACGGAAAGCGGCACGAGGTATTCTATCAGCTTCAAGGATGGCAGGGAGGGTATCACGAGTTGGAAGTATCAGAACAGTTCTTTATGGAGTTTCGGCAAATGGAAAAGCATCTCAATAACTAACAGTTCGATAATTCTATTGTTTTTATGTTTGAGATATTTCCTTTATGTTCTATAACGAGCTTTCACAGAAGTAAAGAAACCGGAACACGCATTGAAACTTTTTGTCCGCTTTGCCCTTGCAAAAGGTGTAATCACTTACGGACTGGAACTGATGATGGCGTTATTTAACATCGTGCAGGGGACGATCAGCACGATCATGAATACCGCAGGATTTGGGAGCGCACAGCAGACCGTTCTTCCAACGGAGATTGTGGAAGCGGTGGAGGATTGCGGCTTTTTTGAAAGTATCCCGCTATGGGCGGTCACGTTGATTGGCGGGCTGTTTATCACGGTGCTGTCTTTCATTATGATCATGAGTGTGTACGGGCGGTTTTTCCGCCTGTATCTGTATACCGCTATCGCTCCGATCCCTTTATCATCGTTTGCCGGGGAACCGAGCCAGAACGTGGGGAAGAGTTTTCTGAAATCCTATGCGGCGGTGTGTCTTGAGGGGGCGATTATCGTATTGGCGTGTATCATATTTTCCGTATTTGCGGCGTCCCCGCCTGTGGTAGACCCGGATGCTGCGGCAGTTACAATGGTATGGAGTTATATCGGAGAGTTAATCTTCAATATGCTCGTTCTGGTCGGCACGGTCAAAATGGCAGACAGGGTAGTGCGTGAAATGATGGGATTATAACGGAGGTGTGATGAGTTGGAAGTAAAAATTAACCGGGAAATCCGTAATTATACGGAATCCATGTTTTTCGGACTGTCCATGCGGCAGTTCATTTTTTCGATTTTAGCCTGCGGCGTTGCTGTCGGGTTTTATTTTTTGCTCCGCCCGTATCTGGGAACGGAGACGGTAAGCTGGGTGTGTGTTTTGGGAGCAGCTCCCTTTGCGGCGATGGGATTTGTGAAGTATCACGGAATGAACGCAGAGCAGTTTCTTATGGCGTGGATCAAGTCAGAGTTTTTGATACCCAAACGCCTGCTGTTTGCCCCGGAGAATCTTTACTATGAAATCCTGAAACCAACGATTGAAATCCATGAAAAGGAGGAATTAAAGCGGCATGATTAAGACTTTGAACAACATTTTTAAGCAGGATAAGGAGAAGTTCGCAGTACCTGGAGGCGTCCAGCAGGCAATCCCGATTCAGGCGATATGGGAAGACGGAATTTTTCAGATAGGGAAGAACAAATTTGCCCGGACGTATAAATTCGTGGACATCAACTATGCGGTGGCAAGCCGGGAGGATAAAGAAGCGATGTTTCTGGAATATAGCGAACTTTTAAATTCCTTTGACAGTGGGGCAACCACAAAAATCACGATTAACAACCGTAGGCTGAACCGTCAGGACTTTGAAAAGGCAATTTTGATTCCTATGCAGGAGGACGGACTGGATTTATACCGGAAAGAATATAATGCTATGCTGCTTGAAAAAGTGACCGGAGCAAACAGCATGGTGCAGGAAAAATATGTGACGGTATCCGTCTATAAAAAGAGCATTGAGGAGGCGAGGACGTATTTTGCCCGTGTGGGTACGGATTTGACCGCCCACTTTATGCGGCTCGGTTCCAAATGTGCGGAGATGGAGGCAACGGATAAGTTGAGGGCGTTGCACGATTTTTACCGTACCGGGGAAGAAACAGGCTTTACCTTTGATTTGTCTAAGACCATGAAGAAAGGACACAGTTTTAAAGATTTTATCTGCCCGGATTCGTTGGAGTTTGAAAAAGATCATTTCCGTATGGGGAACCGATACGGGCGTGTGCTGTTCTTGCGAGAGTATGCCTCATATATTAAGGATAACATGATTGCAGAATTGACGGACTTAAACCGAAACCTGATGATGAGCATTGACATTATCCCGGTTCCCACGGACGAGGCGGTGCGGGAGGTGGAAAACCGTCTGCTTGGTGTGGAAACCAATATCACAAACTGGCAGAGACGACAGAACGCAAACAATAATTTCTCCGCAGTGGTTCCCTATGATATGGAACAGCAGCGAAAGGAAAGCAAGGAATTTCTGGACGATCTGACTACCCGTGACCAGCGGATGATGTTTGCGGTGCTGACCGTGGTGCATACCGCTGATACAAAGGAGCAGCTTGACGCTGATACGGATACGCTGCTGACGATCGCAAGAAAGCATTTATGCCAGATGGCGGTGCTGAAATATCAGCAGATGGACGGGCTGAATACCGTGCTGCCGATTGGACACCGGAGGATCCATGCGCTCCGTACCCTGACAACGGAAAGCCTTGCAGTCCTTATGCCTTTCCGGGTGCAGGAGATTATGGACGAGGGCGGCATCTATTGCGGGGAAAATGCTATCTCCCATAATCTGATTATGTGTAATAAAGAAAAACTGTTGAATCCAAACTCTTTCCTGCTTGGCGTACCGGGAAGCGGGAAGTCTTTCAGCGCGAAAATGCTGATCGTGTTCCTGGCGTTGGCTACCGGAGATGATATTTTGATCTGTGATCCGGAGCGAGAGTATGCGTCACTCATTGAGGCAATGGGCGGTGAAGTGATACGGATTGCAGCAGGCAGCCGTGACCATATTAATGCGATGGATATGGTAGAGGGCTATGGAGATGGAGGAAATCCGGTCATTGATAAGTCCGAGTTTGTGCTGTCTCTATTTGAGCAGTTGGATAAAAAAGGTGTCAGTGCAAAAGAGAAATCCATCATTGACCGCTGTACCGGGGACGTATATGAAGATTTCCGGAAGGGCGGCGCTGTGCCAACCCTGTGTGTTCTCCGTGAAAAAATGCTGGCGCAGCCGGAACGGGAGGCGAAAGACCTTGCGCTGGCATTGGAGCTGTTCACAAGCGGAAGTCTGGACGCATTTGCCCATGAGAGCAATGTGGACGTGAATAACCGTATGGTAGTGTATGACATCATGGATTTAGGAAAGCAGTTGAAAACAATGGGGCTTCTGGTTATTACGGACGCTATGTTAAACCGAGTGACGGAGAACTGGAAAAAGGGCAAGCGTACCCATATCTTTTTGGACGAGTTTCATGTAGTATTTGAAAACGAGTATTCCGGTGCATTTTTCAATTCCGCATGGAGACGGTTCAGAAAGAGGAATGCCTTTCCGAACGCCATCACGCAGAATGTGGAGTATCTTTTGGACTCCGTGCTTGCCAGTACCATGTTATCCAACAGTGAGTATATCGTTATGCTGAATCAGGCGGCGTCAGACCGCCAGAAACTTGCGGAGTTATTGAACATCTCCAATGAGCAGATGAGTTATATTACCAATGCAGACGCAGGGTGCGGATTGATTAAGTACGGAAGTTCCCTTGTGCCTTTTATCAATAAATTTCCGAAGAATACGAGGCTGTATAAACTGATGACAACCAAGCCGGGGGAGGACAGTATGAACCGGAACCGGACGTAATGTTACGCCTGAATAAAATGAAGAAACAATGAAAGCGAATGTGATAGGCAGTCTGGCCAGCGGTGGGAGCGTTGACAGGCTGCCCTTTTGAATGGAGGTATTTATGGCAGAATTTCGATTTGCGTCAAAAGAACATGAAAACTTTTTCTTTTCCATGCTAAAAAAATGTGATAACCACGACAGTTATCATCGTGCATTTTTCTATTGTGTCGGTATTTCTGATACAGCGAGGAGTAATGTGGGCAGGCTGTTTGATTTTGAAAAGCATCAGATCAAACCAGAGGGACTTCATGAGGGATGGCAGACAGGAGGAACCGTGCGGCTTACACGCCTTGCCTTTAACCTTTGGAATGGATATGTAGAGCCGGAAGATGAGCGGATGTCAACGCCGTATGAGATCTTTGATTGCGGATATGCCCCGTATTTTTACGAAGCGATCCGGCAGAGATATCCGGAGTATTGCCGGGAACTGCCGCCAGCGAAAGAGAAAAGCGCAGGGAAAGAAAGATAGGAAAAGAATAGCGTGGACGTGAAATGTCCGCGGGAATGGAGGGAACCTTGAAGAATCTCAATACAAAAAAGAAGTTGTATCTTGCAGGAGTGGTAATCTGCCTCCTGCTTTTTACCGTCTCCATGTATCAGATTATCAGTTATTATGCAAATGCAAACAAAGCGGAGGAGGAATTTGCACAGTTAACAGAAATGACAGAGCAGGCGGAGGATATGCCGGAAGAAAAACCGGAGGGAACAGGGGAGACAGAGGAACCGTCCCTATTGGAGCGATACCGGGAATTGTTTAACCTGAACAACGATATGGCGGGGTGGATTAGAATTGATGGGACACAGATCAACTATCCGGTCATGTATACGCCGGACAATCCCGATTTCTATTTGAAGCATAATTTTGAAAAAGAATACAGCGATTATGGAGTGCCTTATATTGCGGAGCAGTGTGATCTGATAGAACCAAGCGACAATGTTATCATATACGGACACCACATGAAGAATGGTTCTATGTTTACGGGGCTGATGGAGTATGAAAAGGAAGCGTTTTATAAAAACCATAAGATCATTCGTTTTGATACACTGACGGAAACTGCAGAGTACGAGATCGTTACGGTATTCAGGACTACGGTATATGGCGATACGGGATTTCCGTATTATCTGTTTTCTAATGCAGAAAAGCCGGAGGACTTTATCGGGTATGTAAAACGGTGTAAATCCCTTGCATTCTATGAGACAGGTGTGACCGCAGAGTATGGGGACAAACTGATTACCCTTTCTACTTGTGAGTATTCAAGGACGAATGGACGGCTTGTGGTGGTAGCAAAGAAAATCGTGGAGGAATAAGGAAAAATCTATATCCGAGTACCACAAGGATATTCCATAATGCCATCCGGCAGAATCAAGGAAAAGGAGGGCAGGCATGAGCAAAGAGATTAGGACACGGCAAGTCCATAGGAATATAAAAGCGCTGGACAAGACGGTTACAGGTGTGGAGTGGGTAAAACATGCCTATGTCCGTACAAAGGACGGTGCAGAGCATACACAGATACAGCATTATGATACACCGGAAGAATATGCCGGGGACAAAATCACGCATGGAACAGATAACGCCGCCCGTGAAACTGTTCATCAGATTACAAAACAGAGCGGCAGGGTTATCGACCATGTGAAAGAGAACGGCTATCAGTCGAAAGAGCAATTATCCAAAACCGCGAGACAGGAGGCAGGAAGAAAAGAGGCACAGAAACAAGCTGGGGAGAGGGCGCTGCGTCAAAAAGCAGTGGAGAAAAAAGCGTCACAGATGCGGGAACTTCCCAAACAGACCATTAAGACCGCAGACCGGAGCGAAAAGACGATCAAGACCGCTCATCAGGCAGGACAGACGGTAAAGAGTTCCGGTAAAGGAATCATCAAAGTCTCCAGTAGGACAGTGAAAACCGCTGAGCGGACAGCACGGACAACCGTGAAAACTACAGAACAGGCAGCAAAAGCGACACAGCAGGCGGCGAAAGCGTCTGCAAAGACAGCGCAGAAAGCGGCGCAGGCGACAAGACAGGCAGCAGAACGAACGGCGAAAGTTGCTGTCCGGGAAACAAAAGCCGCTGTCCAGGCAGTGATTGCATCTATGAAGTCTTCACTCGCGGCAATCGGCGTGGGCGGATGGATTGCGGTATTGATCTTGATGATTGTTGTACTGTTTGGAGGAATTCTCTGTATGGTGGGAGGAGATAATTCCGGCAGTGTCAGTCCGGTTAGTGCAGAGGTAGAGGCGTATGAGCCGCTGATCCGCCAGTATGCGAACCAATATGGAATCGGGGAATATGTAGAGCTGATCAAGGCAGTGATGATGCAGGAATCCGGCGGCAGAGGATTAGACCCTATGCAGAGTTCTGAAGGCGGATTTAACACACGCTATCCGAGGAAACCGAATGGGATCACGGATCCGGAGTATTCCATCCAGTGCGGGGTGCAGGAAGTAAAAAGCTGTCTTGTGAGCGCAGGAGTGGAGAATCCCATCGATATGCAGAACATCAGGCTGGCATTGCAGGGATATAATTTTGGAAATGGTTATATCTCATGGGCAAAAAACCGCTATGGTGGTTATTCCCTCGCAAATGCAGCGGAATTTTCCGATATGATGGCGCAGCGCATGGGATGGAGCAATTATGGAGATAAGCAGTATGTACCCCATGTGTTACGGTATTATGCTTTTGGAAGAATCCCAACGGGAACAGGCAACGGAGCGATTGTGGCGGTGGCGCTTACGCAGGAGGGAAACAGCGGGGATACCTATTGGAGCTGGTACGGGTTTGCCGGCAGGGTGGAATGGTGTGCCTGCTTTGTATCGTGGTGTGCCGATCAGTGCGGTTATATCGACAGCGGTGTAATGCCAAGATTCTCTCTTTGTTCGGACGGTGTTAGATGGTTTGAACAGCATGGGCGATTCCGAGATGGAAGTTATGTTCCGGCGGCGGGGGATATCATATTCTTTGATTGGGGAAATGACGGGACGATTGATCATGTAGGGATTGTGGAAAATGTTATAGATGGAGTGGTGCATACTGTGGAGGGAAACAGCGGAGATAAGGTGAGAAGAAAATCTTATTTGGTAGGCAGCAGCGTGATTTACGGATATGGAATTCCGACATATTAGAGATGTATTTGAGGAGGATTTGTTATTAAACAGTTTAAGGGCATATGTGCATAAACCGGGCTGGGGCTGACGGAAGATCAGATAAAGGTTTCAAGTTGCCAAGCATGCGATAAAACGATCCAGTGGATCGTTTTGAGCGAAGTAGAAGAAAAAAGACAGGCAAGAAACTGAAAGGTTCAGAAACGCTAAAGTGCATCAGGAAGTTTAGAAAACTGGAATAGATAAGAAGTGAGGGGGCAGTCTTTAAGGCTGTCCCTGATATATGGAGAAGCATTGATATACTTTATTGCTGGTATTTTTAACGAGGTTGTTGCTATGTCAAAAGTGAATGTGTTCCAGTTTGTCATTGGGAATATAAGAATATTTCGAGTAAAAGCCGATTACAACAAAAATTGAACCGTTCAGGCGATAGCCTTGTATACAAAATTCTTTTTCGTTATAATAGAAAATATTATTGTAAAGAGAAAAGGGAGCGGATAAAAGTGATTCGGATTGCAGTTTGCGAAGATGAGCAAATTCTTTTAGAACAGTTGACGGACGATATCAAAAATATATTGAATAAGCATTCTGTTATATACAGCGTCAAGGCATATGCAAATGGAAATGCACTTCTGGCGCATAAGGAATTTGATATTTTATTTTTGGATATTGCTATGCAACCCATCACCGGTCTGGAATTGGCAAAAAGGTTGCGAGCCAGAGGCGATGAAAGCAAAATGGTCTTTATCACGGCACACCGGCAATATGCGATAGATGCATATGATGTTCAAGCATTTCATTACCTTATTAAGCCTGTAGATCTAAATAAGCTTGAAGCTATACTCCTGAAGCTGTGTTCCCTTCTCAAAGGAGAATACGATCAAGCACTTTCAGTTTGTCAGGGAACAATGCGAAGAAGAATTCCTTTTGAACAAATATTATATCTGGAGGTTATAAATAGAAAAATTTATCTGCATAAGAATAATGAGTCTGTTCCATTTTACGGTAAATTAAATGAAATTGAGCCAATGTTACCAGATAGTTTTTTTCGTTGTCATCGGAGTTATATTGTTAATTTTGATCATGTGAAGTATTACAAAAAGGAAACGATTTGGTTAGACAATGAATACACTGTGCCGTTATCCAGACGCAGGCATCAGGCATTTGGTCTGGCATTCATGTATTATCTAAAAAAAAGGGGAGATGTCTTTTGAGTGTTTTAACAATATGGGCAACAGGCTGGGGAATTTTCTTAACTTTTTATCAATATCTCTTTTTAAAAGAAATGCTTGGAGCAAAGTATCGTTATACTTATCTTTGGTTTTATATGGGAAGTTGGCTATATGGACACATGAATGCATGGTTCGGTATTGTAGGCACTGCGTGGGGAAATATGATTTATTTATGCGTTTGTGCATTTACTCTGAATACACTGCTGTTTCATGGAAGTATCATAAAAAGGGGTTTCTTTACTCTGTGGATGTATGGGATTCAGGAAGTGGCAAGCGGTATATTTTACCAACTGTTTATGGTTGCAGTAGATTTAACCGGGCGGGAAGACTGTCTTGATATGGTACTGAATGCAGTTAACTTGATGGCAGGTCTTGTGCTTTTTTTTATGATGGAGGTTTTAAAACGTAAACTGCATTTGCTTAAACGCGATTTTGAGGATCGCGATGGCCTTTATCTTATGTGTATTATTACATTTATTTGTGTTGCAGTCAGTATGACACCAATGACATTTGACGAAGTAAATAATTGGGATGCCAGATATATACATACAGTTGTGATTCCAAGCGGACTGATCGTAATTGGCGGAGAAATGCTGAATGTCTATTCCGTTATCATGTTAGAACGACGTCTGGTGGAACGACTGGCAAAACAGCAATATCAGATACTGGGAGAACACTTAGAAGTTTCAAAGGAGCAATATGAACAACTGATGAAGATTCGGCACGACATGAAAAATCACAGTTTATGTCTTGCACAGTTATTGGAAAAAGGAAATGTAGAAGGAGCCAGACGTTATCTAAAACAATGGAATACCATCATAGAAGAGGGAGAGACTGTTATTCGGACAGGCTCTATTTTTGCTGATGCCCTGTTGAATCCGAAATACCAACAAGCAAAGAAACTTGGAATCGATATTTCGATTCAGATGAGTGTGCCTGGTGAGGAACTGATTGCTCCTGTCGATCTCTGCTGTCTGTTGGCAAATGCGCTGGATAATGCAATAGAAGCTTGTCAACGAGGAATTACAGCAGGGTATCCGGCAGGATGGATACGAATGAAATCACAGATACATGCCAAATACTGGGTATTTGAAATTTCAAATAGTACTTATTTACCAGTGAAATCACACGAAGGTAGATTTATATCTTTCAAACAGATTCCAGTAAGTGGAATTGGACTACAAAATATTAAGACGATTGTTGAGCAGTATGAAGGGGTACTTGACTTAAAGAGTGAAACATGTTTCACTCTCAATGCTATGTTTCCACTACCTTAAGCACCAAAAAACAGTCCATTCACAACATTCGTATAAATTTATATGATACATTGACCGATACTCTAATATAACTCATTACAATATTCAACTAAGATTTATATTAGGAGGACTTTGAGATGTTTATTGGAAAAGTAAATAATTTATTTAATGTAGATGCAATAAATCGTAAATTCAATCGAAATACAACGAATGAAGAAGAAAAGGGTTTTTTACGTAATGATATTGCAACAATATCGCCAAAAGGAAAAGCAATGAATACAATAGAAAGGCTAATGAAACAAAAGGATTTTATAAAAGAGTGTAAAGCCTCGTTGCTTGAACAGATGACGAATAATGAAACTGGATATTGCGCTGCTGATATAACAAAGAAAATAGAAGAGTATGAAAAGCAATTGGATTCACTTGATGAGCAAATTGCGAAGGAAATGGCAAAGCAAACAGATGGAATGGAAGAAGAGAGTTCAAACAGTATGTACAAAAAAAACCAACCTTTGACAAAACAGGAAGCCAATAATAAAAGAATGGCTGATATTACGAAGATGTCAACAGAGGTAGGAAAAGGTGAAATGATAAATTCAGTTAAAAATAGATTAGAGGGGGAGAAGGGAGTATTAGAAGCAGAATTGAAGTCAGGAGATTCTGAAATAAAAAGGCAGAGGATAGAAGAAATTGACAATAGAACGGCAGAACTATCAAAAAAAGCGGGTGAAACTTTAGCAAGAGTCAATAAGATATCCAATGATTCAGAAGAAACCTTAACAAAGGAAACATCAG
Source organism: Candidatus Merdisoma sp. JLR.KK011 (assembly GCF_036941125.1). Classification (NCBI taxonomy): domain Bacteria; kingdom Bacillati; phylum Bacillota; class Clostridia; order Lachnospirales; family Lachnospiraceae; genus Candidatus Merdisoma; species Candidatus Merdisoma sp. JLR.KK011. The sequence goes on along the minus strand of NZ_JAYWSZ010000003.1, from coordinate 2,429,408 downwards.
CTAAGAGAGAGGATGAAACTGATAGTGAGGATGAAAAAAACAATCTTAAGGGTAGGGATAATGAGATATTAGTTTAAGGAGATAATTATGCGTATTGATATAGGACAGACCACCAATTTATTTCATGTAGATGCGTTAAATAAAAATAGAAACAGTAATGCACAGGAAAAAAAGGAAACTAAGGGAATAAACATATTGCCGCGTAAAGATGTTGCAACGATATCGCCAATGGGTAAAGCTTCAAGCGCATTGCAGAACTTAGTGAATCAGATAGAAGTTAATCAGGGAGGAATCAAAGATCAGAATCCTCAAAAAGACAGTGGGCATGTGAACGATGAAAATTGTCCGGAAACAGTACAATATAAGATTTCGAAAGAAGGACAGGAGCATTTTCAGAACCAAGTTGAAAATGGAACACAGGGAACATTCTCGAATCAAAATTTAGATTGGACAAAAGTACGGCAGGATTCTATATATGATGGGATAATAGAAAAATCCGATAATGGATTTAACAACCCTACAATAGAGATGGCGCTTCGTGGCACATATAATGTTTATCTGAATGAGGCATATGAGCAAGGAAAAGCCCCTGAAGTAAATATATATGATCATATTGTGAATATTCATAAAGATAGTCTTATGAAAGCCTATCAGGATGTTTATAATGACATTGTTACTGGATATGAAAATGGTACGCGGGAAGTATGGACACAGGATTTTGAAGGGGGAGCCGACTATATTGAGTTTGAAATGGATGGGAGAAACTACCGTTTTCATAAGCTTACAATGGAGGAAGAACTTGCCAGGCTTGACAGAGCATACGAGAAAGTGGCAAGGATTGCGGAAGATGGAGCAAATAGTATGATTAATACTCAAAAAATGCTAGAAAAGGTCATACCTGAGTATCAAGAAAAGATGAGAGAAATTGAAGCGCAGCGTGCAGGCAGAAAGCTATCTGAAATGGGGGAAAGTCCGGAGATAATGGCAGAGAGAATAAAGGATAGGCTCTCAATGATAGAGCAAAGTACGGAAAGAATCAATCTGTTTGAAATGTTCATGGAAGCGCGGAAAAATTGGTTGAACGTGAAAAATTTCACTTCATATAGTGAATAATCAGGAATGGCTTTAGCAGAAGCGTCGCTGTCAGTTTGGCTATAAGTGTTGCAATATACTTAGTAGAAACAGGAGGAATCGCAGAATGAATATATCAGGTGTTTCTTATAATGGAACTATGCAAAATACAGAGCAGAAATCCATTCAGTCATTGCAAAACGTGGGAAGCAAAGGCACGCTTACCGGGATGAGGCTGTCAGAAGGAAAAAGATTAGATAGCTGGGAAATTACACATGTGCAAAGTGAAAATTCTGTTTCATTGGCAAATAAATACCAAACAGGATCTATTAAGGTGGTACATACTGAAGATAGGCATTATTTAAGAAATACGGAACAGTATTTCGGAGTGTTTGAACAATATGCAAAAGGACAGATCAGTGAGGATGAACTTACAGCATATTCTGCTGCGTTTAGAAGTGAAGTTAAAAATACTCTGAACACGGATGATTGGGTAGGGGGTATCAACGCCCTTGTGAAAGAGATGAAAGAGAATATCTCGAAGGGAATTGCCAATACGCCGGATAACCTCAAAACAGAGTTTTCTGTAGACGGAATGAAGTTTACCTGGAAAGAATTGACGGATATGTACAAAACAGGAGCGTATATCGATAAATTTTTGGCTGCCGGAGGTTCGGGAACTTATACCACTTACTCCCACATAGGAATTGCAAAGGCATATGTGCATAAATCGGAGTTGGGTCTGACGGAAGATCAGGTAAAATTTTTAAGTGAAGCGGTAGAAAAAAAGATAGACAGGAAGTTGGAAAGTTCAAGGCTCATTTTAGAACTGGCGACAGCGGATAAACAAAATCCCATGTGGGAAGGGTACTATATCGGCGGAACCAGAACGCAGCCGGTTGCGTCCAATACGAAGATGATTTCCGAGATTGCAGAGGCATTTTCTAAGATTGATCCGAACGATAAAAGCACTTATGATGCGGCAGTGGACAGATTCCAGAAGATCATGCGACCCTGGGAGACGATTTTTGCAAGTTATGTAGCAAGGCAGGCGCCAGGATACGCAAGTTCTTATGTGCATGAGAAAGAGAGAAATTCCCGGGCAGGCTTTCAAACTATTTGGAATGGAACATATTAGGAGAATATCATCTTATGAATATTTACCGCAGGATTCTCATTGATCTTCCCGATTTTTTGAATACGAATGAGAAGAAAGCAATTATGAAAATACCGCAGATGAAAGCAGATGGCAACATAGCAAAAGAATAAAATCTGCTTTGCCTATTAACAGTGAATGGAGGACGTGTTCTGACCTATGCACAGATTTGATAAAATATGGGGGGAAATATCGTTGGATTAGGGGTTAGTTCTGTAACAATACATTTCTCCCGACAAAGGAGAAAATGTTATTCAATACAGTACAGGGCAGTGTCCGCCGAGAAAAAATAAGCAATACATAAGTGCCATAGTCTTTCAGGAGATTATGGCATTTTTTTATTCGACAAAATTTCTAAAATTCTGTAAAAAAATTACATTATCATACGGGAACATACAAAAGGGTGTATCCAAGAGAAAACGGATATGCTCTTTTTGTTGCCAAGTATGCGATAAAACAGTCCGGGGGACTGTTTTGAGTTGTCAAAGTATCCGAGAGGAGCTGCTGACGGCAGCTCCTTTAGGTTATTGGTTGCTTCATGCGGGGCGTTCACCGCCGTCCAATCTGGAATTTTTAAAAATTTCAGATTGGAGGAAACAGCATGGAAGGAAGACACCCTAAAAGAAGAAAAGATAAATACAATCCCTATAGGATATGGGAATTAGACGGGCATTATTACATTTCCTTTAAAGATGGGCAGGGAGCGTTGCATGAATTTGAGATCAGTGAGCAGATTTTCTATGCCTTTGATACGTTTGAACTGGAGGACTTGTCATATCTCAATGTGTGGGACAGACATATCGAACAGTCGGAGATATGGGAACCCACCTTAAGCCGGAGGGTATTCAGGAAACCGGAGGACTTTGAAAAAACTATCTTAGAGAGATTACAAATGGAGAAATTACATAGCGCAATCCGCCAGTTACCGGAAAAACAGAGGACAAGGCTGCTTATGCATTACTATGACGGTCTTACTTATGCAGAGATTGCAAAAAAGAAAGCTGTTCCATACGGGCGGCAGAATACAGTGTGCATGGGGCGATACGGAGGCTAAGAAAAATTTTGGAAAAAATTTAAAAAAGCACTTTTGGGTTTTTGCTTCTAAATGAGGAAACAGATGAGAGGGGAAGAAATCAAAACCCCGGCTCATCTGTTTTCCTGCTTTGGGAGGACAGAATTGCACTTTGACAATTCCATAATCATTTACCATGTACCTTCCTGTTGTTATCGTGATGAGCGTAAGCAACATTAGCGGATACGCCATGATCTACATGGGGTGAGGGCAGCGAAATCCCACTTATTAGAAAAATGGTTTGCGGCTGTCTTATCCCATGCGGTGAGCGACAACTATCCGGCTATAACTATCGGATTGCTACCGATAAGGCGATAACAGACAGCAGGCATAATGATACTCCCGTCCAGTCACAAGTCGAGCGTGAGCGCCTTTTGGGTGTGAAAACGCCGCAACTAATGAGGGCGGCTCCGGGCGATCCCCGGAGGGGTGTGATTCCCGTGGAGCTGATCCGCAACCAGCCACATGGTAATTTCCCTATGCCAGCCGCAGAGCATTTCAGCATAAGCGGAGGTGAACGCCGGGGTGTCGAGGACAAATAGGCTTATAAGGCTAAAAATGGTAGCCGGACACAAGCATGAAAATATTCTGAAGAATAATCAAAAAACTATGTTCTTGTGTTCGGCTGATACATACCTGAAATGCAGGAGAATTTTATTTTTCGACAGGTAAGGTGTATTTGCGTAAATTTTAATTTTCAAAATATTTTTTGCCCTGAAACAGAAAAAGAGAATTGAATTTAGAAAGTAAAAAATTATGGAGGAGAATCTTATTATGGAAAAAAGAGAAATCAAACGTGGAGATATTTACCATGCAGATTTAAATCCCATTGTTGGAAGTGAGCAGGGAGGATACCGTCCGGTATTGGTGATTCAGAATAATAGAGGGAATAAGCATAGCCCGACTGTAATTGTCGCCGCAATTACAAGCAGACCGAAGCATAAGATGCCTACTCATGTGCCATTAAAAGGAATTGAAGGATTAGAAAAGGATTCCGTCGTGTTGCTGGAGCAGTTGAGAACCATTGATAAAAAGCGTTTGGATGATTATGTGGAATCATTGGACAAGCAGCAGATGTTAAAGGTTGAGAAAGCATTATGTTCCAGTACAGGGATGAGAAAATTGGATAAACCGATATTGATGTGCCTTTGCCCGGTATGTGCAAAGCCATTTTTTGAATCTAGGGAGTATTTTATCCAAAGGGCAGACAAAAATCAGAACTTGAAAGAAACTTGTATGTTCTGCAATGTCAGGCAGGGGTATGACTATTTAATAAGAAGAAATCATTAACGGCAGATAAGACTTGACGCTGATTCTATATATGGAGGTAGGAAATGAGGTTAAATAAAGAATATGCAGTAATGGTGCTGATAGAAATTCTTTTTGAAAAAGGTTTAGTGAATGAAACTACTTATAAGAATACATTGCAGTATCAAAAGTCACAATGTAATGGAAGTAATTCGCACATTTCACAAGTAGCCTGATTTCAGATAGAATTTTAGTATTAACAGGAGGTGCATGATTATGAGTAATAACCATTTTGCATTTGATATGGCATTGCAGACGCCATTCAATACTTTTAAGGACAAAAACAGAAAAAGAAACATGGTGTTTTATGGACGGGTGTCCACGGAACATGAGGCACAGCTTTCAGCACTGGAAAATCAGATACAATGGTACGACGATCAGTCCAAATTCCATCCAAATTGGAATGTGCTGGACAAGTATATCGACGAAGGTATAACCGGAACTCAGGCAAAAAAACGTCCTGCTTTTCTTAAAATGCTTGAAGATGCAAGAGCCGGAAAATTCGATTTGATTGTTACCCGTGAGGTTTGTCGGTTTGCACGGAATACAGTTGATACGCTTGTGACAACGAGGGAATTAAAAAATATTGGCGTTGAGGTCTATTTTGTCGAAGATAATATATGGACTATGGATGGAGATGGAGAACTGAGATTGACGATTATGGCTACACTGGCACAGGAGGAAAGTCGAAAGGTGTCCGAGCGGGTAAAAGCCGGACAACATATTAGCCGTAACAATGGTGTGATTTATGGAACAGGAAATATTTTAGGATACGACCGTGTTGGCGATAAGTATGTAATAAATGAGGAACAGGCAGAAACAGTCCGCATGATTTTTAATATGTATCTGAATGAAGGGATTGGTGCTACCAAGATTGCCAATGAACTTTGCCGAAGACGGCGTGTCGCTGCTTCCGGTCAAATCAAATGGACATCCTCTAATGTCGGCAGAGTTTTGAGTAATCCCACATATATGGGATATATGGCGTATGGAAAGTCTTTCAGTAATAACTATTTGGAGCAGAAGCGGGTAAATAATCATAACAGTGATACTTATATGTATGTCAAAGCTGATTTCGAACCGATTGTTTCTGAAGAAGACTGGCATAAATGTGAAGCAATTCGAAAGCGCAGGCGTAAAGAATTAAGTATACCAATGAAGCGCAAGACACCGTTTGGAGAAGAAGCAGTTACGATTGCGAAAAAAGAAAGCCATGATAAGTGGAATAGAAAGTTACAATGTGCTTGTGGGGCATCGTTTCGGAAAAATCGCTGGCATAAAAATAAGAATAAAGACTGGTCATATGGTTATCAATGCTATAACCAGCTTAATAATGGTTCTGCAAAGAAGCGCAGGGAACAGGGACTAGATGACACTGGATTTTGTGATATGCAGATGGTAGCCGATTGGAAATTAGAGGTTATGTGTAAAAGGATCATGGAGGAAATCTGGCAGGACAGGAGCGAGGCGATTCAGGAAGCCTGCATAATTTTAAAGAAATGTTATCAGGCAAATATGGATAAAAAGACAGAATCAATCACTACTCAAAAGAAGATTTTGAAAATCAAAAATAAGATTGATAACCTGATTGATTTAAGAACGGAGGGGGACATTACTACTGAGGAATATCGAAGCAGGCGGAAAAAGCTGGAAGAAGAACTTGAGGGATATGAACTGGAATTGGAAGAACAGAGCCTTGCGTTAGAGACTACACCGGAGGACGGTTTGAATTGGGAGAAAATAAAAGCAACACTGAATGAGGTGGTTGATTTTTCCGGTCCCAAAGTGGCTGATAGTATTGTTGATAAATTTGTAGCGAGGATCATTCCACAGGGAAATAACCGTTTTGCGTGGTTTATGAATTTGAGTGCTATGGAACCGCAGCAGATTGATATGGCGGTGGAGGGCAGAAAAAATCATCCGACTGTCTATATCAAAGAGGAAAAGGAAGAAACTTCTGAGGACGGAGAGTCCTCAATACATAGCAATATGTTATTAGTGAGAGATATTGCACTGTTATTGCAGGGGAAAAAGTCATCCCCAGTATCAATACCGCACATACAGTTGCAGAGCCAACAGACTTGTGAGAAATTACAGTTTGTTGGCTCTCTTTATGTAAAGAACTAAGCTGTTTCTCCGTAAACTTTTTTCTATTACTTGACCACATTTTGACTTTTGGTTTTTATAATGGTATTTAGATAATAGAATCCGAATCTAAAACAACTAGGAGGATAGACGATGCGAAAGCGATTCTTATCATTAGCTATGATTCTTGTTTTGCCCTTTTGTGTGGCGGCCTGCGGAAATTATACTTTATCGGACAGCGAAAGCTGTCCGACCGCCCGTAAGGGCATGAATTCAGAGGGACCCGAAGGGTATAACATTGCGGACGAGAATGCCCCGCCGCAAACTATAGAAGAAGACCCATTCGCCGGGGCGCAGGAGGACGGAGATTTAGGGTTTCTCAGTCATGGGGAAGCGGATCCTGCCAGAGCCGATGACCAGAGTGTTTTGCCTTATGAGTATCATGGCGGAGAATTTGTCCTGGACTATCAGTTTGTGTCAGAAGGAAAATTGGACAGCATTGGCTTCCTGCTTTTTTTGGACGGAAAGCCGCAAGCCTACAAGGTGAACGACACAGGAGCGGAATATGAGTATCTCCACTGCTTCCGGACATCAGAAAAGCACGAAGAGAAATTTTCCTTTGTGTTCACACCGGACACAGGGAAAAAAGGCGATACCCTGAATATGACGGTCGTGAGTGTCACCAGGCCCGATTTCCAGCCTGATATGAAAGAAACCTCAAGCTATGGCTGGTATCATCAGAGTTTCGAAAGAGTGCTGAAACTGCATTTTAATGGGGATGCTCCGGAAAATGACAGAATCAATGGAGAAAGTATAACTGCTTTTCGTGATGTCAGCATTTCAGAGGAAAAAGTCACTTCCTCTTTTATTGAGAATGAGCTTGTGAGAGCAGGATGGAATGGCGTTACGATGGATACCCTGGATAACAGTGTCTATTGGACGCTTGTCTATGACGGCGAGGTGGTGTATGACAATATCAACCTTACCGGGAAAGATACGCTTACCGTGCGCTACACCCTTTGTGGAACGCCAGGCGCAAGATATGGCATATCATTTTTCTTAAACCATAAGCCCATATCTTTTGAGGGAGCGGTTTCCCGTGATGTCACATTAAGCAAAGGAAATGTGTGGATTATTGAAGCAACCATAGATACCGCTAAGCTGGATGGTTTCAATACTTTTTATGCGACAGCCGTCGCAGCGGACGGAAATTCAGTTACAAGTAAAACCAGTTCAATTTTATTATACAAGGAGGACTAAAATGAAAACAAAATGGATGTGTATGATACTTATGCTTGCTTTGGCGCTTCCTCTGTCGGCCTGCGGGGATAGACAGGAGAATGGGAACAGCTCTGAAAATGGAGCCATAAACATGGAGCCGCAATCCGTAGAAGATGATTCATCGGAAAATACCGGAAATGAAAGCAGCGAAATGAACGTGATTGATCAACAGGATAACGGTACGGATAAAAATATGATGGCGGTCGGCGGGGTCAAGGATTCCGCTTTTTCAGGAAAGGTCAGAGGCTGCTATTATGCCGATGGAAGCCGGATTATCGTTGCGGCGGATCAGCTTTATCTTTACGATACGGGGAAAAGCGAAACAATCGCAAGTGCGGATATTTCCATGGGAGACTTATGCGTACAGACCTTTACAGACGGCTACTTTGTTGTGGGCCAGGGAAAGGCTGGCGGCGGAGACAGCAACGGTTCATTTGCTGCATCAGACAGCGACGGAATCAATGGATACATACTGAATAAGGACTTTGCTATTCAGGATACCATTTCCTTTAGCGGATTATTAAGTGACGATTTTATCCCGCAGATCACAGGGATAGCTATTTCACAGGACGGAAAACAGGTTGCTTTCGGCGGACTTCAGGGGCTTTACCTTTATGATGTTTCTTCCCGGAAGGTTCGTACCATTCTGAACTATTCCGAAGAAGGCACGGCAGGTAATATGCAGATTGCAGCCATGGACAGCCTTACCTTTACGGGGGACAACACTTTAGTCTATGTAGGCATGGCTGCAGATACCTCCATTGGCGGGGATGGGGTCAGTGTTTATGGTACAGTATCCACAGACAGCGCAAAGCTCACGATTACCAAAAAGGGGGATTACAAGGTAGATACGGAAGAAGTGCAAAAGGGCGGAAACCTGCTTATTATGCCCCAGAGCTTTGACGAAAATAATGGAACCCTGCTGATGCTTGATACCATATCCAATACGGAAAATACGATGTCGTTCTCAAGCCGCAGTGAGGGAAAAGACGGTGTTTACTGCTCCGGGCAGGGAAAATATGTGGCTGCTGCTATTTTGGAGGAAAGCAGTGTTACAATCAACATTTATGATACGGCATCGGGAAAACGTATCCATACGAAAACCGTTCAGGACAGCAACAGTACCTATTTCCTGCGTGTTCCACAGATTTTGATTTTGGATGAATCCGGCACCTGTATCGTTGTGCTTGGACGGGGTATTGACGAGGTAAGCACCTTGATAACAACCTTTGGCTTTGCGGGGTGATTCCCTATGAAAATATCATTACGAAATGTTTCAAAGCAGTATAAGGGCAAGTATGCCCTGAAGGATTTCACTACGGAACTTACGGAGGGTGTCTATGGGCTTTTGGGCGCTAACGGTGCGGGAAAGACGACACTGATCAATATACTTGTGGGTATTTTGGGAAGCGATGGCGGAACGGTTTTGATTGACGGACAGGATGCAGGAACTTTGGGTAAGGACTTCCTGTCAAAAATCGGATATATGCCGCAATATCCTGTCTTCTACCGGGATTTTACTGTAATGGATTTTCTGCTGTATATGTGCGCACTGAAAGGAATCCCTGACGAACAGGGGAAAAAACGAGCTTTGGAGCTTCTTAGCATTGTCAATCTTTCAGATGCGAAAGAGAAAAAGATTGGCGCTCTTTCCGGCGGTATGCGGCAGAGGGTCGGCATTGTCCAGGCGATGCTGGGCGATCCTGAAATTCTTATTTTGGATGAGCCGACAGCAGGGCTTGATCCCAGTGAACGTATCCGTTTCCGCAACCTGATCTCAAAATTCGCACAGGGACGGACAGTTTTGCTGGCCACCCATATCGTTTCCGATGTGGAGTGTATCGCAAAGGAGATTATGATCTTAAAGGAAGGCTCCTTAATAACCCAGGGAACTACCGACACATTAGAACAGAATATCTATGGGAAAGTGTGGGAGGTGACAGTAAACGGGGAAGACGCCGCCAGACTTGGAAGCGAATATTATGTCAGCAATATGAAACAGCAGGGGGAACGCTTTTTGGTAAGAATCGTAAGCGATATGCTGCCTGCTTCAGACGCAGTAAAGGTTTCCCCTAATCTGGAAGATGTATTTCTGTATTACTTCCGCGGGCAATGAGTTAAGGGAGAGATCATATGACACGCTTAATCAAATATGAATTTTACAAATTATTCTGCAAGCGGTCAATACTTGTTGTATTCCTATTGTTCAGTGTAATAAACCTGTTCAAAATAAACAGCGAATTCCACTCGTATTCCTACCTGGCGGACGGAAATGACAGCCGCAGCTGGAACAGCGTGTATTGGCAGCTTTATGAGGATTACAGAGGGGAGATCACTGCTGAAAAAATCAATCATCTTCTTTCCATATATCAGCCGTTAGCAGACGCTACGGCTGATATGACAGCAAGCACAGCCAAAGACAATCCGGATATGATGACGGGGAATATATACAGTGACCGGAATATCTTGGAAAAATACTATGTGGAGCCTATGGAATATTTCTATCATTATCAGACTTATGCCCTTCAAGTGGCAGAGAGGGCAAAGGAAAATGCCGCTGTTTACAAAGAACGGGGGCAGACTGTAGAAGTACGTAAAAACAGTGTGATCTATCACCTTTATTCAGGGCGGAGCATAAAAGACTTTGCCTATGAGGAGATGTATAACTATTATCTGAACTATGATTTTTCGGTCATATTGGTTTTATTTCTTTGTCTGTACGGGGTTGTCAGTACCTTTGTCTGCGAAAAGGAAACACAGATGGATATGCTGCTGCTGACAAATCCGGGCGGCGGTAAAAAGACCACATTTGCTAAAATTACTGCGGCTTCTTTGTTTGTAATCAGTGTGGCCATATGGTTTTCTGTTGTGGATTATATTGGCTTTGTGTATTTCTTCGGAACGGCGGAAGGAGGAAATCTTCCGCTGTATGCTGTCAGCAATTTCAGCACGGCTGCGGTAAACTGTAATTTATGGCAATATGCGATTCTGTCCGCAGTGACAAAGGCAGTGGGCGTATGGACGATGAGCATGGTGTTTCTATTGATTTCCTTGTTTGGGCACAGTGTCCTTGTTCCGTTTGTCGCTGATTTCGGAGCAGCCCTGTGTTTTATTATTACAGGTGCGTCGCAGAGCTGTTTCAGTAATACCTGGCTCAAGATTATAAACCCATATTCGCTGCTTGCTAACCGCATACTATTTGGCAAGACCGAGTTTATTGATTTTGCAGGATATCCGGTACAGAGCTTCCAGGCAGCAATTATTTTTGCCATATCCGCAGGGGTGGTTTCCATAACGGCAATGATGATGCTTTCTAAAAGGAACTCTTATTGCCGGAATCAGTAATATCCCGCACTGTGCACAAATCGATTTTCAGACACATGCACTTTGTGGCTGGAAATTGATTTAGGAAAAGGTGTACAGGGAGGGATATTACGGGACTTTAATTGGAGGATAAAATGTCTGGATTTATGTACGAAGTAAAAAAGATTATGCTCTGGCAAAGGGGGCTGTTCTATATTGCCCTTGTCCTGCTTTTTGGCACGGTCTGGCTTGCCTTGTCCGACAACCCTGTAGACATAGCGATGGAGCAGTATAAAAATGAATATGACTGGTATCTGGAAAAGGTAAACGGATACTGCACCGAGGAATCTTCCCTTTATCTGGAGCAGGAGGCGGAGCGGATTGCAAAAGCGAAGGAGAGGCAGAACAGCCTTTTGGAGAACTACTATGACGGGAAGATCAGTGAAAGTGAATATAAAAAAGAGAGCCGGGAAATAGAGAAGGTTCTGGAGCGTCAAAATGGATTTGAGGTTATCTATCAGCAATATCTCTATATCTGCGAAAATGCGGGGAACCGCTGTTTTCTCCGGACAAACGGATGGATGGGGCTTCTTGGCAAAGGTACGCTTAATTTCATTCTCTTCCTTGGCATTTTGCTGATTGTTACGCCTGTTTTCTGTTCTGAGTACAGCTGCCAGATGGACACCCTGATCCTGACTGCAAGGGAGGGGCGAAAAAGCGCTCTGTATAAGCTGCTCATTATTACCACGGCCGTTCTTTTCCTGTCGCTTTGCATTTCGCTTATTGAATACGGATTTTACAGGTTCAAATACGGACTGCCGGATGGGGATTATCCGATTCAGAGTATTCGTTACTTTGCAGACAGCAGCAAGGATATGTCGCTGCTGGAGGGATATGTATCAATAGGGCTGCTCCGGATGTTTGGCAGTGTGTTTCTTGCGATACTCCTGATGTTTATTTCCGTTTTAGCAAAAAAATATGCGGTCACCCTGCTGAGTGGTGCGGTGTCCGTGATGATTCCCTATATAGGCTTATCAAAAACCGGCATTTACCGTCTGCCGCTGCCGCTGCCGTTTCTGCTTGGAACAGATTTTTTTGCAGGGGATATTGTTATGAGCGATGCCCTGACGGGTGATGAGAAAATTGTTTTTGCGGAGATTGGTACGGTTACGCTGTTGACCTTGCTCTTTGTATCTGTGCTTTTGTGTACTTTGGCCGTTGTCTGGATTTTACGGCGCAATTCTAACAGATGGCTGATGAAATCAGGGCAAAAGAAGCGTGGGGCGGCTTTCGTTGTCATGTTTGGCCTGGCATTGGCAGTGACGGGATGTTCAGGCCGTGGAAAAACGGGAAGCGTTGTCTATAATTCATCGGCAGGGTATGACTGTATGGGATATGAAATCATACAAGATGCAGGGGATTTTGATTATTCTCTCAAAAATATTTCCACGGGGGAAACATATCCTTTAGCACGTTCTCCTATGTTTGGGGTATTTTCTGATGAAGAAGAAATATGTGCGTTTTATGTGTGTCCGCCATATCTGTATTACACCACATCGGTTATGGAAAGCTATGTCAACCGGGTGGGAAACTATAACAGCAATATAACGAAAGTGTCGGTTGTAGAGCTGAATCTGAATACCTTTGAGGAAAAAACAATCTTTGAGCAGATGACGAATTCCGGGCGTTCTCTTTTGGGCATTGACTATGAAACGGGGGATAAATGGAAGTTCCTGGATTTTCACCACGCTTTTTTCCTGAATGACGATAACCTGTTTTTCATTGGCAATGACGGCATAACAAAAGTAAACCGGTATACCGGAAAAACTGTAAAGCTCGACATTCCTGTAAACGGAAATATTTCATTCGATGGGGAAAGCATCTTTTACAAAAATGAACAGGGGGTTTTAACAAGATATGACGTTTCCGGTAATGAAACTTACACTTATGAAAATATAGCTGCATATGATTTCTGCATGGATGAGCAGTCAATCTATTATATTTCCAGAACGGACGGCGGAGACTTGTATTCCTGCGGCAAGGACGGGAATAACAAGGAATTGATCAGTCATATACCTGCAATGTCTGTTACCTGTGATACAGAAAATATTTATGTGTTATCAAAAGAAAGTGGTGAGGAAATCGCTTTACCAAAAAGCCATTGATTTCCGCGGGGGTGTTGACTTATTCCAGATTGAGGAACAAATGCGGCAATGAACAGGAAACAATACCAAAAGAGGAAAAAACTCAGAAAGAGAAAGATGAAGCGGCTTATGATTGCGTATCTGCTGAGGGCAATCGTCATACTGATACCAATTATAATGATGATACTTATGGCTTGCGGATGTCTTTACATATACGAGAGATTTACAAAGGAAGATGAAAAGGTAAATAAATACACGGATATATACACAGGTAGAAACGCAGGCAGCGATGTTGTTCCTGTTGCTTCAGCAGAGAATAATGCCCCGGGGTTTTGTGTTGTCGTGGATGCAGGGCATGGAGGAAGTGACGGAGGTACTGTCAGCGGCAAGGCAGTAGAAAAGGATATTAACCTTTCGGTTGCGCTGAAGCTGAAAGCTATTCTGGAGAATGACAATATAGAAGTTATTCTGACCAGAAGCTCCGATGAAAATATGAGCCTTGCAGAGCGTACTTCCGTTGCAAATGCCTCCAATGCAGATTTTTTTATCAGTCTTCATTGCAATTATTATGAGAAGGGTGCCCAGATAGCTGGTTTGGAATGTTATTACAACAATTCAAATGCGACAGAAAGCAAAGGATATGCAGAAAGTATCATCAACGCAGTTTCGCTAAGTGAGGATATTGAAACGAGGTACGCAAAAACAGAGGGTTATTATGTTTTGCGAAACACGCAAATGCCCGCTGTTTTGGTAGAAATGGGATTTCTCTCAAATTATTCTGAGAGTCAAAAGCTGCTGGATGACGATTATCAGGAAAGTTTGGCACAGAGAATTGCAGAAGGAATTTCCAATGAAATGAAGGAAGGAGATTTTCCGTTTTACTTATCAAACAGAAAAAACATGCCGATATATTAAAAAACGCTGTGGGGAAAATAAGTAGAAAATAGCGATTATTTTCCGCAATTAGCAGTTACAAGCAGCAGAATATCAAAGGAGAATGGAGACATGATTAACTACTTACGTAATTTGAGAATCAGATTCAAGCTTTATGTCCTCATAGGAGTTGCGCTGATTGGCATGTTTATTATCAGCGGTATGTCGTTTTTTCTTATGGGACGGATGAACGACATGACAAATGATATTTCAACAAGCTGGCTTCCCAGTATCGATACGGCAAGGGAACTGACCAATACGCTTTCGAACATCCGTCTCAATGAATTAGGATATCTCACGGCAGTTTCTGATGAGGTAGAGGCATCCAGCCTTCAGTATCTTGAGAAGGAAAAAGGAAATATGGATGCGCTCTTAGCCGCATACAAGGAGTTAATTGATGAGGAGGAAACTGGTTTCTATAATAATGCAATGAACCTCTGGACCCAGTACAGGGAAGCAGATGAAGAAATAATTGCCTTAGCCCAGCAGGGCCGCATAGAGGATGCCCGGGCGCTCCTGGAAGGGGAATGCGTAGACCTTTACAATTCTTTAAACAGCGCCTTTCAGGAAATTGTGGCCTACAATACAGAGGGCAGTGATGCCGCAGCAAAAGAAAGCGCTTCCATTTACATAACTTCCAACGGTCTTATGACGGCAATTGTTATTGCGATAATCCTTGTGGGCGTCTTCTTCTCATTTGTGATTGTACGCCTGATTAAGCTTCCCATTTCCGAAATTGAGGATGCCGCTGTCAAAATGGCAAAGGGTGATTTGGATGTAGAGATTGCCTATACCTCTAAGGATGAGCTGGGAGTTCTTGCAGAGCAGGTACGCAGATTAATCCGCAAGCTCCAGGTGATTATTGACGATGAGAATAAATTTCTGGCTAAAATGGCAGCCGGGGATTTTACGGTGGACTCTGTCTGTGAGGAAGAATATACAGGAGGCTTTTATCCGCTGCTTATTTCTTTCCGGGGCATTGCAAAGAAGCTCAACGACACGATGCTGCAGATCAGCCAAAGCTCCTCTCAGGTTGCAAGCGGATCCGAGCAGGTATCGAATGGAGCCCAGGCGCTTTCCCAGGGAGCGACTGAGCAGGCAAGCTCCGTGCAGGAACTGGCCGCTTCGATCAGCGAAATCTCTGATAAGGTGAATGAGAATGCAGACAATGCACGGCAGGCCAATGCAATGGCAGGCAGCGTCAGCTCGGAAATGAATATGAGCAATGATAAGATGCAGCAGATGATACAGGCGATGGGCGATATCAGCAGCTGCTCCAGTGAAATCGGCAAGATCATTAAGACCATTGAAGACATCGCTTTCCAGACCAACATTCTTGCCCTTAACGCTGCGGTGGAAGCCGCCCGGGCAGGTACTGCTGGAAAAGGGTTTGCCGTGGTGGCTGATGAAGTCCGCAATCTGGCAAGCAAAAGTGCGGAGGCCTCGAATAACACCTCTGTTTTGATTGAAAATTCACTAAAGGCAGTAGAAAACGGGACACAGATTGCCGGAGAGACGGCCCAGTCCCTGCTTCAGGCAGTAAATGCCGTAAACGAGATGACAGGCATTATCGGAAACATTTCTGAAGCCAGCAGCAATCAGGCCGAAGCTATCTCTCAGATTACAATGGGAATTGACCAGATCTCAAGCGTCGTGCAGACGAATTCTGCGACTGCGGAAGAAAGCGCGGCCGCAAGCGAAGAACTGTCCAGCCAGTCGCAGCTTATGAAGAGCCTTGTGGGAAGATTTAAGTTAAAGGGCGGTTCTCAGACATTTTAAAAAGTATTTTTTCATGGGGCTGATGGCTTTTGCAACAGCCCCCTTTTTTATGGTACGCCCAGTATGTGTTTATACTAAAAACAACTCCAGCACAAACACCACCAGGCAGGCGCAGACCGACACCTGCAGAAGGCTCTTCCCCTTCCATGCCAGCACGATCCCAGTCAGCAGCGCAGCCCAGGCAGACCAGAGGCTTCCCGTCTCGGATAAAATGGCCGGAAAGGTCATCACGGCCAGGGTAACATAAGGCACGTAGAAAAGAAAAGAGCGGATAAAAGGATTGGTAATTTCCTTGCGTATGAGCACCAGCGGAAGCATCCGTATCGTATAGGTAACGGCCGCCATAACAAAGATGTAGAGATAAATATTGTGTGTCATGCTTTTTGCTCCTCCTTAACGGGAAATAAGACAGCTGCGCCCCCGGCAAGGAGCACCGTCAGTAAAATGGTACGTGTACCAGTGGATAAGTCCGCAGTCAGGGGCAGCTTCGTGAAGGCGAAGCTGGCCGCCATGGAAGCGAAAATCACCCCAGCCAGAACCTTGCTTTTTCTGGCAGGCGGAATAATCACAGCCAGGAACATCCCGTAAAGCCCCACACTCAGAGCGCGTACCACATTGGCCGGCAGCAGGTTCCCCATAAGCACACCCAGATATGTGCCCGAAGCCCATCCGGGAGCGGCGATGGCAATCAGCCCATAGGTATAGAAGGGATTCAGCTTTCCGGGAACGCTCATAGACACGCCGAAGATCTCGTCCGTCACATCAAAGCTGATCAAAAGCCGGTGGAGAAGAGAGGTGTCCGGGGACAGCTTCTGGCTCATGGCGCAGGACATGAGAAGATACCGTGCATTGGCTACCAGCTCCATGACAGCCAGCTCCAGGTATCCGGCCCCGGCGGCCACAAGGGTGAAGCCGGCAAACTGACCGGCGGAGGCGTTGTTGGTGAGGCTGGTGAGCATGGCCTGGAAAGGGGTAAAGCCGGCATTTTTCGCAGCAATGCCCAGAGTAAAGGATACGGCCAGGTATCCAAGAGAAATGGGAATGCCGTCACGCAGTCCCTTTAAAAACCAGTTCTTATTATCATAAATCATCATAGCAGCTCCTCTTACGTAATCGTAATCTATTTTAGCGCGCTTCGCCCAAACAGTCCAGAAAATTTTTTGATTTTTAGTAACGGCTGGGATGGGCAGCAGGACGGACAGTTACAGTTCACTCCGTGACCAGTAACGACAGACATTACCTTGTAAGTTTTTGAAATTAAGAAACTTGACATGTCCGTTCCAACGTTTATAATAAATGCCAGAGACATTATCACAGCTTACCCTTGGCAGGACAGCGGATTCTTTTTTGCCAGGGGAGGGCGGGACATTTGAGAAGTATGAGGAGATTATGATGAGCAGGGAAGAAGAAATGAAGCGTTCCCTGGAGAAGGCGCAGGTCTTAATCGAGGCTCTGCCTTATATCCAGAGGTTCAACCGGAAAATAATTGTAGTAAAATACGGCGGAAGCGCCATGGTAGACGAGGAATTAAAGCGCAACGTCATCAAAGACGTCACCCTTTTAAAGCTGGTAGGCTTCAAACCCATTATCGTCCACGGCGGCGGCAAGGAGATCAGCCGCTGGGTGGGAAAGGCCGGCATGGAGCCTCGCTTTATCAATGGTCTGAGGGTGACAGACGCAGATACCATGGAGATTGCAGAGATGGTTCTTGGCAAGGTCGGAAAGAGCCTGGTGCAGATGGTGCAGGAGCTGGGCGTCAAGGCTGTCAGCATCAGCGGCAAGGACGCCGGCCTTCTTAAAGTGGAGAAAAAATATTCCAACGGAGAGGACATTGGCTTTGTAGGGGAGATCACAGAGGTAAATCCCAAGATCCTCTACGATCTGCTGGAAAAGGATTTTCTTCCTATTGTGTGTCCGGTGGGAATGGACGAGGATTTTCAGACCTACAACATCAATGCAGACGATGCCGCCTGCGCCATTGCAAGGGCCGTCAATGCGGAAAAGCTGGCGTTTCTCACAGATATTGAGGGTGTCTACCGGGATCCGGAAGATCCTGCCACCTTGATTTCCGAGCTGCATGTAAAGGAAGCAAGGAAGCTTATCGAAGGCGGAACCATCGGGGGCGGTATGCTGCCGAAGCTTAACAATTGTATTGAAGCTATTGAAAACGGCGTATCCAGGGTGCATATTCTGGACGGGCGGATTGCGCACTGTCTGCTTCTGGAGATCTTCACCAACAAAGGAATCGGCACAGCCATCTTAAGCGAAGGAGAAAACAATTATTATGACGGAGAATAAAGAGACCATCATCAAGCGCGCGGAGGAAGCCGTCTTACATACCTATAACCGTTATCCTCTTGTGCTGGAAAAGGGCGAGGGCGTCTATCTCTGCGATACGGAGGGAAAGAAGTACCTGGATTTTGCAGCCGGCATCGCAGTTCAGGCTCTGGGCTATCACTATCCGGGCTATGACGAGGCATTGAAGAGGCAGATTGACAAGCTCTGCCACACCTCCAATCTGTTTTACAATATTCCGGCCATGGAGGCTGCAGAGAAGCTTGTGAAGGCCAGCGGCATGAGCCGGGTATTTTTCACCAACAGCGGCACGGAAGCCATTGAGGGAGCGTTGAAAACAGCCAGAAAGTATGCCTGGCTGAAGGATAAGAGAGAGGATCACGAGATCATTGCCATGAAGCATTCCTTTCACGGCAGAAGCATGGGCGCCCTGTCCGTGACGGGAAATGAGGCCTACCAGGCGCCGTTCCGTCCCCTGGTGGGGGGCATCCGTTTTGCTGATTATAACGATCTGGACAGCGTCCGGGCGCAGCTTACAGACAGAACCTGCGCCGTTATCCTGGAAACTGTCCAGGGCGAAGGCGGCATTTACCCGGCCTCGGAGGAATTCTTAAGGGGTGTAAAGGCGCTCTGTGAGGAGCGGGACATTCTGCTTATTCTGGACGAGATCCAGTGCGGCATGGGCCGCACTGGCCATATGTTTGCGTGGCAGGAATACGGCGTGGAGCCCGATGTGATGACCTGTGCCAAGGCCCTTGGCTGCGGCGTTCCCGTGGGAGCCTTTGTGCTGAATGAAAAAGCAGCAAAAGCATCCCTGGCTCCGGGCGATCACGGAACCACCTATGGAGGCAATCCTTTTGCCTGTGCGGCAGTCAGTGCGGTTTTCGACCTTTTTGAAGAAAATCAGATCATCGATCATGTCCGCAGGGTAAGCGCATATCTGGAGGAGAAGCTGGATGACCTGGCAGAAGCCTATGATTTTATAAAGGAGCGCCGGGGAAAGGGGCTGATCCAGGGATTGGAAGTCCAGGGTAGACCTGTGGGCGAAATTGTGGTAAAATCACAGGAAGCAGGTCTTTTGATTATCACGGCGGGAAGCAATGTCCTTCGCCTGGTTCCGCCTCTGATTATTGAAAAGAAGCATGTGGACGAGATGATCGAGAAGCTTGTGAGTGCATTTTGAATTTCATACGCCGAGGAAGATGCCGCTGCCGCAATGCGTCTGCGGCGCAGAATCCCACAGGCGGGATTCTTATTTACTTAGAAAAGGAATGATTTATGAGACAGAAATTATATCGCAGAGCCCTTGCCATTCTCTGTGTACTTCTGGTGTTTTCCCAGATGGTACAGGCGGCGGCTTCCTATCATAACGAGCAGCAGAGACTTCTGGAGGAAGAACTGACGAAAGAAAAGTCCAAGCTGACCCTCTGGTACACAGACGACAAGCTGAATGCCTATCTGGTAGAGGCGGCGGCAGAATTTGAGGAGCAGCACAAGGTAGAGATTACCCTTCAGCTTGTTACGGCAGTGGATTATATCGAGAATATCAATACAGCCAGTATATCAGACCTGGGCGGCCCGGATCTCTTTGTAACCTCCAGCGAGCTTTTGGAAAAGGCGAGACTGGCCGGCCTGGCAGTGGAGAATGACAGCTTTACAAAGCAGGAGCTGGAGGCGTTCTTCCCTCAGAAGGCTCTGGACGCAGCGACCTGCGGCGGAAAACTGATGGCTTACCCCTTTTATTTTGAGACTTGCTTTCTTCTTTATAATAAAGGCTACACAGATGCCGCTCCGAAAGCCATAGACGAGATTCTTGCCTATGCGGATAATTTTGAGTCGGGCGCAGGTACGGAAAATGTAGAAAGCATTTTTAAGTGGAATGTGGCGGATATTTTCTTTAATTTCTTTTTTATCGCCAATTATGTGAACCTGGGAGGGCCCACCGGGGATAATAAGGCGGAGGTACAGCTGTCTGCGGAGGAGATTATCGAGTGCCTGAAGTACTACCAGAGCCTGAACGCATTCTTTGCCATTGATGCGGACGAGGTGACTACAGACAATGTGCTGCAGGAATTTATTGACGGAAAGATTGTATATACCATAGCGAAAACCGACGCTATTGCAAGGCTGGATGCGGCGATTGCGGAGGGGCTGGTGTACCAGATTCCCGAGGAAGAAGCGCAGGAACCTGCAGAGGGAGAGGAAGGCGGGGAGGCGGAGCCGGAAGAAGGGGCTCCGGAGGCGGAAGTACCAGAGGAGGAAGTACCGGAGGAGACGCCTGCGGATAACGGGTATTTTTACGGAATCGCCCAGGTGCCGGATCTGACGGAAGGGCTTCATACAAAGGGGCTTTCCGTAACCAACTCCGTAGCTGTGAACGCTTACTCCAGAGAGCGTGATCTGGCGAAAGCTTTTGCAAAGTACCTTACCTACGACAAGGCAAACGACCTTTACACCATGACAGATAAGATGCCTGTAAAAATGGGAGTCAGCTACGCAAACAGTGAAATGGAGATTCTGATTGCCCAGTACGAGGATTCCGTGGAGGTTCCGAAGATCACGGATCTCTCCAATTATTGGATTGAGATGGAGATTGTCTTTGCCAACATCTGGCGGGGGAATGACGTACAGGAGGAGATTGACGCTGTGAATCAGTCTGTACAGACCCAGCTTCAGACAGAAGAGTAAGCACAGCGCAGACAGGCGCTGCCAGTCACGGAGTGAACAGTGACAGGGGGACAGAAGCTGCTGCTGTGTCAGGCGAATAGAATTCCAATCATAGGGAAAGCTAACACGAGAGAAAGAGACCGAAGGAGGCTTTTACTATGATTGGAATTTTTGTTGCCCTTATTTCCGGGGCGCTGATGAGTATTCAAGGGGTATTCAATACAGAAGTTACGAAGAGCAGCAGTATGTGGGCATCCGCAAGCTGGGTACAGTTTTCCGCCCTTCTCACCTGCCTGGCTGTGTGGGCCTTCCGGGAGCGGGAAAATCTGATGAACGTATTCCAGGTAAGTCCCAAATATATGCTGCTGGGAGGCGTGATTGGCGCTTTTATTACCTTTACGGTGATTCAGAGCATGAACAGCTTAGGCCCGGCCAGGGCAGTGATGCTGATTGTGATTTCCCAGCTGATTGTGGCCTATCTCATTGAGCTTTTCGGCATGTTCGGCGTGGAAAAGGCAGCGCTGGAATGGCGGAAGCTTCTGGGGATGGCCATTGCCATCGCCGGCGTCGTCCTGTTCAAATGGGAATAATTCAAAAGGGCTGTGCTCAAATGAAACGGAAATGAAAAAAAGGTTGTAATCATCTGAAAAATCAGCTACACTAAGAATGTCTGAATCAGAGGGGTCCGGGTCCGAAGGAAAGGATCTGGAAGATGAGGAAGAACGTAAAACGAATGGTATGGAGTCTGTGGGCAGTAGTGGTTCTGCTCTGTGCCGGCTGTAAGAGCCAGCCTGTGCTCTATGACAGCGAAGAGACCCTGGAGGAGCCCTTAAGGGCAGAGAAAAGCGAAGAGGATGAGGAGGCAGAGGAAAAAGCTCCCGCCAAAATCTGCGTCTATGTCTGCGGCGAGGTAAGGAATCCGGGGGTCTATGAGCTGGAGGCAGAGGCCCGGACGGCAGCGGCGGTGGAGGCAGCCGGCGGAATGACGGAGGAGGCGGCAGAAAGCTGGCTGAATCTGGCGGAGCATCTCGCAGACGGACAAAAGATAGAAGTTCCCTCCAGGGAACAGGAGGAGAAGCTTAAGGAGGAGGCTCTGGCGGCGGAGAGCAGCCTGGTGAATCTGAATCAGGCTTCGGCAGAGGAGCTTACAACGCTTCGGGGAATCGGGGAGTCTAAGGCAGAGGATATCCTTAAGTACAGGGAGACCCACGGGGGCTTTCAGACCATAGAAGAGCTGATGCAGATTCCCGGAATCAAGGAACGGGTTTTTGAAAAGATCAAGGATCAGATTACAGTGTGAAAGAGGCAGAAAAATGGCAAAAAAGGTATTGGTAGTTGACGATGAAAAGCTGATTGTAAAGGGCCTGCGTTTCAGTCTGGAGCAGGAAGGAATGGAAGTGGACTGCGCTTACGACGGAGAGGAAGCCCTGGAATACGCCCGAAGCAAGGAATACGATATGGTACTTCTGGATGTAATGCTGCCGAAGATGGACGGCTTCGAGGTCTGCCAGCAGATTCGTGAATTTTCCAATATGCCCATTGTGATGCTCACCGCCAAGGGAGACGATATGGACAAGATCCTCGGCCTGGAGTATGGGGCGGATGATTATATCACGAAGCCCTTTAACATTCTGGAGATCAAGGCCCGGATCAAGGCCATTATGCGTCGGACAGGCAGGCCGGAGAAGGGAAGCCAGGGCAAGGTTGTGGAGGCTTCGGAGCTTCGGATGGATCTGGAGAGCCGCCGTCTGTTCATTGCCGGGAAGGAGATCAATCTGACTGCAAAGGAATTCGATCTTCTGGAGCTGATGGCGCTGAATCCGGGGAAGGTCTATGGACGTGAGAGCCTTCTGAACACCGTATGGGGCTACGAGTATCCGGGGGATGTGCGAACCGTGGATGTGCATATCCGGCGTCTCCGGGAAAAGATAGAGACAAATCCAAGCGAACCTAAGTATGTTCACACAAAGTGGGGAGTGGGCTATTATTTCCAGGCATAGAGTTGTTATTACATATTTAAAAAGTTTAAAGTTCCGGGTGTTCCTGGTTCTTCTTCTGGCCGGCTGGCTGCCTATGCTCATTGTCGCATCCGGCATCCTGGACAGCTACCGGGAACGGGCAATCAAGGTCAGAGGGACGGATGTGCAGAACCAGTGCCGGATTCTGTCCAATCAGCTTATCAGCTATAATTATCTGAAGGATCCTTCTTCAGAGCTTATCGGCGGAGAATTGACGCAGCTTTCCAACCTGTATGACGGCCGGATTATTGTCATTGACGAGAATTTCAAGGTGATTCGGGATACCTACGGTCTCATTGAGGGAAAGCTGGTGGTGTCGGAGGAAGTGATCCGCTGTTTTCAGGGGGAGACCATCAACCAGCTTTCCACAAAGCGTTACATAGAGATGACCATCCCCATCCAGGAAGCAGACTCCCAGAAGATACAGGGGGTATTGCTGGTGAGCGTGTCCACAGACAGTATCTGGGACAATCTGGATGTGTTGACGGGGAATGCCCGGATCTTTGTTCTGATCTGCGGCGTGCTGGTGCTGACCTTTGCGGTGCTTCTGTCTTATTTTCTGGATCGGCCTCTTAAGCGGATGATACACTCCCTGCAGGAGATTGCAGAGGGACACAGTACAGAGGATTTGAAGGTTAAGACGTATACGGAGACAGAGCAGATTTCCCAGGAATTCAATAAGATTATGAATCAGATGCGGGTGCTGGATGAGTCCCGTCAGGAATTTGTGTCCAATGTGTCCCATGAGCTGAAGACGCCTCTGACCTCCATGAAGGTGCTGGCAGACTCGCTGTTGTCCCAGGAGGAGGTTCCCATAGAGCTCTATCAGGAGTTTATGAACGACATTGCGGAGGAGATCGAGAGGGAGAATAAGATCATTACAGATCTATTGTCCCTGGTGAAGATGGACAAGAAGGCGGCGAACCTGAATATCGAGCCGGTGGACATCAACGATCTGCTGGAGCTGATTTTAAAGCGTCTGCGGCCCATTGCCAGCCGGAAAAACATCGAGATGGTATTGGAGAGCTTCCGCCCTGTGACGGCGGAGGTGGATGCCGGACGTCTGACCCTGGCCTTTACCAACCTGATGGAAAATGCAGTGAAATATAACAGGGAAAACGGCTGGGTTCACGTATCCCTGGATGCGGATCATAAGTTTTTCTATGTGAAGGTTATGGATTCCGGCATGGGAATTCCCGAAGAATCCATTGATTATATTTTTGAACGCTTTTACCGGGTGGACAAGTCTCATTCCAACGAGATTGACGGAACAGGCTTAGGGCTTGCCATTACAAGAAGCGCCATACAGGTACATAAGGGCGCGGTTAAGGTAACCAGTCATCTGGGGGAGGGAACCACCTTTGCGGTTCGTATTCCCTTGAATTATATTGCATAGACGGTTCGTGCGGGTGCTTGGGAGGTAAGCGATGAGAAAAAACAGGCCTATGGCGTCTGCTATGCTTCTGGTTCTGCTGGCAATTGTCCTGGGGGGCTGCGCCCATCAGAAGGAGGAGCCCAGGGAGCCAAAAGGATATCAGGTTTATTATATCAACAAAGAGGAAACGGCTGTGGTGAAGGAGGCTTATGCCCCGGCCGCCGAGAATGGGCAGGAGCTGCTGGAAGAGTTCATTCTCTGCCTGCAGGAGGATTCTGTGGACGGAGAGCTGAAATCTGCAATTCCTGACAATGTGTTTCTTCTGAATTATACCCTGGAAAACGGACAGCTTTCCCTGTCCTTTGCCCAGCCTTATCTGGAGATGAGCAAGCCCTATGAGATTCTCTGCCGTTCTGCCGTTGTGCGGACGCTGTGCCAGATTCCGGAGGTGGAGTATGTATCCTTCCTGGTAGGGGACAAACCTCTTCTGGATTCCAACGAGACGCCCATCGGTCCCTTGAACGAGGAAAGCTTTGTGGAGAATGCCGGAAATGAGATCAACACATACACCATGACCACCCTGCAGCTTTACTTTGCCAACGAGAAGGGAGACAGGCTGGTAGGAGAACGGGTAGAGGTTCACTACAGCAGCAATATGTCTGTGGAGAAGCTGGTGGTGGAACAGCTGATCAAGGGACCCATTACAGAGAAGGCTTATCCGGCCATTCCTCCGGAGACAAAGATTGTCAGCGTATCCACCAAGGACGGAATCTGCTATGTGAATCTTGACAAGGGCTTTCTGGGGCAGGGCTATGATGTCCTTGAGATGGTGCCGGTGTACTCCATTGTGAATTCTCTTACGGAGCTGCCGGGAATCAGCAAGGTGCAGATTCTGATCAATGGAGAGACGAATATTACCTACCAGGAGAGTATCCGGTTTGAAACCATATTTGAACGTAATCTTGATATGATTGAGGAAAGTTAAACCATGATAAAAAAACGGCCGTTATGTATGGCTGCCCTGGCCGTGGCAGTTCTCTTGCTGCTTCTGCCCTCCGGAATCTGGATGCATGCATCCCCTCCGGAGGGTGTAAGCCCTACCGGAGGGATTACAGGAGAGATATGCAGGATTGAGAAAAGAGCAGAAGGACAGGCAGTCCATTTAAAGCATTCTAACATTTCAGATAAAGGGATTCTTCTCATTTACTTCGATGCCGAGCAGCCTTTTTCCGTCGGCAATACCATACGAATCGAACCTCCATACCGCATATGGGAGCCGGAAGCCCCGTCCAATCCGGGGCAGTTTGACGCCCGGCTTTATTACCAGACACAGCATATTACGCATCTGGGAAGTGCAGAGCATGCAGTGCTCACCGGGGACAGGGTATTCTGGCCAGGGGAGCTTCTGCGGCGGCTAAGGGAGAATTTAAGTACCAGGTGCACCCGTCTGTTTGGAGAAAAGCAGGGCGGCGTGCTAAGAGCGATGCTCCTTGGAGACAAGACAGAGCTTTTGGAGGAAACAAAAAATATTTATCAGAAAAGCGGCATGTCCCATCTGCTGGCGATTTCCGGGCTTCACATTTCTATCGCAGGCGCCGGCCTGTACAAGCTTCTGCGCAAAAAGGGATGCTCCTATGGCTTTTCCGGCGGCCTGGGGCTTACGCTGGTGCTCCTGTACGGGGCTATGACGGGAATGAGTGTTTCCACAGCCAGGGCCGCTGCCATGTTTGCCTTGGCTGTGGCTGCAGATTTTCTGGGCCGCAGCTATGACATGCTGACTGCCCTGGCGGCTGCGGCTCTGCTGCTTCTATTGGAACAGCCGCTGTATGTCCGCAGCGCCTCTTTTCTGCTCTCCTTTGGGGCGGTGCTGGGTGTGGGAGCCCTTTATCCGGCAGTCCGCAGACTTTTTCCTGTTTCCGGAAAGGTGTGGGAGGCTTTTCTTCTAAGTCTTTCCATCCAGCTTGCCACGCTTCCCCTGGTTCAGTGGTTCTATTATGAATTCCCCCTCTATTCCATCGGTTTAAATCTTCTGGTGATTCCCTTGATGGCGGCGCTGATGTTCTGCGGAATCGGGGCGCTGGGAGTAAGCTTTCTTTCCTGGCGGGCTGCTTGGGCGCCAGCCTTTGCCTGCCGGCTGATATTAAGCCTTTACGAAGGCCTGGGGAAGGGGACGCTTCGCCTTCCCTGGTCGGTGATTGTCTGCGGAAGGCCGAAGCTCTGGCAGATTATTTTGTACTATGGGGGGCTTGGGGGTCTTATCCTGTGGCAAAGCCAGGTAAGGGAGAGAGAAAAGTGGAGGCTGTGTGCGAAAGCGGCTAAGGGAGAAGAGGAAGGAGAGCCGGGGAGAGGAGCAGAGGAAGAGGGAATAAAGAGAAGGCGGAAAAAAGAAAGGGGGTTAAGTCTGGCGGCGGCATTTTTGCTGTGTGTCTGCCTGCAGTTTCGCTTTTCTGGAGGGTTTTCCTTTACCATGCTGGACGTAGGCCAGGGGGACAGTCTGTTTTTCCGCACACAGGGAGGAATGGCCTGCCTCATTGACGGGGGAAGCAGTGATGTGAAGCAGGCAGGGCGTTACCGGATTCTGCCCTTTTTAAAGGAGCAGGGAGTGGGAAAGCTTCACTTTGTTATGGTAACGCATACGGACAAGGATCACATTTCAGGGGTGGAGGAGCTGCTTTTGCAGGCCGCAGAGCCGGGGGGAGTGAGGATTGGAGCTTTGCTGCTCTCGGAGCAGTCTTACCGGGAGGAGGCCGGAAGAGAGCTTGCGGCCCTGGCGAAAAAAGCCGGCGCAGCCGTGAAGGTGATAAAGGCCGGAACGGTTCTGGAGGATAAGGGGGTGAAGCTGTTCTGCCTTCATCCCGGGAGGGAAGGACAGTATGCGGATCGCAATGCAGGCTCCCTGGTATTCCGGCTGGCCTACAAAGAGTTTTCCATGCTTTTAACGGGAGATTTGGAGGAAACAGGAGAAAAGGAGATTCTGGGACAGGGGACGGATATAAGATGTGAGGTTCTAAAGGCGGGACATCATGGCTCCCGGTTCTCTACCTCGGAGGAATGGCTTAGAAAGGTGCAGCCAAAGCTTACGTTGATTTCCTGCGGTCGGAATAATTCTTACGGCCATCCCCATGAAGAAACTCTGGAGCGTCTTGAGGACGCAGGAAGCCGAAAGCTTCTGACCATGGAGGAGGGAGCTGTGACCATACGAAGCGACGGAGTGTCTTTTTGGGCGGAGGGATATAAGAAGAGCAGCCGGCCGGCTCGTTAAGCCGCCTGGCTGTATTTGACAATCAAAAGCTCTACGCTTAGGATATCATTCATCCGGCCGGTTTTTACGGCCTCTTCCGCGTCTGCGCAGTCCCGGACGGCAGCTTCTAACTGCTCCAGGGAAAAGCTTCGGGCCTGGCCCATGCAGCGCCCGGCGATAAAGGGGGCAAGCTGGGCCTTTGAGGCGATAGCTCCCTTGTCGAAGCCCTTTGCCATAAGACTTTTTACCAGAAGGAGCTGCTGGAACTGCCGGGCAATCAGAAAGAGAATCCGCATGGGAGGCTCTTTCAGAGCCAGCAGATCGTAGTAGAGATCAAGGGCTTCCTTCTGCTTCTTTTCGGCAATGGCCCGAATCATGTCAAAGATCTGGCTGCTGGTGAGAACGGTGCAGATTTCCGCCACATCCTGGGGGGTGACAGCCTCTCTTCCGTGGGTGTAGCTGAGGAGCTTTTCCAGTTCGCTGGAGATATGCTCCATGTCTGTGCCGGTACGTTCCAGAAAGAGGGCGAGAGCCTGACGGGAGATCTGCTTTCCTTCTCTTTTCAGAGTGCCCAGGATCCATTTTGTGAGGGTGGCTTCGTCCTGGGGCTGGAATTCCGCAATCCGGCCTTTGCTCTTTACTGCCTTGTACAGGCGGCTGCGCTTGTCCACCTCGGTTTCCACAAAAAGCAGGCAGGAGGTGTCGGGCATGGAGGGCAGATAGTTGGCCAGGACATCGCATTTTCCTTTGAAAAAACCGCTGTTTTCTACAAGGATAACCCGGCGCTCTGCAAAAAAGGGCAGGGTTTCGGCCAGGTCGATAAGCTCCTCGGGCCGGATGCCCTTCCCTTCAAAACGGGATACGTTCATGGTATCCTGGGGATCGGCCAGGGCGCCAAGCAGGCGGTTCCGGTACTGGGTGCGCAGATAAGCCTCCTCTCCGCAGAGGAGATAAGAGGATTTAAAGGAACCGTTTTTGATATCTTCGGACAGCATTTTCATGGCGAGCGCCTCCTTGTACATGAAAAAAAGATACCCAACTGACGGTATTGGGCATCTTTTTATAAGGTTCTCTGATTTATGCGATGCTGTTTACAGCCTTGGTTAAACGAGAGATCTTTCTGGAAGTTGTGTTCTTGTGATACACTCCCTTTGAAGTCGCTTTGTTCATGGTTGCAATTGCAGCTCTGAGGCTTGTCTTTGCAGCCTCCGGATCCTTAGCGGCAATGGCAGCGTCAACCTTCTTGATTGCGGTCTTGACCTCGGACTTGATCGCCTTATTTCTTGCGGCTCTTGTCTCGGCTACCAGAATTCTCTTCTTTGCGGACTTAATATTAGCCAACCCGTACACCTCCAAATTGTTTATTTCTCTTATCTGATATATCCGTACATGCTCCGTAAAAGCCGGACACGGACGTCTTAACGGAACATGTCACTGTTTGGCTCATCCAAACATACTCATTTATTTTATGCCAGGAAAGGCATTCTGTCAATACATAAATCCTAAAAATAATGGAAAATACTAATAAAAAGAGCAAGGCAATGCAGAACAGGAGTATGGACTATGGAACGATTTCAAGTACGGACGGATCTGGCCCTGGAGGCCAGGGAGAGCTTTGAAGAGGACGGCGTGGAGATCCGCGGCGTAGCCATCGAGGAATCTTACGATGAGGAGCGGGACATCCGGGTGACGCGGGTGAATATTGAGACAGAGAACGGGGCAAAGGCCATGGGAAAGCCTGTGGGAACTTATCTGACTCTGGAGGCCCCCAGGCTTTCGGATCCGGACGAGGGGTATCACCGGGAGGTATCAAAGCAGCTGGCCCGGGAACTAAAAAGTCTTCTCGGAACCGAAGAAGAGAAGTCGGTACTGGTTGTGGGACTTGGCAACCGGGAGGTGACTCCGGACGCCCTGGGGCCGGAGGCGGTGAACCATCTGATGATCACCCGTCATGTGGTAAGGGAGTATGGAAAAGAGGCTCTGGGAAAAAGCAAGGTGCATCTGGTAAGCGGAATTGTTCCGGGAGTTATGGCCCAGACAGGCATGGAAACCTTTGAGATTATCAAGGGAATCGTCGATGAGACCCGGCCGGATGTGGTGGTGGCTATCGACGCACTGGCGGCCAGGAGCACAAAGCGTCTGAACCGGACGATCCAGCTTTCGGATGCCGGAATCCATCCGGGATCCGGAGTGGGAAACCACCGGAACAGTTTGACAAAAGAGAATCTGGGAGTTCCCATTGTGGCAATCGGCGTGCCTACGGTGGTGGACGCCGCTACGATTATTTACGACGCCACCGGAGACCGGGATGCGATTTCGCCCAATCTCAATGGGATGTTTGTGACACCGAAGGATATTGACGAGACCATAAGGCGCTTAAGCTTTACCATTTCAGAGGCTCTTAACATAGCGCTGGCATAGGAATTTCCGGAATAAGGCCGTCTCTTTTTGAATATATTAAAGAGAGTATGGAGTGATTGGAAATGAGCCGTCTGCATAGAATCGTAAATGCAATTGTATGGGGAATTATCATGGTGCTGGGAATCTATATTCTCGGTTATGGGGTAAAGGGGCAGTCTTTTGCAAAGGCTGCCTATGCTTGTGTGAAGGCGCTGTCCAACGGGGAAGGGAGCCTTCAGAGAGCGGCGGAAAAGACCCTGTATCCGGGTCTTGCCTTCGCAGCCGGGGATCGGGAGCTGTCCTACAGCCTGGAGGAGTTTCTTCTTCACAAGGCTGTGGGGTTATTTCCCTTGTACTCCTTTTTGGACGAGAAGGAGCTCTATGAGACGGAGATTGAAAGCCAGGCCGCCTATGACATTCTGGTGGAGGGCGGCGCCCACGATGAAAATGAGATCGACCAGCGCACGGGAGAGGCCTTCGATCTGGCAGAGAAGATGGAGGAGGAGAATCTGCAGGCCGCTTACGACCAGGAGCAGGCGGAGCTTTCGCAGGCCGGGGAGAATCAGCCGGCAGCTGGCACAGAGTATATGACGGAGCAGCTGGCAGATTTTGACTTTCTTAGAAATAATTTTTACATTGTGGAGAACAATACGGATATCAGCGGCGAGCTGCTGAATGCGGAGCTTCTCCTTAATAAGGATATGCAGATTCAAAATATGGATTCCGGGCCTCAGATACTGATTTATCACACCCATTCCCAGGAGGGCTTCGTAGATTCTGTGGCAGGCGACAACAGCACCACCATTGTGGGGGTAGGGGATTATCTGACGGAGCTTTTGGAGGATACCTACGGCTACCAGGTGATACATAATAAAAATGTCTATGATTTCATTGACGGAAAGCTGGACAGAAACCGGGCCTATGCCCTGGCAGAGGAGGAGGTACAGCGGATTCTGGAGGAGAATCCTTCGATCGAGGTGATTATTGATCTTCACCGGGACGGGGTGAAGGAGGGAACGCATCTGGTGACGGAGGTGAACGGGAAGCCCACGGCTCAGTTTATGTTTTTTAACGGGTTAAGCTTCAGCAAGAGGAACGGCGTGATTGATTATCTGCCGAATCCTTATATTGAGGATAATCTGGCGCTGTCGCTGCAGCTGAAGCTGGCTTGTGAGAAGTATTACCCGGGGCTTAGCAGGAAGATTTATCTGAAAAGCCTCCGTTATAATCTCCATCTAAGGCCCAAGTCTCTGCTGGTGGAGGCGGGAGCCCAGACAAACACGCTGGAGGAGATGATGAATGCGATGGAGCCGCTGGCTTTTGTGCTCCATGAAGTGCTGGGCGGGGGAATACAAGAAGAGTGAGGCATTTACACTTCGTCAATATTGCCGCTTCCCATGGTTCTTCGCCAGGTTCCGGCAAGGGGAACCATATGACCGCTTTCTAAAGACTTCGGCATGTCGATGATGTTCTGGTTGGAGGAACCGCGGAAGATTAGGCCGGGGTCTTTGAGGGATTCTATGAATTTTCCGTCTACCAGGACATCGAGGCAGGAGAGAATCTCTCCTACGGCCTGTGGGCTTTTGGTGCGGCCGGACAGAAGGTCCTTTTCCAGGGTGAAGCCGGTGTAGCACCAGATGGTTTTTTCGGGGAAATGCTGCCGTACCAGCTTTACCAGACGAAGGATGTCCGGCTGGTTTTCCGGTTCAAAGGGCTCCCCTCCTAAGAGGGACAGGCCGGCCACATAGCCGGGGGACAGGGCGGCGAGGATCTCTTCTATGGTTTTGTCTGTAAAAGGGGTGCCGTAGGCAAAGTCCCAGGCTTCTTCGTTGAAGCAGTTTTTGCAGTGGTGCCGGCATCCGCTGACGAAGAGGGACACCCGGACGCCGGGGCCGTTGGCAATATCGTTTTTTTTGATGACTGCATAGTTCATGGGGAAGTCCTTTCCAAAAGGCTTTGTGGCTGAAAAACGTGTTATGGGGCAAAAAAGAGCTGCCGCCGGGAAAGTGCCCTGCGGCAGCCTTGCTGTCTGCTGATACGGCTTGTGCAGACTGTGTTGTTTTTGTATGCGGTGCTGTTTACAGATGAAGCACGCGCTCTTTGATCTCCTGGGTACGTCCCTGGTTCCAGAACTGGGTTCCGATGTAGCCGCAGGTACGCCGGGCTACGTTCATTTTATTCTGATCTGTGTTGCCGCAGTTTGGACATTTCCAGATGAGCTTGCCATGCTCGTCCTCTTTGATCTCAATCTCTCCGTCGTAGCCGCAGACCTGGCAGTAGTCGCTCTTGGTGTTCAGCTCTGCGTACATGATGTTGTCATAGATAAAGCGCATCACGGAGAGTACGGCGTCCAGGTTGTTCTGCATGTTGGGAACCTCTACATAGGAGATGGCTCCGCCCGGTGAGAGGGCCTGGAATTTGGCTTCTAAGGCCAGCTTGTCGAAGGCGTCGATATTCTCGGTTACATGGACGTGATAGCTGTTGGTGATGTAGCTCTTATCCGTCACGTTCTTTACAATGCCGAAGCGCTTCTGCAGGCACTTGGCAAACTTGTAGGTGGTGCTCTCCAGAGGCGTGCCGTAGAGAGAGTAGTCAATCTGCTCGGCAGCCTTCCACTTAGCCGTGTATTCGTTGAGCTTCTTCATAATCTCAAGGCCCAGGGCTTCGCCTTCGGGCTCTGTGAGCTTCTTGCCGTTGAGGCTGTAAACGCATTCCCAGAGGCCTGCATAGCCCAGGGAAAGGGTGGAGTATCCGTTGTGGAGATACTTGTCAATGGTTTCGCCCTTTTTCAGACGAAGGAGGGCGCCGTGCTGCCAGAGGATGGGAGCTGCGTCGGAAAGGGTTCCGCTTAAACGTTCGTGGCGGCACTGCAGGGCTCTGTGGCAGAGCTCCATCCGCTCCTCAAAGATCTCCCAGAACCGATCCATATCGCCCTCTGCGGACAGTCCGATGTCCACCAGGTTGACGGTGACAACGCCTTGGTTGAAGCGGCCGTAGTACTTGGGCTTTCCGTTCTCGTCTACATAGGGAGTAAGGAAGCTTCTGCAGCCCATGCAGGTGTAGCAGTGGCCGTCCCCGTTTTTGTCAATCTTGTTCTGGAGCATGATTTTTTCAGAAATGTAATCCGGAACAAGGCGCTTGGCCGTGCATTTGGCCGCAAGCTGGGTCAGATAGTAGTATTTGCTGTCCTCGTGGATATTATCCTCCTCCAGGACATAGATAAGCTTTGGAAAGGCCGGGGTAATCCAGGTGCCCTTTTCGTTTTTTACACCCTGGTAGCGCTGGCGCAGGGTTTCCTCGATAATCAGAGCCAGATCCTTCTTTTCCTGTTCGTTCTTGGCCTCGTTCAGGTACATGAAGACCGTGACGAAGGGGGCCTGCCCGTTGGTGGTCATTAAGGTGACTACCTGATACTGGATCATCTGGACGCCGTTGCGCACCTCTTCCCTGAGACGCTTCTCTGTGATGAAGTCAATCTCTTCCTCGGTAACGGCCTCGTGGATGGAGTGAAGCTCATCCGCTACCTGCTTGCGAATCTTTTTCCGGCTGGTATCCACAAAGGGGGCCAGATGGGTCAGGCTGATGCTCTGTCCGCCGTACTGGCAGGAGGCTACCTGGGCAATGATCTGGGTGGCAATGTTGCAGGCGGTGGAAAAGCTGTGAGGCTTCTCAATCATGGTGCCGCTGATAACGGTTCCGTTCTGGAGCATGTCCTCCAGGTTGACCAGATCGCAGTTGTGCATATGCTGTGCAAAGTAGTCTGCATCGTGGAAATGAATGATTCCCTGATCGTGGGCAGACACAATCTCCGCAGGAAGAAGGATCCGCTTGGTGATATCCTTGCTTACCTCTCCGGCCATGTAGTCCCGCTGTACGCTGTTGACCGTGGGGTTCTTGTTGGAATTCTCCTGCTTGACTTCCTCGTTGTTGCACTCAATAAGGCTTAAGATCTGCTCGTCGGTGGTGTTGGACTTGCGGACCATGGCCCGGCGGTAGCGGTAGGTGATATAGCGTCTGGCTACATCAAAGGCCCGCTGGTTCATAATCTGATCCTCCACCATGTCCTGGATCTCTTCTACGCTTAAAGAACGGCTCATATTCTCTGCAGCGCTCTCTACATCCTCTGCAATCCGCTTGATCTGGATAGGGGTCATACGGGCGCTGGGAACTACTTTCTCATTGGCTCGGGTTACGGCAAGGACGATTTTTTCAGCATCAAATTCAACCTCGCTGCCGCTTCTTTTAATAATTTTCATAAAACTTCCCTCAATTTCTACTGTCGCTGTAATATGTGGTGACGAAACCTATTGTAACAAGATATAGTGGTGTTGTCAACAGTGATTACAAGATATTGTTTGCCATGTTTATAAGACTATAGGAAAATGTGAGGAAAATCAAGGGTTTCGGGCGAAAAAAATTTTGGAAAAGAGAAGAAATACCGGTATGCTCAAGGGGAAGAAGGTTACTGTTCAGAGGTCAGCTTGTGATAAACAAACCGATGGTGTAGACTAATCTTAGTCGAAACCATCGGTTTTCTTTATCCAAATATCTCGGATACTCTGTTATATAAATTTGATTCTTCGTTTTGGCGTATCTGAATAAGCATGCTCATGCATTCACAGAGATACTCGATGGACTCGAATCCCCTGAATGACACAGCCTGCTGCTGCTTGCGCTTATATCCTCTAAGCAGACGCTCCGCTTCATTGTTTGTAGCCGGAACTCTGTGATCATGCAGGAACAGAAGATGGTTGGACATGTATTCTTCCATCCGCAGATACAGGTTGTATCCGTCCTTATAATACTCACTTGCTGGAATGTATTCGTATTCCTCTTTCGCTTTTTGCAGTATTGCCCGGTAGCGTTCTTCATACTCCCTGACCTTTTCGGTGTCAGGAGGCGCCTCTTCCGGCAGGCCGTTCCGGTAGTGGATCATTTCCTGTACCAGAGCACGCATTTCCTTGTTCCAGGTCCGGTCAGCCTCATTATCTATGCTGTCCTTCAGATAGCGGAGGACATGCGCAAGACACTCCTGGTGTTGTGCACCATAGTTATAAAAGGTTTTCTCATGATCGTGAACCAGGATTCCCTGGTAATCTTCGACCGGGGTGCCTTTTACTCCTTCGTGCCCTTTTTTCCTGCGTGCAAAATACATCGCTTTTCCATCCGGGGCAGCGCACACAAATACATAAGCATTTTTTCCGTTTTCCTTTGCGTTGGTACAATCCGTATGAAGGACGGGGCTAAGCAGCAGATCGGCAAACGTCGCTTTTCGTTCCTGTTCCGTTTTTTTGGCAAATTCCCTGCCAAGCTTATTAACCATGCCCTTGGATATGCTGAGCCTGCCATCAGTCAAATCGGAAAGGAATTTCCTGCTTTTGTCGATGGAAGTGCAGCAGTCGTTATTCAACAGAAACAGGAAGGCCTTGACGCTTCCACCATAATTCACCTCGTCCACAACGCCGGGAGGAAACTCCGCATGGATCCGCTCGCCGGTTTTGGAATTATAATACACATCTGCGTGGTATTCCGTGACCTCCAGTATCGTACGTATGTTGACCAGCTGTTTCACGATCGTTTTTGAAGTCTTTTTGAAATCCGGATCTTCCAGCACTTCCCGGGGCGGCGGCAGCAGAACCGGATCCGTGGCAGGGATCTGCTTTTTCCTGCGGTGTCCCGGATGTCCCGGCTGGGCGCCCGGCTTACGGCCGCTTTTTTCCCGGCCGTTGGAGATCTTCTTGCGGCGGAGCGTTTTGGAAGAAGGGATGGAGGAATTTTCATAATCCCGGTTGATTTGCGCCCTCAGCTTCAAGTTCCTGCCCTTTTCCTCTTCCAGCGCCGTTTCCAGCCCATAGATCTTATGGCGCTGCCGGGTTGCCTTGTCCAGTGCGGCGTCTCTCTGTCTTTCTGCCTTTATGGCACGCCTTTCCATTCGTTCCAATTCTTTTCGCAAGGCCGACAGCTTTCGCTCGCATTCCTTTTGAAGTTCTTCAAATATCTCAAACCATTGATTGCGGACGGAAACGGTTTCACTGCGGGCACGTGAAAGCTCGTCCTTCAATTTCCGGATTTCCCGTTCCAAAGAACGTAATTCTTTCAGGTATTCCTCCTGCATGCGGACATATATTTCACCGGATTTGAAAGCGCATATCTGTGCGTTGGCCGCTTTCAGCCTGTATTCAAGAGTGGTGGTGTATTCAAAGGAAGCGTTCATGTGGTCAGCCCTTCTTTAAGGAGTCAAGAATTCTGTTCATCAGCGCCGATAATTCACCGTTGTGTTCCTGTTGGGCCTTAATGATGCGTTCCTGCTGCCTGATGATTTCATTTTTTGCCTGGACTTCCTCTTCGAGACAGGCAACGGCCTTGTTAAGCAGGACGATTTCATCTTCCATGTTTTTCATTCTCTCAATCCTCCGTTTTCATAAGGCAATTATACTATAGATGCCCTCAAAATGCGAATTTCCGTATTTGAGGGCATGGTCAATTTGACGGTGGATAATTTAAAAAAAGCGAGTAAATATTATCCATAAAAAGAGGGCAAGGAAGCATGCCTGGGACGAAACGGAAGACAGAAATGTGGATAACTTTCTGATAAATAAAGCGGACAGAAAAACTATAAACATCATTTTTCTGTCCGCTTTATTTATCCACATATAAAAAATTTAAATTTCGTCACTTTTCACAATCGTCAAATGTAGGGAGTGAACAGTAACGGAAGAAGAAAAAATTTTGGAAAAATAAAAAATACTATAGAATAAAGAATGATTTTTTGGTATATTCTAGTAGGACAGATCAGATGTGACAGCTTTGTCCGGGTTTGTCCGGCAGTCTGAATAATTGCAGGTAAGGAAAGGAGAACTTGTCATGAAAAAGTATGTATGCGAGCCTTGCGGCTATGAGTATGATCCGGAGGTAGGAGATCCCGATAACGGCATTGAGCCCGGAACGGCTTTTGAGGATCTGCCAGAGGATTGGGTCTGCCCCATCTGCGGCGTCGGCAAGGATGATTTTGCGGAGGCATAATGCACGAGTACCTGAGACAAATCCTGGATTACCGGCCTGCCTGTGAGCAGGAGGAGCAGGATCGGAAATTGATGCTTCAATATCTGGAGCTGTTTCCGGATACGATTGGGACAAGACAGTGTGAGATTGCACATATGACAGCTTCCTCTTTGATCTTTAACAGGGATCGGGGGAAGCTTCTTATGGTGTATCACAATATTTACCAGTCCTGGTCCTGGACGGGCGGACACGCGGACGGGGAGACGGATCTTTTGATGACGGCTGTCCGGGAGGCCAGGGAGGAGACAGGGCTTCAGGCGGTGCGCCCAATCCGGGAAGAGGCCCAGAGCCTGGATATCCTGCCGGTTTGGGGACATTTTAAGCGGGGGAGCTTTGTGAGTTCTCATCAGCATCTGAATCTGACGTATTTTCTGGAGGCGGATGAAGAGGCGGAGCTTCGGGTCAAGGAGGATGAGAACAGCGCAGTGGCATGGATTGCCCTGGAGGAGCTTCGTGAGAAGGTGACGGAGCGGGAGATGATGCCGGTGTATGGGAAGATGATTGAACGGATGTTGAGGGGGATAACATGAAAATACAGTTTTTGAACGGCGGTCTGGGCAATCAGGCATTTCAATATATATTTGCCAGATATTATGCATTGTCCCATCCGGGAGAGGTCATGTACCTGGATGACAGCTATTTCGCCCAGAATACAGTACATAACGGTTATGAGCTGGAAAAAATCTTCGGCATCAAGGCTCCGATGCTCAGTGAGTGTTTCAGCGGGGATGTATGGGCCTTTATTCTGGAGGAGAAGAAAAGAGGCAAGAGTGTACCGCAGATATTGGGGGAAAATGGAATTGACATCTATATGGTGTCCGAGGTGGGAGAGGATCATCGCCGTTTTAACCCGTTTCCTGGAAAAGTCTATTCCGTCCAGAAGGAAGAATACTGCCCGGAGGTTCAAAACCTGCCGGGGAATGTATACTACCATGGGTATTGGATTAATATAGACTGGTTTATGGCGTATAAGGATGTTTTTCGCCGGGAATTCCGTTTTCCGGAGATTACGGACGAAAAAAATCAGGAATATGCAAGGCAGATTCGGGAATCGAATTCGGTGTCCATTCATATACGG
Source organism: Candidatus Merdisoma sp. JLR.KK011 (assembly GCF_036941125.1). Taxonomy (NCBI): domain Bacteria; kingdom Bacillati; phylum Bacillota; class Clostridia; order Lachnospirales; family Lachnospiraceae; genus Candidatus Merdisoma; species Candidatus Merdisoma sp. JLR.KK011. Next base: position 2,391,140 of record NZ_JAYWSZ010000003.1, on the reverse strand, counting down.
AGAGGTGATTTTGTAAGCCTGGGGTGGGCTTATGACACATCCGAATACCGGAAAGAGGTTGCAAAATTTCTGGACAAGGTTTTGGGGAAGTGGCATCTGTTTGTATTTTCCGATGATATTTCCTGGTGCAGGGAGCACGCGGGGGAAATGGATTTTAACCGCTTTGCACAGGTTACCTATGTAGAGGGAAATGTGCAGGGCAGAAATTATATAGATATGTGCCTGATGAGCAAATGTAAGAGGATGATCGTTTCCAACAGTACATTCTGCTGTCTGGCAGCGCTGCTAAACACGCGAAGAGAGTGGTGGGCGCGGTAAGCTGGGGCTTAAAGGGACGGAAGGCATTGGGCAAGGGCAGCTTCCAGGGCTTTTCTTGTTCCGTGAAGGGAGCCTTGCACCATCTCCGGCTTTCCGCCGCCTTTTCCCTGGAAAGCATCGTTGAGCCGGCGGCAGAGAGGGCGGACGTCTTCGGAAGAGCTTCCCAGGATGTAGCGGTAGCCGGTTTCGTCGTTTCCGATGAATACGCCGGCGGTGCCGGTGCAGCGTATAGTAAGGAGATTGACGAACTCACGGGCAGTAGCGGCATCCAGATCCTGTTCGAAAAATATGATATTTTTCGAACCTTCGGGGACGGCGGCGGCTTTTTGCTGAATCAGGGCTTTTTTCAGCTGCAGGATCTGGCCGGTGAGGCTGTAATTTTCCTGCTTTAAGTGTTCTGCGGCTTTGGCCGTGTCTTTTTCTTTGACGGAGAGGAGGGCGGAGATGGCTTTTGCGTTTTGTTCTTTTTCTTCGTAATCGGCCAGGGCTCTTGCTCCGGCCAGGAGGCAGACACGCACGCCTCCACGGTGGGACTGGACGCTGGTAAGCTTGATAAGGCCGATTTCTCCGGTCTGCTTTACGTGGGGGGCGCAGCAGGCGCAGACGTCGATGCCTGGGATGGTGACGATGCGCACCTGGCCTTCTATAGCGATTTTACTGCGGTATTTGAGCTCTGTGAGCGTTTTTTTGGAGGGATAGGTAATTTCTATAGGGCGGTTGTCCCAAAGGGCTCTATTGGCCTCCTGCTCGATTTCCAGGAGCTCTTTTTTTGTGATCGGGCCGTCGAAGTCCAGGGTGACTTCGGTTTCGCCCAGATGGAAGCCTACATTATTATAACGGAAATGCTTGTGGACAAGGCCGGATACAATGTGTTCTCCGGAATGCTGCTGCATGCGGTCGAAGCGTTTCTGCCAGTCTATCTGTCCTGTGACCTGTGTGCCGGGAGCTATGGCTTGTCTGGTGCAGTGCCAGATAAGGCCCTTTTCTTCTTGGGTGTCAAGGACTTCCAAGCCGCCCAGAAGGCCGGTGTCCCCGGACTGTCCGCCGCCCTCGGGAAAGAATGCGGTCTGGTCAAGATAGATGCGGAAGGTGTCTGCAAGGGGCTGGCAGCCGGTGACGACGGCAGTGAATTCTTTTTGATAACTGTTTTCGTAATAAAGTTTTCTGGTCATGGGGGCCTCCTGATTGTATTTTTAGTTACCGTCCATTGGGTGAACCGTGACATTTTTGTTCTTGTATCTGTTTTATGATACCATTGGAACAGGCTTTTGAAAAGTGAAAACATATGATAGGGCAGAAGATAAGGGAGGAATCATTCTATGATTGAACTGCATGGACAAGCTGGGTTGCCTTATGTAAACCGGAATGCTTATTCGGGAAGCTTTAGGGGAATGCGTTACCGGCTGAAAAAGAAGGCAGCGGAGGAAGGGACGTCTCTGGAAGCTGTGATTTATCCGGAGCCTTTCAGCTTTGAGGTGACGGCAGAGGAAGAGAAGACCTATCGGGAATTTCCCTTTACCCAGGAGGGATTTGATGAGGCGGTGGCCTGGCTGAATGAGGAGTATGAGAGACAGAAGGAGCGGTGGGAGCAGGGGTAGCGTGCAAAAAGGCAGCGCTGCTTTGCGGAGGATAAGAGGAGGCTGCAAAAATAAGCCGGCTTTTTGTGGAGCGCGACCGGCTTATCCTTTGCAATATTCCTTTTGAAGTCTGGTGCTTAATGAGTTCTGGCTAATAATTGCTGCTGTAGCTTTAGCAGCTCGGTGTCGTTGGGCAGCAGGGGCAGGAGCTGTGAAAGTACGGACATGGCTTCTTGGTACTGGCCGTTTTGGAGCATGGTTTTCAGTGCAGCCTTCATCTGAAGGGCTAACTGCTCAAATTCCGGTCCGGCTGCCGGGGCTGGATAATCCAGCTCGTTTTTCAGGAGACGTAAGGCCTCGCGGATGACGCCTGTCATCTGGGGATAGATTCCAAGAACCTGCCGGAACAGGCGGATGGTTTCAGCGGGATTTCCTTTTTCCCAATGGTCAAGGGCTTCCAGAACAGCCAGAGACATACGGCAGTCCGGCGGAAGCAGATGCCTGGCGCTGTCCTCGAACATAGCTTCTTGGTATTGGCCACTGTAAAAGGAGCTGATGCATAAGGCGTATTTTTCCAGATTTTCCAGAAACGCCTTTTTCATGGGGAAGCCTTTGGTAAGTCTTCGTTCTAAGAGAAGCTTTTCAAGCCACAGTCCCTGCAGTGGATGTTCTTTGGAGAGAAGTTCTCCGGCCTCCCACAGATGAGAGTCTTCTTCGCAGGCGGTTTCATTTACAATGCTGGAAATACAGTTTTTCCAGGATTCCAGATCCATCTTTTTCAATAATTCTGATAAGTCTCTTTTTTCCCTCAGTGATTTTTCTATCAGTTGTTTTTGGAGATAAGGCTGCGTAATCTCCTTTAAGCAGCGGTGAAACAGGAACAAATCTGCCCCGCCCTTTTTATTCTTCTCTTCATATAGAAGTTTTTGATATAAAAGGTAGGCCGAATCTTGGGGCAGCTTTGCCAGAAGCTCCTGTAAGTGGGGTGCATAGTGCTCCTTCCAGCGATCCAGAAGGGGATAATAGGTCTGGATTCTATATTCTTCCTCCCAGGGAAGCAGCTCCAGGAAATATTCGGCTTCCTTGTAATTATAAAGCTCCAGGGAGGCCCGGACACAGTTTAGGCGCGCGGGATACAGCCAGTCCGGATTCATTACCTTGTCCTTGTTTACGGTTCCCATCTGCTGCTTAATCCAAAGATCCGGGTGGCGATCCATATAAGCCAGCAGTTCCTCAAATTTAATGCCCCACTGGAGCTGCTTTTCATAATTCTTTCGCTGCTCATTGATTCCGATCAGAAGCTGGAACAGAAGCAGACGTGTGAGCTCCCCGGGTTTTTCTTTTTCCAGAATCTGCAGGGCTTCCTTCTCTGCTTCTTCAAACTTCTCTCTTTTATAGAGGATTTCTATCAGGCTGGACTGGAGCCAGCCCCGAAGAACAGCTTCGGACCTTTTACAGATGTCCAAGCCCTCCCGGCAGGCTTTTTCTGCCTTGTCCCAGCACTCCTCGATACAGTATTCCTGGGTGAGCTGGAGATAATTCTTGGTATAGTCTGCGCGTTCCTTAATATCCTCCTCCAAAAGAGGAATATTCCTTGAAGACTTTTCAGTACCTGTCCTTACTGTATGATTCACATAGCCATAATGATGGACATAGGTGCCAAAAATCCTGCAGGGAGAAAAATAAGGCTGCAGTTCTTCATGGATGGGATTCTCAAAGCGCTGCTCGGGAGTTCTTTTGACCATGCGATAAACAATAGCATCCGAGTGCTTGGAGCCTTCCCAATCCAGATAGTTACGTTGAACGTAGGCAGCGGAATTATACTGTTGGTATTCACCGCTTCGGAAGAACTCCAAGATCTCTGTCACATCATCGAACCATTCATCATCATCCAGGAAGAGAAACCATTCTCCCTTTGCCTGCTTCAAGCCTGCATTCCGGGCTGCGGAAAAGTCGTTGCACCAGGTAAAGGGGATGATTTGATCCGTATAACGCTCTGCGGCCTGCCGGACGCGCTCATCTGTTCCGGTGAATACGACAATGAGTTCTGCCGGAACCTGCCTTAGAAGAGGTGTCAAGGAATCCAGGCAGCGTTCCAGAGAGGCAATTCGGCTGGAAGCCAAAAGGGATATGGTGAGGGGCAGCTTCATAAGGGGTTACTCCTTTTCTAAAATAAATTATCTAAAGGCTGTCTTGTGAATTTTCAAAAAGCCTGACCATAGAGCTGTATATCTTAACAAAAAAGCACCGGTCCTTTGGACCGGCACTTTTTTGTTGTTTATTCAGCTTACTGCAGTAACTGCAGAACTCCCTGAGGAACCTGATTAGCCTGAGCAAGCATAGCCTGAGAAGCCTGAACCAGAATGTTATTCTTGGTGTAAGCCATCATCTCTTTTGCCATGTCTACGTCACGGATACGGCTCTCAGCAGAGGTAATGTTCTCGGTCTGAACACCCAGGTTGTTGATGGTATGCTCCAGACGGTTCTGAAGAGCACCGAAGGTGGAACGCATGGAAGAAATCTGGTCGATAGCGTTGTTTACGATATCGATAGCCTTTCTTGCGCTTGCTGCAGATGTGATACTAATGTTTGCAACGCTGCTGGTTCCTACGTTTGTAGCTCCCATAGAGGTTCCTGCTGTACCACCGATGGTTGAGGTGTTCATTAAGGTCAAAGAAATCTTTAACTGGTTATAAGTCTGAGAAGTTTCACCTACATGAAGAGTGATTCCGCCGCCGTTTGTTACAAGGGAACCGCTGAACAGAGTCATGCCGTTGAAGTTTGCACTCTGGCTGATTCTGTTGATCTCATCATTTAACTGCTCGATCTCCTTCTGCATCTCGTTACGGTTGGTGCTGGAGTAAGTTCCGTTTGCGGACTGTGTAGCCAGAGCAACCATACGGTTCAGCATGGAGTGAACCTCAGTTAAAGCACCCTCAGCAGTCTGTACCAGAGCAACGCCGTCCTCTGCGTTCTTGGTAGCAGTCTCAAGACCGGTAATCTGAGCTCTCATCTTCTCGGAAATAGCCAGACCGGCAGCGTCGTCGCCAGCGCGGTTGATCTTGTAACCAGAGGATAATTTCTCCAGGTTCTTTCCTACGGAAGAGTTGTTGTTGGTTAAGTTTCTGTGTGCATTTAATGCAGTAATATTGTGCTGAATTCTCATAGTTTTTCCTCCTTGATCATTGCAGGGAACATCCTTTTCCCCTTAAAAGTTATGGTAGTTATGATTCGGATGCCTCATAAGTGCCTCTGCGGACTGCCGGCTGTTGTCCGGTAAAGTACACTTAAGTAGATGGAATCTGCCAAGCTGCTGTTTACACACCACTGTTGAGTACAAGTGAATTCAAATAACGAATAACCATTGAATCAACAGCCTGAAGTTGTTATACTGAGAGCAACGAATCATTTTTCAATTATTTTTGTCAATACTGGTATACAGTAAAAAGCACAGGAAAGGATGGTGCAAAGATGGCAAGAACCGTAGGAATCGGATATCAGAATTTTGAACAACTGATTACAAATGATAATTTTTATATTGATAAAACCAAGTTTATCAAGGAGTGGTGGGAAAATCAGGATATGGTGACGCTGATTACCCGTCCCAGGCGCTTTGGAAAAACGCTAACTATGAGCATGACTGAGCAGTTCTTTTCCATAAAATATACCGGGCGAGGAGATCTGTTTGAAAGACTTTCTATCTGGGAGGATGAAAAGTACAGGAAACTGCAGGGAACTTACCCGGTGATTAGCCTTTCATTTGCCAATGTAAAGGAAAGCAGCTATGAGTCGACCGTGCAGAGAATCAATCAGATTCTTACGAATCTGTATTATGAGTATAATTTTTTGCTGGAGGGCGATGCTCTGTTATCTGAGGAAAAAGAAGATTTTCGCAGCGTTTCTAAAGGCATGCCGGAGGTTACGGCCACAATGGCTCTTCACCAATTATCAAGATTTTTGTATAAATATTATCATAAAAAGGTGATTATTCTTCTGGATGAGTATGATACTCCTATGCAGGAAGCCTATGTAAACGGATACTGGGAGGAGCTGGTTTCCTTTACCAGAAGTATGTTTAATTCCACCTTTAAGACAAATCCCCATCTGGATAGGGCTATTATGACAGGCATTACAAGGGTCAGCAGGGAGTCTGTCTTTTCAGATTTGAATAACCTGGAGGTCGTGACGGCTACTTCTGAAAAATATGCAGACAGCTTTGGTTTTACAGAGAAAGAGGTTTTTGCAGCGTTAGATGAATTCGGGATGTCTGATAAAAAGCTGGAAGTAAAAAGCTGGTATGACGGGTTTACCTTTGGAAATTGCACAGATATCTACAATCCCTGGTCTATTTTAAATTATCTGGACAAAGGAAAATTAGATACTTATTGGGCCAATTCCAGCTCCAACAGCCTGGTAGGAAAGCTGCTCAGGGAAAGCGGCACGGATATCAAACAGGATTTTGAAGCCCTTATTTCCGGCCAGTCAATCATAGCCCAGATAGACGAACAGATTGTGTATGGGGAGCTGGACGGAAGCGCAGAAGGAATCTTCAGCCTGCTGCTGGCCAGCGGCTATCTAAAGGTACTGCGATACGGTGAATACAACAATGAATATGTGGATGAATTGGACTATGAACTGTGTCTGACAAACCGGGAAGTAAGAAAGATGTTCCGCGTCATGGTAAAAAGCTGGTTCCGCAAAAGCCGGAAGGAGTATAACGGATTTATCCAGGCATTACTGGAGGACGACGTGAAGGGGATGAACTTCTACATTAATAAGGTAGCTCTAGCAACCTTCAGTATCTTCGACGCCGGAAACAAGCCTTCAGAATCCGCAGAGCCGGAACGCTTTTACCACGGCTTTGTGCTGGGGCTGCTGGTAGAGCTGTCTGACCGCTATACCGTAAGCTCTAACCGTGAAAGCGGCTTTGGCCGGTATGACGTGATGATGGAGCCAAAGGGAGACGACGACGCAGTCATTCTGGAGTTCAAAGTACAGGATCCGGAGGATGAGAAGGACTTGTCCGATACGGTAAGAGCTGCACTGGAGCAGATCGAGAAAAAGAACTATGAGGCAACCCTTGTGGAAAAAGGAATTCCCAGGGAAAAGATACGCAAGTACGGATTTGCTTTTTGTGGGAAAAAAGTTCTGATTGGATCCAAGATTTGAAAAAGTCAGGAAGGATTGAGCGATATGGCAAGAACAATAGGAATTGGGATTCAAAGCTTTGAAAAAATAATAGAAAATAATTATTTTTATATGGACAAGACAAAGTTTATAAAAGAATGGTGGGAAAGCGGGGATGACGTCACGCTGATTACCCGTCCCAGACGTTTCGGCAAGACACTCAACATGAGTATGACGGAGCAGTTTTTTTCCATAAAGTATGCCGGAAGGGGTGAACTGTTTGAAGGGCTGTCTATCTGGGAAAGCGAGAAATACAGAAAGCTGCAGGGAACCTATCCGGTAATTGCGCTGAGTTTTGCGGATATAAAAGAAACAAATTTTACAGATACAAAAGAAAAAATCTACCAGATTTTACAGAACCTTTATATTCAGCATGACTTTTTGCTGACAGAAGGCTTTTTAAAAGAAGGGGAAGAGATTTTTTTTCGGAAAGTAACTTCCGATATATCAGAGGTGACAGCCTCTCTCGCTTTAAAATCTTTATCTTCTTATTTGGAACGCTATTATGGAAAAAAAGTGATTATTCTTCTGGATGAGTATGATACCCCTATGCAGGAAGCCTATGTAAACGGATACTGGGAGGAGCTGGTTTCCTTTACCAGAAGTATGTTTAATTCCACCTTTAAGACAAATCCCCATCTGGATAGGGCTATTATGACAGGCATTACAAGGGTCAGCAGAGAGTCTGTCTTTTCAGATTTGAATAACCTGGAGGTCGTGACGGCTACTTCTGAAAAATACGCAGACAGCTTTGGTTTTACAGAGAAAGAGGTTTTTGCAGCGTTAGATGAATTCGGAATGTCTGATAAAAAGCTGGAAGTAAAAAGCTGGTATGACGGGTTTACCTTTGGAAATTGCACAGATATCTACAATCCCTGGTCTATTTTAAATTATCTGGACAAAGGAAAATTAGATACTTATTGGGCCAATTCCAGCTCCAACAGCCTGGTAGGAAAGCTGCTTAGGGAAAGCGGCACGGATATCAAGCAGGACTTTGAAGCCCTTATTTCCGGCCAGTCAATCATAGCCCAGATAGACGAACAGATTGTGTATGGGGAGCTGGACGGAAGCGCAGAAGGAATCTTCAGCCTTCTGCTGGCCAGCGGCTATCTAAAGGTACTGCAGTACAGTGAATACGGCGACAATGAAGATGTGGACGAATTGGACTATGAACTGTGTCTGACAAACCGGGAAGTAAGAAAGATGTTCCGCGTCATGGTAAAAAGCTGGTTCCGCAAAAGCCGGAAGGAGTATAACGGATTTATCCAGGCATTACTGGAGGACGACGTGAAGGGGATGAACTTCTACATTAATAAGGTAGCTCTAGCAACCTTCAGTATCTTCGACGCCGGAAACAAGCCTTCAGAATCCGCAGAGCCGGAACGCTTTTACCATGGCTTTGTGCTGGGGCTGCTGGTAGAGCTGTCTGACCGCTATACCGTAAGCTCTAACCGTGAAAGCGGCTTTGGCCGGTATGATGTGATGATGGAGCCAAAGGGAGACGACGACGCAGTCATTCTGGAGTTCAAAGTACAGGATCCGGAGGATGAGAAGGACTTGTCCGATACGGTAAGAGCTGCACTGGAGCAGATCGAGAAAAAGAACTATGAGGCAACCCTTGTGGAAAAAGGAATTCCCAGGGAAAAGATACGCAAGTATGGGTTTGCTTTTTGTGGGAAGAGGGTTCTGATTGGAGCCAAGATTTGAAGAAGCCAGGGAGGGTTGAGAAGTATGGCAAGAACGGTAGGGATTGGGCTTCAAAGCTTTGAAAAAAATAATAAAAAATAATTATTTTTATACAGACAAGACAACGTTTATAAAAGAATGGTGGGAAAATGGGGATGATGTTACACTGATTACCCGTCCCCGGCGTTTTGGAAAGACGCTTACAATGAATATGGTTGAGCAGTTCTTTTCCATAAATTGTAAGGACAAAAAAGGCATCTTTGAGGGTCTGGCAATCTGGAAGGAAGAAGCATACCGCAGGCTTCAGGGCACACACCCGGTAATTTTTCTTTCTTTTGCAAGTGTAAAAGGAAGTTCATTTTCAACCGTTAAAAAGATGATTTGCCAGAATATCAAAAGGCTTTATAACCAGAATGATTTTCTTTTGGAAGGAAACTGCCTGAACGCTGCTGAAAAAGAGGCATACAGGGCGGTTTCTCCAGAGATGGAGGAGTATCTGGCCTGCGATTCGCTGAAAAATCTGTCAGAGTATTTATATCGCTATTATGGAAAAAAGGTGATTATTCTGCTGGATGAATATGACACGCCTTTGCAGGAAGCCTATGTAAACGGTTATTGGAAAGAACTTACCGTATTTACCAGAAGCCTGTTTAATTCCACTTTTAAGACGAATCCTTCTCTTGAAAGGGCGATTATGACGGGGATTACGAGAATAAGCAAGGAATCCATTTTTTCGGATCTGAATAATCTGGAGGTAGTTACTACTACTTCCGAAAAATATGAGACCTCCTTTGGATTTACCCAGGAAGAAGTCTGGGATGCTCTGGAGGAATATGGTCTGTCTGAGAAAAAAGAAGGTGTAAAGAGCTGGTATGACGGCTTTACCTTTGGAACCAGAACGGATATCTATAATCCTTGGTCGATCTTGAATTATTTGGATAAGAAAAAATTTTCTCCTTACTGGGCGAACACCAGCAGCAACAGCCTTGTAGGAAAACTAATCCGTGAAGGAAGCAGAAAAACAAAGACGATTATGGAGGATCTGCTGGAGGGAAAGGCTCTTCACACAGAGATAGACGAGCAGATTATCTTTAATCAGCTGGATCAGAAGGAAAGCGCAATCTGGAGCCTTCTGCTTGCAGGTGGTTATCTCCGGGTGGAAAGGTTTTCGTTTGATGAGGAATGGGGCCGTGAAGAGTACGATCTGGTACTGACAAACAAAGAAGTCCGCACCATGTTCGAGGGAATGTTCCGCGACTGGTTTGCGGGTAGTTCGGCTTCTTATAATGAATTTGTGGAGTCGCTGCTCCGTGGTGACTTGGAGGAAATGAATGAATATATGAATTGTGTGACAGAGGAGACCTTCAGCTTCTTTGACACCGGAAAAAAGCCATCCAAAGCCCCGGAGCCTGAGCGTTTCTATCATGGCTTTGTGCTGGGACTCCTGGCGGAGCTCAGGGGCCGCTATATCTTAACCTCCAACCGTGAAAGCGGTTTTGGCCGCTACGATGTGATGCTTGAGCCCCTGCATGACACAGACGATGCCATCATCATCGAATTCAAGGTATTCCGCCCTGCAAAGGAAAAGAGCCTGGAGGAAGCACTGAAAGCCGCCCATGCCCAGATAGACGAGAAGAAATATACAGCTGTCCTGGAGACAAAGGGAATCTCGCCGGAGCGTATCCGAAAGTATGGGTTTGCTTTTGAGGGGAAAAAGGTTTTGATAGGTTAATATTTTAAATATAGAAAGAATTCCAGTTCCGGCTGCCGGAACTGGAATGTATATCTTTTCGGGATAGGTATTTATGGATAACCTCAGGGTAGGCTTTTAGAGAGCTTTTCAAGGACTGTTCTTTGGCTTGTGACAGCCCTTGGTGATTGAATTCTATGTGGCATTTAATAGATGTCAGCTAATAACTGCTGCTGCAGCTTTAATAGTTCCATGTCATCCGGCAGCAAGGGAAGAAGCTGTGAGAGCACAGACATGGCTTCTTGGTACTGGCCGTTTTGGATCATGGTTTTCAGTGCAGCCTTCATCTGAAAGGCTAACTGCTCGAATTCCGGTCCGGCTGCCGGGGCTGGATGGTCCAGCTCGTTTTTCAGAAGACGTAAGGCCTCGCGGATGACGCCTGCCATCTGAGGGCAGAAGCTAAGAATCTGCCGGAACAGGCGGACGGTCTCGGACGGATTTCCCTGCTTCCAGCTGTCAAGGGCTTCCAGAACAGCAAGGGACATACGGCAGTCTGCCGGGAGAAGGTGACAAAAGCTTTCCTCAAACATGGAGCTCTGGTATTGGCTTTTATAAAAGGAATGGATACATAAAGCATATTTTTCCAGATTTTCCAGAAACGCCTTCTTCATAGGGAAGCCTTTGGCAAGTCTTCGTTCTAAAAGAAGCTTTTTAAGCCATAGTCCCTGCAGTGGATGTTCTTTGGAGAGGAGTTCTCTGGCCTCCCACAGATGAGAGTCTTCTTCGTAGGCGGTTTCGTTTACAATGCTTGCAATACATTTCTGCCAGGATTCCAGATCCATCTTTTTCAATAATTCTGATAAGCTTCTTTTTTCCCACAGAGCTTTTTTTATCAATTGTTTTTGGAGATAAGGCTGTGTAATCTCCCTTAAACAGCGGTGAAACAGGAATAAATCTGTCTCGCCCTTTTTGTTCTTCTCTTCATATAGAAGTTTTTGATACAAAAGGTAGGCCGAATCTTGGGGAAGCTTTGCCAGAAGCTCCTGTAAGTGGGGCGCATAGTGCTCCTTCCAACGATCCAGAAGGGGATAATAGGTCTGAATCCTGCATTCCTCCTCCCAGGGCAGAAGCTCCAGAAAATATTCGGTTTCCTTATAGTTCTGAACCTCCAGGGAAGCCCGGATGCAGTTCAGACGCGCCGGATACAGCCAGTCTGGATTCAACACCTTGTCCTTGTTCATGGTTCCCATCTGCTGTTTGAGCCAAAGCTCCGGGTGGCGATCCATGTAAGCCAGGAGCTCCTCAAATTTAACACCCCACTGGAGCTGTTTTTCAAAGTCCTTTCGCTGCTCGTTGATTCCGATCAGCAGCTGAAAGAGCAGCAGGCGCGTCAGCTCGTTCGGCTTTCCTTCCAGTATTCCAAAGGCCTCCCTCTCTGCTTCCTCAAACTGCTTCTTTTGGTAGAGGATCTCAATCAGATTGACTTGGAGCCAGCTTCTGAGGGCGGCTTCCTTCTTTTTGCAGATTTCAATGCCCTTCCGGCAGATCTCCTCTGCCTCGTCCCATCTTTCCTCGATACAGTATTCCTGGGTCAGCTGGAGGTAATTCTTGGTATAGTCCGGCCGCTCCTGGATATCCTTCTGCAAAAGCGGAATATTCCGGGAAGTCTTGTCTGCGCAGTCCCTTATAGTACTGCCGATATAACCGTAGTGGTGCACATAAGCGTTGAAAATCTTACAGGGGGAATAGCAAGGCTGCAGTTCTTCATGGATGGGATTCTCAAAACGCTGCTGAGGTGTCCTTTTGACCATTCGGTAGACAAAGCCATCCGAATGCCTGGAGCCCTCCCAGTCCAGATAATTGCGCTGGATGTAGGCGGCGGAATTGTACTGCCGGCATTCGCCGCTTTGGAAAAAATCGCAGATTTCCGTCACATCATCAAACCATTCGTCATCATCCAGGTAAAGGAACCACTCTCCCTTTGCATGCTTCAGGCCTGCATTCCGGGCTGCGGAAAAGTCGTTGCACCAGGTAAAGGGGATGATTTGATCCGTATAACGCTCTGCGACCTGCCGGACTCGCTCATCTGTTCCGGTGAATACGACAATAAGCTCTGCCGGAACCTGCCTTAGAAGAGGTGTCAGGGAATCCAGGCAGCGCTCCAGAGTGGCAATTCGGTTGGAGGCCAGAAGGGATATGGTAAGGGGCAGCTTCATAGGTGTTTACTCCTTTTTCTGAATTTTTATACGTGAAGTCCAAATGCCGTAAAACAAAAAAGCGCTGATCCAAAGGACCGGCGCTTTTTGTTGTTTATTCAGCTTACTGCAGTAACTGCAGAACTCCCTGCGGAACCTGATTAGCCTGAGCAAGCATAGCCTGAGAAGCCTGAACCAGAATGTTATTCTTGGTGTAAGCCATCATCTCTTTTGCCATGTCTACGTCACGGATACGGCTCTCAGCAGAGGTGATGTTCTCGGTCTGAACACCCAGGTTGTTGATGGTGTGCTCCAGACGGTTCTGAAGAGCACCGAAGGTGGAACGCATGGAAGAAATCTGGTCGATAGCGTTGTTTACGATATCAATAGCCTTCTTTGCATTAGCGGCTGTTGTGATACTGATCTTTCCAACGGACTCTGCTGCAGATGTCTTGCCTATTGACATAGGTTTCAATCCGCCAAGTGTTGTGGTATTCATTAAAGTTAAAGAAACCTTCAATTGGTTGTAATCTTTAGAGGTTTCACCTACATGAAGGGTAATTCCCTTGCTAACAAGCCCGCCGCTGAACAGTGTCATGCCATTGAAGTTTGCACTCTGACTGATTCGGTCAATCTCTTTGTTCAGCTGCTCGATCTCTTTCTGCATCTCCTTACGGTTGGTAGTAGAGTAAGTTCCGTTTGCAGACTGTGTAGCCAGAGCAACCATACGGTTCAGCATGGAGTGAACCTCAGTTAAAGCACCCTCAGCAGTCTGTACCAGAGCAACGCCGTCCTCTGCGTTCTTGGTAGCAGTCTCAAGACCGGTAATCTGAGCTCTCATCTTCTCAGAAATAGCCAGGCCTGCAGCGTCGTCGCCAGCGCGGTTAATCTTGTAACCAGAGGATAATTTCTCCAGGTTCTTTCCTACGAAAGAGTTGTTGTTGCTTAAGTTTCTGTGTGCATTTAATGCAGTAATATTGTGCTGAATTCTCATAGTTTTTCCTCCTTGATCATTGCAGGGAACATCCTTTTCCCCTTAAAAGTTATGGTAGTTATAGTTAGGATGCCTTATAAGTGCCTCCGCAGACTGCCGGCTGTTGTCCTTTGAAGTACACTTAAGTGGACACCCTTAAAACTACTTTTCATATACATTATCGAGCAATAATAAAATAACTTAAGGGTTTTTCAAAATTTTTTTTATTTTTTTCTTATTCCCCTTTTAGCCATTATGTCTGCCGCTCTTTTATACTCTCCAATACACTTGTACATGGTGCTTCTGCCCATATTGCATAAGCGGGCAAACTCATTTATGGTAATGGATCCCTGTTCCCAGCTTCGATAGAGATCTGAAAAATTTTCGGGTACGGGAATAGCCGGTTTTCCAAACTTTACGCCTCGTTTCCTTGCTGCCTCAATTCCTTCCGCCTGCCGGGTGCGGATATTGTTCCGCTCATTCTCGGCCACAAAGGACAGAAGCTGCAGAACGATATCGCTGATAAAATTTCCTAATAGATCTCTGCTTTTTGTCGTATCCAAAAGAGGCATGTCTTGAATAATGATATCCGCTCCCAGCTCTTTGGTAAGCATCCGCCACTGTTCTTTGATTTCTTCATAATTACGTCCCAGCCGATCAATACTTTTTGTCACTACCACATCGCCGGCCGTCAGCTTTTTTATCATTCTTTGGTACGCTGGTCTGTGAAAATCTTTTCCACTCTGCCGGTCGATGAATATATTGGCCGGAGGGATTCCTGCTTTTTCCAACGAAATTAACTGACGTTCTACATTCTGTTCTCGGGTAGATACACGTACATAACCGTATACATTTTTCATCACAAAGCTCTCCTTCTTTATCTTCCGTATTTCTCTTTCGCTGCTGAGAAATATATTACCAAAGAAGAAACTTTATTGTGACACGAAATATATTTCAACTAAAGGGATTCTTCTTACTTGTTATGCCTGCCTGGCATTCTTATATTCAACCTATCAAAACCCTTTTTCCGCAAAAAGCAAACCCGTACTTGCGTATCTTTTCCCTGGGAATTCCTTTTTCCACAAGGGTTGCCTCATAGTTCTTTTTCTCGATCTGCTCCAGTGCAGCTCTTACTGTATCGGACAAGTCCTTCTCATCCTCCGGATCCTGTACTTTGAACTCCAGAATGACTGCGTCGTCGTCTCCCTTTGGCTCCATCATCACATCATACCGGCCAAAGCCGCTTTCACGGTTAGAGCTTACGGTATAGCGGTCGGACAGTTCCACCAGCAGCCCCAGCACAAAGCCGTGGTAAAAGCGTTCCGGCTCCGCGGCTTCTGAAGGCTTGTTTCCGGCGTCGAAAATACTGAAGGTTGCTAGAGCTACCTTATTAATGTAGAAGTTCATCCCCTTCACGTCATCCTCCAGTAATGCCTGGATAAATCCGTTATACTCCTTCCGGCTTTTGCGGAACCAGCTTTTTACCATGACGCGGAACATCTTTCTTACTTCCCGGTTTGTCAGACACAGTTCATAGTCCAATTCGTCCACATCTTCATTGTTGTACTCGCCGTATCGCAGTACCTTTAGATAACCGCTGGCCAGCAGAAGGCTGAAGATTCCTTCTGCGCTTCCGTCCAGCTCCCCGTACACAATCTGTTCGTCTATCTGGGCTATGATTGACTGGCCGGAAATAAGGGCTTCAAAATCCTGCTTGATATCCGTGCCGCTTTCCCTGAGCAGCTTTCCTACCAGGCTGTTGGAGCTGGAATTGGCCCAGTAGGTATCCAGCTTTCCGGTATCCAGATAATTCAGAATCGACCAAGGATTATAGATATCTGTATGGGTTCCAAAGATAAATCCGTCATACCAGCTTTTTACTTCCTGCATTTTATCAGACATTCCAAATTCATCCAAGGCTGCAAAAACCTCTTCTTCCGTAAATCCGAAGCAATCCGCATACTCAGCGGAGGTTGTTGTAACTACCTTCAGATTATTTAAATCTGAAAAGATAGATTCCCTGCTCACCCTTGTAATGCCTGTCATAATGGCCCGATCCAGATGGGGATTTGTCTTAAAAGTTGAATTAAACATGCTTCTGGTAAAGGAAACCAGCTCCTCCCAGTATCCGTTTACATAGGCTTCCTGCATAGGGGTATCATACTCATCCAGAAGAATAATCACTTTTTTTCCATAATAGCGTTCCAAATAAGAAGATAAAGATTTTAAAGCGAGAGAGGCTGTCACCTCTGAAATATCGGAAGTTACTTTCCGAAAAAAAATCTCTTCCCCTTCTTTTAAAAAGCCTTCTGTCAGCAAAAAGTCATGCTGAATATAAAGGTTCTGTAAAATCTGGTAGATTTTTTCTTTTGTATCTGTAAAATTTGTTTCTTTTATATCCGCAAAACTCAGCGCAATTACCGGATAGGTTCCCTGCAGCTTTCTGTACTTCTCGCTTTCCCAGATAGACAACCCTTCAAACAGTTCACCTTTTCCGGCATACTTTATGGAAAAAAACTGCTCTGTCATACTCATGTTGAGTGTCTTGCCGAAACGTCTGGGACGGGTAATCAGCGTCACCATATCCTGATTTTCCCACCACTCCTTGATAAACTTGGTTTTATCAATATAAAAATTATCATTTGTAATCAATTGTTCAAAATTTTGATATCCGATTCCTACGGTTCTTGCCATCTTTGCACCATCCTTTCCTGTGCTTTTTACTGTATACCGGCATTTGACAAAAATAATTTAAAAGTGCTTGATTACTTTCAGTATAACAACTTAAGACAGCTGATTCAATGATTATTCGACCTTAGAATTAAATTTATCCCTGTCCACTTAAGTGTACTTTACCGGACAACAGCCGGCAGTCCGCAGAGGCACTTATGAGGCATCCTAACTATAACTACCATAACTTTTAAGGGGAAAAGGATGTTCCCTGCAATGATCAAGGAGGAAAAACTATGAGAATTCAGCACAATATTACTGCATTAAATGCACACAGAAACTTAAGCAACAACAACTCTTTCGTAGGAAAGAACCTGGAGAAATTATCTTCTGGTTACAAGATTAACCGCGCTGGCGACGACGCTGCAGGCCTGGCTATTTCCGAGAAGATGAGAGCTCAGATTACCGGTCTTGAGACCGCTACCAAGAACGCAGAGGACGGCGTTGCTCTGGTACAGACTGCTGAGGGTGCTTTAACTGAAGTTCACTCCATGCTTAATCGTATGGTTGCTCTGGCTACACAGTCCGCAAACGGAACTTACTCCAGCACCAACCGTAAGGAGATGCAGAAGGAGATTGCTCAGCTGAACGAAGAGATCGACAGAATCAGCAAGAGTGCAAACTTCAACGGTATGACTCTGTTCAGCGGCACCTTGGCTACTGGCGGAAAGGGAATCACACTTCATGTAGGTGAGACTTCTAAGGCACATAACCAGTTGACAATTTCTTTGACTTTAATGGATACTTCAACGATTGGTGGAAAGACACCTATGTCTATAGGCAAGACATCTGCAGCAGAATCTGTTGGAAAGATCAGTATCACAACAGCCGCTAAGGCAAAGGATGCTATCGATATCGTAAACAACGCTATCGACCAGATTTCTTCCATGCGTTCCACCTTCGGTGCTCTTCAGAACCGTCTGGAGCACACCATCAACAACCTGGGTGTTCAGACCGAGAACATCACCTCTGCTGAGAGCCGTATCCGTGACGTAGACATGGCAAAAGAGATGATGGCTTATACCAAGAATAACATTCTGGTTCAGGCTTCTCAGGCTATGCTTGCTCAGGCTAATCAGGTTCCGCAGGGAGTTCTGCAGTTACTGCAGTAAGCTGAATAAACAACAAAAAAGCGCCGGTCCTTTGGACCAGCGCTTTTTTGTTTTACGGCATTTGGACTTCACGTATAAAAATTCAGAAAAAGGAGTAAACATCTATGAAGCTGCCCCTTACCATATCCCTTCTGGCCTCCAACCGAATTGCCACTCTGGAGCGCTGCCTGGATTCCCTGACACCTCTTCTAAGGCAGGTTCCGGCAGAACTCATTGTCGTATTTACCGGAACAGATGAGCGAGTCCGGCAGGTCGCAGAGCGTTATACGGATCAAATCATCCCCTTTACCTGGTGCAACGACTTTTCCGCAGCCCGGAATGCCGGCCTGAAGCATGCAAAGGGAGAGTGGTTCCTTTACCTGGATGATGACGAATGGTTCGATGATGTGACGGAAATCTGCGATTTTTTCCAAAGCGGCGAATGCCGGCAGTACAATTCCGCCGCCTACATCCAGCGCAATTATCTGGACTGGGAGGGCTCCAGGCATTCGGATGGCTTTGTCTACCGGATGGTCAAAAGAACACCCCAGCAGCGCTTTGAGAATCCCATCCATGAAGAACTGCAGCCCTGTTATTCTCCCTGTAAGATTTTTAGCACCTATGTGCACCACTACGGTTATATCGGCAGCATCGCAAGGAACAGCACAGGCAAGACTTCCCGGAATATTCCGCTTTTGCAGAAAGATGTCCAGGAGCGGCCGGACTATACCAAGAATTACCTCCAGCTGACCCAGGAATACTGCATCGAGGAAAGATGGGACGAGGCAGAGGAGATCTGCCGGAAGGGCATTGAAATCTGTAAAAAGAAGGAAGCGGCCCTCCGTGGCTGGCTCCAGGTCAATCTAATTGAGATCCTGTACCAAAAGAAGCAGTTTGAGGAAGCAGAGAGGGAGGCCTTTGGAATACTGGAAGGAAAGCCGAACGAGCTGACGCGCCTGCTGCTCTTTCAGCTGCTGATCGGAATCAACGAGCAGCGAAAGGACTTTGAAAAACAGCTCCAGTGGGGTGTTAAATTTGAGGAGCTCCTGGCTTACATGGATCGCCACCCGGAGCTTTGGCTCAAACAGCAGATGGGAACCATAAACAAAGACAAGGTGTTGAATCCGGACTGGCTGTATCCGGCGCGTCTGAACTGCATCCGGGCTTCCCTGGAGGTTCAGAACTATAAGGAAACCGAATATTTTCTGGAGCTTCTGCCCTGGGAGGAGGAATGCAGGATTCAGACCTACTATCCTCTTCTGGATCGGTGGAAGGAGCACTATGCGCCCCATTTACAGGAGCTTCTGGCAAAGCTGCCCCGGGATTCGGCTTACCTCTTATATCAGAAACTCCTTTATGAGGAACAAAAAAAGCAGGGTAAGGAGGAGGCAGATCTGTTCCTGCTTCACCGCTGTCTGAAGGAAATCGATCAGCCGTACCTTCAAAGACAGCTGATCGAAAAGGTGTTGATGGAAAAGAAGGATTTCTCGGTATTGCTGAATCGAATAGATCTGGATACCTGGAGAAATCATATTTCCCAAATTGTAAATGCGGCGGCCTATGAAGAAAACCAATATCTGTGGGAGGCCAGGGAGGTTCTTTTTAACGAGCATCCGCTGCAGGGCCTTTGGCTTGAGAAGCTTCTGTTGGAAAAAAAGCTTTCTCACGGTTTTCTGATGAAAAAGGATCTGCTGGAAGCGCTGGAAAGATACGCTTTTACCATTACTTCTTATTATGAAGCGCTGTATCAGCCTTCCATATTTCAATCAGACAAGCGCTGCCTTCTGCCGGCAGAATGCCGTCTGGCCTATGGACTCCAGGAAGCCTTAAGCTGCTGGGAACAGGGAAAGCTTGCCGAGACCATACGGTTTTTGCGAGAAGCTATTCTGATAGAACCCCGTATGACGGGAGTGGTTCGGGAGGTGATTCGCCTGCTGAACAACGAAATAGCCTGGCCTGTGCCGGATGCCGGGCCGGAGTTTGAACAGCTGGCCAAGCAGATGAAAGAGGCTCTGAGAGGTATGATAGAGGGCAGGAATGATAAAGAGGCCATGTCTGTACTTTTGCAGCTTCTTCCGTTGCTTCCAAAGGACAGGGAGCTTTTAAAAATGCAGCAGATCCTGCTGGCGCGGCTGGCAGACTAAAAACAACCATTGCAATTCCCTCCGGCTTGCTCTAAAATAGAGAGAGCAGACCATGAAGCAGAACTGGAGGATTGGCACATGAGTACTCTGGCCATTGTTATGATTGTAAAAAATGAAGAGAAAAGCCTTTCCCGCTGCCTTAAGCAGGCGGCAGGTCTGGCCGATAAACTATATATCACAGATACGGGCTCCACAGATCGAACCAAAGAAATTGCCGCTGCTTATGGGGCAGCGGTGACGGAATACGTTTGGAATCAGGATTTTGCGGCAGCCCGTAATTTTGCCTTGTCTCAGTCCGCCTGCGATTGGAATCTGATGTTGGACGCAGATGAATATCTGGCAAAGGGAAGCCGGAGAGAGCTGGAAGAATTTTTAAAGCATCCGGATCGGGTGGGAGCCATAGAGCGGAAGGACTACTATATGGAGGAGCTTCCCGGGGGCAGACAGGAGATGGCTTACGCATATTCCTACACTTCCCGGCTTCTTCCGCGAGGTGTGGGTTACACGGGGCGGATTCATGAGCAGGTGGATTCGGGGCTGCCTGTTTATCCGGTTCCTCTGCTGTTTGAACATGACGGATATCTGCGGCCGGGAAAGGCAGAGAGGAATCTTGCGATTCTTTTGGAGGAAGTGAAGGCTTCTCCGAAGGATTCTTATGTTCTCTTTCAGACTGCGGAGACTCTCCGGGGCCTGAAGCGTTATGAGGAGGCCTGCAAGTATTATGGAAGCTTCTATGAGTATGTACCTGGGAACGGCGCCGGATATCGTGCAAACGGAGTGATCAATTATCTCTATGCGCTGATTGGAGCCAAAGCCTGGGATCGGGCCCTGGAGGTAGCGGCAGAAGAGGAGGGGCGTCTGGGCAGCTATGCGGACTTTCATTTTGTCTGCGGAATTCTTTTTATGCAGGCGATTCTGGCGGATACTGCAAAATATATTTCCTATCTGCCGCGGATAGAGGCATCTTATTTAAAATGTCTGGAGATTGGGGAGGTCCCCGCTAACCAGGGGGTGGGAGGCACTGGTTCCTTCCGGGCAGCCTACAACCTGGGAACCTGGTATGAGGCGGCCGGCGATACAAAGAAGGCTAAAGCATACTATCAAAAAGCGGCTAAGGAGCAGTATCAGCCGGCTGTGGAGCGGCTTGGCTTATTATAAGGAAAGGATAAATATATGAATATAGCATTGATTTTGGCAGGGGGCGTAGATCCCAATTTCCGCATGGACGTACCAAAGCAGTTTGTGATTGTGGAAAATCGGCCGGTGATTGTATATACGCTGCAGGTCTTTCAGAATCATCCGGAGATTGATAGGATCCTGGTGTCCTGCCTGTCCGGATGGCAGGAGATGGTTAAGGCATACGGAAAGCAGTTTAATATCGATAAGCTTGAAAAGATCGTAGAGGGCGGCCCGGACGGACAGGAATCCATTCGAAGAGGAGTAATGTGGCTTAACGACAATTGCAGGCCCGACGATGTGGTGGTGATCCACGATGCTATCCGGCCTCTGGTGACAGAGGATCTGATTTCCGACAGCATTCATACCTGTCAGGAAAAGGGAATGGGCGTGGCGGCAGTCCGCTCCATGGATACGGTGATGCTGACGGTGGACGGACAGAGCGGGAGGGAGAGTATCTCCCGGTATCATATCCGAAGGATTCAGACGCCTCAGGCTTATCGCCTGGATTATCTGGAACAGGTACATCGGGAGGCGGCAGAGAAAGGAGTCTGCTGCTGCGTGGATAACAACAGTATGCTGGCGCGTCTGGGAGAGACCATCCAGTTTTCCAAAGGGTCTGATTTTAATATCAAATTGAATTCTGTGGAGGATGTGGAGATGTTCAAGGCTCTGTATCATATGAAAAAGCAGGATGATCATCAGTAGGAAGAGGAGTAGCTATGAATGTTGCGTTGATACTGGCGGGGGGCAGCGGCAAGCGTACGGAGCAGGATGTACCCAAGCAGTTTATTAATGTTTTTGATAAGCCTATTATTATTTATACGCTGGAGGCCTTTCAAAAGCATCCGGATATTGACGGGATCATTGTCTCCTGTCTGGAGGGCTGGGAGGAGATTCTGCGGGCCTATGCAAGGGAATACGGAATCACCAAGCTGAAATGGGTGGTGACCGGAGGAGAGAACGGGCAGGCCTCAGCAAGGATTGCTTTGTATGAGTTGGAAAAGGTTTGTACAGAGGATGATATTGTTTTAATCCATGACGGAGTCCGTCCTATGCTGGGTGGAGATGTTATTTCCGATTGTATTGTTACCTGCAGGCGCTATGGAAACGCCCTGTCGGCTATCCGCTGTCAAGAGACGGTAGTGGGAACTGAGGATGGAATCAGCGGAGACGTGAGCATTCACAGAAATACCATCATGCGTGTTATGACGCCTCAGGCGTATCGTTTCGGGAGGGTATTGTGGGGGCATAAGGAAGCTTTGAAGCGAGGTATTACCAACGCAGTTTATACCAATACGCTGATGCTGGAGCTGGGAGAGCGGGTATACTTTTCCACAGGATCGGCAAAAAATCTGAAGCTTACTACATTGGAGGATATTGAGATATTTAAAGCGCTCTACAGTGCGGAGCAGGAAGACTGGATAAAGTAAGGGAGAGAATGGGATGAGCCATACCGTACACAAACAACTTCTGTCAATGACAGATACATTGATTCGCGCAAACAAAGCATTGAAAATCAATCTGCCCAAGGCGCAGAAAAAGAAGGAAGGAATTATCCAGCTTTTGTCAGACTGCCAGGACAGCGCTATTTCCATCGGGGAAAATGTGGAGAAGCTGTACGGCGAGGGGACGAAGACGGTGGCGGAGCTGGAGGCTTACTGCGAGAATCTGTATCAGATGACCTTGGTGCTGGACAATCCGGTGCAGACGAAGGAGCTTCTAAAAGATCTTACAAGACAGCTGCTTCGGATCCGGCGGCTGGTTGCAGAAGAAGTGCCGGATCGCCTGGAAGCTGTGTTTCTGCCTTATAAGGCATCTATGTGGGATTCCCTGGAAAGTATCTGGAAAGCGGCCGATGCCGATGAGGAGTGTGATGCCTATGTGATTCCCATTCCCTATTATGACAGAAATCCGGACGGAAGCTTCCGGGAGGAGCATTACGAGGGAGAGCTGTTTCCGGAAGATGTGACAGTTACCTATTATGACGAATATGATTTCGGACTTCGGATGCCGGATGTCATATTTATCCACAATCCTTACGATGACGGGAATTTTGTAACCTCCGTACATCCTTATTTTTATTCCAAGAATCTGAAAAATTTTACGGAAAAGCTGGTCTATGTGCCTTATTTTATACAGAATGGGGAGGGAATTGACGAAGATTACGCAACCCCTTCAGCCGTTTTGTATGCAGATTATATCATTGCTCAGACGGAAAAGGAACGGGAGGATTATATCCGCCATTGCAGTAAACGGTATCCGGGCGTGAACTTTAAGGAAAAGGTTCTGGCCCTCGGCTCTCCGAAGATTGATAAAGCGCGCTCGGTGAACCGGGAAAATGTCAAGGTTCCAGAAGAATGGCTGGAGCGGATCGAGGGTAAAAAGGTGATTCTCTATAACACCAGCCTGAACGGGCTTTTAAAAGCCGGTGATGAATATTTGGAGAAAATGAAGGATGTGTTTGCCCTTTTTCAGAACAGGGAGGATGCGGTGCTTCTCTGGAGGCCTCATCCGCTGATGGAGAGTACGCTTCTTTCCATGCGGCCTGTACTGTATGCACAGTATATGGAACTGAAGAATTGGTTCCAGAAGGACAAGATCGGGATTTATGACGATACAGCGGATATGTATCCGGCTATCGGAATCAGCGACGCTTATTATGGCGATTGGAGCTCTCTGGTATGGCTTTACCGGGAGACGGGCAAACCGGTGATGATACAGGATGTGGATGTCCGGTCGGAGTAGAGCCGGCCATCCCCATACTGATAAGCAGCCACATAACAGGCGTCACAATAGGCAGATCCAGATTTACCAGGGACTGCGATACATAGCAGATTACAGCCAGCAATGCGCCGGCTATATAGGGACTTCTTGTCCGGTTCCGGAAAAGCCGGACAAAGGATGCGCCTAAAAAGAGCAGATAGAAGGCCAGCCCCAGTAATCCGATGGTTACCAGATATTGCAGGAAGGAGTTGTGGGCATTGTCAAAGAACATTCCTGTGTCGTTCTGCATCTGCAGCAGGATGGTCTGACTGACCAGACATCCAAAGGTATCCGGACCGCAGCCGAACAGCTTGCCCATGGGCGTCAGATGGCTGTAGAGCCATAAAGATTTTTTCCATATATAGCCCCTGCCGCTTCCCCATCTGTCATTGAAGATAAGGTAAGAACCAAGAGCGGCATACTTTTCTTCCTGTCCGCTTTTGTTGGCGTCAAAGAGAAGCAGGCAGATAAGCAAAAATGCCGTCAGTATCAGCGCAGCCCATATATATGTATAAGTTATCGTTCTATGTTTCTTTAGAGTTTCTTTTTTCGGATGTTTCCAGCAATAAAACCCCAGCGTTACAGTGAGTACCCATAAGACGGGCGCCAGAACAGAAAGGACCTTCAGATTGGAAATGACTTGGAATAGTCCAAAAAGTCCAAAGGTCCGGTCGGCAAATCGGACGTCGGCAATACGGATCATCTTAAGAGCCGTAAAAAAGGTTGTCACCAGAAACAGATATTTCCATCTGCCTTTTTTGTCAGAAAATAATACAAAAGGAAGAAAGATAAAGACTGCGGCAAGACTTAGATAGGCATTGTCACTGCGCCCAAGGATAATGGCTGTCAGAGAAACAATAAAACAGGCGTAATACCAGATAGATTTTTTTAGGTTTTTTTCCAATGCGAACAGAGCGGCAGACAAGCCGAGAAGCATCCCCACATAAGCCGTATAGGTATTGATATTGCCTAATGTGGAAGTAAAGCTTGCCATGGAAGCCGGGGAATCTTTGCGGAAATGGAGAATGTCCATCTGAAAATAATCTGTGATACCAAATAGGCACAGGATCATCCCACTGGCCAGAAACACATCAAAAAGCCGTCCGTTTAAGAACCAGAAACGGCTGATTAAAAAATAGGAAACAACATACAGAGTCAGCAGGAACAGGCCGCTGTAACGGCCTTCATTGCCCCAGAAGGCTTCATAAGGGAAGCGTGACTGTAATGTGGAAATAACTGCTGTCAGCCAGAAGCCCAGAACCATAGCATCTGCCGCGCAAAAATTTTTTTTCCAGCTGCCTGGGTGCAGCCGGGACAGCAAAGCTTTGGCAGGTACGCCCGGTAAGCTTTTCCGATGAATACCTGCCATATAAAAGGCCAGAAGGAGCATGGCGCCGCTTAAGATCAGAATACACAGTGTGTAGAAGCAATATTTTGTTTCCAGAATATCGTAGTAGGAATCGTGAAGGATCAATGGAAATACCGTAACCAGAAGGAAAATGACAGTTTCTATCATTTTGTTTGCCGCAGAGCGATATTGAAAGATAATTGCGTCTGCGTTTCGGCTGTTGTCCGGATTTGTATGGGAGGCGGTGATTTTCATAATCAAGGAGCCTTTCTGTTCTGTAATAAGTTAAGCAATCATTATTTTTGCTGAGGGTATGATACAATAACAAAATCAGTATAGCATTGGCAGAAGGAGGATGCAAGCAGCCGGAAGAGGCAGTGCAGCTGCGAAAAGATGCTGGATAGTGTACTAAAACTATGGTAAGATAAAAACATGGAAGGCGAGGAGGTGTGCCATATGACGAGAACTGTAGGAATAGGGCTGCAAAACTTTGAGAAGATACGAGAGAGACAATGCTTTTATGTAGATAAAACAAAATTTATAAAAGAGTGGTGGGAAAATCTGGATGATGTCACCCTGATTACCCGCCCCAGGCGCTTTGGAAAGACGCTGACTATGAGTATGACGGAGCAGTTCTTTTCCATAAACTATGAGGGCCGGGGAGAGCTGTTTGAAGGACTTTCCATCTGGGAGGATGAAAAGTACAGAGAACTGCAGGGAACCTGTCCGGTGATTAGCCTTTCATTCGCCAATGTAAAGGAAAGCAGCTATGAGTCAACCGTGCAGAGAATCAATCAGATTCTTACGAATCTGTATTATGAGTATAGCTTTGTGCTGGAGGGAGATTCTCTGTTATCCGAGGAAAAAGAAGATTTCCGAAGTGTTTCCAAAAGTATGCCGGAGGTTACGGCTACGATGGCTCTTCACCAATTATCAAGGTTTTTGTATAAATATTATCATAAAAAGGTGATTATTCTCTTGGACGAGTATGATACTCCCATGCAGGAAGCCTATGTGAATGGATATTGGGAGGAGCTGGTTTCCTTTACCAGAAGTATGTTCAATTCGACCTTTAAAACGAATCCCTATCTGAACAGGGCTATTATGACAGGGATTACAAGAGTGAGCAGGGAATCTATCTTTTCTGATTTAAATAATCTCGAGGTGGTGACAACTACTTCGGAAAAGTATGCGGATTGCTTTGGGTTTACGGAAGAAGAAGTATTCGCTGCACTGGATGAGTGCGGAATGCCGGACAGAAAGCAAGAGGTTAAAAGCTGGTATGATGGATTTACCTTTGGGGATCATACGGATATCTATAATCCCTGGTCTGTTTTAAACTATTTGGATAAAAGAAAGGCGGGAACGTATTGGGCCAATTCCAGCTCCAACAGCCTGGTAGGAAAACTGATTCGTGAGGGAAGTGCAGATATTAAGCAGGAATTTGAGGATTTGATTTCGGGTAAGCCGATTATAAAACCAATAGATGAGCAGATTGTGTATGGAGAGCTGGAAGGAAATGAAGAAGGGATCTGGAGTCTCTTGCTGGCCAGCGGTTATCTGAAAGTACTCGATTATGAAGAAGATTGGGAATCAGTGGATGCGCCGGACTACGAGCTGGCGCTTACCAATCGTGAAGTAAGGCGGATGTTCTGCGTCATGGTACGGGACTGGTTTGGCAGGAGCAGAAGGGAATATAACGAGTTTATTAAAGCTATGCTGGCAGATGATTTGAAAACCATGAATTATTATATGAATAAGGTGGCTCTCGCTACTTTTAGCAGCTTTGATGTTGGGAATAAACCCTCGGAAGCAGCAGAGCCGGAGCGTTTTTATCATGGGTTTGTTTTGGGGCTTCTGGTGGAATTGGCTGACCGTTATACAGTGACCTCGAATCGTGAGAGCGGCTTTGGACGATATGATGTGATGTTGGAACCAAAACATGAAGATGATGGAATTATTTTAGAATTCAAAGTGCAGGATCCAGAGGATGAGAAAGAGCTATCCGATACGGTAAAGGCGGCTTTGGAACAGATAGAAAAGAAGAAATATGAAACCATTTTGATGGAAAAGGGAGTTCCAAGAGAAAAAGTGCGCAAGTATGGCTTTGCCTTTTGTGGGAAAAATGTCTTGATTGGATCAGACCAAAGGTAAGGAGGTGCGAAGCATGGCGAGAACGGTGGGTATTGGTCTGCAAAGCTTTGAGAACGTACGAGAGAGACAATGCTTTTATGTAGATAAAACAAAATTTATAAAAGAGTGGTGGGAAAATCTGGATGATGTCACCTTGATTACCCGTCCCAGGCGCTTTGGAAAGACACTGACTATGAGTATGACGGAGCAGTTCTTTTCCGTAAATTATGAGGGCAGGGGAGAGCTGTTTGAAGGACTTTCCATCTGGGAGGATGAAAAGTACAGAGAACTGCAGGGAACCTATCCGGTGATTAGCCTTTCATTCGCCAATGTAAAGGAAAGCAGCTATGAGTCAACCGTGCAGAGAATCAATCAGATTCTTACGAATCTGTATTATGAGTATAGCTTTGTGCTGGAGGGAGATGCTTTGTTATCCGAGGAAAAAGAAGATTTCCGCAGTGTTTCCAAAAGTATGCCGGAGGTTACGGCTACGATGGCTCTTCACCAATTATCAAGGTTTTTGTATAAATATTATCATAAAAAGGTGATTATTCTCTTGGACGAGTATGATACTCCTATGCAGGAAGCCTATGTGAATGGATATTGGGAGGAGCTGGTTTCCTTTACCAGAAGTATGTTCAATTCAACCTTTAAAACGAATCCCTATCTGAACAGGGCTATTATGACAGGGATTACAAGAGTGAGCAGGGAATCTATTTTTTCTGATTTAAATAATCTCGAGGTGGTGACAACTACTTCGGAAAAGTATGCGGATTGCTTTGGGTTTACGGAAGAAGAAGTATTCGCTGCACTGGATGAGTGCGGAATGCCGGACAGAAAGCAAGAGGTTAAAAGCTGGTATGATGGATTTACCTTTGGGGATCATACGGATATCTATAATCCCTGGTCTGTTTTAAACTATTTGGATAAAAGAAAGGCGGGAACGTATTGGGCCAATTCCAGCTCCAACAGCCTGGTAGGAAAACTGATTCGGGAGGGAAACAAGGAGGTTAAGCAAAGGCTTGAGGGGCTGATGCACGGCGAGGCTTTCCGGGTGGAGATGGATGAGCAGATTGTGTATGGGGAATTGGCTGTAAAAAGAAACTCCGTCTGGAGTCTCCTCCTTGCCAGCGGTTATCTGAAAGCTCTGCAGGTAGAATATATAGAAACGGAAGGCCGCTGGTACTACACCCTGACCCTGACAAACCGGGAAGTGCGGATGATGTTTGAGAACATGATTCGGGGATGGTTTTCTGAGCAGGATGAGAATTATAATGATTTTATCAAGGCGCTGCTGTTAAATGACTTGAAGGCTATGAATTATTATATGAATAAAGTGGCCCTTGCTACGTTCAGTGCTTTTGATACAGGAAACAAGCCTTCAGAGGCTGCGGAGCCGGAGCGCTTCTACCACGGCTTTGTGCTGGGGCTGTTAGTAGACTTGTCTGACCGCTATGCGGTAGTCTCCAACCGTGAGAGCGGCTTTGGGCGGTATGATGTGATGCTGGAGCCCAAAAAGGACGATGACGGGATTATACTGGAATTCAAGGTACAGGATATGGAGGATGAAAAGGAGCTTGCGGATACGGTGAAGGCGGCCCTGCAGCAGATCGAGGAACGAAAGTACGAAGCTGCGCTTATAGCAAAGGGAGTTCCCAAAGAAAAGATAAGAAAATATGGGTTCGCCTTTTGTGGGAAAAGAGTTTTGATTGGCTGACGGTGCTGGGGCTGCCGCCTTATTTTGCGGCAGCCCCAAACTGACGGAGGGCAGCTGGATAGAGCAAAATCCAACCAATACAATGAATCGCAAGAATCACCAGATCTTTACCGGCGGCTGTCATGCTGCCGTTGGCCAGCTCCATAATTCCCTCAAAAGCTGCGCAGGATGGGATGAGATAGCAGATACCGGAGAGGATCTTATTTTCTGCCAGCGCCAGATATTTAAGAAGGGGAACCGCCATAAATACAATCATAAGAATTTTGATATAAACCACGCCTGCCATCATCCCGTCCGAAACACGGCCGATAAAGAGGCCGGCCAAAGACGACGCAAAGGCTGACAATACAGTTAATGCCAGCATTACCGCCATCCGGCCGGGAGAAAGCCGGAAACAGACTGCCGCCGTAACCATTGCGGACAGACAGCCAAACACAAAACCGATAAAAATTTTCTGAATTATATATTGCCTGGAGGTCATAGGCAGTATTTCATTGATCAGTGCAATCCCATCTTCTTTTTCGGAAATAATGTTCATTGCATTAAAAGTACAGCCCATGAACATGGCAGTAATCAGCGTCATTGCCATAAAAATATATTGAAATCCGGTCAGTACGTCAGGCTGTTCCAAGGTCTGTATACGGACTCCGGCCGACAGTTCCCTCTGTTCATAGAGAGCCGGAAGTGTGGCTGCCGTCTGCTGCCACAAAGGTAATTCATCACCAGATAAAGCTGTCTTGATGCTGTTTCCGTCCATTTCGACGCCAATCAGATTGGTAGACGGCTCCCGGATCGCCGAAAGCCATTCCTCCCTTGTCTGACAGACGGTAACATCGCCGTACCCCATAAGCCATTCCCTTGCTTCATCAGTGACTCCGCCGTCAACCACACAAAAGTAGTATTCGCCTAAAGAGGACAGGTCAATGGAACCGGCCATATTCAGTGCCATAGCGGCCATAACAGGCAGGAAAAACGACATGATGCAAAATTTATCTTTCCTAACGCTCTTCAGCTGATAGATCAATCCTTTCATAATTAACCCTCCTCCCCCATCTCTTTGCGAAACGCCGCAGCGGCAATGCCAAAGAGTAAAAGAATAACACACACTGCACAGATATAATAAACCGGGTTTGTAACAGGCGTGCCAAAAAAAGCATGTTTCAGCCCCATATACAGATGATAAAAGGGATGCCGGCAGATCCAGTCCATTTTAATTGCAGTGTTGGCCGACAGGAAAACCGGTGTTGCAATAAAAAGCGCAATCACCAGATAAGCCAGTGAAAATTGTTTAAAATCTTTTAACAGCATTGCACAGCTGAAGCCAGTGAGAGACATAATCAGAGATAAGATTCCTGTCTGTACAAGGACAGCAGGCAGCATACTGCCTGCTTCTTTTGGCCCGACATTGAACAGAGTCATCAAAGCTGCAAAAACGAAATCCGTAAGCAGAAAAAGGAAGACCTTGGAACATATAAACAGGCTCTTTTTCAGAGGCATAATAGCATGAATGCGTATCACTCCCATCTGTTTTTCTTTAAACAGCACAGACGCAATCCCCAAAAAGCCGACGGCAACAATCTCAATAAACAGCAGCTCACAGGTGATCTCCCTGCGCTGTTTCATTTCCGGAGTATGCTCCCCCACGGTTTCCGGCTTGTATCCGCTGCCGGAATGCAGAAGCGAGAGGGCATAGTCTGCTCTATGCCGGTCGGCTTTTGGGGTTCCCGCATAAAGTACAATATGGGGCCTGCCATCCTTTATGCGGATTCCGACACCGCCGCTTGTATCTCTGGCAAGCGCCTCATCCAGCTCTTCCTCAGAAGTTACTAGGTGGATAAGGGGCGATGCCTGTGTATAAGTCCTTTCTGGATCATAGAGATAGACGTTGTAGATATTGGCATGATCTCCCATAAGATTCAGATAGCCAAAGTGAATGAACCCTGTATAGAGCAAAAGGGATCCAAGTGCTATCAGGAAAAATTTTCCTGACGCCATCATGCGGCAGTCCTTTTTGAATAAAGAAAAAAGGTACTTCAAGACAGCCTCCTTCCTGCATACTGGATAAAAATGTCCTCCAGCGTCGGCTCCTGGGAGTGAATACTGATCAGTTCATCAAATGGAAAAGGAAAACCTGACTTCAGCGACTGTGCATCCAGCGTCTGTTCTTCCCTCCTGCCCTGATACAGATAATGAACAGCAATGCTGCGGCTGCTGTTCTGTTCTTTTAGATTTTCCGGCGTATCAAGCGCAACAATGTTTCCATCAGAGATAAAAGCCACTCTGTCACAGAGCAGATCGGCATCCAGCATATTATGGGTTGTTACAAATACCGTTGTCCCCTTTTGGCGTTCCTTCTCTATAATCCTGCGGAAGAGGACAGCCCCGGCTGGATCAAGGCCGCTGGTCGGCTCGTCTAAAAACAGGAGTTTCGGGCTGCTGATCAAGGCCCTCGCCATACTGACACGCTGGCGCATCCCCTTGGAGTAGGAGGACACCGGTTTCCTTAAGAAATCCTTCTTAAATTCCAGTTCATCAAGCACCTCCAGGGCATTGCGCAGCTGTTCTTTGGGATAGAAAGAGGAAAAATAGCGCAGGTTGTCAAGGGCGCTTAGATTGGCGTACAGATAGGGAAACTCAAACAGGACGCCGATTTTCTGGAAGAATTCCTGGTCAGGCACTTCCCTTAACTCTTTCCCGAAGAGGGACACCATGCCGCCGTGTTCCTTCAGAATGCCGGTCAGTATCTTTTGGGTGGTAGACTTCCCGGAGCCGTTCGGCCCCAGGAATCCAAAGATTTCCCCATCCCCCACAGAGAAGTTCAGGCCGTGCAATGCCTGTTTGTCTTTTCCATAGGAAAATGTCAGATCCTTTACTTCAATCATTCATCATCCCCCCATTTTCCATATCGCTCCTTTTTCCTGCCCTGTTCCCGAGTGCTCCACCATTTTATAAACTTTACCTTGAAAGGGATAGAGAGGATAAGCGCCGCAGTCACAAGCCACCAGTACCATTCCAAACCTAAGAACATAATCCCTGCCTCCTTATTTTGAGGACGTTTCTTTCCTCTTGATGGGGTAAGAATAAAAAAGTGCGTTGAAGTTTATGTGAAATTGGTGTGAATTCGGTGTGAAATCTTTTATACGATAAGAAAAAGCCTCCATTTCTTTATAGAAACAGAAGCCTTTGGCACGGTTTATTTTATAGAAGGAATAGAAAAATAGAAGGTCACGCCGTCCTGCCGGTTGGAAGCGCCATACTTTAGATGATGCATGGAAAGGATTTGTGCCACAATCGCCAGCCCTAACCCGGAGCCGCTGTATTTTGCGTTTTTATCGCGGTAAAATTTTGTCCAGATTTTTGGAAGATTTTCCTGTGGGATAGGTTGTCCCTGATTGTAGATAAAAAAGTCCAGCATCCCTTCCCGTTCTGTGAGCGAAAGCTTCAAAATACCGCCAGGGCGGACGTTTCGTTTTGCATTGACGATGAGATTGTTCAGTACCTGCTCCATTCTGCCCTTATCGGCATTGACATAGGCAGGCAGCTCTGGCAATTCATATTGCAGGTTAAAATCAGCATCTGGGGCATCAACCAGCAGCCGTCCGGCAACCGTTTCCAGAAATTCAACGAATTCAAAGCGTTCCGGGTGAAGCCCGGCAGCTCCGCTTTCCAGTGCAGATAAGTCGAGCAGAGTGGTAATCAGGCAGCTCATGCGTTCCGTTTCTTTTATAATGACTTCATAGTAATGCTGCCTTTTCGCTTCCTCTGTTTCATCCTGCAGTCCTTCCGTATAAGCCTGGATCACGCCCAGGGGCGTTTTCATTTCGTGGGAAAGGCTGTCTGCCAGCTCTCTGCGCTCAGAGAGCAGACGCTTTTTCTGTTCCACATCCTGCTCCAGTTTCCGGTTGGCGTGTTCCAGCGCCCCGAATGTATCCTGCAGATTCTGGGCCATAATATTCAGACTGTGGGAGAGTTCCCCAAACTCATCGCGTCCCGATACCTTACATAGATGCGAGAAATCTAAATTCGCCATCCGCCCAGCGGCTTCATTCAGTTCCGACACGGGCTTTGAGATAAACCGGGCCATCCATAAATCAACCGCGCAGATTAAGGCGGCAACAAATATCAGCCAGATGATAAGGGAGACATCTGCGCTTAAGGGCAGCCTGGTAGAAAACACATAAGATAACACCAGAATAATCCCCATCAGTTTGGAAGCCAGCAGTATTTTTTTCCGAATGGTAAAAACGTTCATTTGTCCACTTATTTTCATGCTGTCACCTCAAATTTGTAGCCGGACCGGATAAGCGTAACAATGTGCCTGCCCTCGCTTCCCAATTTCTGGCGGAGGGTTTTGATATGCGTATCTACGGTTCTGGTGGTTCCCTCAAAATCATATCCCCATATGCGGTTGAGCAATTGCTCTCGGCTGAAAATCTGGCCTGGATTCGACATGAAAAAGTAAAGAAGCTCATACTCCTTGTGGGTCAGCGTGATCTCCTTTCCCTCCAGAAAAACTTTATGTGAAGCGGCATTGATTGAAATTTTACCGGCGTTTATCGTATCGGCCAAAAGAGCAGGAGAGCGGCGCAATAAGGCATTGGCCTTTGCCAGCAGCACCTTGGGGCTGAATGGTTTTGTCATATAATCATCTGCGCCCAATTCATAGCCCTTTAGTTTATCGTCCTCATTGCTTTTCGCTGTTAACATGATAATAGGGATACTGCTCATTTCTCTTGCCATCCTGCAGACGGAAAATCCATCAACATGGGGCATCATAATATCCAGTATCATCAAATCCACAGGATTGCTTTTCAGCGCCAGCAGCGCATCCATGCCGTCGTCAGCGGTAAAACAAGTATGGCCGCCGCGCTGCATATATTCGGCGATAATTTCCTGCATATTTTTTTCATCTTCGACAATTAGAATTTTTGCCATAGTATGCTTCCTCTTTCATTTCACCTTAGTTTAACACATGCAACGTATAATTGCACGTATCTTCTGGTTTTCACAGAGCAGCTGGCAGAAAAGTGGAGGCGAAAGGGATATTAATTGAAGAAATTGGAAGAAAAATATGTATTCCAGGAGGTGCCGTCTGCATCTCCTGTTTTTTTGCGGCAGCGGCTTTTAGAACCCGTTCACGGATTCTTACAGGCCCAATGGTCAAAACCGCTTCAGACAATGCTTTTCCACAAGGTTAATCCCTTGATAAAGAATCATGGCCATCACACAGAGAATCACAATGGACATCAGCACCATGTCAAGCTGGAACACCTGGCTCCCATAAATAATCAGATACCCCAGCCCCTGCCGGCTGCCGATAAATTCCCCGATCACCACCCCAACCAGGCAGAGGCCGATATTAACCTTCATGGTATTGATAAAGATGGGAACGGAGCTGGGAAGTACAACCTTGCGGAGCACATCCCTCTTATTTCCGCCCAGAGTGTAGATTAGTTTAACCTTTTCTGGATCCACCTCGGAAAATCCCGTGTAAATCGTTAAAATACTCCCGAATACAGCCACAGACATGCCGGCTGCGACAATTGTTTTCATATTGGCCCCAAGCCATACAATGAGAAGAGGGGCCAGGGCAGACTTAGGCAGGCTGTTGAGCACCACCAGATAAGGCTCCAGAATCCGGGAAAGGCTGTGGAAGAGCCACAGCAGAACGGCAGTCAGCAGACTGAACAGAAACACCAGGAAAAAGCTTAAGAGCGTTTCCGCCAGAGTCGTGCCGATATGCATAAAAACAGACCGGTCGGCCATCATAGAAACAAATATTTCACAGACGCGGCTGGGGCTGCTGAAAATAAAGGCGTCAATCAGATGAAGCCTTGCGCTTGCCTCCCAGATAAGCAGGAACAAAAGGAAAATAAAGATACGGGCAAGGGTAATGGCCCGAAGCTTCCGCTTCCGCTGTTCCAGAAAGCTTTGCTGAGCAAGAGACGGTTCAGCCACTTATATTCAACTCCTTCCAGATAAGATTAAAATAGTCTTTAAATTCCGGCGCATTCCTGGATCGCATAGGCGTGCGTTCCTCCATGGCAAAGGCTACGGGAACCAGCCTCTGCACCCGTCCGGGCCGTTTGGAAAGCACCAGTACCTGATCCGCCATGCTGATAGCCTCTGACAAGTCATGGGTAACAAGAATGGCAGTTTTTTCTTCTTTTTTAATAATGGCGGCAATGTCGTCACAGACGGAAAGCCTCGTCTGGTAATCAAGCGCAGAAAAGGGCTCATCCAGAAGCAGAAGATCCGGCTCCAGGGCCAGGGTGCGTATCAGGGCCGCTCTCTGGCGCATGCCTCCGGAGAGCTGGGAGGGCCTGGCGTCCCGAAAGGAAGAAAGACCATAGGTTTCCAGCATGGCATCCACAGAAGCCAGGTGCCTGGGGGTCAGTTTTTTCTGTATCTCCAGGCCCAGTGTCACATTGCTGTAGACGGTGCGCCATTCAAACAAATGATCCTTTTGCAGCATATATCCGATGTTGGATCCGGCCTCCCTAAGGGACTTCCCCAGGAAGGAAATCGTGCCCTCCTCAGGCTCAAGAAGGCCGCTGATCAGTGACAGAAGCGTGGATTTTCCGCAGCCGGAAGGGCCGACAATGGCCAGGAAGCTGCCGCTCTCCAGCTGAAAGGAGATGTCGGACAGGGCCAGGGTTTCCCCGTTCACTTCATGGTAGGAGTAGCTGACATGGGAAAGCTCCAGTAAAGGGTTCATAAGCATGCCTCCTATTAATAGTTCCGTAATATATAGCTATTTTATGAGGGCAGCAGGAAATGGTGCTTTTTTGATGCAACTATGATACACTAATGATGTAAATTTTGTGATACAAGCTGTTAGTATTTGACGAGAAGAGGAAACAAAATGATACAGATTTTAGTAGTCGAGGACGAAAGACCCATTTCCAATCTCATAGCCGTAAACTTAAGAAAAGCAGGCTACTCCTGCCGCTGTGTCTATGACGGCATGGCTGCTGCGGACGCTCTGGATAAAGCCAGGTACGATCTGATTCTTCTGGACGTGATGCTTCCCAAGGTGGACGGCTACGAATTGATGAACTATATAACGCCCCTGGAGATTCCCGTGATTTTCCTCACGGCCAAGGCATCCGTCACAGACCGGGTGAAGGGCCTGAAGCTGGGGGCCGACGATTATCTCACCAAGCCCTTTGAGATCATCGAGCTGCTGGCCAGGGTGGAAACCGTGCTCCGGCGTTATCACAAGACAGAAAACATTCTCACCGTACACGATTTGGTTATAGACACCTCTTCCCGGATTGTAAAACGGGACGGTGCTCCCATCAATCTCACAAAGAAGGAATACGAGCTTCTTTTGCTGTTTGTCCGCAATAAAAACGTAGCCCTCTACCGGGAGACCATTTACGAACGTATCTGGGGAGGGGAATATATGGGAGACAGCCGCACGGTGGATCTTCATGTACAGCGGATGCGCAAAAAGATAGGCTGGGAGGATAAGATTGTCACAGTCTACAAGGTGGGATACCGCCTGGAGGGATAGATGAAATTTTCCTGGAAAATATGTTTTTCAACCATTATGCTAAGTCTTTTGATCTTCACCATTGGCGGATACGTGCTGATATCCGCCTTATTTCAGTCTACCTACCAGAGAGAGGCTGCCAACGCCGGGGAGGAGAACCGGATGCTTCAGTATTCCTTTGCGGCTTATTGGAGCGCTGCCATACAGGATATGGAGCCAAGCAAGGAAAATGTGCGGCGCACGGCGGACGCTATGGTGGACGGAATGGCGGGAAGCAGCCTTAAGATAAGGATTTCCGACAGGGAAGGCCAGGTGCTCTATGACAATACGGGGACGGGCCCGGATACAGGGCTTTTAAAAGCCATCACAAGAACCAGCCGGGGACATATGCTGCGGAAGACTCAAAGCGGCTATGAGCTTCAGACGGCAAGCATGGTCTGCCTGGGGGAGGATGCGTTTTTGTACTTGGAGAGCATCCGGGACGTAACCGAGCTTTTTGAGGAGAGGGAGTCCCAATACCGGATTTACGGACAGTGGCTTGCCGGGCTTCTGGCAGTTCAGAGTATTCTCTGCTATGCAATGGCCTCCTGGCTTCTGCGCCCCTTAAGGCGGCTGTCCAGGGCCACCCGGAGGATTGCCGGAGGAAACTTAAGCGTCAGGGCCAGGATGGAGAGTAAGGATGAGATCGGGGATCTGGCTGCGGACTTTAATCATATGGCGGATAACCTGGAACAGCAGTTTCAGGAGCTGGAGGATGCAGCCAGGAGGCAGGAGGATTTTATCGGAAGCTTTGCCCATGAGCTTAAGACGCCGCTGACCTCCATGATTGGATATGCAGATATGCTTCGGACCACACAGGTCACCCAGGAAGAGCAGTTCCAGGCGGCCAATTACATTTTTAAGGAGGGAAAGCGTCTGGAATCCCTCTCCTTTAAGCTTCTGGATCTGATGGTGGTAAAAAACCAGGAATTGGAGCTTAAGCCGGTGAAAATCCGCTGGCTTGCGGAGGACATCAAGGGGATGCTAACGCCTTCCTTGAAAAAGCTGGGCATCGGGCTGAAGGTGATTGTGGAGGACGCGACGCTGATGCTGGAGCCGGACTTAATGAAAACAGTGCTTTTAAACCTCCTGGACAACGGACGGAAGGCCATCGAAGGGGAAGGAACCCTTTACCTGCTGGGCCGCAGGGAGGAAGAGGGCTTTGCCATCTACGTCAGGGATACGGGAAAGGGGATTCCAAAGGAGGAGCTTTCCCGGATTACGGAGGCGTTTTATATGGTAGACAAGTCCCGGGCCCGGCAGCAGGGAGGAGCGGGGCTTGGCTTATCCATCTGCCAGGAGATTGTGAAGCGCCACGGGGGGATTATGACCTTTAAGAGCATACAGGGCAAGGGAACCATGGTGCGCATCTTCCTGGAGGCGGAACTGGAATAAGACTGGAATAGGAGGCACGTTGTGAAAAATTATGTGATTACCGGAGTTCTTCTGCTTTTTCTGACCGCAGCCAGTTTCTTTCTGCCCATTCGTGTTCTGAAATGGCAGGACGAACAGCGGACCGGAAAAAGTGAAATTGAGGAAGTGCAGGAGGTTGTGCTGAAGGAGCAGATTTCTATGACGCTGTCGGAGAAGCTTAAGCTTCGGAACCAGGAGACGGTCAACGCACTGACTCTGGTAAACGGAAAAAATTACAACAAGGACACCATAGAGGATCAGATAAGAAAGGAAATCGGGATTCTGGCAGACCAGGACATTCTCATAGATTTTGACATGGAATCAATGAAGATCAGAGAAGCTACGGTCACCTTTTATGTGGATATGGAGGACAGTGAAAGGTCGATTATGTTCTGGCAGGGATATGTGGAAACGCTGGAATATGACGTTTCATTTTTTCTGGATGACGAGACGGGAAAGATTGTAAGCTTTGCCCAATATGCGGCGGGGCCGGTTGCGGATTATGCAGGGGCAGCGATTGGATTAAGCAGGGATATGTCTATGGAGATGGAGGAACAAAAAGAGCTTGCCCGGCGCTGGGCAGAATATCTGGGCTGCGAGATGAAGGCCAGCAGCACCGGCTGGTATGGAATCGGGCAGGGAGCGGAGGAAGAGCTTTTTGAAAAAGAAATTGATATGCTCATAAGCAAAGGCTACAGCTATGAGGAGGCAGGGCTGAAGGTAGCCCTTGCCTGGGGAATATCTGTGGATAGACAGGTGCTCCGTGTGGTTTTTGAAGATAACGGTGATACCATACAGTATACGCTTGGAATTACGGAAAGCTTATTTCAGATGGATGTTAATATATAGGAGTAATCTCGGAACAAAAAGTTTAAAAATTGATGCTTTTTTGATGCAAGCCGCCTCTATGATAAAAATACGAGGTGATGAAATATGCGTAGATACAGAGAAGCAGAATATGAAAACAGAGGAACGAGAAAGAGAAAGAGAAAGCGTAAGCAAGCCATGCAGAGGAAGATTTTAGGCTTCTGTATGTTTACCTTCCTGCTGGGGGTATTGTGCGGAAGGATTGTATTTGCAAAGAATCCGGAGGAGAGACCTGCCCAAGCCGAGGCAGAAGATATAGGACAGACAGAATACGGCAGGAATAATCAGGAACCTTCCGAAGCGGAGGAAACTGCAGGAGACTATGCGTCTGCAGGAGAAGAGGCCGGCGATGAAGAGGCCTGGAAGCTGGTTCTGGTAAATAAATGGAACCCTATGGAGAACGGCTACAAGCCGGCGGTTGCGGAGATAGAGAACAATTACTATTTTGACGCCAGAGCCGTGGGGTATCTCCAGGAAATGCTTGCGGCAGGCCGGAGGGAAGGACTTGACTTCTGGGTTTGTTCGGCGTATCGTACCATAGAGAAGCAGACGGATTTGTTTGAGGATAAGGTACGCAGGGTGACGGCGGAAACAGGGCTTACCGGCGAGGCGGCCAGGGAAAAGGCGGGCACGGAGGTGGCCTTGCCGGGCACCAGCGAGCATAATCTGGGGCTGGCTGTGGATATTGTGGCAAGGGATTACCAGATTCTCGATGAAAAACAGGCCCGGACGGAGGAAGCCCGGTGGCTTGAGGAAAATTGCTGGAAATACGGGTTTATTCTGCGGTATCCAACGGATAAGACGGAGGAGACAGGCATTATCTTTGAACCCTGGCATTACCGTTATGTAGGCGAGAAGGCGGCGAAGGAGATCATGGAACGGGGCATCTGCCTGGAGGAGTATCTGGGCGTGACGGGCAGCAGTCTGTAGCTGCATGGGATAGATAGAATGAAAAACAGGATGTGTGCAGGAAATGAACAAGAGAAATTATCAGAGGGAACTAGAGGGAACCATTGAGAAGCTTGTAGAAGCGAGGCAGACGCCCAGGCTTTTACTGCATAGCTGCTGCGCTCCATGCAGCAGCTATGTGCTGGAATATCTTTCGGAGTATTTTTCTGTTACGGTTTTTTATTACAATCCGAATATATTTCCGGCTGAGGAGTATGAAAAACGGGTGAAGGAGCAGGAAGCGCTTATCTTGCGGCTGCCGGCAAAGCATAGGATTTCTTTTCTGGAAGGGCCTTATGAGCAGGAGCGGTTTTACGAGATGGCAAAAGGGCTTGAGCTTGAGCCGGAAGGGGGAGAGAGGTGCTTCCGCTGTTATCACCTGCGGCTTCTGGAGGCGGCGCAGATGGCCCGGGCCGGGGCGTTTGATTATTTTACGACAACGCTGTCGATCAGTCCGCTTAAAGATGCCGAAAAGCTTAATGAGATTGGGGAGAAATTGGCCAGGGAGTATGGGGTGGCTTATTTGAATAGTGATTTTAAGAAGCGGAACGGGTATAAAAGGTCGATTGAGCTGTCCAGGGAGTATGGGCTTTATCGGCAGGATTATTGCGGATGCGTGTATTCGCTTCGGGAGAGAAGCAATTAGAGTTTTTGGGGAAATCTTGAACCTGGGGGAAAACTGTGCTATATTTAGAGAAATGTTATTACAGATGGATGAAAATTACATGGCAGCGTCCGGCAGATGCTTTTTTGAAATCACAGGAACGGGCCGGGGAAAGATGAGGGAATGATTATGGCACA
Organism: Candidatus Merdisoma sp. JLR.KK011; assembly: GCF_036941125.1. NCBI lineage: Bacteria > Bacillati > Bacillota > Clostridia > Lachnospirales > Lachnospiraceae > Candidatus Merdisoma > Candidatus Merdisoma sp. JLR.KK011. The sequence goes on along the minus strand of NZ_JAYWSZ010000003.1, from coordinate 2,350,843 downwards.
GCTTTGGGGAGGACGTTTTACAAAGGAGACCGATCAGTTGGTCTATAACTTTAATGCGTCTATTTCGTTTGATAAGAAGTTTTATAAGCAGGATATGAAAGGGAGCATGGCTCATGTGCGGATGCTGGCAAAGCAGGGGATTCTTTCGGAGGATGAAAGGGATGTGATCCTAAAGGGGATTGAGGGAATCCTTGAGGATGTGGAGAGCGGGAAGCTGGATATCAGCGATGAGTATGAGGATATCCACAGCTTTGTGGAGGCGACGCTGATTGAACGGATCGGGGATCCGGGGAAGAAGCTTCATACAGGGCGCAGCCGGAATGACCAGGTGGCTCTGGATATGAAGCTTTACACCAGGGATGAGATCTGTGAGATAGATGCTCTGGTGAGGGGGCTTCTTGAGGTGCTGCAGCGGCTGATGGAGGAGCATGTGCAGACAGTTATGCCGGGCTTTACCCATCTGCAGAAGGCTCAGCCGATTACGCTGGCCCATCACCTGGGGGCTTATTTTGAGATGTTTAAGAGGGATCGGGGGAGGCTTTCGGATATCTATGAGCGGATGAATTACTGTCCCCTTGGATCAGGGGCCCTGGCAGGGACGACGTATCCTCTGGACAGGGAGTATACGGCAGAGCTTCTTGGCTTTGCGGGGGCGACCCTGAATAGTATGGATTCGGTGGCGGATCGGGATTATCTGATTGAGCTGCTTTCGGCGTTGTCTACGATTATGATGCACCTGAGCCGGTTTTCGGAGGAGATTATTATCTGGAATACCAATGAGTACCGGTTTGTGGAGATTGATGATGCGTATAGTACGGGAAGCAGTATTATGCCCCAAAAGAAGAATCCGGATATTGCAGAGCTTGTACGGGGAAAGACGGGCCGTGTGTACGGCGCACTGGTTTCCCTGCTTACGACTATGAAGGGGCTGCCTCTTGCCTACAATAAGGATATGCAGGAGGATAAGGAGCTGACTTTTGATGCTTTTGATACGGTGAAGGGGTGTCTGGCGCTCTTTACGGGGATGCTGGATACGATGAAGTTCAATAAGCCCCAGATGGCTGCAAGTGCGAGAAATGGATTTACCAACGCTACGGATGCAGCGGATTATCTGGTGAATCATGGGGTGCCGTTCCGGGATGCCCATGGAGTGATTGGGCGCCTGGTGCTCTACTGTATTGAGCAGGGGAAGGCCATTGAGGAGCTGGAGCTTGAGGAGCTTAAGAGCATCAGCCCGGTGTTTGCGGAGGATGTTTATGAGGCTGTGAGCATGGATACCTGTGTCAATAAGCGTCTGACCCTGGGAGCGCCTGGGGAGAAGGCTATGAGAGAAGTGATCCGGAAGAACCAGGAGTGGCTTGAGAATCAGGGCTGCTTAAGATAGACAAAAAGGAGCCGCCGGGAAATACAGCATCAGCCATTTCCCGGCGGCTCCTTCTTTATGTCTCTTAAGAAGCTTCTTCCGTGGTAAATTTGTACCCCATCCCCCAGATGGTCTTAATCAGCTCCCCTTTTTCCCCCAGCTTGCTCCGCAGCTTTTTTACATGGGTGTCGATGGTTCGGGCATCTCCGAAATAGTCGTAGTTCCAGACGTTGTTGAGTATTTTCTCACGGGAGAGGGCGATGCCTTCATGCTCCATAAAGTAGGCGAGAAGCTCGAACTCCTTAAAGCTCAGATCCAGGGAATTGCCATCCAGGGTGACCAGATGGGCGGATTTGTTGAGCTCAATGCCGCCGGCAGCCAGAATGTCATCCACGCTTCGGGTGCTGGTTCTGCGAAGGATGGCTTCTACCCGGGCAACCAGAATCTTGGGGCTGAAGGGCTTGGAGATGTACTCGTCCACGCCCAGCTCAAAGCCTTGAAGCTCGTCCCGTTCGTCGGACTTGGCTGTGAGCATGATGATGGGGACTTTGGAGTATTCCCGTATCTCCCGGCAGGTCTGCCAGCCGTCCATTTTGGGCATCATCACATCCAGAATCACCACGGCGATTCCTTCCGTTTCAAAAAACAGATCCAGGGCTTCTGCGCCGTTTGCGGCCTCCAATACCTCATAATTCTGCTTTACCAGAAAATCCTTCACCAGCTTGCGCATCCTGCTTTCGTCATCCACAACCAGAATTTTCAATTTATCCATAAATGAACCCTCCGCTTATTTCCGTATCTTTCTATACTATAACAAAGAAATATGTCTCTTTTGTGAACAGACAGAAAAATCTCCAGGCAGCAGAGGGACGGTTGAAATCCGTCCCGATCTGTGATATGGTGCTTAAAGAAAACAATAGGGCTGAGGTAGAAGAATGAAGCATTCCATTAAGCGCCAGATGGCAGCTTGTTTTATCGGCGTTATGACGATAACGCTGATCTGCTGCTGGCTTGTGAACCAGTTTTTTCTGGAGGATTATTATATCAGGAATAAACAGAGGGTGATTTTAAAAGCATACAGTGTGCTGAACAGCGGAGTGGCCCAGGGGCGTCTGGAGGAGAGCGATTTTATCACAGAGCTGGATCAAATCTGCGTCACGGACAATATTTCCCTCTTTGTCATGGACACCAGCGGCAATCCCAGACTCTACAGCAACCGGGATTACAAGACTCTCCAGAGAAAGCTTTATGCCTATATTTTTGAGATGGAGGTGCCGGAGGCGGCCCACGTTCTGGTGCAGGGGGACGGCTATGTCATCCGTGAGAGCCGGGATATACTGACCCAGGCAGACTATCTGGAGCTGATTGGAACCCTGGATTCCGGGGAGCCTTTTATTATGCGGACGGCGGTGGAGAGCATCCGGGAGAGCGCAGAGCTTTCCAGCCGCTTCTTTGCCTACATCGGAGGGGCCGGGATTGTGGCAAGCTCCCTTCTTATCTGGTGGCTGTCCCGGCGGCTGTCCCGGCCTATGATGGAGCTGGCAGAGCTGTCAAGGCGGATGGCGGATCTGGATTTCAATGCCAAGTTTACCTCCCGCCAGAACAATGAGATCGGTCTTTTGGGCCAGCATATGAACCGGCTTTCGGAAACTCTGGAGAAGACGATTTCCGAGTTAAAGACGGCTAATAATGAGCTGCAGAAAGACATTGAGCATAAGATTCAGATTGACGAGATGCGCAAGGATTTTCTCTCCAATGTGTCCCATGAGCTGAAAACGCCCATTGCGCTTATCCAGGGCTATGCAGAGGGGCTGAAGGAATGCATCAACGATGATCCGGAAAGCCGGGATTTTTATTGTGAGGTGATTATGGATGAGGCGGGGAAAATGAATGCTATGGTGAAGAACCTCCTTGCCCTCAACCAGCTGGAATTTGGCAATGACATGACTTCTATGGAGCGGTTTGACATTGTGGATCTGGTGCAGAATGTCATTAATTCTGTGGGAATTCTGCTGGAGCAGAAGGAGATCCGCTTAAGCTTCAAGGCAGAGGGACCCCTCTATGTGTGGGCGGACGAGTTCAAGGCAGAGCAGGTGGTGACCAATTATATCAGCAATGCCATTAATCACTGTGAGGGCGACAGGATCATCGAGGTAAAGGTAGAGAGAAATGCAGATTCGGTACGGGTATCCGTGTTCAACACGGGAAGTCCTATCCCGGAGAGCGATCTGGATAAAATCTGGCTCAAGTTTTATAAGGTGGATAAGGCCCGGACCAGGGAATACGGAGGCAGCGGCATCGGTCTTTCCATTGTGAAGGCTGTGATGGAATCCATGAATAAGGATTATGGTGTAAGGAATTATGACAACGGCGTGGAATTCTGGTTTGAAGCCGACGGCAAGGCAAAGTGAGTGAAAAGCAGGCTGCCGGGCACGGGATGAGCAGTAACAAAAGCAGGGAAAGGAGACAGAAGACATGGTACGCAGGCATATTTATTTTTCCGGACGGGTTCAGGGTGTGGGCTTCCGCTTCCGGGCTTCCTGGGCGGCAAAGCGTCTGGGACTGACCGGATGGGTCAGCAATCTGCCCGACGGCCGGGTGGAGATGGAGGTTCAGGGGGAGACGGGAGCGATAGAAAAGCTGTTGGAGCTTCTGAATGAGGACATGTATATCCGAATCAGCAAAACCGAGAGTATGGAGCTTCCGATCAAAGAGAAAGAAAAGAAGTTCCGTACCCAGTATTAGAAGGGGGTTCTTTCAATGGTCTGAGAAAGTGTGATACAAAGCTTAATTTTTTATGAAAATTGTTCACAGCCTCTCTCAGATATGGTAAAATTTTTATAATTGGCTGGTACATACAGCACCTGTAGGTTTTTAAAAAATCAAAAAAGTGAGGATAAAAGCATGAGAGGTGTCTATACCAATGTAGTAGAAATCCGTCAGAAGATTTTCACTGAAGTTGCCCGTATGGCTTACGAGGGCGGCGACTATTCCCGGATCATCGATCTGCCCTACAAGATTATCCCCGGCGAGGTGGCAACCTACCGGGAGAGCGTATTCCTGGAGCGGGCCATTGTAGAAGAACGTCTGCGTCTGGCTATCGGTCTTCCCCTTCGGAAAATGACAGAGCACGCCCCGGTATCCCAGGGGATCGAGGAGAGCGCCATTGCCGAGAAGTACTACGATCCGCCTTTGGTAAACATCATCAAGTTTGCCTGCCACGCCTGTCCGGATAATGAGGTAAGGGTGACGGATGCCTGCCAGGGCTGCCTGGCCCATCCCTGTAAGGAGGTCTGTCCAAAGGACGCTATTTCCATTGTGGACGGCCGCTCCGTGGTAGATCAGGAAAAATGCATCAAATGCGGAAAATGTATGAAAAATTGTCCTTACAGCGCCATCATCCAGATGCAGCGCCCCTGCGCCAAGGCCTGCGGCGTAGACGCCATCGGCACCGATGAATTCGGCCGGGCGGACATTGATTATGATAAATGCGTATCCTGCGGTATGTGCCTGGTAAACTGTCCCTTCGGAGCGATTGCCGACAAGAGCCAGATCTTCCAGGTGATTCATGCCATCAAAAGTGACGAGCCCGTCTATGTGGCCCTTGCGCCGGCTTTTGTGGGCCAGTGGGGGAAGGAGCTGCCGGCAGAGAAGGTGAAGGAAGCCTTCCGCCAGCTTGGCTTTGCCGATGTGATGGAGGTGGCTGTGGGAGCCGATCTCTGTACCATCGAGGAGGCAAGGGATTTTATAGAAGAAGTGCCGAAGAAGCAGCCCTTTATGGGAACCTCCTGCTGTCCGGCCTGGTCTGTGATGGCAAAGAAGCTGTATCCTGAGTATGCACACTGCATTTCCATGGCGCTGACTCCCATGGTGCTTACCGGACGCCTGCTGAAAAGAGAGCATCCCGGATGCAAGGTTGTCTTTGTAGGGCCCTGTGCGTCCAAGAAGCTGGAGGCAAGCCGCAGAACCATACGCAGTGATGTGGATTTTGTTCTGACCTTTGAAGAGGTCATGGGTATGTTCGAGGCAAAGGGCGTGGACTTTGAGGCCATTACCCAGTCTGAGAAGCTGGCGGATGCAAGCGGCGATGGAAGAGGATTCGCAGTAACCGGCGGCGTGGCCTCCGCTGTAGTAAACTGCATTCACGAAATGGATCCGGATCGTGAGGTAAAAGTACAGAGCGCCGAGGGACTGCGTGCCTGCCGGGAAATGCTGGATCTGGCGAAAAAGGGACAGTACGACGGTTATCTTCTGGAGGGTATGGCCTGCCCGGGCGGCTGTGTGGGAGGAGCCGGCACCTTGAAGAGCCCCACTGCATCCAAGGGCCAGGTGAAGCTGAGCATGAAAAAAGCCGGAAGCCAGAGTGTATTTTCCAGTGATTACAAGGAATACCTGGAGATGCTGGAGGAAAAGAATCAATGAAAATAATGATTGCATCAGATATTCATGGGGCAGCGGGCTTTTGTGAGCAGATGCTTGCTGCTTATGATCGGGAGCAGGCACAGAAGCTGCTTCTGCTGGGGGATATTCTCTATCACGGCCCCCGGAACGACCTGCCAGAGGGCTATGCGCCCAAGGAGGTTCTTGCCATGCTGAATGCCAGGAAGGAAGAGCTGCTTTGCGTCAGGGGCAACTGCGATACAGAGGTGGATCAGATGGTTCTTGAATTTCCCATTCTGGCGGAATACTGCATTCTCTATGTGAATGACAGGATGATTTTTGCCACTCACGGGCATAACTTTAACGAAAAAAATCTTCCCATGCTGAAAAAGGGGGATATCCTCCTTCATGGCCATACCCATGTGCCGGTGTGCAGGGAGACGGATCATTATGTATACTTAAATCCCGGCTCTGTGTCCATTCCCAAAGAGGGAAGCTGGCATGGATATATGATTCTGGAGGAGGGGCTGTTTACCTGGAAGGATTTGGACGGGACTGTAAAACAGGAATTTTCATTTCATTGACGTGAATGCCGGGTTACGCAAAGCTTTTGCATTGCGGAGATGTGGATGGCAGCAGGAGGCGCCTGTGGGAACAGTAAAATTTTGCATGGATATGGTTGGTGAGGAGATTTGGAACAGACAGAACGGAAAATGGAACGGCTTATGCGGCCGTCCCGGTTTTCCAAAGTACAGATTATAGCACTAAGCTTTCTTGGAATCATTGTGGCGGGCACCCTTTTGCTGCTGCTGCCGTTTGCAACAAGAGAGGGGGAGAGCACAACGCTTCTGGACGCAGCGTTTACGGCGGTAAGCGCTACCTGTGTAACAGGGCTGATTGTGCATGATACCTTCCGGCACTGGACCCTTTTCGGACAGCTTGTGATCCTGGTGATGATACAGCTGGGGGGTCTGGGGCTTATGGCCTTCAGCGTTACCTTTTCCCTGCTTTTGCGGCGGAGAATCGGCCTGAAGGAACGGGGGATTCTCCAGGAAAGCGTCAATACCCTGCAGATCGGAGGCATTGTGAAGCTGGTGCGGCAGATGCTTCTGGGGACGCTGCTTTTCGAGGGCCTGGGAGCGCTGCTTCTTTCCATTCGCTTTATCGGGGACTTCGGAGTGGGAAAGGGCCTCTACTATGGGATCTTTCATTCCATATCCGCTTTCTGCAACGGCGGCTTTGACCTGATGGGCGTCCGGGAGGCCGGAAGCTCCATGACTTACTATGCAGGGGATCCGCTGGTGAATCTGACCTTGATCGCTTTGATTATGATAGGCGGAACCGGCTTTCTGGTATGGGATGATCTGCTGAAAAATAAATGGCATTTCCGCCGTTACCGCCTTCATACCAAGCTGGTATTGTCCATGTCGGCAATCCTCTTATTTGGAGGGGCCCTGCTGTTTTATCTTCTGGAGCGGGGCGGCATTCTGGCCGGGGAGCCGGTGGGAAAGCAGATCCTTTTAAGCCTGTTTCAGTCAGCTACTACCCGGACGGCAGGCTTTAATACGGCAAAGACAGCGGCACTTGGAGACAGCAGCAAGCTTTGGATGGCAATGCTGATGTTTGTGGGCGGCAATCCCGGATCTACGGCCGGAGGAATAAAGACAACCACCCTGGCAGTGCTCTTGATTTATCTGCGCTCCACCTTAAGGCGGACAAAAGGGGCGGAGATGTTCGGACGAAGGCTGGAGGAGGAAGTGGTGAAGCGGGCGGCTGCTATTCTGACCTTAAGCCTGATGCTGGATTTGTTTGGAACCCTGGCTTTGACGGCTCTCGAGCAGCTTCCTCTGGCGGATGTGCTTTTTGAAGTGGTTTCCGCTCTTGGAACCGTAGGAATCTCGGTGGGGATCACAGGCGGCCTGTCGGCGGTCAGCAAGCTGATTCTCATGTTTTTGATGTACTGCGGCAGGATGGGAAGCTTGACTTTTGCCTTGATTTTTACGGAAAACAGGCAGACCTCGCCGGCTCAGAAGCCTACGGAACGGATTTCGGTAGGGTGAGAGTTGACGGAATTTTAAGGAAGAGGATTTTTGTATGAAATCAATATTGATGATTGGTATGGGAAAGTTCGGCCATCTGCTCTGCATGAACATGGCAGAATTGGATAATGAAATTATGATTGTGGATGAGGAAGAGGAGCGTCTGGCAGACTTGCTGCCCATTGTCACCAGCGCCCAGATTGGAGATTGCACCAATGTGGAGGTGCTGAAAAGTCTGGGCATCCGCAATTTTGACGTATGCTTTGTGTGCATCAGCGGAAATTTTCAGAACAGCCTTGAGATCACCAGCCTGCTGAAGGAGATGGGGGCGGCCTATGTAGTCAGCAAGGCGGAGCGGGATATCCAGGCGAAGTTTCTGCTGCGCAACGGGGCGGACGAGGTGATTTATCCGGAACGGGATACAGCGGAGCGTGCGGCGAAGAAGTTCAGCTCGGATCATGTCTTTGATTATCTGGAGCTGACGGATGATTACGGTATTTATGAGATTCCGCTTTTGAAGGAGTGGCCGGGGCACAGCATCAGGGAGCTTAATTTTAGGGCAAGGTATCAGGTAAACATTCTTGGAATAAAGACAGGAGAGGAGTTAAGCCTGCTTCCTTCGGCCGATCATATCTTTGAGAAGGATCAGCATTTGATGGTGATTGGAAAGAAGAAAGATGTTGACAAGATCCTGCATAGAATGTAGAGAGGAAAAAAGTCAGCAGAAAATGAAACCGGGGCGTGGCAGAAGGATGAGCAGAAGAGAGTGGGAACGCAGAAAAAGGCAGCGGAGGAAAAAGATTATTTTTATCCGCATACTGGCGCTTTTTATCGTATTGCTTTTTGGGATAGGAATGGGCTTTGGCATCCACGAGATTTACCGGAAGGCCAAGCGGGAGCCGGTAGAGCCGCCGGAGATTCTGGAGGATCTGCTTACGGAGAATCCCTATTCCAGACCAGGGGAAGCGCTTCAAAAGGTGAAAAATATTTTTGTCCACTATACGGCCAATCCCGGAACCTCGGCAGAGCAGAACCGGAGTTATTTTGAGAATCTGAAGGATACCCAGGAAACGTCGGCAAGCTCCCATTTTATCATTGGGTATGACGGGGAGATTATACAATGCATTCCCTTAGAAGAGATTGCCTATGCGGTGAAGGGGCGGAATTATGACTCCATTTCCATTGAATGCTGCATTCTTGCAGAGGACGGAAAGTTTACGGATGCAACCTACCAGTCCCTTCTGCACCTGACGGACTGGCTGCTGTATGAGTACGATTTATGGCCAAAGGACGTGCTGCGCCACTACGATGCAGGCGGCAAGCCCTGTCCGCTGTATTATGTGGAGCATGAGGATGCGTGGGAGCAGTTTTTGGAGGATCTAAAATAGAATTTTTTTAAGATTTTTTTAAGGTTCACATAAATTCTGGAAAGTGTTGAATTCCCTATGGGAAGCAGTTATAATAAAACATAACTGTGATACCATAAGAAGATTTGTAAAGCGAGGGCAGGATGAAGAAAAGAAAAATACATAGCAGAGTGATAGCAGTCGTGTTGACGATGTGTCTTTGTTTTTCTATACAGGCATCCGCTACAGAGGCGGATCTGAAGAAGCAGCAGAAGGAGACGCAGCGCCAGCTGGACGAGATCAACAATCAGATGAAGACCATTGAAAGCCAGCAGAAGGCTGTGCTTGCAGAGATAGATTCCCTGGGCTCGGAGCTGATGGAGCTGGTGATGAATCTGGAGATTCTGGCCGGAGATCTGGAGCTGAAGCAGGAAGAGCTTGAACAGGCAAAGGCAGACTACGAAGCGGCCAAAAAGCGTGAGGAAGAGCAGTATGAGGCTATGAAGCTTCGGATCCAGTATATCTACGAGGAGGGCGAGGCTGACTATCTCACTATGTTTTTGGAGGCAAGCAGTTTTGCGGACTTTTTGAACCGGCAGGAGTATGCCAATGAGATTCACAAGCAGGATCGGGAGATGCTGACGGCTTATCAGGAGACCCGTGCGCAGGTTGCGGAGCTTCGAGATCAGCTGGAGCAGGAGAAGCTGGAGCTGGAGACGCTCCAGGCAGAGTACGAGGAGGAAAAGGCGGCTGTAGAAAGTACTCTGGCCCAGAAGAAGGCCCAGGAAGCCGACTATGAGAATCAGCTTGCCAGCGCCCAGGCAAAGGCAAAAGAATATAAGAACAAGATCAAAGAGCAGACGGCGCAGCTAAAGAAGCTGGAAGCAGAACGGCGGAGAAGGGAAGCAGAGGCGGCCGCAGCAGCTGCTGCTGCCAATAACAATAATTCCGGCGGTTCTACCGGGACAATTACAGGCGGCGCGGTTTCCAATGGAAACGGGGGCTCTGACGGAAGTTCCGGAAGTTCCGGAAACTCTGGAAGCTCCGGTGGGGGCACTTCTGTGGGCGGAGGCAGTTCTACAGGCAGTGCGATTGCCAATTTTGCGTTAAAGTATGTGGGGAGACCTTATGTATCCGGAGGGACGAGCCTCACGAACGGTGCGGACTGTTCTGGATTTACCCAGTCGGTATTTCGTAATTTTGGAATTAACATTCCAAGGACGTCTGATGCCCAGGGGCGTGCGGGCCGGGAGGTCAGCTATTCGGAGGCACAGCCGGGGGATATTATTTATTATGGAGGACATGTAGGAATTTATTTGGGAGGTGGACGGATCGTGCATGCGAGTACGCCGGCTACTGGAATTAAGACGGAGAATGCGTTGTATCGGTCTATTCGGTCGGTGCGTAGGTATTATTAAAGAGAATATGAATGGGTTTTGGCTGTGCTGCTGGTATGGATTGGCGGCACAGTTTTTTTGTTAGTTGATAAAATGTATATTGACAATAGAGTATATATATGATATATACAATATAACAGCTATATACAAATGCGGAATTTGTGTGCTTGGTATAGAGCAAAAGAGGTGGATATGTGAATATTATTATTAGTAATTCAAGTGGGAAACCGATTTATGAACAGATTACGGCTCAGATTAAGGCTATGATTATGAATGGGACTTTGAGTCCCGGTGATTTGCTGCCTTCTATGCGGCTTTTGGCTAAGGAGCTTCGTATTAGTGTGATTACTACTAAGCGGGCTTATGAAGACCTGGAGCGTGATGGGTTTATTACTACGATTGTGGGAAAGGGCAGCTTTGTTAAGGAGGCGGATCGGGAGTTTGTTAAGGAGGAGCAGTTAAAGGCTGTGGAACATCATCTCCAGGCTGCTGTTGACGCGGCCAGGCAGTATGGAATGTCAGAGGAGGAGCTGACGGAGGTTTTGAAGATGCTGTATGAGGAACTGTAGGGGACGGTAAAGCCGCAAAGGCGCACGAGAGGAACTTTTATGAGCGCTTTTTCGAATAAAAGTTTCTCTCATTACCGGTGTGGCGAAGCAGCTTTACCCTTTAGTGCTGTCGCACAGCGACCATAAAACAGTAATGTTCCTTGGAACGCACAAAACAGTTTACAGACACATGTTTTTGTGGCTGGAAACTGTTTTAGGCTTAGGTGTGTTACAAGGGACATTACGGAACTGGAATAGGAGGATATTATGGAATATGCTATAAAGGTAGAAGGATTGACGAAGTATTATAAGGATTTTACCCTTGACAATGTGAGCTTTGCGGTGCCTAAGGGCTCTGTTGTGGGATTTATCGGAGAAAACGGTGCCGGAAAAAGTACTACGATCAAAGCAATTCTGAATCTTATCCAGAAGGATGCCGGAATGGTAGAGCTTCTGGGGCAGAAGGATGGGGCTGGGAGCCGGGAGGTTAAGGAGCAGATCAGTGTTATATTTGACGAGTGTTACTTTCCGGAAGGCCTTATGACGGAGGATGTGAACCGGATGATGAAATATACTTACCGTAACTGGGAGCCGGAGACGTTTAGAAGCTATTGTGAGAAATTCGGGCTTCCCGGGAAAAAGCCGGTGAAGGAATTTTCCAGGGGGATGAAGGTGAAGCTGTCTATAGCTGCAGCCCTTTCCCATAAGGCGAAGCTGATTATCCTGGACGACGCCTGTGGCTCCTTGGATCCGGTGGTGCGCAGTGAGATTCTGGATATTTTTATGGATTTTATCCAGGAGGAGGATCACACGGTGTTTCTTTCCTCTCATATCACCAGCGATATTGAGAAAATCTGTGATTATATTCTGCTGATTCATAAGGGGAAGGTTTTGTTTTTTGAGAATAAGGATGCCCTTTTGTATGATTACGGAATTGTCAGGTGCACAAAAGAACAGTATCAAGGGCTTGAGCCGGCCTTGATTGTGGGGGTACGGGAAAACCGCTTTGAGGTGGAGGTTCTGGTAAATAACCGTCAGGTTTTAAAGGAGCAGTATCCTGACTATGTGGTTGACCAGGCCACTGTTGAGGACATTTTACTGTATATTGTAAAAAATGATATTAAGAAAATGTAACGGGCGTAAGAATCTTTGACGGGAGACATAAAAGAAGGGAGCGAACAAAATGAAGGGTTTGTTGTTAAAGGATATTTACAATTTGAGAAAGGTGGGAAAGCAGTATATTTTGATTCTGGCATTTTTTACAGTCTATTGCTTTTTCCTTAAAAATCCGTCTTTTTTTCCTATGATGACGGTTATGAGCTTTTCCATGCTGATTTTAACCAGTATGGGTTATGACGAGGCCGCTGGTTTTGACAAATATGCGCTGACGCTGCCGGTGAACCGGGAGGATCTGGTGCGGACGAAGTACCTGCTGCTTTTGCTGCTTCTGGCTGCCGGTTTTGTGGTGGGTATGACGGGAAATGTGCTGATAAACTTTTTTATCCAGGGGGAAAAGGCTTCCTTTACAGAGAATATTGTTTCCATTACGGCGGCTGCGGCTATCTTTCTTTTGGTCTATTCGACCGTGCTTCCTCTGGTATTTAAAATGGGGGTGGAGAAGGCGCGGATGCAGATGCTGATCTGTTATATTGCCGTTTTTGCCGGTGTGTTCGGCGTGTTTAAGCTGGTTGTGGGACTGGGGCTGGAAAAATGGATTACGGAGGATTTGATGATCGTTTTTGCAATATCAGCGGCGGTCCTGACGGCTCTCTATCTTTTTGGAAGCTACCTCGTCTCTATCCGGATCATCCGGAAACGGGAGTGGTAAAAGAGCCGGGAGGGGTTTGGGGCGCCGCAGAGGGGCCGGATTCCTGCCTGTTTGCTCCAAATAAGGAAGCAGAAGGAATTGCAGTCATAAATTATTAAGAAATTTTTGTAAAAAGCTACTTGCCTGGCGGTAATATTTCCTATATACTGTAGTAGGAACAAGACTTTTTCATAGATATTGAGGAAATGGGATAACAGGCGAATGAAAAGAAGGCAGAAAAAAAGACTGATTAATTTCCTGGCAGGAGTGCTCTGTATTCTCTCTCTGGGAATGGTGATAGGAACGGTATATGCAGGTAATCTGAATCGCAGCAATACGGAAGAGGAAGTCATAGACGAGGGGAAGCTTCTGGGAGAAGAGGCCTTTCGGATGGCGAAGGAGACGGATGCCAGCCCGGAGGAGGAGACGGAAGAGGTCTGGGAGGAAGATCTTCCGGATGACTGGAACTTGATTCTGGTGAACCGTACACATCCCCTTCCGGATGATTTTGAGGTGGAACTGAAAAGTATCGGCGGCGGCCATAAGATTGACGCCCGGGCTTATGAGGATTATATGGCTATGGTGAAGGCGGCAAGAAAGGACGGGGTATACATATATGTAACCTCATCCTACCGCACCATGGACAAGCAGATTGCCCTTCACGAGGCAAAGATCGAGGAGGGCGTGATGATGGATTACTCCTATGCAGAGGCAAAGGAACGGGCTGCGGAGGTGGTGGCTGTTCCGGGAACCAGCGAGCACCAGGCCGGGCTGGCTCTGGACTTTGTATCCTCAGAGTACCGCCGTCTGGATGAAAAGCAGGAAAAGACCAAGGGCTTCCAGTGGCTGAAGGAGAACTGCTACGATTATGGTTTTATTTTAAGATATCCCAATGGGAAAACGGAGGTTACAGGAATTATCTATGAGCCTTGGCATTTCCGCTATGTGGGCGAGAAGGCGGCTTTGGAGATGAAGGAGACAGGGCAGACCTTAGAGGAATATCTGGGCGCCATTCCTATTTCCAAGGGAACCCCGGTGGAATATGACAGTTCTATGGCAGAGAAGAAGAAGCAGTCCGGCCGCCAGGCTGTACCTGTACCTGTGCAGGTGCCGGAGGATACGGCAGTACCGGAAACCGAAGGAGAGGAAGATGAGACAGACGATGGGAATCACGATTCTTCAGAACCCCAGGAACCTGCAGCTCCGGTGATTCCGGAGGCGGCGGATCCCCCGGCAGCACCACAGGAGCCGGAGACGCCGGTCGTTCCGCCGGCAGAGACTGTGCCTCCCCAGGAACCGTCTCAGCCGGAACAGCCGCCGGAGGTACCGCCTCCGGTTACACAAGAGCCGGAGGCGCCTCCCGTCCAGCCGGAGACACCTCCCGAGCCAGAGGCGCCTCCCGAGCCGGAGACGCCGCCTCAGCAGGAAGCGCCTCCTGATCCGGAGCCCCCGGCAGATCCGCCGCAGGAAGCTCCTGTGGAGACGCCGCCGGTTGTCTGAGCAAGGCGGTATCATATCGCAAAAAAGATCCCTCACTCAATGAATGCAGCAGGAGCAGGCATTGGGATGGGGGATTTTGTGAAACTATTAAAATTTTGTGAAATAGGGCAGCGAACTTGGAAATGAATGAAAAATGTGGTAGGATGGAAGGGGACAGGAGATAAGAAATATGTTACGGAAGATATTAAAGCTCTTGACAAGCAGACTGGTGTTTTTCGGACTTTTGCTGTTGATTCAGCTTGTGTGGCTGTTGACCTTTTTGACCAGACTGACCACCTACTCTACGGCAATTTCCGCTTTGTTTACACTGGTGAGCCTTTTGGCAGTGCTGTGGATTATTAACAAGGGAGAGAATCCGGCCTATCAAATGGCCTGGATCATTTTTATCCTGGTATTTCCGCTGCTGGGCGGCCTCTTTTATCTGCTTGTGGGCAATAAGCAGCCATCGAAAAAGATGCGTCTTAAGCTGGAAGCAGAGCAGAGGCGCACACAGGAGTCCGTAAAGCAGGATCCTTCGGTGCTGGAGGAGATCGGGAGCCTGGATGCCGGGGCCAAAGGGCAGTTTTCCTATATGTCAAGAACCTGCGGCTTTCCTGTGTACGGCAATACCCAGGCAAAGTATTATAAGCTGGGTGATGAGCTGTTTCCGGAGCTTCTTTCGGAGCTTAAGAAGGCAGAGCATTTCATTTTCATGGAATACTTTATTGTGGAAGAGGGCCGGATGTGGAACAGTATTCTGGAGATTTTGGAGGAAAAGGCAAAGGCCGGCCTGGACGTTCGTTTTATCTACGATGATTTGGGATGTGTCTCCCTGCTTCCGGCAGGATATGACCTGCAGCTTGAGGCCAAGGGGATCCGCTGTATGGCCTTCAACCCCTTTATTCCCCTGTGGTCTCTGGTGATGAATAACCGGGATCACCGGAAGATTACGGTGATTGACGGACACACGGCTTTCAGCGGCGGCATCAATCTGGCGGATGAGTATATCAATGAGAAGATGCGCTTTGGCCACTGGAAGGATACCGGCTTTATGCTAAAGGGCGATGG
Source organism: Candidatus Merdisoma sp. JLR.KK011 (assembly GCF_036941125.1). Lineage (NCBI taxonomy): Bacteria > Bacillati > Bacillota > Clostridia > Lachnospirales > Lachnospiraceae > Candidatus Merdisoma > Candidatus Merdisoma sp. JLR.KK011. The sequence goes on along the minus strand of NZ_JAYWSZ010000003.1, from coordinate 2,335,416 downwards.
AGTGTGGAACTATACGGTGATGTTTCTGCAGATGTGGAACGGATTACGGAAAACGGATGCTTCTTATGAGGCGTTTCGTCCGGAACGCTATCACCCAGAGCCTTTTGTGCCGGACGGCTTTGTGCAGCCCTACGGGGATTCGCCTCTGGATGAAGAGATTGCGGCGGAGAACGTGTATCTCAATATTCTGAATCAGGCCAAGGATTATGTGTATATTTTTACGCCCTATCTGATCATTGATCATGAGATGGAGACGGCTCTCTGCCTGGCGGCCAAGAGAGGGGTGGACGTGCGGATTGTGACCCCGGGAATTCCGGACAAAAAGGTGATTTTCCAGCTTACGCGGTCTTATTATCCTTCTCTGTTGCGGGCAGGGGTGCGTATTTATGAGTATTCGCCGGGATTCCTTCACGCCAAGTCTTATGTCTGTGACGACGAGACGGCGGTGGTGGGAACGATTAATATGGATTTCCGCAGCCTGTACCTGCATTTTGAGTGCGGTACGCTGTTTTACCGGAATTCGATTGTGGCTGATTTGAAGCGGGACTGCCTGGAGACCATTGGGCAGAGCCGGGAGATTATGCCCCGGGATAAGAGACAGGGCTTTTTCGACAGCCTGTTCTGTGCTGTCTTACGGGTTCTGGCGCCATTATTATAAGAAAGCTTGAATGAGAAAGGAACGAAGGAATGAACATTTTGTTTTTTTTGAAACCCAAAGGAGAGCTGGCTTATCTTTATGATGACAGTACGCTGCGGCAGGGACTTGAAAAGCTGGAGCGAAGCGGATTTACAGCGATTCCGGTGATTAACCGGAACGGGGAGTACATAGGGACGATTACAGAGGGGGATATGCTCTGGACTTTGAAGAATAAGTTTTCGCTGGATCTGAGGGCAGCGGAGGATGTGTCGATTCAGACGGTGCGCCGGAGGGCGAGGTTTGAGCCGATTTCTATTGATTCGAATATTGAGGATTTGTTTTCGAAGGCTATGAACCAGAATTTTGTTCCGGTGATTGATGATAAGCAGATCTTTATTGGGATTGTGACGCGGAAGGATATTATGGGGTTTTGTTATCGGGAGTTTATTTCGGTGAAGAATGGGTAGGGGGCGGACGGGTCTGAAGCAAAATAACCCATCAGCCTTTTCCATATCCCCAGCAATAAGGAATCCTCCCACTTCGTGGGTCCCTCCTTATTACAACGGTTCGGACGGTTCGCGAACAGCCGGACACTGGATATTGGAAAAGGCTGATGGGTTATTTTGCTTCAGACCCTGGTTGTGGGGGTGGTAGGTTGGGAGGTGGTCAGGCTAGGGTTTCCCATTGGGTGTAGAGGGTTTCTAGGCGGGTGGTGAGGGATTCTTTTTCTTGGTGGAGTTTCAGGCATTCGGTGGTGTTGGTGTAGATTTCTTCGCGGGTGAGGAGGGTGTCTATTTCCTTGGTGCGGGATTCTAGGGCGAAGATTTCTTGTTCGGTGCGTTTTAGGTCGTTTTCGCGTTTGCGGATTTGGGCTTGTTTTTCTTTTTGCTGTTTCCAGTCTAGCTTTCCGGCTGGGGCGGCTTCTTTTACAGGCTCTCTGGTGTCTGGGGAGAGGGCTGGGGATAGCTCTTCTCGTTTTTCCAGATAGTAGTCGTAGCTGCCGATGTAGTTTACCAGCTGGCGCTCGGTGAGATCCAGGATCCGGGTGGCGGTGGTGTTGATGAAGTACCGGTCGTGGGATACGTAGAGGACGGTGCCGGTGTAGCGGTTCAGGGCTTCCTCTAAGATCTCTTTGGATACGATGTCCAGATGGTTGGTGGGCTCGTCCAGGATTAGGAAGTTTGCTTCGGAGAGCATGAGCTTTGCCAGGGATACACGGCCCCGTTCGCCGCCGCTTAAGTCTCCGATCCGCTTGAATACGTCGTCGCCGGTGAAGAGGAAGGCGGCCAGGGTGCTGCGGATCTTGGTGTTGTCAAGGCTTGGGTAGGCGTCGGAGATTTCTTCAAATAGGGTTTTCTCCATGTGGAGTACGTGGTGTTCCTGGTCGTAGTAGCCGATCTTTACTTTTGTTCCCAGGCAGAAAGAGCCTTCATCAGCATCCAGAAGGCCGTTTAGTATCTTTAATATGGTGGTTTTGCCTGTTCCGTTATTTCCGATGAGGGCTACCCGTTCTCCACGTTTGATTTCAAAATTCAGATCCTGGAAGAGGGACAGGGAGCCGAAGGATTTGGAGAGGCCTTCTACGGTGAGTACGTCATTGCCGCTTACGATCTGGGGCTCCAGGTGGATGTGCATATCGGAGCGTACCTCTGTGGGTTTTTCCAGAACATCCATCTTGTCCAGCATCTTTTCCCGGCTTTCGGCCCGGCGGATGGATTTTTCCCGGTTGAAGGATTTGAGCTTTGCGATGACTTCTTCCTGGTGCTTGATTTCTTTTTGCTGGTTCAGCCAGGCTGTCATCTGTGCCTCCCGAAGCTGGGCTTTTTTGGCGGCGTAGTCGGAGTAGTTGCCCTGGAAAGCGGTTACCTGTCCGTTGTCGATCTCGATTACTTTTGTGACTACCCGGTTTAGGAAATAGCGGTCGTGGGCTACGATGATCACGGCGCCGTCGTAGTTCAGAAGAAAGGTTTCCAGCCATGCGATGGAGGCCATGTCCAGATGGTTAGTGGGCTCGTCCAGGAGAATGATATCCGGCCGGGAGAGGAGCAGCTTTCCCAAGGATACACGGGTTTTCTGGCCGCCGGAGAGGGTATTGACTTCTTTGTCGAATTCTTCCTCCGGGAAGCCCAGGCCTTTTAGGACGCCTGTCACTTCGCTTTGATAGGCGTAGCCGTTTTTCTGCTCGAACTCGTGGTTTAAGCGTGTGTAGGTTTCCAGGGCTATGCTCAGGCTGTTTCCGGAGAGCTCTTTCATTTCCTGTTCCAGGGCGCGGATGCGGCTTTCCAGCTCGATCACGTCTCGTTTTACTTCCAGAAGCTCCTGGTAAATGGTGCGGCTGCTCTCCAGATCCTGGTGCTGGGCCAGGTAGCCCAGGGTTCGGCCTTTTGCCAATACGACTTGGCCGGAATCGGGGGAGAGCTCGTGAACAATGATTTTTAAAAGGGTGGATTTGCCCGCTCCGTTGATGCCTACGATGGCGGCTTTTTCTCGTTCTTCTATATGAAAGGATGCGTCTTTTAATATGGTGTCGGCGCCGAATGAATGATGGATGCTTTGACATGCCAGTATCATGGGATATAAAACCTCGTCTTTCTGTATAAGCGTGCCCGGAATTCTTTTTTATGGGAATTTTGGGTCTTTCTCTATTATAACGAATGGGAGGGAAAAGTCAAACGGTTGTGCAGGGCGGATGTTGGGCTGCGGTTAGTTTGTGAAAAATCCTACAAAGTCATTGACAAGCCTGTGTGCGGCCGATATAATGATAGCAGAAAAATATTTTTGCAGGGCGGTGTTGTAATGGAAGAGCGTGAAATTTCGAAAGCGGTTATTAAAAGACTTCCGCGTTACTACCGATACCTAGGTGAGATTATGGAGAGCGGCGTGGAGCGTATTTCCTCCGGAGAGCTGAGTGACAGGATGCATGTGACGGCATCCCAGATCCGGCAGGATCTGAATAATTTCGGCGGCTTCGGGCAGCAGGGATATGGGTACAATGTCGCCCGCCTGTATGAGGAGATTGGAAAGATCCTGGGTCTGGACAAGAAGTACAATATGATCATTATAGGAGGCGGAAATCTGGGCCAGGCGTTGGCGAATTATGTGTCTTTTGAGAAAAGAGGCTTTGTGATTAAGGGCATCTTTGACGTGAATCCGGTGCTCAAAGGCTTAAGTGTCCGGGGAATACAGATTTATATGCTGGAGGAGCTGGAGGATTTTATTCGGGATCAGGATATTCAGATAGCGACTCTGACCCTGCCGAAGTCTAAGGCGTCGGAGATGGCGGAGCTTCTGGTGAGATATGGCATTAAGGCTATCTGGAATTTTGCTCATGTGGATCTGCAGGTTCCGGAGGATGTGCTGGTGGAGAATGTGCATCTGTCGGAGAGCCTGATGCAGTTGTCCTACAATATTAACCGGTATGAAAAGGAGCATTCTTAGAAAAGGAGTGTTTGCTGTGCAGAGTGCCCGTGTTTTCCGGGATGCTGTACCAGGGTAAGGGAGCTTAAAAGCAAGGCGGCTTTTGGTTCCCTTTTGCTATGTGTTTTTCGGAAACAGGGAAGGTTTCTGACATCTGTGTGCCGGGGAACATATACTATAGTCAGAAAGGAAGAATAGAAATGAGTACCTATACGCGTATTGGGGCTTTTGTGGATCTGAATGCTGTTGATGCGAATCTGGACGCTATTAAGGCAGGCTTGTCTGAGAAAACCAAGGTGACGGCGGTGGTGAAAACGGATGCCTATGGACACGGGGCCTGTGCCATTGCCCGGTACATTGAGAAGAGGGAGGAGCTGTGGGGCTTTGCCACGGCTATGCTGGAGGAGGCTCTGGAGCTTCGGGACGCCGGTATCAGGAAGCCTCTCTTGATTCTGGGATATGTGTACCCGGAGGACTGCGAAGAGATTGCAGGACTTTTGGAGGAGGAGCCGCTGGAGGACGGAAGCTTTTGCACGCAGATACGTCCTGCGGTGTACAGCCTTGAGACGGGAAGGGAGCTGTCAAAGGCGGCCATGAAGCAGAGCGCACTCCTTGGAAAGGAGATTCTGGTGCCGGTGCATATTAAGGTGGACACGGGCATGAGCCGTATCGGGTTTGCGGATACCAAGGAGAGTGTTGAGATGATAAAGGAGATTGCCGGGCTTCCGGGAATCCGGCTAGAGGGGCTGTTCACCCATTTTGCCCGTGCGGACGAGGCGGACAAAACCTCTGTAAACAGTCAGATTGCCCGTTTCCGGGTATTTGAGGAGGCATGCAGAGAGGCCGGGCTTCCTATTCCGATCCGCCACTGTTCCAACAGCGCCGGAATCATGGAATCAAAGGAGGCGCAGTGGGATATGGTGCGGGCCGGGATTATTCTCTACGGGCTTTACCCCTCGGACGAAGTGAAGAAGGAGGGGATGCGCCTTGTGCCTGTTATGGAGCTTAAGAGCCGGATCATCCACATCAAGGAGATTGAACCGGGGACGCAGGTAAGCTATGGAGGCATCTATGAGGCAGACAGTGTCCGCCGGATTGCTACGATTCCCACGGGCTATGGGGACGGATACCCCAGAAGCCTTTCCGACAAGGGCTATGTGCTGATTGCCGGAAAGAAGGCGCCGATCCGCGGCCGTGTCTGCATGGATCAGATGATGGTGGATGTGACGGACATTCCGGAGGCCCGGATGGGCATGGAGGTTACTCTGTTTGGAAAGGATGGAGGCGCAGAGCTTCCCTTAGAGGTCTTATGTGAACTGTCCGGGCGGTTTAACTATGAATTTGTCTGCGATATCAACAAACGCGTGCCGAGGATTTTTGAAAAGCCTGTCTCTCCAAGCCTGCAGAAATGACATAGATTACTGAATACTTCCGATTTTTTTGGAAATACTTCCGATATAACTGGAAACCAGTACAGGAAATCAAGTCGATTTCCTATACCAGTGAAAAGAATTTCAGAAAATCGGAGTGTGAGAAGATTGATAATCCGGCGGGGAGACATTTACTATGCGGATTTAAGGCCTGTGGTAGGATCGGAACAGGGAGGAATCCGGCCGGTTCTGGTGATTCAAAATGATACGGGAAACCGCCACAGTCCTACTGTGATTGTGGCAGCCATTACTTCAAAAATGAATAAGGCAAAGCTTCCCACTCATGTGGAGCTTAGCACCAGACAGTGCCAGATTGTAAAGGATTCGGTAATTTTGTTAGAGCAATTGCGTACCATTGACAAGCAGCGGCTTCGAGACAAGGTGTGTCATCTGGATGAGGGCCTTCTGGGGAAGGTCAATGAGGCCTTGAGGGTAAGCCTGGAGCTGGATACATAATGCTTGCCATCCCAGAAAAATAATGCTAAAATAGATAAAACTGTCTGCCCGCAGGAAGGGTACAGGCTGAAAGAACAAAAGGAAGAGGAGTGTTAGCAATGTCGGGACATTCAAAGTTTGCGAATATTAAGCATAAAAAAGAGAAAAACGACGCAGCCAGAGGGAAGATATTTACCATTATCGGCCGTGAGATTGCCGTGGCCGTAAAGGAGGGAGGCGCCGATCCGGCCAACAACAGCCGTCTTCGTGACGTGATTGCCAAGGCAAAGGCCAACAATATGCCCAATGATACCATTGACAGGGGAATCAAGAAGGCGGCCGGGAATGCAAGCGCCGTGAATTACGAGTATGTATCCTATGAGGGGTACGGCCCCAGCGGAATCGCTATTATTGTGGATGCGCTGACGGACAACAAGAACCGGACGGCAGCCAATGTCCGCAGCGCCTTTACCAAGGGTAACGGCTCTGTGGGAACGCAGGGCTGTGTTTCTTATATGTTTGACAAGAAGGGACAGATTATCATTGACCGGGAGGAATGCGAGATGGATCCGGATGATTTGATGATGCTGGCCCTGGATGCGGGAGCCGAGGATTTTTCCGAGGAGGCGGACAGCTTTGAGGTTATTACAGACCCTGATGCTTTCAGCCAGGTGCGGCAGGCTCTGGAGTCCGAAGGCATCGTGATGGCCCAGGCAGAGGTTACCATGATTCCGCAGACTTATGTAACCTTGACAGATGAAGGAGATATTAAGAATCTGCAGAAAACCCTGGATCTTCTGGATGAGGACGATGATGTCCAGAATGTGTACCATAACTGGGATGAATAAAAAGAGCAGCATAGTTTGAAGGATATTACGGAACTGGAATCGTCCAGCTAAGAAATGTTAAGTGCTTTTGAAAAATAATTTCTGCTGGACGGTAAAGCTGCAAAGGCGCACGAGAGGAACTTTTATGAGTGCCCTTTCGAATAAAAGTTTCTCTCATTACCGGTGTGTCGAAGCAGCTTTACCCTTTCGTGCTGTCGCGCAGCGACTTTTAATAGGAGAAGACAATGGATATTGTAGCGTACGGTGAGTATTATAACATAGCGATGCAGGGAATAGAGGACATGCTGTTTGAGGCGGAGAATCCCTTGGCCTCTTTCAAGAAGAGCCTCTACCCGGAGGCCTTTCAGACATATCTTCGCAGATACATAAATGTGATTGACGCCATTGAGCAGGTTTATCTCAAGTCAGAGACGCCGGATGAGGAATGGCTTGACAAGCTTGCGGATCGCTTGATAGAGCAGGCGTCAGTGCAGCTGGAGCGTATCCCCAAAAAGGGAAAGCGGAACGAACAGCTGATCAATTACAATATGATCCTGGCAGTCTATACATTTCCGGCCATTCTGGAACAGAAGGGACAATCTGCAGAGCCTCTCACAGACCGTATTGTGGAAAAGTGGAACACGGCTTTCCAGACCACGGTGGGAAAGGCAAACTATGAGAAGATTGAGGCCGGCTTCCACCGGAAGCTGTGCTATATCACTACGGCTGTATGTGAGAGCCAGGGAAAGGCGGATAACTGCTACGAGCTGGAGCTGCTCCGGAATTACCGGGATCAGTATCTACTTTCCACGCCGGAGGGGGAGGCCCTTGTAGAGGAATATTACAACATTGCGCCTACCATCGTAAGCAGGATCGGGCGCTCGGAGGCTCCGGCGCAGGTGTATGAAGAAATCTGGCAGAAGTATCTGTCCCCCTGTGTGAAGCTTATTGAGGCGGGAAAAGAGGAAGCCTGCCGGGAACGCTATATGGCTATGGTGTATGATCTGAAAGGCAGGTATATGGCATGAGACAGGATACCATCTGCGTACAGGGAGGCTGGAAGCCGAAAAAGGGAGAGCCGAGGGTGCTTCCCATCTATCAGAGCACGACTTTTAAATACGATACCACAGAGGAGATGGGACGCCTTTTTGCCCTGGAGGACAACGGATATTTTTATACGCGCCTGCAGAATCCCACCAACGACTGTGTGGCGGCGAAGATTGCGGAGCTGGAGGGCGGTGCGGCAGCTATGCTTACCTCCTCCGGACAGGCGGCTAATTTTTATGCAGTGACCAATATCTGTGAGGCAGGCAGCCATCTGGTGTGTTCCGCCAAGGTATACGGCGGCACCTTTAATCTGTATGCGGCTACTTTGAAAAAGATGGGAATCGAATGTACCTTTGTAGACCCGGACGCATCAGAGGAAGAGATAGAAAAGGCTTTTCGGCCCAATACGAAGGCGGTGGTGGGAGAAACCATTGCGAATCCGGCCCTGGTGGTTCTGGATATCGAAAAATTTGCCCGTCTGGCCCATGCTCACGGCTGTCCTTTGATTGTGGACAACACCTTTGCAACGCCTATCAATTGCCGCCCCTTTGAGTGGGGAGCGGACATTGTGACCCATTCCACTACAAAATATATGGACGGCCACGCCATGGCGGTAGGCGGCTGTATTGTGGACAGCGGCAATTTTGACTGGGATGCTTACAAGGATAAATTTCCGGGGCTGACTGCGCCGGATCCCACGTACCATGGGGTGGTATATACCCAGCAGTTTGGAAAGCTGGCTTATATTACCAAGGCTACTGCCCAGCTGATGCGTGATCTGGGCAGTATTCCTTCTCCTATGAATGCATTTCTTCTGAATGTGGGGCTGGAGACGCTGGCTCTCAGGGTGGAGCGGCACTGCAGCAATGCCCGGGCAGCGGCAGAGTATCTCCACGGCCATGAGAAAGTGGAGTTTGTGAACTTTGCAGGTTTAAAGGACGATCCCTATTACGAGCTGGCGCAGAAATATATGCCGGGCGGCACCTGCGGCGTGATTTCCTTTGGCTTAAAAGGCGGAAGGGAGGAAGCGGTGCGCTTTATGGACAGCTTGGAGCTGGCGGCTATTGTCACTCATGTGGCGGACGCCCGTACCTGCGTCCTTCATCCGGCCAGCCATACCCACAGGCAGATGACGGATGAGCAGCTTGCAAAGGCAGGCGTGACGCCGGGGATGATCCGGCTTTCCGTAGGGATTGAGAATCCGGAGGATCTTATTGCGGATCTGAAGCAGGCTCTTGAGCAGGCGTAGCTTCCGGATTTTTCCATAGGAACTGTACCCTTGTCCACTGAGGGTATGGGAGAATAAAAATCAGCCTTATATCTCATACTAATACACAAAATGTATGGGAAGCGAGGCTGATTTTATTTATGAGCGAGAATAAAAAGGAAAAGAATCAGAAGGAAAAGAATCAGAACCAGGAAGAAAAGCAGACAGGAGAGAAGCAGGAACGGCAGGATAAGCAGGTGGAGGAGTACGGACAGCTTACCCTGGAGGATGGGGAGGTGAAGATTCATCTCTTGAATATCATCGGGGAGATCGAGGGCCACGAATGCCTGCCGTCCAACTCCAAGACGACAAAATATGAACATGTAATTCCGCAGCTTGCGGCCCTGGAGGACAGCAAAACCGTGCAGGGGCTTCTGGTGCTTATCAATACGGTGGGGGGCGACGTGGAATCGGGCCTTGCCATTGCGGAGATGATTGCTTCCTTAAGCAAGCCTACGGTTTCTCTTGTTCTTGGGGGAAGCCACTCCATCGGGGTTCCGCTGGCAGTGTCTACGGATTACTCTTTTATCGTACCTACGGGGACTATGATGATTCATCCGGTGCGGATGACAGGTCTCATTATCGGGGTGGCCCAGACCTTTGACTATTTTCAGAAGATCCAGGATCGGATTTCCGGGTTTATCACTTCGCACAGTGGGATTTCCGAGGAGAGGCTGTTAAAGCTGATGCTGGAGACAGGCCAGCTTACGAAGGATGTAGGATCTGTCCTGGTGGGGCCTCAGGCTGTGGAGGAAGGGATCATCAATGAGGTCGGCGGAATTAAGGATGCTTTTGGAAAATTAAGGGAGCTGATACAGGAGCAGGGAGACTTATAAAGGCGGATAAAAGGTTCTTAAGGCTTAGAAGGTTTGGTATTGTCCTGTCTGACGGCGGATGCTATAATACTGCTGAAAGGGAAATGCATCTGTTAGATTATGAAAAGGACAAACAAAAGAGGATAAGCTGAAGGATGGCAAAAAAGAGCAGTTTTCAAAAGGAACTGGAGAGGCTGGCATCAAAACAGATTATCACAGTCATAGGGATTGGATGTCTGTTTTTTTGCGTTGCCATTTTCGGAAACACGCTGATTGAGCAGAGGATGAAACAGGAAAAGCATCTGGACGACGTGACGGGAACCTTCCGGCAGGTCTGTGATTCTGTGGCGTCTTTTCTCCAGGACGAGGAAAATGCAGCAACATTTTTAAACTGTATCCTTGGCCTGGAAAATGGAAACGGCCTTCAGTACCGGATTACGAAATACAATGTGGACGCCCTGGTGGGAATCAATCTGCTCCTGGCTGACCCTGAAGGACAGATTCTCTTCTCCAGCTTTTCCGAGGAAGTGCTGAATCTGCACAGGAAGGAGTTCAACCAGATTGCGGACACCAACGCCAAGGCCCAGGACGGGAAGCTGTACCGGACGGTTTACTTTTTCTCGGGGGAAACCTCGGAATATGTGCTGATTCAACCCCTTTACCAGAATGGCGTTTATGTGGGCAGCGTGGCGGCCTATCTAAAGGAAAGAGACTGGAACCGGCTTTTTCAGAAATACCAGTACGACATTATCCTGACCACGGCGGGGGGCGATGTGATTTACTGCTCCAACAGCAGCTTTACATCAGGCAGCACCGTGAACAAATACCGTCCCAGGAAAATGGAGCGCTACTGCCAGGTGAACGACAGCCGCTACCTTACCGGAAGGCGGTATCTTCCCGAGCAGAATGTATATCTTTACTCCTTTATCTATCAGCCGGAAAACGTAAGCTACATACTCATCGGTATTTTGATCATCTTAAGCCTGGGACTGGTCTGGATGATCCTCTTTTTCCACCTCCTTCAGAAAATGGCGGAGAAAACCTCCCAGTCTGTGCGGACCCTGGTGGAAGAGATACGCCTGATCCGAAAAGAGGATACAGAACATGTGATTGAGATTGAAACAGGCGATGAGATTGAGGAGATTGCCCGGCAGATCAATAAGATGGTTGTGAGTGTCAATGAACTGAACCAGAAAAATATGGATCTTCTGGAAATCAATAACCGCATGGAGATTCAGAACCTCCAGGCCCAGATCAATCCCCATTTTATATACAATACCTTGGACAACATCCGCTTCCTCATTGCCCAGGACGGGAAAAAGGCCGACGAGCTGATTGGAAGGTTTACCAGGATTCTGCGCTACAGCATCAACAATACGAAGCAGAGCACCTCCCTGCAGGAGGATATGGAGTATATAGAGGATTACCTGGTGATTCAGAAAACACGCTTTGGGGAGCGTTTTTTGTACGAGGTGGATATCAGGCCGGAGTGCAGCAGGGTTCTTGTCCCAAAGCTTCTTCTGCAGCCCTTGATCGAAAACAGCCTGAAGTACGGCTTTCGGAAGAAACCGGCCATCCATGTCTTAATCCGGGGATGGATTGAGGAGGAATACCTTGTTCTCAAGGTGGAGGACGACGGGCCGGGGCAGCCCAAATCTACGCTGGAGACTTTACGAGGGATCTTGCATTCCGGAGAAATCAATACCGTACACAACGGCCTTCAGAACATTAACCGGAGAGTGATTCTGGAATACGGCAACGACAGCGGCTTAAGTCTTGAGAGCCAGGAGGGGATGGGATTTGCAGTAACCATCCGCCTGTGGATAGGAGGTGGAAAAAATGTACCGTGTTTTGCTGGTTGAGGATGAGGAGATTATACGAAAAGGAATCAAAAATTCCATTCCCTGGGAGGAATTCGGCTGCAGCGTCATCGGAGAGGCAGGCAACGGGGAGGAAGGCGTAAAGCTCATCGAGGAGCTTCGGCCGGACATTGTGATTACGGATATCAATATGCCTCTGATGGACGGGCTTACTATGCTGTCCCGGACAAAGTTCCGGTATGATTATGCTGCTGTGATTCTTACGGGCTATTCGGAATTCGAATATGCCAGGGAGGCCATTCGCAACGGAGTTTCCAGCTATGTGCTGAAGCCCCTGAATATGGAGGAGATGAAAGAGGCCTTAGAGCAGGCGGTGCTGGAATCAAAGAACATCTATTATCTGCGGCAGCGGAATGAATCTGCCGGGGATACAGGCACACTGTCCCTTCTGGAGCAGGAGAGGGAAAAGAAGATCCAGGACCCTCTGGTAGACCAGGTGCTTGCCTATATTACGGCCAATTATCAGAATAAGATTACCCTCTCGGATCTGGAACAGAACCTTCATTATTCGGAGCGGTATATCAGCCAGAGGTTTCAGAAGGCTCTGGGAACCACGATCATTGAGTATCTGAACCGATACCGTCTCCAGAAAGCCCTGGGAATCTTAAAGGAGGGCGGCATACCCTTGTCGGAGGTGGGCTGGGAATGCGGATTCGGAGAGTACAAATATTTTAATTACGTGTTTAAAAAGTATATGGGCTGCTCGGCCAAAGAGTATCAGAGCAGAATCAGATGAAATACCGAACAGATTTGTTCGGTATTTTTTCCGATTGTTCTGAAATTTAGGTAGTTTACAGGAAAAGAAGCAGATAAAATAAGGGTATAAATTTTAAAGGAGGATTTTATGATGAAGAAAAAGAGTATTGCGTTACTGCTGGCGGCTGTTATGACCACTGGCTTACTGGCAGGCTGCGGCAAGAGCAGCACAGAGGAGCCGGCGGCTCCGGCAGAGACAGAAGCTCCTGCAGAGGAAGGCGGCGAAGAAGAGGGCGGCTCTGAGACAGCGCAGGTAGGCGGCGAGCTGGTGGTTTACTCCCCCAACTCTGAGGGCCTTATCAATGCAACCATTCCCCTGTTTGAGGAAAAATACGGCATTACCGTAGAGGTTATCCAGGCAGGAACAGGCGAGCTGGTAAAGAGAATTGAGTCTGAGAAGAACGACCCGTATGCAGATGTCCTCTTCGGCGGTTCCTGGTCCCAGATGTATGACAATCAGGATCTGTGGGAGCCTTATGTATCGCCGAACAATGAGACAGTCGTAGACGCTTACAAGAATGAGTGCGGCTTTATCACCAGCAACGTTTTGGACGGCAGCGTTCTCATTGTAAACACAGATCTTATTGGGGACATTGAGATCAAGGGCTATGAGGATCTTCTGAATCCGGAGCTGAAAGGCAAGATTGCCACGGCAGACCCGGCCAACTCTTCTTCCGCATTTGCGCATCTGACCAATATGCTGCTGGCTATGGGCGGCTATGAGGACGAGGCTGCATGGAAGTACGTAGAGGAGCTGTTTGCAAACATTGACGGAAAGATCTGCGAGAGCTCTTCCGGCGTCTACAAGGGAGTAGCTGACGGCGAGTATGTAGTTGGACTTTCCTACGAGGATCCCTGTGCACAGCTTGTAAAGGACGGAGCGCCTGTTGAGATTGTATACATGGAAGAGGGCACCGTATATCTGCCCGCATCGGCAACCATCGTAAAGGGAGCCAGAAATATGGACAATGCAAAGCTGTTCATGGACTTTATCTTAAGCGAAGAGGTACAGAATATCTGGGGCAGCACCCTGACAAACCGTCCGATTATGAAGGATGCACAGACCAGCGATTACATGGTTCCCCTGGCAGACATCAAGGTGCTTGAGGAGGATATCCCCTATGTAAGCCAGCATAAGCAGGAGATCGTAGATCACTACACTGAGATCTTTACGGATCTGCAGAGCAATTAAGACAGACAGGGTAAAGACCCGGACGTCAGCAAGGTTGTGGAGGATAAGATGAGCAGAATTATAATAAAAAATGCGGTAAAGAAATATGGTGAGAACACCGTGATTCCCGATTTGAGCGCCGAAATAGAGGACGGAGAGTTATTTACCCTCCTGGGACCTTCTGGCTGCGGAAAGACAACATTGCTGCGGATGATTGCAGGATTCAATTCCATTGAGGGCGGAGATTTTTACTTTAATGAGACCCGGATCAATGATATGGATCCCAGTAAGAGAAATATTGGCATGGTTTTCCAAAACTATGCCATATTTCCCAATCTGTCCGTGCGGAACAATGTTGCCTTTGGCTTGAAAAACCGAAAAATCGAGAAAGAAAAGATTAAGACAGAAACGGACAAATATTTAAATCTGATGCAGATTATGGAGTATGCGGAGCGGATGCCAAGCCAGCTGTCCGGCGGACAGCAGCAGCGTATCGCCCTGGCAAGAGCCCTGGTGATTACCCCGGATGTGCTTCTGATGGATGAGCCTTTGTCCAACCTGGATGCAAAGCTCCGCATGGAGATGCGGACGGTAATCCGTCATACACAGAAAAGCGTGGGAATTACCACTGTGTATGTGACCCATGACCAGGAGGAGGCCATGGCCATCAGTGACCGGATTGCCGTAATGAAGGACGGCGTGATTCAGCACATTGGAAAGCCCAAGGACATCTACCAGAGACCGAAGAATGTGTTCGTAGCCACCTTTATCGGGCGCACCAATATGGTTCCGGCGAGAATTGAGAAGGGCGGGCTGGTATTTGCAGACGGATACCGGGAGCAGATTGACGCTCTGAAAAGGGCAGAGGATCAGGAGGTACTCTGTTCCATCCGGCCGGAGGAATTTGTCATCTGCAAGGAAGGCAGAGACGGAATCAAGGGAACGGTGAAGGAGTTCGTCTACCTGGGCCTTAACACCCACTATTACATTGATACGGATGCCGGGGAGACTGTGGAGATCATCGAGGAATCGTCCCTTAAGGAGGAGCTGAAGGAAGGACAGTCTGTTCTTCTGAAGGTAAAGAAGGAAAAGATCAACGTGTTTAATCATACGGGGGAGCGAAACCTGGTAAGGAGCGAGGCCTATGAAAAACAATAATAAATTCCGTCTGGACGTATGGGGCTTTATCACGCTGTTTGTGATACTCCTGTATGTGCTGTTTCTCCTCTATCCCATGGGGTATCTCATCCGCCAGTCTGTGTTCGACGCAGAGACGGGGAAGCTGACCCTGGCTAACTTTGCGAAATTCTTTTCCAAAAGCTATTATTTTAACACGCTCTTTAACAGCTTTAAGATTTCCATTGCGGCCACGGTTCTGTCTCTTTTGATTGGAACGCCCCTTGCGTATCTCTTTGCCGTATACAAGATTCGGGGAAAAGCTTTTTTGAGCATTCTAATTGTGGTGGCTTCCATGTCGGCGCCTTTTATCGGGGCCTACTCCTGGATTCTGCTTCTTGGAAGGAGCGGCGTGATTACCACCTTCTTTAAAAATATGGGGATTGCCCTGCCGGATATCTACGGATTTGGAGGAATTGTCCTGGTTATGACCCTGCAGCTCTTTCCGCTGGTGTTCCTCTATGCAAGGGGAGCGCTGAAAAACATCGACAATTCCCTGATTGAGGCGGCGGGAAACCTGGGCTGTTCCGGCGTGAAATGCTTTGTGAAGGTGGTTGTTCCGCTGATTATGCCAACCCTTTTGGCGGCGGGCCTTCTGGTATTTATGCGTTCCTTTGCGGATTTCGGAACGCCGATGCTGATTGGAGAGGGGTATCGTACCTTCCCGGTTGTGCTTTACAATGAGTTTATCAATGAGGTAGGGGGAAATGACGGCTTTGCGGCTGCCATTGCTGTGATTGCCATTGTGATTACGACGGTGGTATTTCTCATCCAGAAGTATGTTTCCAACCGGAAATCCTTCTCTTTGAATGCGCTGCATCCCATGGAGGTACGGGAGGCCAAGGGGGCTGTCCGGTGGATGGTACATCTTTTTTCCTATCTGGTGATTGGGGTTGCCGTGCTGCCCCAGTGCTATGTGATCTACACTTCCTTTAAAAATACGGAAGGAAAGATTTTTGTGGACGGCTATTCCTTAAGTAGCTATGCTACGGCTTTTGGAAAGCTGGGAAAGAGCATTCAGAATACGATTATTATTCCAATCCTGGCTCTGGTGGTGATTATACTGCTGGCGATTCTCATTGCCTATCTGGTGGTGCGCAGAAGGAATTTCCTCACGAATATCACGGATATTCTGTCTATGATTCCTTACATTGTGCCGGGAACGGTTCTTGGTATTGCCCTTCTGGTGGGCTTTAATAAGCCGCCCCTTCTTATCAGCGGCACGATGCTGATTATGGTAGTGGCGCTGGTGATTCGAAGACTGCCTTATACGATTCGTTCTTCTGTGGCGATTCTGCAGCAGATTCCGATGAGCATCGAGGAGGCTGCCATTTCCCTGGGAGCGACGAAGATGAAGGCGTTTTTCCGCATTACGGTTCCTATGATGCAGGCTGGAATTGTGTCGGGGGCGATTTTGAGCTGGGTGACGATGATCAGTGAGCTCTCTACGGCCATTATCCTGTATACAGGCCGGACGAAGACCTTGACGGTGGCTATCTATACGGAGGTTATCCGGGGCAATTACGGGACGGCTGCGGCTTTGTCTACCATACTGACCCTGCTGACAGTGGCGTCGCTGCTGTTGTTTAACAAGATGAATGGGGGGAAGGAGCTAAGCCTGTAGGGCGCCTGTGGCGGACAGAGATAGATGATAAAAAGAAACCGGTGGCAAAGGCTGTAACGGCTGGTCTTGCCACTGGTTTTTTTGTGATTAGCGGTCTGGGAAATGGATTTGCCTCTGCAAATGAATATTCTTGTGCGATGAAATTGCACTTCCGGAAATCTGGAAATCAGATGTCCGGGAAGTGGAAATCATCTTATGCGAGTTTACTCGCGTAATGTTTTGTCTAATCCATAGACCTCACGCATTGAGATGTCATGCTTGGCATCTATGCTTGTGATATTAATGCGATAACTGTCATGGGCAATGCGGTCAATGATTGCATCTGCCAGAGGACTGTCATCACCGCCGAGCTGGTCATACCACTCCTCGAATTCATACTGAGAGCAGAAAATCGTTGAAGATTTCTTGCGTCTCCGGTGGAGCAGTTCGAAGATTTCCCTTTGTTCTGAATCCGTTGGTTTCAATAGAAGCCATTCATCCAGAATCAGGACAACTGGATTGGCGTACTTAGCCATGACTTTTTTGTAGTTGCCATCTGTCCGTGCGATCTCCAAGTCAATAAGTAAATCAGGAAGGCGGACATACTTGGTATTGTAATACTGCTTACAAGCCTCCATACCAAAGGCACAGGCCATGTAAGTTTTACCACAGCCTGTAGCACCGGTAATAAAAAGATTCCGGTGTTCGGATATATATTCGCAAGTTGCAAGTCTGCGAATCAGTTCCTTGTTCAACTTGCGTCCGGAAGTGTAGTTGATATCCATGATATTTGCTTCCGTCTGGTCGAATCCAGCATTCTTAATCAGTCTTTTAAGACGATTATTTTTACGACTGCTGAATTCGATATCCACCAGCATACCGAACCTATCCTCAAATGGAATCTCCTTGCATTTTGGATCATCCAGCTGGTTACGGAATGCATCTGCCATAGCTGTAAGACGCATTTCAATTAATTTATTAATCGTACTCTGATTGGTCATATGTGTATTTACCTCCGATAGTAGTCGGCACCTCTTGTGATGCCGTGTGCTTTCTGTGTGGTCCTGGTATTGGTTGTTTCCAATGCCAGCTTGTCAGAACCGGTTACAAGGATGTTTTTAATACTCTTGTAACTTGGCGATGCTGTATAGGATAAAGCTTTCTTACAGGCAGCTTCCAGCAATGCATCCGAGTATTTCTCTGCAAGTTTTAGAAGCCCCATACAACTTCGGTAGGTCTGTTGCTCCACGCCTTTGGAGGTTAATATCGCATTGACTGCAGTGTACGTATTTATACCAATCCGCTCAGCCCACTTACGGAAACGGTCGCCGTTCCATTCTAGATATTTCTGATGGTCTTCCGGCATATGCTCTGTAATGGTGCTGTACTGCCCGGGACGCCCTTTCAGACGGCGATGGGAAGCAATGCGGTTATGGTTATAGAAAATCTCAATAGTGGTATCTGTTACCTTTACATCAACTTTCTTTTTGATGTATTCATACGGAACTGAGTATAGCATTCCGTCCACGGATATGTGATAATTGAACTGGACGGTGGCTGTCTTCCAGTCACTCAGTTCAAAACGGGTAGCAGGTAATGGTGCCAGCAATGGTTTTTCTTCCCCAAGAAATAAGCTTTGCCGACTACCCTCTTTCTTCTGAAAGAGCCTTTGGTTGAACAGTTCTAGCTTATTCCTAATTGCACGGTTTAATTCGGCAAGGGAGAAGAACTGTTCATCCCGAAGTGCTGCTGTAATCCAGGTAGATATGTTTCCTACCGTTCCTTCAGCATTCGGCTTATCCTTGGGAGCCCTGACACGCGCCGGAATAATAGCGGTGCCATAGTGTTCAGCCATTTCCTGATAGGCTTCATTAATCTGCTGGTCTTTAAATCCACCATTATGAATAACTGCGGTTTTACAGTTATCCGGTACGAGAATCCTGGCAACACCGCCAAAATATTCGTACATGTGGATATGAGCATTAATCCATGATTTCTGTTTCATATCCAAAAAGGCTTCAACATAAGCATACTGGCTGTAGGTCATGACGCCCACAAAGATATATGCTTTGATGATTTCCCCCGTATCCGGGTCAATGATTGTTGCAGGATTCCCTGCCCAGTCTACTTCAACCTGTTCGCCGGGTTTGCGATTGATATGCATGGTAGCACGTCGTTTCTGCTCATCCTGTTGGATGTGATAGCAGAATTGGGAGTACATGAGCGGTTCCTCGCCGTTAGCACGGCAGTCCTCCATGTATTCTGTCCACAAGAGTTTTTTGCTGACTCCGTTGCGGATCATCTCCTTGTGGATGTAAGCGTAGTCAGGCATACGCTTGTTAGGTGATACCTTGTTCTCCTTGGAGAACATGAGCCTTTGAAGCTCTGTGTCAGTCATTGCTTCATCAAGTGGCCATGAAAGTGATAATTCTCTGGCACGTTTCTGAACTTTGACGACCGTTTTTTGCGCAACACCACAGCTTGCCATGATGTTACGTTGTGAGAATCCCAGGCCGGTAAGGCGAATGATTTCTCTGTACTTGGTCATAAGCGCGACCTCCTTATAATGAATTTACACCAACAGATGTATAACCTCATTATAAGGACTTTATAGATAAAGCGATTTCCTTTTTAGCGGAAACGCGATTTCCAGCAAAACGGATTCGTGATTTCCATACACCGGACAGGTGATGGATTTCGCTCCGGATTATTCAGCAAAAGAGACAGAAATCGGAGTGGCATGTGAGAGAAGGAATAAAATTTAAAGCTCATATGTTTTAGTATAACGTAAATTAACAAAATTTTTAAGTCTTTTATTTTAGGAAATATATAATATAATGTTAATATAAGGATAAAGAGTGGGCGTGATTGAAATGTGGAGGCAGCGTTTCAGTATCATATGGTTTGATCCGGTTAGGCCATAAATTGGAAAATGAAGGGGGAAAATGAGTATGAAAAAAATATTTTGGACGCAGCTTAACCCTCTGGAAAGATTAGATAGATATATTCATACCCTTTGGCTTTTGGTTTTGGCAGTTATGGTTTTGTTCCTGCGTGTGGAATTTATGTTGGCGTTGTTTCTGTCAGGAGTGCTTATATTTACAGCATATTTAGAATATAAATCGATAAAAAAGAAGGCTCTTGAGTTTGAAAAACAGAATAAGGATTGATTTTGACAGGCTTTTGGGAATGCTCTCAAAAGCCTGTATATGGATTTTGCAGCGGATTTTCTTTATGAGAAAGAAGCAGGAAGCAGATGAAAATGCTTCAATGCATTGGCGATTCCGTCGTCGTCTATGTCTGTGGTGACGTAGCCGGCGGCTTCCTTTGCTTTTTGGAAACCATTTCCCATGGCTACGCCGATCTGGGCGAATTCCAGCATGTCGGCATCATTGTCACCGTCGCCGAAGGCCATAATGCTGTCCGGACTTAGGCAGTAATGCTCTAAAAGCTTCTGGATGCCGACCGTCTTTCCGCCGTCTGCCGAGATAATATCAATTGCTCCGTCATCCCAGCTGGTATATTTACAGTTTGTAAGAGGGGAGAGAAGTTCTTTTGCGGCCTCTTCACAGAGAAAACCGGAAACCTGGTAGAGTTCTCCTCCCTGGTAGGCCTCCACAGGCGGCGAGAAGGAGGAGAGGCGTTTTAGGGCATCCCCAGAGGCCTGGCTGGTAAAATTGATATAGCGGCGGTTTTCCTCCATTAAGGTAAGAGGAACTGTTTTCTTGTTAAAAAAGGCTGCAATTTTTTCCGTATCCTCCCGGCAGATGGGATTTTTGTAAAAAATCCGCTTCTCACGGTCGAGGCAGATCTGCCCGGTGAGAGAGACATAACCGTCAAAGGGGATCTGGTTTCCCAGAAGATGCTCAATCATAATCATATGCCTTCCGGTGGATAGAAACAAAAGAACGCCTTGCTTCCTAAGTGCCTCTAAAGCCCATAAGGCGCTTTCCGGAATCCGGTGGTCTCTGTGGGAATATAAGGTTCCGTCAATATCGAAAAAGATAGCTTTTATCATGGAATTACCTCTCTTGATTTTGATAGGCGGACGCCGCCGGAAAAGAACGGCTGAGCTTTTTACTGGGTAATCTAATGATGACATAAAAGGGGTAAAAAATCAATAACATGTACCTTTATTTCTTTTCCGGCAGGGGTCTTGTCAAACTTCTCAAAAAGAGTTATACTGTTACCAGTCTAAGGGACACACCAGGCAGGGAGGTTTTGCAATGATTGAGGCAACCAGTTGTGGCGGTGTGGTGATATTTCGGGGGAAGATACTGCTTTTGTACAAGAATTATAAGAATCGGTACGAGGGCTGGGTACTTCCTAAAGGAACTGTAGAACCGGGAGAGGAATTCAAGGATACGGCGGTTCGGGAGGTGCGTGAGGAGACGGGTGTAGTGGCTTCCATTATTAAGTACATCGGAAAAAGCCAGTATTCTTTTTCAGTGCCGGAGGATACGGTGGAGAAGGATGTCCACTGGTATCTGATGATGGCGGATAATTATTACAGTAAACCACAGCGCGAAGAGTATTTTGTAGATTCGGGTTATTATAAGTTCCACGAGGCGTACCATCTGCTGAAATTTTCCAACGAGAAGCAGATATTGGAGCGCGCTTATAATGAGTATCTGGATTTGAAGAAGAGTAATCTTTGGGGAAATAAAAAGTATTTTTAAGGGAATGCCGCAAAATAAATCCTGTTTTTTCCTTTTGCGGTGTTCCTTTCGTGCTATTTTGGGAAATAATTTCTGGAAGGGCGGGGTCTTTTTGCATACCGGCCCAAAATCCCGGGAATCCGACAGGGAAAGGCGGCTATCTATATGAGATGGGCGAAGGAACTCTACTTAAGTGAAAAGACAGCCGGAAAAAAGGACAAGATTATCCGCAAGGCGGAGAGAGGGATTGGAATGGTCAGTATTTATTTTATTTCTCTGGCCTCCAACGAACAGAATCTCTTTGATATTTTTCATGCGGCTCATCTGAAGCAGCCGGGCTTTTACAGCCAGGATCCCTTTGTTGTGGGAATTGCCTCCGGCTATGAGGAGGCATTGGAAATGACGCAGCGGATGGTGGAGGATATTTACCGGGAAACAGGCGGCTTTGGGGTAAGGGAATATTTTGGGGAAGCGCTGCTTTTAGAGAGCGAAAAAGATCTGAAGTAAACGAAGAAATCAAAAACGGGAGAATTGGATGCTGCATGTATTTCTACTTATTTTGAAAATAATTGGTATCATTCTGGCAGCTCTTCTTGGGCTGTTGCTTCTGATCCTGCTTGTGCTGCTCTTTGTGCCGATTCGTTACCGGGGGCGGCTTCGCAGGGAGGGGGATTTTGAGGCGGCAGCCAAGGTGACGTGGCTGCTGCATATGGTAAGCGTCCCTTTAAGCTTCCGGGAAGGCGTTTTTACCGGGAAAATCAAGGTTTTCGGAATTACCGTTAAAAATTTTGCGGAGGATGAGGAGGAGCTTAAGGAGACGGCAGAGGAGCTGTTCCAGGATACGGAAGAGGCGGCTGTGGAAGGCGGGAAGCAGATTCTAAAGGCGGAAGAAGAGGAGACGGCTGACAAAGAAGAGACAAAGAAGAGTTCCAGTGAGCAGAACGGGAAAGACGAAATGTGTCTTCCGATGAGGAAAGAGGATACGGACAGGCTGCGGGAGGATAAGAAGCCTCCGGACAGCGCCAGGAAGCGTGACAGCCTGGCAGTGCGTATCTGGAAGAAAATAAAAGCCTTTTTTCTTAAGATTTTCGGAATCTGGGAAAAAATTAGAAATCTCAAATATACATTCCGGCGTTTTTGTGTTAAAATAAGGAAAGGCGTTCAGAAATACCGGGATACAAAGGAATTTCTAATGGATGAGCGGACAAAGAAGGCTTTTTCCCACTGTATGGAGGAGGGAAAGCTTCTTCTTGCCAGGCTGCTTCCGAAAAAGATACAAGGAGAGCTTCGTTTCGGTATGGAGGATCCGGCTCTGACAGGAGAGATTCTGGGCGGTATCAGTATATTCTATCCGGTTTTTAAGGATAATGTTAAGGTATACCCGGATTTCGAACAGAGTATTCTGGAGGGAGAGCTTTTTGTAAAGGGAGGCTTCCGTCTGGTGACAGCGGCCTTGATTCTGTGGAGGCTCTGGAGAGATAAAAATGTACTCTACGTATATCACAAGCTCCGCGGCAGGGAATGACAGGAGGATTGTGAGGGAGACTGTAAAACTTATTATAGTAATATCCTTTCTGGTGCACAGATCGATTAACAGGCCTGCGATTCTGGTCTGGAACTTGATTTAGAGGAAGGTGTATGGGAAAGAGTATTACGGAACTATATCAGGAGGACTTACCATGAATAATAATTTTGATACAACCGTACAATCTCTGTTCAAAGGAATGGACAGCTTCATTACTACAAAGACGGTGGTGGGCGATGCCGTAACAGTCGGCGATACTATCATTCTTCCTTTGGTTGATGTATCCTTCGGTGTAGGCGCCGGGGCCTTTGCAGGAGATAAGATGCAGAATGCGGGGGGAGGTATGGGCGCAAAGATTTCTCCCAGCGCAATTCTTGTGATCTCCGGCGGCGTGACCAAGCTTGTGAATGTGAAGAACCAGGATACGGTGACGAAGATTCTGGATATGGTTCCGGATTTTGTGAATAAGTTTACCAGCGGCAAGAAGGAGAACAGTCCTGTGGCCGACGCGATTCAGGATGCTGTGGATGTGATTGAGAAGGAAGAGGCGGATGCGTAGGAAGCGGCAGGGAAGTCCGCATATCTTAAAGGAGAAATATGGAAAGGGTTCGGCAGGTATCTGCCGGACCTTTTTCTGCATATAATAGAGTGAGAACTTTTTTGTGTCAGGAGCCGTTATGAAACAATTGCTTGGATTTGTCATGTTCTGGATCGGAGTGGGGATACTGACTACCTTTTTTATGCCCGTGCAGGGATGGTTTGTGCGTGCTCTGGCGGCTTTTTCGCTGATGCTGGTGGGATATAATCTTTTTTCCTCAGATGGGAAATGCGGAAGATAGAAGTGTTACGTTTTATTTCTTAAGAAAAATTAAATATTTGTAACAAATACTTTCCTTTTATGTAAGAATATTGTAAAATGTGTAGGATGTACGCTGCGGCGCTAAGAATGCTGCGGCAGAAGTAAGATGTACGCTGCGGCCTTGAGAGTGCCGCGGCAGAAGATACAAAAGGCTGGGGGTTCAGAAGAATGTCTGTGACAATGTTGAAGCGCATTGCTCTCTTGGCAATGGCAGTGAATTATATCGGAGCGTTTATACCGGGGATGCCCATCTGGTTTCAGTGGATTGGACGGCTGGCAGCGCCCTTGTTTTTTTATGGAATGGCCTGGAGTCTCGATAAGACACACGACAAAAGGCAGTATTTTAAACGCCTCTATATGTGCAGTGTATTGATGGCTTTGGTTAATCTGCTTCTATCCTTTGCTGTCCAGAAAACGGGATTGACGACGGCAGTTACCAACAATATTTTTGCCACTCTTTTTGCGGGGGCGCTTTTTATAGAGGTGCTGGAGTACGGGCGGAAGCATCCGAAGAAGCGGCTGCGGCTGTGGCTTATTTACGGGGGCTGGCAGATTGCATTTGCACTGATTTGGGCGGCTCTTTATGAGCTTGCGGAGGTTCCTTATGCGATTCTGAGTCTGTTTTCTTCTCTGGGCGGCAGTGCGCTGATGTGCGAGGGAGCCTTCCTGTATGTTCTGATGGGAGCGCTTTTTTACTACACCAAGGAGGAGAAGGGGAAGCTTACCGCCGGGTATCTGCTCCTTTGCCTGGTATTCTTCCTGAATGCAGCTTTTGGAATCTGGGGAAAGTTCTTTATGCTGATTGGCAATGACGTGCTGGTGGCTTTTATGGAGATCACCACGGGGCTTGTGCTCTGGGGAGCTTCCTTCCGGCCGATCCTGGATGTGACCCATATGCTGAATAATGATTTTCAGTGGATGATGGTTATTGCCCTGCCGCTGCTTTTGGCCTGCAACGGGAAACGGGGGCAGTGTAAAAAGTATTTTTACTACATTTTCTATCCGGCCCATGTATATCTATTGTGGTTTTTAGGAGTTGTGATATTGAAGTAGCGCTTAGGCGCTGCTGTCAGATTTTTATTTTCCATGTCTTTTTTCGTCAGAGGGGCTGTCTTATTTTGCGACAGCCCCTTTTTCCAGCAGCCATTCCAATTCAACATTTAATACCTTGGCGAAGGCCAAAAGCTCATAGTCGGCGACAAAACGGACGCCGTTTTCAATTCGGCTGATACTGTCGCGTTCCAGGAGAATTCCTTCTAACTGCATTCTGGCGGCCAGCTCTGTCTGGGAGATCCGCCGGATCACCCGGGCTTCCCGGATGTTGGTTCCACAGACATTCTTTTTTCCTTCATAATCATAGATTTTCATACTTCATTTCCTCTTTTGTGTTAATGTTCAGCATTTTTCTTGACATTAGCACATAAAGTGCGATAAAGTGTGTTAAAGATCAGCAGAATTTGATTTAGGGGAGGATGCCATGTACAAAGCAATTATAGCGGATGATGAGATTCATATTTGTATGCTGCTAAAGAAGCTGGTTGACTGGGAAAGCATGGGGATTGAGATCATCGGGCAGTACATGGACGGAGCGGCGGCTCTGGAGGCTGTTCGAACCTGCCGTCCGGATATTGTGATTACCGATATCCGAATGCCGAAGATTTCAGGTCTGGATATTGTAAAAACCTGTAATGCTGAGAAGATCAAATGCATTTTTCTGCTTCTGAGCGGACATGCTGAATTTGAGTATGCCCATATGGCGCTGAAATATAATGTGGAAAATTATCTTTTAAAGCCGGTAAATAAGGAGGAGCTGGAAAATAATCTGAGGCAGATTGTTACCCGTCTGGATCACGAGACAAAGGACAGGGAGGCACAGAAAAAGACGGAACATAAGCTGCGCATGAATAAGGAGCTCCTTAAGCAGCAGTTTCTAAGCAATGTGCTGTTGGTTCCGGGATGGCTAAGGAACCAGGATACAGCTCAAGTGATGAACAGCTATTCCCTGGACTTTCAGGAAGACGGTCTGTTTCGTGTGATTGCAGTGAAGTGTATCGGCAAGGGAGAGTTCAGCGGCAGCCAGTATCAGCGCCTTTTAAAGCAGGTTGTGAATTATTCGGAAAAATCCTTCAGCAAGCTGTTTTCCGGCATTGTTATCACGGACATAGAGTCCAGAATCTATCTTCTGGTTCAGTATTCAGAGGAGATTGATTTTTATGCGGTAGTGCAGACCTTTTTTGAAGAGCTGAAAATGCGTTTTTTTGAATATTGTGATATATCCGTAGGAATTTCACAGGAGATCAAAGGAATCGCCTGTCTCTTTTACGACATTCGCAGGCAGGCGGACATGGCAGTACAATACCGGCTGAATGGCGGCGTAAATAGGCTCTTTTTCTACGAGAAGCTGCCCTTGTGCAGTGAAAAGCTTCCGGTAGAGCGCATTCTTTCCGAACTGACGGCCTATATGGAGACGATACAACCCCAGAAAGCAGAGGCGCTTTTTGCCGGACTGCTGAAACAGGTATCCGGATCCGATCTTGATCTGGAAAGCCTTTTTGAACTGGAGAAAAGGATAAAGGAAGAGTTTATCAAGTGTATGCAGAAGCTCTATCAGGGAGAATTTTCAAAAGAAGACGTGGAAAAAGAACTGAATATATATCCACTGTCCGGACGTTTGCGTACAGGTTGTTTCATATTAGCAGATTCAAAGTTTGGTTAGAGCAAACGAAATGTACGCGAACCGTCCGGATACAAGAAATATCCTGGCAAAGGCGATAATTCCGTCTCTGGTTAAAATATGTAAAATACGTGTGAAGGGTATAAAAATTTCAATTTTGGATTGTAAAATTTTGGAATGTATGTTAATATACCTTAACGGAGGTAATCCGCCCGTCCCGAAGGGACATGCATAAATGGAGTATCCGCAGGGCATACATTTGTGGAGAGAAATATTTTCCGGCAGTAATTGTCTTTTGCTGAGTATCTTGTGTCAATATCTCCAGTTCGGAGAAGCTTTCAATAAGCAGGTGTAAGGGTATATAGGGAAAGAACGTATAAAATACGTGTAAAGATCAAGTAAATACCCTGCAGGTATACTTCTATGTGCAAAGAATATGTACAAATTAAGGAAGGAGCAGGTTTATGTCAGATTTAAAACGGTATTTTCCCATGATTCGGGAAAGAAAGGAGGTATTGGCGGATATACATAAAAACGAGAAGCTTTTGGACATGTTCCATTTCTGGACAGAAGAACAGCAAGAAGAATTCTTGAATTTTTGTACGGGAGTAAAAGGCCCAAGAGTGCTTTATGACGCTTTTTTTAAAGAGGTTATGAATCCTGAGAGTGCACCGGAACGCTTAAATGAATTTTTGTCACTTATTCTGGGAACACAGGTGAAAATCCATATGGTGCTTCCCAATGATTCTACCCGTCTTGCTGATGAAAGTTCCCTGTTGATTACAGATATTATAGTGGAACTTAAGGATGGAAGCCTGGCGAATGTAGAAATCCAGAAGATTGGGTATAAATTTCCGGGCCAGCGCAGTGCCTGTTATTCGGCGGATCTTTTGCTGCGCCAGTATAAACGCGTTAGAAGTGAAAAGCGAAAAAAGTTCAGCTACCGCAATATAAAATCTGTTTACAATATTGTATTATTCGAATCCAGTCCCGAAGAATTTCAGAAATTTCCCAATCATTACATACATCGGTCAGAACAGAAGTCAGATACAGGAATCAAGATAGAGCTTCTTCAAAAATACGTGTTTATCCCTATTGACATTTTTAAGAAAACACAGCAAAATAAAAATGTGACAGGGAAATTGAATGCATGGCTTATGTTTTTCAGTGCGGAAGAGCCAGAGGAGATTGTGAAGCTGATTCAAGCTTATCCGCAGTTTAAGCCCATGTATGAAGAGATATATGAGATGTTCCGGAATATGGAGGAGATCATGGGATTTTTTTCAAAAGAACTGCGGGAACTGGATCGGAATACGGTACAGTTGATGATTGATGAGATGCAGGAAGAATTAGAACAGAAGAAAAAGGAAGCAGAGCAGGTAAAACAAAAATTGGAACAGAAAAAGGAGGAAGCTGAGCAGGTAAAACAAGAATTAGAACAACAAAAAATCCGTGCCGGCAAGCTGGAGGAACGTGAGCGTCAAAAATCGATACAGCTCGAAGAAGCTCTGCGCCGGATTGCAGAATTGGAAAAGAGATAGGTTCGGCCTTTTGCAATAGAATCCCATCATACAAATATCGCTATTAATTAAATAAAATTGCTTCAGACAGGCTGCAAAAGCCGTCCCTCAGCTTTTATATTCAGAGAGGCGGTTTTGGTATCCTGTCTTAGTTTTTGGATGAATATAAAAAAATTGCAAAAATATCCCCCAGGGTGGCTTGTGAAGGTTTTAACGGATGTGTATAATCAAGATTATTGAGGAGACAAATATGAAAGCGAGGGAATACACGCCATGAAGAAAAAGTGGATTTTATTGATGACAGCATCAGCAGTGTGCATGAGCCTGTTTACCGGCTGCGGCACAAACAATAAGCCGTCTTTGGAGGAGGCCCAGAGTCAGACGGAACAAGGGACGGAGTCTTCAAAGGCTGGGGATTCGGTGATTGTGGCTATGGGGCCGAGCTCAGAGCCGGAGGCCGGATTTGACCCGGCATACGGGTGGGGAGCGGGAGAACATGTGCATGAGCCCCTGATTCAGAGCACGCTGACGGTTACGAATCCCGATCTCTCCATAGGATATGATCTGGCCACGGATATGCAGGTAAGTGAGGATGGCATGACCTGGACGGTAACCATTCGGGATGATGTAACCTTTACGGACGGAGAGCCTCTGACGGCCTCTGACGTTGCATTTACTTATAATACGGTGAAGGAAGCAAGCTCTGTCAATGATTTTACCATGCTCAAAGAAGCGGCTGCTCTTGACGATACCACGGTGGAGTTCCGCATGTCACAGGCTTATTCCATCTGGCCTTATACCATGGCTATTGTGGGAATTGTACCGGAACACGCCTATGGCCCCGATTACGGCGAGCATCCCATCGGTTCCGGGCGGTATCTGATGAAGCAGTGGGATAAGGGACAGCAGATTATCTTTGAGGCCAATCCGGATTATTACGGAGAAGAGATAAAAATGAAGCAGGTTACGGTTGTTTTTATGGAGGAGGATGCAGCTTTTGCGGCTGCAATGGCAGGCCAGGTAGATCTGGCCTACACAGCGGCAGCTTACTCGGATCAGAGCATCAGCGGCTATGAGCTTCTTTCTTTTGAGTCCGTGGACAACCGCGGATTTAACCTTCCGGCAATACCTGCAGGAACAGATACGGAAGGAAATCCCATAGGAAATGATTTTACCAGCGATCCGGAGGTGCGCAGGGCAATTAACATCGGCCTTAACAGACAGGAAATGCTGGAAAATGTGGTAAACGGCTACGGAACACCGGCCTACAGTGTCTGCGACAAGATGCCCTGGTACAACAGTGCGGCAGAGGTGGAATATAACCTGGAGGAAGCAAAGGCCATTCTGGATAAGGCAGGATGGATGGAGAGCTCTGACGGGATCCGGGAAAAGAACGGGGTACGGGCGGCCTTCAATCTGCTGTATCCGGCCAGTGATTCTCTGCGGCAGGCCCTGGCGGCGGATACTCAGAATCAGCTTAGGACGCTTGGGATAGAAGTAACCATAGAGGGAGTGGGCTGGGATACGGCATATGATCGGGCTCAGGCGGAGCCTCTGATGTGGGGCTGGGGAGCACATTCTCCCATGGAGCTTTATAACATTTATCACACCCTGGAAAACGGACTGGCAGGCTTTTCACCCTACTCCAATGAAACTGTTGACCGGTATATGGATGAGGCTCTGGCCGCCAGCGATCTTGACACATCCTATGAGCTCTGGCAGAAAGCTCAGTGGGACGGAACCACCGGTATCACACAGGAAGGGGATATTCCCTGGATATGGCTTGTAAATATCGACCATCTCTACTGGTCGAGAGACAATCTGCAAGTGGCAGAGCAGAAGCTCCATCCACACGGACACGGCTGGTCGATTGTCAACAATGTAGATCAGTGGACGTGGCAGTAATTGAAACTGGTAAAGATGGTAAAGATGTATGATACAAGTATTGCGGAACTGGAATAGAGGTGGCCAAGTGAAACATCATTTTATATTTATAACAAAACAGGCAGTCCGCATGCTCTTACTTCTTATATGCGTCAGCATTGCGGCATTTTTTCTGGTGTCCCTATCCCCGGTAGATCCCTTGCAGGCCAATGTAGGGCAGACGGCCTTAGGAAGCATGAGTCAGGAACAGATTGCAAAGCTTAACGCCTACTGGGGCGTAGGACAGCCTCCCGTGGAGCGGTTCCTGGCCTGGGCTTCAGACTTTTTCCGGGGAGATATGGGGATTTCCCTGTTATACCGGAGGCCGGTGGCAGAAGTGATTGCGGTGAAATTTGCCAATTCCATCTGGCTTCTTGCCATTGCCTGGGTGATTTCCGGTGTTATGGGCTTCTGTCTGGGAGCTCTGGCAGGGATGAAGCAGGGAACCTGGGTGGATAAGATTATCAAGGGCTATTCCCTGGTGATTGCCAGTACGCCTGCTTTCTGGCTGGCTCTGGTGCTCCTTATGGTGTTTGCAGTGTGGCTTAAGGTACTGCCTGTGGGCTTAAGCGTACCCATTGGCATGGAGGCCGCAGGAGTGACTCTGGCAGACCGTATCCGCCATGCCATCCTTCCGGCGCTGACCCTCAGCATTACGGGCGTTTCCAATATAACCCTCCACACCAGAGAAAAAATGATTGATATTATGGAAAGTGATTACGTACTCTTTGCAAGGGCAAGAGGGGAAAACGGATGGAGCATTTTTAAAAATCATAGTTTTCGCAACGTGATTCTTCCGGCGCTGACCCTGCAGTTTGCCTCTATCAGTGAGATTTTCGGCGGCTCCGTTCTTGTGGAGGAGATTTTTTCTTATCCCGGGCTTGGACAGGCTGCGGTGACGGCAGGAATCGGAAGCGATGTGCCTCTGCTTCTTGGGATTACGGTGATTAGTGCGGCAATTGTATTTGGCGGCAATCTGACAGCGAATATTTTGTATGGAATTGTAGATCCCCGGATTCGCAAGGGAGGTGCCGGACTGTGAGACGTATAAATGGAAGGCAGAGAACCGTTCTTTTATTTGGGGCGGCGGTGCTCTTTCTGGTGCTGATTACCATAGCCGGGCAGGTGCTTTTTAAGGCGGCTGTGGTGACGGATTTTTCCAGAAAGGACAGGCCTCCCTGTCTGGAATATCTGTTTGGGACGGACTGGATGGGACGGGATATGTTTGTGCGGACTCTGACGGGGCTGTCTATGAGCATCCGGATCGGGCTTCTGGCGGCGGGAGTGAGCGCACTTTTGGCTTTGTTTCTTGGTATTGTTTCGGCGACGATGGGGCGGACTGTGGATTCGGCAGTGACCTGGGTGATCGATCTGGTTATGGGAATTCCCCATATTCTGCTGCTGATATTGATTTCCTATGCCTGCGGCAAAGGCTTTAAGGGTGTGGTGATCGGGGTATCCCTGACTCATTGGACTTCACTGGCCAGGCTGATTCGGGGAGAAGTTCTGCAGCTGAAAGAGGCTTATTATATTAAGGCGGCAGGAAAGCTGGGGCTTAGTCCCTGGCAGATTGCCTGGAAGCATATGGTTCCCCATTTGTTTCCGCAGTTTTTGGTGGGATTGATTCTCTTGTTTCCCCATGCCATTCTTCACGAGGCAAGCATAACCTTTCTGGGCTTCGGCCTGTCCCCAGAGCAGCCGGCTATCGGGGTGATCCTTTCAGAGAGTATGCAGTATCTTGCTATGGGAAAATGGTGGCTGGCGCTGTTTCCAGGGCTTTTGCTGGTGCTGACGGTGGCGCTCTTTGATGTGGCAGGAGAGAGTCTGCGGAAGCTTTTGGATCCAGGGAGCGCGCATGTGTAGCGGTACAGACAGCCAGGCCGGCGGCTGGATGGATTTACGGGTATATTTTTAAGAGCTGGAATGCTGCTCGGCATTTGGGAGACATGCAAAGCTGAAATAGAATGAAGTATAAAAGGGACACAACATGAATGAGAAAAAAGTGATACTGGAAATACAAAACCTGTCCATTTCCTTTCAACAGTATGACAAGGGCTTCGGCCGGACAGACCTGGATGTGATCCGGGATCTGAATGTGACAGTCCATGAAGGCGAAATGGTGGCCGTGGTGGGCTCCAGCGGATCCGGAAAAAGCCTGCTGGCTCATGGAATACTGGGGATTCTTCCTTACAATGGGGCAATTGGCGGAACCATCCTTTATGACGGTCAGGAGCTGACCCAGAAGCGTAAGGAAGAGCTTCGGGGAAATGAAATTGTTCTTGTTCCCCAGAGTGTGGCATTTCTGGATCCTTTGATGAAAATCGGCCCCCAGATTCGAAAGGGGAAAAAAGATCCGGAATCAAAGGAAAAACTAAATCGGATTTTTGAGGGGTATCATCTGAAGCAGGAGGTTCAGGAGCTTTATCCTTTTGAGATGTCCGGAGGAATGAACCGGCGTGTCTTGGTCTCCACGGCGATGATGGGGAATCCCCGTCTGGTGATTGCAGACGAGCCTACGCCGGGGCTTCATATGAAAATGGTCCGCCGGGTGATGAGCCATTTCCGGGAGCTGGCGGATCAAGGGGCCGGTGTGCTGCTGATTACCCATGATCTGGAGCAGGCTCTGGAGGTGGCTGACCGGGTGGTGGTATTCTATGCCGGAACTACCGTGGAGGATGCGGATGTAAAGGATTTTGCCAGGGAGGAGACCCTGCGGCATCCCTATTCCAAGGCCCTCTGGAGAGCCCTTCCCCAGAATGGATTTCAGTTTATCAGTGGGACACAGCCCTATGTAAAGGAGCTTCCCCAGGGATGCCCCTTCGGGCCTCGGTGCGGGCTTTTTTGCGAGAAATGTAAAGGCGAGATTCCCTACCGGGAGGTACGCGGCGGAAAAGTCCGGTGCCTGCGCGGGGAATAAGGCTTCAGCGGACTGCTCTAGGGCATAAAATGCTTAACAGCAGACTGGAGAGCTATAAATGGAGGCAGAAATGGTACTGGAAGCAAAACATATTTCCTTCCGTTACGGAACGGACAGCAGACAGATTTTAGATGATTTCAGCTTGAAGCTGACCCAGGAGGAACGGGTGGGGCTGATTGCCCCCAGCGGCTTTGGCAAGACAACCTTCTGCAAGATTGTGGCCGGCTATGAGAAGCCGGATAAGGGTGAGGTTCTTCTGGACGGGCGTCCCTTGTCTGCATATAAGGGTTACTGTCCGGTACAGATGATCTGGCAGCATCCGGAGCAGGTGGTGAATCCAAGACTTCGCATGAAGGAGGTTCTGGCAGAAGGCGATCATCTGGAGCAGCGCATCGTGGAGGGCCTGGGCATTGAACCAGACTGGCTGAACCGCTATCCGGCAGAGCTGTCCGGCGGTGAGCTTCAGAGGTTCTGCATTGCAAGAGCCCTGGGAGAGCGGACACAGTTCATATTGGCAGATGAGATCAGTACCATGCTGGATCTCATTACCCAGAGCCAGATCTGGAGCTTTCTGGTTCGGGAGGCGGAGGAGCGGAGCATCGGTCTTCTGGCGGTGAGCCACAGCACGCCGCTTCTTTGGCAGGTGTGCACACGGGTAGAAGATTTGGAGAAAAACGGCGATACATGAATGGTAAAAAAAGGCTTTTTTTACATTTGTATTTGCGGTATACTATGAGAGAAGGTATCAAAAAGAAGCGTATTCCTTCTGACTGACGCATAAAACAGTTAAGGGGAATACCTTTAAAAAAGTATATACCACGGTACACAAAAACCATGTGCAAATTAAGGAAATACCCTACGGGCAAGGTGAATTTGCCTGGAAGGCAAAGAGAAGGTGCCCTGGGGCATATACCTGTATGCACAAAAAGATGTGCAGATCAAGGAAAGGAGAACGATTATGGCGCCGATTGAGATAACAGAGCAGAATTTTGAACAGGAGGTATTGAAGTCCGACATCCCTGTATTGGTAGATTTCTGGGCAGCCTGGTGCGGCCCCTGCCGGATGCAGGCTCCCATTGTAGATGAACTGGCAAAGGAGGTCAGCAGCGTAAAGTTTGCCAAGCTGGATGTAGATGCAAACGGCAGACTGGCACAGCAGTACGGAGTGATGAACATTCCTACCCTTCTTTTGTTCAAAGACGGCAAAATGGCCGGAAGCGCCGTCGGCCTGCAGTCCAAAGAGAGCTTAAAGGAGCTTATAGGGGTGTAAACGGCAATCGGAGGAAAGAGGGGCAGTATCATGTATGACGCAGTTATGATCGGGAGCGGCCCGGCAGGCTTGTCGGCGGCTCTCTATACCAGCAGGGCAAACCTCAGGACCCTTGTGATCGGCAAGGACCGGGGCGCGTTGGAGAAGGCGGATCGAATCGAAAATTATTTTGGCATGGCAGAGCCTGTTTCCGGCTGCGAGCTGGTAGAGAATACAAAAAATCAGGCCAGGAGCCTGGGCGTTGAGCTGGTGGAGGATGAGATCTTCCATATCACCTGGAACGGCCATTTTATCCTGGAAGGAAAAAACGGGACCTACGAGTCGCTGACCGTACTTCTGGCCACAGGAACCGGACGGAAAACCTTGAAAATACAAGGCTTAAAAGAGCTGGAAGGAAGAGGCGTCAGCTACTGCGCCGTCTGTGATGCCTTTTTTTATCGGGGCAAGGAAGTTGCCGTCCTTGGAAATGAGGACTATGCCATTCACGAGATGAGCCAGATTCTTCCGATTGTAAAGTCCGCCGTGCTTTTGACCAACGGCCAGGAATTGAAGACAGAAGTGCCGGAAGGCGTCCAGGTTATCCGGGAGCCTCTGCGTTCTGTGGACGGAACGGAACGGGTAGAGGGCATCACCTTTGAGGACGGAAGCAGGATTGCGGCGGAGGGTCTGTTCGTAGCCTTGGGAAGCGCCGGGGCCATGGAACTGGCAAGAAAAGCCGGAGCCTTCACGGAAGGACAGAATATCAAGGTAAATGAGCGGATGGAAACCAACATTCCGGGCTTGTACGCAGCCGGAGACTGCATCGGCGGACTTCTGCAGATCTCCACTGCCGTAGGGGAAGGCGCCCAGGCCGCCATGTCCATGATTCCCTTTGTCCGCAGGCAGAGGAAGGAAAATGAAGCGCACAGACAGGAGCCGTGAGCCTCGTATTCTATGGAGAAAACCATGAAACAGGATACAGAAAAAAAAGCAATTCTTGTGGTGAGCTTCGGCACAAGCTTTGCTAAAACCAGGGCAAAGACCATTGACCGGATGGAAGCCGATTTTGCAGAAGCATTTCCTGATTACAAGGTATACCGGGCATGGACCAGCAAAAAGATAATCGCAAAGCTTCTGCGCCGCGACGGAATCCGTATTCCTACGGTGAAGGAAGCTGTTGCTCAGATGCTCGCAGACGGTGTCACCCATGTGATCGTCCAGCCTACCCATCTGGTAGATGGGATCGAGAACGAGCAGATGAAGGAAAATGTAGAAAGCTGTGCCCAGTCTTTTTCGTCCCTTGTCTTCGGAGAACCTCTTTTGTCAACTGCAGAGGATCAACGCCAGGCAATTGAAGCCGTAATGGAAGAATTCAAAGATAGGAAGGCAGAGGAGGCACTGGTATTCATGGGACACGGAACCTCTCACCAAGTCAATTCCATCTATGCTGATTTGGACAGTATGCTGAAGGAACTGGGATATTCCCACGCGTTTCTTGGAACCGTGGAGGCTTATCCTTCCCTGGATACCCTGCTTGAGAAAGTAGCGGAATTCCGTCCCGGAAAAGTGCTCCTGGCTCCTTTTATGTTCGTGGCAGGAGATCACGCCATTCACGATATGTCCGGCGAGGGCAGGGATTCCTGGCGCAGGCGTTTCGAGGCAGCAGGCTTTACGGTAGAATGTATAATGAAAGGCCTGGGAGAGTATCCCGGCATACGCAGACTCTACATCGAGCACGCAAGGGCTGCAAAAGCTCTGGGTAAATTTTAGAAAATATAGAAAGAAAACGCAAAAACCATGTGCAAGTTAAGTAGGAAAGGAGAAAATGATATGAGAATCGCAGTTACCTATGAAAATGGAGCAATCTTCCAGCATTTCGGACATACGGAGCAGTTCAAGCTCTACGATATTGAGGACGGAAAAGTTGCTGCAGAAGAGATTGTGGGCACCAACGGCCAGGGCCACGGAGCTTTATCGGGATTTCTTACAGAGGCAGGTGTAGAAATCCTGATCTGCGGCGGAATCGGCGGAGGGGCGCAGATGGCGCTGGCAGAGGCTGGAATCAAGCTGTACGGGGGTGTATCCGGCATGGCAGATGACGCTGTGAAAGCATATCTGGCCGGAAATCTGGATTTTAACCCCAACGTACACTGTGACCATCACAGCCATGACCACGGCCATTCCTGCGGCGGGCATCACTGTGGGGAGAACAAACAGGGCTGTGGAGGGCATGGCGCATGAGAGGAACTTTTATGAGTGCTCTTTCGAATAAAAGTTTCTCTCATAACCGGTGTGTCGAAGCGGCTCTACCTTTGTATTGTGAAGGATATTACGGAACTGGAATAGGAGAATAAAAATGTACAAATTATGGGACGCATTAAAGGAAGCAAAAAAGTATAAATGGGTAGAGCTTTCCCATTCCATGAACAACGACAGCCCCTACTGGTCAGGCATTCCTGACGGAAGCGTGGAGCTGGCCAAAACCTGCTTTGACTGGGGAAATCCCATGCTGGACTGCCTGATTCAGACCTTTAAATTCCCAGGGCAGTTCGGAACCCACATTGATTTCCCGGGGCATTTTGCAAAGGGAGGGGAGCTATCCGAGAAATACGATGTCCATGACCTTATTTTTCCCTTATGCGTTATTGATATAACGGAAAAAGTAAAGCAGGACGATCGGTATGCCGTGACCGTGGAGGACATAAAAGCATACGAAGAAAAATACGGCCCGATTCCGGAAGGCGCGTTCGTAGCCCTTCGCACGGACTGGTCTAAGAAATGGCCGGATATGAATGAGATTTCCGGCATCAAAGAGGACGGAAGCGAAAACTTTCCGGGATGGTCCCTGGAAGCATTGAAATACATTTACGAAGTGCGCAGTGCAGCGGCAAACGGACATGAAACTCTGGATACTGATGCGTCTGCAGTTGCGGAAAAAGCAGGCGATCTCATTGGAGAGCGGTATGTTCTCGATCATGGAAAGCTGCAGGTAGAGCTCTTAAAGAACCTGGAACAGGTTACTCCGGCAGGAGCGGTGGTACTGGTATCCTATCCGCGCATTGAAGGCGCAACCGGACTTCCGGCGAGAGTGTGGGCAGTTACCGAATAGCCCGCCCCTTAACGGACGAAGTTTGTCCATCCTGAAGGGATGTGCCTTAACAGGGTATCTGCAGGGTATAAGTAAATAAATTGTGAACACGCCCCTTTTCTGATAAAATAAAAGAAAAGGGGCGTTGCTATATGAGTCCTCAACAGGCAGTAATGTTGGGGACTCATTTTGTCAAGAACATTTCATTGCATGATTTAGACATTCTGTGACAGTGCGGTTGTTCTTTGGCTATGAAACTGCTATTATAAAGCACACGGAAGAAAGTGGGTGAACAAATGATTAAATTCGCAATTTGCGATGACGAACCGATTATGGTGCATGAAATTTCAAACCGGCTTTCACAATACATGGATGGACGGAAGATTACTCCCTATTCCGTTACCAGCTTTTCAAATGGCTGTGCCCTTTTAGAAAGCGGCTGCAGCTTTGATATAGTTTTTTTGGATATTCAAATGGACAATTTGGATGGAATAGAAACTGCCAAAATATTGCGGCAGCGGAGAAATCGCAGCCTGCTGATTTTTGTGACTGTCTTGAAAGAATATGTGTTCAATGCGTTTGAAGTGGAGGCTTACGATTATTTGCTCAAACCTCTGGACGGCAGCCATTTTGAACGGACTATGGATAGGGCTGTCAGCACCTTGGCGCAAAGGACAGATAAAAGTATTGTCATTTGGCGGGGGAGTTCCTGTGATGTTGTTCCGCTGGCGCAAATCGTGTATTGTGAGGTACAGGGCCGAAAGGTTTATGTCCATCAAAGGGATGGGAAGGTAATCGGCTTCTACGACAGGCTGGAAAATTTTGAACGTCAGATGGACAGCCGTTTTTTCAGATGCCATAGGAGTTATCTTGTTAATCTTGATTATGTTCGAGGATGTGATACTGGACTGGTTACGCTGCCGCTGGGCGCTCAAATACCTGTTTCCAGACTGCGTGAACGAGATTTGACACAGGCCCTCTTACGCTATATGAAAGAGAGGGATAGCTGATATGGATTATTTTAGTATAGGGCTTAATATTTTTTGCCTGATAATCCAAGGCATCATGCACGTTTACTTTTGTGCCAGCCTCACCGGGAAAAAACAGAAGGCGTATCATTTTGCCATATACATTTTTATTTTCTTCATTTTGGACCGGATTGCAAGTGAGTTTTCTTTCCCGTGGATCATAGTGATTGGAATAGAACTGCTTATTTTGTATGGAGTAAACCGTTTTATTCTGGGCAATCGTCCCTCCGCATCCTGGATTGCGGCAATCCTCGCCGCTTACATCTCCCAGTTTTCCTTTGGGCTCATCAACTCGGTGGAGGCGGTGATATTTCCCCATGTGACGAACGCTCTGTTTTTGTATTCAATGGTTACAGCGGCAACAGCGGTCTCCCTGGTCATAAGTATTGCCTGTTATACAAGCGTAGTAAAATCCATATCGCCAGAAGAAATTGGACACATGACAAATATGGGCTGTTTATTGTTCCCAGTTCTGTTTTTCTTTACCGCAGAATTGTATATTATGCAGACCTCATATACACAGATTTACTATGATGTGTTGTCTCCTGCCCTTCTATTAGAACATACTGCGCTTCTGTTTTTGCAAGCCTTAGGGCTGGGAGCTTTACTCTGTACCTTGTATGCCTATCGTCACCTATGCCGCAGTTTACAGACCAAAGCAGAAATGCAGTCTTTGTCTCAAGCAGCCCAGGCACAGAAAATATATATTGCCGAGGCACAAACCCGCTATGAACAGACAAAAGCATTCCGCCACGATATTAAAAATCATCTTTCTGTACTGAGCGCCTTGCTTAACAATAACAAATTGGAAGAGAGCAAAGCCTATCTGCAAAAGCTGGAAACAGTCTCAACCACATTGTCATTTCCTTGTCAGACGGGTAATTCAGTGGTGGACATTTTGCTGGGAGAAAAGTTGAAGATGGCAAAAGCAGATGGGATTGCGGCTGAAGTCTCATTGTTCCTTCCAAACCCTTGCGGAATAGATGATTTTGATTTATGTGTGATTTTTGCCAATGCTTTGGATAACGCAATCCGTGCGTGTCAATCCATTGAGGGAGTGAGGTCAATTCGCATCAGCGGAGAGCGGCAGGGCGACTTCTATATGCTGGCATTTGAAAATACCTGTTCAGATAATCCGCTGCCGCCAACGGGAACCGGCCTTTCCAATATCAAGGCTGTAACAGAGAAATATCACGGTGCGATGCTGACAGAGAAAATTGAACGGCGGTTCTCTTTGAACGTGTTGCTGAACATTTCAATACATCCAGAGAGCATTTCAATACAAAGGCCTTGAAATTCTTTTTTTGCGGGGTAAACTGATAATAGCAATATCAGTTACTTATCTTGTGGATTGGAGGAATATATTGTGCAGTCTATTTCTGGAATAAACTCTGGCGCAGCGCAGCCGTCTGTGCCGATTGCTGGTGTGGATGAAACGAAAAAAGTCCGGCGGCCCGAAGATGAAACTCAATCGCACCGCCAAAAACCTGTGATGGATGAATATGTTCCGGAGGAAAAACCGGAACCATCAGGGCGTTACCGGCTGGGCAAAGACGAGGACGGCAAGCCTAAAATCGATTTCGATGGCCCGGAAAAAAGCGGCTCGGACAAAGATGGGCAAAGCTGCACCTGCAATACCGATAAGGTTGACCGTGAGATTGAAAAACTAAAAAAGCAGAAACAAGAGCTGGAGCAGCAAATCAACAGGGAAACAGATGAAAGCAAAATGGAGGATTTGAAAGCAAAATTGGCACAGATAGAAAAAGAATTGAGCCAAAAGGACAACGACACCTATAGGCGCCAGCACGCTGTATATACATACTCCTAATGCCTGCCCTGCGACGGCAAAAGAAAAAGCCGTCGTACAAGCAGGAAAATCGCTGCGCCCCGAACGGCGGCTTTTGAGAAATCGAAAGCCGCCGTTTTCCTCTTCAGAGGCGGCATTGGAGAAACAGAAAAAACTTCCCGATTCCCCCACTTTGTAATATAATGAAATAATGCACTGCGTCTGCAAAATGATTTCGGATTAGGGGAGGCAGCTTTATGTCGAACAACACAGCAGCAAAACATGACTTTACAAAAGGCGCCACAGCCGCAAGTATTGTGCGCCTGTCTCTGCCGATGATCCTGGCCCAGCTTGTGAATGTTTTATATAACATCGTGGACCGCATGTACTTAGGCCGCATGCCGGGGGACGGCCGTCTGGCCCTTACCGGCGTGGGCGTGGCATTTCCCATTATCACCATTATCAACGCCTTTGCCAACCTCTGCGGAAGCGGCGGCGCTCCCCTATGCTCCATTGAGAGGGGAAGGGGAGACGAAAAAAAGGCCGAACAGATTATGGGCAATTCTCTGACGCTGCTCGTCCTTTTCGGGATCCTGCTGACTGCGGCAGGCTATTTTCTAAAGACGCCTCTTTTGTACCTTTTCGGCGCCAGTGACGAGACGATCCCCTATGCCAATGCCTACATGGATGTTTATCTGGCAGGCAATCTCTTTGTTATGCTGGGGCTTGGCATGAATCCCTTTATCGAATCTCAGGGCTTTGCCAAAACAGGCATGCTCACTGTAGTCATAGGAGCTTTTCTGAATCTCATCCTGGATCCGGTTTTTATCTTCAGCCTGAATATGGGAGTACAGGGAGCTGCAGCCGCCACCATTCTTTCCCAGCTTGTGTCCGCACTCTGGGTTTTGAGTTTTCTGAGCGGCAGAAAAGCCATTCTCCGCCTGCGCCTGCCTGCCCTGCGCCTGAAAGCTGTTTTGGTAAAGCAGATTCTGGCCCTTGGGCTGTCTGGCTTTACCATGTCGGTTACGAACAGCCTGGTGCAGATTTTCTGTAACGCTTCTCTTCAATTTTATGGAGGCGATCTCTATGTAGGCGCTATGACCATCATTTACTCTGTCCGGGAGGTGGTTCAGATGCCTATGCAGGGCTTCACCCAGGGGGCCCAGCCTGTCCTTGGCTACAACTACGGCGCAGGGGAGAACAGCAGGGTAAAGGAGGGAATCCGCTTTATCCGCCGTGTAACCTTGCTGTATGCAGCTGCCCTATGGGCCGTCCTCATCTTGTTCCCTCAGATCATTGTAAGGCTGTTTAACAAAGAAGCAGAGCTTCTTGAGGTGTCTGTTATATCCATGCGCTGGCACTTTGCCCTGTTTTTCTTCATGGCCTTCCAGTATGTAGGCCAGACAGTATTCGTAAGCCTTGGCAAAGCAAAACAGGCAGTATTCTTCTCCCTGTTCCGGAAAGCTATCTTAGGCGTTCCCTTGATTCTGATTCTTCCCCGCCTTTGGGGGCTTGGAATCTACGGCGTTCTGGCCGCCGAGCCTGTCACCAATATCGTAGGAGGACTGGCCTGTTATTTTACTATGA
Source organism: Candidatus Merdisoma sp. JLR.KK011 (assembly GCF_036941125.1). Classification (NCBI taxonomy): domain Bacteria; kingdom Bacillati; phylum Bacillota; class Clostridia; order Lachnospirales; family Lachnospiraceae; genus Candidatus Merdisoma; species Candidatus Merdisoma sp. JLR.KK011. Next base: position 2,294,141 of record NZ_JAYWSZ010000003.1, on the reverse strand, counting down.
TGGCTCTTGTGTGGAGGAAGCTGTAGCTCCATGCAGGGAAAGCGTTCTCCCGTTTCAGTTATATTCCAAATCGCTAATATATCGGGTAGACCTGCTGGGATTTTTTTCCTATGCTTAAAGCAGGGAGGGATGATTATGCCGCATTTGGATGAGATTGGAAGAAACGTGGTACGGCTGCGCAAAGCACAGGGGCTGACCCAGGAACAGGTAGCATTTCACTCAAATATCAGCATCAGCCGCCTGCAGGACATTGAGTATGGATGCAAAAATACAACCATAGATACGCTCATACGTTTGGCAAGAGCGCTCCAGGTTGATTTCCGGATAATGGGCGTTTTTTCAATGACAGACAGGGATATTCTTTCGAAAATCCAGGGTTCATTCCGCCTGAAGCATTGTATAAACGGGCCGCTTCAAATATGTGAGAATATCGTTCAGCTTCGGAAAACGGAAAAACTGACACAAAAAGAGCTGGCGCAAAGGTCAAATGTAAGCATTGCCCGCCTGCGTGATATTGAGCATCGATGTGCGAATGTTACAACAGACAAGCTGTTTAACATTGCAGATGCTTTTGGCATGTCGCTGGTGGAATTAAGTGCAATGTCCATGTCTGAGGCGGAAATTTTTCATCTGATTCACAGGAGCCAGAATCACAGTGGGGATGGAGGTTCATATAGATGCAAAACGATTTTTCTGAGATATACGATCTTTTGTACAGCCTGGGCGTGACTGCAAATTATACTGGCTTCTTTCATATGGCCAGTGCAATAGCTCTGTGCCGGGAGCAGCCGGGCAGACTTCTCCTGGTGACAAAATGTCTTTATCCAGAGGTGGCAAAACAGTACAATACAAACTGGAAGGCAGTAGAGCGAAACATACGGACAGCACAGTTCTTATGCATTTTGGTTCAGTCCCTGGATGTTGGAGCATTGGAAACCAAAAAGATGTAATTTCATATAAATTTTCTGTAAATATTTATTTAACGAAAAAAAAGGAAGTTATTCCACATGATCCACACCCAACACCCAGGGGATGCAGGCTGAGGGGGAGGGGGATTTTCCAATATCCGGTGTCCGCGCGGTTCTCGTACAGTCTGTCTGCCCTGAGCGGACATTGCCCAAAACCCAGAACACGACAAAACCACCAAAGCAATGTCCGAGCAGAGCAGACAGACTGTACGAGAACCGCGCGGACACCGATATGGAAAATCCCCCTCCCCCTCAGCCTGCATCCCCGTCCCCAAAAAAACAAAGTACTTGCCAGAACCCCAAAAGTTGTGTACAATTTGAAAGAACCCAGGCAGATTGGAAGATAACGCCAATCCGTCCAAAACTAATAGAATCCGAGGAAAACTAAAATGAAAAACCAAATAGCAGATTCCGTATATTATGTAGGTGCAGACGACAAAACCATAGACCTCTTCGAGAGCCAGTACGTAGTCCCAAACGGCGTATCCTACAACTCCTACGTCATCTGTGACGAAAAAACCGCCATCTTAGACACCGTGGACCCAAGAGCCAGAGAACAATGGCTTGCCAATCTGGAAGAAGTCTTAGAAGGACAGGCCCCAGACTACCTGGTGGTATCCCACCTAGAGCCCGACCACGCCGGCAGCATCGGAAAGCTGGCCGAAAAATATCCCCAGATGAAGCTGGTAGGCAATCCAAAAACCTTCGCCATGCTCCCCCAGTTTTTCGGGATGGACTTAACTGACCGCTGCATCACCGTAAAAGAAGGCGGCACCCTAAGCCTAGGCGCCCACACCCTCACCTTTGTCATGGCTCCCATGGTACACTGGCCGGAAGTCATGGTAGCCTATGAGTCCAAAGAAAAGATCCTTTTCTCCGCCGACGGCTTCGGTAAATTCGGAGCCCTGGATGCAGAAGAGGAGTGGGCAGACGAGGCAAGACGCTACTACATCAACATTGTGGGAAAATACGGAACCCAGGTTCAGGCTCTGCTGAAAAAAGCCGCCGGCCTTGACATTGCCATGATCTGTCCCCTCCATGGTCCCATATTAAAGGAAAATCTGGGCTATTACCTGGAAAAATACCAGATCTGGAGCAGCTATGAGCCGGAAGAATCCGGCATTGTCATCGCCTACGCATCCATCCACGGCAATACCGCTGCAGCCGCAAAAGAACTGGCCCGCATACTGGAAGAGAAAACGGAAGCGCCGGTTAAGGTATATGACCTGGCAAGAGCCGATATGCCGGCCGTCGTTGCAGAAGCCTTCCGCTATGACCGCCTGGTACTGGCCGCTGCAAGCTACGACGGCGGCGTGTTTCCCTGTATGGAGGACTTCCTGCATCATCTGAAGGCGAAAACCTATCGAAACCGCAGGGTTGCCCTTCTGGAAAACGGAACCTGGGCTCCTTCTGCAGCCCGCACCATGAGAAGCGTCCTGGAAGAGATGAAGAATCTCACTGTCTGCGAGCCTGTAGTCACCATCCGCTCCACCATGAAGGAGGCAGACAAGGAGGCCATGAAAGAATTGGCAGAAGCTTTATTGGCTGAGTAGCCAAAAGAGAAACCTATCAATATACTTGGGAGAGACAGAAAGGAATGTCCGTTCTGTACGGACGTATGTCTTTTCGGAGAAAAAAGAGGGAAGCGTCACCACAAGCTTCCCCCTCTTTATAATAGGAAGAAACCACCGTCTTAAAAGATAAGGACAAAGGAGTTGAAAAAACAAAAAGGAGCTTATACTTTATGGAACAAATAGAAGACAAAAAACAATTCGCAGTCTTAATCGATGCGGACAATATCAGCGCCAAATACGCAGGCAGCATTTTCAATGAGATTGAAAACTACGGCTACGCCTCCTTCCGCCGTATCTACGGCAACTGGTCTACCAAGGGGAACGGCTGGAAGGAGGAAATTCTTCTGGAGAACTCCATCACCCCGGTACAGCAGTTTGCCTACACCTCCGGGAAAAATGCGACCGATATGGCCATGGTCATCGACGCTATGGACATTCTCTACTCCGGCAAGGTAGACGGCTTCTGCCTGGTGACAAGCGACAGCGACTTCACGCGCCTGGCTATGCGCCTCCGGGAAGAAAACATGTACGTTATCGGCATGGGGGAGTCCAAAACACCAATGGCTCTTACAAAAGCCTGCAACAAATTCATCCATCTGAACCTCATCAATAAGCAGGTCAATGATATGGAAAATGCGCCCTCTCCATCCTCCAGCCGGAAGGGCTCCAGGGCGGCAGAGGAGGAGCATGGAAGCGGCGTCACCCCCCTGCCCCAGATTGAGGAAGCCATCATTTCCTTTATCAACGATAATGAAAACAAAGGAAAGATCACCTACCTAGGCGAAATCGGAAGCCGCCTAAACGCCAAATTCACAGACTTTGACGTGCGTAATTATGGTTACACCAAGCTGGTTGTATTTCTTCAGGATACCTGCCCCCGGCTCTATCTGTACAAGATCGATTCCGCCTATGCAGTGGGCCTGGGCGGCCATCTGGACCGCCAGAAGCTGGAAAAAGAGATCCTGGTGTTCATCCGGGACAACGGCGGCCAGATAGAAAACCTCTCCATGGTCTACGAGGAGATCCACAAAAAGTACCCGGCCTTTGACCTCAAGGATTACGGCTACAACCGTTTGTCGAGCTTCCTTCGGAGTATCCGCCAGCTTTCCGTAAGCGGCAATATGGTCAGCATCAAGGATCGGAAATAGACGCAGGCAGAACGGTGTAGGCTTCACTTTTACAATTCAAATGCGCATCGGAAAGATGCATCGCAAAAAAGGGTAAATTCTGTTTGTTGCTTTAAAAAGACAGCGATTTGCCCTTTTAAAGTGCAAAAATGTAAAAAACAGGGAAAAACGGCAAAAAAAATTGATCTTTTCCTCAGAAAAGGAATTGACAAATTTATTTTAATGGTTGTAATATAGAGAGCGATATAAATACAGGCCATTGTTTCCATAGGGCGCGTACATATATCAAAAGAACGAAATAAAACAAGGAGGAAACATTATGAAAAAGAAAGCATTATGTTTACTGTTAGCATGTGCCATGACCTTCTCCCTTGCAGCCTGCGGCGGCAAGAGCCAGGACACAGAAGCACCTGCAGCAGACAGCACAGAAGCAGATAGTGACGCAGCAGGAGATGACGCTGCGGCAGGCGATGACGCAGAGGCGCCGGCAGCAAGCGGCGGAGCCGCATTCAAGATTGGCGGCATCGGACCTACCACCGGCGGAGCATCCGCTTACGGTATCGCTGTACAGAGAGGTATGGAGATTGCCGTTGAGGAGATCAACGCGGCAGGCGGCATCGGCGGAACTCCCATCGAGCTGAATTTCCAGGACGACGAGCATGACCCAGAGAAGTCCGTAAACGCATACAACACTCTGAAGGACTGGGGTATGCAGGTACTCGTTGGAAGCGTAACCTCCAACCCTTGTATTGCAGTTGCTGAGCAGAGCTACAACGATAACCTGTTCCAGCTTACTCCCTCCGGAACCGCAGTAAAGTGCGTACAGTATGACAACGCATTCCGTATGTGTTTCTCCGACCCTAACCAGGGTCTGGAATCCGCAAAGTATATTGGTTCCAACGGCCTTGCATCCAAGGTGGCTGTTATCTATGACAGCTCCGATCCCTACTCCGTAGGTATCTATGAGGCATTCCGTGCAGAGGCTGCCAACCAGAACATTGAGATTGTATCCGATGCGGCATTTACCGCTGACAACAAGACCGATTTCTCCACTGCAGTACAGGGCGCAAAGAATGCAGGCGCAGAGCTTTTGTATATGCCCTTCTACTACACAGAGGCATCTCTGGTACTGGCAGAGTGCAGCAAGCAGAGCTACACTCCCCTGTTCTTCGGTGTAGACGGTATGGACGGAATCCTGTCTGTAGAGAACTTTGACGCTTCTCTGGCAGAGGATCTGATGTACATGGCTCCCTTCGTTGCGAACTCCGACGACGAAATGGTAAAGAGCTTTGTAAGCAAGTATCAGGAGAAGTACGGCGAGGTTCCCAACCAGTTTGCAGCAGATGCTTACGACTGTGTATATGTAGTAAAGGCAGCGATGGAAGAGGCCGGCGTGACTGTTGATATGGACGCATCCGCTATCTGCGATGCCATGAAGACCGCTATGACTGCTATTACCTTTGACGGCATCACCGGCAAGGGCATCAGCTGGGAAGCAAGCGGCGAGCCCAACAAGGCTCCGCTCATTGTACAGATCAAGGGCGGCGAGGGCGTTGCACTGTAAGGAAATCAAGAAAGACTTTGGACAGAGGAGCCTTAGGGTTCCTCTGTTTTTCCGTTTTTCCACTTGTGCATGTTTGGCATCTATGCTATAATACAATGCAAATTGTGTAGAATTTTAATGGATAAAGAGGTGTTATGTATGATGGGATTTATATCCTACCTGGTAAATGGAATTAGTCTGGGCAGCGTGTATGCGATCATAGCCTTGGGGTATACCATGGTGTATGGAATTGCGAAGATGCTGAACTTTGCCCACGGCGACGTGATTATGATCGGCGGCTTTGTGGTGTTTACGGCTGTAAGCGGCATGGGACTTCCGCCCATACTGGGCGTGCTGATTTCTGTGGCGGTATGCACGGTGCTGGGAGTGGTGATTGAGCGGATCGCCTATAAGCCTCTGCGGGGAGCCTCCAAGCTGGCGGTGCTGATTACAGCTATCGGAGTCAGCTATTTTCTGCAGAATATAGCGCTTCTCATCTATGGATCCAATACGAAGTCCTTTACCTCCGTGGTGTCCATGGAACCTCTTTCTCTGGCTGACGGCGCGATTATTATATCCGGCGAGACTATTGTGACGATTCTTGCCTGTATTGTGATTATGGCTGTCCTGACCTCCTTTATCAAATACTCCAAGTCCGGAAGGGCTATGTTAGCCGTATCCGAGGACAGCGGCGCGGCTCAGCTTATGGGCGTTAATGTGAATGCAACCATTGCCCTGACCTTTGCCATCGGCTCTGCCCTGGCTGCCATTGCAGGAGTGCTTCTGTGCTCCGCTTACCCGGCGCTGACCCCTTATACGGGAGCTATGCCCGGCATCAAGGCTTTTGTTGCAGCCGTATTCGGCGGAATCGGTTCCATACCGGGAGCGTTTATCGGCGGAATCCTTCTGGGCGTGATTGAGATTCTGGGCAAGGCTTATATTTCCTCCCAGCTTGCGGATGCCATCGTGTTCGCCGTACTGATTATCGTGCTTCTGGTGAAGCCTACGGGACTGCTTGGCAGGCAGATTCAAGAGAAAGTGTAGGTGGGAAGGATGAAGGGAAAAGCATTGAATAAAAATACAAAGAGCAATCTGATTACATACGGTATGGTGATCCTTGCCTATGTGATTATGGAGATACTGATGAAGGCCGGAATGGTCTCCAGCCTTCTCCAGGGGCTTCTTGTGCCCCTGTGCACCTATGTGATCCTGGCGGTATCTTTGAATCTTGTAGTGGGAATCTCCGGCGAGCTGAGCCTGGGCCATGCGGGATTTATGTGCGTGGGAGCTTTTGCCAGTGCGTTTTTTTCCAATTATACTAAGGAGGCGATCACAGTCAGCGGACTGCGGTTTTTCCTGGCCATTCTCATTGGTGCAGCGGTGGCGGCTTTGTTTGGATTTCTCATCGGAATTCCGGTTCTCCGCCTGCGGGGCGACTACCTTGCTATTGTAACCCTGGCCTTTGGCGAGATTATCAAGAATGTCATTAATGTCATTTTCCTGGGACATGACAGCAAGGGATTCCACATATCCTTTAAGGATGCGTTTTCTATGAATATGGAGACGGACGGGGAGGTTCTTATAAACGGCCCCCAGGGAATTACGGGGACACCCCACGATTCCTCTTTCCTTATCGGCATTGTTTTGATTCTCGTTACTCTGTTTATCGTGATTAACATGGTGAATTCCCGGACGGGCCGGGCGATTATGGCTATCCGGGACAACCGGATTGCGGCGGAGTCCGTGGGAATCAACATTACAAAATATAAGCTTTTAGCCTTTACCGTATCGGCTTCCCTGGCAGGCGTGGCGGGCGTGCTCTATGCCCACAATCTGTCCACCCTGGCGGCCCAGCCGAAAAACTTTGGCTACAATATGTCCATTATGATCCTCGTCTTTGTGGTTCTGGGAGGAATCGGTAATATCCGGGGATCTATCATTGCGGCCGTCGTGCTGACGCTTCTGCCGGAGCTGCTTCGAAGCCTCAATGACTACCGTATGCTGATGTATGCCATTGTTCTGATTGCCACGATGATCTTCACCTCCAGTCCGGGCGGGCAGGACTTTAGGGAGCGTTATTCCTTGAAGGAGCTTTTCGGACGGAAGAATGAGAAAAAGGAGGCGTAACTTATGGCATTATTGGAAGTAAAAGAACTGGGAATCTCCTTCGGCGGCCTTCGGGCAGTGGACGATTTCCATCTGACCATAGAACCAGGCGAGCTTTACGGCCTGATCGGGCCCAACGGAGCCGGAAAAACCACAGTATTTAATCTTCTCACAGGGGTGTATAAGCCTACAGACGGCTATATTCTCCTGGACGGGGAAAATATCACAGGAAAGAAAACCATTGAGATCAATCAGCACGGCATTGCCAGAACCTTCCAGAATATCCGTCTCTTTGACGAGCTGACGGTTCTGGACAATGTGAAAGCAGGGCTTCACAACCACTACTGTTATTCCACGCTCACAGGTATTTTGCGTCTGCCCAGGTATTATAAAGTGGAAAAGGAAATGAATGAGAAGGCCATGGAGCTTCTGAAGGTCTTTGACCTGGATGGGGAGGCGGATTACAAGGCTTCCAACCTGCCCTACGGCAAGCAGAGAAAGCTTGAGATAGCAAGGGCATTGGCGACAAATCCGAAGCTTCTGCTTCTGGATGAGCCGGCGGCAGGTATGAATCCCAACGAGACCCAGGAACTGATGAACACCATTCGCTTTGTAAGGGATGAATTCCATATGACCATTCTTCTGATCGAGCATGATATGAGGCTGGTATCCGGAATCTGCGAGAAGCTGACAGTGCTGAACTTCGGCCAGATTCTCACGGAAGGAGAGACCAGCGAGGTGCTGAATGACCCGAAGGTAATTACGGCATATCTTGGGGAATAGGAGGGTGTTGAGTAATGGCAATGCTGGAAATTAAGGATATAGAAGTATTTTACGGAATGATACAGGCCATCAAGGGAGTTTCCTTTGAGGTAAACGAGGGAGAGGTTATTGCGCTTATCGGCGCCAACGGAGCCGGCAAGACAACGATTCTCCACAGCATAACAGGACTGATTGCGCCAAAGAAGGGACAGATTCTTTTTGAGGGGCAGGACATCACCTCTACCCCGGCTCACAAGATTGTATCCATGGGTATGGCTCATGTGCCGGAGGGACGCCGCGTCTTTGCACAGCTTACAGTTCTGGAGAACTTGAAAATGGGCGCCTTTACCCGGAAGGATAAGGACGAGATTGAGGAAAGCATGATTCGCGTCTACAAGCGTTTCCCACGGCTGGAGGAGCGGAAAAACCAGATGGCCGGGACCCTCTCCGGCGGCGAGCAGCAGATGCTTGCCATGGGCCGGGCGCTGATGTCAAGGCCCAGGATTATTCTGATGGATGAGCCGTCTATGGGATTGTCCCCCATTTTTGTAAATGAGATATTCGATATTATCCGGGAGGTAAGCGAGGGAGGGACTACAGTGCTTCTGGTAGAGCAGAATGCCAAGAAGGCTCTTGCAATCGCAGATCGGGCTTATGTGCTGGAGACAGGTAAGATTGTACTGGACGGAAAAGCGGAGGATCTGCTGAACGACGATTCGGTGAAAAAGGCTTATCTGGGTGAGTAGAAGGCATACAGCGAGAGGATGCGCATGTAGAGACAAAGGATATTGCGGCAGGCGGCAGGCTTGGAGCAATATCCTTTTTTTACCTGCTTTTTCCGTGTTTTACCGGAAAAATTTCCCCGTTACGGTTCACTCCGTGACCAGTGACTTTCCCCTGCATTGCCGGGGATGAAAAGCACCAAGAAGGTTGACTTTATGACGTTCCTGTTTTAGAATAAAAATAAGCAAAATCTCTAAGAGCGTATGATAAAAGAGATTACGGAACTGGATTAGGAGGCAGATAGATGGAAGTAAAGCGTATTTTGGTAGTGGATGACGACACAATGAATTTAAAAAGGACGAAGATGATTCTGGGAAAAACCTATGATGTGGAGATGGTGGAATCCGGAAGAGAAGCCCTTGAGAAGATGAGGAGAGAGGATTTTGACCTGGTGCTTCTGGACATAGCCATGCCGGAGATGGACGGTATCGAGACCTTTGAACGCATGAAGGCATCCGCTTATGATGTTCCCGTTATTTTCCTTACCGCGTCTGGATATGAGGACGATGTAAAAAGAGCAATCAATCTGGGAGCGGTGAATTATCTGAAAAAACCGTTTTTTCCCCAGGAATTGTTGAAACGGGTGGCAAAGGAGTTTGATAAAGAATGAGAACAGAGGAGCAAACCAGCATTCATCTGCTTCTGGCAACGATTGTAACAGTGTTCGGCGTGTTTCTGATAGTGATTACCCTTGCGCTGTCATGGGAATTCTGGATGATTCCCATTATTATAGTAGGCAATACCCTGGTGTGGTGCCTTCATATCGGAAGGTTTGGAACGGAATCATTTTATAAAAATCTGTGCGCAGGGCTGCTGATGATTGGATTTTTTTTCTTTGGCGTACATGAGAGCAGCCTGTACGATATTCCGGCTGTGGCCTGTATGGTGATTCTTGTTTTTTCCATGTTTGATAAAAAGCGGCTGTTGTATATGACGGCCGCCTTGTATATGGTGGAGCTCTTGTATCATTTTCTGATACTGAGTTCCATTTCACGGGATATGGAGCCCAAAGATGTTATACGTCTGGGCATTGACGTATCTGTGACTGTGGGAGCGCTGGCCATTGCAAGATACCGGATTAAGCGGAGGCTGGACGGAAGAAAGCAGATGGAGTCAGCCTATGCGGAGCTTGAGAAGGCAGGGCGGCAGAATGCGGTGTTCCTGTCCAATGTATCCCATGAGCTGCGCACGCCGATCAATATGGTTCTTGGAATCAGTGAGGTGGTACTGGAGAAGGAGCTTTCGGAGGAATTACGGGAGGATATGCATTCCATTCAGTTTGCCGGCAAGCGTCTGTCCAATCAGATCAACAATATGCTTGACTATACGGAGATTGTGGAGGGGACGCTGACGTCTTCCCAGCAGGAATACATTATTACTTCGGTGCTGAATGATGTGATTACCATGACAGCCATGCAGGGAAGCCGTAATCAATTGGAAATGGTATTTGACATGGATCCCAGAATACCGGCTGTGCTGATTGGCGATGCGGAGAAGATCTCCCATGTACTTAAGATTCTTCTGGAAAATTCCATTAAGTTTACGGAAGAAGGCGGCATCCATGTCTGCATTGAATGCCGGAAGGAAGACTATGGAGTCAATCTGATTATTGATATTTATGATACGGGTATCGGTATGACGAATTCCCAGCTCAATCAGATGTTTGACGAGTTTTATCAGGCGGATTCCGGAAAAAGCCGCTTTTCCGGGGGACTGGGGCTTGGTATCCCGATTGCACGGGGCCTTCTTAATTCTATGGGCGGATTTATCCATTTTGTCAGCAAGGAAAATGAGGGGCTGGAAGCCCATATTACCATACCTCAGAGAGTGGCTGATGATTCCCCGGCTATTGTGGTAGAGAATGCCGACAAGCTCTGCATTGCCTGTTATTTCCGACCGGAGAAATATAACTGCGATGAAGTAAAGGGCTACTATGACAGAATGATTCATCATCTGGTGGAGGGCTTTGGCTTAGAAGGCTATCTGGCCCACAATTTTGACGGACTGGTTAAGCTGCAGAAGAATCATTCGCTGACCCATGTATTTATCGCTCAGGCGGAGTATGAGGAGAACAGCGGTTATTATGAGGAGCTGACAAATAAGCTCCGTGTGGTTGTGATTGCAGAGAGAGACTTCAGCTTAAACAGAGGCAGCCGCCTTCAGGTGATTCATAAGCCCTTTTCTGCTCTGTCCGTTGCGAATCTTCTTAATGGAGATGCGGAAGAATTCGGCTTTATGGGAACGGATGGCCACAGGCCTTTCTCCTGTACCAATGTTAAGGCTCTGGCCGTTGACGATGAGGAGATGAATCTTGTAGTGGCTAAGGGCGTTCTGGGCAGCTACGGGATTGAGGTGGATACCTGCTCGAGCGGAAAAGAGGCTGTGGAGCGTTTGGGCAGCGATGACTACGATATGATTTTCCTGGATCATATGATGCCGGGATTCGATGGCGTGGAGACTCTGCGGCGTATCCGTGAGATCAACAACGGCATGTATAAGGAGCTTCCTGTGGTGGCGTTGACGGCCAACACCATCAGCGGAGCCAGAGAGATGTTCCGCCATGAGGGCTTTACGGAATTTATTCCCAAGCCCATAGAGCGCTCTACACTGGAGAGAGTGCTGCGCAAAGTACTGCCTGAGGAAAATATCCAGTACGGCATGGAACAGAAGCGGGAACAAAGGCATGAATCTGTGGTAGTGCGCCGCAGGGAAGAACCGGCAGGGGGACAGTCCGTGAAGAAGGTGCCGGTAGAGGAAAGCGTTGTACATAGAGAGCCTGTACAAGGCAAGCCAGAGAGGAAAGAGCAGGTACAGGAGCAAGAGAGACAGGAGTACAAAGAACCTCAGCGGAAAAAGCAGGAAAGGCCTGTACGAAAGGAAGCGGCCCAGAGGAAGCAGGAGCAAAAGGCGCAGCCGCAGGAGAAAGGGGCGCAAAAAGAATCCGTACAAGAGAAGCCGGTTCAGAAAGGACAGACACAGGCCAAGGCGGAACGAAAAGAGCCTGTACAGGAAAAACAGCAGCGTAAAGAGTCCGGACAGGAAAGGCCTGTGCAGAAAGAGCCAGTACGGCAGAAGCCGGTACGCAAAGGAGCCGCACAGGAAAAGCCTTCGCAGAAGCAGCCTGTCCGCGGGGAGCAGCCGGTACGGGAGAGTTCCCGGCAGAGAGAGCATGTATATGAGGAGCCTGCACAGAGGGATGTTTCTTCAACCGGGATTTCTTTCCTGCAGCTTACGCCTCTTGTGGAAGCCGGTATGAATGTGAGACTGGGTCTGGAGTACTGCTGCGGAGAGAAGGAATTCTACCTGGAAATGCTTCAGACCTTTGCAGAGCAGAGCGGGGCAAAGAAGACCGAGATCCAGGAGCTGTACGACACAGCCAATTGGGAGGACTATGCCATTAAGGTTCATGCCCTGAAGAGTACCTCCCTTACCATTGGCGCAGAGGAGCTTTCAGAGAAGGCAAGGCTCCTGGAGCAGGCAGGCCGAAACGGCGATACAGAATTCATCCATGAGTATCATAACGAGCTTTTGCAAATCTACGACAAGATCTGTGAAAGTATTATAGAACTGGAATAAATACTAGAATGGGAGGGCATTTAGGTGTTGGAAAAATGGTTTGAAATCATCTTTGACCATAAGATCAGCCTGCGGGAGCGAATGTTCCGCGTGGTCACGGGCATCTGTATGCTTGCATTGATTTTTATCCTGCCTCTGGGCAGAAGCTTGATAAATATGCTTTTACTTGCGGCCGGCCTTGTGATTATGGCGCTGGTAGTAAAATTCAGCATTAAAAAGGAATGTATCAATGGAGGAGCCACCGTTATCACGCTCCTGCTTCTTGTGCTGTTTCCAATCAGCTTTTTCTCGGCAGGCGGATTTTACAGCGGAATGCCGGAATGGTTTGTGCTCTGCTTCGTGTACATCAGCATTACGCTGGAGGGAAGGCGGAAAGGCTGGTTTTTTCTGCTTTGTACGCTGGAGACACTTGCATGTTATTATCTGGCCTTCTATTATCCGGAGCTGGCAGCCAAGAATACACAGAGCCATTCCTTTTTTGATTCTGCAATTTCCGTTATTATGGTGGGTGTGCTGACCAGTTTGATGCTGATATTTTTGAACAGGATTTACGAGGAAGAAAATAAGATTACCATACAGCAGAAAAAGGAAATCGAGGAGCTTAATAAGGCAGAGAATCATTTTTTCGCCAGTATGAGCCATGAGATCCGTACCCCTATTAATACTATCATCGGCTTAAACGAGATCATTCTCAGAGGAGATATTTCTCAGGATATTGCAGAAAATGCAAGAAATATCCAGGGCGCCAGTAAAATACTGCTGACCCTTATCAACGATATTCTGGATCTGTCCAAGATTAAATCCGGGAAAATGGAGATTGTGAACGTTTCCTATGAGACAGGAGAGCTTTTTTCGGAAATTGTTAATATGATCTGGATTAAGGCCAGGGAAAAGGGACTGGAATTCCGGCTTCAAGTAGATTCCTCCATTCCCAGTATGCTCTGTGGAGATGAGGTGCGTATTAAGCAGGTTCTGATTAATCTGCTGAACAATGCGTTGAAGTATACCAGTGAAGGATCTATCACCCTTTCCGTGCGCTGTGAGCGTCTTCGGCTGAACCGGGTGCGCGTATGGTACACGGTGGAGGATACGGGGCAGGGCGTGAAGAAGGAAAGCATTCCCTATATTTTCAATGCATTTAAGCGTGTGGATCAGGAGAAAAACCGTCATATTGAGGGCACGGGGCTTGGACTCAGTATTGTGCATCAGCTGGTGGAGCTGATGGGAGGCGAGATTAGTGTCAACAGTGTATATACAAAAGGCTCTACCTTCATTGTGATGTTAGAGCAGGATATTGTGGATGACAAGGAGCTTGGAACCTTTACGCTGACCTCCCGGGCAAGGAGCCGTGTGGGAGAGCAGTATCGGCAGAGCTTTGAGGCGCCGGAGGCTCATATCCTGGTAGTAGACGACAATGATATGAATCTGATGGTGGTGCGCAAGCTTCTTGCCGCAACAAAGATTCAGCTTGACACGGTTTTAAGCGGCGCAGAATGCCTTAGAAGAACGCAGGAGCAGCATTATGACGTGATTTTGATGGATCATCTGATGCCGGAGATGGACGGAATCCAGTGTCTTCACCGGCTGCGCGCACAGCCGGGCGGTCTTTGTCAGAGTTCGCCGGTCATCGCTCTTACGGCCAATGCTGGAAGCGACAATCAGCTTCTTTATAAGAAGGAAGGCTTCAGTGGTTATCTGGCAAAGCCAGTGAGCGGAGCGCTTCTTGAGGCGGCGGTGATGAGCCTTTTACCAAAGGAGTTAGTGAATATGTCGGAGGAGTCGGATTTGTCAGAGATTGGAAAGGATATTCTCATCTTTGAACAGACGCAGCGGCTGTCTATCATGGTGACTACGGACAGTGTGTGCGATCTTCCGGAATCTCTGCGGAAGGAATTCGGCATTTCTGTCTGCCCCTATTATGTCTGCACGGATAAGGGGCGGTTTCTGGATGAAGTGGAGCTGAGAGCGGATGAACTGCTGCTGCATATGCTGGACGGAAAGAGCGGACACTCGGAGGCGCCCAGGGTAGAGGATTACGAGCGGTTCTTTGCGGAGAAGCTTACAGAGGCTCAGAATGTGATTCATATTACGATGGCGAAGAATGCAAGCGAGGGGTATCAAAACGCTCTTGAGGCTGCGAAATCCTTTGAAAATGTGACGGTGCTTGATTCCGGGCATCTTTCCAGCAGTCTTGGGCTGATTGTGTTGTATGCGGCTTCTATGGCGGAACAGCATGCCACGAAGGCGCAGATTGTGAAGCTGGTGGACGAACTGAAGAAGCATATTTCTTCGGCCTTTATTATTAAAAGTACACATATGATGTGCCAGGCAGGGCAGATTCCAAAAAGGACACAGGTTGTCTGCGACGCCTTGCTTCTGCATCCGATTATTGAGCTTAAGAAGAGTAAAATGGTGGTGACCGGTGTGGAGATGGGGGATTTTGTGCATATGATTAAGCGGTATGTGCGCAGAGTGCTTCTGGACGCCCGGAATATCGACCGGAGGATTTTGTTCATTACGTATGCCGGGCTCGAGGATCGGAGTATTGCTTACATTCAGAAGCTGGTGAAGCAGTATTGTCCTTTTGAACGTGTTTATCTGCAGAAGGCTTCTTCGGCCATTGCCTGTAATTGCGGGGCCGGGGCTTTTGGGCTGCTGTTTATGAAGAAGAATGATGTTGCGGTTCATTTTATGCAGGCAGCGCCGCCGGAGGAGTAGAGGGGCGGACGCTTCACGTACACTCATTTGGTTAGGAACGAATATGGACCTCCCGGATCTTTTGGATTCGGGAGGCTTTTTAGGTCAATTGCGATTTTTTTGCTGCCAATCAATTTGCCATTTGCAAATTTGCCATTTGCAGTAAATAAAGATTGCGCTTTTGGGGGGATTGTGCTATGATATCTTCTGTCGGACAAAAATTGACAAACTCTGGAGAGTCTCAGTTAAGTGAGCGCCGAAGGTGTAACGCAGTTCTTCTCTTGGAATGGGAGGGCTGTCTATCTCTCAGGCAAAAGGACAGGGCGTAAGTGCAGATGTTCTAACTCTTTGGAGGGCTGATGGTAAATCGGCTCTTATTTTTGTGCAAAGTTTGGCTTTTGCAAAACTGGTTGTGCCTGGGCGGTCCGCAGGCCGGGCATAGGATATCACAATTAGGAAAAGAGAGGGAAAAATCATGTTGGAATTTGTGAAGAGTGCGAATGGAGTGATGTGGAGCTATGTGCTTCTGATCATTCTGTGCGGAACAGGGATCTATTTTACGGTGCGTCTGAAGTTTATTCAGGTGCGTAAGTTCGGCGAGGGATGCCGTCTGGTGTTCGGGCATTTTAAGCTGAATGGAGAGAAGCGTGAGCATGGGGAGATGACGCCTCTGCAGTCTCTGGCGACGGCCATTGCGGCGCAGGTGGGAACAGGAAATCTGACGGGAGCGGCTACGGCCCTGATTTCCGGCGGGCCTGGGGCCATTTTCTGGATGTGGGTGAGCGCTTTTTTCGGAATGGCTACGATTTATGGGGAGGCTGCCCTGGCTCAGGAGTATAAAACTACGGAGAACGGGGAGGTTACAGGCGGCCCGGTTTATTATATCCGTAAGGCTTTTAAAGGAACCTTTGGAAAGGCTCTGGCTGGGCTGTTTGCAGTGTTTATTATTCTGGCTCTGGGCTTTATGGGAAATATGGTGCAGTCCAATTCCATTGGCACGGCCTTTGCAGGGGTATTTCAGGCACGGAATATTAATTTGTCGCCGGTGGTGATTGGCGTGATTCTGGCGGTTCTGGCGTTTTTTGTGTTTATCGGCGGTACGAAGCGCCTGGCGGCGGTGGTAGAGAAGATGGTTCCTTTTATGGCGGGAGTCTATATTGTGGGAAGCCTGATTTTGATTTGTTTACATATTACGGCTCTTCCGGCGGCTATCCGTATGATTTTTGTAGGTGCGTTTCAGCCTCAGGCTGCTGCAGGTGCGGCGGCAGGCATTACGGTGAGGGAGGCGATTCGTTACGGTGTGGCGAGAGGACTGTTTTCCAATGAGGCAGGTATGGGTTCCACGCCTCATGCCCATGCAAGGGCAACGGCAAAGAATCCCCACGAGCAGGGCCTGACGGCTATGATCAGTGTATTTATTGATACCTTTGTGGTGTTGAATCTGACGGTGTTTTCCGTACTGACGACGGGGGCTATGTCCACGGGCGAGGACGGAATTGCCTTGACGCAGGCGGCCTTTTCTACGAGCTTTCATGGCTTTGGGGATATTTTTGTGGCTGTGTGTCTGCTGTTCTTTGCCTTTTCTACGATTTTGAGCTGGCATTTTTTTGGAGAGGTGAATGTGAAGTACCTCTTCGGGGCCAAGGCTGTGAAGGTGTACTCCTTGATTGTGGTGGTGTTTATTGTGGTTGGTTCTACTTTGAAGGTGGATCTGGTGTGGGAGCTGGCGGATTTTTTTAACGGTCTCATGGTAATTCCCAATGCACTGGCGCTTTTGGCGCTTGGCGGCGTGGTAGTGAATATTTGTAAGAAGTTTGGGAAATAAAGTATAGCCTGGGGGGTTTTGATGAGAACTAGTTTTCTAAACGGTGAAGAAAAGAATACCGATAATTATATAATGCTCTGTGAAAAATGGCGGAAGATTTATCGGGATCTGGAGCATGATGTTCTGGAACGGCAGTTTGGACTGGAATGTGATGAGGAAGCCCGTTATATTACGTACTTCCATGAGAAATACCGTTTGGATAAGGAGAGCGGTATGCTGACTCTGGTTTCGGATCCGGATCGGGAGCTGGGGTTTCATACGGTGATGACGATTTACCATTTATTTTATTACTCGAAGCCGGAGGCAAGGGTAAGCGGGGAGTTTGTGCCCTTTCGCCAGGTGAAGCGGGCGGCGCCTTTTGACGGAGCTTTCCGGAGAAATATTCTGGAGCCTTTGGCTAAGGCCTTTGACGGGCAGGCGGAGGCTCTTCGGAGAGCTTGTATTGCCCTTGGAGGCGAGGCTGTTTCCCAGGGGGACGTGGGGTATCGGATTCTGGCCTTTGACTGTATGCCGCTTGTAGTGGTGTTCTGGGACGGGGATGAGGAGTTTCCGGCGCAGGCGAATATTTTGTTTGACGGGGATATTACGGATTTTCTCCATGAGGAGACGGTGGTTTGCGTGGCTGCGGATCTTTTTCGAAGGCTGGTGGAGGAGGCCGGGCTTTCGGATGTGAAGAGGCCCTTTGCATAAAGGCTGTGAAGGTATGCTCACAGCTCTATATGGCTTGGGAAGGCTTCTTTTCGCATGATTCCCCACATTTTGTCGATGTAGGCCAGGGTATAGAAGTTTTCATAGTAGTGGTAATAGAAGGCCCCTTTTAGCGTCATATGGTAAAGAGGGCCTTCTTTTTTGATAAAGCCCAGAAGCCTTGCCAGGGTAAGCTCAAATCCGTACATCCTTTTCAAGGGAGTGCGGAAGAAGCGTTCGAAATCTGCCTCGTTTATTTGGGTGCTGTAGGCGGTCCAGAAGAGGTAGTACACCATTCTCTGACGCAGAGAAAACCGGAGTGTCAGGGAAGTCGGAAGCTGCCTGCGGTCAATCCGGCTGCAGTAGGCCTCGACGGAAAAGGTATTGATTTTGAACTGCTCTTGCAGGAGAGTGGTGGCGGAGCATCCGAAGCCCAGGAAGTTGTCTCTTGTCATGGAGGAGTAGCGGGCGTTTTTTTCGCTGGAAAAGGTCCAGATGGAGGTGCGTGTGTACCCCTGTTCCAGACAGTAGCCGGTAATCTTGTTGAGCAGCCGGTATTTTTCTTTCTTTTTCATAGCCTTTAGCGAGCTTGTTGTAAAGGTGAAGTCGATAAAAGGATAGATGGCTATGTGATTGGCTCCGTGATGAAAGGCAGTATCTATGTCCGTTTTCAGATCTGCAAAGGTCTGATTGGGCAGGGCAAAGATGAAGTCCATGGAAACCGTTTCAAAGGCAACAGCTTTTAAAGCGCCGTGCATTGCAGGAAGGTCAATGCTCCTGCGCCCCAGAAGTGTCTGGTATTTTTTCTGAAAGGACTGTATGCCGATGCTGATTTTTGTCACGCCGGCATTTTTAAGTTTCTGTAAAAGAGGAACGGTCACATCCTCTGGGTGCAGCTCCACCCCGATCCCTTCTGATATGATAAAATGCTGCCGGACTGCTTCTATGATCTCGGGCAGGCGTTCTGCTGCAAGGGCAGGACTTCCGCCGCCGAAATACAGACTGGTGACACGTTTCTTAGTATCTGTCTGTTCCCCGGTCATATGGATTTCTTTTAAGAGGGCGTCTAGATAGCGGCTGCATAAATCTTTGGAATATGTAACCTTGCAATAGGGACAGAAATTGCAGATGCTTCTGCAGAATGGGATATGGACGTACAGCCCCAGATTTTCGCAGGCTTCGAAGGGGAGCTGCGGATCGAATTCATTCGTAAATACAAAAGGTTTCCGGGAGCGGGTCAGCCACATTCGTGTTAAATTCGTAATTGTGCCCATAGTGTGTTCTCCATTTTAGTACCGTAATATCCTTCTCAATGCGCCTGTATGAAATCCCTTTCCAGCCGCAAAAAGCATGCGCCTGTACGAAACTTCTTTATATGTACTTCAAGTATGTCCGCAGCATTTCCCAGATGATTTTCACATTGCCGCGGAACAAAAGGGTGTATTCCGCTGCGAAGAAATAGCCGCATTGGCTGCACAGATCCGGGACGTCGATGCAGCGGCCGCAGATGCTGAGCCTTCCGTTTTCCATAACCACGCACTGGCGGCAGGGGGTGGGAAAGGTGTTGTTGATTAAGTAGGGAAATGCGTTTTTCAGATTAAAGACAGGCGCGCCTTCCTTCATCATCCGGGCGATTACGGCGCAGCAGCCGGCCTTATCCTCACGGCTTAAGGCCAGTTCCTTTGTGTCTGGGTAAGGCGTATGAAAGTTAAAAGAGACAGCCCGGACATTGGACAGCTCCATTGCTTTTTGGCATACGTCCTTTATCGTATCTTTGTTGATCTGATTGATTGCCATGTAAAAGCAGATGTTGTCGGAAGAGGCCTGCTGAATATTGTTGATAATGGTGTCGTAGGTATTGCCGCGAATCTGATTGTGCTTTTCCCGATTCCCGTCGAGACTGAGAAGAATCAGATCCGCCTCCGGCAAATCAATGGGAAATGTGCCGTTGGTAACTACATTGACGATCAAAAATCCTGCCTCTTTGGCCTCAACCACCAGATCGCGCAGGTTTTTTCCGCTGTCCTGCCACAAAAAGGTTTCGCCGCCGCAGAAGAATAGAATGCGCACGCCCATCTCATAAAGAAGCTTCATTTCCTGCTTGATCTGCTCATAGGGGTGAATCACGGCTGTAATGTTATTCACGGAACAATGCCTGCATTTTAAATTGCACTTGTCCGTCAGGATTATGGTTCCGAGAATCGGATCCTTTTTTCGCAGCAGCACTGTTTTGATTCCGAACTTGGCGAAATAGAGAAAAGACGACAGTTTCATAAGTTCTCCTTGTCTGAAGGGGCATATCTGGAAGGTATCTTGTAATGTAATGATTATAACTCATTTTCCCTAAAAGGGATACCAGAAAAAATGTTTGTTTCTTTCATTGAAATTTTCTGAAAATATGGTATAATGAGCGTTAGTGAGAAGAGTATGCCTGCATATTCGGCGAACGGCGAATGACGACTATGAATCTTCGATTCATAGTATAATGAGCGTTAGTGAGGGGAACATTTTATTAATTTGAAGAGTTTAGGAGATCCCGATTTTATGAAACGAGTATTGTTGAAATTGAGCGGCGAGGCCCTGGCAGGGGAGAAGCATACGGGCTTTGATGAGGCCACTGTGATCGGTGTGGCAAAGCAGGTAAAGGTTCTGGTAGATGACGGTATCCAGGTGGGAATTGTCATCGGCGGCGGTAACTTCTGGAGAGGCCGCACCAGTGAGAATATTGACCGGACGAAGGCGGATCAGATTGGAATGCTGGCTACTGTGATGAACTGTATCTATGTATCTGAGATTTTCCGTTCGGTGGGTATGGAGACGGAGGTATTTACGCCCTTTGAGTGTGCTGGCTTTGCAAAGCTGTTTACCAAGGATCGCGCTTTGAAGCGGCTGAACCGCGGCTGCGTTGCCTTTTTTGCCGGAGGAACGGGCCATCCCTATTTCTCCACGGATACCACCACAACGCTTATGGCCATTGAGATTGAGGCAGATGTGATTCTTTTGGCTAAGGCTGTGGACGGGGTTTACGACAGCGATCCCAAGCAGAATCCGGATGCGGTGAAGTATGACGAGATCTCCATTTCTGATGTGGTGGATCAGCGTCTGGCGGTGATGGATCTGACGGCTTCCATTATGTGCATGGAAAATAAGATGCCCATGATGGTATTCGGCCTGGGTGAGAAGGATAGTATTATCAATACGGTAAAGGGAGATTTTACCGGAACAAAGATTACAGTATAAAGCGGAGGGTATTTACCATGGATGAGAGATTAAAAGTGTATGAAGAGAAGATGACGAAGTCCTATGATTCCATGCAGAGGGAGTTTATCAGCATCCGGGCAGGCCGGGCCAATCCCCATGTACTGGATAAGATTCGCGTGGACTATTACGGAACGCCCACTCCCTTACAGCAGGTGGGTAATATTTCCGTGCCGGAGCCCCGTATGCTGCAGATTCAGCCATGGGAGAAGAGTCTCTTAAAGGCCATTGAAAAGGCCATACTTACCTCCGATATCGGCATCAATCCCACCAACGACGGTTCCATTATCCGTCTGGTGTTCCCGGAGCTTACGGAGGAGCGCAGAAAAGAGCTGGTCAAGGATGTGAAGAAGAAGGGTGAGGCCGCCAAGGTGGCTGTCCGCAATATCCGCCGGGATGCCAACGAGAATCTGAAGAAGCTGAACAAGGCCGGAGAGATTTCCGAGGATGATCAGAAAGATCTGGAAACCAAGGTTCAGAAGATGACAGACAAATACATTGCCGATATTGACAAGGCTGTGGACGAGAAGTCCAAGGAGATTCTGACCGTATAGAGCTTATGAGAGAAAGTGAATGGGGGAGCTGTGGCAAAAACAGGAAATACAACTTTTGTTACAGCCCCTTTTTTTGCGCGATGTCAATGAGCAGTGCGAAAACTGACAGGAGCAAATTGTCTGCTTGCAGACAAATTTGATCATGGCAGTTTTCATAGGGCGAAGCCCGCGAATGAGGAAAACGCAAGTTTTCCGAATGGCACTGCGGGGTAAAAGTTAAGCCAAGGAAAAGAGCAGTGCGAAAACTGACAGGAGCAAATTGTCTGCTTGCAGACAAATTTGATCATGGCAGTTTTCATAGGGCAAGGAGAGTCCTTTAGGGCGAGAAGGTCCCCTGGGGGACGAAGCCCGCGAATGAGGAAAACGCAAGCTTTCCGAATGGCACTGTGGGGTAAAAGTTAAGCCAAGGAGAGCCCTTTAGGACAAATGAATGAGAACAATCTGAAACAGGAGACGATTATGAAGATACCGCAGCACGTGGCGATTATTTTGGACGGCAACGGCCGCTGGGCGAAGTCAAAAGGGATGCCCAGGAACTACGGCCATGCCCAGGGAAGCAAGAATGTGGAGACCATCTGCCGGGAGGCCTGGAATATGGGCATCAAGTATCTGACCGTATATGCCTTTTCCACAGAAAACTGGAAACGCCCCCAGGACGAGGTAGCTGCGCTGATGAAGCTTCTGCGCAATTATATGAAAACCTGCTTAAAAACAGCGGAGAAAAATCATATGCGTGTCCGGGTCATCGGCGACAAGTCCGGTCTGGCGGAGGATATCCAGGAGCGGATTGCACAGCTTGAGGAGGCTTCGAAAAACAATGACGGCCTAAACTTCCAGATTGCCATCAATTACGGAAGCCGGGACGAGATGATTCGTGCCATGAAAAAGATGGCGGCTGATCAGGCGGACGGCAGGCTGAAGCCGGAGGATATTTCCGAGGAGATCTTCACATCCTATCTGGATACGGCAGATATTCCGGACCCGGATCTTTTGATCCGGACCAGCGGAGAGCAGCGGCTGTCCAATTTCCTTTTGTGGCAGCTAGCCTATTCGGAGTTTTATTTTGCAGATGTTCACTGGCCGGATTTCACCAAGGAGGAGCTTATTAAGGCCATTGAAGCCTATAACGGGCGCGACAGGCGCTACGGCGGGGTGAAGGAGGAAGCGTAGTTGAAGGCTTTTTTTACGAGACTGGTCAGCGGTGTTGTGCTGCTGGCGGTTATAATTGCAGCCGGAATCCTGGGCGGAGATTTTTTGTTTGCACTTACACTTTTAATCTCGGTGATCGGATACGTAGAGTTTGCCAGGGTGTTTGGAATCAGCCGGAATGTAATGGGAATTCTGGGTGTGGCTGTCACGGTTCTCTATGTGCTTGTAGTGAGAATGGGCGGCGCTGGAAACGGGGGAATGCTGATTCCTCTGGTCTGCCTGCCCCTTCTTGTGTTTGTATATCTGCTTGTACTTATGGGGATTTATGTATTTACATTTCCAAGATATCGGATTGAGGATGTGATGGCGGCTTTTTTCGGGGTGATTTACGTTCCGGCTATGCTGTCTTTTCTGTATCTTACGCGGATGACGGAGATTTTTGATGCGGGAATGTCCCTCTACTGGCTGATTTTTATTTGCTCCTGGGGATGCGATACCTGTGCCTATGCGACAGGGATGCTGCTTGGAAAGCACAAGCTGGCTCCCGTGTTAAGCCCGAAGAAATCCATTGAGGGGGCCATTGGGGGAACGGCCGGCGCGGCGCTTCTGGGCTTTTTGTACGGAAGCTTTTTTATGAGCGAAAGGGCCGGAACCTGTGCTCTGATTTGCGCTGTGGGAGCGGTGTTGTCCCAGATTGGGGATCTGTCGGCTTCCGCCATCAAGCGGAATCACGATATCAAGGATTACGGGCACTTGATTCCCGGCCACGGCGGAATCCTGGATCGGTTTGACAGCGTGATTTTTACGGCGCCGGTGATTTTTGTAATGGCTCTGCTGAGCTTGTAGGCAGATAAGATAATTCGATGCTTTGATGCAAAAGAGAATATGCATCCGGAAAGGAAATCGATAGAAGATGAAAAAGATTGCAATACTGGGTTCTACAGGGTCTATCGGAACCCAGACCTTAGAGGTTGCCGAGGAAAACGGGGATCTTGAGATTGTTTCTCTGGCGGCCGGATCCAATGTGGAAAAGCTGGAGGCGCAGATCCGAAAGTTCCGTCCAAAACTGGCGGCCGTGTGGAGCGAAGAGAGCGCTTTGGAGCTGCAAAGAAGAGTCAAGGATCTGGATGTAAAGGTGGTTTCGGGCATGGAGGGCCTTGTGGAGGTCTGTACCTGTCCGGAGGCCGAGATTGTGGTTACGGCCATTGTGGGTATGATTGGAATTATTCCTACCATCGAGGCCATGAAGGCAGGAAAGGATATTGCTCTGGCAAATAAGGAAACTTTAGTGACTGCCGGGCATATGATTATACCATTGGCGAAGGAAAAGGGCGTGCGCCTGCTTCCGGTGGACAGTGAGCACAGTGCTATTTTTCAGTGTCTCCAGGGGGAAAACCGGGGACAGCTTAAGAAGATTCTCCTCACAGCTTCCGGAGGGCCCTTCCGTGGCAAAAAGCTTGAAGAGCTTCGGAATATTCGGGTGGAGGACGCCCTGAAGCATCCCAACTGGGCTATGGGGCGGAAGATTACCATTGATTCTTCAACCCTGGTAAATAAGGGGCTTGAGATGATGGAAGCCAAGTGGCTGTTCGGGGTGGAGCCGAAGGATATTCAAATTGTGGTTCAGCCTAAAAGTATTATCCATTCTATGGTAGAGTTTGTGGACGGTGCGGTGATGGCCCAGCTTGGGACACCGGATATGAAGCTGCCTATTCAGTATGCTCTTTATTATCCGGAACGAAGGTTTCTGCCTGGAGAGCGTCTGGACTTTTGGAAATTGACGGAGATTACCTTTGAGAAACCGGATATGGAGACATTTTCGGGATTAAGGCTTGCCTTTGACGCAGCGGCAGCGGGCGGTTCTATGCCTACGGTGTACAATGCAGCCAATGAACGGGCGGTGAGCAAGTTCCTTGACAGGAAGATTGCCTATCTGGAGATTCCGGAAATCATCGGGGCCAGCATGGAAGCCCACAAGGTGACGGCAAATCCTACGGTGGAGCAGATTCTGGAGACAGAGCAGGCAGTTTACGAATTTATTGAAAGCAGGTGGTAGGTTGAAAATCTTACTGGCACTTATTATATTTAGCTTGATTATTGTGATCCATGAGCTGGGACATTTTCTTTTGGCAAAACGAGGAGGTATCCGGGTAAATGAGTTTTCCCTTGGGATGGGCCCCAGGATTCTAAGTAAGCAGCTGGGAGAGACACGTTATTCCCTGAAGCTTCTGCCCTTTGGGGGTTCTTGTATGATGGAAGGGGAGGACGGGACGGAGTATACGCATATTCCGGAGGATTCCTTTGCGGCGAAATCCGTGTGGACGCGGATTTCCGTGGTAGCGGCCGGGCCGGTTTTCAACTTTATTCTGGCTTTTATTTTGTCCTTGATTGTGATTGGGAGCATTGGGTACGATGCGCCGGTGGTAGTGGCCTTGACGGAAGATTTTCCGGCAGAGGAGGCCGGAATGCTGCCGGGGGATCGGATTGTGAAAATGAATAATACCCGGATACATGTTTACCGTGAGGTGAACATGTATGTGCAGATGAACCAGGGGAAGACGGTAGAACTGACCTACGAACGGGACGGGGAGCGGCATACGGTGACTCTGGAGCCGAAGCAGGCGGAGAACGGGATGTATTATCTGGGACTTCGGGGATCCGGAATCCGGATGAAGGGGAATATTCTTCAGACCATTGGGTACAGTGTTTATGAGGTAAAATACTGGGTTTCTACGACGATTAAGAGTCTGGGAATGCTTTTTGGCGGACGTGTAGGCGCAGATGATATTTCCGGGCCTGTGGGGATTGTGAATGCCATTGGGGATACTTATGAGAGCAGCCGGGCGGACGGGGCTTTTTATGTCTGGCTGAACATGCTTTATATCTCGATTCTTTTGACGGCAAATCTTGGAGTGATGAATCTTCTGCCTTTGCCGGCGCTGGACGGGGGGAGGCTGGTTTTTCTGATTCTGGAGGCAATTCGAGGGAGAGGGATTGATCCGGAGAAGGAAGGGATGGTGCATTTTGTGGGGCTCATGGTGCTGATGGCGCTGATGGTTTTTGTTATGTTTAATGATTTTCGGAATATATTGATGTGAGGGACGGGTAGATTAAAGCAAAACTGGGGATTATGATGTAAAAATGACAGGACGGCCTTGTGCTGTCCTGTCGTTTTTGTTAAAATGTATTTATGGGTGCTGCCATAACGGTAGGCGGCTAGTCCTTCTGCGGAGGGACTGTGACCCTCCGATTACATAGAAACCTGTGTGCAGGAATCTGGGAAAGGAGGGCTAAGTGGATGTTGACGATTGAAGGATTGATTTCAGTGCTTGGCTTATGCCTGACCTGCTTCGGTCTCGGATACGCCATCGGAAGCAAGGATAATAAGACACAAAAATAGCCGCCCAACAGTCCAGCAAACTTAGCGGCTATTTTTTGTAAGCTATGAACTGGGCCAGCCGTCTATCGGCAGCACCCTTTTATGCTTTTAGTGTAACAAATTCCCCTGCAGATGTCAAATGCCGGCAGTAATCATTTTTAGGGATTTTCCTGGGTATTCTTTAATTTTTGCTGAATGCTTCGGAAGCGGTCAGGGATTTCTTTGGGATCCAGGGTTTCGTGGATGGCGCAGGTTCCGGCCTGGGCGGCTGTTTCGTAGTACCATTCTTTGTAGTCGAGGATCTCTAAGGTTTCCTTAAGCTGGGTTATCTGGGAGAGGACCTGCTCTCTCTGGCGGCGGAACATGGAGAGACGCTTGGGGATGGTGGAGTCGCCTTCAGCGCACCATTCCATGAAGAGCCGGATGTCTTTGATGGACATGCCGGCTTTTTTCAGGCATTCGATGACAGAGAGGGATTCAAAGTCTTTGTCGCTGAACATGCGGATGCCGCCGCTGGAGCGTTCTACGAAGGGAAGGAGGCCTTCTTTGTCGTAGTAGCGCAGGGTGGAGGGCGGGATGTTTAGTTTTCTGGCGATTTCGCCTACGGTATAGAACATGGTGATACCTCGCTTTCGTAACCGTTCACATACAATTCTGTCTGCACTTGGCAGCCCTAGGGCCGCCAATACCTGTGTCAATATCTTTTTCTTGACTTAAAGTTCACTTTAAGTTGTATAATGTGAGCAAAGTTTAGAACTGGCTTGATTATAGCAGATTTTATGTCAGGCAGTCAAATCAGGGACGGAAGGAAAGGAGTTTGAGTATATGATTTATAAGAATTTTCAAGGTGAGAAGCTGTCGGCTCTGGGGCTTGGGTGTATGCGCCTGCCGGTGCTGGAGGGGAATGACGCCAGGATTGACGAGACGGCAGCCAAGGAGATGGTGGATTTTGCCATGGCCCAGGGGATTAATTATTATGATACGGCCTGGGGCTACCATGAGGGGAATTCGGAGCTTGTGATTGGCAGGGCTCTGGCGTCTTATCCCAGAGAGACGTTTTTTCTTGCTACGAAGTTCCCGGGGTATGATCTTTCCAACATGGATAAGGTGGAGGAGATTTTTGAGAAGCAGCTTGAGAAGTGCGGCGTAGAATACTTTGATTTTTACCTGTTCCACAATGTCTGCGAGATGAATATCGATGCTTACCTGGATGAGAAATATGGGATTTTTCCCTATCTTGTGGAGCAGAAGAAGAGAGGGCGTATCCGGCATCTGGGATTTTCCGCTCATGGAAGTGTGGAGGTGATGAAGCGCTTTTTGGAGGCTTACGGCTCTGAGATGGAGTTCTGCCAGATTCAGTTGAATTACCTGGACTGGAACTTCCAGGATGCCAAGGGGAAGGTGGAGCTTTTGAAGGAGTGGAAGCTGCCGGTATGGGTGATGGAGCCTCTGCGAGGCGGCAGGCTTGCGAAGCTTACGGATGATCAGGAGGCGAAGCTTCTGGCGCTGCGGCCAGAAGAGAAGATACCGGCCTGGGCCTTCCGGTTTCTGCAGACCATACCGGAGGTGACAGTGGTACTTTCGGGGATGTCGGATTTTTCCCAGCTTACGGAGAATTTACATACCTTTGAGACAGAAGAACCTCTGGAGGAACAGGAGTCGGAGGCGCTGCTTAAGATTGCAGACGGCCTTCTTGGAGGGACGCTCCCCTGTACGGCCTGTCATTACTGTGTGAGCCACTGTTCCCAGGGGCTGGAGATTCCCAAGCTTATTGCGCTCTATAATGAGCACTGCTTTACAGGCGGAGGCTTCCTGGCGCCTATGGCGCTGTCCGCAGAACCGCAGGAGAAACAGCCGGGCGCATGCGTGGGCTGCAGAAGCTGTGAGGCGGTTTGTCCCCAGGGGATTAAGATTTCGGAGGCTATGGCGGATTTTGCAGAGAAGCTTAAGGGATAATGGGGGAGTGAAAGGCCGGGAAAAATAGGATACAAGCTAAATCCCCATAAAGATTATGATAAAACCTCTCAGCCCTCCGTACACCCTTGTCCACGGAGGGCTGAAATTATAGATACTTTTCCAAGAGCTTCGTCATCTCGTCCAGATCAATGGGCTTTGCAATATGTGCATTCATTCCGCTGTTCAGACAGTTCTGGATATCCTCTGCAAAGGCATCGGCTGTCATAGCGATGATGGGAATGCTCAGGGCGTCTGGATGCTCCAGGGCGCGGATAGCCATAGAAGCTTCCAGACCGGTCATTACCGGCATCCGCAGATCCATTAAGATTGCGTCATAGAAGCCGGGCGCAGAGCCGGCGAATTTTTCCAGGCAGATCTGCCCGTTTTCAGCCCAATCCAGTTCCAGGCCCAGTTCCGATAAGAGCTCACTCGCTATCTCCCAGTTCAGATCGTTGTCTTCTGCCAGAAGGATTCTTTTGCCGGAAAGATCTGACTGGGATTTTTGTTCTGTCTTAAGGGCAGCATCCGCATGTTCCGGCAAAAGGTATGGTTTGAGGCCATAGTACAGGGTGGAGCGGAATAAGGGCTTGGCAATAAAGCCGGTTACGCCGGCGGCTTTGGCTTCATCGGCGATTTCGTTCCAGTCGTAGGCAGAGGTAAGCAGGATGGGAATCTGGTGTGTCAGGCGTTTGCGTATCTCACGGGTCAGTGTGACGCCGTCCGTCTCCGGAAGCTTCCAGTCCAGGAGAATCAGATCGTATTCCTGCTGATTTTCGGACTGGCTGCGAAGCATTAAAAGGGCGCTGTCGGCATCCAGGGTCCAGTCTGCATCAATGCCCATGGAGCTAAGAGCGGCAATTGTAGTTTCGCAGAGCTGAGGGTCATCGTCAACCAGAAGCACTCTGCTGCCAGGGAGAGCCATATCTGCTTCGTTAATCTGGGCCTTTTCCAAATCAAGAGTTACATGGAAGCAGGTGCCATTTCCCAGCTCGCTTTTCACCTCAATAGAGCCGCCCATCGCATCTACAATATACTTGGTAATGGCCATACCAAGGCCGCTGCCTTCGATTTTATGGACGCGTCTGCTGTCTGCCCGTGTAAAGGAATCAAATATTTTTTCCTGGAAATCTTTTGTCATACCGATTCCGTTGTCTTCCACCAGAATATGTATACGGATAAAAGGCTCCCCTTTTGGAGAGGTTTCTTCGTAGAGAGAAAGCTGGATGGAACCGCCTTCCGGTGTAAACTTTACAGAGTTTCCAAGAAGGTTCAGCAATATCTGTGTCAGACGGACGCTGTCGCAGCAGATGGTTTCCGCTGAAATGTCCCGGATAATTACATTGAAATTCTGGCTTTTTGTATGGAACTGAGGCTGGAGAATGCTTACAATCCCGTCGATTACTTCCCGGAGGGAAATCTGCTCTACAGACAAGGTCATTTTTCCGCTTTCGATTTTGGACATGTCAAGGACATCGTTGATAAGGCCCAGCAGATGCTTGCTGGACAGGCTGATTTTTTTCAGACAATTTTCCACTTTCTGCCGGTTGTCAAGGTTGGCAATCGCAATGGCGGTCATTCCTGTAATGGCGTTCATAGGCGTGCGGATGTCGTGGCTCATATTGGACAGGAATTCGCTTTTGGCCTTGCTGGCATAGACGGCCTCCTGGCTGAGCCGGTTCAGCTCCACGACCTTTTTCTTCATCTCCTGGAGATAAGCTCCGAATACCCAGAATAATGCGGCGATAATAATGATGCAGCCTCCCACCTCCATGTAGAGCCAGCTGTGGTTCAGCCGGGAAATCTCCTGATCCAGGGAGGTATAGGGCATATTCACAATCAGAAACCAATCGGAATAGGCCAGTTTGGTACAGTGCAGATGGCGGCGCTCTCCGTGGGTGGCGACTACGGCGGAATAGTGCTGCGTGCCGGTGAGGGCCGCACGGATATCTGTCACAAGAGCTTCGGCATCGTCGGGCAATTCTGCGTAGAGCTGTTCGAAATAATCGGCATGGGAAGAATCATCGGTTTTAATGGGAAAAGTTCCGTCCTGCCGGATAATATAAGAATAAACAGGGGAATCCAGGATATCCAGGGAAAGGGTGTTGCTGATATAATCCTTGGAAAGGCCGCCTACAAGAGCTATGTAGCGTGGATTGCGTTTTTGAAGGGCTGTGCTTGGGAGGCCGATTAGAACCTGGTTGTTTCCGTGGGAATCAAGGGCGGCATCAATTCTTTTTTCGCCGTTGTCAAGGGCATTTAGGAAGCTGTCCGGACATTTAGGAGTCAGGTCCCCGTAGATGGTTTCAAAGCGGCCGTCAGAGGTATAAAAGGCAAGACTTTCAAAGCCGTAGCTTCTGGCGTTTTCTGCAAGAAGCGTCTCCAGATGATGCTGATTGTAGCGGCGCATGTCAGAGGAGATGATAAGTGTCTCGAGCTGGGAAAAGCGCAGTTTAATGGTGGATGAAAAATGAAGGGCGCTTTCCTCGCTCATATTGTGCATATAGATATCACTGATTACACCGATTGTTTTTGTGCCTTTATGGTTCATATAGTAAGCAGAAAAAATGAAAATTCCTACGCAGAGTATGAGTACCAGAAAAAGCTTTGTGAGAAAGAGCTGATGATGCTTGTTCGCTGTATTTGTACGCATTTTTGCCTCCAGTTATGCTTTAAGCGGATGCACCTGCCTGCTGTCAGGATGGGCCGCTTAATCTTTTCTGTCAAGTTATCCTATCAAGGTCAAACTGTCATAAGACGGGCAGCTTCGGAAGATAAAATGTTTTTCTTCTCATTATACTAAGAAAGCCCGGATTTGTAAAAGGTTAATTGAAAAAGAGTTGATTGAAAAAAGGAGCGGTCTATTTTTTGTTACCAATTCACAAATCCCCTCCTGGGGGTTATTGACTTCCTTATGCAAGAGTGATAAAATTTAAGACATGTAGCAGTGTATTAAACACGATAAACCCAAGGAGGGACTGATTATTATGAGCGTATTGACAGATTTGATTTATGGCGGCTCCAACGCCGTTGCAGGACTGACTGAGAACGCAGTCAAGGAAGCCATTGCAAAGCACGGAGAGGATAAAAAGGTTGCGATGCCGGATACGGCGTATTTCCTGCCTACCATCTATGCGGCTACGGGCGTGAAGGTGAGCAAGCTGGGCGACCTGCCTGCCTGTGTCGGCGTGCTGAAGAGTCTGATTACCAACAAGGAGGATTTAGGCGATGCTCTGAACGCCGGTCTTGCCACAGCAGTGGGAGCAGAGATTATAGAGGCTCTGAAGTATGTGGAAAGTGCGGATCCTTACGGGGAGGACAGCGGAATCGGTTTTGTTCCCGATCCCATCATCCGTTCTCTTGGAGTTCCCCTTGTAACCGGCGATATCCCCGGAGTGGCCGTTGTGCTGGGCAAGGCCGATGATGCCGCTAATGTGGTGGATGTGGTAAAGGATTACCAGAGCAAGGGTATTATGACCTTTTTGATCGGCGATGTGATTGAGCAGTGCGTCGAGGGCGGTGTGAAGATTGGCCTGGATTTCCGTGTAGTTCCCCTGGGACATGATGTGACTTCTGTCATTCATGTTGTGACTGTGGCCATTCGTGCGGCTCTGATCTTTGGCAACGTAACGCCGGGCGATCTGCCGGGACTGCTTGCCTATACCAAGGAGAGAGTACCCGCTTTCGTCAACACCTTCGGCGCGTTGAATGAAGTTGTTGTATCGGCAGGCGCAGGGGCGATTGCCCTCGGCTTCCCGGTGGTGGCAGATGTAGATCTTGGAGAGAACCAGGTGCCTGGCGCACTGGAGTCCGTAACGGATCATTCCATGACGGTTAAGAAGTCCTTAGAGCTTCGCAACATTAAGATTAAGGTAAAAGAGCTTCCTATCCCGGTTGCATTTGCCTCGGCATTTGAGGGTGAGATCATCCGTAAGGGCGATATGCAGGTAGAGTTCAGCTCTCACAAGCAGCCCACCTGCGAGCTGGTTCAGACGAGAGCAGACGGGGAGGTTGAGGATCACAAGATCACCATTGTGGGCGGCGACCTGGATGAGCTGGAAGCAGGCGGAACCTATGCCCTGGCTACCTTTGTGGAGGTTGCAGGCGCTAAGATGCAGTCTGACTTTGAGTCGGTTATCGAGCGTAAGATTCATGCATGGTTCAACTATATGGAAGGTGTGATGCACACCGGACAGAGGAATCAGATTCGCGTGCGTATCAATAAGGAGGCGTTTGAGAAGGGCCTGCGCCTGACTCATTTTGCAGAGGTTCTCTATGCAATGATTATGGACGAATTTGATATTGTTGTGGATAAATGCCAGATTACTATGGTAACGGATGCTGCCAAGGTGCAGGAGATCCTGGACGGAACGGCTATGCCGGCCTACGCTTCCAGAGACCAGAGACTGGAGTCCTTGACGGATGAGAGCGTGGATGTATTCTATACCTGTACGCTGTGCCAGTCCTTTGCTCCCTCTCACTGCTGCGTGGTAACGCCTGAGAGACTGGGACTTTGCGGAGCTGTTTCATGGCTGGATGCAAAGGCAACCAAGGAGCTGACGCCTACCGGCCCCTGCCAGCCCATTTCCAAGGAAGGCTGCGAGGATGAAACGAAAGGTGTATATCCGGATGTAAACCGTATGGTAGAGCAGGCCACACAGGGCGCTCTTACCAAGGTTACACTGTACTCCATTATGGAGGATCCCATGACCTCCTGCGGATGCTTTGAGTGTATCTGCGGTATTGAGCCATTCTCCAACGGTGTTATTATTGCAAATCGTGAATATGCCGGCATGACGCCTCTTGGCATGACCTTCGGCGAGCTGGCCTCCATGACAGGCGGCGGCGTTCAGACACCCGGATTTATGGGACATGGCAGACACTTTATCGCTTCCAAGAAGTTTATGAGCGCAGAGGGCGGCTTTGAGCGTATTGTCTGGATGCCCAAGGAGCTGAAGGACGATGTGGCTGAGCGGCTGAATAAATCTGCCAAGGAGAAATACGGCATTGACAATTTCTGCGACATGATTGCGGACGAGACAATTGCGACGGATGAGGAGACCTTGATGGCGTTCCTGACCGAGAAGAGCCATCCGGTATTAGGACTGGATCCGATTATGTAAGCGCAGTAACAGGTAAATGAGAGATTCCCCCGTTTACAGCTTGAAAGGCTGGGACGGGGGAATTTTGGGAGTAAACGTATGAAACTGAAACGAATCAAAGGTGATTTTACCATATGTACAGTTGCGGATGAAAATGAAATTGATCTGACAAAAGAATTCTGCTTTGCAGGGAAGACGGATGAGGAGATTTCCCTTGTCTGTATGACGTGGGACGTGCCGGAGCGTACCCTGCGAAGAGAAGACGGGTGGAAGGCTTTTCGCATAGAAGGAGAGCTTGATTTTTCACTGATTGGGATTTTGGCGGAGATTTCTGCTTTGCTTGCGGCGGCAAAGATTGGGATTTTCGTGGTGTCTACTTATAAGACAGATTATGTGCTGGTGAAGAAAGAGCAGTATGAGAAGGCGCTTGGAACTCTTGGGGGGGAAGGGTATGAGATAGATTAAGAGAAATGTGCGGTTGAAGTAAAGGTAAAGATGATATACGATGGGGAAAAAGGGGATATCATTAATCAGTATGTAGCCTTTACCAAGATTTACAATGACCAGATAAAACTGCATGGAAGAACAAGAAAAGCAGTTTGGGAGACGATTCATATCTGCAGAAACCAGGATGTTTTAAAAGAATATCTGGAGCAAAGAGAAAAGGAGGTTGTGGACATTATGATGACATTGTTTGATGATGAGTATATCCTTCGGACTTATATTGCAAGTGAAGTGAAAGAGGCGTCAGAGAAAGCAGCCAAAAAAGCAGCAAAGAAAGCAGCAAAGGAAGCAGAAAAAGAAGCTGTCAAAAAGGCAATGTCAGCCGCAAAGAAGCTATATGAAAAAGGAACTTCCGTGGAGGACATTGCAGAGGTTCTTGAAGTGCCTGCAGAAAAAATAAAAGAATGGCTGGGACTGGCAGAGGGATAAGAGAAAACAGGCAATGGAAAAGCAGGCATTTGGAAGATTGGAAATGTGGGACTTTTGACAGTTCCACATTTTCTTAGCAGCCGGTATAAATGCAGCAAAGACGGCTGCCCATGGAGGCAACAGGAGGTGATAAACATATGCGTGCAGTAGTCTTAGTAGACAATCTGGCAAAAAACAATCTTTCCCCGGAATGGGGCTTATCCTTCTATCTGGAATACGAAGGCAATAAAATCCTTCTGGATACCGGGGCCTCCGGCCGTTTCATAAAAAATGCAGATGCCATGGGAATCGATCTTGCAGCCATAGAATGCGGCGTTCTGTCCCATGCCCACTATGACCATGCAGACGGCATGGGAGAATTTTTTCTTCGAAATCAAAAAGCCCTTTTCTATCTGAGGGAGGGAGCCGGGGAAAACTGCTACGGAAAGAGATGGTGTTTCCGCAAATACATAGGCATTCACAGGGGATTGTTGAAAACTTATGGGGAACGGATCCGATACGTTTCCGGAAATTATGAGATTCTGCCGGGAGTAACCCTGATTCCCCATACCACCAAAGACCTGGAGGAAATCGCAAAGGGCGTAGACCTGTATGTAAAAGAAGGCGGAAAGCTTCGGCCGGATTCCTTTGCCCACGAGCAGAGCCTGGTCTTTGATACAAAAAAAGGGCTTGTGATATTCAGCAGCTGTTCCCACGCAGGAGCAGATAATATCATCCGGGAGACAGAGGAAGCGTTTCCAGGGAAGAAGCTGTATGCCATGCTGGGGGGATTTCACCTCTACAAATCTTCTAAGGAGGAGGTTCGGGCTTTGGCAGAGCGCATCCGCAGAACAGGAATCAGAAAAATATATACAGGACACTGTACAGGAAAACCGGCATTTGCTATATTAAAGGAGGAACTAGGCAGCTGCGCAGAGCAGATTTATACAGGGATGGAGATGGAACTGTAGCTGTGCACTGATTTGAGAACATCGGGGTACTGGAATCAGTAATATTCCTCAGAGTACACAAATCAATTTACAGGTATATGCGTTTGTGACAGGAAATTGATTTCATTCTTCCGTATAACAGTTCGATAGCGGTTGAAAAGCAGATGATTTATGACTAAAATGTGAACTAATAATTTAATTGGAATAAATTTTGGAGAATACGATGAATAAGCAATCACAATACCTGGCTCATAAAACAGAAGACAGAGAACAAACAGTTTTACAGCATTTAACGGGAACTTCCAAACTTTCTGAGCAGTTTGCCTCATCCTTTGGAAAAGGAAAACAGGGTGAAATGGCAGGATACCTGCATGATATTGGAAAATATTCCCGATTATTTCAAGAAAGAATTCAAAATCCAGAATGTATAAAAAGATGTGACCACTCAACTGCCGGTGCAATAGAAGCTTTTAACCAAAGACAGCTCTATGTGGCAATGTGCATTTTGGGCCATCATGGCGGCCTCTTGAATATGGGAGGAAAAATGGATGCCAGTGAGGATGGAACGGTTCTGGGACGTTTGAGAAAAGGCATGGAGGGAAAGATACCGGATTATAGTATATGGAAAGAGCTATGTCCCAATGGGAATTTTGAGGATGTTCCGGAAATAGACGCTCACCAAACGCCATTTGAGCGGTATATGGAGATAAAGATGCTCTATTCATCTCTTGTGGATGCCGATTTTTTAGACACAGAGAATTTTATGGAGGAGGGGACGGTTCCAAGAGGAGGTTATGATAATTTAGAGCAGCTAAAAAAACGTCTGGAAAATTATTTGGAAAATAAGAAATGGCTGGGTTCAAAAGCAGGAATCAATGGGATGCGCACGGAGATCTTAGAGACAGCAGCAGAGCAGGGAAGAAAGCATACAAGAGGCATCTACACGCTGACCGTACCAACCGGAGGAGGGAAAACAATAAGCTCTCTGCGCTTTGCCCTGCACCATGGGGCAGAGCATGGATTAGAACGGATTATCTATGTAATTCCATACGTAAATATCATAGAACAGACTGCAGAGAAATTTCGAGAGATATTAGGAAGCAGGAACGTATTGGAACATCATTCCAATGTAATATATGAAGAGGAAGATGAGCAGGAGCAGCGGCGGTTTCAATTGGCAAGTGAAAATTGGGACGCGACGGTGATTGTTACAACAGCAGTTCAGTTCTTTGAGTCTCTATTTCATAACAAGCCGTCACGATGCCGGAAGCTTCACAATATTGCAAACAGCGTGATTATATATGATGAAGTGCAGATGCTTCCCGTAAGCCATTGGATTCCCTGTATTCATGCATTGGAAGAATTATCAAAATCCTATAGAACCACCCAGGTGCTTTGCACGGCAACGCAGCCGGCAGTGGAATTCCCAGAGAAAACATTTCCTTATGAAATAATAAAGGAACCCAAAAGGTATTTTGGAAGATTCAAAAGAGTGGCTTTCCGGAACACCGGTCTTATTACCCTGGAGGAGGCTGCAGAAAGGATAGAGGGCAGCAGGCAGGTGCTGTGTATTGTGAACACAAAGCGGACAGCACAGAGCCTGTATCATATGGTGCCGGAAAAAGAGGGCGTTTTTCATTTGACAACCATGATGATTCCCGTACATAGAAAAGAAGTCCTGAAACAAATCAAAGAAAGGCTTAAAGTGGGAAAGCCGTGTAAGGTCATTGCCACATCATTGGTAGAGGCAGGCGTGGACTTGGATTTTCCGTATGTTATGCGGGAACAGGCAGGCTTAGATTCCATTTTACAGGCGGCAGGAAGATGCAATCGAAATGGCAGCAGGAATTCAGGGGAGAGCATAACAGAGGTATTTGAGCTGGAGGGGCGCATTCCTCTATCTATCCGGCAGCAGGTGGATGCGGCACGTTATGTTATGAGGCAGTATGAAGAATGGGATTCTTTGGAGGCCATAGAGGCTTACTTCAAATTTTGGAGAGAACTTCGGGGAAAGGAGAACCTGGATCAGAAACGGGTGATGGAAAAGGTGAACCGGTTTGCATTTCGTGAAATAGCAGAGGTGTTTCGGTTCATTGAAAATGATACCTATACGGTATATATTCCCTGGAGGGAAGATGGCGAGGAATTGATAAACCGGCTTAGATACGGCTTCTGCGACAAGGCGTTGTTCCGGGCATTGGGAAGATATGGAGTGAATGTTTTCGAGCTTCATTACAGAGAATTGGTACGCTTGGGAAATGTTGAGCTGATAAATGGCATTGCGGTTTTGACAAACAGGAACCTTTACCATGAAGATACAGGATTAGAATTTCAGACAGAGGAGGGGATTGCTATATTTTGTTGAATAATGTGGAAAAGAAATCGAGAGGAGGAAAAAGATGTCCATAAGGTTGGAAGTATGGGGTGATTATGCATGCTATACGAGACCGGAGCTGAAAACAGAGAGGTATACCTATGACGTGATCACGCCGGGAGCGGCAGCCGGCATATTGGAAGCGATTTTCTGGCATCCGGGGCTGCATTATCAGATAGACAGAGTCTATGTATTGAGTCCTATACAATTTACCAGTATAAGGAGAAATGAAGTAAAATCAAAGATAGGAGGTTCAGGGATTAAGTCAGCCATCAAAAAGGGAGAATTCGGAGCGCTTTATCTGAACACGAAAGCCGAAATTGTACAGCGTGCCGCAACAGTGCTGAAGAATGTCCATTATGTGATCGAGGCCCATTTTGATATTGGATCCGAAGCAAATCAAACGGATAATGCAGGGAAATTCCAGGATATGTTAAAGCGCAGAGCCAGAAAAGGTCAATGTTATCATCAGCCATATTTCGGCTCCAGGGAATTTCCGGTTAACTTCCGATTATGGGAAGGAGGAGAAATTGTTACGGCGTACGAAGGCCAGGAGAAAGATTTGGGAATCATGCTGCATCATATGGAATATACACCAAGAAGATTAAAAGACGGTACGGTCGTTTATGATGCTAGTCCTGTATTTTTTAGGGCAAAGCTGAAAAATGGGGTTCTGGATCTTCGGGAGAGCGAGGTGCTGAGATGATTTTTTATGAATTGGTGCAATTGTATCAGCAATTGGTGCGGCAGGGAAAGATAGGCGCACCTGGATGGGTGAACGAGAAGGTTTCTTACGGCATAATGCTTGATGAGAATGGGACAATTGTACAGCTGATTTCTAAGAAAAAGGATAATGGAAAGGGAGATAAGATGCTGGTTCCCCAGCACCCGGGCAGAACAAGCGGAACGCTGGCATTTTTTCTATGGGATAACGAAAAATATCTGTTGGGCTTGGATGCGGAAGGAAAACCGGAAAAGGCAAGAGAACGGTTTGAGGCATCTAAAAAACGGCACCTGGATTTGCTGGAAAAACTGGACACAAAGGCCGCATTGGCAGTAAAAAATTTTTTCCTCACATGGGAACCGGAAAAAGCTTTGGAGAATGAACAGATAAAACCGGATTTGGAGGATTTGCTGAAAGGAGCTAATCTTGTTTTTTATTATCAAGCCAGACCGGTATTGGAAGATGTTAAAATAAGGGAAATGTGGGAACAACATATAAACCGTAAGGAGGAGAAAGAAGCAAGGATCTGTCTGGTGACGGGCAAAAAAGAGCCGATTGCGAGACTTCATCCCTTGATTAAAGGAGTGAGGGGGGCGCAATCCAGCGGCGCTTCTCTGGTATCTTTCAATGCGGATGCATTCTGTTCTTATGAAATGGAGAGCGGAAGCAATGCACAGACTAGTGAAGCTGCAGCAAGTGCATACGGAGCGGCATTGAATTATCTCCTTGCAGATACACAAAGAGTTTTTACGGCGGGGGATGTGACGGTAACAGGATGGGTGGAAGAAGGAGAAGGTGTATATCAAGATTTGCTTATGGCTCTGTTAAATCAGGATAAGACTATTCAGGATGCAGATATACAAGAAGCACTGAAAAAGCTTCTAAGAGGAGAAAGCATTGCATGGGAAGAGAAGGCGATTGATCCGGATCATACATTTTATATATTGGGTCTTTCTCCTAATGCTGCGCGTTTGTCTGTTCGGTTTTTTTTGAAAAATCGTTTTGGTGCATGGTTAGAGAATATACAGGCCCATGAAAAACGGTTAGAGATTGTATTACCGGAGCGTGTTGTACGGCCATACCTGCCTTTTTGGATGATATTGGAGGAGATGAAGGCTCCGGGAGGAAAGGATACAATACCGCCTTTGACAGCGGCGCTCCTGCAGTCAATTTTAAGAAATGCAAGGTATCCGGATGAATTATTATACTGTACAATTCGGAGAATTCGGGCAGATCACCATTTGAACTGGAAGCGTGCGGCAATTTTAAAAGCATATTTAAGTAAAAATAGTGTGAATCAGAAAAACAGGGAGGGATGCAGCGTGGGGCTGAACACAGAAACAAATAATCAGGCGTACCTTTTGGGAAGACTGTTTTCCATGTTGGAAAGTATTCAGGAAGCATCGGCAGGCGGAACACTCAATACAACTATAAAAGATCAGTATTTAAACAGTATGTGCAGTACACCGGCACTGGTAATGGCACAGCTTTTAAAATTGAAAGAAAGCCATACGAAGAAGCTGCGGAGGGATAAGCCCGGACTGGCAGTAAAATTAGAAAAGCAGCTTACGGAAATTGTGAGCAGGCTTGAAATCAATATTCCGACCCAGTTAAGTTTGGAAGAACAGGCTGTATTTATGCTGGGGTACTATCATCAGACACAAAAAAGATATGAGAAAAAACAGGAGGAAGAGTAGATGAGTGAAGTAATCAAAAACCGTTATGATTTTGTAGTTTTGTTTGATGTGGAGAATGGAAATCCTAATGGAGATCCGGACAATGGGAATGCTCCCAGGGTAGATTTGGATACCGGGCATGGAATTGTAACG
The DNA here is from genome assembly GCF_036941125.1 of Candidatus Merdisoma sp. JLR.KK011. NCBI lineage: Bacteria > Bacillati > Bacillota > Clostridia > Lachnospirales > Lachnospiraceae > Candidatus Merdisoma > Candidatus Merdisoma sp. JLR.KK011. The sequence goes on along the minus strand of NZ_JAYWSZ010000003.1, from coordinate 2,254,309 downwards.
GATGTATGTCTGAAAAGAAAGATTCGTAATTATGTGGAGACGGTAAAAGAGGAAGAAGAAGGCTACCAGATTTATATTAAAGAGGGAATTCCTTTAAATACCAGTGATGCGAAGGCTTTTGCGGAGCTGTCCATTGACGAGAAAAAAATACCTGCAATGAAAAAAGAAGATCCCACATTAGACAAGAAGATTCGGGACTTTATGTGTTCGAGGTTTTTTGATATACGGACGTTTGGTGCCGTGATGACAACATTTGTGAAAGCAAATTTGAATTGCGGACAAGTTCGTGGACCTGTACAGCTTGGATTTGCCAGATCTGTAGATCCCATTGTACCGCAAAGTCTGACGATTACGAGAGTTGCCATTACCACAGAGAAAGATGCGGAGAAAAAGAAAACAGAGATGGGGAGAAAAGAAATTGTTCCTTATGGTTTATACCGTGTGGAGGGGTTTGTTTCTGCAAATCTTGCACGAAAGGTGACGGGATTTACTGAGGCTGATTTGGAACTTTTGTGGGAAGCAATCATAAACATGTTTGAGCATGATCATTCGGCCGCCAGAGGGAAGATGGCTGTTCGGGATTTAATTATTTTTAAACATGATTCGGAATTGGGAAATGCACCGTCTTATAAGCTGTTTGACTCCGTGGCAGTAGAAAAGAAGAATGCCGAAACACAGGCAAGGTGCTATGGAGACTATGAGGTGCGGATTTATGAAGAAAAGATTCCGGAGGGAGTTACATGTATCCGAAAGAGCTGAGCAGATATAAGGAAGAAGACTATCTGATGCTCTCCGGAATTCAGCATTTTTCATTTTGCAGAAGGCAGTGGGCGCTGATTCACATTGAACAGCAATGGGATGAAAATTTAAGGACAGTAGAAGGAAATATTTTTCATAAGAAAGCCCATGACGGCTATTCATCTGAAAAGAGACGGGATGTTATCATATCCAGGGGGATGCCTGTATTTTCCCCTGCGCTTGGAATCAGCGGGGTATGTGATATTGTTGAATTTTACAGGGATGATAAGAAAGGCATTTCTTTACATGGAAGAGAGGGCAGATATCTGGTTTATCCGGTAGAGTACAAAAAGGGACAGCCAAAAGAGGATGAAGCAGATGTTCTTCAGCTGGCAGCACAGGCTATGTGTCTGGAGGAGATGCTGGAGTGTGAGATTGAGAAAGGATATCTGTATTATGGAGAAATACGGCGAAGAATTGAGGTGTGGCTGGATGAAAAAATCCGGCAGCAGGTAAGAGATACATTTGAGGAAATGCATCATTATTATGAACGCAGGTATACGCCGAAAGTAAAGCGGACGAAAGCCTGCAATGCCTGTTCTTTGAAAGACTTATGTATTCCCAAGTTAATGAAAGAACGATGTGTAAAAGAGTATATTTCCAAACGGATAGAAGAGGAGAGTGAGGATTGAAAAAGCTGCTTAATACACTTTATATTACTTCCTCAGATAAATATCTTTCTTTAGATGGAGAAAATGTAGTAGTTTTGTCTGAAAAACAGGAAGTGGGCAGAGTGCCGTTACATAACCTGGAGGCTATTGTGACATTTGGTTTTACAGGAGCAAGCCCTGTTTTGATGGGAGCATGTGCCAAAAGGAATGTGGCCCTTTCTTTCCTGTCCCAATCCGGACGTTTTCTGGCCAGAGTTTCGGGAGAAGTGCGTGGAAATGTTCTGCTAAGAAAGAAGCAGTATTTTCTGTCAGAGGATGAAGAAGCCAGTCTTACTATTGCAAAAAATTTTATAACAGGGAAAGTCTTTAATGCCAGATGGGTGCTGGAGCGTGCTGCACGGGATCATGCTATGCGTCTGGATATGGAGCGAATGAAAAGTGTTTCCGGACAATTAAAGAAGTCATTAGGAACTGTCAGAAGATGTGATTCTATGGGAACTTTGCGTGGAATTGAAGGAGAAGCGGCCGGCTTATATTTTTCCGTATTTGATGAAATGATATTGCAGCAGAAAGAGGATTTTTCTTTTCATAGAAGAAGCAGGCGTCCTTCCTTGGATGCGACCAATGCATTGCTTTCTTTTACCTATACTTTGCTGACAAATATGTGTGCGGCGGCATTGGAAACAGTGGGATTTGATCCCTATGTGGGTTTTATGCATACGGATCGTCCGGGAAGAGCATCTTTGGCTTTGGATTTGATGGAAGAATTGAGGGCGGTATTTGCTGATAGGTTTGTTCTCTCTTTGATTAATAAGCGGATGGTATCTTCCTCTGGATTTCGACAGAAAGAAAACGGGGCAGTTATCATGGATGATGACACTAGAAAGAGCGTTTTGTCTGCCTGGCAGATGCGAAAGCAAGAAGTGATCCGGCATCCCTTTTTAGAAGAAAAGGTGGAATGGGGGATGGTGCCATATACACAGGCATTGCTTTTGGCACGCTATATTCGGGGAGATTTGGATGAATATCCGCCGTTTATGTGGAAATAAGACTGATTCCTGGTGGGCAGCGAGCCGGACGGACATTTGGATAAGAAAGCGATGCTGGGGGGATTGAAATGCTTGTGTTGATTACTTACGATGTAAATACGGAAACTGATGCAGGGAAAAGACGCCTGCGCCGGGTGGCAAAGCAATGTGTGAATTATGGGAGGAGGGTACAAAATTCCGTTTTTGAATGTGAAATGGATGCGGCCAAATGCAGAGAGGTGAAAGCTATTCTGGAAGAGATTATTGATGCTAAGAAGGATAGTCTCCGCTTCTATTATCTGGGGAACAATTACAAAAATAAAGTGGAGCATATTGGTGTGAAAGAAAGTATGGATATGAACGGCCCTTTGATTTTTTAGTGCGAATCATAAGTGAACATAAAAAGCATGGGAGATTCGCACTAGGATTTGTAAGGTGTTTTTGGAATTTTGTTTTAAAAATATAGTTAATTAATAATGGGACAAATTATTTTTTGTGAAAATAGTCAGAAAATTGTTTTGGATTAATATTATTTTGGCTGTTTTTGCTGTCATCCTCCGCATGGAGGATGTGGATTGAAATTTTGGTAGCCGCCGCCAGGTAAAAAGGTAACCGGCGTCATCCTCCGCATGGAGGATGTGGATTGAAATCTCTGCGGTCTCGGCTTTCTCTTTCCAGGTGTCCGTCATCCTCCGCATGGAGGATGTGGATTGAAATAGGTATATCCCTCCCTCATCCATAATGTACACACCGTCATCCTCCGCATGGAGGATGTGGATTGAAATCATGCGTGAGAAAGGAAACCTCAGGCCGCTAAGGCGTCATCCTCCGCATGGAGGATGTGGATTGAAATATTGATTAAGTTCTTACTATCACTATTCAGACCGTGTCATCCTCCGCATGGAGGATGTGGATTGAAATTCCGTCTTTTGTGAATCCAGTTGTAACAATCTGCTTGTCATCCTCCGCATGGAGGATGTGGATTGAAATTTTACCGGCTTGTCTCCACACATGATGCGGTTGAGTCATCCTCCGCATGGAGGATGTGGATTGAAATTTGATTAAATACTACGGACAGGGGACAGGGCAGGAGTCATCCTCCGCATGGAGGATGTGGATTGAAATCAGGATGGATATATAATTTGCTCTTTAAAATATGGTCATCCTCCGCATGGAGGATGTGGATTGAAATAATTAAAAATAAATGAACTTACTTTGGCCTTTGAGTCATCCTCCGCATGGAGGATGTGGATTGAAATTTCGAATCCTTCATAAGTTGCCATGCGGATACATGTCATCCTCCGCATGGAGGATGTGGATTGAAATACCAATAAAGTAACTATTTCAATCCACAGCATACGTCATCCTCCGCATGGAGGATGTGGATTGAAATTGGAAAGAATGGTCTTTCTGTCGCCCGTGGAAATGGTCATCCTCCGCATGGAGGATGTGGATTGAAATCATTCTCTAATCCTCCTTAATCCAATTCCCGGAAGTCATCCTCCGCATGGAGGATGTGGATTGAAATCCCAGATGCGAGAAGGTATGACGCCGTTGATCTAGTCATCCTCCGCATGGAGGATGTGGATTGAAATTTTGCACTTGCATACATCAGGTCTTTAATATCCCCGTCATCCTCCGCATGGAGGATGTGGATTGAAATTGTTGCTGGACGTGATAGGGTTTTTTGGATAATCGGTCATCCTCCGCATGGAGGATGTGGATTGAAATTTTGCTGACGAATGGGAAACAGCGCAGAAACAAGTCATCCTCCGCATGGAGGATGTGGATTGAAATGCTTATATGTAAGCGTCTGCTCTGTCCCTGCATCCGTCATCCTCCGCATGGAGGATGTGGATTGAAATCATATGAAACGTTATTGTATGGCCAACCCTATATGTCATCCTCCGCATGGAGGATGTGGATTGAAATTGCCAAAAGATAAACATTATCCTTTGTGACCATAGGTCATCCTCCGCATGGAGGATGTGGATTGAAATCTGCAAAAGTCAATCCTATTTTGGTTTTTCCGGGTCATCCTCCGCATGGAGGATGTGGATTGAAATTGCGAAGATCACCCATCCGGAACTTTTGTCCTTGTCATCCTCCGCATGGAGGATGTGTCATGATACCTACCGGATTGAATATCTGCGTGAGCATATCAAGGCTATGCGGGATGCGGTGAATCTGGATGGCGTGGAGCTTCTTGGCTATACGGTGTGGGGCTGCATCGATCTGGTGAGTGCCAGCACAGGAGAGATGAAGAAACGGTATGGATTTATCTATGTTGACAAGGAGAATGACGGCTCAGGAACGTTAAAAAGAAGTAAGAAGGATTCCTTTGAATGGTATAAAAATGTAATTGCTGCCAATGGGGAATGTTTATAAAATAAAATGCATCATATTGTCTTTATATTGCAAATATGATAATTCCTGATATGCCTGTTGCTATTTACTTCTGGTGAGATACTTACCCAAAAGTGCGTACTTGTTTTTAATTCAATTCTAGTTATAATTACAATATCAGTAAGGGAAAAGGTTAAAAAACAATAAGTAATGGAGGAGTAAGTTCATGAGTAAGAAAATCATTATTTTAAATGGAAGTCCACGAAAGACAGGGAATACAGCGGCATTAACCTCAGAGTTTGCAAAAGGAGCCAGAGAAGCGGGAAATACTGTCACAGAATTTTTTCTTGGCAGCATGAATATTCATGGCTGCAAAGGATGTTTTGGGGGCGGAAAAAATCCGGACAGTCCATGTGTGCAAAAGGATGATATGGATAAAATCTATCCGGTGTACAAAGAAGCTGATATTGTTGTTCTTGCGTCTCCGCTTTACTACTGGACCATCAGCGGCCAGCTCAAAACTGCCTTTGACCGTCTGTTTGCCGTAGCGGAGTGTGATCCAAACTACCGCAATCCCAGGAAAGAAAGTGTTTTGATTATGGCGGCGGAGGGACATGGCTTTGAGGAAAGCGAGTACTGGTATGATCGTCTGGAAAAGCATTTGGGGTGGAAGAGTCTTGGAAAGATCCTTTGCGGAGGGGTTATGGCTGTTGGGGATATTAAGGATAAACAGGAATTAAAGGATGCTTATGAGTTGGGGAAAGCTATTGGCTGATTTGAAGCTCCGGTACATTGCCTGATACTATAATGAAAAAACAAAATGGTTCATATGGAAGATTCAGTTAAAGACCGGAGACATCCGGTCTTTTCTGATCTATTTGTGAATTTCTGTCGGCTCTGCGTCTATGCGTCTGGCTCTTTGATGATGTATTTGTTCTTCCCTACAAATGGAACTTTGAATTATCTTTTAACATAATTTTGATATGGCTTATCATTAAGTGATACTTTACAGCCTAATTTTTTAGCAAATACTTTCAGGAGCAATTTATTTAATGGACTTACTACATTGTTGAGAAAGATTTCTTTTTTAGAAAAATATTCTGGTTTAGCAAAGTCATTTACCGCTTCTTTATTAAAATAATTATTTTGAGCATAATATTTCCCCATGTTATAAAAAGGCTCTACCATTTGTTTTCCCATTTTACTGCCTATAAAACTTACTGCAAACATACCGCCTTTTAATAGCGTTCCGTTGTACTCACATCCTAATAAAGATGGTAATGTTTCTAAATATGATTCACAACACCTTAATTGGGATGCCTCTGCAAACCCACTTTGTAATAAAAATCCTATTTTGGTATTACAATTTTGCTTTGGTTTTAATGTTTCTAAAAATTCTGCCATAATTCCGGGAATACACTCTACATATACTGGTAAAGCAAACAAAATATTATCATTTTCATAGAATTTTTCTCTAATACTTTCCCATTTATTTCTTTTATATAAATATAATGTTTCTGTTGTATTTCCATTATACTCATATCCTTTTTTTAATTCATCTAATATTTTATCTGTATTACTTTTTTCTTTCGCCCTCGGAGTACAACTAACAATTAATAAGTGCATTTAAAATTTCCTCCTCATTCTCAATATTGTATGTGCCAATCGATGTTCCGTCCAAATTTATCATAACTCTTTCAAGCCATTTTTCTAAAAATTCCCGATTCCCATTTCCTTTATATATTAACCCCATTTTGCAAAAGTGTACAAAGGGATACATATAAAAAAACAAAATAATGGACTGCCAACCTACTGAAAAACCGCTCTTTCACAACGAAGGGCGGTTTTTTCATGGGCGCAGGGAAAGGAGGCAACCCAACTACCGGGGCTTGACAAGAGAGGTCAAGCCCTTTTTTCATGCCAGAAAACCAAGAAGGAGGTATTGCGAATGGCCGATGAAAAATCGAAAAACCTGACTGGCGCAGACGGTCCGGACAAAGATCCGGCGCAGCTCGAGGCGGGCGGCTCCCCCGCTCCGGGGAAAGCGCAGAAAGCGCCCGAAGCCGCCGCACCGGAAAAAACGGTAAAGGAGCCGGAAAAGGCCACTCCGGAAAAAGCGGAAAAGGAACCGGAAAAGGTCGCTCCGCAAAAAGCAGCAAAGGAACCGGAAAAGCCTGCCCCGGAAAAGGAGGCGAAGGAGCCGGAAAAGGCCGCCCCGGCGAAGGAAGAAAAGAAACCGGAGATTCCCAAAGAGCAGAAGGTGGAGGCCCCGGAAGGCAAGGAGGCTCCCAACGTGTCCTTCTACAACTTCTCCGAAATCATGGCGGGGAAGAAGGAGGCGCAGAAAGCCCCTCCCGGGCAGGACGGGAAAGCACCCGGCAAAGCGGCTCCCACTTCTCCCGAAAAAGAAGCCGCCAAAGGGACGAAAGAGGCAGCCCCAAAGCAGAAGGAGGAAAAGGGAACGGAACCGCCGAAGCGGAAGGGCCGCCCTCCCAAAGAGGCAAAGGACAAGGCGGCTCCCACGAAGAAGGGGCCCACGGCAAAGAAGCAAAAGGAGGGGCAGAAAACGGCCACGGCCACGAAAGCGGAGAAATCTTCACCGGCTGGGAAGGCAGAAAAGGCAGAGAAAGCGCCCCAGCCCCAGAAGCCGGCAAAGGCAGCGCCGGAGGTCAAACCTGCCACACAGCCTGAAAAGGCGTCCCAGGCACCCACGGAGGCGCCCCGGCGCGGTGACGAGCAGATCGTCTACCTGAAGCTGTCCGAGCTCCACGCCTTCAAGAACCACCCGTTCCAGGTCCGCAACGACGAGGAAATGCGGGCTATGGTCTCCAGCGTCAAGGACAAGGGCGTCACCCAGCCCGCCATTGTAAGGCCCCGTGAGGACGGCGGCTATGAGATCGTGTCCGGCCACCGCCGCCAGAAGGCCAGCGAGCTTGCAGGCTACGCGGATATGCCGTGTATCATCCGCAACCTGACAGACGAGCAGGCCATCACGCAGATGGTGGAGGACAACACGAACCAGAGGGAGAACATCCTCCCCAGCGAGCGGGCCAAGGCCCTGAAAATGCAGCTTGAGGCCATCAAGCACCAGGGGGCCAAGAACTTCACTTCGGGCCAGATTGACCCGAAGGATGCCGGGAAACGCTCCAACGAGATCGTGGCCGAGCGCAACAAGATGACCGTCAAGCAGGTGCAGCGCTACATCAAGCTCAACGACCTTGTGCCCGACCTGCAAAAGATGATGGACGAAGGGCAGGTCAAGTTCACCCCGGCGGTGGAGCTCTCGTACATCAAGCCGAAAAACCAGCAGTACATCGCCGTCGCCATTGAGAGCCAGCAGTCCAGCCCTTCGCTCTCCCAGGCCCAGCGCATGAGGGAGCTTGACCAGAAGGGGGTCCTCAACGGGGACGTAATCGACGGAATAATGATGGAGGATAAGAAGGAGGTAGACAAAGTGATTCTGACAGGAGCGGAGCTTGGGAAGTATTTCGGGAAGGAGACCACCCCGAGGGAAATGAAGGACCAGATCATCAAACTTCTGGACGACTGGAAGGGCCAGCAGAAGGAAATGGCGAAGCCGGAGAAAAAGAAGGCCCAGCCGGAGAAGTAGGGGCCGCTTCGGGCCAACTTGGCCCGAGGCCGTAACCGGGCCGGGCTACGGATACCAGCCATTTCAGAAACAGAAACGGAGGGAAAAAGATTGAAACGACCTTTAGCGTACATCACCGCCGCATGGTGCGGCGAACCGGACACGGACACAGAGATGGGGGCCCGCTACAGCCGCATGGCATACGAGGCGGGCTTCTCCCCCGTCTGCCCCGTCCTCTACATGCCGCTGTTCCTCAACGACAGCATACCCGAAGAGCACAAGGCCGGGATTGACATGCGTCGGGACCTGCTCCGGCGCTCCCATGTGCTTGTGGTCTGCGGCGGGGACGTGGACGAGGACGTGAAGAACGACATCGCGGTGGCCGGGCGGCTGGGAATAGCCGCCACCACCCTTGACGGAATCCTGGCCGTGAAAGGGCTGGGGAAGGATGGCGGCGGACATTAGGCTGGGGAGCCTCTTTGACGGGATAGGGGTATTCCCCCTTGCGGCCTCACGCTGCGGCATACGCCCGGTGTGGGCCAGCGAGATCGAGAAGGCCCCGGTCTCCATCACAAAGAGGCACTTCCCCGACATGCTGCACCTGGGGGACATCACGAAGCTGGACGGGGGGAAGGTCCCTCCCGTCCATGTGATAACCTTCGGCTCCCCCTGCCAGAACCTTTCCCTGATCGGGAACCGCAAGGGCCTTGGCGGGGCGAAGTCCAGCCTCTTCTACCAGGCCATGCGTATCATACAGGAAATGAGGGATGCGACAAGACATGTATATCCAGTTATCGCTGTTTGGGAAAACGTCATGGGAGCGTTTTCTACAAACGACCGGATGGATTTTAGAGCCGTCCTATCCGCCTTCACGGACGCCGAGGTTCCAATGCCTCCTTCTGGAAGATGGGCGGGGGCCGGAATGGTGCGAGGGGGAACGCCTGACCTGTGCTGGCGGCTCATGGACGCCCAGTATTGGGCAGGAGCCAGGCGGCTGGCGAGAAGGCAGCGGATTTTCATCGTGGCGGATTTTGGAGGGAGGCGTGCCGGAGAGATACTATTTAAGCCCCGTCCACTGCTCCCGCTTCCTGAACCTTGCGAGCCGGGCGGGCTGCCCTCCCCCGGCGGAGATAGAACACCTTTTATTGAAGCAGGGGGGCGCGTACCCGTCGTCCGGCCCTTCCAGTGCTTCCGTATGCGGGGAGCGTCCAAAAGGAAGGAGCAGGCGGCCTTCCAGAACAGCTTCGGACTGCCAGCTGACCCTTTTCCCACTCTCTTAGCCAGCGACCTGACGCCCTTCGCCTTCTGGTTCGAGGACGACCCGGAGGGCGGCTGCGTGCGGTTTCTGACGGAACGGGAAAGCGAGCGCCTTATGGGGCTCCCGGAGGGCTGGACGGCATACGGGGCGGAGGGCGTGGAGATACGGCCCCTTGCCCGCTACAAGGCGCTGGGGAACTCTATCGCCCTCCCCTGCGCCGACTACATCATGGCCGGGATTTATGAAGCCCTGGCCGGAAAGGAGGGAACCTGCGGAAATGTTTGAAGCCTATGTGACGAACCCCGGCCTTTACCCGGAGCTTGGCGTGGAGGCCGGGGAGACCCTGCGCTTCCCCACGACCACGGAGGAAGTGCGGGCCCTGTTCTCCCGGATTGGCATAGACGGGGAGCGGTACGGGGAGTATTTCATCACCAGCTATGACAGCGACGTGCTGGGGCTGTATAACTGCCTGGACGAGTACGCCGGCCTGGACGAGCTCAACTATCTGGCGCATGTGCTGGAGGAAGTGCAGGAACGGGGCGAGCTGGAGAAATTCGAGGCCGCAATGGCCTTCGGGGAGCATACGGACGGGGCCGGGGATTTAATCAACCTGGCCCAGAACCTGGACTGCTATGACTTCTATCCGGGGATTGGGGACGACGAGGCCCTCGGGCGCTACTGCGTGGAGGAAATCGGCGCAATCGACATCCCCGAACATATCCGGGACTATTTCGATTACGAGGCCTACGGGCGGGACATTGACCTGAACTCTACCGGGAGCTTCGTCCCCGGCGGCTATGTGCTTCGGAACGGGGAGCCTTTCCGGGAATGCTACGCCGGGCGGGAGGACATACCGGAGGAATACCGGATATGCGGGACCCCGGCCCAAAACGAGAAGGAGGAAACACGCTCCATACTGGAGACCATCAGACAATTCAAGGAGGCCCCGCCCGCTCCCCACAAGGACAGGGAAGGGCCTTCCCATGAGGGGCGGTAGGCTTCGGGACAAGTTGGCCCGAAGCCCGGCCCCCGTGCAGAAAGGAGGTGCGCCATGCCGGGGTGACAGAGGAACAGATCGCGGAGGCGAAGCGGTGGGACCTGCTTTCCTACCTGCAAGCCTATGAGCCGGGCGAGCTGAAAAAGTCCGGCCCCCGGGAATACCGGACCAGGAGCCATGACAGCCTGGTGATCTCCAACGGCAAATGGCACTGGTGCAGCCGGAACATGGGCGGGAGGACCGCCCTGGACTATCTCATAAAGGTGCGGGGGCAGGATTTCGTCTCCGCTGTGGAGACGCTCTGCGGCGGGGGCGCCTCCCCTTTTCTTTCCCAGCCGGTAGACCTTCCGCCGCCAAAGCCTTTTGAGCTGCCGGAGCCGGGCCGCTACGCCACAAGGGTCATGGGCTACCTGCAAGGCCGGGGGATTGACGGCGGAATCATCAGCCGCTGCCTGAGGGACGGCTCCCTCTATGAGAGCTTCCGCTACCACAACTGCGTATTTGTAGGCCGGGACATGGAAGGGAAAGCCCGGTTCGCCTGCCTGCGGGGGACCTTCGGGGACTTCAAGATGGACGTGCCGGGCAGCGACAAGCGCTTCAACTTCTGCCTTGCCTCCCCTTCCCCGGACTGCCAGAAGGTGGCCGTCTTTGAGAGCGCCATTGACGCCCTCTCCGGCGCCACGCTGACAAAGCTGGCCGGGAAGGCGTGGGAGGACGCCTGCTACCTCTCCCTTGGGGGCACCTCGCCGCTGGCGCTGGTCCAGTTCCTAAAGGACCGCCCGGGAATCCGGCATGTGGCGCTCTGCCTTGACAATGACGGGGCCGGGAAAAGCGGGACGGAAAAGCTCATGGAAACGCTGCGCTCCGACCGGGAGCTTTCCGGACGGATAGAAACGCTCCGAGAAGCGGCCCCGCCGGAACGGCACGGGAAGGACTATAACCAGCACCTTCTGGGGGTGATCGGGGAAATGAGAGCAAGGAGGAAGGAAAAAAGTTTTGAGAGATAACGCCATACCCTATCGACATAAAGGACGGCTTCGGGCCAACTTGTCCCGAGGCTCATTTATCCGGGCAGTCCCGAGGGGCCCTCCCCGGCTCCAATGAATCCGGCAGAAAGGAGGAACCATGCAGGAATATGTAGAACAACAGACGGTGGCCGTCTCCGTCAAGGCGGCGAAGCTCACAAGCCGGGCACTTGCCGCCGCCTTAAAAAAGACGCTGGCGGAAATGGAGAAACAGCGCCGGGCCGCACGGACGCCCCACGGGAGGCAGTCCGTCAAAAAGCTGATGAACCATTACGGCGCGAAGAACGCCATCAAGCTGGTAGGGGCCCCGAAGGATTTTGACCGTATCGCCAGGGAGTACCATGTGGACTACGCTTTCCACAAGACCAGCCCCGGCCAATACCTGCTTTTCTTCAAGGCAGACCAGGCGGACGCCATCACGGCGGCCTTCTCCCGGTATACGGAAAAGGTCATGGGTCGCGGGCAGGAGAAGCCTTCTATCCTCGGGCAGCTGCGGCGACTCGTGAAGGAGCTGGCGGCAAAGCCCCGGCAGAAGGAACGGGCCAGGGAGCCCGGGAAGGAGGAACGTTGAACCAGAAAATCAAAAAATATCTGCTCCCCAACTTCCCCTACCTCATGGCCTTCTGGTTCTTCTCGAAGCTGGGGACCGCCTACCGCATGGCGCAGGGTGGGAACGCCGGGGAAAAGCTGTTCGGCATGATGGAGGCTATAGGGCCGGTATTTCAGAATTACGCCCCCGGCCTGGGGCTGTTTGACCTGGCGGCAGGCGTTGCCGGGGCCGTGGGGCTTTATTTCATGGTGCAGTCCAAAATCAGGAAGGCCCGGAAATTCCGGCGGGATATGGAATACGGGAGCGCACGTTGGGGCGGGCCTAAAGACATCGCCCCTTTCGTCGATTCCAGGTTTGAGAACAACGTGATACTGACCGGGAGCGAGTTCCTGACCATGAACACCCGGCCGAAGATTCCGGCCAATGCCAGGAACCTGAACGCCTGCGTGATCGGCTCCTCCGGCTCCGGCAAGACAAGGTTCTGGCTCACGCCCCAGCTTTTACAGGCCCATTCCTCGTATGTGGTGGTGGACCCGAAGGGCGGGACCCTCGCCCAGTGCGGCTGTTTCCTCCAAAGGAAGAAGGGCTATAAGGTCCGGGTTTTCAACAGCATAGACTTCTCAAAGTCCATGCACTACAACCCCCTTGCCTATATCAAGACAGAGAGCGACGTCTTAAAATTCGTGAACGCCCTGATTGCCAACACCAAAGGGGAGGGCAAGGAGGGGGACCCCTTCTGGACGAAGGCGGAAACCCTCCTTTACTGCGCGCTGGTGGCCTATATCGTATTCGAGGGGCCGGAGGAAGAACGGAACATGAACACGCTGGTGGAGATGATAAACAGCATGGAGGTGCGGGAGGACGACGAATCCTTCAAGAACGCCGTGGATTATATGTTCGACGGCCTCGCCAGAAGGAGCCCCCAGCACTTCGCCGTGCGCCAGTATGCCAAATACAAGCTGGCAAGCGGTGATATATGCTCTAAATGACTTCTTAATCACGAGATTTTCTCATGGTTAGTGAAGGACACATTTAGAGCATATTTCATGTAAGGAGGCAGACGCTATGACGAAAACCAAGATTACCCCGCTGTACGAGAGGCTCTCTCGTGACGATGAACTCCAAGGTGAGAGCAATTCCATCAGCAACCAGAAATCCATGCTGGAAGATTACGCCCACCGCAACGGTTTTCCCAACCCGACCCATTTTACGGACGACGGAATCTCCGGAACCCGGTTCGACCGCCCCGGATTCACCGCCATGATGGAGGAAGTGGAGGCCGGGAACGTGGAGGCAATCATCATCAAAGACATGAGCCGTCTGGGACGTGACTATCTCAAAGTCGGCCAGGTCATGGAAATCCTGCGACAGAGAGGCGTACGGCTGATCGCCATCAATGACGGAGTGGACAGCGCCAACGGAGAGAATGATTTTACACCATTCTTGAACATCATGTATGAATTTTACGCCAGAGATACCAGCCGTAAGATTAAATCCGTGTTCAAGGCAAAAGGCATGAGCGGCAAGCACCTGACCGGTACGGTCATTTACGGCTACTTGTGGGACGAAAAGCGGGAACACTGGATTGTGGACGAAGAAGCCGCTGACGTGGTGCACCGGATATTCGCTATGACTTTGGACGGATACGGCCCCTACCAGATTGCGAACCGGCTGTCACAGGAAAAGATTGAGATACCTTCCCTGCACCTTTCCCATTACGGGGAGGGCGTGAATCAATCCAAGACGTTTAAAGACCCTTATGGCTGGGGTTCTTCCACTATCGTCAATATCCTGAAAAAGCGTGAGTATTTAGGCCACACCATCAACTTTAAGACCCGCAAACATTTCAAGGACAAGAAAAGCCACTATGTTGACGAAAATGAATGGGTAATCTTTGAGAACACCCACACCGCCATTATTGACCCGGAAACCTTTGAGAATGTGCAGAGAATCCGCTCCAATGTGAAGCGTTACCCGGACGGGTGGGGAGAAGCCGCCCCGCTCACCGGTCTGCTCTATTGCGCCGACTGCGGCGGCAAGATGTATGTCCACCGCACCAACAACGGCAAGCGTATTTCACAGTATACCTGCTCCCGGTACAGCAAGGTTCCGGTTGGCGTCCTCTGCGCCACACAGCACCGAATCAACGAAAGCGCCGTCCTGACACTGGTTTCCGATATGCTCCGGGCGATTGCGGAGTATTCCAGGAATGACCGGGCAGAGTTTATCAAAGCGGTTCAGGAAACCCAGGCCGAGCAGCAGGCCAGCGACATCAACAGAAAGCGGAAACGGCTGGCGGCAGCACAGAAACGAGCCGGGGAACTGGAAAAACTGATATGCAAGATTTATGAGGACAATGTGCTGGGCAAGCTGCCGGACGCAAGATATGCCGCCCTGGACGCACAGTACGCAAAGGAGCAGGAATCCCTTTCCGGTGAGATTGCCGAACTGGAAAAGGTAATCGCCGGATATGAGCAGAGCCGGAAAGCAGCGGAGAAATTTATCGCCCTTGTTGACAAGTACGAGAATTTTAATAACCTGACTACCACCATGCTGAATGAGTTTGTGAAGAAAATCCTTGTCCATGAGCGTGACCGAAAAGGCAGTGCTGAAACCACGCAGGAGGTTGAGATTTACTTCAATTTTGTCGGGAGGTACATACCGCTCCATTTCGGGGAAGTGAACCTCACTCCGGAGGAACTGGAAGCCCTGCGGAAAAAGGAGGAACGCAAGGACAAGCTGCACCAGGCGTATCTCCGGCGCAAAGCCAACGGGACACAAAAACGGTACGAGAATAAAATCAGGGCAAAGAAAAAGGCTGAAATCGAGGCAAAGAAAGCCGCTATCCGTGCCGAGGATATGGAAAAAGGCGTGTTTATCCCGGCCAGCAGCCTGCCAAAAAAAGAACCCCAAAAAGCACCAGCACCGGACAGAGCCGCTATGTAGGCGGCTGGCATATCACAGAAAGGACAAGGAGGCATACACATGAATGGACTGACTTATACAAAAGTTGGCGATTACTATATCCCGAATCTGGTATTGAAGGAGCAGCCGGACACGCCAATCGGCAGGTATGGGCGCATGAGGCTCCGCTATCTGAAAGAACACCGG
Source organism: Candidatus Merdisoma sp. JLR.KK011 (assembly GCF_036941125.1). Lineage (NCBI taxonomy): Bacteria > Bacillati > Bacillota > Clostridia > Lachnospirales > Lachnospiraceae > Candidatus Merdisoma > Candidatus Merdisoma sp. JLR.KK011. The sequence goes on along the minus strand of NZ_JAYWSZ010000003.1, from coordinate 2,238,996 downwards.
AAAGGGCTGTATACCAGCCTGCTCCTAACGGAAAAACTCTATCCCCATTTGTTGGAGATTGACGAGGCAGCCAATGAGCGAATGGATATTCTTATGCCACAGTTGATGAAGGCCGCCGGTGTGGCCGAGGAACTGAAAGCGGCCGACCAGATGAAATGGGTGGGGCTGGCAAATAACTGTAAGGCGCAGGCGGAAGAAATCATTTGCACAGAATTGATTTATAACTAAAGGCAAGGTATAATAATAAAATATTCCTCATTTTCTTTTCATAAATGAATTTGAGGTTTCACCTTGTCGCACTCTGCAATAAAATTTTTTAGTGTGGAGTAAAAGGAAAGGAGGATTGGGGATTTATGCTTAATCCTATCGTTATTGTTGCGTAAGCAAGGCTATCGCAACGATTAAAAAGTGAATAGGTGTTGCGGATAGACCTTGCAGTTCCTGGTAGACAAATCACATTAGGAGTGCAAAATGGGTTACAAAAAAGCAACACACGTTCTGCCGCATGATTTACTTCTGAAAGTTCAGGAATACATTGATGGAGAATTTTTGTATATCCCCAGAATTTCTGATAACAAAAAAAGCTGGGGAGAAACAACCTCAACACGTCAGGAATTACAAGATAGAAACCAACGTATTTATGATGACTACCTTGCAGGGAAACGAATGGAATTCCTTGCCGAAAAATATTTTCTATCTTTGAAAAGTATTCAGAGAATTATCGGGCAGTTAAAAAAAGAATATAATTGACAGAAATGGGCTGGTATTATTTCAAAATACATCAGCCCATTTCTTATGTTTATTTATAAAAAGAGTATTGGGTTTGGTTCTGTATTGTATGATGATACAATTTATTTGCAAGAAACATAAGGAGGTATGGCTTTTATGAAAAAATGTTGTGACAATCCGCCTTTTAGTTTTTAGATTTAAGAATCAGGAGGAATTACGGAGTGAAAAAAATTATATGGGAAGTACAAAGCCTTTCCTTGTTGCCTGTATTAAAATATTGCAAGAAATGTGGAAGAAAAAATCTGTTTGCTTGTTCACGGCAATTCCGGGTAAATGCCCAGCGCAGATACTTGGATATTTGGTTAATTTACAAATGCTGTGATTGCAATACCACATGGAACGCTACTGTTTATTCCCGTATTTCTCCACAAGCAGTAAAGCCGCAGCTATTGGACGGATTTTATAAAAATGATAACGAACTTGTAGAGAAATATGCAATGGATAGCCAGTTTTTACAAGAGAATGGTGTGGAAGTCGGTTTGCCCCAATATTCTGTTATTGGTGATTGCTTTTCTCTGAATGAAACCGTACAACTTGAAATCAAAAGTAAGTATTCTCTTTCTGTTAAGGTATCTTCTGTTGTGAGAAGCAAATTACTTCTGTCAGAAAAGGAATATCTACAACTGATTACAAGTGGGAAAATAAAGAGTTTTCCCAATCAGGATTTAAAAAAATGTAAATTGAAAGAAGGTGTTACCCTTGTTTTTGATAATGAACTACAAATGAGTAGAATTTGAATTAAGAAAAATCATCTGCCGAATAATGGCGAAAGAAAAAAAGCCGTTATACAGCAGACATATTTGTATGTGCCCATAAGACAGCGGTTTTGAGAAAGGCAAAGCCGCTGTTTCTTTATTTACAAAAAGATTGTTGCCCTAGTATTTCCCAAAATGGCGGCTGGTGAAAGGAGCCGTCATGAATCATAACCTGTTTTTACAAAATCGGCTAAAAAATAAGCGATTAAAAAAATCCATTTCCCACAAAGGGAACTGTCTACACACAAATGCGAAATTTGTCATATTCTAACTGAATACCGTATCTTATGCGTCCGAATGGAATTTAACCATCCGGGCGCTTTTGTTTTCTTGGGAGGCGCACATGCTCCCCACTGCCGTTCCCCGCCTCACTCCGTTCAGGAATCTTTGCAAAAAATCTGAACGGAGGAAAGGAAGATGGAAGTCACCATCAACATAGACGGACAAGCCCTGTCCGTGGAGGTCACAGTCGAAGTATACGAGTATCTGGACAAAGCCGGCCACAAGGAAGAAAACCTTGCCCATGAAAAGCGGAGGCACTGGGACAGCCGGGAGTTTGATGAGTACATAATCCTCACCGAAGGGCGCTCCTGCTACTACCAGACACCGGAACAGTGGGTATGCAGGAAAGAAACCATGCTGGAGATTAAGGCCGCCCTTGCGCTCTGTACCGAGGCGCAGCGCCGCCGGTTCCTGCTCTACGCATTGGACGGTTTGAGTTATGCCGAGATTGCCGGGCTTTGCCGCTGCTCCAAAGCTGCCATACAGGACAGCATTGAGGCGGTACGGAAGAAAATCAAAAAATTTTTCTGATACAGACCCTACGCTTGACCGATTTTGGGCTAACCAGTGAAGGGAACTTTTTCCCTATCATATTTTCGGGGAGGACAAGCAGGAAACCGCTGCCTGTCCTCTCTGTATTTTAGGAGGTCAGTCATGAAAACAATCAATCTAAGGTACTGTTATCCCTACTACACCGGGGACGTGTTTGTGGAGGTATCGGACGAAGTGGCCGAGGCCATGGTGCAGTCTGTCCGGGAGATGTACAACTATGACCGCCGGACACGTTACCACAAGGCATTTTACTCTCTGGACGCTTTTGACTGGACGGAGAAGTACGCACTGGAACACAGCCCGTCAGCGGAAGAAATTATCCTGTTGAAAGAGGAACAGGCCGCCCATGAAAAGCTGCTTGCCATGCTGGACGAGGCGCTCTCCATTATCACTCCCATGCAGGCAAGACGTGTTAAGGGCTATTACATCAGGGGATTAGATTTTACCCGAATTGCCAAAGAGGAAGGCGTTGACAAAAGTGTGGTAAACCGTTCCGTACACCGTGGCCTGAAATGTATGCGTGAGTTTTACAGCCGCCAGCAGACGGAATGAGGTGCAGCCTATGCAGACAATCAATCTGAAAAAATATTATTACCCGCTTTTTGCCACGGACACAATGATTGAGGTATCGGACGAGGTGGCCGAGGCTTTGCTGCTTATGCAGAGGGAAGAAAACAATCGTTCCCGCAAAATCTGGTATCACAAGGCGTACTATTCCCTTGATTGTGAGGACGGGATTGAAAACTGTGCCTTTGATTTTACCGCCAAATCCCCGGAGGAGATTCTACTGGAACAGGAGGAAGAACAGCTTTTCCTTGCCACACTGGAACATCTGTCCGAAGCTATGGATAATCTGACGGACATACAGGCAAGGCGTATCCACGCACGCTACATACTTGGCAAAAAACTGATTGAGATTGCCGCAGAGGAAGGCGTGAGCGTATCTGTAGTACAGCAGACCGTTAAGAGCGGATTAAAGCGAATGCGGAACTATTTTGAGAAAAAGAAGTGGAGGGAATAAGGGAAATGAATTTTACCAAAAGCGAACTGGAAATGCTCTACCAGTATGCCGCACCAACGAAGGAAGAAACCCTTGCCGGGCTGAAAGAGATTGTGCCGGTTCTGGAAAGGAAGGACGATCTACTCTCAAAAGTGATTGTCGAGAATACTATACGGAAACTGGAAAAACTGGCGGAGCCGGAGTGCAGCCGGTTTATTGCGGATAACCGGGCAGCCTTTATCGAAAAACGGGATAATTCTATCCGCCAGAGGCTTGCCGCAGCCAAAGCCAGGAAGGGGGAGCCGGTTCTGCAGGGGCATGACCTGGCAGGCATGGAGCGATTCCTGCCGGAAACAAGGCACATGGTAACGGTGGATATTCTGAACAGTGACAGCCCAGTGGGATTCCCCGGAGAGCGATACCGATTTTTCCTCTCTGATGAGGGCTACAAAAACGCCAGAGCCAGTGAGAAGCGGGGAGAAATCAAAATCAGGAACCATGCCGCTGTCATGGCCGGGAAACTCTACCTGGATAAGAAACCGCCGGCGCAGGAACGGTGAAGGCAATAAAAAAAGAGGCTCTGCAAATCCAAATCTGCATTGCCCCTTTAATCCGTATCTTCGTCTGGTACATACTCCATGATGTCCTCAATACGGCAGTTTAGAATCCGGCACAGGTTGTTTAGAATCATGGTTTTGACAACCATGTTTTTCCGCAGCCGATGAAGCTGTGCTTTATCTATGCCGAAATCCTTGATTAGTCTGTACTGGCTAATCTCCCGCTCTTTAAGGGTAGACCAGAGCCGGTCATATTTAATCATGCTGTCAGCTCCCTTCCCTTGTATTTTAACTGTCGGTAAGCCTTAATCATATGGTGCGTGTATACTCCCTCTTTTATTCAAAATCGAAAAGATAAAAACGATTATCAGAGAATATTGACCGTGTGTGGGGAAAGAAATTAGTTTGCTTGTGAATTGTAAAAACAGAACATTTTATCACATGAGGCAACCGGAAACGGCTGTCTTTTTTTGCCATCTGAAAGGAGGTGATTACAAATGCCGGATATAGATAAGCTGAAAGCCCAGCAGGAAAAAGTAAAGACAGAAATCCGCCAGTTGGAGAATAGACAGAAGATTCTCCTGAATCGAAAAACGGACGCAGAACGAAAAGCCAGGACACGCCGCCTGATTGAGCATGGGGCGGTTCTGGAAAGTATCTTCCCTGCCGCTGCCGCCATGACCGGCGAAGAAGTCAAGGCGTTTTTATCTGCTATTTCCCGCCTGCCGGAAGTCATGTGGCTGCTGAAAAATGAATCTGACAGTCAGGATTTACAGCAGCTTTAAAAATCCAACGGCGCACTTATACACCGTTCCGGTGCGTGCGCCCTGCCGGGGGCGTGGCGTCCTTTGGACGCAATGGGGAGCTACACTCCCCAAACCCCTTGTACGCTCCGCCGGAAAGGACACCCGCTCTGCGTCTGCCCTTTCCAGCGAAGCCAATCTATCCCCACCCGAAAGGAGGCGAACCGCCATAGCCATATTCCATATGCCCGTCCAAATTATCAAGCGCAGCAAGGCAAAGTCCGCCGTGGGCGTTGCCGCATACCGGAGCGGAACCAAAATGACCAACGAATGGGACGGGCTTACCCATGATTACACCCGGAAACGTGGCGTAGTCCACTCTGAAATCATATTACCACCCCATGCCCCGCCGGAATTTCAAGACCGCAGCACTCTCTGGAACAGTGTGGAGATGGTTGAAAAGACCCGTGACGCACAGCTTGCCCGTGAGATAGAGATTTCCCTGCCGGTGGAACTGAACCGGGAGGAACAGCTGCGGCTTGCCCGCTCTTTCATCAGCGATACCTTTGTCGCCGCCGGTATGTGTGCGGATTTCTCTATCCATGACAAGAAAGACGGAAATCCCCACTTCCATGTCATGCTCACCATCCGACCGCTAAAGGAAAACCGACAGTGGGGAGCGAAATGCCGGAAGGCCTACGAACTGGACGAAAACGGCCAGCGAATCCCCAACGGCAAAGGCGGCTGGAAGAACCACCGGGAAGACACCACCGACTGGAACGACAAAGGAAATGTAGAGAAGTGGAGGGCTGCCTGGGCAGCTTACGCCAACAGAGCGTTGGAGGCGGCGGGAAGGCCGGAACGGATTGACCACCGCTCCTACGAGCGTCAGGGCATTGACAAGATACCTTCCATCCATCTGGGCGTTGCCGCAAGCCAGATGGAGCGGAAAGGCATTGCCACAGAGAAAGGAAATATCAACCGCCAGATTGCTGCCGACAATAAGCTACTGAAGGAAATCAAAGCACGGATTACTCGGCTCTATAAATGGACAAAGGAGCAGGCGGGGAAACCGGAAGGAAAAGACAGTATCATAGCGCAGCTTTACGAGACGCAGCTGTTAGCCGGATTACCCGGCTCCCGGTATGGGAAGATAAGGAACCTGAAAGAAAGCGCCGCCCTGTTCAATTTCCTGAACGGCAACCACATTACTTCCATGGAGCAGCTTTATGAAAAAGTGGCCGCCATGAACAAAGATTACTATTCCCTTCGTGGGAAGATTGTCACCGCCGAGCGGCGTATCAAAGTGCTGGGCGAACATCTCTCCATGTGGGAGAAATACGAGAGGAACAAAGGAACCCGCCGCCAGCTTGACAAGATGAAGCCGGGAAAGAAAAAGGAGCAGTTTGAGCAGAAGCACAGTGCGGAACTGGCGTTATATGAGGCCGCCGTCCGGTATCTGGAAAAACTGAAAACCACCGGCGAAGAAATCACCCCGAAGAAATGGCAGGCCGAGGCCGACCGCCTGAAAGCGGAGAAATCGGTACAGTACCAGAAAATGAAATCCATGAGGGAGGACATCAAGGCGGTGGAGAACCTGAAAAAGACAGCGGAGCAGTTGGCCAGGACGGAAAATGAACCGGCCAGAAAGGAGGAACAAGAATTATGACACAGCAGTTTATCACCATGACAATCACTATCACCGTAAAGATACCCGTGCCGCCCACGCCGCCAGCGCCTACGGGGGCGAAAGTGCCGGAGCCGGTTTTCCTTTTCAGGGAGGGGCAGCCGCCTTTATGCCGATGCAAGGTGAGATATGGGAAACAGGCGGCATGAGCGAATCCCGGCCATGGACTACCGGCAGTACCGCAGGGCGAGGCGGCTGGTGCGTGAGTGCTGCAACTATGACAATGGCCAGTGTATGGTGCTTGACGAGGGGGACGGGTGCGTCTGTGTCCAGAGCATTTCCCACTCCCTGCTCTGCCGCTGGTTCCGTGCGGCGGTGCTGCCTTTAGACCACCAGCTGGAAACGGCCCTTTACCACCGGCTGGAAAGCAGGCGGTGCAGCGAGTGCGGCGCTCTTTTCCTGCCCGGCTCCAACCGGGCGAAATACTGTAGGGAATGTGCCGCCAGGGTGCGCCGGAGGAAGGAGGCAGAACGCCAAAGGAAAAGATACCATGATTCTACGCATTTAGGAGTGGAAAAAGCCTTGTAAATCAAGCGCTTTCGGAGCGTGTCGGAGGGGAGGCAATACTTTTTATCACTGACACCCCAAAAGCCCCATTAAAATGCGTACATAGGCTTAAAAAAGCTATTCAGAACAAAAGGAGCAACTAAATGACAGAGAACCGACGATTTTATTACCTCAAGCTGAAAGAGAATTTTTATAACAGCGAAACCATGGTCATTCTGGAGAGTATGCAGGACGGCCTTCTGTACTCCAATCTCCTTCTCAAGATGTATTTGATGTCCCTGAAAAGCAGCGGCGTACTCCTGCTGAATGACTGCCTGCCCCATACGGTGCAGACCATAGCCACCTTTACCCGGCATCAGGTAGGCACGGTGGAACGGGCTTTGAAGATATTCCAGGAGTTTGGGCTTGTGGAGATACTGACGGACGGAGCCTATTACATGAGCGACATCCAGCTGCTGATCGGCCAGTCGTCCAGCGAGGGGGAGAGGAAGAAAAAGGAGCGCATGAGGCTGAAACGCCAGAACCTGCTCCCTGCCGGGGAAGCGGACATTTGTCCGTCCAATGGCCGGGTGGACAAATGTCCGCCTATATTAGAGTATAGAGATAAAGAGATTAGAGATAAGAGTATAGAGAATAGAGAGGGGGATAAGACACACGCCTATGGGAGATACCGGAATGTATTTCTATCTTCTGCAGAACTGGCAGAACTCCAAGCGGAACTGCCCTCTCTCTGGGAACAGTACATTGAGCGGCTGTCCGAGTATATGGAATCCAGTGGAAAGGGATATAAAAACCATGCAGCCACAATCCGGCGCTGGGCGAACGCCGACAAAAAGAAAGAGGAACCGCCTGCCCGGAACCGGGATTACAGCGTGGAGGAAGGAGAAACCATATGATAGAGATTACCGCAGAAGTCCGGGCAGCCATTGACCGGGCAGCCGGGGATATGGAACTTGCCGGGGACGAATACATAGAACCGGCTGACGGGCTTATCCACTGTAAGAAATGCCATGGCAGCCGCCAGACTGTCGTGCCTAGGTTCGGAGGCTCCGGCTATTTCATGCCCCGCTGCCTCTGTCCCTGCCAGCAGAAGGCGCAGGAGGAACGGAAAGCCATGGAGGAACAGAAGGAACACATGGAGCGTGTCAAACGCCGGAAGGCGCAGGGGCTTCAGGACAGATACCTTTATGATTACACTTTTGCCAATGATAACGGCCAGAATCCCGTCATGGAGAAAGCCCACGCCTATGTGGAGCATTGGAAGGAGGCATACCGGGACAATGCCGGCCTTCTGCTTTTTGGTGACGTGGGAACCGGGAAATCCTTTTTTGCCGGCTGTATCGCCAATGCCCTGCTTGACCGAGACGTGCCGGTTCTGATGACAAATTTCCCGTCTATCCTGAACCGGCTGACCGGCGTGTTTGCCGAGGACAGGGCGGCCTTTATCGCCAGCCTGGACGATTACAGCCTGCTTGTCATTGATGATTTAGGAGTGGAGCGCAGTACCGAGTATGCCATGGAGCAAATGTTCACCGTCATTGACAGCCGATATCGGAGTAAGAAGCCGTTGATTGTCACAACAAACCTGAAACTGGAAGAAATCAAGAACCCGCCAGACCTTGCCCACGCAAGGATTTATGACCGCATACTGGAACGGTGTGCTCCGATTCTTTTTTCCGGTAAAAATTTCCGGGAGGAAGGAGCCAGGGCGACCAAAGCGGCGGCGAAAGAGATTGTGAGTAAGGGATAACAAAACCTGATTGTATGTAAAGGAGAATTTATGGGCAGCGAGAAAATCACAGAGGACATTACCACCACGACACCGGCTAAGGACGCTCCCGCACTGGTGAAGAAGATTGGCCGGACTACCTACATTGTGAGGGTTCATTTCAGTAAGACCAGCAGGGAAACCATGAGCGACAAAATCAAGCGTATGCTGAAAAATGAGATACAGCAGATGTAAAAACGATAATAGAAACAGGCCGGGAATCAGAAATGCGCTGGCTCCCGGCTTGTAAAATCAGGAGGTTTATGGTAGTATGGAGATACGAAAACAGAAGGAAAGCAGGTGGGAAGATTGACAGTGACGGAACAGATAGACCAGAAACATCAGGAAGATTTACAGAGGCTAAGAGGCTTTCGCCTGCTTGATGATGATTTCCTCACAAAGTGTTTTGAGGGAGATACGGCAAGCATAGAACTGGTATTGCAGATTGTTCTGGAAAAACCGGATTTAAAGGTGCTGGACGTCCGCACCCAGGTATTTGTGGAGAACCTGCTGAACCGTTCAGTGAGGTTGGATATTCTGGCTACAGACAGCACAGGGGCAAAACTGAACGTGGAGGTACAGCGCTCCGACAAAGGAGCCGGGAGAAAAAGGGCAAGGTACAACAGCAGCATGATGGACGCAAACCTTTTGAAGAAAGGCGAAGACTTTGACAAGCTGCCGGAAACGTGGGTAATCTTTATCACAGAGAATGACGTAATGGGAAAAGGGCTGCCGCTTTATCCGATTGAGCGGTGCTTTTTAGGAACCGGGGAAAGATTTGAGGACGGTTCGCACATACTGTATGTAAATGGCGCTTACCGCAGCGATACGCCAATCGGGAAGTTAATGCATGACTTCTCCTGCACAGACGCAGCGGATATGTACTATGGGACACTGGCGGACAGGGTGAGATTTTTCAAAGAGAGCAAGGAGGGAATCGAGATTATGTGCCGTGCTATGGAAGATATGAGGAATCAGACATTGAAAGAGGGAATGAAAGAAGTTGCGCTCCGTATGTTGGCGGCTGGCAAATATGCTTTAGAGGAAATCGTTAATATTTCAGGGCTTTCTCTTGAGGAAGTCAAACAACTGAAAGCTGATAGAAGCGCATAGGCAGAGTTATAGAGCCGGGAAACTAAAAATGGTTTTCCGGTTCAATTTAAAAGAATTAACTTTTTTTAGATTATTATAAAAAGGGATACTAATATTACAACTGTTTTTTGTAAATAGAATGGAGTACAAGATGAACCAAATAGATATTATAGAATATGAAGAAGGTATTAAGCAATTAGTAAAATATGCAGTAGAGAAAAAGCTCATTCCTGTATTTGGTGCAGGATTTACTGCTGGATGTCAATCTATCAATGGAATTGTTCCTAATGGGAAAAGGGCTACAGAAAATATGTGTGACATGATATTAAATTCTGGCTCATGCCCATTACGGGAATGTGAGATTAAAGAAATGGATTTTTCTGAAATTTCAGATTTGTTTTTTGAGTATGTATCTCGCGATGAGCGTGCAACATATTTTGAGAATTTTTATACGGGTGTTGTTTTGTTTCAACACCAAGTAGATTTTTTGACAAAGATAAATTGGCCGTATGCATATACTCTTAATGTAGATGATGGGATAGAGAAAAACTCGGATTTTAATCCTACATTACCTTATCATAAATTTCGGCGTCCAAAGACATCTAAAAGAATACTGTATAAATTACATGGTGATGCAGAATACGAAAGCAAATATATAGACAAAATACAAGATAATATAGTTTTTAGTCAAAGCCAGTATTTGCAAGCGATAACAAGTGAAGATAATACAGATATTTATAAAGCATTGCTTGCTGATTATGCACAAGAGCATTTACTATTTATTGGTTGTAGCTTACAGGAAGAAAGAGATTTACAATTTGTTTATGATAAGAGTAAAAGTAGCCAAAAAGATGCATACAGAATTGTATTGCGAAATGAAATCCCCTCTTCACAAGAACAGCGCAATTTAAAGAAACATGGTATAAATGAAATAATACTCGTTGAAAACTATGAGAACTTTTATACAGACTTTTTGTTGGCATATCAGGAATATCAAACAGAAAACAAAGAAAAAATATATAAACATATAAATCCGGAAATCACCATTAAAACTGGAAAAAAAGAATCTTTAGAGTTGATTTCAAATGCAAATATATTTAACGCAGAAGCCAATGTCTTTTTGAAAGGAGCATTGCATATTTTTCGGAATGCATTGCGTAATATACAACGTGAATTAAACGCATCATCGTTTGTGCTGTTAAAAGGTCGTCGTTTTAGTGGTAAAACGTATGTATTGTGTAGTTTAGCAGAATATTATAAGAAAAGGGATGTTTTCTATTTCCCTTCCGAATCATTTGCCGATGAAGAAGTAGTTGAATTAGTATTATCATCCCAAAAGAATAGCCTATTTCTGTTTGATAGTAATTCTATTTCACCTGATGTGTATGCATTAATAATAAAATCAAGTATTGCGTTAAAGGAAAACAATAATTATTTAGTAATTGCTATAAATTCTAATGATAATTACCTTCTAACAAAGTTAAATTGTAATGTTGTGGAATTAAAGAATCAATTCTATGGTGATGAACTTTCTATGAGCGAAAAAGCACAAGATTCATTTGGGCTTGCTAGAAGAAAGTATGGACAAACTAATATTGATTATTTATATGTATTAAGAAAAGACCAAAATCTTAATATACCATTTGCACCTGCTAAAATGTTAAAATTATTGTCAAAGGAACGAAGTGTACTTATAGCATTATGTGCATTGGATAAATTATACTATTCAGATTTGATAGCACTTGATTTGAACCGCCAAGAGATTGAAAATATGTGTAGAAAACTTTCACCTTTTGTTGAAATGATTCCTACTTCAGAAGATGAAGTTACTAGGCACTCAACAACAAAAATGGTTCATAATAGTAAGATAGCAATAGTAGAATTGCTGAAACGATTTCAGATAAAAGAAATATCAGATAGTATTTTTACGATTGTTAAGAAATACAAATCAGATTACTCACGTAGACGTTTATATATTGATGTTATCCTTTTTGATACTTTGAATCAGATTTTCTCTGGAAATGATAATTCAAAAATACTTATTTATACTATTTATGAAAATCTGCAATCATTACTTGAAAATGATTTGCATTATTGGCTGCAACGTGCAAAGAGTATATATAGAACGCAAAATGGACTTGAGAATTATGAAGAGGCTTATACTTATGCAAAAAAAGCTTATATAGATGGTGATGATGCTCTATCTACAAAGGCAGCACTTACCACTGCTTTAATTTCATGTGCGATTGCTGAATATAAGCAGGAAAAAGAAAAATTGGGTTATTATGTGGAAAGTGTTTATTTAGCATATGAAGCTGTTTTTTCAGAGTATTTTCACCGTTACCCTACGTATTTGAATTTGGAGCTACCAGTAGGGAAAAATACAATGAGTGAACGTAGAATTACAGAGGCTTGTAAATATGTAAAATCATATTCTGTGCAATCATCTGACATAGAGAAAAGTAATGAATTATTAAAATACTTTGAGAAGAAATGAAAGCACTTTTAAAAACTAACAATAGGTTGGGAATCTAAAAAATAGGTTCCCAGCTCTTTTTTTGTCCTAAATTGTAAATTTTCTGTGAATATGATTAAAAAGTCCTTTACAAAACGTCACTGGCAAGACCGCGAAAAGCATTTTAATTAGCTGTGGCGCACGTTTGGCACCCTTCGACGTTGCGGAGCTTCGGGAGATTATGAGCTATGACGAGCTGGGGCTGGACACCCTTGGGGATGAAAGGACGGCCCTTTTCTTCCTTATCAGCGACACCGACACCACCTACAACTTTATCGTGGCCCTTGCCTTCTCGCAGATGTTCAACCTTCTGTGCGAGCGGGCCGACAGCAGGTACGGGGGCCGCCTGCCCCACCATGTACGGGTACTCTGGGACGAGGCGGCCAACACCGGGCAGGTGCCGGGGCTGGAAAAGCTGGTGGCCGTCATCCGGTCAAGGGAAGTGAGCCTGACTTTGTTCTACCAGGCCATGAGCCAGTGCAAGGCGCTTTATAAGGACAACGCCGAGACCATCATGGGGAACATGGATTCCATTGTGTTCCTCGGGGGCCGGGAGGCCTCCACCCTGAAAGACATTTCCGAGAACTGGCTGGGGAAGGCGACCATCTCCATGCAGACGGACAGCCGCACAAGGGGCCAGTCGGAAAGCTACGGGCTCAACACCCAGAGGCTGGGCCGGGAGCTCCTTACCACGAGCGAGATCACCACCATGCCCGGGGACAGGTGCCTGCTACAGCTTAGGGGGCTGCCCCCGTTCTTCTCGCCAAAGTATGACTTGAAGCAGCACCCCAACTACCGCTATACAGCGGAACATGACAGCAAACGGAACGCCTTCCGCCTGGAACGCCTTATCTCCCGGCGACTGAGACTGAAGCCGCAGGAGGAATACACGGTGTACGAGGCGGACGCCTCCGACGAGGACGCTGACATCCTCAACTATGAGGACCTGGACAGCGAGGACGGTTCCGTCTGACTGACAGACGGCTTCGGGCCAACTTGGCCCGGGGCACGCTGCCGCCTGAAAGGGCGGCTTTTTGTTACCCAAAACCCACAATCATTCATCAAAACGGAGGAAAACCATATGGCATTTTTCGCAAGCGCAATCGACACTTTGAAGGTACTGGTCATGGCTATCGGCTGCGGCCTGGGAGCGTGGGGGATCGTGAACCTGCTGGAAGGCTACGGGGCGGACAACCCGGCCAGCAATGCTCATGTACGGTAAAGAAGCAAGCAACCGAAAACAAGAGATAGACCGCCAGCACCACACTATTCCGAACAAAAGAACTAAAGACCAAAAGACAAGCACCGTGGAAATGTGTATAACTTGCTATTCCGTCATGGAAAAGTCCGTTCACAGAACATGGAAAAGCTAAAGTGCAGCTTTCCCACATTCTGCAAACGGACTTTCCCACAACTCCATAAGACAGCAAGTTATGCACATTCCCACAGTGCCGACTACTACGGAATCCCTCTTTATCTCCACACAGATTATTTCTTTTATGGCATATTCCAACTTGCGTCAATAGAATAAATAAGCTGGATTATTTTTTCCTTTGGGGTAGAAAAATTATTCTTAATCCAAAGTGAGATTATTGAGAGGCAGCCTTGAATATGATATGTCGCCATATAGAGCATTTCTTCTGAAACGGAAGATATATTTTCTTCTTGCATCCATATTTCAAGATATTTTTCTTCGATGATGTCATACATATGCTCTTGAAATTTGTGGTCAATTCCCTTTCCGAAAAAAAGCAAACGGCTTAGGGCAGGATTTTCATAAATATAATCAATAATGGAATTATAAATATTTTCGTAATGACCTGCTGGATTATCGTTAATAAATTTAGTGAACTCAGATATAGCGTCATGTTCCATTTGCTCATATAAGTCATACACATCATGGTAGTGCGAATAAAAAGTAGCTCTATGTATGTCTGCCTTGTTGACTAATTCCTGTACTGTAATTTTTTGAAGTTCCTTATCAAGCATTGCGTCAGCAAGAGCAGACTGTAATGCTTTTATTGTCTTTTTGACCCGCCTATCATGTTTATTCATAGTTTTCTCCTTTAAACAACAGTTTCGAGCGGCAGTGTCGTTTAGGCAACAATTATAGATAAAATTGAAGATAGAAAAACGACACATGTTATAGTATACTGCTTGTTGTACGGATATGTCAATCTGAATACTATAAAATTCCAAGGCAATGGAGGTAACCATGACACAAAAACAAATTGAACGCAAATCGCTGATAGTAAGCTGCATTGTAAACTTAATAATGGCAATAGGTGGGTTTTGGATTTTTTCGATAACAAATATTCAAGCTCTGTTTTTAGACTGTTCCTTTTCAATGATTGCTTCCTGCTCTTGTTTGGCAGCATTGGAAATTTCAAAAATTAGTAATAAAAAGACAAAGAATTACCCGGACGGTCTTTATTTTTTAGAGCCATTATATTCTATTTTTAGAACTTTATTAACATTGGTGCTGCTGTTTTCTTCTGTTGCTCGTACTGCAAAAGCAGCATGGGGGTATTTTGCATATGGCGTTGGAACCCCTTTGATGATTGAACCTGTAATTCCTTATGAGATACTTATGTGTATCATATGTTTTGGGCTGTCTTTTTTTAACAGAAGCCAGAGCCGTAAAACTAATGATTCCAGTACACTTTTAGCAACAGAATCGAAAGGAAATTTTATCGACGGCATATTATCTTTGGGCGTAGCACTGTCTGCGTTCTTGATAAAACTGATAGATATTAACGGAAGTTTGGGTTTTCTTCATTATACTGGAGATTTTTTCATTACGACAATCATAGTCTTGCCTGCAATAAAAGAACCAATAAGTGTTTTCATATCTTCTTTCCGCGAATTGTCAGGAGGGTTGACAACGAATCAGGAACTAAAAAGAACAGTTTTCCAATTTGTAGAAAAGAATCTTAGCGGTATTATGACATTGCAAAAATGTGACATATATAAAATTGGTATGCACATAAAAGTTTGCATTTATATTACCAATAATATTGATTATAAAAAAATACAAACTGTCAAAAGGAATATCTTGAAAGATATATGTCC
The DNA here is from genome assembly GCF_036941125.1 of Candidatus Merdisoma sp. JLR.KK011. Taxonomy (NCBI): domain Bacteria; kingdom Bacillati; phylum Bacillota; class Clostridia; order Lachnospirales; family Lachnospiraceae; genus Candidatus Merdisoma; species Candidatus Merdisoma sp. JLR.KK011. Next base: position 2,223,677 of record NZ_JAYWSZ010000003.1, on the reverse strand, counting down.
TATTTACGAAAATGCTGAAATTGTTTTTTGTGAATGGTAAAATGTGATACCGGGAGAAGATAATTAAAGTAGCGAAACGAGTTAAGACCTGCGCATAGAGTTGTTGTTACTTTGAATTATAAACAAGCAACCGTAAACCATGCACCGCCCTATGTGGGAGAAAGGGGGAATCATCTATGCCTTGCACAGAAGCATACAAGGAACATATCATGTATACGTTCAATGGCTTTTGCAAGACCGTCATACGCTTTGCGGCACTCAACGCATGGCGTGACAGGAGCAGACGGCGGCAAAAAGAAATATCCCTTGAATACCTCACAGAAGAAAAGTTTTACCCTTTAGGCACGACAGACGAATATTTTGAAGCACCCTATGAAGAATATCCCATTACGATATGCGGTCAGACAGTTATCCTCACCAATGGGGAACTTGCCGCCGCCCTGTTATCTCTGCCGGAAAGAAAGCGGGAAATTATTTTCCTTTACTTTTTCGGAGATTATACACAACAGGAAATCGGGGAAATGTACGGACGCTGCCGGAGTACGGCGTGGCATCACATACACAGTGCCTTGCAAATGCTGCATAAAGAAATGGAGGTGCTTTTCCGTGAGGAATCCTAAACTTGTGCCGTATGAAACGATTGTCCGGGCGACCAGCGGCGAGCCGGAAGCCATTGACGAGGTTTTGCGGCATTACAGCAAGCGAATCCGGCTTGCTTCCCTTGAAAACGGACACGTCAACAAGGACACCGAGGACAATATCAAACGGCGGCTTATCGCTGCCCTGTTCCAGTTCCGCTTTGACGGACAGCCTACCTAACAGGAGGTGAGATTTGTCGCAAAAATAGTCATGCTTATATTTAATGACACAGAAGAAAAAGCGGTTGAGAAAGCCATAGCCGCCCTTGCGGATATGATACCGCTGGAAGCCATGCAGCCGCCCCACTCCCCGGCACTTACTTTTCCGGGATTGGAAATAAAATTGCACCAACGCCGAGTATTAAAAAACGGCACAGACATTCCCCTCACCCGTTTAGAGTACGGCGCACTCTGCTACCTTGCCGCCAGTCCGGGGCGGGTATTCACAAAGGCGCAAATCTTTGAAGCCGTGTGGAGCATGGAAAGCGAAAGCTGCCAGTCAAGCGTGTCAAATGTGATATGCAATCTACGGAAAAAGATAGAGCCGGACAGCGGCAAGCCCACTTACATAAAAACCGTTTTAGGCGTGGGCTACAAGTTTGCTTCCGGGGAATGATAACAGAATAACCGCCGCCCATCAGCGGCAGCCAAAGACAGGAAATCAAGAAAAGGTTTCCTGTTTTTTTGCGCCCAAAACCAAGCCGGATTTTGCACCGTAATAAAATAATTCAACTACTTTCTGAAAACATTGCCTAAATTTCCTTTTTTCCCGTAGTAGGTAATAAGGGGAAAAATAATTGCCGGAAAGTTTGGCGTTTTTTGAAACTGTCCGTATATCACTACAAAACGGAACTGATTTCAAGCCAAAAAAGGCTTCCAGTTTTCCGTTTTTGTCAAATGCTGTTGTGAAAACACGAAAAGAAATTCCGGGGAACTTTGCCAGATTTGCCTTGCCGTGCGTAGTAAGTAATAGAGGGAGAAATACCGCCGCATAATTGGCAGAATCCACGCCGAGCAAGCCGGGGGTATCAGCAAAAGCCCACACAGAGGAAGCCGCCACTTTCTTAGAGCAAGATTCTACCACAGTACCAAATTTCGCCTACCGGCTCATTTTGTCCTGCGGGAATCTTGTTGGGGTTGCCACCCCAAGCCCGCCTTTTTGCGGCTTGCGCCGCTTGAAAAAATCCACCCACGAAAGGAGGTTCACAGCCATGAAAAAATATAACACGCCCCACCGCCATAGGGTAATCAAGACACGCTTAACCGAGGAAGAATACGCCGAGTTTGCCGAGCGTGTCACCCTCTGCAAAATGAGCCAAGCCGAATTTATCCGGCAAGCCCTCATTAAGTCAAGCATACGCCCGGTTATCACCGTTTCCCCGGTCAATGATGAATTGCTCTCTGCCGTTGGGAAGCTAACCGCCGAGTACGGGAAAATCGGCGGCAACTTGAATCAGATTGCCCGCTGTCTGAACGAGTACGGCGCACCTTATAACGCACTCTCAAAAGAGGTACAAGCCGCCATAGCGGAGCTTGCCGCCTTGAAGTTTGAAGTCTTGCAGAAAGTAGGTGAAGCCGTTGGCAACGTTCAAACATATCAGCTCTAAAAATGCCGACTATGGGGCGGCTGAACAGTACCTAACTTTTGAGCATGACGAGTTTACTATGAAGCCCACTCTTGATAAAAATGGGCGGCTTCTTCCCCGTGACGATTACCGCATAGCTTCCCTTAATTGCGGCGGGGAAGATTTCGCCATAGCGTGTATGCGCTCCAATCTTCGATACGGCAAGAACCAAAAGCGGGAGGACGTAAAGAGCCACCATTACATTATCAGTTTTGACCCCCGTGACGCTGCCGACAATGGGCTATCCGTAGACCGGGCGCAACAGTTAGGCGAGCAGTTCTGTAAAGAGCATTTCCCCGGACACCAAGCCCTTGTATGCACCCACCCGGACGGGCATAACCACAGCGGCAATATCCATGTGCATATCGTAATCAATTCTTTACGGATTGCGGAAGTGCCGCTGCTTCCCTACATGGAAAGACCAGCGGACACAAGGGAGGGCTGCAAGCACCGCTGTACGGACGCAGCTATGGAATATTTCAAAGCGGAAGTCATGGAGATGTGCCACCGGGAAAACCTCTATCAGATTGACCTGCTGAACGGGAGCAAGAACCGCATTACCGAGCGTGAGTATTGGGCGAAGCGGAAAGGACAAGCCGCACTGGATAAAGAGAACGCTTCCCTTGCCGCCACAGGAGAGCCGCCCAAACTTACGAAATTTGAAACGGACAAGGAGAAGTTACGGCGCACGATCCGCACCGCCCTGTCCTCTGCTGTTTCCTTTGAGGACTTTTCCGGGAAGCTGTTACAGCAAGGCGTGACCGTTAAGGAGAGCCGGGGGAGGTTATCGTATCTCACGCCGGACAGGACAAAGCCAATCACCGCCCGGAAATTGGGTGATGATTTTGACCGTGCCGCCGTACTGGAAGCACTCACCCTAAACACGCAGAACGCCGCCAGAGCCGCCGAAACACCCGCACCCAAAGAGGAATACCCCCGCAGCATAAAAGACCGTTTACAGCGCAATAAAGCCGCTATAAATGCCCCGAAGAATGACGGAGTACAGCGCATGGTAGACATAGCCGCCAAGAGAGCCGAGGGCAAGGGGAAAGGCTACGAGAAGTGGGCGACTTTGCACAATCTGAAGCAAATGGCGGCGACCATGAGCGTATACGAGGAATCCGGCTTTTCTTCCCCGGAAGAACTGGAAGCCGCCCTTACCGCCGCCAGTGCGGGACTGAACAGCGTCCACGCCGAACTGAAAACCGTGGAAAGCACTTTACGGGAGAAAAAAGACTTGCAGAAACAGCTATTAGCGTACATCAAGACCAAGCCAGCCCGTGACGGACTTAAAGCGCAGAAAACGGAGAAAGCCCGGAGAGCCTACCGGGAGCAGCATGAAAGCGAGTTTATCATTTCTGAATCTGCCGCCCGGTATTTCAAGGCACAGGGAATCTCCAAGCTGCCAGCGTCCAAGACATTACAAGCGGAGATTGAGCAGCTTACACGGGAGAAGAACACGCTTTACAACGAGTACCGGGAGAAGCGGGAAAAAACAAAGGAATTACAGACAATCAAGGGAAATATCGAGCAGATTTTGAGGGGCGCACCGAGCCAGCAGAAAAAGCATGAACAGGAGCGATAATAAAACAGCCACAGGAGGTAGCACAATGAGATTTATGAACAGCGAGCTTGAAATGATTTACCAGTACGCCGCACCCACCAAAGCGGAAACCATAGGCGGCATGAAAGAAACCGTACCCGTGATTAAAGACCTTTTGACAAGGGTAATCATGGAGAACGCAATAGAAAAGCTGCAAAAGATACCAGAGCCGGAGTGCAGCCAGTTCATAGCCGACAACAAAGCCCGTTTCCTTGCGGGGCATGAAAACTCTATCCGGCGGCGGCTTGCGGAAGCAAAGGCACAGACGAAACAGCCGATAATGCAGGGGCATGACTTGACGGGCATGGAGCGTTTTCTCCCCGAAACCCGCCACATGATTGTCCTTGACGTAAAGACCAGCGACAGCCCCGTGGGATTTCCGGGGGAACGCCACCGCTATTTCCTCTCTGATGAGGACTATAAGAACGCAAGAGCCAGCGAGGGGCGGGGAGAAATCAAGATAAAGAGCCATGCCGCCGTAGCCGCCGGGAGGCTGTACCCGGACAGGAAGCCGGAAAGGGAGCGTTAAAGGCATGGGCGCAAAAACACCATACATGGACTACCGCCAGTACCGGGCGGCGTGTCGGCTTGTGCATGAGTGCTGCAACTACGATAACGGCAACTGTATCTTGCTGGATAACGGCGAGCCTTGCGTATGTGTACAGAGTATCAGCTATTCCCTCTTGTGCCGCTGGTTCATTGCCGCCGTGCTGCCGCTGGACGGGAAACTGGAAGCCGCCCTGCTCCACCGGGCAGACAGGAAACGCTGTACCGAGTGCGGCGGGTATTTTCTCCCTAAGTCCAACCGGGGGAAATACTGCCCGGATTGCGCCGGACGCATGAAAAGAATCAGAGCCACACAGCGCAAGCGGAAACAGAGGGATAAATGTCACGCTTTAGGATATTCCAAACCCCCGTAAATCAAGGCTTTTTTGACCGCCCTCAACGGGTAGGCGGTACATTTATCCTTTACCCCCACAAAAGCCGCTTTAATTGCGTAACAGAAGCCACAGAACAGACCAAAGGAGGAACGAATGGCAGACAACCGCAAATATTATTACCTAAAGCTGAAAGAGAGCTATTTTGACGAGGACGCTATCGTGCTGCTGGAAAGTATGCAGGACGGTATGCTCTACTCAAACATTCTCTTGAAGCTGTACCTAAAATCACTGAAAAACGGGGGAAAGCTCCAGCTTGCCGAAAATATCCCCTACACCGCACAGATGATAGCCACAATCACCCGCCAGCAAGTCGGCACAGTGGAGAGGGCTTTGCAGATTTTTATGAAACTGGGGCTTGTAGAACCGTTGCAGAACGGGGCTTTATACATGAGCAACATTGAGCTTTTAATCGGTCAGTCCTCTACCGAGGGGGAGCGCAAACGCCGGGCAAGGCGGGCTTTGCAGGAACAGAAAGCCTTGCCGGAAGCCGTGGCGGACAAACGTCCACCATATGGGGCGGACATTTGTCCACCAGAGATAGAGATAGAGAAAGAGATAGATATAGAGTTAGAGATAAAGAGAGAGGGAGAGATAAAAACAGGACAGACAGCCCCCGCCCCTTTTGGCAGATATGAAAATGTATTCCTGTCAGAAAAAGAGCTTGCGGAGCTGCAAGAGGAACTTCCCGGCAAATGGGAGTATTACATAGACCGCCTATCCGGCTATATCGCTTCCAGCGGGAAGAAATACAAGAACCATGCCGCCACTATCCGGCGTTGGGCGGCTGATGACAGGGCAAAGGGGAAGCCGAAAAAGGGAATCCCCGATTATTCCTACAAAGAGGGCGAGAGCCTTTGACCGCATAGACACAACGCCCCGTAAACAGGGCGTAAAAGACCATGAACAAGGAGGAACGATTTTATGAGTGATTATGATAACGCTATTTTCCGGCTTGCCACGGCACAGGAAACAGAGCCGGAGGACTACATAGGCGAGGACGGGCTTTTATACTGCGGGAAATGCCGCCAGCCCAAAGAAGCCTACTTTCCGGAGGGCAAGACCCTTTTCGGACGTGACCGACACCCACGGGCGTGTGACTGCAAGCGGAAAATCCTTGACGAACAGCAAGCCGCCGAGGATATACGCAGACATTTTGACACGGTTGAACGGCTGAAACGGAAAGGCTTCACCGACCCGGCTATGCGGGAATGGAATTTTGACAATGACAACGGGAAATGCCCGCAAATGGAATTTGCCCGTGAATATGTGGAGCAATGGGGGCATATGAAAGCGGAGAACCACGGGCTGCTGTTATGGGGGAATGTCGGCACGGGCAAGAGCTTTTTTGCCGGGTGTATCGCCAATGCCCTTATGAAACTGGAAGTGCCTGTCTGCATGACAAATTTTGCCCTTATCCTCAATGACCTTGCCGCCAATTTCAAGGACAGGAACGAATACATAGCCCGCCTTTGCAGCTTCCACCTGCTTATCCTTGACGATTTCGGCATGGAGCGTGGCACGGAATACGGTTTAGAGCAAGTCTATAACGTGATTGACAGCCGATACCGCAGCCAAAAGCCGCTGATTGTCACAACGAATTTGACGCTGGAAGAATTGCAGAACCCGGAGGACACCGCCCACGCCCGGATATATGACCGCCTTACGGAAATGTGTACCCCCGTCCGCATTACCGGGGAGAATTTCAGAAAAGCCAAAGCACGGGAGAAAATAGAACGCCTTAAAAAGCTGCTGAACGGAAAGGAGATTTGCCTATGACCGACACCACGAAGAAAGACCGCCCCACCCGCCGCCCGGATTGTGTGACCGAGGTACGCCGGGGGAACACCGTCCTTGTGGTTTCCGGCTACTTCAAGCAAGGCACTACCGCCACCGCCGCCGACAAGATGATGAAAGTGCTGGAAGCCGAAAGCGCAGCCGGGGAAAGAGCCGCCCACGTTATATAATGCGATAAACCTTGATAAAAAAACGTGATATTTTTCGACATAAAGTAGCAAAAAGGACTGTACAGCAAGCCCCGCCCTATGGTATAATAGACCTACGGAATAGTGGGGCTGGCTGTCGGAAACGGAGGACATTATGCCAAGACAGACCACCCAACAACTCATTACCGCCCTTTATCCGAGATTGTCGCACGAGGACGAGCTTTCCGGGGAATCCAATTCCATAAGCAACCAGAAGCGGATTCTGGAAGCCTACGCAAAACAGAACGGCTTTTCCAACCTCAAATGGTACACGGACGACGGATTCTCCGGGGCAAACTTCCAAAGACCCGGCTTCCAGTCCATGCTTGCCGACATTGAAGCGGGGCTTGTGGGAACGGTTATCGTAAAGGATATGTCACGGTTAGGGCGAAACTACTTACAAGTGGGAATGTACACGGAAATGATTTTCCCACAGAAAAACGTCCGTTTTATTGCTATCAATGACGGCGTTGACAGCGCACAGGGCGAAAATGATTTTGCCCCTTTGCGAAATATTTTTAACGAATGGCTGGTGAGGGATACGAGCAAGAAAATCCGGGCGGTAAAACGCTCAAAAGGCATGAGTGGGAAGCCTGTCACAAGCAAGCCCGTGTATGGCTACCTCATGGACGAGGACGAAAATTTCATCATTGACGAAGAAGCCGCCCCCGTGGTAAAGCAGATTTACAGCCTTTGCCTTGCCGGGAACGGACCGACCAAGATAGCCCGTATGCTTACGGAACAGGAAATCCCTACGCCGGGAACGCTGGAATACCGCCGGACAGGGAGAACCCGCCGCTACCACCCCGGCTATGAGTGCAAATGGGCGGCGAACACCGTGGTGCATATCCTTGAAAACCGGGAATACACGGGCTGCCTTGTGAACTTCAAGACCACCACCCAATCCTACAAGTGCAGCAAGATTATCTACAACAGCGAGGACAAACAGGCAATCTTTGAGAATCACCACGAGCAGATAATCGACAAGGACACATGGGAGCGTGTGCAGGAGCTACGCAAGCAGCGCAAACGCCCCAACCGCTATGATGAAGTGGGCTTGTTCTCCGGCATACTGTTTTGTGCGGATTGCGGCAGCGTCATGTACCAGCAGAGGTATCAGACGGACAAACGGCGGCAGGACTGCTATATATGCGGCAGCTACAAGAAGCGCACGGCAGACTGTACAGCGCACTTTATCCGCACCGACCTGTTGACCGCCGGAGTGACCGAGAATTTACGGAAAGTCACCAGCTACGCAGCCAAGCACGAAGCCCGGTTTATGAAGCTGTTGACCGAGCAGACCGAGGACGGGAGCAAACGCCGGAACGCCGCCAAGAAGAAAGAGCTGGAAGCGGCAGAAAAACGGATTGCGGAACTTTCCGCTATCTTCAAGCGGCTGTATGAGGACAGCGTGACCGGGCGCATATCAGACGAGCGTTTCACGGAGCTTTCGGCAGACTACGAAGCCGAGCAAAAGGAACTGAAAGAGAAAGCCGCCGCCTTGCAGAGCGAGCTTTCCAAGACGCTGGAAGCCACGGCAAACGCTGAAAAGTTTATGAAAGTGGTACGCAAGTACACCAGCTTTGAGGAACTCACCCCTACCCTGTTGCGGGAGTTTGTGGAGAAAATCATAATCCACGAATCGGAAGCCCTTGACGGGAAACGCCGGGGGAAGCTCCGCAGACAGGAAATCGAAATCTATTACTCTTTTGTCGGCAAGGTAGAATTGCCCGACTAAAGCCCGACCCGTCCGGCAGTCAGCCGGATAGGGAACGGCAAAATTTTTTACACTTCTTTTACTTCTTTATCTCACATGAGCAAAAAGCCAGGGCATGAAGCAGGTCATGGCTAATTAGAGGTAATCAAAAGAGGAAAGGAAAAGCACAATCCAGACGGAACCGGCGATACCGTCAAGAAATATTTGTGAGTTAGCAAGAAACCTGATATAATGGGGGCAAGCGCCCATCCGGGGCAGAAAGGCAGGGAGAAACATGCACATCAGCTACAAACCGCTCTGGCACACACTGATAGAGCGCAACATGAGGAAAGAAGATTTAAGGCTTGCCGCTGGCCTGACCACAAATATGATTGCCAACATGGGCAAAGAAGGGAAACATATCAGCATGGACACACTTGCCCGTATTTGTGAAACACTGGATTGTGGCATTATGGACGTGATTGAGCTGGCCAGTGACGAGCCTTCCGCCACAGGAGGGAACGATAATGGAAAAACTGAAAGAAAGAATCACAGAGAACGGCATTGATTATATTCTGGCAGGTGATTACTATATCCCGGACTTGAAGCTGCCGGAGGAGAACCGCCCCATCGGACGCTATGGGAGGCTGCACCGGGAATATCTCAAACAGGAGCATCCGGCACGGTACAGTTCCCTTATTTTGACCGGGACATTATGGATATACCTTGCCGACCTGAACGAGCAGGCGGAAGAACGGCTTAACTTAATCATTGAGCAGATGAAAGCCGCCGAAGGAGTGACCGAGGAACTGAAAGCCCGGAACCAGCTTGAATGGGTAGGCCGGATGAACAATATCCGCAACCGGGCAGAGGAAATCATAAACAGTGAGTTGATTTATATTTGATTGGATGTGGAAAGACCAGCCGACTACCCGGCTGGTCTTTCTAACCTTCCCTGCGCTCCAATACCGCCCGAATCATGGCAACGGCGATTTCCTGCTGGCTGGGCGACGTGCTTTCCCACAGCTCTGCCAGCTCCCGTATCTTGCTGACCTCATTATCTTCCAGCGCATCCCGCAGCAGATAATCAGGGGAGATTTTCAGTGCGTTGCAGATATTGATAAATACGGGCAGACTGGGAACCTTTATCCCGCCTTCAATCTGCCGGAGGTAAGTTGCGTTGATATTGCACAGCTCCGAGAGCCTGTCCGCCGTGAATCCCCGGTCTTTCCTCACCATGTTGATACGTTTGCCTAATCCTTTACCTTCCATAATGCCACCCATTTCATAAGCTATTAGCATTTATTTTGTACACTTTTAGACTACATCACACTTAGGGATTGCAATAGATTCTAAAAGACTATATAATATTAGCTAGTAGACTATAAACTATGAAAGGGGAACAACAGAATGGAACTGAACTATTTTAGGGACAGGCTTTTTGATTTACTAAACGACAGTGAAGGGATGGGGATTGTTGACCTGAACGCAGATGAGCGGAACAGCCTGCTCACTGTCAGGACAGAGGACGGGAATGTATTTGAAATCGTATGCCGACAGGCAGCGGGGAAGGAGGACGGATGGACGACCGCAAACTGACTGTATGCTATGGACGTGGCAATTACAAGCAATCTCCGCCGCAGATTCTTTTACAAGGTAAGTGGCTGGAACAGGCTGGATTCTCCGCAGGGGACAAAATCACCGTGAAATGCCAGCAGGGGCAGCTTATCATCACAAAAAACGGAACAAGAGCAGATTCAACAGAATAATGTTTATGATACAATGATTTTTTCGGAAAATCTATTCCCTCTGGAAAGTGACTGCGGTATAATGAAGCTATCGACAAATCGGAATAGGGAGGTAAATTTATATGAGTGATTTTGCTATTCGTTTTCTTAATAGTGAAGGGGAACCTATTACACAAGAAACTGTAGACAAACTGGTGTGCAAAATTCGGGAAAATCATTGTAGGTCTGCATGGTTAGCTTTGGATGAATATGGCGAAGAGGATTTTCTATCTGTAGATATTGAGAATGATTGGGCGGCTCTGGCTTTTAACACATATGGTGAAGATGAAGAGGCTCATATGTATATGCCTGTCAATTCCGAATATGGTACATCCAAAGAGGACGCTCCTGTAAATATCAGCGGACAGACTCCAGTTCTCAAGCGAAATGCGCTCAATGATTTGAATCTGGTTGCTGAATGTGTTCTCCATTTTGCTAAAACAGGAGAGCTGTATCCAAAGTTGAAGTGGGAGGAAGTAGCGTAAAAAACACAACTTCCAGTTTGTGCGCTTAAAAATTGAATAAGAACCACCCAAAATGCCGTTGCATGGAAAAATCCCAAGCAACGGCATTTCCTTATCTCCGTTTCATTCTGCTCAACGGTGAATCCTTATATGCCGGAGTTTTCTTCATAACATTTTTCAGAACCGTGCGCTCCTGCTCCGACAGCTTCTCATACCGGATTTGTAGCTGCGTACACATCAGGGCAGTGAACACATCCAGATAGGAACCCGGCACGGCCAGCGCCTTCTTTGCGTCCTTGATTAGCTTCATGCCATTGGAGCCGTCCGGCGCACTATCCGTATCATTCTTGTGCGTTTCCCTTATGGCATGGAGGATAGTGTCCCAAGTCCGGTGCGTGACCTGACAGAAATAATCTTCTTCCTGTACCTGCATAGCTTCCAACGCCTTTAACGCAGCATCTTCCTCCACCGGCTGATATTGGGAAAGGACTTGCCCCCGCAGGACTTCCAGAAGGCTGTTGAAGTTTTGGAAGTGGGCGGTTGCCACACCATCTACATAAATTTCCGTGTCCGTCATCAGGGTAATAAAATCCTCATGTGTGGCAATCTCACACAGCAGCCGGTTGTTGATACGCCCGCTTTTCAACAGCTCCACCATGCTGTCACTCAAATGCAGCTCCGTAAGTTCCATGCCCGGATGGTTCCGGTTCTCTGTCAAGCAGAGCAGGTAATCCGTTGACACACCGTAAAACTTTGCCAGCTCCACAAGGTTTTTGTGGCTGATTTCCTTTAGTTCGTCATTCTCATAGCTTCCCAAGGCTGATTTGGAAATCCCCGTAACCGCCGCCAGTTCCTCTAATTTTAAATGCCGCTCCGTCCTTAAATCCTTTAACCGCTCCTGAACCGTTATCCCCTGTTTCATGGCTTCCTGCTCCTTTCCAGCGGCCAGCTTTTGCCGCCATCCCCATTGTACCACATATCCATGCCGGGCGCATTTCCCTTTGTGATTCTTTTCAAAGGCGCAAAATGCGCTTTTGATTTGCCCGGATTTTCAGAAGTGCAAAATGCACATCTGATTTTTGCACCCGTCCAGCAGGAAGCCTTTTCCGCAATCGTGGAATTTTTCAGATTTTGGGCTTCATTCCTGATTCGTGGACATACGGCACATGGTACAAAAATGTCATATGATATAGGCAGTTCATCGATGGATTATTCCAATCGAATGACCGGCCTGTATGGGATATGCTCCCCGGCGATGTAACGCAACGACTTCCGGCAGGGAAACGGAGGAACCCTGACCGGAACGAGCGTACCAAGGAGAGCGAAACGCCGCCAAAGACGGGGGCAGGAACGACAGCAGAGGGAACCGGCAAAATGAACACCGAAACGATACCGAAACACAACAATTTCACGGGGCATAGTCTGCCCTGTCCGTAATACTAAGGGGGATTTTGGGGCGGCTCTACGGCTGTATTTCCCCTGAAAATCGCCCCGAAACGATACACAAAAAACCACTGCCCGCCCATTCCGGCTGTTACTGCTGAATCGGGCGGTTTTTCTATGAAGGAGGCACCATGCCGAGAATGTCAAAGAAGTTGAAGAAAGAGCTTGCTTTCTTCCTGAACGACCGGGGGCGCAGAAGCTACAATGAACTCTGCCGGAAATGCCAGCATGAATGTAAGCAGGGTTTCCGGGCTGTCATTATCGACTGCCCCCGCTACCAATCCAAACGAGCCAAAAGGAGGACACCATCCAATGAATTGTGAATTTATGATAGCCAGTACGCCCCTGCCGCCCTGTATGCCGCTCCCAAAGGCAATGCTCCGGCTTCCGGTCAGCAATACGGCAAAGGTCATGTACGCCCGCCTGTTGGATGAAATCCTGACAAGGGGAACCGAGGACAGCAACAGGATTCTGTTCATCCGCTTCCCCGTCATGGAGATAGCGGCGGCACTCTCCCGAAGCCCCCAGACCTGCAAGCGTTCACTGAACGAGCTGGAACAGGCCGGGATGATTATGCGTGTCCGTCAGGGCATCGGGGAGGTCAGCCATATGTATATCCTGCTCCCGAAGGAGGACACCGCCCATGAATGAAAAGCTGGAAAAACTGAATCAGGAAATTGAAAAGACCGAAGCCAGACTGCGGCGGGCGCAGCATAAGGAGAAAATGCTGGAACACCAGATAAAGACGCTGAACCGGAAGGAACGGACACACCGGCTATGTACCAGAGGGGCTATGCTGGAAAGCCATCTCCCCCACCCGGAATCCGTGACGGATGGGCAGGTCAGCACCATCTTAAAAGTCCTGTTCTGCCGGAGCGACACCAAACGTCTTGTGGAACAGGTTCTTGCAGAAAACTGGAAGGAGGACGCAGAGTGAAATTTTCAAAAAGTGAACTGGACATCATCTATCAATATGCCGCACCGACCAAGGCGGAAACCCTTGCGGGCATGAAAGAAACCGTGCCGGTGATAAAGGACTTACTGACAAAGGCAATCGTGGAGAACGCCATCCGAAAGCTGGAAAAGATACCGGAGCCGGAGTGCAGCCAGTTTGTTGCCGCCACAAAAGCCCGGTTCCTTGCAGAGCGTGACAATTCCATCCGCCAGCGGCTTGCGGCGGCAAAGGCACAGGAGCCAATCATGCAGGGGCATGACCTGTTAGGGATAGAACGGTTCCACCCGGAAACCCGGCACATGATTACGCTGGAAGTACAGAAGCAGTGCTTTGTCGGTTTTAAGGGGGAGCGGTTCCGTTTCTTCCTCTCCGATGAAGGCTACCGGAACGCAAAACGCAGCGAGCAGGAAGGGGAAATCAAGATAAAGAGTCATGCTGCCGTTGTCGCCGGGAAGCTCTATCCCGACAAGAAGCCGAAACAGCAGGAACGGTAAAAAGCCCGTTCCAGAATCAAAGTGCGCCGGGCGCGTCTTGATTTTGCAAGGGAAGTTTTAACGTGGACGAGTCAGGCGCGCTCACATTGGCGGCTTTCCATGTGTGAAAAATCAGAACGAGCCGGGCGCGTTCTGATTTATGCCGCCTATGGCGTAATTGGTACGGCTGATTTCCAACTGCCATAAACTCCACTTGCAATTTTGGCTTCCAAAGCGACAAGCTGGAAAATCCCCCTCTGAAAGAGGGCGCAATTATACACCACCCAGAGGTTGGTGAATTGCGTTCTCCGAAGGCTCCTTGCCGGAGGGCTGTGATTTTCCGCAGTCATGGTCTGCTCCAAATCAAACAGGGGACGCTACGCTTCCCCTGCACTGGCTGCCGCCAGCTACCCTTTTGCCTTTGAATAATCGAATAAATTTATTAGTTTTTTGTTGTGCTTATTCTATAATGATATTGACATAAATAAAAAAATATAGTAGAATATGCACAAAAAGAGGAAAAGGGAGGGATACTGATGATTTTATAAAATAAGCCGTAATTGTAATCTATGTGTAATAATGATTAAGGAGGATACCCATGAAGAAGTTTTTAACATTTTTATTAACTTGTGTTCTTTTTATTACATCTTCAATGCCAGTTTTTGCAATGACAAATGATAAAGTTTCTACAGAAACGCAAGTTGAAATTCCAGTTTTACAGTTTGACAGTAAGGAAGATTTTGAACAATATTGTTATACTCTTTCAAAAGAGAAATCAACCAGAGGGGCAACCGTTATTTATGCTTCCGTGATTAGAGATGGCACAAGTGAGGATTGTGAGTTATACCTATTGTGGGAAGGTGACGAAATGTACAATGCTTTTAGATATAAAAAAATACAGGTTAAAAGTGCTAACCTATTATCAAGTAAAGTTTATAAAACATTTGGAGACGGCACCAATTACACTACCAAAAATACAACCGCTGCGTCTGTTGGGTCTGTAAAAATAGGTGATTTCAAATTAGATAGTGATATTGAAAAAGTTAAAGTAACTTCAAAAGGCTTACAGGGGTATAATATGAAATCTCTATCATGGTTATCAGGAGTAGAATTTTCGGGAACTGTTACCATTAATTAAGCAGGAAAAATATATATTATGAAGCAAAGATATGAATTTATAAGAAATTATAAATCTCAAATTATTCCGGGTTTTAAATCTTTTGAGGAAACATTGAAATGGTTGTCTGAAAAAGTTGATATTATAGAAATACCATTAAGTAGTTTTACAAATTTCTTTTTAGAAAGCCAAAAATTTAATGCTATAAATGCAATTACTAATAACAATTTGCATTTATCTTCAGAAGATTTTGAGTTTATAGCATACAAATTACTATCTACATCAAAAAATGAGGCTTATAATGAAAAATTAGAAGATGAAAAATTTGTTTATATTTTATTTGAGCTAAGAACAAGGTATGTTATAAGCAATAGTGCTAAACTTCAATTAGAAATAGTGATTCAGCAAGGTATTGGTCAATATGATTATGAAAATAATACAGAATATTTGTTGTATTATATTAGCTGTATTGATAGACTAAAAAACAAGGAATATTAAGCAATAAGCAGGAAATCTGAAAAAAGGTCTCCTGCTTTTTTTCTGCCCGGAATCCGGGAGAAAGGAGGGCGCACACTTGCCATGCCCGCACTGTAAAATCACAATCATTAAGCGGAGCAACAATGAATCCGCTGTTTCTGCCGCCGCCTACCAGAGCGGCGAGAAACTGTTCTCTGAATACGACCAAGAGCAGAAACACTATCCCTACAAGAACGAAGTCACCCACAAAGAAATCATGCTCCCGCCCCATGTGCCGCCGGAGTATGCAGACCGCAATACTTTATGGAACTCTGCCGAAGCACAGGAAAAGCAATGGAACTCCCAGCTTGCCCGGAGGTTCGTGCTTGCCATCCCAAGGGAAATCCCATCGGAACAGCACGCCGACCTTATCCGTGACTACTGCCGGGAGTTTTTTGTTTCCAAAGGCATGATAGCCGATTTTGCCATCCATGACAAAGGGGACGGCAACCCCCACGCCCATATCCTGCTCACCATGCGGGCGATGGACGAAAAAGGCAGATGGCTCCCCAAATGCCACAAGGTATATGACCTTGACGGGAACGGCGAAAGAATCCGGCTCCCGTCCGGCAGATGGAAAAGCCACAAGGAGAACACCGTAGACTGGAACGACCGGAAGTATGCCGAAATCTGGCGGCAGGGATGGGCGGACACGGCCAACCGCTATCTGGAAGCCAACGACCGCCCGGAACGGCTTGACCTGCGCTCCTATGCCCGACAGGGGATTGATAAAATCCCCACCGTCCACATGGGGCCAGCCGCCTGCCAGATGGAGAAGAAAGGAATCCAGACCAACGTTGGCAACCTGAACCGGGACATCAAAGCCGCCAACTCCCTCATGCAGTCCATCCGCCAGATGGTGCGCCACTTAAAAGGCTGGATTGCCGATTTAAAAGAGAAAAAAGCCGCCCTGATGGAAGCATTGGAGCAGACGAAGGAACCGACCATACCGGAGCTGCTCTCACAGTATTTAGAACTGCGGAGCGGACAGCGTGCCGACTGGACTTCCAGAGGGAAGCTCAAAGGCACAGTTGCCGACTTCAACAGGGTACAGGCGGCAATGGAGTTTCTGCGGGAAAAAGGAATCTCCACCATAGAGAGCCTTGACACCCGGCTGGACGAAATCAGCCAGACCGCCGTTTCTGTCATGGAGAGCGTGAAAAAAAGCGAGAAGCGTATCAAAGCCATCGACACCATGTTGTCCTATATTGACAAATACGAAGCAAACAAGCCAGTCCATAAGGAGTACGCCGCTATCGGCTGGAAGAAGAAAAAAGAGCAGTTTGCAGAGAGCCACCGGGAGGAACTGGACGCTTACCATGCCGCCATCCGGTATTTTAAAGCCAACCTGAAAGGCAATTCCTACTCTCGCAAAGATTTGGAAGCGGAACGGGAACAGCTTGCTTCTGCCCTGCCGGAACAGGGGGAGGAACTGGAAGCGGTTCAGGCAGATGTAAAAGTGCTGCGGGATGTGCGCCGCTGGCTCAATCAGGTATTGCCATCCGAGCAGTACCGACAGACCGCCGAGCCGGGGAAGAAACCGTCCGTACAGGGGAACCTGAAAGGGCGGCAGGAACGCATCCGGCAGGAGCAGGCAGAGAAACGCCAGCCGCCCCGGACACAGAAACAACAGAATATGGAACTTTAAACAGGCACTTGTTTTGTGATTGTAAATCGCTGGCAAGTGCTTGTTCATTTGAACAAGACGGATTTACAGACAACGTGAACGACATTGTGTCGCTCACGTTGGGATTATCAGGAGGGAACGCCTATTGAACGTATTTGAAGCCGTGAAACAGTCCGTCACCACAAGGCAGGCTGCGGAGCGTTACGGAATCAAAGTAAACCGGAATGGGATGTGCGTCTGTCCATTCCATAACGATAAGAACCCAAGCATGAAGGTTGACCGCCGCTTTTACTGTTTCGGCTGCGGAGCCACCGGGGACGTGATTGACTTTGTTTCCCGGCTCCACGGTATCGGCAGTAAAGAAGCCGCACTCATGCTGGCACAGGACTTCTCCATCCCCTATGAGGACGGGAGGAACGCCGGGAAGCAGCCCATAAGGCCACGCCTGCGGAGGGAAACGGAGGAACAGAAATTTAAGCGCATGGAGCGGCACTGCTTCCGGGTGCTGTCCGACTATTACCATCTTCTGCGCCGCTGGAAGGAAGAATACGCCCCCAAACAGCCGGATGAAGCATGGAATCCCCGGTTTATAGAAGCCCTGCAAAACATGAGCCGTCTGGAATATCTGATGGACGTACTTCTATCGGGGGAACTTCCAGAGCGGGCAGCCCTTATCACAGGACACGGAAAGGAAGTGAGGAACCTTGAAAGACGGATGGCAGAACTTACCGCCCCAGATACGGCAGGAAATAGCGAACATGGCAGACAGCGCAGAGCCGCCCCGGAGCATTGAGGAAGTAAAGGCCATGCTGGAAACCACCGAGAAAGGCGGCTTCCGCAACAGCATGAGCAACTGCCTGACCGTGTTCCAGTGCGACCCGCTCCTTTCTGGGGCGGTTGCCTACAACCTGCTGACCGACCGCACCGATATTTTAAGGCCAATCGGCTACAAAAGAGCCACCGGAAGCCCCATGACCGACACGGACATGAAATATATCCGGCTGTATCTAGAAAAGACCTATGGCCTGACAAGCGAGAAAAAGATACAGGACGCCGCCGACCTTGCCGCCAATGAGAACAGCTACCACCCTGTCCGGGATTATTTAAACGGCCTGACATGGGACGGAACCGGGCGGATACGCTCCTGCCTGCGTCACTTTCTGGGAGCCGGTGAGGACGATTACACATACCAATCCCTGCGCCTGTTTTTGTTGGGAGCCATCCACCGGGCATTTTCCCCTGGCTGCAAGTTTGAAGTCATGCTCTGTCTGGTAGGCGGTCAGGGAGCCGGGAAGTCCACCTTCTTCCGTCTGCTGGCAGTCAAAGACGAGTGGTTTTCGGACGATTTGCGGAAACTGGACGATGACAACGTATACCGGAAGCTGCAAGGTCACTGGATAATCGAAATGTCGGAGATGATTGCCACCGCAAACGCAAAGAGCATAGAGGAAATCAAGTCATTTTTGAGCCGCCAGAAGGAAGTCTACAAGATACCCTACGAAACCCACCCGGCAGACCGCCCAAGGCAGTGCGTGTTTGGCGGCACGTCCAATGCCCTTGACTTCCTGCCCCTTGACCGCTCCGGCAACCGCCGTTTTATTCCCATACAGGTATGCCCGGAGCAGGCGGAAACACACATTTTAGAGGACGAAGCCGCTTCCAGAGCCTATTTAAACCAAGTGTGGGCGGAAGCGATGGAGATTTACAAAAGCGGCAGATGGAAGCTGACATTCAGCCCGGAAATGGTGCGCTATCTAAAGGAACATCAGCGGGACTTTATGCCGGAGGACACCAAAGCCGGGATGATACAGGCTTTCCTTGACAGCTACCCCGGCGATACGGTCTGCTCCAAACAGCTATACAAAGAAGCCCTGAACCATGATTTTGACGAGCCGAAACAATGGGAAATCCGGGAAATCAACGAGATAATGAACCAGTGCGTCACCGGCTGGAAGTATTTCTCCAATCCCCGGATGTTTGCCGGATACGGCAGACAAAAAGGATGGGAACGGGAGCAAAAGGCAAAAGCTGACGCTTGCGCCTTGACAACGGACACCGGCAACGGGGCGGGAAAAACCCCGGAGGGATTTATGCCGGTGCCGGAGCAGATGGAACTTCCATTCTGAAAAAATCCGGCAAAAGACAGCCCGTTGCACACTTCGTTGCTATCCCGTTGCCGGGCCGGTTGCCGGGGAAAATCCCGTAACTATCGGCTTTTCTCCCCTTTAACAACCAAAGCAACAGAAAAATAAAAGAAAAAGTATAAAATAACCCAACTGCCAGACAAGGATTCGTTCCAAGGTTTTTTGAAGCCCGTTGCCGGACTTCGTTGCCGACCTTCCCTGTCTGGCTGTTTTCATGTATGGAGGACAACTGCCTATGGCGAAAAATAAAACAGAGATTCATGTCACCACAGTATTTGACGGCGAGCTGGACGCTACGGACGTTTTCGTGAGCCTTATCGCACAGAAGCACAGCAGAAAAATAGATAAAGAATATCTTGCTAAAACACAAGAAATGAGATATAATAAAGACGAGGTTCAATGTGACCGTGTTCCGTCTGGATTGTGCGGGTAAACGGTTATGATGAACACTTTTGAATATGCAGGGATGGACACACTTCTTGCCGGGAGCTTCCGGGCGGCTATCTATTGCAGGCTGTCCAAGGACGACGACCTTGACGGGACGAGTGCCAGCATCGAGAACCAGCGGGATATGCTGGAAAAGTTCTGCCAGAAGCAGGGATGGGAGGTTACGGCAGTCTATCAGGACGATGGCTTTACCGGCTTGAACATGGAACGCCCCGACCTGAAACGGATGTTGAAAGCCATTGAGCGGAAACAGGTAAACCTTGTCATTACAAAGGATTTATCGAGGTTAGGACGGAACTACTTGCAGACCGGGCAGCTTATCGAGGATTTCTTCCCAAGGAACGGCGTGCGCTATATCGCCATGAATGACGGCATCGACACCATGCGGGACAACAACGACATTGCGCCCTTTAAAAATATCCTGAACGAGATGTACAGCAAGGATATTTCCAAGAAAGTCCATTCTTCCTATGTGCTAAAGGCGCAGAAAGGGCAGTTCACCGGCTGTATCGCCCCATTTGGCTACAAGAAAGACCCGGAGGACAAGAATCACCTTCTCATTGACGGGGAAACCGCCCCCGCTGTCCGGCAGATTTTTGGGTGGGCATTGGAAGGGAGAGGCCCCAACTACATCCGGCGCAGGCTGGAGCAGCAAAAAATCCCCTGCCCCACATGGTGGAACCGGAAGCGGGGACACCGGAACATCCGCACCAAATGGGAAAAGAAAGACCCGGAAAACGGGCGGTACGTCTGGGACTTCTCCGTGATTAAGGAAATCCTGATGAACCCCGTCTACACCGGCGCAATCGCTTCCCAAAAGACCGAGTACCGCTTTAAAATCGGCACTATCCGGGATAAGAAGCCGGAGGACTGGATTGTGGTGGAGGGGACGCATGAGCCGCTGGTGGACAAAAAGGACTTTGCGATTGTGCAGGAAAAACTGAAATCCCGCCAGCGACCGGGCAAATCCGGGGAAATCAACCTCTTTGCAGGGCTGATAAAATGCGGGGAGTGCGGAAAGGCTCTCACCATCCGCACCACGCATGAGAAGTTCCCGAAGCGTATTTTCTCCTGCAAGACCTATAATGCCTATGGGAAGCAGCACTGCACACAGCACCGGGTTGAATTTGACACGCTCTATTCTCTTGTGCTGAACAAAATCCGGGAGTGCGCCGCCGCTGCCCTGACAGACAGTGAAGCAGTAGCCGGACGGCTGACCGATACCTGCCATGCCAGGCAGAAAGACCAGCGGGAAGCGATGGAGCGCACCCTTGCCAAAGACGAAGAACGGATTGAAATGCTGGAAAAAATGGTGCTTCGGCTCTATGAGGACATGGTAGCCGGACGAATCACAGAAGCAAACTTCAATCTCCTGCTGGAAAAGACACAGAAGGAACAGGCGGAATTAAAAGCCAAGGTTGAGGAAGGCCGGAAACGCCTTGCCGATGAAATCCGGCTTGCCGTGGACGCAAGGCAGTGGGTGGAATCCATACAGGAATACCGGGACATCACCGTGCTGGACGCTTCCATCCTGAACCGCCTGATGAAAGAAATCGTTGTCCATGAAACCATAGACAGCGACAAGACAAGACACATTTCCATCGAAATTCATTTTAATCTCAAACCCATACCGGAAGTGGAGCAGGTCACAGGCTGACCGCTCCCCGCTCCGGGGAGGTTCTTTAAAAACTCCATATATATTTCTTGACGTGCCGCCGCCCGCCAGAAAGCTGTATTGTTCCTACTAATTGGGGATAACACAGCTCATGGCCGGCGGGGGCATCGTCCTCCTTGGCATGAACCTGATCCCGCTGCTGGCTGACCTGTTTTAAGTTTCCCAAAGGAGTGACCTATGCAAAGTATCTTCGACGCCATCACGGAATGGCTCAAAGCCCTTCTGGTCGGGGGCATCATGGAGAACCTCGGCGGGCTCTTCACGGGGGTGAACGAGCAGGTCGGAGAGATCGCGGCACAGGTAGGGATGACCCCGGCGGCATGGAACGCCGGGGTGTTCTCCATGATACGCCAGCTCTCCGAGACCGTCATCCTCCCCATAGCGGGGCTGGTGCTGACATTCGTGATGACCTATGAGCTCATCCAGATGCTGGTGGACCACAACAACCTCCACAACTTCGACACCTGGATTTTCTTCAAATGGATTTTCAAGACCTTCGCCGCCGTGCTGGTTCTCTCCAACACCTTCAACATCGTCATGGCGGTATTCGACGTCTCCCAGCATGTAGTGCAGCAGTCGGCGGGGCTGATACAGGGCTCCACCGCCGTCACGCCGGAGGCGCTGGAGGACATGCAGGCCCAGCTTGAGGCAATGGAGCTTGGCACCCTGCTGGGGATATTCCTGCAATCCTTCTTCGTGCAGTTCACCATGACGACCCTGAATATCGTGGTGTTCGTCATTGTCTACGGGCGCATGATAGAGATTTATTTAATGACCAGCCTTGCCCCCATCCCATTCGCCACTATCGCCAACCGGGAGGCCGGGCACATGGGGCACAACTATTTCAAGTCCCTTTTCGCCGTGGGGTTCCAGGGGATGCTTATCATGGTCTGCATGGCGATCTACGCCGTGCTGGTGCAGGGTATCGCCACGGGCGGCGACCTGATGGGGGCCATCTGGACCTGCGTGGGGTACACGGTGCTGCTGTGCTTCGTCCTCTTCAAGACCGGGAGCCTCTCGAAATCCATATGGGGAGCGCACTAAGGGGCCTCGGGCCAACCTGGCCCGAAGCCGGAAAGGAGGGATACCATGCAGGGACGGGCACCTCGCCGCTACAGGACAGACGGGAACGGGGACACGCGCCCCGCCTTCCACGGGAAGCTCCCGGAGGAATTTAACGAGCGGGACATGCTGGCCTTCGCGGCCGACACGGATCTTCTTCTTTTCCAGAAGGTATCAGAAGAGACCCTCGCCGCCATCCACGCGGCGGGCTACGACTATCAGGGCGGGGCCGTCATTCCCCGGCCCGGAAAGGAGGAAACAGACATGAACGGACAGGAAACAGCAATCCCGGCGCAGGAGGAAACAAAGGAAGCGCCGCCCTTAAAGCTGGACGTGAGCGTCCGGGCCATCCAGCCTATGGGGAACCTCTTAGGTTTCGCCAGCGTGAAGTTCAACGACTGCTTCGTGGTGGAGGACTTCAAGATATTGCAGACGGACAAGGGGCTCTATGTGGGGATGCCCAGCAAGCCCGACAAGACCAGCCGCACCGGCTACCGGGACACGGCAAAGCCCGTCACCGGGGATTTCCGGAAACAGCTGCAAGGGGCCGTCCTGAAGGCCTACTCGGCGGAGCTGGGACGGCTCCGGGCGGTAGCCGCCGCTCAGGAACAGCCCTCTATCAGAAGCCAGCTGGAGGCCGGGGCAAAGGAAGCGGCCAGGGAGAACGCCGCACGCTCCCCGAAGAAGGAGAAGCCTGCAAAGGGCGCGGAGCGGTAGGACGGGCTTCGGGCCAACCTGGCCCGAAGCGGAAAGGAGGGCTTTATGGCCTATGTGCCGGTGCCAAACGATTTGAACCGTATCAAGACCAAGCTGGCCTTCAACCTGACGAAGCGCCAGCTTATCTGTTTTTCCATAGCGGGCGGGATAGGCGTACCCTTTTATCTTCTCACCCGCTCCCATATCGGGAACAGTATCGCGCTGTTTTTGATGATCGGGCTCATGCTCCCGTGCTTTATGTTCGCCATGTATGAGAAGGACGGCCTTCCCTTTGAGAAGGTGCTCCGAAACATCATCCGTACAAGGTTCTTAACGCCACGGGTGCGGCCCTACAGAACTGAAAATTTCTACGCTTTTTTGAACCGAAAGGAGGAAACGCCGATTGCAGACACAAAAACGGGCAGCAAGGCCGGACGCAAAAAGAAAGCGGCCCGCCGGTAGGCCCACGAAAAAGCCCCGGGCGGGGAAAACGTCCGGGCCCCAGACCGCCCAGCAGACCCTTCCCTACCGGGAGATGTACAAGGACGGTATCTGCCGGGTGGACGGAAGGCTCTACACAAAGAGCATGGAATATGAGGACATCAACTACCAGCTGGCGCAGGCAGACGACCAGAGCGCCATTTTTGACGGCTACTGCGCCTTCCTCAATTCCTTTGACAGCTCCCTCCCCTTCCAGCTCTCCTTCATCAACCACCGGAGCCGCCCGGAGGGCAGGTACCGGATAAACATCCCCCGGAAAGCGGACAGCTACAGTGAAATGCGGGACGAATACGTGGATATGCTGGAAGGCCAGATTGCAAAGAGCAACAACGGCATTGTGCGGACGAAGCTCATCACCTTCGGCGTCACCGCTGACAGCCCGGCGGCGGCAAAGCCCCGGCTGGAACGGGTGGAGGCCGACATTTCCGGCAACCTTAAAAAGCTGGGGGTCCAGTCAAGGCCTCTCACTGGGCTGGAACGGCTGGAGATCCTCCACGGCCAGCTCCGCCCCGGCGGCACGGAGCCCTTTTCCTTCACATGGGGCCAGATTCCGGCCACCGGGCTTTCCACGAAGGACTTTATCGCCCCGGAAAGCTTCGACTTCCGGATGGGCCGCCTCTTCCGCATGGGGGCCACATGGGGCGCCGCCTCCTATATGCAGATCATGGCCTCGGAGCTTTCCGACAAGCTCCTTGCGGAGCTGCTGGAGGTGGATGCGGAAATGACCATCACCATGCACATACAGACGGTAGACCAGGCGAAGGCCATCAAGACCATTAAAGGGAAGGTTTCAGACATTGACAAGATGAAGGTGGAGGAACAGAAGAAGGCGGTCCGCTCCGGCTACGACATGGACATCCTGCCCCCGGACCTTGTGACGTTCAGCCAGGACGCCAAGAACCTGCTGACCGATTTGCAGAGCCGCAATGAAAGGATGTTCCTTCTGACCTTCCTTGTGGTGAACACGGCCGCCACGCGCCGGGAGTTGGACAACGACCTGTTCACGGTATCGGGCATCATGCAGAAATACAACTGCGTGCTGAAACGGCTGGACTTTCAGCAGGAGCAGGGCCTCATGTCCAGCCTCCCATTAGGCTATAACGGCATTGAGATCCAGCGGGGCATGACCACCAGCTCCACCGCTATCTTTGTGCCCTTCATGACCCAGGAGCTCCGCATGGACGGGGAGGCGGTCTATTACGGCCTCAACGCCCTTTCCCACAACGTCATCATGGCGGACCGCAAGAAGCTGAAGAACCCCAACGGGCTGTACCTGGGGGTGCCGGGGAGCGGCAAGAGCTTCGCCGGGAAACGGGAGCTTGTGAACGTGTTCCTCGCCACCAGCGACCGCATTATCATACTGGACCCGATGGGGGAATATTCCCCTCTGGTGCGCCAGTTCGGGGAGGACGGGCTTGTGGTGGAGATCGCGCCAAACAGCCCCCACCATATCAACCCGATGGATTTGGATGTGAGCGTGGACGACGAGGTCTCGCCCATCAGCCTGAAATGCGATTTCATCCTTTCCCTCATGGAGCTCATTGTGGGAGGCAAGGACGGGTTGCAGCCCGTGGAGCGTACCATCATTGACCGGTGCGCCCGGATGGTGTACCGGGATTTCCTCAACGACCCGGAGCATACGCCCCTCCCCACCTTGCAGGACTTCTACGGCCTTCTCTGCAAGCAGACGGAGGCCGAGGCCAAACGGCTGGCAACGGCCCTTGAAATCTATGTGTCCGGCTCCCTGAACATCTTCAACCACCGGACCAACGTGGGCTACCAGGACGCCCGGGTGGTGTGCTTCGACCTGAAACGGCTGGGGGCGGGGCTCCGTACAATAGCCATGCACATCATCAACGACCTGATGAACAGCCAGGTGTCCCACAACTTCGCCCGGGGCATTGCCACCTGGTGCTACTATGACGAGTTCCATGTGCTGTTGCAGGACGAGCTGACTTCCAGCTATTTCGTGACCATCTGGAAGATGCTCCGCAAAAAGGGCTGCGTCCCCAGCGCCCTGACCCAGAACGTGAAGGACCTCCTTGCCTCCCGGCAGATTGAGAACATCTTCGAGAACAGCGATTTCATGGTGCTTCTCTCCCAGGCGCAGGGGGACCGGCAGATTCTGGCGAAGCAGTTAGGGATAAGCCCCCACCAGCTTTCCTATGTGACCCACTCCAATTCCGGGGAGGGCCTGCTGTTCTTCGGGAACGTGACGATTCCCTTCGTTGACCGTTTCCCCAAGAATACCAGGCTGTATTCCATTATGACAACCCGGTTCGAGGACAGGAAGGCGGAGGCGGCAAAGGAATAGCACAGCCGGGCTTCGGGCCAAGTTGGCCCGGAGCTCTCACCTGCCAGAGCGATACCGGAGGGTATGGGCTGGCTTTTTTCATATGCAGAGGAAGGAGGTGCTTTTATCGCCAGACAACCAGAGGGGCCGCCGGGAAAGCGCGTAAAGCGGGGGCGGCTCCATTTTTCCGAGGAAGAAATGACCGGGCAGTCCGGGGAAGGCACTCCGGGCCAGGTTGGCCCGAAGCCCCAGGGCACCGGGAAATTCAAGCAGGACGGGGAACGGGAGAAGTTCTCTTCCAGGCTCCACCGGGAGGGCTCCCCGAAAGAGACGGAGGCCGCAAAGGAGGAACGGGCAGACGCCAAAGCAGACACCCACCAGAAGAAAAGGGCGGACACTGGGAAGGGAGCCTATCGGGAGAAAGTGGCAGATTCCGGGAAGGAAACCTACCGGGAGAAAGAGACAGACACCGGGAAAGGAGGCAGCCGGGAGAAAGCGGCGGATTCCAGCACGGACACCCAACGGGAGGAAGGCCGCACCTCCAAGGAAAAGAAGTCCCGGCAGGAGAAGAAACAGGAACGGGCCCAGAGCCGGGCGGAACATTCGGCTGTCCGGCTGGAAAGGGCAAAGGAAAATCTGGCGGCCCAGAAGCCTTACAAGCCTCCCGGCCCGGCAAGGCGGGCGGCCACGGCGGCGGGAGGCTCCGTCTGGGTCTACGGCCACCGGAAAATCCATGAGGCCGAGCACGAGAACGTGGGGACAGAGGCCGCCCATAAGAGCGAGTTGCTGGCCGAGGCCGGGGCCCATAAGGCAGTCCGCTACGCAAAGCGGCGTATCCGGGAGCACCCGGCCCGGCAGGTGGAAAGATGGGAGCACAGGACCATGAAGGCAGACGCCGAGCTCCGTTACCAGCAGGCGGCCGCCGAGCACCCGGAGCTCCAGAGCAATGCCCTCTCCCGCATGGCGCAGAAGTGGAAAATCAAGCGGCAGTATGCCAAAGAGGCCAGGGAGGCGGCAAAGCAGGGGGCCAAAGCGGCGGGGAAGGCGGTCGGCACGGTGGAGAAGGCGGCGGAAAAGCTGGCACTGCTTGTCCGTAACCATAAGGGCGGGGCTGTGGTAATCCTGCTGCTGTTCTGCGTATTCTTGATTATCAACTCTGTCTTTTCCGCCCTCCCTTCCCTGGGGACGGGCATGGTGAACGCCGTGGTAGGCACTTCCTACACCGCCGAGGACGGGGATATTTTAGGGGCCGACGAGGACTATACCGCCCTTGAAAACGCATTGAGGCAGGAAGTGGCTGGCATTGAGCGTACCCACCCCGGCTATGACGAGTACCGCTACCGCGTGGACGAGCTGGGCCATAACCCCTATGAGCTGACCTCCTATTTGATTGCAAAGCTCCGCACCTATACCCGTGAGGACGTGCAGGGGGAGCTCCGGGCATTGTTCGAGGCCCAGTATAAGCTGACGCTGACCGAGGAAGTGGAGACGCGCTACCGCACGGAGACCCGGACCGGCACCTCCACCAGCACGGACCCGGAGACCGGCGAGACCACCACCGAGGAATACGAGTACGAGGTGGAGGTGGTCTATGAGTATTACATCCTTCATGTGCGGCTGGAGAACCGGACGCTCCCGGCTGTCATTGCCTCCCGGCTTGACACGGAACAGAAAGAACTCTATGACGTCCTGCTGGAGCTGAAAGGCAACAAGCCCTATCTGTGGGACGACATCTACTCCGGGAACGGCGGCAATGCACCCGGGGGAGGCTACACCGTGCCGGGGGAGGCCCTTTCCGACCCGGCCTTTGCGGCCCTTATCACGGAGGCGGAAAAGTATCTGGGCTATCCGTATGTGTGGGGTGGCTCCTCCCCCAGCACCAGCTTCGACTGCTCCGGCTTTGTCTGCTGGGTCTATACCCACTCCGGCGTCCATAACCTGCCCCGCACCACTGCCAACGGGATTCTGGGCCAGTGCTCCCGGGTGTCAAGGGCGGACGCAAGGCCGGGAGACCTGATCTTCTTCCAGGGCACCTACAACACCAGCGGGGCCAGCCATGTGGGGATTTATGTGGGGGACGGGATGATGGTCCATTGCGGCAACCCCATCAGCTACGCCAGCATCGACACGCCCTACTGGCGGCAGCATTTCCTCACCTTTGGACGTTTCAACTGATTTTTCTGAAAGGAGGGCTGCATGAACAGGCTTGAAAAAATTGAAAAGGAGCTTCTGAAGGCCCGGGAGAAGGCCGCCGAGTGGCAGGCCAGGGTCCGGGATTTGGAGAAGCAGAAACAGGAGGAAGAGAACGTGATGATCGTGCAGGCGGTCCGCTCTTTGAAGCTGACCCCCGCCGAGCTCCTGTCCTTCCTTGACACCCCCAACGTTTCCGCTCCGGGCCAACTTGTCCCGAAGCACGGCACCAGAAAGGAGGATTCCGAACATGAAGAATAACCTGATCCGCAGGGCGGCGCTTATCCTCTCCGCGCTGCTCTCCCTTACCGCCATGCCCCTGACGGCCTACGCCCAGAGCAGCGAGCCAGCGGAGGAAGCACCCACGGAGACGGCGGAGGAAACCACCGCCAGGCCCTTCACCCCGGAGGGCACCGGGACCGTGGTGGACAACGCCACGGACGGGGACGGCAAGGAGTTCTTCACCATCACCACCCCCAGCGAGAACGTGTTCTATCTGATTATCGACCGCCAGCGGGACGGGCAGAACGTCTACTTCCTGAACGCGGTCACGGAGAAGGATATGCTGGCCCTCGCGGAGAAAGACCCGGAGCCGGAGGTGACGGAGCCGGTCATGGAGCCGGAACCGGAGACAGAACCTCCCACGGAACCGGAGACAGAACCCGGGCCGGAGAAAACATCCGGCTTCCCTATGGGAAACATTCTGATGATTGCCGCCGTCCTGCTGGCCGGAGGCGGGGCCGGGTATTATTTCAAGGTCTACCGCCCGAAGCATGAGGTCCCTGACATGGACGACGAGGAATATGACTACGAGGACGAGGCCGACCCCTACGGCGATATAGAGGAAATCGAGGAAACGGAGGACGGGGAATGAATTTTACGGACAGCGAATTTGAAAGGATGATGAAGGAGACGCCCCGCCCGGGCCGCGGAGGCACCGACCCATGCGCCGGGTGCCGCTACTTAAAGGAGTGCAGAGGACGGCGGGGGCGGTGCCGGAAGAAGTTCCGTACCCTGATCGTGGAGCCCCGCACTTCGGGCCAGCCTGGCCCGGGGCATTGACCGTGGGCCGGGAGCTGGCCCGGGACGAGAGGAAAGGAATCCGGCGGCTTGTCACGGGCTGGTGCGCCAACTATGACAGCGGGGAGGACATCTGCCTTCCGCTGGACTGTTCCTGCTACATGCTGGGGAAAGGCTGGACGGGTTCTTTCTGCCATTATTTCCGTGAAAATGTGCTCCCGCTGGACCCGGTGCTGGAAAAGTCCGTCTGTGAGGAAGGGCCGCCGCCGGATACGAAACCCTGTGCCGTCTGTGGGAAACCTTTTCTCCCGGAGGGACGCCAGGCCTACTGCTCCCCGGCCTGCAAGGACGAGGGGAACCGCCGCAGGAGCCGGGAGCGCATGAGGAAGAAACGCTCAAAACCCGGGCAGGGGCGTTACGATTTGGGCCTGCCGAAAGCCCGGGATTCCAAGGGGTCCTGACCCTGTTTTCCGGGTGGAGGTATCTTAATACCTTCCGTTCCGGTTTACGGGGGTATTTCGTAACAATGGGCGCTTCGGGCCAAGTTGGCCCGAGGCCGGAAAGGAGGGAACTGCCATAGAAACAAACGAGGGATATGAGATTTTGCAGTTGGTGGCCTTCACCAACGACCGGGGGTATGCGCTGGGCCACAACCCAAACGCGCCTTCCCCCTTCGTCACATGGACGTTTTATGAAAATGCCGACGGGAGCCGTGACTATAACTGGGGCCATTACTTCAAGGACGAAGATGCCGCCGTCCGGGACTTCGCCCACCGGGCGGCAGAACACCGCTACCAGTTCGGCGTGGAGGAACGGGAGACGGACAGCCGGCGGCAGGGGCCGGGGCATTACCGCTATTACTCCACCCAGCGGCCGGTGGACATAGGGACCTATCCGAAGCCGCCGGGCAATAGCCCCATAGAGATATTCAACTATGACGGGAGGATTCCGGTAGAAGGCGGGAATCTGCTGGCGTGGGGCGAGCTGATCTATGGAAAGCCACTGATTGAAAAGCAGATGTGCGATTATGAGCTCAAGCCGTCCAGCCATAACCCGGACCGGGCGGAACGGCCATCCATCACCGCGCAGCTGAAGGAGGCGGCCAGGAGGGCGGAACCGCCAAAGGAACCGGAGAGACAGAAAACAGGGAAGTCCCATGAGGACAGATAGGAGGATCTATGAACGGGAGAGACAATCCTTTATTGAATGCGGAGCTTACCGAAGAACAGAACGGGAACATGCTGGACGGCATACTGAACAACCTTCCGCCTTCGCCCCTCCCCCAGAGGCCGGAGGAAAAAGAGCTTGACAGAGTGAAGGAGCCGCCTGCCCCGAAACGGAGCCGGGAACGGGAGGAACGCTGACGGCAGGGAGGAAACGGGACAGGCACCTGAACGTGATGGTGACGGCGGACGAGCTGGCCCAGATACACGGGCGCATGGCCGAAGCCGGCATCTCCAACGCCGGGGCCTATATGCGGAAGATGGCCTTAAACGGCTATATCCTCCATGTGGACCTTGCGCCGGTACGGGAGCTGGTCTCCTTGCAGCGGCGGTGTTCCAACAACTTGAACCAGATAGCCGTCCACGCCCACACCTACGGGCTGTACCCGGAGGAGATAGACGGGCTGAAAGAGGACTATGAAAAGCTGTGGGGGCAGCTGTCCGGGGTATTGAAGGAGCTGGCGGCGCTGGTGGGGAAAATATAGGGGCGATCAACGAAGATCGCCCCACTCTTTTGATTTTCATATTTACATTCTTGAATACTTTGACACTAAAGATTGTGATATGCCCAACATATCCGCAATCTCTTGCTGTTTATAACCTTGCCTACGAAGATTTTTAACTTGTGAGATAAGTGCTTCTTTTCCAAGGTTACATTCAAACATAGATTCTGTTCGCACCATGCCATGTGTTTCTTTTTGCATAGTTGTAGTATACTGATATCCATCTTTTGAACCAGTAATACTTGCTGTACCTGTTTTGGTATTAAGGGTTGTCTTTACATTCTCAAGTTCTGTTTGTGCTACAAAATTTTCGAGCATTTGAATTACATTGATACCTTTTTTTACTAAATTATTTCCCATTTGGTTATACCTCCGAT
Source organism: Candidatus Merdisoma sp. JLR.KK011 (assembly GCF_036941125.1). NCBI lineage: Bacteria > Bacillati > Bacillota > Clostridia > Lachnospirales > Lachnospiraceae > Candidatus Merdisoma > Candidatus Merdisoma sp. JLR.KK011. The sequence goes on along the minus strand of NZ_JAYWSZ010000003.1, from coordinate 2,192,679 downwards.
ATTACAAAGTTATATATTTTATTACATTATGATATTTTTTAAGCAGTTTGTCAAGATACACTTATATATAATACATCATTAACACAACGATTGACGGATACGAGTTGATAGTATAAACTAGAAGAAAATTGGGGAGGTACATAATGAGTTCGCTTTTTCAAAACCATTCATGGAGTTCGTGTGTATATAAGCATATAGAACTGCCTATATATAAAACACAAGAATTTGATTTTTTTAGGTGCGTAAATGTTAAAGACTGGGTATATGGGAAAACAATAAGTGTCTTACACTCTGGAAATTTAAGAGATAACGACCACAAGGGCCGATACTCAAAATTATTTCCAAATGAAAAAATATCATATTGGGCCGATAGTAAAGAAACAGCTTTAGCAGAGATAAAAAGACACAATGGAAATAATGATTATTTGACGTTTTGGGCTTACGATGATGTGAGTAGTACATTTCCCACCTTGGGCATAGACGACTTGCCCACCATTATAGACGGTAGAGAATTAGGATTCCACTCTATACTTTTAAAGATTGAGCAAGGCGAAAATTTGACGAAGGCAGAAAATGAAATTATCCTTTCAATTCAACATGAATCTCCTGATTGTCTGGCCTATTCTTCATATGCTAAAAAGAATGGTGTAAATTTTTTGTTTTTTGAAAAAGGATTTAATACTCTAGCATTACGAGAAGTCACTCTATATCTCGGAGAACGTAAAAGTAAAAATACTAAAACCATCCCATGTGCTGTGACTTGTGATTATGCCCCTATTCTTGAAGGATATGGTTATTATTTTGAACCTATAGCAAAGACAAAATTTGATAACAATTATATTAAATCAAAAGAATTTCAGTTTCGTTCCACCAACTACAAAAATGCAGGTATTTTTCATCAATCAGAATAATTTTTATAATTATTAAGGGTGCCATAATGGCACTCTTTTTTCGGGTCAACTTGACCCGAAGCTGGAAGGGGGGATGAAGCATAGCGACCACGCGACTGATGAAACGCAAGACCACGCCGGGGCTTTCCGTGGCGCAGTCCCTAAAGGACTGTACCGACTATGGGAAGAACCCAGTCAAGACGGAAGAAGGGAAATATATCTCCGCTTATGAATGTGACCCGGCCACGGTGGACGCTGAATTTCTCTTGTGGAAAAGCAGGTACAAGACCGCCACGGGCCGGGAGCAGAAGGCGGATAGGGACGTGCTCTGCTACCAGATACGCCAGTCCTTCCTTCCCGGGGAGATCACGCCGGAGGATGCCAACCGTATCGGCTATGAGCTGGCTATGCGGTGGACGAAGGGAAAGCACCAGTTCATCGTCACCACCCACACCGACAAGGCCCATATCCATAACCACATTTATTACAATTCCACTACCCTTGACTGTACCCATAAATACCGGGATTTCCTCGGTTCCGGCCGTGCCCTCGGGCGACTGTCTGACACCCTCTGTCTGGAAAACGGCCTCTCTGTCGTGAAGCAGCCGAAGATGAAAAGTCAGGGGAAATATAAGAACTATGGGGAATGGGCCAAGGGCCGGGAAAGGCCGCTCACCTTCCAGCAGAAGCTGTGCGCCGCCATTGACGCGGCCCTTGAAAAACAGCCCTCCGGCCTTGCCGCCTTCCTCTCATTTATGGAGCAGTCCGGCTATGAGGTGAAACAGCAGCGGGGCGCAATCAGTTTCCGGGCTCCCGGCCAGGAACGGTTTACCCGTCTGCGTTCCTCCACGCTGGGGAAGGGCTACGGCCAGAAGGATATAGAGGCGGCGCTGTCTGGCTCCCGAACAGGCACGGGCCAGCCCGGCCAAAGGGTCAACCTGATTATCGACATTCAATCCAGGCTCCAGGGGAAGGGACCGGGATATGAGAGGTGGGCCAAGGTTTTCAATCTGAAACAGATGGCCGCCACCCTGGCTTTTTTGCAGGAAAATGATTTGATGGAGTATGGGCAGCTGGAAAAGAAAGCGGCAGAGGCCACGGAACGTTTCCACACACTTTCCGGCCAGATCAAGAGTGCCGAGGCAGCCCTCCAGATCAACCGGGAATTGAAGGCGGCCACGGTTCAGTATGCCAGGACCCGGCCGGTGTTCCAGGAATACAAGGCCCGGAAATACAGCCGGAAGTTCCTTGCGGAGCATGAGGGCGACATTGAACTCTACCGGGCGACCTGCGCCGACTTCAAGCGGATTCTGGGCGGGGCGAAGCTGCCAAAGATGGACGAGCTGAAGGAGGAAGGCCGGGAGCTAGCGGAGAAGAAAAAGAGGCTCTATGCCGAGTACCGGAAAGCCCGGGAGGAAATGCGGGAGGTCACGGCGGCGAAGGCGAACATTGATTATCTGCTGGGCTATGCGGAGCCGGGCAAGAAGAAGGAGCAGGAACGTTAGGGGGGGGGGGTAAAAATAAGGAGCAAAGCGACGCTGACATTTCGGGCCAAGTTGGCCCGAAGCCGGGTTTGGGGAGGCTCCCCAACAAGCAGATTTTTGCGTTCTGGCCGGAAGGCCGGAACGTCAAAAATAGCAACTGTGGCTACAGTTGCCCTGCTTGCCATTTAGCGGAACCCTCGATAAACGCCGCAAAAACGGAGGCCCCTACTCGGAAACCTCCGTTTCTCTGGCTTTCTTCAAGCCTTCGGCAGTTGCTTTCATTACAATGAGCTCCTTTTCATTCATGGCATTGAGCAGGACGTCAATCTGTTTGCGGCAACTACTTTCTACCTGACCGCTATCCGCATGAATGAACTGGTCTACCGGAATGTCAAACATGGTAACAAGTTTGACAAAGACTCCAAAACTTGGGTACTGCCCCTTGTTCTCGATATTCATAATAGTCCGGGCTCCACGTCCCACAAGCTCCGAAACATATTCCTGCGTCCAGCCTCGTTCTTCTCTGGCCTTCCGGATTGCCTGGCCCAGCCCGTGAAAATCAAACCTTCCTTCGTAATCTTCCATATACTATCACCCTATGTCATTTTATATTTCCGACATTAGTATGTGAATGTAATTGCATTTCATGTATTGTTCAATTTTATTTCAGTCACATTCATTATATCGCTTCGGGACAAGTTGGCTCGAAGTAAAAATAAGTAACAATTTCAAGATATCCTTGACAAATCACTTATGTTATGCAACAATAGTTACATAACATAAGTGACACAAAACTAGAAGGAGAAGCCAATATGCCACCAAAAGCAAAAATAACAAAAGTAAAGATATTGAATACTGTCTTAGAAATCACAAGAGAAACCGGCTTTGAAACGGTGAACGCAAGAAGTATTGCCAACAAATTGCAATGTTCTACTCGACCAATTTTCACTTGCTATGAAAATATGGATGAACTAAAAAAGGATTTTCTTAACTTTGCATACAACTACTATGAACAGTATGTTACATCTTATCGTGATTCAGAAAAAATCAATTCTTATTTAGTTTATCCGCTATCATACATTGAATTTGCCCAAAAAGAAACCTGTTTATTTAAATTTCTGTTCATAAGTGATATGGACCTGAATATGACAAAAACAACAGATTTTTATAAAGAAGAAGATAATGAAAAAAAAGCTAGGGATTTTTCTGAATCTATCGGAATTAGGTTGGAAAAGGCAAAAACGATTTTTTTGGATCTATTTCTATATTCTCATGGTATTGCTGTTCTTACGGCAACTAAGAAAATGAAATTGGATAAAGATAGTGCTCAAAAAATGGTCATAAATATATTGTCTATTTTGATAAGGCAAGAAAAAGCTGATTGGAATTTAGAAATATAATTTTAGTAACTTAAACAAAGGAGGTTTGTAACATGCAATCAAATCAATATTTAATTGATTTTTATAGCAATTATGATGAAGAAAACCGTTTGATATTAAAGCATGGTTCTGTTGAGTTCCTTACCACTATGCGTTACATTGAAAAGTATGTGACGCCAGGCAATCACATACTTGAAATCGGAGCTGGAACAGGAAGATATTCACATGCGTTAGCACGTCAAGGACATATCATAAACGCAGTAGAATTAGTAGCGCATAATATAGAAATCTTCCGTAAAAACACACAGCCAGAAGAAAACGTAACAATTATGCAAGGTAACGCCCTTAACTTATCTGCCTTTTCTGATAACACATATGATATTACCTTGATTTTGGGGCCGCTTTATCATTTATACAATGTTGCTGATAAACGACAAGCTTTAAAGGAAGCAATTCGTGTAACAAAGCCGGGAGGAATTGTTTTTGCTGCTTATGTTATATCAGACGGCTGCCTCCTTGACGAAGGATTTATGCACGGTAATATCAATGTTGCTGAATATATAAAAAATGGTTTGCTTGATTCAAAAACATTTGCTGCAAAATCTGAGCCAAAAGATTTATTTGAACTTGTTCGCAAAGAAGATATTGATCACATAATGTCTGTATTTTCTGTTAATCGTTTACATTATGTCGCAGCAGATGGGACCGCATTGCTTATGCGTGATGCCATAGATAAAATGAATCAAGATACTTTTGAATTATATTTGAAGTATCATTTTGCTACCTGTGAGCGAACAGATTTAATGGGGATTACAAGCCATGCTATTGATATATTTAGGAAACCAGCATAAATAACTCAAATTAGCATTATATAGCTATGAAACAAATGATATAAAATTTCAAAATTCCTGCCACTATAACGGTGAAAGAAAAAAACCGTCGTTGTGGTGGTATTTCGTGTTGCTTCTTAAAAAGAGGCGGCGGTTTTGAAGAAATTCAGACCGCCGTTTTCTTTTTTGAAAAAAAGAATATAGAGGGTGTGTTAAAGTTGCCCACTTTTAAGGATATGGCGGTATCCGGGAGGTATCGCTGTGTCCTTATTTATTTTCCAACTATCTGAATCGTTAAAAAAAGCCCGCCCCCTTGGAAGGATAATTCTGGCAATCAATATGAAATAATTCAGTCCAAAAACGATAGTTATATTTCATGCGTCCAAATAGCGCCATGCTGTTTGGGCGCATTTCTGTTTTTATGGGACAGCCTCGGGCCAACCTGGCCCGAAGCCCGGCCCCGGTGCCGTTCCCCACCGCCTCCGTTTCGGTAACTCATTCACCAAACACCGAAACGGAGGTAAACATGACTATCATCAATCTTCGGGATTTCTACCCGTACTATACAGCGGATTCCTTTATTGAAGTGCCTGACGAGGTAGCGGATGCAATGGCGGAGTTTGACCGCAAGGAGGCGGCCTACCGTCTGCGTACATACCGCCACAAAGCCTACTATTCCCTTGACCGGGAGGACGGCATTGAGCACTCGGCCTTGTTCGTTTCCCTTTCCCCTTGTGAGATTTACGAGCGCAAAGTCACCATGCAGGAACTCCACGCGGCTATTTCCAGCCTGCCCGACAAACAGGCAAAACGTATCTACGCCCATTTCGTCCTCGGCATGAGCAAGACTGACATTGCCAGAGCCGAAGGCGTGGACGAAAAGGTGGTGCGCCTGGCAATCGAGCGGGGGCTTCGGAACATGGAAAAATTTTTGAAAAATAATCTCTAAGGTGTACCGAAAAAGCCCTGAAAATGAAATGGTATATAGAAAGGCGGAAGCGCCCCGGGACAAGCTGGCCCGAAGCGTGGACGGACCTTTCCGGCAGATTGAAAACTGAATAAAAAGATACCCGGATACGAAGGGTGGATGTGCCAGGCGACAGGCCCGCCGTGACTTCCGTTTCCATTGTGGCTTTCACTTTGGGGGCGGGAATAGCGATAAAGCCCATGCCGCAGGCGGGGCCGTGGCTGGTCCCGCCGGATAAGGCACGCCCCCGGATACTTGCGTTCAGTCACAGTCCGAGCGTTGAAGCGGCCTTGCAAGCCGTGAGCCGTCGCAGGCAATGAGGACGCCTTGCCATAAGAATGGGGAGAGTTGAGACACTATGGGGTGGACAAGCCTACACCCGTCCGGGAAATCTGTTTTACAAAAACCATCAGGGAGCCGCCCGCTCTCACTGTCTTGTGACAGGCCAACAAAAACGGCGCGGCTCCCTGAACTTTTATGAAAGGAAGTGCAGGTTATGGCAAAATCTTTGCAGGAAATCCAGGACATGCTGACAGACAAATGGAGCAACAATGCCTGCCGTGGGTATGTCATCAAGGCAATGAAAAGCTGCGGCTATAAGTCAAAGGACATCCGGGAGGTTCTCATAGAGCTGTACGAAGTGTTTGACTTCTGCTCCGTGGAGGAAGCGGCGGCCTATTATGAACACTGGCAGCCCTAACCTCGGGCCAAGCTGGCCCGAAGCGTGGAGAAAGACGAAGGGGCAGCGCTCTTTACCGGGCGCTGCTTTTTCGTGTTTCCCCATAGGACAAGAGGGAAACGGAAGGCTTCAACCCCGATTCGGAAAGGAGGCCCAGATGGTACAATCTGTAACCTACCAGAGAGAAACAAGGACCGTCCCCTTCCAGGGAAAGACGATTGTGCTGGAAAGCCTTACCCCGGTGCTTTCCCCAAAAGAGAAGGAGAAACGGAAAAAAGAGATTGAGCGCTGTCTGTATGACGTGTTCAGCAAGTACCGCCAGAGCCGGCGCTGACCCCGACAACATTGCCCTCCGGGGCTATCAATGGTATCTCAAGTTTGGAAAAAAGACGGCTCAAAGCCTCTCAATTAGGGCTTTGAGCCGATTTGTCTACATAGGTTATACGGGCCGTTTTTCGTAATGAAAAAATTTTTTTAGTACCGCAGGAGCTTCTTCATTTGCAGCTGAGTCCTGTACTTGTTATTAAGATCTATATGGAAGATATCCCCGCAATCTTTGAGTATCTCGTCAAAATACAGAAGTTGATACAGTCCGGTGTCTATCTTGGTGCAATTGTATTTACGGAGACTGTCAAGTATTCTTCCAACAGGATATTTGTTCCCAAGCTTTGCCTGAAGAAGACGTATCAGAACTAAAGCGGTGAAGCATGTGGAAAAATGTGCGTCTATGTGGTCATTCGTAGATACATAGACCGGGCGAGATTTGAAGTCTGATTTAGAAACCTTAAAAGTATCTTCAATGTGTATAAGGCCTCGGTATATGTCCCGCAGTTCAAAATCACTCATATTCAATTCGCTTGTAACGATTGCATAGTATCCGTCATAAAGTTCCTGTTCCCGGATCTTTTCTTCATCCAGCTCAAGAACCTTTCCTTCCAGGATTTCCCCCGTGGTTTTATCAAACGATATATTTTTTACATATGCAGCACTTCCGGCAGAAGTCACTTTGTCGTATTTTTTAGGGTGTTTAATCAGATCCCTGGCACGTGCAACCATAACGTCACGATCTGCTTTCTGTTTTTTCGCATATTTTTCAGAATAGTAAGCCATCTGCTTCTGGTCAGCGCGGACTGTTTTCTTAGAAGTTTTTTTGCTTCCGGGTTTTGTTGTGTTTACATGCAATTCTTTTGGATATATGCGCGATTTATGCTTGAACGCAATCTCTTTCCCGGCGTCGTCCTTTACTTTATCGATTATATAATCTTCTGCGAGCACCCATGCTTTAAATTCCGCGTCGGCGCCCCGGACGGATTGTCCGTATACATAACCATCACGTTGATTGTTATCCCCTTTGTTGCTTCCATTAATCCAATAGATATTGTCCGACGTGTTGAGCCCGCGGTCCGCTACGAATATGGTACGGGTATTGGAATAATCTTTCTTTAAGCGGTTTATAATAGGGCGCATATGGAGTTTTTCCGACTCATTTCCAGGAAACAGGTCGTAGGCCATAGGGATGCCGTTTTTATCTATAAGAAGTCCCATTTCAACGATTGGGTCGGGACGGCGGTTTTTCTCCGGTCCTCTTTTTCTATACTTTGGCTGGATTTCGCCGCCGTTTTTATCAACCGGTTTTCCGTCATCATTCAAAATGTCTGCATCGGGGCGGCCGATATCAAAGTAATAGTTGGTACAGTCAAAATAAGCAACCGAAAGGTCGCGTTCCGAGATTTTTCCGGAATGGTCAAAGATCCATTTTTGGAGGGCTTCCTGGTTTCTGGCAATGATGTCAAGAGAATAGTAAACATCATCGAGACAGAAGCCGTTGAAACCCTCAAAGAAAATATTCCGCCTGTCATAGGCTTTTTTCTTAGAACCGGGGTAGAGTATTCTGGAAAATACAAGAAGGCGGAAAATCTTGTCAATGCTGTAATCAATCGAAAGATGCCTTGTTTTCCAGTTCCAGAACTTATCGAGTTCTAATTCCTTATAAAGCGCTTTAAGAATCCCATAGCCGATATTTTTAAGACTGTCTTCGCCTATGGATATTTTCGCATCCAGATCAATGATGACGGACTGCTTACGGATTTCCCTGTTTTGGGCAGTGCGCAGTTCGCATACTGTTTTGAAATGTGCGACAGGATCGTCATAAATTTTTTGGAGTTCATCAAGCCGCCCCAGACTTTCGAGCATTTTGCTTCGGACTCTGCCTTTTCCAGTAGTAGTATCTTTATCGTAATAGGTTTCGTATATATACAAACGGGAAACACCTTTTGATGTAATAACTTTGACATGCATAGTAGACCCCTCCCTGGATATTAGTATACCACAAATCGAAGAATAAATCAATATAACCTATGTAAAATATACAACATATTGACAAAAAAATACCAGCAATCACAAGGGCTGCTGGGTCTATATGCTGCTAAGCAATTCCAAATTCAGGAGATTGAGCGCTGTCTGTATGACGTGTTCAGCAAGTACCGCCAGAGCCGGCGCTGACCCCGACAACATTGCCCTCCGGGGCTATCAATGGTATAATATACTTGTAAGGTTGGTAGCTCCATTCCCATAGGAAAGGAGCCTACAATGAACATTAGAGAAGATTATATTTATGCCAGACAGTCCGTTGACCGCAAGGACAGTATCAGTATTGAGAGCCAGATTGACTTCTGCAAGTACGAGCTGAAAGGCGGCAGCTGCAAGATTTTCAAGGACAAGGGCTATTCGGGGAAGAACACCGACCGGCCCGAGTTCCAGAGACTGCTTGACGAGATCCGCAAAGGGAAGGTGCGGCGGGTAATCGTCTACAAGCTGGACCGGATCAGCCGCTCCATTCTGGATTTTGCGAACATGATGGAGCTGTTCCAGGAGTACGACGTGGAGTTTGTTTCCTCCACGGAAAAGTTCGACACCTCCACCCCAATGGGGCGGGCCATGCTGAATATCTGCATTGTGTTCGCCCAGCTGGAACGGGAGACCATCCAGAAGCGCGTCACGGACGCCTACTATTCCCGGTGCCTGAAAGGCTTCCACATGAGCGGCCAGGCCCCCTACGGCTTCCGGCTGGAGCCGACCACGGTTGAAGGCATCCGTACAAAAATGATGGTGCCGGACCTGGCAGCCGCAGACCATGTACGCCTGATGTTTGAAATGTACGCCGAGCCTGGGACCTCCTTCGGGGACATCAGCCGGTACTTTGAAGAAAACGACATCAAGGTTCACGGAAAATCGCTGTTCCGTCCCTTCCTCTCCCAGCTGCTCCGCAACCCGGTATACGCACAGGCCGACCTGGAATTGTATGAGTTCTTCAAGAGCCAAGGGGCGGCAGTTATCAATGACGTCGCCGACTTCGCCGGGACAAATGGCTGCTATCTCTATCAGGGGCGGGACGTGAAGGAGGACAAGGACAGGAGCCTAAAAGACCAGATACTTGTTATCGCTCCCCATGAAGGGATTGTTTCCTCTGACACCTGGCTGAAATGCCGGAAAAAGCTCATGGCGAACATCACCTTCCAGAACGGGAGGAAGGCCCGGAATACATGGCTGGCCGGTAAAGTGAAATGCGGAAAATGTGGTTATGCTTTAAAAGTCACCCGCAACCCTTCCGGCTATGAATACCTTCGGTGTAATAAACGGTCCGACCACAAGGGCTGTCCGGGGTGCGGCACTCTCCGCAAAGTGGAATTTGAGCAATTCATTTTTAACGCTATGGGGGAAAAATTCCGGGATTTCAAGTACCTTCGGGGCTGTGAGGAAAAGGCCAACCCGAAATTGACCGCCTATCAAGTGGAGCTGGCACAGGTAGAGGCGGAAATTGAAAAGTTACTTGATACACTGACCGGGGCAAACGCTACTCTGCTTGCCTACGCCAACAAGAAAATCGAGGAGCTGGACATGCGCCGCCAGAAAATCACAAAAGCGATTGCCGATTTATCCGTGGAGACCATTTCCCAGCAGCAGATTGATCTGCTGTCCGGCTATCTGGACGACTGGGAGAATATCAGCTTTGAGGATAAGAGGAAAGCCACGGACGGCTTGATTTCATCAATCAGCGCAACCAGCGAGTATGTAAAAATAGAGTGGAAAATCTGACTTTTCCACTCTGCATATCTGAAACATTTCTTTATATCGTTTGTAGCCCCTTGTACACTGATGTTTATAATGTTTTTTATATCTAAGGTAATGCCTCATTTGTCCATTTTTAAATCGTAAATTCATTGTCAAAAGAGGTAATATTCTATCAAAAATATTTTTTAACTTATATGATACAAAGCCTAATCTTAAATCTGTTATAAAAACAACTTGTTTTGATTGCAAAAATTTGATAAGCAATCTTTCATAATCATCTTTTATAGTGCATATTCCCGGTGTTACAAGCCAACAACGATTACAACCTATGCAGCCTTTTATATTCATGTCTTCTGCATAAATAACCTCAACATTATTTATGTTTTTTTGTATATTTTCAATTATTTTTTTATTATATAAATCATCTTTCTTAAGTGTTGAAATAATTAAATTCATAACATCATCACCCGTTCAAGTTCTGGTTTGTCGCTTTGTTAATCAGTTTTGCATTTTTACTTATTCTCATTCCTTGCTTCCTTACTGAAAAAGTATTTGTGTTGCTTTTTCATAATAAACTTCCTTCTTCTATCAGATGCATTGCTCCAAAATAGGCATTAGACAATGTCTTTATACAATATGCTTCATCATAAACCATTGCATTGTTGGCAAGCAGACTGGTTATTCCATGTGTTACTAAAAAAATTTGCGAAAATATGCTATATGCCTGTTGCTCGTCTACCTTTGCTTGTTTCCTTAGGATAGGGAATAAAAAATCAAAATTTTTCCCGGTAAGCCAATCAGAAAGGGAAATGCCTATACAATAGTTTGAATGATACAAAAAGCGAAAAAGATTTTTTTCTTCTACGGCAAATTGAATATATCTCATACCCACTTCCAACATAGGGCGTTCGTATTTGCCGCTTAAATTTGTTACATAGTTAATATGAAACTCACTTGCTTTTTTATATGTTGCAATTCGGACATCTTCAATCGTTTTAAAATGATATAAAACGGGCTGCGTGGAACAGCCGAGTTTTTGTGAAACTGTCCGGGCGTTTATGTTTTCTGCTCCCATTTCTTTTACAGTTTCAAAAGCTGCGTCTATAATCATTTCTTTTGTGACTTTCGCGATTGCTGGCATATTTGCACCTCCATTTATAATTTATATTATATATAACTAAAATTATAAATCAAGGCAATTTTTCTGTCAATCCTTCCGGAAATTTGCAATTTTATTTGAAGAAAAAGCAGAATATAAAAGGCATTTATGAAGAAAACGGCCAGAAGTATGTCAAACCATTGTGGAATAAAAGCTGATTGGTTAAAGTGGATTTATCAACAAAAACAATATGAACAAGAAAGAGAAAAGGAAGGTAGGAAAATGGATTATGCAGGTGTTGCAGCCCGGATTATGGAGCTCTGTGGCGGAAATGGTAATGTAAGCAGTGTTACACATTGCGCAGCCAGATTGAGACTGTGAAATTACATAATATAGGGGGCAGCGGCGATGTGAAAGAAGCAGCTCCCCATAAAGCTGAATCAGGGGAAAAACTGACAGGTAAAGCAAGGGCTAAGGAATTGGGCGAGACATCCACTTATACGCTGCTTGGCACGGCTGAGGATGGGACGCATATGGACTCTTAGGGAATGTGAACTTCAAAACTTTGGAGAAAACCAATTGCATTCCCGGGAAAACAGCTGTATGCTATACTAAGCGGCTTTTATTTTACAAATCTTCCGAGGAAGAGGTTCGCATCCGCAGGTTACTGTTCACTCCCTACATTTGACGATTGTGAAAAGTGACGAAATTTAAATTTTTTATATGTGGATAAATAAAGCGGACAGAAAAATGATGTTTATAGTTTTTCTGTCCGCTTTATTTATCAGAAAGTTATCCACATTTCTGTCTTCCGTTTCGTCCCAGGCATGCTTCCTTGCCCTCTTTTTATGGATAATATTTACTCGCTTTTTTTAAATTATCCACCGTCAAATTGACCATGCCCTCAAATACGGAAATTCGCATTTTGAGGGCATCTATAGTATAATTGCCTTATGAAAACGGAGGATTGAGAGAATGAAAAACATGGAAGATGAAATCGTCCTGCTTAACAAGGCCGTTGCCTGTCTCGAAGAGGAAGTCCAGGCAAAAAATGAAATCATCAGGCAGCAGGAACGCATCATTAAGGCCCAACAGGAACACAACGGTGAATTATCGGCGCTGATGAACAGAATTCTTGACTCCTTAAAGAAGGGCTGACCACATGAACGCTTCCTTTGAATACACCACCACTCTTGAATACAGGCTGAAAGCGGCCAACGCACAGATATGCGCTTTCAAATCCGGTGAAATATATGTCCGCATGCAGGAGGAATACCTGAAAGAATTACGTTCTTTGGAACGGGAAATCCGGAAATTGAAGGACGAGCTTTCACGTGCCCGCAGTGAAACCGTTTCCGTCCGCAATCAATGGTTTGAGATATTTGAAGAACTTCAAAAGGAATGCGAGCGAAAGCTGTCGGCCTTGCGAAAAGAATTGGAACGAATGGAAAGGCGTGCCATAAAGGCAGAAAGACAGAGAGACGCCGCACTGGACAAGGCAACCCGGCAGCGCCATAAGATCTATGGGCTGGAAACGGCGCTGGAAGAGGAAAAGGGCAGGAACTTGAAGCTGAGGGCGCAAATCAACCGGGATTATGAAAATTCCTCCATCCCTTCTTCCAAAACGCTCCGCCGCAAGAAGATCTCCAACGGCCGGGAAAAAAGCGGCCGTAAGCCGGGCGCCCAGCCGGGACATCCGGGACACCGCAGGAAAAAGCAGATCCCTGCCACGGATCCGGTTCTGCTGCCGCCGCCCCGGGAAGTGCTGGAAGATCCGGATTTCAAAAAGACTTCAAAAACGATCGTGAAACAGCTGGTCAACATACGTACGATACTGGAGGTCACGGAATACCACGCAGATGTGTATTATAATTCCAAAACCGGCGAGCGGATCCATGCGGAGTTTCCTCCCGGCGTTGTGGACGAGGTGAATTATGGTGGAAGCGTCAAGGCCTTCCTGTTTCTGTTGAATAACGACTGCTGCACTTCCATCGACAAAAGCAGGAAATTCCTTTCCGATTTGACTGATGGCAGGCTCAGCATATCCAAGGGCATGGTTAATAAGCTTGGCAGGGAATTTGCCAAAAAAACGGAACAGGAACGAAAAGCGACGTTTGCCGATCTGCTGCTTAGCCCCGTCCTTCATACGGATTGTACCAACGCAAAGGAAAACGGAAAAAATGCTTATGTATTTGTGTGCGCTGCCCCGGATGGAAAAGCGATGTATTTTGCACGCAGGAAAAAAGGGCACGAAGGAGTAAAAGGCACCCCGGTCGAAGATTACCAGGGAATCCTGGTTCACGATCATGAGAAAACCTTTTATAACTATGGTGCACAACACCAGGAGTGTCTTGCGCATGTCCTCCGCTATCTGAAGGACAGCATAGATAATGAGGCTGACCGGACCTGGAACAAGGAAATGCGTGCTCTGGTACAGGAAATGATCCACTACCGGAACGGCCTGCCGGAAGAGGCGCCTCCTGACACCGAAAAGGTCAGGGAGTATGAAGAACGCTACCGGGCAATACTGCAAAAAGCGAAAGAGGAATACGAATACATTCCAGCAAGTGAGTATTATAAGGACGGATACAACCTGTATCTGCGGATGGAAGAATACATGTCCAACCATCTTCTGTTCCTGCATGATCACAGAGTTCCGGCTACAAACAATGAAGCGGAGCGTCTGCTTAGAGGATATAAGCGCAAGCAGCAGCAGGCTGTGTCATTCAGGGGATTCGAGTCCATCGAGTATCTCTGTGAATGCATGAGCATGCTTATTCAGATACGCCAAAACGAAGAATCAAATTTATATAACAGAGTATCCGAGATATTTGGATAAAGAAAACCGATGGTTTCGACTAAGATTAGTCTACACCATCGGTTTGTTTATCACAAGCTGACCTCTGAACAGTAACATCCGCAGAACAGGAATCAAAAAAATATATACAGGACACTGTACAGGAGAACCGGCATTTGCTATATTAAAGGAGGAACTAGTAGTCCGTACCGGAAATCCTTGTGCATATTTCCGGTCTATTTCTCCGATAGCACAGGTCAAAAAGCCTCGCCGTAGCACCACTACGTCTGCGTTTTTTGACCTGCACTCTCGGAAAAATATCCTCAGAAATATGCACAAGGATTTCCGATACGGACTACTAGGCAGCTGCGCAGAGCAGATTTATACAGGGATGGAGATGGAACTGTAGCTGTGCACTGATTTGTGCATTCTGAGGAATATTACGGAACTGGAATAGGAGAAAACACATGAGTATAAAGGCAGCATTTTTTGACATCGACGGAACACTATTATCCCATAAGACACACGCCGTTCCAAAGGACACATTAGAATCTCTTGCACGGCTTCGGAGCCGCGGGATCAAGCTCTTCACCTCCACGGGGAGACATATTCTCGAACTGGACGGACTTCCTGTCCGTGATATAGAGTTTGACGGATATGTACTGCTTAACGGCCAGCTTTGCCTGGATGAAAAACGGAATATCTTGTCGGGAGAAGCCATTGACAGGACAGATATAGAGAATATTCTTCCTATATTTGAAGAAAAGCAGCTTCCCCTGGGTTTTGTGGAACTGGATCGGCTGTACATGAATGTTGTGAATGAAAGGGTAAGATGGATTCATCAGGAGATTTCAACCAAGGTTCCGGAGATAGACGTGTATCGGGGCGCTCCGGTGTATCTCATCAATGCCTTTGTGGACAGAAAAGAAGCGGAAGGGCTGCTCGAGCAGCTTCCCCACTGCAAAATGACTTGGTGGAATGCCCTGGGTTCCGATTATATTTCCAAAAGCGGCGGCAAGGTAGTCGGCATACAGAAAATGCTGGAGCATCACGGCATTGAAAGAGAGGAAATCATAGCTTTCGGAGACGGGGAAAATGACATTGAAATGCTGAAATACGCTGGAATCGGCGTTGCCATGGGAAATGGGGAAGAGTGTGCCAAGCAGAGCGCCGATTACATAACGGATGACATAGACGCAGGCGGAATTCTACACGCCCTGCAGCATTATGGAATCTAAAAATATTTTTATTTGATGGTAAAGCCGCAAAGGCGCACGAGGGGAACTTTTATGAGTGTTTTTTCGAATAAAAGTTTCTCTCATTACAGGTGTGCCGAAGGGACTTTGCACTTTAGTGCTGCCGCGCAGCGACTTTTAATAGGAGGACTAAGGTATGATATCGTTTGAAAGCGATTATGTGGAAGGCGCCCACGAACAGATTTTAAAGCGCCTGACAGAAACGAATCTGGAGAAGCTTACCGGCTATGGGCAGGATTGGTACTGCGAGCGTGCAAAGGAAAAGATACGGGAAGCCTGCCAGTGTCCCGAGGCAGAAATCTTCTTTCTGACAGGCGGCACGCAGACCAATATGATAGCCATTGATTCCATGCTGAAGTCCTATGAAGGCGTAGCGGCGGCAAAGACAGGCCATATAAGCGCCCACGAGGCCGGAGCCATCGAATACCACGGTCATAAGGTACTGGAGCTTCCGGAGCACCAGGGAAAAATATGCGCCAGGGAATTAAAGTCCCTGCTGGAAAGCTTCTGGCAGGATGAAAACCATGAACACATGGTATTTCCCGGAATGGTCTACATTTCCCATCCTACCGAGTACGGAACCCTCTACAGCCAGGCAGAGCTCAAGGAGCTTTCAGACGTTTGCAGAAGCTATGAGATTCCCCTCTACCTGGACGGAGCCCGTCTGGGCTATGGACTGATGAGCCGGGAGACGGATGTGAGTCTTCCTATGATAGCAAAATACTGCGATGTCTTTTACATCGGAGGAACCAAGGTGGGAGCACTCTGTGGGGAAGCGCTGGTGTTTACAAAGAAAAATATGCCCAGGCATTTTTTGAGCATTGTAAAGCAGCACGGAGCGCTTCTGGCAAAGGGGCGGCTTCTGGGGATACAGTTTGATGCCCTGTTTACGGATCGGCTTTACTTTGAAATCAGCCGCCATGCAATAGAGATGGCAGAGCTTTTAAAGGAAGGATTGGAGAAAAAGGGGTATACGCTCTATCTGAAATCACCCACCAACCAACAGTTTCTTCTCCTGGAAAATGAGACTTACCAGGCGCTGCAAAAAGAAGCGGCCATGGGCTTCTGGGAAAGGCCGGATCCGGAGCATACCGTGGTGCGCCTGGCAACAAGCTGGGCTACAAGGCGGGAGGATGTAGAGGCGTTTCTGGATTTGCTGTAGTATCGGTAAGGAACGGCTTTGGATGTGAAATACATGCAGGGCTGTTTTTTTATGTATCAATCAAACAGCCCTGCATTTTTCACAGCCCCAAAATATTGTTTTTAATCCAGGGTCACAAGCTCATATTCCCGTGTGCCAAGCCCCAGTTCCACAGCAGCCTCAATGGTATGAATCCCGTTTCTGGACTCCATACGCTCAATCAGGGCAGCCTTTCCGGGATCGGGAGAATTGTAAACGGCATCCACGCAGGCCTGGTCAATTGCAACCGGGTCAAGAGAAGCGAAGATTCCAAGATCTGCCATCTCTGGGTCATGGGGATGGGCATCGCAGTCGCAGTCTACAGACAGGCGGTTCGCCACATTGACATAAAGCATATTCCGCGTTCCCAGATAATCCATCACGGCGCTGTCTGCATCGGCCATAGATTCCAGGAAGGAGTCGTGATCTGCCGTAAAGAGATCATCAAATTTTGTCATAGGCGCGCCATTGCAGTGAATATGTCCTTTTCCATGGGCAGAAGCAATTCCGATTGCCACGTTCTTGAGAGCGCCGCCGAAGCCGCCCATAGCATGCCCTTTAAAATGAGACAGTACCAGCATAGAGTCGTACCGCTCCAGATGGCTGCCCACATAGTTTTCCTTCAGCTGCTTTCCGTTCCGGACCGGCAGCGCCAGTTCCCCGTCCTCGTCCATCAGATCACAGGGAGCAATGGCGGCGAAGCCATGATCCTTGAAGGTCTGCCAGTGAGCTTCGGAGGTGTTGCGCCGTCCCTCATAGGCCGTATTGCATTCCACAATGGTTCCCTCAAGCTTCTGAACCAGAGGCCCGATAAGCTGCGGCTGCAGAAAGTTGCGGCCTCCGGGCTCGCCGGTGGAGATCTTAACGGCCACCTTTCCGTGAAGCTCCCGTCCCAGAGCCTCATAAATGCGAACCAGGCTCTTAGGTGTGATTTCCTTTGTAAAATATACCTTTGCTTTTTCCATAATCACTCGTCCTTTCCGAATTGATATTAGACACTACTGATATGATAAATTTTCCAGGTCTTCTTGTCAAGACTGGATCTAAAGAGAGCTGAAAATGTCTAAAATAGAGGAATAGCGCTTTTAAAACAGAAGATGATTGTAGAAATAATTTCAGATATGGTACAATACCCTCAGTGAACAAGACGTATGTTTCTTGTTCCCCAAGCTGCCGTCAGCGGACATGAACAGGAGAGAGTGCTATGAGAAGACGCAGAAGAAAGCGCAATAGAAGAAACGGAAGATTTCATTACAGGCTTTTTGCCGGCATGATGTTTCTTTTCCTGGCAGGCATAGGCGTATTTGCCTGGAGCTATATACAGAAAAACCTGGATTTGCAGAAGGAAAAAGGCACCTTAACCAGCGCCGTTCTATACAGGCTTAAGGAAGAGGAAAAATGTTCTGACTTTGCGCAGACGGAATCGGATCAGAGAGGCGGTCAGCCAGAACAGGAATCCCATCTTGCGAAATCCCAGGAGGAGCTTCTGGAGCAGGAAATAGAAGCGTTTCTCGATAAAATGACATTAGACGAAAAAATTTACCAGATGTTCATTCTTACACCGGAGCAGCTCACCGGCATATCACCCGTCACGGCAGCCGGAGACGCCACAAAAGACAAGCTGGCCCAATATCCCGTAGGCGGCCTAATCTATTTCGCTTCCAATCTGCTCTCGGAAGAACAGACAAAGGAAATGCTTAACAACACCAGAGCTTACGGTGAGGAGATAGAAGGCCTCCCCCTGTTTCTCTGCATTGACGAGGAGGGAGGCCGGGTAGCCCGGATAGGGAAAAATCCTGCTTTTTCAGTGAAGCAGGTAGGACCTATGGGACAGCTTACTACAGAAGAAGAGGCATATCGGGCAGGCACAGTTATAGGAGCATATCTCCGTGAACTGGGCTTCAACACAGACTTCGCCCCAGATGCTGACGTGCTGACAAATGAGAAAAATACAGTCATAGGCGACCGCTCCTTCGGAAGCGATCCCGATAAGGCTGCACGAATGGCGGCCGCCGTATCCAAGGGGCTTCACACAGAGGGCATTCTAAGCACATTCAAGCACTTTCCGGGTCATGGGGCAACGGAAGGCGACACCCATGACGGATATGCTTATACGGAAAAAACCTATGAGGAATTGAAGGCGGCGGAGCTGGTTCCTTTTGCGGCTGCCGGAGAATGCGGTGCAGACATGGTGATGGCTGCGCATATTTCCCTGCCGAAGATCGTGGGAGACAGCACGCCTGCTTCCCTGTCTTATAAAATGATAACAGAGATATTAAGGGAAGATCTGGGCTTTCAGGGCCTGGTCGTCACAGACGCCATGAATATGGGAGCCATTGGGGAACATTACAGCGCAAAGGAGGCGGCGGTAAAGGCCGTGGAAGCAGGCGTAGATCTCCTGCTGATGCCGAAGGATTTCCAGGAAGCCTTCCAGGGTATAAAGGAAGCTGTTTCCAGCGGAAGGATAGGGGAGGAGCGGATAGAGGAATCCCTTCAAAGAATTCTGCGCGTTAAGCTTCAGATGGGGCAGGCGCCTGCGGCAAAAGCTGCGGAGGAACAGCGGCTTTAAATAGGAGAAATCTTTGGCAAAATAGCCAAAATCCTCCCCACATGTATCAGCTAAATGTAACAAAAAAGGAAAAACAAGAAAAAATTGTTAGAAAAATCCGAAGTTTTCTGCTATAATATTAGATAGAAGTTGGAAAACACAAACCGCAATGCTTTGTATTTGACAGCAGGCGGTTTTTCCTTTTTGTGCGTGACGAGCCAGGCAGGAGGTAAGAATATGTTTGAAAAAGGAGGGTATATTGTATACGGAACGACAGGCGTGTGCGAGATCGAGGACATCACCTCGCCGAATATCGAGGGGGTGCCGGGGAATCGCCTTTACTATGTGCTGAATCCCTGTTTTAAAAAGGGAAACCGCATTTTTACGCCTGTGGACAATGAGAAGGTAGTCATCCGGGCAGTGATGACCCAGGAGGAGGCTGCTTCTCTGGTGGACGAGATTCCCCACATCGAAGAGCTGTGGGAGAAGGATGACAAGGTCCGGGAGCTGCGCTACAAGGAAGCCATCCGCAGCTGCAATCCCAGGGAGTGGATTCAGATTATCAAGACTTCATATCAGCGCCAGCAGCAGAGAAAGGCGGTGGGGAAGAAGGCGACCACCGTGGACGAGCGTTACTTTAAGGCTGCGGAGGAGCACCTGTATGCGGAACTGTCCATTGCTCTTGGGGTGCCCAAGGATGAAGTGAGGGACTATATTCAGAAGCGGCTGGGGAAGGAGCAGGGAAATTAAGTTTTGGATAGTTTGATGCAGAATATTTCTGAGAGCGCTGCTTCACAGACGCAGGCGCAGCGAAGGCTGCAGCAAGACATGGGAGCAGTATTATCGGCATCAAAAAGAGGGGACTGTGGGAAATAAGATATCAGCCTTATTTCCAGGCAGCCCCCTCTTTTTTGCGTACCGTTTATTCCGCTTCTTCCTCGCCCACCAGCTCGTCGTACTCCGCTGCGTCCAGCATCTCGTCAAAAGCGTCCGCCACAGCCTCGTACTCCTCGTCGTCCTCGATGTTCTCCAGAACCGGGGATTCCTGGCTGTTGTCGTAGCGGTAGATGAATACCTCTCCGTCCTCATTTTCCCCGTTCTCATCCAGAGGAAGCAGAGCGATATAATCCCTTCCGTTCACCGGAAAGATGGTGAGAATCGCACATTCCACCTGCTCATCGTTATCCAGGGTCAGCGTGACCGTGATATTCCCGTCACAGGAATCGCAGTTTCCATTGCAGGAAGCAGTATCACATTTATTGTCCATTCCCATATTCGTACCTCGCTTGTTCTCTATAAAAATATTTAGGTGTCTGGCTGCTGTTTACCGTCCTTGGGACAAAAACAAAAGCCATTTTTACTCTAGCAGAAGAATCTGGGAAAAGCAAGAAAAATAGATAAAAAAATTCAATCATATGGATTTGAGTTTTTGCTAGATAACGTTTACTTAAAAATAATTGGTTATATTGTATAAAAATCAAATGAATAAACTAGATGTTATGACGAAAATAAGAAAAAATGTTGATATTTAAAGAAAAACAAGTACTATCGAATAAGAAAACGTTTTATCAAAAAAGGAGGAATGAAAGCATGAAAAAGCTGCATGGGGTTACGGTGGCAATGGTTACCCCGATGGATTCCCGTGGGGCCTTCCTTAAGGAAGCCATGGAACAGCTTACAGAAGCATTGATTGCCCGTGGGGCCGACTGCCTGTATCCCTGCGGAACTACGGGAGAAATGTCCCGTCTGAACCTTAAGGAGCGCAAAGAAATTGCCTCCGTTGTTGTAAAAACAGCGAAAAAGAGGGTGCCTGTGTACATACATGCAGGGGCGGACACACCGAAAGAAACCATAGAGCTGGCCCTGCATGCCAGACAGATAGGGGCAGACGGGGTTGGGGTGGTGACGCCGGCGTTTCTGCACATGAGCTCCAGAGAGATGCAGAATTATTATCTGGAAGTAGCAGGGGCCCTGCCAGAGGGTTTTCCCCTCTATCTCTACAATATCCCACAGTGTTCGGGCAATGATTTACTGTACAAAGATGTGAAAACGATTTATGAGAATGCAGAGAATGTGGCAGGGATCAAGTACAGCTATCTGGATTTGAATAGAACGCTGGAGTATCTCCAGGTGGGGGAAGATTTTTCCGTGCTTCATGGCTGCGATAAGGTTTTTGCAAGTCTCTTGGTGCTGGGGTGTGGGGGAACCGTTTCCGGAGTGGCAGGGGTGTTCCCGGAGCCTTTTGCGGAAGTGTACCGGGCCTATCAGGAGAAGGATCTTGAGCGCATGGAGCGCTGGCAGAAGGTCTGTGTGGAGATCTGCGATATTTTGAAATGCGGAAGCAATATGGCGTATTTCAAAAGCGGATTGGAGTTTAGAGGGATTCCGGCCGGCCATATGCGCAGCCCTCAGATGGATCTGGAGGAGCTGGAACGGGAACATCTTTTCTGCATTTTGCGGGATTTCTGCAGGAAATTTCAGATTTCGGAGAAACTATAGTCAAGGACAAAAAGAAAATAAGCTGTCTTTGGTTATAACAGGAAACAAAGGAGACGCATTGCACACATTCCGGGAAACCGGAACAGGAAGGAGGAAGAAAATGACTTATAAGGAACCGGCACAGGAGCTTCCAGTATATGGAACCTATGACGTAGTGGTTGCGGGAGGCGGCACGGCAGGAATGATTGCCGGACTGGGAGCGGCCAGAAGCGGAGCAAAGACACTGGTGATTGAACGGATGGGGTATCTGGGCGGACAGTTTACCGGATTTATGAATACCTCATGGACCTGCAGCGATCAGGTAAAACGCTGTGTGGGCGGAATTGCCTATGAATATTTTCAAAGAATCGAAGACCTGGGCGGCGTGGAAAATCCCAACTACGAAAAGGATGCCTATATCCTCTATGACAGCGAGCGTGCCAAATACGCCATTGTGGAAATGTATGAGCAGGAGGAGAAGCTGGATACCTTGTATCTTACTATGGTTACAAAGGCCATTATGGACGGCAGAAAGCTAAAAGGCGTGATCATTGAAAATAAATCCGGCAGACAGGCTGTATTTGCAAAGCAGTTTATCGACTGTACGGGAGATGGGGATCTTCTCGAATTTTCCGGCTCTCATTACGAAGAACTGGATCCAAAGCATCAGCATCCGGCCAGCCTGATTGCCAAGATTAGCAATGTGGATGTAAAAAAGCTTAAGGAATATTACGGGGCCCGTCCGAAGCTTCAGAAGGGGGAGCGGTATCTGGGGCATCTTCCACACGCGGGCTTTTACGGCTTCCGGCTTGCAGAGGAGCTGGAAGGGATTTCCCTTCCGGAAGAACTGGAATACCTTCGGGACTGGTTTATTCTCTTTTACAGCACGCCGAATCCCGGTGAGATGATTTTAAATATGACAGGCACTACAGCCCTTGACGGCACGGACGCAGACGCAGTTACCAAAGGAACGGATATGAGTATAAAAAGGATGTGGCAGGTTCTGCCCCTGTTCCAGAAATATGTTCCGGGGTTTGAACATGCATTTATTGCCGCTACAGCCCCGGCTCTGGGAATCCGGGAGAGCCGCAAGGTAATCGGGGGCCTGCGTCTGACAAGTGAAGCCATTCTCAATGCAAGCAAGTATCCGGATGCCGTGTGCAGCTACCAGTCGCCCCTGGGATACCATACGCCGGACGGCAAGGATATTACTTTTGCCCGCATGGAGCCGGGAACGGCTTATGACATTCCCCTGCGCAGCCTGGTGCCGGCAGATGTGGACGGAGTGATTGCGGCGGGACGAAACATCAGCGTGGAGTCAAAGGCCTGTGGTTCCACCCGCAGCATGAGCAATTGTATGACCCTGGGACACTGCGCCGGCGTGATCGCGGCCTGGGCGGCGGAAAATAACAAGGAAATGAGAGAGATTCCCCATGAGGTTCTGCGGAAAGTCTTAAAAGAGCAGGATATCTACTTTGCAGAGGAAGAAAAGGAAACAACGGAAGCATAATAAGGAAGAGACGGCGCTCTTTTTTGGAAGAGGCAAAGTGAAAGGAGAATGTGATATGAAAAAATTGTTGGCGCTTTTGATGGCACTAGTTATGGCAGCATCCATGGCTGCATGTGGAAATTCCACACAGAACGAAACGGCTGATACAGATAAGGAGGCGGCGGATATGCCTGCAGAGACAGACGCAGAGGAACCGGAGGCAGACGGCGAAGGGGCAGAGGCGGAATATGTGATTCGCTATGCATTTACCTCGCCTCAGAATTCCCAGGTGGGCAGGATTGCAGAAGGCTTTAAAGAGCGTGTGGAGGAGCTGTCCGGGGGACGCATTACGGTGGAGATGTACCCCGACGCCCAGCTTGGCGACAAAGCGGCCAATCTGGAAAGCGTGCGTGCGGGGGAGCTGGAGATGTGCGATGCTTCTGCTTCTGATATGTCAAGCTACTGTCCCAGGTGGTCTGTATTTTCCTTCCCTTATATGTTTGACAATTCCCGGGAAATGCTGGACGTAGTGCGAAGTGAGGCGGTATTTGAAAAGCTGGATGCAGATACTACGGCAGCAGGCTTTAAGATTGTGACCTTTGCGGATTTTGGAAGCAGGAATGTATTTGCCAACAAAGCAATCCGCACCCCGGAGGATGCGAAGGGGATCAAGATCCGTGTTATGAATGATCCCATTCTGGCCAAAACCATGGAGCTTATGGGCTTTAGCGCCATCAGTCTGGGGTGGAGCGAGGTGTACACGGCCATGCAGCAGAAAACCATTGACGCACTGGAGCAGAATGAAGCCCTCTGCGCGGACAATATGCTCTTTGAGGTGGCGGATACTTATTCTTATACGGAGCAGTTTCGGATTCCGGGAATCCAGTATATGAGCGCGAAGTTCTTTGACAGTCTGCCTGCGGAGCTTAAGGAGGCAGTGGTGCAGGCGGGAATCGAGAATGAAGAGTCTATCTATGAGTGGTTCCCAGAGTATAACCAGGCGTCCATTGATGTGCTGAAGGAGAACGGGGTAGAGTTTGTTGAAGTGGACAAGGGAGCCTTTATAGAGGCCACGGCGTCCATTAAGGATTATTACTTTGGACTGGATACTACGCCGGAGGACGCGCAGGAATTGTACGACGCCATGATGGCTGCCCGTGACGAGATCCGCGGCGAGTAGAGGCCGGTGCGTTTGAGAACTGCCGGTTTGCTGCAATCGTTTGTTCCCATGGGGGAAGGCCCGGGCTGTTCCCCCCATAATAAGGAGAGCGTATGAAAAAGATAATTTCCATAATTCATAAATTGGAGGATATTCTGCTTGTGGCCGTGCTGGTCTATATTGTGGTAATGGTTCTGCTGGGTGTTGTACTCCGTTATTTCTTCCATTACAGTATTTTGGGAAGTGATGAGATTATCGGCTACCTGGTGGTGTTCCTGGGGATGATGGGATCAGCGGTTACCATCCGGGACGACAGCAATATCTGTCTGGACGCCCTGGTGTCAAAAATGCCGAAGGAAAAGCAGAAATATCTCTATGGGCCCATTCAGGCTGCTATTGTTGTGATTCTGCTGTTTTACATCTACTGTTCCTGGAATCTGACAAAATCCCAGGCGGATGTCCTGGCTCCCATGACCCGGATTTCCATGGCGTATCCCTACGGGGCCATGACGGTCAGTCTCTGTTTTATGGTCTTTGAACAGGTGGTTATGCTGGTGAAAAAGATAAAAGATAAGACGCTGTTCTGGCCCCAGTCCGACTACGAGAATCGGTGAAATGTGCACAGGAAGCATGTGCAGAGGAAGGAGGATAAAATGCTGGAAACTATAATTCTGATAGGCTTGATGTTTCTGCTGATTTTTGTGGGAGTGCCCATCTGCTTTGCGTTTGCGGGCGTCAGCGTGGCCGGCCTGCTTTTGATAGGAAACAATCCCATTAACGTGATTCCCCAGGGGCTGTTCGGGGGAATGAATTCCTTTACCATTCTGGCCATTCCCTTTTTTGTGTTTGCAGGAGAGCTTATGAATTACGGCGGCATTACCAGAAGGCTGGTGCGCTTTTCTACCCTGCTCATCGGGCGGATGAAGGCCAGCCTGGCCCAGGTAAATATTGTGGCCAGTATGTTTTTCGGCGGAATCACCGGCTCGGCTGTAGCGGATACCTCTTCTGTGGGAGGTATGCTGATTCCGGCTATGATTGAGGAGGGATATGAACCGGACTTTTCCGTTGCCGTGACAGCTTCCTCCTCTGTTATCGGGCCGATTATTCCGCCTTCGATTGTAATGGTGGTCTATGGGGCTACCGTGAGCACGTCCATCGGAGCCATGTTCCTTGGGGGGATTATTCCTGGAATCCTGGTAGGGCTTGCCCTTATGACGGTTGTGGCCCTTATGGCGGGAAAACAGGATTTTCCAAGGAGAACAGAAAGGTTTTCCAGGAAAGAGGCGGTTGAAATTATTCTGGCTGCCATTTTTCCTCTGGGAATGCCGCTGCTGATTCTGGGGGGGATTCTGTCCGGCATTTTTACGCCCAGTGAGGCAGGCGCTGTTTCGGCGGCCTATTCTCTGGCGGTGGGAGCTTTTATTACCCGTGGGAAAATTTTCAGGGCTGTTCCTCATATGCTTTTAAAGACGGCCAAGACAACGGCAGGCATTCTGTTTATTATGGGAAATGCCATGATCATCAGCCGGATTTTTGCCTATCTGCGTGTGCAGCAGAGTCTGGGGCTGTTTGTGAGCACTTATCTGGATAATAAGATCTTATTTTTGATTTTTGTCAATATCCTGCTGCTCTTTATGGGGATGTTCATGGAAGGGAGCGCAACCATTATTCTGCTGGCTCCTATTCTGGCTCCCATTGCAGCGTCCCTTGGAATCCATCCCGTTCAGTTCGGACTTATTATGTGCATGAACGCTGTGATTGGAAATGCAACGCCCCCTGTGGGAGTCTGCCTGTTTATCGGCTGCGGCATCGGGCGGATTAAGCTGTGGGAAGGGGCGAAGAAGATAGCGCCTTTTATTCTGGCGGAGATTTTGGTGCTGCTGATGGTATCCTATATTCCGGCCCTTACCATAGCTCTTCCCAGGGCGGCCGGTCTGATTAAGTAGCGGGGAACCTTGCCTGCCGCTGCGCTTCGCGCCGTGACCAGCAATTGCCCTGCGCGGCCATGGATCTTGAATTGACAATGTTCGGAATCTATTATATCCTAAGAAATGGAAAAAGTAATTTTATGATTACATTCGGGTTAAATTTATGGTGACAATAAAAGACGTTGCGAAAAGAGCGGGAGTATCCATTGCCACGGTTTCCAGAATCATCAATGGGGCGGACAATGTGGGAGAACAGTACCGGACGGCAGTGCGGCAGGCGATCGAGGAACTGGACTATCAGCCAAATGCAGCTGCCCAGTCTATGAAAAAACGAACATTCCGTACCATTGGTATGGTAATGTCAGATTTCTCTGTGCCTTTTTTTGAAAAAATTCTGAAGCAGATTGAACGGGCTTACCGGAATAACGGAAATCTGGTTCTGTTTGTGAATACATATGAGGATCCGGAGATTGAGAAAAAGGGAATCCAGTTTATGGTGGAAAAGCAGGCGGACGTGCTGGTGATTGCCTCTACCGGAAAGAATGAGGATTATCTGGCACGTCTGCAGGAGAGGGGCATGTCCATTATTTTTATTGACAGGCGTTCCCGGGAGCACCCCTTTCCCGCTATCTATGTGGATAAGCGGAAAGCCATGTACCAGGTGCTGGAGCATCTGACCCTTATGGGGCATGAGGAGATTGTGTTTATCACAGGCCCCCGGCATCTGTCCACCAATTATGATCGTTACAGCGGCGCATCGGATTTCTTTTACGAAAAACTTCTGGATCCCGGCAAAATGCGGTACTTTTTTGGTGAATTTTCTGAGGAGTACGGGTATTCGGTTATGGGGGAGCTCATCAAAAGGGGGAGTCTTCCCACGGCAGTGCTGGTGGGCAGCGCAATCCTGGCGTCCGGGGTGATTCTATGCTGTAAGGATCACGGAATCCGGATACCGGAGGATGTTTCCCTGGTGTCTTTTGGAGATCTGGCCTGCGGAAAGCTCATAGAGCCCCGTTTGACTTATGTGTACGACGGGCACAGGGAGATTGGGAAAAGTCTGGTGGATATGATAGAGACTTCCTTTTATCAGCCGCTGGAGCGGAAAAATATCGTGCTGCAGCCGGAACTGGTGGTGCAGCAGTCGGTGGGGAAGGTTGAGAGAATATAGGGGGAGACCGGGAAATAAAGGCCTCACAAAATTTTTTTGGTTTATAAATTACGTCCTTGGTATTGTATCGTTACAATATAAACTATTTTTTCAATTTCATCAATTCGAAAAATGGCTATATAGTTGTCAACTAACAACTGCCTATAACCTTTTCCGGCATATCTGCCTTCATTACGTTCCTGGCGGGACTGGGGAAAAGTGTCCAATTTCAAAATGGCCTTTTTGATTCTGTCAACTTGCCCTTTTGCATTTTCAGGGGCAAGTTTCTCATTTGCGATATATTTGTAAATACTGTCTAAGTCACGTACTGCTCTAGGGTTGATTTTTATCTTGTATTTATCCAAAATGCTTTTTCTCCAATTCCGCAAAAACTATTTCTGCATCAACTGCTTCTGCTCCGTTTGCCAGTTCCTGTTCAGATTCATAAATGGCTTGGTCGATGCGGTTAATTCTTGCGAATTTATCATACAATTCGCTGCTCATTACCACTAAGTCGCTATACCCGTTTTTGGTAATAAAAATTGGCTCCTGTTCCTTGTGTGCGATATTAGAAATTTCGGTTGTATTGCGTAAATCCTTGATAGGCATTATAAGCGGCATGATTCTTCACTCCTTTCACTGGCATAATTATAGCATAATTATGTGACGGACACAATGGGAATATGCATTCTGGTTATAATAAATTTCTATATGGTGTTCCTGTTCACTCCGTGACCAGGAAAAGGGAATGGACTTTGCCGTCTTGATCCACATGGCAGCCAGCGGACTTTGGTTTTGGAGCTTGGCGCTGACTGCCCCAAAGAAATGATATATGGAATCCGCAGCACAGCTGCGTGAAATGCGGCGAAGGATGTCGGATCGAGCAAGTCATTTGCAGCGGTGCGAATTATGACGGTGCAAGACTGTAACAAGGCGTTTTACCTGACCGGATCCAGCTCCAGCTCAATGCTTTCTGCGATGCTGTGTATATAGAAGAGATGAAGGGCCTCGGCAAGCATAGGCTCGTCTGTGTTCACCGGAACCCAGATATCGGCCATATCCTTTAACTTTCCGCCGGATCTGCAGGTGAAGATAACGGTTTTAATGCCTGCTTTTTTGCAGGCTTCCACGGCCAGGATGACATTTTTGGAATTGCCGCTTGTGCTGAAGCCCCAGAGAATATCCCCTTTGACGCCCAAGGTCTCCACCTGGCGGGAAAAGACGGCGTCATAGCCGAAATCATTGGTCAAGGCAGTCAGCACCGAGATATCGGCAGTCAGGGCAATGGCCGGATATCCTTTCCGGTTCCAGTTGGCCATATGGCCGACAAAATCATTGGTGATATGGGAGGCTGTTGAGGCGCTTCCGCCGTTGCCGCAGAGCAGAATCTTGTTTCCGCATAAAAGGGCTTCCTTTGTGGCCTCGATACATTCCAGAGCCGGGGCCGTATATGCGGCGGTGGTAGTGTTGACGGCTTCTTTTAAGTGTTCGAAATTGGTCTGAAAAACAGAATTCATAGTAATCCTCCTGGTTGAAAAAATCTCTTTCTTCCTGTATAATATGTACGTATAAGTTTTTGTACTTGTATTATACAGGAAACAAAAATGAAAGTCAATGAAAAATCCGGCTGCCCATGAGGCTTGCGTAAGGCTTCATGTTCCTTTATGATGGAGAAAAAGAATGTCAGTAAAGCGGGAGAATAGGAAATGGAAATAAAAGAGACGGCTTCAAAATACCAGACGGTATACGACGAATTGAAACGGGAGATTGTATCCGGACGCCTTGCGCCGGGGGAGAAGATGCCCTCGGAGCTGAAGCTGATGGAGCGGTATGATTTCAGCAGGCAGACCATCCGTAAGGCCTTGGAGGAGCTGACGAAGGACGGCTATATTCATAAAGTACAGGGAAGCGGCAGCTTTGTAAAAAGCCCTCATGCAGGCGGAAAAAATGCAAAAACGGTTATCTTCATAGCTCTTTTTGCCCAGCACTATTTTTTCTCCCAGTATATCGCTGGAGTAGAAAAAGTGCTGAAAGAAAACGGATATGCTTTAAACATCAGCTTTTCCAATAACCGGCCGGAGGATGAGGCCCGCTGTCTTCAGGAGGCCATGGAAAAAGGCTGTGCCGGAATCCTGCTCATACCGGCCAGAAGCGCCTGCATCTATTCCAACCTTCATCTTTACAAAAAGATAAAGCAGCTTAGGATCCCCTGCATTACCATGGGCGGACAGCTTCCCTATGCCGGGCTTCCCTG
Organism: Candidatus Merdisoma sp. JLR.KK011; assembly: GCF_036941125.1. Taxonomy (NCBI): domain Bacteria; kingdom Bacillati; phylum Bacillota; class Clostridia; order Lachnospirales; family Lachnospiraceae; genus Candidatus Merdisoma; species Candidatus Merdisoma sp. JLR.KK011. Next base: position 2,163,044 of record NZ_JAYWSZ010000003.1, on the reverse strand, counting down.
CGTGATTATGAATGATTTTGAAGGCGGAAAGATGGCGGCGGAATATCTGATAGACAAGGGGCATACCCGGATTGCCTGCATTATGAACCGGACGGAAGGCAGCGGCAGTATGCGCTATGCCGGTTACCAGGCGGCCCTTTGCGGGGCCGGAATCCGTGAGGAAGATGGGTGGGCCAGGTGGTATGAGTATGAGTCCTTTCAGGAGTTCCTGGAGCAGGAAAGGCTGGTTGAAGATTGTCTTTCCAAGGTTACGGCGGTGTTCTGCTTTAACGATGAGATGGCCCTAGGCATCATGGGGATTCTGGAAAAACGGGGAGTCCGTGTGCCGGAGGATGTGTCCGTAATCGGATATGACGATTCCTATATGTGCATGTTCGGAGCGAAAAAGCTGACTTCCGTCCGCCAGGAACCGCTAAAGCTTGGAGAGAGAGCCGCCCGGAACCTCCTTGGGCTGATAAAGAATCCCAATGGAGACGCAGATGCTTTTTTTGAGCCTGAGGTGGTGGAACGGGAAACTGTGAGAGATTTAAACGGATAAGACTGGACGGATCTGCGGTGAAAAAGTTACTGGTCACGAAGTGAACAGTAATGTAAAAGAGATTGACACCTATCATAATATGTGTTTGAATATATACGTACAAGTTGTTTTTGACATATACTTTTGAAACATAATTTCTGTTGAACGGTAAAGCCGCAAAGGCTTTACCCTTTAGTGCTGTTGCGCAGCGACTTTAATAGAAGGGGGAGAAGGAATGTCCTGTTTTTTAGGAATTGATGTGGGAACCTCAAGCTTGAAGGCAATGGTGGTAGATGAGAGGGGCAATATAGCCGGCCTGGCCAGCAGTCCCTATTCCATCCTGTGCAGACGGAGCGGATATGCCGAGCAGGAGCCGGCGATCTGGTGGGAGGCTTTGAAAAAAGCAGTAACACTTGTGACAGCCCAGCTTAAGGGTACAGGAAAACGTATTGCTGCAATTGGATTTTCAGGGCAGATGCATGGTACCGTGCTGCTGGATCGGGAATATCAGGTGATACGCCCGGCCATTATCCACTGTGATGCCCGGACGGGAGAAGAGGTGGAAGAGATTCGGGCCATTCTGGGATCGGATATCGAGCGGATACTGATGAATCCCATTGCGCCGGGAATCATGCTGCCCACCCTTCTGTGGCTTAAGAAAAGGGAGACAGAGAGCCTGGAACGGGCGGCTTACGCACTGCTTCCCAAGGATTATCTCCGCTTCCGGATAACCGGGGAGATTGGGACGGACTATTCGGACGCCTCTGCCACATTGGCCTTTGACTTAAGGAAAGGGAAATGGGCGGAGGAGATATTAGAGAAGCTGAAGCTTCCTAAGGAGATATTTCCGCCCTGCAAAGACAGTATCCAGATTGCCGGAAGCGTCACAGGGGAAGCGGCCCGTGAGCTTGGACTGGAGCAGGGAATCCCGGTGGTTCTGGGCGGAGGAGACCAGGCTATGCAGAGCATCGGATGCGGAGCCGTGACAGAAGGAGAGGCGACAGTTAACATCGGAAGCGGAGGCCAGGTCTGCGTTCAGACGGATAGGCCGGAGGGAAATATTGCTCTTGGATTAAATACCTTCCAGGGATACGGCCGGGAGCGCTGGTATGTTATGGGAGCCACAACCAATTCGGGTTCCAGCCTGAAATGGCTCAATCAGCTTCTGGGCCAGACAGACTACGAAGCCATGAACCGGGAGGTGGAACAGATACGGCCGGGCTGCGACGGACTGGTTTTCCTTCCCTATCTAAGCGGAGAGCGCTGTCCGAGAATGAATGCGGATATCAGCGGCGTATTCTGGGGCTTAAGCTTTCTCACGGACAAGGCCCGGATGACCAGAGCCGTTATGGAAGGGGTGGCCTTTGCCCTGTATTCCTGTCTGGAGGCCTGCGAGAAGGCGGGAACCAGGATTGCTTCTATGACGGCCCTTGGAGGAGGGAGCAGGAGCGGCCCCTGGCTGCAGATGCAGGCGGATATTTTTAACAGGGAGCTTCGGACAACCTGCCACCAGGAGCAGGCCGTATTCGGGGCAGCCGTTGCGGCGGCGGTTGGGACGGGGCATTTTGACGACGTACCGTCTGCCTGCCGGGAAATGATCCGGTATAAGGATACGGTGATTGAGCCGGATCCAAAGATTCATAGACTGTATGAGGAATATTACGGCATTTATAAGGAGATCTACGAAAAGGGAAAGGAGACGCTGGTAGCAGTAACGCGCCTGGGCCGCCGATAAGGAAAGAGGGGGCTGCCGGGAAATATGATATCAGAAAAGTCTGATGTCATATTTCCCGACAGCCCCCTCTTCATTAATAGAATAAGTGTTACTTCCCACTGTGTTCCAGCAGAAAATCCAGCGTAACCTGATTATACTTCTCAAGCTGCTCCCAGTGCTGGACGTGTCCGCCGTCCTTTGCCGTATAGAGCCGTGCCCCGGGAATGGCGCGGCACATTTCTTCGGAGACGGATATGGGCACAAAGAGATCCTTATCGCCTGCCACGACCAGGACGGGAGCCTTTATGTTGGGAAGCTTGGGCAGGATATCAAAGCCCAGGATGGCATTGCACTGGGCCTTGAAGGCGTAGGAAGGCATGGGGTGGGGATCGTTCATATCGGCCAGCTCGGATTCCAGCATAAAAGCTTCATGTTCCTCCTGGAAGGGCTGGGCGAAGATAATCCACTGGGTCAATCTTCCGGCAGTCACCGGATCCAGCTGCCCGTTAGCCTCCCGGAGAATCTCGATGGAGCGCCGGAAGCTGACGCAGCAGTTTGGAAAGGTGTTGGTCAGGATCACGGAGCGCACCCGATCCGGGTAATGGACGGCAATATACTGGGCAATGGCTCCCCCCATGGAGATGCCGTTAAAATGAGCGGATTTTATTCCCAAAGCATCCATCACGCCCACGGCATCCTTTGCCATCTCTTCGATGGTATAAGCATAAGCTACCGGCTTATCGGAAAGCCCGGCGCCCCGGTTGTCCAGGGCATAGACGTGAAAATGCTTTTCATAGGCCTCAATGTGCGGTGCCCATTTGCTCCCGGGAGCGCCCAGTCCCATAAGAAGGAAGAGCGGCTCGCCGGCTCCGCTTTCTTCATAGCTGATGGTTATTCCGTTTGATTTACACTGTTTAGTCACGTTCTTCTCTTGGCTCCTCTCCTGTATATAATGCCCGCAGCAGTGTTCCGCATTGGGGAAGTTCTCGTTCCATGCGCGCAAGCACCGGCTCATAGCTGAAATCCGTCAGCGGAAGGTCGATCCGCTTGTTGTCAAGAGCGCTCAAGCAGATGGCTTCCAGGATTTCATAGCCGTGGAAGGCCGTCTCGATATTGCAGGAATGAGGTTTGCTGTCATCGTCAAGCCAGTCGGCATACTCAGTATAGTAGGGAGTCTGAATCTGTTTTTCCTGGTGATGATACCAGCCGGGTTCCTTGCCGGAGATAAATTCTCCCTTTGTAGCTTTGCTGCATTCTCCCCAGAAGCCGTCGGTCTCCGCGTAAGCATACCCGTTGGTTCCCCATAGGGTAAGGCGGTTGTCGGAATCCGCATACATTTCCGGATTGTGGCGTTCGGAGAAGTAGCCGCACTCCAGATAACCTCTTGTTCCGTTTTCAAATAAGATCTCTCCCATAAGAAAATCCGGTGAAGGGTGGTTGTCCTTCAAAGTAGCCGGCCCGTGCACATGGCCGATAACGGATTTTGCCCGGCAGCCTCCGTTGGCCCAGATGATATAATCCATGTAGTGGGTTCCAAGCTGTGCCAGCCAGGGCTGGGTTTCCGCAAAAATCTTTTTGATCTCGCCCAGATCTCCGCGATCTGCTTTTTTCTTTAATTCCTGCATCTGGGAAAGGTATTTCTGCTGGTGGCAGACAATGGCCTTTATGTGGTTTTGGACGCAGAGGTCTGTCATTTTCCTGGCTTCCGGCATATCCTCGGCCATGGGCTTTTCAAAGGAGACAGCCCGGATGCCGTGCCGGACGGCCAGCTCGATCATGGAGAGACGGAGATTGGGATAGGTGACAAATACGAATACCTCCGGCTTGGTTTCTGCCAGCATCTCTTCCACATCTGTAAAAAGCGGAACAGAAAGGCCGAAGGATTTTGCGGCGGCCTTCATCACGTCCTCCCGGATATCGCATAAGCCGACAACCTCATAGCGGTCCGGATTTTCCAGGATTCCTTTGAGATGCGTCTTTCCACGCACCCCGAGGCCCATAATTGCAACGGTGTGTTTCATTAAATATACCCCCTTATGTATGTAAAATGGTGTATCTTATTGATTCTGAATGCTTTTCATGTACTTCCCGTCAGCCAGTACCACCTGGTCGGAATCATGCTCTGCTTCCGGGGACTCGTCCTCGGTCATAATCCAGCCCTCATAGCCGGTTTCATCAAGAAAATCCACGATGGACTTAAAATCTCCGATGCCTTTTCCCATGACAGCCCACCTATGAGCTGCCGTCATATCCTTGAAGTGGACGTGCCGCACAAGATCCCGGTGTGCTTTGATGGTCTTTAGGGGATCGATGCCTCCGTTCAGCATATGGCCTACGTCTGGAGCATAGCCGATACCTTTTGCATACAGTGTGTCAAACATAATGTGGTAATCGTTTTCATAACGGAAGATGGAATTATCTCCGGAGTTTGGATGAAAGACCGTCACGATTCCGTTTTCCGCTGCTCTCTTGGCAATGGCAGAGATGCACTGCAGCTGGTTTTTCTGCTTTTCGTAAAGATTATGCTCCCGGACGGGATCGGCGGCCACATGTCCAAGCATCAGTTTGGCAGTTGGGAAATGAGACAAAAATGCGATTGCTTCATCCAGCCGTTCTTGTTCCTCCTTCGTTTCTTCGGGAAAAAGCCAGTCCTCGTGGACGGCCAGGGCAGCCAGGGCGATCTGCTTTTCCTCCAGAAGCGCCTTTAGCTTTTTCCAGTCCGTGTAGTAATCCTCCAGCATACAGATCTCCGCTTCCATGCCAGTGAAGCCTGCCTTCGCCAGGACATCTGCCATATGGGGAACCTGTCCGTGAAACTTGAGGATGTTCATCTGCCAGGGATAGGTCTGGCTTCCATATTTGATTTTTGACATGATAACCTCCTTTTATGTATTAATCTGATAAAGGAATTAATGAAATAAAAATATAAATAGATTAAATGGTTATGATTCCATTATAGGATTGAGGTTTGGAATATGTCAAGAAATTTTTTTTCTTAATGGTAAGATGCAAGAAATATGATTTTTTCTCTTTTGTGAAAATATTAAATGAATTAATTATTAAATAAAATAAATGTATTTGACAGAGAGGTATATGAAATGTTATTCTTATAACAATAACCGTGATATTGCGGAACTGGAAACAGCGGTATGCGGTACTGGAATGGAGGACTGAAGTATGAAGCAGGGAGGTAAAAATCTGGAGGTAATACAGGCGATGAACCGAACGCTGCTGCTGAGGCTTCTGCAGCAGAATCACATATGCTCCAGGGCGAATTTGTCAGAGCAGTCGGGGCTTAAGCAGGCAACCATCACCAACATTATCAATGATTTTATTTCCTGGGAGCTTGTAGAGGAGACGGGGCTGATTGAAGGCTGCAAGGGGAGAAGGGCTATCGGAATCCGCCTGAACACGGAGGTGTTTTACGTCATCGGCGTCCGGCTGTCCAGAAAATATTTTGAAGTGGGAATCTTTACGCTCATGGGAGAGCTGGTGGAGGAAGAGTATCGGGAATACATCACAGATACAAAGCCAAGCACCGTGATCCCGAAGATACAGGAGAGCATCCGCAGACTCATAGCCAGGTATGCCGGAAAAAAGGTTCTGGCTGTGGGCGTGGCAGTGCCCGGCCCTTACTACTTTGAAGAGGGCGTGATAGAAGCAGTCTTCACGGATTGGGAACAGGTATCCATAAAAAGCATGCTTCAGGAGGGGATGCCCCTTCCGGTTGTGATAGACCACGATGCTAATGCAGGAGTTCTGGCAGAATGCTCCTTCGGCCTGGATCCCAACTTGTATGAGACGGTAGTGTATCTGGCTGTAGGACAGGGAATCGGGGCGGGGATCTACCACGAGGGAAAGATTTTCCGCGGAGCTGCCGGGATCGCCGGGGAGATCGGCCACGCCAGCATCAATATGGATGGCCCAAGATGCGAATGCGGCAACCGGGGATGCCTGACCTGCTATGCTTCTACCATAGCATTTATGGACAGAGTGAACAAAAGACGGAAAGACTTAGGGTTTTCGCCTCTTCTGCAGTTTCAGGATCTGATAGAGCCTGCACAAAAGAAGGATGAGGTGGTATACAGTGAATTCCGCACCAATATGCGCTATCTGAGCGTCGGAATCATCAATTTGATCTACAGCTACAATCCGGATCTCATTATTATCGGGGATGAGATGAGCAGGATTGGGGAGCGAGTGCCGGAAGAGATCAAGTATAACATTTCCCGGCTGATGGAGCGCAAGGTTCTGAAGCAGGCGGAGATCCGATTGGCTGCTTTTGAGAAGGATTCCGCTTTTATCGGTGCGGCGGAGCTGGCCATTGATTACGCCTTTGTACATACGGAATTGTTTCGCGGAGAAAAAATATTTTAGGGAATTTAAAAAATAAATGAATCGATACATTGGCTTGGAAAATGCGCAGGTATTTTCCAAGCCAATTTTTTATGCAATTTGCACATAAATGAAGTGGAAAAACTGGATAACTATACAAAATTCATCTATCCATATTCTGAAACACAAATATCGTGTTGACAAATACCACAAAAGAGTATATTATTAATTTGATTAATAAATAAATGCAATAAATAAAGAAGGACATAGAGTAATAAAATTTTTTTTCGCATTTTGATTGACAACGGAGACTCTAAGAAATATAATTTCATATCAAGAAAGAAAATTTCTTATGGAAAACCGGTACATCACGCTGGATTTTATATGAAATGAACACAGCGGGGCGCCGGGAATAAAAAGGAGCGGAAAAATGGGAGGAAATGCAAAAGCTGCAGGAGGCAGTGATTACATTTTGGAATGCAGGGATTTGTCAAAGTCTTTTGGAGGTACAAAGGCCCTCCGGAATGTGGAGCTGCACATCAAAAAGGGAGAAGTCCATGCCCTGGTGGGGGAGAACGGCGCAGGCAAATCAACCTTGATGAAAGCCATCATCGGTCTTCACAAGATTGATTCCGGCACTATTACCTTTGAGGGAAAGCCTTACAAGGTAAACGGCCCGGCGGAGGCTATCCGGAAAGGCATTACCATGATTCACCAGGAGCTGAACCCGGAGCCGTATCTGACTGTTGCGGAGAATATTTTTCTTCACAATGAAGATGCAAAGGGGATTTTTTTGAATAAAAAAGCCACCAATGAACGGGCGGAAAAGATTCTCAAGGAATTTGATTTTCCCATCAGCCCCACGCATCTGGTGGGAGATCTGTCTCTGGCACAGGCCCAGATGATCGAGATTATGAAGGCGGTGTCTTCCGATGCCAAGCTGGTTATTATGGACGAGCCTACCTCCTCCCTGGACAACGAGGAGACGGAGCGTCTGTTTCAAACCATCCGTCAGCTCAAGGAAAAGGGTGTGAGTGTTGTTTACATATCCCACCGTATGGAAGAGATTTTCAGCATCTGCGATACGGTTTCCGTATTCCGGGACGGGCAGTACATTGACTGTAAGCCCATCGGGGAAGTGACCCAGGAGTCCCTGATCTCCATGATGGTAGGCCGGGAAGTGAAAAATGTATTTCCCAAGACGGAATGCGAGATTGGAGACGTTGTATTCAAGGTGGAGGGGCTGACGGGAAAAGGCTTTACCGATATCAGCTTCGAAGTCCGCAAAGGGGAGATTCTGGGGCTGACAGGGCTGGCAGGCGCGGGAAGAAGCGAGACCATGCGCGCCATTTTCGGTCTGGATCCGCTGGTTTCGGGAAAAATGTATATGGACGGAAAGGAGATTGTCAATAAGAATCCCCGGCAGGCGATCAACCATGGAATTGCCATGGTAAACGAAGACAGGCGCGAGTATGGCCTGTGCCTGTACCGTTCTATCAGCGAGAACATCTCTCTTCCCAACCTTCCGGTATACCAGAAGGGACTGCTGCTGAATAAGCGGAGGGAAAAGGCAGAGAACCGGAAGTATGCCGAAATGCTCACGGTAAAAGCAGCCTCTCTGGAGGAGGACGCTATAGCGCTGAGCGGCGGCAACCAGCAGAAGGTTGTGCTGGCCAAATGGCTGATGTCCGACCCCAAGGTTCTCATTCTGGACGAGCCCACCCGGGGCGTGGATGTGGGCGCAAAGTCAGAGATTCACTCCCTGATGTGCGAATTTGCCAGGCAGGGGCTTGCGGTGATTATGATTTCTTCGGAGCTTCCGGAGGTGATGGCCATGAGCGACCGGCTTCTGGTCTATCACGAGGGAAGGATCAACGGAGAACTCTTAAGAGAAGATATCCAGAACGGAAAAGTGACCCAGGAAACAATTCTGGCGAAGGAATTTGGGAATTGAATGTGTGTCGAAGCGGCTTTACCCTTTAGTGCTGTTGCGCAGCGACTATTAAACAGTAATATCCCTCACAGTGCACAAATCGATTTCCAGACACATGGGTTTGTGGCTGGAAATTGATTTCAGACCAGTGTACTGGGAGGGATATTACGGAACTGGAATAGGAGGATTAGATATATGAATACAAAGCTTGCAGGAGATAAAAGCTATCAGCGGCAGCTGTTTTTTAAGCGGTATGGGATTGTCTTTATTATGATAGGGATGATCCTTCTGCTTACCTTTACTACAAAGAATTTCCTGTCTTACAATAACATTCTCAACGTACTTTCCACCATCTCCATCAACGGCTGCATAGCCCTGGGCATGTGCATCGTGATCACGGCGGGAGGCATTGATCTTACGGTGGGCGCTCTTCTGGCCTGGGGTTCCATTGTGGCCGGTCTGGTGCTGCAGTCCACCGAGAGCATAGCCCTGGCATGTCTGGCGGCGGTGATTACCTCGGCGCTTATGGGGCTCCTTACTGGCTTGATGATTGCCCAGTTTAACCTCTTTCCCTTTGTGGCAACCCTGGCCATGCAGCTGGTAGTCCGGGGGCTTGCGACGGCCTTAAGCGGCGGCGCTTCCTTTCCCATTGCTGTATCTGCATTTACAAAAATCGGTCTGGGCAAGGTGTTCAATGTCATTCCCATACCGGCAGTTATCCTGCTTGCGCTGATTATCATAGCCTACATACTGATGCACTGGACAAAGTTCGGGCGCTATGTGTACGCAATCGGAGGCAATAAAAATGCAGCCGTGGCCTCCGGCGTCAATGTGTACTGGGTAACGGTCTGGACCTATGTGATTTCCGGCCTTTTTACTGGGATTTCTTCCCTGATTATGACGGCAAAGATCAATGCCTCCCAGCCCAACATCGGCGTAGGCTATGAGACGGACGCCATTGCAGCCTGCGTAATCGGCGGTACCTCCTTTGCAGGGGGCGTTTCGACCATACCCGGAACAGTGGTGGGTATCATTATCATCGGCTTGATCTACAACGGCATGAATCTTATCGGCGTACAGTCTTACTGGCAGACTGTGTGCAAGGGGCTCCTTATTGTTCTGGCCGTGCTTCTGGACAAGGCGGTGAATAAGAAGCGTTAACCGGTATTTTCTGCATTTCTGCCGGGGCGGGCAGACGGCCGAAGGGTTCCGGCACAGGCAGTAAATATAAAAACTATTTATCATTTTATTTATGAAGGAGGTTTTATCATGAAAAAGAGAAACGTGTTGGCTGTGATTCTGGCTGCGGTGATGGTGACAGGCATGCTGTCAGCCTGCGGCGGCAAGTCCCAAGAACCGGCAGAAGCTCCTGTGCAGGCAGAGACGGAAGCTCCGGCAGAGAGCGGGGGCGGAGACGAGGCAGAGGCGCCAAAGGCAGCGGCAGCGTCTGAGGTTAAGGTGGCTTATCTGGCAAAGAACGTTGTTGACGCATTCCATGTAACCATGAATGCTTATGTGGGCGAGCAGCTGGACGCTATGAAGGCAGAGGGGCTGATTGCAGACTGGCAGCTCTTTGACGCTACCACCGATCCGGTGCTTCAGTGCAGCGAGCTGGAGGATGCCATTAACAACGGATTCAATTTTGTGCTGATGCAGCCCTGTGAGGCGGCAGGCTCCGACCCCGTTGTTACCCGCTGTGCGGAAGAAGGAATCCCCTGTGTAGTTATCAATTCCACCACAGAGTCTACCATGGAAAAGGCATCGGGATATTCCGGATCCGATGATGTACAGGCTGGGGAAATGATGGGCGAATACATCAACGAAAAGGTTCCGGAGGGCGGCACATACGTTCATATGCAGGGTGTGCTGGGTTCCTCTGCGCAGATTGACCGCGGACAGGGCATTGCCAATACGATGACTGCGGACAAGGGCTGGACCAGCGGCGGAGATTTCGCAGCGGAATGGCTGGCGGAGAAGGCGGTGGCATTTGCAACCGATGCCCTGACACAGTACGGAGATAAGCTGAAAGCCATCGTATGCGACAACGACGATATGTCTTCTGCAGTCCAGGCATACTGCAATTCCGTAAACAGAGAAGACATCGTATGCATCGGCGTTGACGGCAACAAGGGACCCTTGACTATGGTAAAAGAGGGAACTCTGGGAGCAACTGTATTCCAGGACGGCGTTGCCCAGTGTGATTATGCAATCAATACCATTGCAAGGGCAATCATCACCGGAGAGACGGAGGGAGTTGAGATGTACAAGACCGACATTCCCTTTGTGTTGGTAACCTCCGAAAATGTAGATCAGTACCTGACAGATTAAGAGGGCAGGACGGCCTGCAGCAGGACGGCGGCAGGCTTCGGTGAAAGAATAAGGATGGGGCTGCCGGGAAATAGCTGATGTGATATTTCCCGGCAGCCCCATTGCTGCGGTTTGTTCCGCCGTCTGTCTGAACTGCCGCCGGAAAGGATAAAAATGTCTTGAAAGCCCAATTGGAAAATTGATATTCCTGTGTTTTGTGATATAATGAGAAAAGATGTGGGGATTTATGGAAACGGGCGTGTGCGGCCGGCGGGCAGAAGCGCAAAATACAGGAACGGATGAGGGGAGAGCGGCATGGCTTATAACATCAATATGACAGACGAGTATACGGTGTGGGAGAATATTAAGAATAATTACGAGAGTCTCTATGCTGCGGAAGCCAAGGTGGCTGATTTTATTCTCAATAATCCGGGCCAGGCTCTGGAGGCCAATGTTTCGGAGACGGCGGAGCTGAGCGGCGTCAGCGATGCGACGGTTGTCCGGTTCTGCAAGCGCATCGGCTACGGGGGCTTTTACCAGATGAAGATACAGCTTTCCCACGATATGGGGAAGAACTGGACGATGAACAAGGAGAGGGAGATCCAGAGGTATGATTCTGCCCAGGAACGGATTCTGGCCATTACCAACAACATTGCCACCATATCCAGGCATATGGATACGGAGGTGATAAAGAGCTGCGCCAGGGCCATTGACAACAGCGCCACGGTGTTTGTGATTGGAAACGGGTATGCAAAGATTATAGCCTGCGATATTATATACCGTCTGACCCGGAAGGGCATACGCTGCAGCGGGGGCGGATACTCGGAGACGGATTTTGAAAATCTGTATCTGGGTCAGGAGAAGGATGCGGCAATCTTTATTTCCCGTTCCGGGGAGGACAAGAAGACTTACAAAGAGATGCAGCTGGCGGCGAAAAAGAAGATGATCACCATTTCTCTGACGGACGCTGTCAAGTGCCCTATGACACAGCTTGCGGATTATTCCCTGACTACGGGCATAGAGGACCGGGCCAGGGTATTTATCCATGAAAACAGCTCCAGCCTGAATATGATGATTCTGGTGGAGGTTCTGCTGGACTATGTGACCCAGCGGCATGAGGATAAGAGCTACCTGGACGAGGTTGTGTCCGGGGATCGCCTGTAGAAAATAAGGAAAGGTTTACGGATAACGTATGAAGACAATCGGAATTGATATTGGCACCACAACCATCAGCGCTGTGGTTATGGAGACGGAGGGCAGAAAGCTTCTGGCATCAAGAACCATTCCAAACGGAAGCTTTATCCAAACGGATCGGGAGTGGGAACGGATCCAGGATGTATCTCTTCTTATGAATAAGGCAAAGGAGCTTCTGGATTCCTTTTTGGAGGAATTTCCGGACACAAAAGCTATTGGCCTGACCGGGCAGATGCACGGCATGCTGTATACGGATGCGGCAGGGCGGTGCGTAAGCCCTCTGTATACCTGGGAGGACGGAAGCGGCGATCAGCCGGAGTTTGACGGAGAGTCTGCGGCGGAGCTGGTAACCAGGAAGTATGGAATCTTTGCGGCCACGGGCTTTGGGCTGGTGACTTACCTCTATCATGTGAAAAAAGGGCTGGTTCCGGAGGGGAGCGTCTCTCTGTGTACGATATCCGACTATCTGGGAATGTGGCTTACCGGAAGAAAAAGGCCTCTTGTCCATGCAGGCAACGGGGCAAGCCTTGGCTTTTATGATACGAAGAACTGGCGTTTTCGTGAGGAAATGATTGCAGATGCAGGGATGGATCTTTCCATGCTGCCAGAGGTGACGGCGGATGTGAAGGAGCTGGGGACGTATAAGGGCAGAAAAGTCCTTACGGGACTTGGTGACAATCAGGCGAGCTTTCTGGGAGCCGTTGGAATGCAGGAACAGGTATGGCAGGTGAATGTGGGAACCGGGGGACAGCTCTCGGTTTTGTCGGATCGGCACTTTGAGGCTCCGGGGATTGAGGCCCGGCCTTTTCTTGAGAACCGGTATATTCTTACGGGGGCGGTGCTCTGCGCAGGAAGAGCTTATGCGATCCTGGAAGGCTTTTTCAGAAGCTGCGCGGCGGCTATGGGGCTTGAGGACAAGGAGCAGTACGGCCTGATGGAACGGCTGGCCGGAGAGGCCCGGGAAGATGCGGGCGGACTTCAGATTGTGACGAAGTTTAAGGGGACTCGTGTGAATCCGGAGGTCAGAGGGAGGATTGAGGGACTCAGCGAGGAGAATTTCCGGCCGGAGAATCTGGTGCTTGGGGTGATTGAAGGGATTTCCAGGGAGTTTTATGATATTTATGGGGAGATTTATAAGGGGACTGGGATTCGGGCGGAGAAGCTGATAGCGTCTGGGAATGGAGCTAGGAGGAATCCTGCTCTTCGGGAGGCTTTGAAAAGGATGTTTGGGGCGGAGCTGGAATTGACGGAGTTTCGGGAGGAGGCGGCTTGTGGGGCGGCTTTGAGTGTGTTGTATGTGAGATAGGGGGGGGCAGGAGCTGCCAGCAGGAATAAGCCCTCCGGCGTTTCCGTATCCTGTGTTCGGACGATTCGCGTACACTCTGTCTGCTCTGGACGTACATTGCCTTTTTGGTTTTGGGAACTGTAAGGTTTTGGGGTAATGTACGTCCATATCAGACAGGGTGTTCGCGAACAGCCGGACACTGGATATCGGAAACGCCGGAGGGCTTATTCCTGCTGGCAGCTCCTTGGATGTGGAAGGGGCGTGGTGGGGGTCAGACGGTGAAGACGGGGATTTTGTGGTCTTGGTAGTAGTGGAGGTATCTTGGGTCTATGCAGGAGTTGGTGATGATGTTTGGTATTTCGTGGAGGCTGGAAAAGCGGGTGAAGGTTCTTTTGTTGAATTTTCCTTCGTTGGCCAGGAGGTAGACCTGGAGGGAGTTTTGTATCAGGTAGTTGTAAAGAGGCAGCTGGGCCCGGTTGATGATGGAGTATCCGTAGTTGAGGTCGATGCCGTCTACCGTGATGAAGACTTTGTTGAAGTATAGTTTTTCCAAGGTCTGTATGGTGTATTCGTCCAGGGTCTCCAGGTGGTTGACGCCTGCGTGGACGCTGCCGCCCAGAAGGAGGGTGGAGATGCCTGGGTTCTGGGCTACTTCTATGATTCCTGTTATGTTGGTGGTGACGATGGTCAGGTTTTCCAGGCCGCTTTCGTTGAGATAGCGGCACAGGAGGTTGCAGGTCATGCCTGCCCCGATGAAGATGATGTCGTTGGAATCTATGAATTCCAGAGCCTTTTGGGCGATTGCGTCTTTGTATTCCAGGAAGGGATCGTATTCCAGCCCGGGAAAGATGCCGGGACGGGTGGGCGGGGCCTGAAGGCTCTGGGCGCCGCCGTGTGTCTTTTTCAGCAGGCCCTGGCTGTCCATGAGATTCAGATCTCTTCGAAGTGTTGCCAGTGAAGCGCCTGTCAGCTGGCTGAGCTGCTTGGTTGTGATGATTCCGCTTGAGGCCAAGTGTTTTAATATGATTTTTTGCCGTTCCGGTGCTAGCATAGGTGTCCTCCCGGTAATAGGTTCTCTTTTTTCGTTATTTATTCCTATTATAATGGAAATGGATTTTTCTTTCAATAAAACTGTTGTAACTTTTCTTTAAAATTGGATAGTGGTCGGAAAATATACATCAGCCATTTCTATATCCTGTGTTCGGACGGTTTGCGTACATTGGATATCAGAAAAGTCTGATGTTATATTTTCCGACAGCATTTTTAGGACGGCAGGAGCGTTGAAGCCTATTTGTACAGATCTTTTACCGCTTCATACAATTGCTTGTACACAGCGTATTTTTCTTGATAGAGGGCTGCGTTTTCGGGGATGGGGCGGTAGACCTTTTCTTCCAGCCGGATGTATTTCTGGCAGGCGGACTCCAGACTGTCCAGGAGCCCGGTTCCTGCGCCGGCCATCATGCAGGCGCCCAGACAGGCTTGTTCTTTGTTTTCGCAGACCTGGACTTCTTTGTTCAGGATATCAGCCTGGATCTGGAGCCATGTGGGGCTTTGGGCGCCGCCTCCGCAGGCGATGATTTTGGGGCAGTCGATGCCGATTTCCCGAAAGATGTCCAGCGCTTCGTGGAAATCATAGATGACGCCTTCCATGACTGCCCGCACGAAATGGTTTTTGTTGTGACGCAGCTGGAGGCCGAAGAACAGTCCCTGGGCTCCGGCATCCATCCGGGGCGTTCTGCTTCCGGTCAGATAGGGGAGATAGAGCAGCCCGTCGGAGCCTGCCGGAACTTTTTCGGCCATTTTATTCATCTGGGCAAAGCTGTCCAGGCCAAGCACCTGGTTTTTCAGCCATTTCAGGGACATTCCGCTGCACAGATGGGCGCCGAAGATGGTGTAGGCCCCGGGAAGGCCATGGCAAAAGGTGTGGATCCGCATTTCGGGATCGTAGGCGTCTGTGGGGGAATATACGGCTACCTGGCCGCCGGTTCCGATGTTGGAGACAAAGACGCGGCCGTCGATTACGCCGGATCCGATGGTGTGGGCCGGCTGGTCGCCGGCTCCGTATATAACGGGAATGCCGATTGGAAGCCCGGTCTGTTCTTCGCATTCTTTTGTTGTGTATCCTGCAATTTCCATGGACTCATGGCATTCTGGAAAAATGTCTTCCGGAAGGCCGAGCCGCCCAAGGATCTCCCAGGCCCAGTCTCTTTTTTTCATATCAAATCCGGTGGTTGAGGAGGCGTCTGAGACATCTGTCCCGAAGACGCCGGTCATTTTCAGCCGGATGAAATCCTTTGCTGTCATGATCTTATAGATACGGCGGAAGCTTTCAGGCTGGTTTTCTTTCATCCATAAAAGGGAGGGGAAGGCAAAGCCGGTGAAGACTCTGTTGTGTATCACCCTTGCCAGTTCTTCTTTTTTCACATGACGGTTGATCTCCTCCAGCTGTTTCTGGGAGCGCTGATCCAGCCAGACGATTGCTGGATAAACCGGGTTCCCTTCTTTGTCTGCCGTGACCAGGCTGTGCATTTGCCCGGAAAAGCCTATGGCTCCCACAGAGGCATAGGCCTCAGGCTGCTGGCTTTTTATGGTGAGGAGGATGTTTTGGACAGCCTTCCACCAAATCTCCGGATCCTGCTGGGCGTATCCCTCCTGGGGGATGTCCACATCATAATCCTCGGCCTGGAGAGAGAGGACTTGCCCGTCCAGATCCATTAACATTGCTTTGGCGCTTGAAGTTCCGATATCGATTCCCAATAATGTTTTCATATGCCTTCTCCTTTTTGTAGAATTTTCAGAAAACTTTTCTGATTTGCCTATGCTTGTGCCTTTTCGAGCTTGACCAGGCGGCTTGTGCCAAGACGGGATGCGCCGAGTGTTAAAAACCGTTCTCCGTCCTCGAAGGATGAGATTCCGCCGGCGGCCTTGATCTGGACACCGGGCCCCACATGGGCGGCAAAAAGCGCCACGTCCTCAAAGGTGGCCCCTGCGCTGGAGAAGCCGGTGGAGGTTTTGATGAAATCAGCCCCTGACTGGGTCACGAGACGGCACATGGTGATCTTTTCCTCCTGGGTGAGCAGGCAGGTTTCGATGATGACCTTTAAGATTCTGCTGCCGCAGAGCTTCTTTAGTTCTGAGATTTCCTTTAAAACAGCGGCTTCGTTCTTTTCTTTCAGAGCGCCGATGTGGATGACCATATCGATCTCGTCGGCCCCGTTTTCCAATGCGTTTCTGGTCTCAAAGGCTTTTGCTTCAGTGGTGTGATAGCCGTTTGGAAAGCCGATAACCGTACAGACTGCCATGGAATTCCCGGTGTATTCCTTTGCCCTTTTCACAAAGGCAGGCGGAATGCAGACGGAGGCAGTTCGGCAGGTGACGGCGTCGTCGCAGAGAGATTTAATGTCCTCCCATGTGGCTGTCTGGGAGAGATTGGTGTGATCAACCTTGGATAAAATTTCTGAATGTGTCATATTCTGCTTCCTTTCGATTTTGAATGATTTGTTTTTGCTTCTATAGTATAGAATTTCCCTCCTAAAATGTCAACATAAATGATTTAAAATGAGTGAAAATGATTTAAAAAAGAAAAGTCGTACAATAATATACAAGATAAAATAAAAAAATGAACAAAAAAATTCGAGATTTGTTGTAAAAATTGTTACTATGTGCTAATATAAAGACGCAATAAGAAACAAAAACGAAAAAAATCAATCAAAAGGAGGAAGAGGAATGAAAAGGAAACTGTTATCGATGGTGTTGGCGTTTGTACTGGTGTTTGCGGCAGGCTGCGGTAAGAGCGGTGGAGAAGGCGCGGCAGAACCGGCTGACAATGCTCCGGCAGCAGAAGGGGCGGAGGCGGAAGCTCCGGAAGAGTCAGGCACAGAAGATGCGGCAGGAGAAAGCTTTTCCGTTGGATTTGCTTTAAGAACGGCCAACGGCTCCTACTATGCGGCCATCGGAGAGGTAGTAAAGGCAAAATGTGAGGAGCTGGGCTGGGAATGTACCATTCTGGATGCGAACAACGATACGACAAAAGAGCTTGAGAATATGGAGAGCCTGGCAGCCTCCGGTGTGGATCTGATTTTCTTAGACTGCGTGGATCCCAGTGCGGCAACGGCCAGCCAGAAGGTGGCTGCAGACGCGGGGATTCCTCTGATCAACCTGGATTCCGGCGTAGATGATATGAGCATGCAGATTACCACGGTATATTCCAACAATGAGCAGAACGGTCTGGAAGTAGGGAAGTATTACGCAGCCGCATTGGCGGATGATTTTGAGATCAGCGCAGTGATGCTCAGCGGAAATACAGGCTCTATCGCCGGAACCCAGCGGCGCGACGGCATGTTTGCCGGAATCATTATGGAGCGTACCGGCTGCACCGAAGAGGAAGCATGGACGGCGGCAGAAGAGATGGAGGCATCCCTTGTGAGCACCGGAAAAGCTTCCAATGCAGATGCGAAGTTTACCATCACAGGCCAGGGCTGGGGGAACTGGACCATTGACGAGGGCCTGATAGCGGCGGAGGATCTGATTACGGCGAATCCCAGTCTCAATCTCATCATGGGTGAGAATGACCCCATGCTTATCGGAGCGCTGACGGCTCTGGACAATGCAGGCATTACCTACGGAGCAGAGGGAACCGTGCAGCTGATCAGTGCGGCGGACGGAAGCAAGGACGGATATGATCGGGTAAAGGCCGGGGATATCATGGCCATAGGAGAAAACAGCCCCTCCAAGATTGGAGAGCTGGGCGTGGAGATTGCAAAGGATATTCTTGTAAACGGCGCTTCCCCCGACAGCTATGAGGACATTACCATGACAGAGGCAGTTGCGGTTACGGCTGACAATGTGGAAGAGCGTTATGAATTTGGCTTTTAATCAATAAAAATCAAGGTCAGTGTGGCTGTCGCAAAATCAGCCATCAGTCATTTCCGTATCCAGGAAAAGTCTGCAGTCTTATTTTGCGACAGTCCTATATAGGGGTGAGAATATGGGAAAAGGACAATACCGCCTGGAAATGGAGAATATCAGTAAGCATTTTGGAGGCACCCGGGCGCTGAATGAGGTCTCTGTCCGGGTAGAGCCGGGAGAGATTCATGCACTGATTGGGGAAAACGGCGCCGGGAAATCTACGCTGATCAAGATTTTATCCGGCGCTTACACAAAGGATCAGGGGACGATACGGATAGACGGAGCGCCTGTGAGCATCAGTTCTCCGCTGGATGCCAAGAACCTGGGAGTGGCCGTTATCTATCAGGAGTTCATGCTTGCGCCGGATTTAAGCGTTGCAGAGAATATCTTTATTGACCGGCTGTCTGAGAAGGGAAAGCTTATCAATTGGAAGAAGCTTAACAGCGATGCCAGAGAACGTCTGGAGGGCCTGGGCTTTGGAAACATTTCTCCGCAGAAAAAGGTGGGAAGCTTAAGCGTGGCCCACCAGCAGATTGTTGAAATCTGCAAATGCCTGACCCGGAACGCCAAAATCCTGATTCTGGACGAGCCTACGGCGGTGCTGACAGTGGCGGAGATTGAGAAGCTGTTCCGTTTGATTGGCTTTTTGAAGGAGCAGGGAGTGAGCATTCTCTTTGTTTCCCATCATATGAATGAGATTTTCGAGCTGTGCGATTCCTACACGGTGCTCAAGGACGGATGCTTTGTGAGCACCGGAAAGGTAAAGGATGTTCATAACGATGATTTGATTCATATGATGATTGGAAGAGAGCTTAAGAACATGTATCCGGAACGGAACGCCAGGAAGGGAGACGTGGTCTTAAGGGTTGAAAACCTGAACGCCGGCGACCGGGTCCGCAATATCAGCTTTGAAGTCTGTGCCGGCGAGGTTCTGGGATTTTCGGGCCTTGTGGGATCCGGGCGGACGGAAACCCTGCGCGCTGTATTCGGCGTGGACAAGAGGGATTCCGGGAAGATTGCATTTCTGGGGGAAGAGGTTGACTTCAAGGAGCCAAGGGATGCGGTGAAAAAAGGGCTGGGATATTTATCTGAGAATCGCAAAACTCTGGGCCTGCTGGTCAATCAGAGCATACGGATCAACACGACCATGTCGTCCCTGGGAAAGGTTACAAGAAGAGGCTTTTTGAAGCATAAGAAGGAAAAAGAATACGTAAAAGAGCTTTTGTCGAAGCTGTCAACAAAATACGGCTCTATGGAGGATGACGTCAGCAGCTTAAGCGGAGGAAACCAGCAGAAGATCAGTTTTGCCAAATGGGTATCCGCAGACTGCAGATGCATTGTGTTTGACGAACCCACCCGGGGCGTTGACGTGGGGGCAAAGGTTGAGATATATGAGATTATCAACAGTCTGGCAGAGCAGGGGGTGGCTGTTATTATTATTTCCTCTGAGATGACAGAGATCATCGGAATGTGCGACCGGGCGCTTATTATGGCGCAGGGAAGGATTACCGGAGAAGTGGGGAAGGAATTCTTAAATGAAGATACAATTATCAAACTGGCAATGGAGGGTTAAAGCATGAAAAAGGATCATAAAGCGGTGCGCTTTCTGCTGGACAACAATACCTATATTATTTTTTTTGCACTGTTTCTTATCTGCTGTCTCATTTCGGACAAGTTTTTTTCCTATCTGAATCTGCGGAATATCCTTCTGCAGCAGGCGGGCCCGATTCTGGTGGCCTTAGGGATGCTCATGGTCATTCTCACCGGGGGAATTGACCTGTCCGTAGGCTCCGTGATGGCAGTGGGCTCTTCCCTGACGGCCGTACTTATGACCAGCTTTGGGATTCCCTGGATTTTGGCCATTCTGATTGCCCTGGCTGCAGGCACGGCGCTGGGAACCTTTACGGGAATGATGGTGGCTTATCTGAAATTCCAGGGTTTTGTGGCATCCCTGGCGGTGATGACCATTGCAAGAGGCATTGCCTATACCATTACCAATGCCACGCCTATCAACTTGGAAAACGGCACTTTAAATACACTGTCGTCAAAAGAATCCGGTTATCCGATTATTCTGATTATGCTTGCGGTTATTGTTCTTTTTGTAATGATTGAAAAATATACAGCCTACGGCCGCCTTGTCATTGCCTCCGGCAGCAATGTGGAGGCGGTGAAGCTTTCCGGAATCCGGACACAGCGGTATATTCTTTCTGTATATATGATCAGCGCGGCGCTTGCCACACTGGCCGGGGTCTTCGTGGCGGCCCGTTCCAATGTGGGGAATTCCACCATCGGCGAGGGACAGGAGCTGGATGCCATCGCAGCATGCGTCATCGGCGGCGCAAGCCTGGCGGGAGGAAAAGGTTCGGTGGCCAAAACGGTTATAGGAGCTCTGATACTGGCGCTTATCGGCAACATTATGAATCTTCTTGCCGTTCCGGCATATCCGCAGCGGATCATCAAAGGGTGTATTATCATTGCAGCAGTTCTTCTGCAGGTACTGACGGATAAGAAGGAAGATTGAGAGATATTACGGAACTGGAATAGGAGCGAATAGAGATGAAAGCAGCGCGTTTTTATGAAAAAGGAAAACTGGTAATTGATGATGTCCCCGTGAGGGAGCCCAAAGCCGACGAGGTAGTCATCCGAATCAAATATTGCGGCATCTGCGGAACGGACGTCCACATTTTCAACGGAGAAAAAGGCTCGGCCAAGGTTCAGCCCCCGGTCATTCTGGGCCATGAATTTTCCGGCGATGTGGAGCGGACGGGAAGGGAAGCGACCAAGTTTCAAAAGGGCGATCGTGTGTCGGCAGATCCCAATGCCTACTGCGGAAAATGCTATTTCTGCGCAAACGGAAGGCCGCATCTGTGCGAACATATGGCAGGGCTTGGAACGTCCCTGGACGGAGGCTTTGCAGAATATATTACCATCTCGGAAAAGCTGGTGTATCCGGTGGCGGACAATGTCAGCTATGAGTCGGCCGCCATGACGGAGCCTCTTTCCTGCTGTCTCCACGGCCTTGACCTTACACAGATAAAGCTTGGAGATACCGTTATGGTGGTAGGAACCGGCAATATCGGACTCATTATGGTTCAGCTTGCAAGGTATGCGGGCGCAGCCGCAGTCATAGCAGTGGAGCCAAACGAAAAGAGGAGAAAGAAAGCCCTGGCCCTCGGAGCTGATTTCGGGATTGATCCGCTGACAGAGGATACCGATGCAGTTCTTGCAGAGCATCACATCTCCAATGTTGACAAAGTCATTGACTGTGCCGGATTGATTTCCACAAACGAGTATTCCGTCCGCTATGCTGGAAAAGGAGCGGTGGTGATGCTGTTCGGCCTGACCGGCCCAGATGATACGATGAGGCTGAAGCCCTTTGAGCTCTTCCAGAAGGAGCTGACTGTCAAGGCTTCCTTTGTAAATCCCAATGCATTTGAACGGGCCGGGAGGCTTCTGGGAGCAGGCGTGGTAAAGACAGAACCGATTATCACGGATATTGTGGAGCTTAAGGATATACAGCAGGTATTTGAGACAAAGCAGTATGCAAAGGACGGAAAAGTACTGATTAAATGCTTTTAGGGAGGTAGAAGAATGTCGGAACTTTCAAGATTTTCAAGAGGATGGTGCTCGCCGGAGCGGTATGTGCAGGGCCCGGGGGAGTTTGACAATCTGCGGTTTTATACGGATAAATTCGGAAAGCGGCTGGCTGTATTTATCGACCGGTTTCTATATGAAGAGTACGAAAAAAGGCTGAGGAAGCTGTATGAGGGCCTGGATTATGAGCTTTTTACCTTTGCCTTTGCATCGGAGGTGACAGAGGAGCTGATTGCCGCAAGGACGGCGGAGCTGGAAAAAGCTTCTCCCGATGCAGTTGTGGGCGTGGGCGGTGGGAAAACCATTGATGTGGCAAAGGCTGTGGGAACAAGACTTGGAGTGCCTTTTGTGGTGGTGCCTACCATTGCGGCTACGGATGCCCCCACCAGCTCTCTGTCCGTTATCTACCGTGAGGACGGTTCCCACGCCGGGGAATTTTTCTACGATCACAGTCCGGCCCTTCTGGTGGTAGACAGCCGGATCATTGCAAATGCGCCCGTGCGCTTTCTGGTATCCGGCATGGGAGACGCCCTTGCAACCTTGATTGAGGCGGATTCCACCAGAAAATCAGGCACGCCCAATCTGGTATACCATACAGCCGGCGGATTGAAGCAGACCCTGGCTGGACAGGCTATTGCGAAGGCCTGCTATGAGTCTTTGATGAAATACGGGGTTCTGGCAAAAGAGGCCTGCAGCCAGAAGGTGGTTACAGAGGCTCTGGAACATATTATTGAGACAAATATCCTCCTAAGCGGCTTAGGTTTTGAGAACAATGCCACCTCCGGCGCCCACTCGGTGAATGACGGGCTTACAGTGATGGAGAACAGCAGCAAGACCATGCACGGGGAAAAGGTTGCCTTCGGCTGTATCGTACAGCTGATTGCGCAATGTGCGGATCGGGCGTATCTGGATGAGGTACTGGGTTTCTGTATGAGCGTGGGGCTTCCGGTCTGCTTAGAGGATGTCTATGTGGAGAATTCCGAGGAGAATATCCGGAAGATTGCTGCGGCATCCATGCACAGCAATTGGGAAAACATGCCTTTTGCTGTGGATGAGGAGCTGGTATTCTCGGCCATTCGGACAGCGGATCTCTATGGGAAAAAATTCAAGGCGAGGTGGCAGGATGAGATTTGAGAAACGGGAAGCAGATTTACTGGCAGTCAGGATACGGAAATATATTCTCCGCACCATTGCTTCAAAGGGAACGGGACATGTGGGCGGCTCCCTGTCCATTGCAGACGCCCTGGCGGTGCTCTATGGAAGTGTGATGAACATTGATCCAAAGGATCCAAAAAAAGAAGACCGGGATTATCTCGTTCTTTCCAAGGGCCATTCCGGCCCGGCCGTGTATGCGGCCCTAGCGGCAGCAGGGTATTTTGAGGAAGGGGTTCTGGATACGCTGAATCAGAATAACACGATTCTGCCCAGTCACACAGACCGCATGAAGACACCGGGGGTCGATATGACGACAGGATCTCTGGGACAGGGGGCTTCTCTTGCAGCCGGAGCGGCTTTTGCGGATAAACTGAATCAAAGGGAGAATGATACCTATCTGATACTGGGAGACGGGGAGCTTCAAGAGGGACAGGTATGGGAGTCCTTTTTATTTGCAGCCCATCACCGCCTTTCCCATCTGATTACCCTGGTGGACGCCAATGGGAAGCAGCTGGATGGGACGACAGATGAGGTATGCGGCCTTGGAAGCATTGAAGAGAAGTTTGCCGCCTTTGGATATCATGTGATATCCGTAAAAAACGGCAATGACACCGGGGACATTTACGCGGCGCTGGCAGAGGCAAAGGAAGAAAGGGACGTTCCCTCGGTGATTGTTCTCCATACGGTAAAGGGAGCGGGCGTCCAAAAATACGCCGGGATGGCCAACTGTCACTCCACAACCGTGAAAAAGGAAGAGCTGGATGTGTTCTATCGGGAGCTGGACGGACAGAAAGAAGTGTGAGGTGGCAGAAATGAGCAGGGTGAAAACAGGAGACAAGGAATTGCGGAAGGTGTTTGCCGAGACGCTGGAGGAGCTGATGCGCGGCAACAGGGATATTATTTATCTGGAAGCGGATCTGGCCGGGGCCATTGGGACTGCAGGGCTTTTTTCTTCCATGCCGGAGCAGGCCTTTGACGTGGGAATTATGGAAGCCAATATGGTGGGAATCGGCGCGGGAATGTCGGTGAAGGGCAAGATTCCGTTTATGCATAGCTTTGGAACATTCATGTCCAGAAGATGTGCGGATCAGACATTTTTGTCCGGATGCTACAATCATGCGAATATTAAGCTTGTGGGATCGGATCCCGGCATTACGGCGGAGACGAACGGCGGCACGCATATGCCTCTGGAGGATATGGGAATCTACCGGAGCTTTCCGTGGATTACGATTCTGGATGTGGCGGAGCCTTGCCTGCTCCGGAAGATGCTTAGAAGTATGGCGGAGGAATACGGGGTGATGTACATCCGGTTTCCCAGGAAGGGGAAGACTTGTTATTATGAAGAAACCCAGACCTTTTCCATAGGGAAAGGCGTGGTGGTACGTGACGGAGCGGACGTGACGGTGATTGCCTCGGGAATTGAAGTGCCGGAAGCAATCCGGGCGGCAGAGGAGCTGGCGGAGGAGGGAATCCAGATCCGCGTTGTGGACATGTTCACGGTGAAGCCTCTGGATGAGGAGCTGGTGCTTGCCTGTGCCCGGGAAACGGGAGCTGTTGTGACGGCGGAGAATCATAACCAGATCGGAGGATTGGGATCTGCTGTGGCCGAGGTTCTGGCGGAGAACGGAGCTGTGCCCTTTAAGCGCGTGGGCGTTCCGGACTGCTTCGGGGAGGTGGGAAGCCTTAGCTTCCTTTCGGAAAAGTTCGGGATATCCGGGAAAGCCATAAAAGAGGCGGTCCGGGAGGTTCTGAAGAAAAAATAGGACAGGGTTTTCTTGTTTTTTTATAGCGGAAAAGCTCACGGTTGGGAGCTTTTCCGTTATTTTTTATAGCTGCAGCCTGTCAAAAGGGATACATTTCTTGATAAGAAATTTACAATTATTGGAATTTTTTGATTGACAATTGAGTATATAGCCAGTATAATAACTATAATTTCTTTTACATAAGTAGAGGAAAGCTTTTATTCACAGCCGTTTCGGCTAATTTCCCAAATGGATTTATAAGAGCAGAACGAGCAGGAGCTTTAAAAGGGGCTCCTGGATTGCAAAAGATAAGAAAATTAACTATAATAGAAAGGAATTCATACATGACAGAAGCAAAAAAACTGAATAAGCAGATGCAGGAAGAGGAGAGACTGTTTAAGCCTTTAAAGGACTTGAATTTGATAGACGATTTCCTCTTTGACGTAACCACAACGGATCTGGAGGCCTGCAAGATTATCATCGAGCTTTCCCTGGGAATGACATTAAAAAGCATCAAGTGGAAGGAGGGCCAGAAGGTGGTCCGCAACCTGCCTGGAAAGCGCGGAATCCGGATGGATTTCTGTGTGGAGGATGGGGAAGGAAACTTCATTGATGTAGAAATGCAGAAGCGCAATGAAGGAAACATTCCCAAACGTACACGGTTTTACCAAGCGCTGCTGGATGCACCCATGCTGAAAAGCGGTGAGAAGGGCTTTGACAGTCTGAAGCCCTCGTATCTAGTCATTATCTGCAGCTTTGACTTTTATCAATGCGGAAAGTACCGCTATAGCTTTGAAAACTATTGCGAAGAGGTTCCAAAGCTGCGTCTTGGGGATGAATGCAGAAAAATCATTTTAAATACCCAGGGCAGAAACGACGATGAGGTGGATCGGACCCTGATTGATTTTCTTCATTATGTAGAACACAGCGATGAAAAGAAGCTTCCCAGAGATTGTGACGAGCGGTTAAAGCGTCTGCACAGCAAGATTGCACAGATTAAAGTGAGTGAAGAAGTGGAGGCGACGTATATGAGAATGGAAGAGAGAGACCGGCTGATTCGTGAGGAAGGAGAATTGAGAGGAGAGAAAAAGGCAAAAATCCAAATCATCTGCAAGATACTCCAAAAGGGAAAAACTCCGGAAGAAATAGCGGAATTGCTGGAGGAGGATTTGGAAGAGGTTCAAGGAATCTGCCGCGCGGCCCGGGAGTGCGGGCCAAAATACGATGTGACAGAGATATACCGCAGATTAAAGGCGGCCGAAGAAGCAGGGCTTTGCTAAAAGGAAGCTGCTTATAAAAGAATTGTATAATATATAAAAAGAGAAGGGAGTATCCTTTCTCTTTTTTGATGTTCTGCCCATGAATAAGAAAAAAGTGAAATTAAATACAGGTAATTATAAACAAAAAGTCATGTTTTTATAATTATTTCTACGAAAATTATAAATACAGAAGGAAATTTCAAACCTATAATAAACCTAATGAGAAAAAAGACCAAAGAAGGTGAGAAGATGGGAAAGGTTCTTTTGGAAATGAAGCATATCAGCAAAAGCTTTGGAGCAGTCCAGGCCCTAAAGGACGTTTCTATAGATTTGCACGAGGGAGAGGTGCTCGCCTTGATGGGTGAGAACGGAGCCGGGAAATCTACGCTGATGAATATTTTAAGCGGCTCCCTGCTTCCCCAGGAAGGTGAAATCTATGTGGAAGGCCAAAAGGTGAATGTGACGGATCCGGTGATGGCGAAAAAGCAGGGAATCGCCAAGATCCACCAGGAGCTGCAGGTGGTTCCGGAGCTCAGCGTGGCGGAGAATATTTTCCTGGGACGCTGGTTCAAAAAGAAGCTGCCGGTAGTAGACTTTGAGAGCATGCTCACAGAGACCCAGAAGTATCTGGATATGCTGGATCTGGATGTAAAGCCTGCTCAGAAAGTAAAAGACCTGCGTATCGGAGAACAGCAGCTTGTAGAGATTGCTAAGGCTCTTTCCCTGGACGCAAGGATTCTTGTTATGGACGAGCCTACCTCCGCTATTAGCGAAAAAGAGGCGGAGAAGCTTTTCACCATTATCCGCAGGCTTCGCAGCGAGGGACGGGGCATTATCTATATTACCCATCGGATGGAAGAAATCTTCAAGATTGCCGATCGTCTGACTGTTATGAGAGACGGTGCATACATAGGCACAGTTCATGCGGCCGAGACGGACACCGACGAGATTATCCGGATGATGGTGGGCCGGGACGTGAGCGAACAATATCCCAAGGATCCTACGGAAAAAGGGGACGTAGCCTTTGAGGTAAAGAACCTTACCTACACCCCGGCGCCGGGAAGCTTCCGGCGTTCACTTAAAAATATTTCCCTGGAGGTACGCCGTGGGGAAGTCTTGGGAATCGCAGGACTGGCAGGAGCCGGAAGAACCGAGTTCTTTGAGTGCGTGGCAGGAGTTCATGCAAGGGAAGTAACAGGCGAGATTTATATAGAAGGAAAACCTGTGACCATACGAAAACCAGGAGATGCCATTCGGGCAGGGATTTCCTTTGCCACAGAGGATCGCAAGGGCAGCGGCCTGGTACTGCAGCGATCTATCGGAGAGAATATTTCCCTTCCCCTTCTTCGGCAGTTCAGCAGATATTTTGTTATGGATCGAAAGGATGAGGGAAAAGCATGGAATGAGCAGATAGAAGCTCTTAAGGTGAAAGCGCCTGGAAGTAAAACTTTGGCAAGCGCCCTGTCGGGAGGAAATCAACAGAAGGTAATTCTGGCCCGGTGGCTTTTGACGAAGCCGAAGCTTCTGCTGCTTGACGAACCTACCAGAGGAATTGACGTAGGCGCCAAGGCGGAGATTTACCAGCTTATCAATAACCTTGCAAAGACGGGAATGGCCATTATCGTCGTGTCCTCGGAGCTGCCGGAGGTCATCGGAATTTCCGACAGGATCGTGACATTCTGTGAGGGAGAGCTGACAGGAGAATTCCTCCAGGCAGAGGCTACCCAGGAGAAACTGCTTCACAGCGCTACGAAGTAAGTTGTAAAACTTTAATAACAGGGAGAGGCAGAAATGAAAACAGACCAGACAAAGGTATTAATAAAAAAGATGCAGAGCGTAATTGCGCTGATCCTTATATTTATTGTGGCAAGCGTCATCTGCGTGCAAGATGGAAAAAATGTGTTTCTGGATGCCAGAAACTTAATGAATGTGCTTCGTGCCGTGTCGGAAAACGGCATTATCGCCATTGGTATGACTATGATATTGATTTTAGGAGATATCGATCTTTCCGTAGGATCCGTTGTAGGTCTCGTATCTACCGGCTGTGCGGCTTTGATGGTGTGGAACGGTCTGGGCTTTGTCCCGGCAGTTCTTGCAAGCCTTCTCATCGGAGCGGCTTTCGGCTTCTTTAACGGTATTTGTGTTACCAAGCTGAAATTGCAGGCCTTTATTGTTACCCTGGCCAGCATGAACATTGCAAGAGGCCTTGCCAGATTCTGGGCCAACGGCGTGGGAATTCCGTTGACCTACGGCAAGGGAGAAGGGCTTGCACCGCCCCAGTTTGAGGTGCTTCAGATGCGGATCAAGGGCTTGATACCTGTACCGGCTATTATTTTCCTGGTACTGCTTCTGATATTCCATTTTATTATGACAAGAACCAGGTTTGGCCGCCAGATCTACGCCATCGGCGGCAACCGCCAGGCTTCCTATCTGGCAGGCATCAACGTGGATCGGATTAAGCTGTTTACCTTTATGCTGTGCTCTATGCTTGCATCCGCGGCGGCCATGATTCATGCGGCTCAGATAAGCCAGGGCGGCCCAAACGAAGGCTCCGGCTACGAGCTGAACGCGGTGGCAGCCTGCGCCATCGGCGGAACCAGCCTGGCAGGGGGCAAGGGAACTATGCTTGGAACCTTAATTGGAGCCTTGATCCTGGGAATGCTGGATAATGTGCTGGGATTAAAAGGCGTAAACTCCAACCTGCAGCTGATGGTAAAGGGCTTCCTCATCATCATTGCCGTATTTATGCAGGCAGAGCGGAAGGAGTAGAGGGAAGTCGTTTTATGTGATTGTGCGCAGTCTGTAGGAAGCTGATCGATAGCAGCTTTTTACAGATTAAAAAATAAAAAACTATCGAAGAAAGAGGAAAATATGAAAAAGAAAATTTTAAGTGTGGTACTGTGTACGGCAATGCTGGCATCTCTTATGGCCGGCTGCGGCAGCAAGGCAGAGGAGCCGGCAGCGGCAGAGCCCTCCGGTACCGAGGAACCGGCAGAGGAACCAGCGCCGGAAGAAGCAGAGGAGCCGGCAACAGATGCAGAAGCAGGCGCAAAGGACAAATACGTGATCGGCATGTCGCAGTGCAACCTGGGCGAGCCCTGGCGTGTAGCCATGAATGATCAGATTGCGGCAGCAGCGGAAGCGCATCCCGAGTTCGAGATTATCTACGCAGACGCGGCGCAGGATAACTCCAAGCAGATTGCAGACATCGAGAACTTTGTACAGATGGGCGTGGATCTGATTATCACCTCCCCAAACGAGGCAACCCCTCTGACCAATGCAGTTACAGCAGCATATGAGGCAGGAATCCCGGTTATTCTTCTGGACAGAAAAATTGACGGAGACGGTTACACACAGTTTATCGGCGCAGATAACGTGGCAATCGGAAAACAGGTAGGCGAGTATGTGGCAAATACACTTCTTCCCGATGGAGGAAAGGTATGCGAGATCAAGGGGCTTGAGGGAACCTCCGGCGGTATCGACAGAGACAACGGCTTCCGTGAGGGAATCAAGGCAAATCCGAAGGTGGAGATCGTAGCGGCAAATAATGCAGATTGGCTTCGTGAGAAGGCTATCACTGTTGCAGAGGAAATGCTGCAGACCAATACAGAGATCGATCTGTTTTACTGCTTGAATGATCCTATGGCAGAAGGCGCTTACATTGCGGCAAAGAACGCAGGCCGCGAGCAGGATATCATCTTCATTGGCGTTGACGGACTGCCCACTCCCGACGGCGGCATCCGCAGCGTAATGGAAGGCAGACTGAGCTTGTCCATGGTATACCCCACCGGCGGCGCAGAGGCCATTGAGAGCGCATATCAGCTTCTGGTTGAGGGCAAGGAGCTTGAAAAAGAGATTACTCTGGAATCCGAGATTATCACTCCGGAGACTGCTCCCGATTTGTTAAAGAAATACGGCGGCGAATAAAGATGTTACGGATTTGGACAAAATCCACAGCATAAAGACTGCCTGCGGGGAAAACGGCCTATCTGTGTATAGCAGGTGGGCCGTTTTAGTTCACATAATGTTTTTCCTTGACGTAATGCCGCAAATTTTTTAGTATATAATAGTTCAAAAAGGCTCAAAGCAGGTACATATGGAAAAAATACAGGAATTACTTTTTACGAAAAATCTCAGACGTTCTTTACTGGCATTCGTTTTTACGGCAGTTATATCCGTGGCGCTTGTACTGACGATGGCAGGCAGCAGGATTTACATAGAATCCATTGAGGAACATGCCTATGCCAATACAGCAGAGATGCAGAACCAGGTGCAGAAGACGGTGGATCTGAAGCTGGAGGATATTGAAAAGACGCTGAAGCTTCTGGGGGAAAGCCGTGAGGTTCAAGGGTATCTTGTGGTAGACGAGGATCGGGAGCAGGGAAAGAGAGTGGAGCTGGAGACGGCCGTCCGGAACCTTCTGCTGGCATATTCTGCCGTTCACAGGGATTATCTGAATATTGTGATTGCCAGCAGCAAAGGACACTATCTATCTAATGATTCCTACCGGATTCAGAAACAAGAGCTGAGCGAGGAAGAATGGTATCAGGACGCAGTCCGTGCGAAGGGAAAGCCTGTGGTTATTAGCTCGTCCATAGGGAGGAATCTCCAGGACTGGAGAAATTACAGTTCGGACAGCTATGTTTCCGTAGCCCAGGCAATCTACGGAAAAGAGAGCCGGGAGCTTATCGGCGTAGTTCTCATTGACCTGGATAAACACAGTATCCAGGAGCTGGTAGGCGACATTACCCTGGGACAGACAGGTTTCGTCTTTATCATGGACAGTAAGGGAAATATTCTCTATACTCCGGAAAATAAGATTGTGTACCGGATCAATCCGGCCTGGTTCCAGGAAGCCGGAAGAGGAAGCTTTAAGTGCCGGATTCAAGAGGGAAAATACAGGATTATTTACAATCAGTCAGAGTATACAAAGCTTACAACTGTAGGACTTTACGATATGGGAAAAACAATCGAGGGAGTTTCCAGGGTTCAGAGGGTTTCCGTTTTGCTGGCAGTACTCTGCTGCGGTGTGGCTCTTGTCTGGTCTACCTTTTTTTCTAAAACAATCACCACGCCGATCTCGAAGCTTTCCAGGCTGATGAAACGCGCCCAGACAGGGGATCTGACAGGGCGTTTTGATAACCATTACCAGGGGGAGATCGGACAGCTTGGAAATGCCTTCAACGCTATGGTGGACAAGATTGATGAGCTTCTCCGCCTGGTATACGAGGAGCAGAAGCAGAAAAGGGAGGCGGAGATGAAGATCTTAAGAGAGCAGATGAAACCTCATTTTCTCTACAATACTCTTGACAGTATACAATGGATGGCAAAGAAATACCAGGCCAGGGATATTGCAGAGACTGTCCGCGCTCTTTCGAATTTTTTCCGCATCAGTTTAAGCAGCGGAAAGGAGTACATTACCCTCCGGGAGGAAATGACGCTGGTCCGCAGCTATCTGGAGGTACAGAAATTCCGGTATGAGGATTTGTTTGAATATGAGCCGGTATATGAAGAGGAGCTTCTTGACTGTATGGTGCCAAGGCTGATTCTGCAGCCTCTGGTAGAAAATGCTTTATACCACGGAATCAAGGAGTCGGAACGGGAACGAGGCAACATTCGTATCTGCGCCTTGAGGGAGGAGGGGGATATCCTTTTGATTTCCGTAACGGACGACGGGGCAGGCATGAGCCGGGAAGAATGCGCCAAAATGAACAAAATCCTGCGGATGGAGGAACGTCCGGAGGAAATCCGGGCTTTTGGCGTGCTGAATGTCCATGACCGTATCCGCTTTTCTTATGGGGAGGACTATGGTCTTTTTTATCAGCCCGGGCCGGAGGGCGGTACAATTGCAGAGATACGGCTTCCGCTGAAGGGCAGACACAGCGCTGCATTAGAAGATCTGGAGGTATTAGAATATGTGGAAAATAGTGATTGCAGATGATGAACCGAAGATACGCCAGGGGTTAAGAGAGCTTGTGGAGAGCTTTTCGCTTTCTCTTAGAGTCTGCGGAGAGGCAAAAAACGGGCTGGAAGCATTAAAACTTATTGAGAGGGAACAGCCGGATATTGCCCTGGTAGATATCTGTATGCCCAAGCTCAATGGGCTGCAGCTTTTAGAACGGATTCGGGATACCCATACGGGCTGTAGGACGATTATCGTATCCGGATACAATGAGTTTACTTACGCTAAGGAGGCTCTGACGCTGGGAGTGCGCAGCTATATTTTGAAGCCCATTGAGGAGGAAGAGCTGTACGAGGCTATCTGCAGTCTCACAGAGGAGTTAAGCCGGGAAAGATCAAAGCAGCGCTTTATTGATTTGGCCAATTACCAGTTAGAACAGCACCGGGAATACCTTCAAGGCGTATTTTTCAATGATTGGATCGAGGGAAAGCTTTCCAGCGGTGAGCGCCAAGACCAGAAGGAGCTGTTGTCGGTGCATATCGGGGAGGAGGCGGCCCTTATCCTGGTTTCCACCCAGAATAACAGAAACTTAAGCCTTCGTATGGGAGACGGCCGTATTTCCGACGATGTGTATCAGTTTGCGTTGAAAAATATCTTAAGAGAGCTTTTGGGAAAATGCGAGCCAGTTTATCTCTTCATGGACCGCTACCAGAATGTGGCCGGAATTTTTCACTGTCCGAAGCAGGAAGAGAGCAGCATTAAGCGGCATGTGGAGGAAAGTCTGGAACAGACCTTGGGAGGAACATGTACGGTTGTAACGGGAACCTGTGAGGAGGCGCATTTTCCGGAAGCATATGGGGAGGCACTCAGAGAGGTGCAGAAAGCGCTGGAATGCCGTCCTGTTGTAACGGAGGCCAAGAAGTATCTCTATGAGCATTTTAGGGAACCGGATATGGAGCTCAACCTGGTGGCTCGTTCCATCGGCATCAGTCCGGCCTATTTAAGCCGCCTGATGAAGCAGGAGCTTGGAATGTCCTTTAAGGATTTTCTCACCAGCCTGCGGATCAACGAGGCCATTGTGCTGATGCGGAGTACAGGCTGTTCCATCAATGAAATTGCAGATATGGTAGGCTATAAAAGCCAGCATTATTTTTCCACGGCCTTTAAGAACAGCATGGGGATTTCGCCATCAGAGCATCGGAAGAATATTGGTTAGCACGGCTTTTTAAAGGAACGGGATATTACGGAGGAGCGCATATGGGAAAAAGGCTTCTGGCGCTGTTTTTAAGCCTGCTGCTTTCTTTGGCGGCAGGCTGTAAGGAGAAAGAGCCTGTACAGGAAAATGAATATGAGTATCTAATTGGTGTCAGCCTTTCCAATGTTATGGAGCCATGGCTGCGCCATACCATAGACAGCATGTCGGATCGGCGGGCAGCAGACAGCCAGGTGAATCTTATTTTTAAGGATGCGGCCGGGAGTCCGGGGAAGCAGCTTGAGAATATTGACCAGCTTATGGAATGCGGCGTGGATCTTTTGATTGTGGCCCCAGGTGATACCGGGTCTCTGGGTGAGAAGCTTGAAGAGATTTCCGAGGAAATTCCGGTGGTAGTGATGGGGATTGATCCGGGAACGGAAAGCTATAGGGCATTTATTGAATTCAACGATTATGAGATAGGGCGTCTGGCCGGGGCCTATATTCTGGAAAAACAGTATCGGCCGGGGAATGCAATTGTAATCCTTACAGGCCCGCCGGGCTCGACCATTTCAGACAGAAGGCTTAAGGGCTTTCAGGATGCCGTGTGTGGGAAAATCGGTGAGGAGCAGATTCATTATCTGGACGGAGAGTGGCTTAGAGACAAGGCGGAAAACCGCATGAAGGATTATCTGGTTGCAAATCAGAAGGCGGATATTGTATTTGCTTTAAACGATGAGATGGCTTATGGGGCTTATCTGGCACAGAACCAGTACCGGATTACAGGAACCTGCTTTCTGGGCGTGGATGGCTTCGCCGGAAATCTGGGAGGGATTGATCTGATTGAAAGGGGCATTCTGGACGCAACAATCCAGTGTTCCGAGATCGGCAGCCTGGCTTATGAAACGGCTGTCCGTATCCTGGATGGGGAGGAGGTGGAAAAGCACCTGGTCATAGAGCCAAAGCTGATGACGGACTAAATAATGTCCATCATCAGCGAAAGAAGCTGATCTGTATCCAAGGGCTTGGCCATATGAGCGTTCATACCGCTTCTTCTTGACATGCGCCGATCCTCGTCAAAGGCATTGGCTGACAGAGCAATGATAGGAATACTGCAAAGAATCGGGTCTTCCAGGCTGCGGATCAGCTGCGTGGTTTCGTAGCCGTTCATAACCGGCATCTGGATGTCCATGAGAACCAGCCCGTAGCAGTCGGGAGCAGAGCCTGTGAGCTTCTCGAGGGCTTTCTGGCCGTCCATGGCAGTATCTACCTGGAAGCCCAGATCTTCCAGAAGCTCCGAAGCCAGTTCCAGATTCAGATCGTTGTCGTCTACCAGGAGAATCCTGCGGCCGCCCATACGCTTAAGCAGAAGCTCTTGGGCAGATTCAGGCCGAAAGGCCTTCTGGTTCTGGATGCGCAGAGTGAAGGTAACGATAAACCGGCTTCCTTTTCCGGGAGCGCTCTCTACGGCAATGGAGCCGTCCAGAATCTCAACCAGGCGTTTGACGATGGTGAGGCCCAGTCCGGTGCCGTGGATGCCGCTGAAGGTGGTGTTCTTAAGCCGTTCAAAGGGCTCAAAGATGCGATCCAGATTTGCCGGATCGATTCCGATTCCATTGTCCTCCACACAAAACTGATAGGAGGCATAATTGTTGGAAGGGGCTTTTTGCTCGGTAATCGAAATGCACACATTGCCCTCCCTGTGGGTATATTTGATTGCATTTGTGCCAAGACAGGCAAGAATCTGCTTCAGCTTGTCCGGATCGGTATATACATAAGGATGCTCAAGTCCGGAAAGGTCAAAGGTTATGGAGATGTGGTTCTTTTCTGCCCGAAGGGACAGAGACCGGCAGACATCCTGTACCAGCTCGGACAGGCAGCAGGAGCTTTCCTCTGTCTGGAAGCTTCCGGATTCCATGCGGGATATTTCCAGAATATCGTTGAACAGGGAGAGCAGAAGCTCACTGGAGATCTGGATCTTGCCGATGTATTCTTCCAGCTTTTCCTGCTCCAGCATGTGATTCTGGGCAAGGGTAACAAAGCCCTGAATGGCGTTTAAGGGCGTGCGGATGTCATGGGACATATTTGCCAGAAAGGTGTTCTTGGCAGTGTTGGCCAGCCGGGCCTCTTTCAGCGCTTCCTCAAAAAGCTTTTTCTGTTCCATCTCCTGACGGAGCTCCGTATCAACCAGGCGGAAACCAAGAACTATCCGTTTGTAAGGAGTCTGGGTGCCCACACCGGCGATGCGCAGCTGGTAGTAGGCCAGTTCCTCGTTCTGCAGCACACGAAAGTTTACATAATATTCGTCCAGGGATGCAAGGCTCTGCTGGATATGGGAGGGCTCCATAGCTTGTGCAACCACTTCCCGATCCTCAGCGGAAACCCAGGCATCTACATAAACAGAGCGGAACCAGGAAAAGGTGTAGGGCAGGGACCCGGACTCAAAAAGCAGGGTGGTCCGGCTGCTCATGCGGTAGGGCATAATGCTGTCTTCCGCCAGATTCACATAGAGGATGGACTCATAATTGCTGCTCAAGCCTTCAATCACTTCCAGCCGGCGCAGCAGCTCATCAGTCTGCTGCTTCCGCTTTTCTGTTGCGTCTCCTGCAAATACATAGAAAAAATCTCCGGCGGAATCGTTGTGGATAAAATGTCCGTAGTCCTCCACCCAGCGGATCTGTCCGCCCTTTTGGATAATCCGGTATTCCACATAATCCAGATCATACTGGCTCTTGTGTATCTGTTCCCAGATACTTGCCTCTACAGCCTCCAGATCCTCCGGGTGAACCATGCCCCGGAAGGAATTGCCTGTGAGCTCTTTAAATTCTTCTATGGAATTGCAGTTGAAAAGGCGGAGTATGGCCTGGTTTACATAGAGAAGCTCTTCGCTGCCGTCTGCATGGTAGATAAAGAAGCCTCCCGGCATCTGGTTCAAGAATTCCCTAAGCTCCAGGGAGACCTGTCTCTTGGAGGGATCGGGGGGAGTAAAAGGAGCTTCCGCTGTTTGGCCATAATCTGAATCGTATAGTATGGACAGAATGTGCTCCATTAGGTTGTGATCTGCTTTCGTTTGTCCGCTCATAAGGAATCCCCCTGTGAATTGAATCTTTTTAGTATATATTATGAATCAAAGATTTCGAATCGTCATTCGCTGTTTGCTGAGTATATGGGCATACGCTCGTCATTAAAATTTATTATACCATTATTTTACTGAATTGAAAATAAAAAAGTGCGTCTTGATCTTCTTTCTTTTTCCCCGTTATAATGAGAAAAGGAAATGGGAAGGGGAGTGGGAATGTGAAATTTATTGAGGATATAACAGATTTTATTTTTGTGGAGCATCAGCCGGAAAAGGCGGATGTGATTTTTATTCCGGGAGGGGACCAGGGAGCCCTGGCTGTGACGGCGGCGAAACTGTACAGGGGGGGATATGCGCCCTGGGTGCTGCCTTCAGGGCGGTTCAGCAAGCCTGTGGGGCGGTGCATGATTCCGGGGTATGAGACGGAATGGGAGTTTCTTCGGGATATTCTGGTGGAGCATGGGGTTCCGAAGGAGGCGGTTCTGGAGGAGCGGCAGGCGACTTTCACTTATGAAAATGCGATTTTTTCCAGGAAGGTGACGGATGCTTTTGGGATTGAGGTTAAAAGGGCGATTCTTTGTCCCCAGGCCTGCCATGCAAGGAGGGCTCTTTTGTATTATGAGGTTTTGTATCCGGATGCGGAGTTTTTTGTCTGTCCTACAGTCACCAGGGAGATAAGCAGGGAGAATTGGTTTTTGGAGGATTGGAAGATTGATGTTGTGCTGGGGGAGATGGAGAAGTGTGGGGGGCAGTTTTATGGGATTTTGAAGGAAGGGAGGTGGGACGGGTCTGTTGAAAAATAAGGCAGCAGGCTTTTCCATATCCGCTGTCCGGACGGTTCGCGTACAGGCTGTCTGCTTGGAACGTACATTACCTTGAAGGATTTTTATGCTTTTTTGTTTCTTGGTAATGTTCGTTCCTATCAGACAGCCTGTTCGCGAACAGCCGGACACTGGATATTGGAAAAGCCTGCTGCCTTATTTTTCAACAGACCCTGGGGTTGGGGGCGGGTATGTGGGGGAATGGTTAGTCTATGGTTATGTCTAGGGTTTTGGAGGGGGTTGGGAGGTTGGGTGTGGTGGAGGATTGGGACTCCTGGTAGGCGGCGCGGGCTTTGGCTCGTTTTACTTTTAGGGCTTCGGGGGTGGATTCGGCTTCCTGGCGGGTCATTTCTCTTTTGGTTAGGGCGGCTTTGGCTTTTTCGGTTTCTACTTCTTTTTCGCCGGGAAGTTTTGGGTCGGGGATGGGGGAGGCGGCTTCGGTTTGGGATTCCTCGCTGTCTTCTTTTGGGGTGTCGGTTTTGGAGGGATCTTCGATGCCGAGCTCGGCTTTTTTGGCTTCTTCCAGATCTTTTTCGGCTTTTTGCTTTTCGGCCTCGGTGGGGAGCTTGGTGTATTTGCCGCTCTCTATGAATTCCTGGGTGCTTTGCTGGAGGGCCATGTTTTTGCGGTGCTCGTTCCAGACGAGCTCGAGTTTTTTGTTTTCTGGGATGTTTGGGTTGTTTTTGATTTCGTTTACGGTGTTTAAGGAGGTAGCGGCGTGAGCCATGCGGACGCGCTGGACTTCTTCCTTGGTTTTGCAGCGCTTTAGCTCCTGCTCATAGTTTTTCTGCTCCATCTCTGTGGATTTGACCCGCTGGTAGGTCTGGGGGTCGTGGTCTCTTAGATAGGCCATTTCCTCGGCGGTCAGCTTCTGGCCGGAGTTTAGCTTGAGCTCGATCTGGGCGGTCATTTTGGTGGTGCCGTCCTGGTTGGCTTTGCGGATCTCTTCTGCCTGCTGTTTTACGGAGTCGGCGATGGTCATGGCGCCGTCGGCGGTGAAGTCACCGGTGGCTTTTTTCTTCTGCCATTTCATCTGCATTTCCATATTTTTTGTGTAGGTGTTTAGTGACTGGACTGTAAAAAAATTCATGGAATATCCTCCTATTCTAAGTCGCTGCGCGACAGCACTAAAGGGTAAAGCCGCTTCGACACACTGGTAATGAGAGAAACTTTTATTCGAAAGAGCCCTCATAAAAGTTCCTCTCGTGCGCCTTTGCGGCTTTACCGTTTCTAGTTCCGTAATATCCCTCAAAGTACACGGATATTACTGTTTCTAAGTCGCTGCGCGACAGCACTAAAGGGTAAAGCCGCTGTATGGTTTCTATCGGACATGGGCTGTCCGTTATTGCTCTTTCTTATAATAAAAATATCGGCAATTTTTGTAAAAACTTAATTTTTTGGCAGGTCATAATCTTTGGTTTACGGCAGTAATTTCATATAGTATAATGGCTTTTGGATAAAAAAGGATATGGATAGCACTTTTGAAAATCTATAACAGGTGATATACAAAGGAGAATAGAGGAAAATGACGATTTTTACGGTGTTCTTTCAGATGCTGGCGTTTTTGCTGATGATTGGCGCGGGTTATTTTATTACCAGACGGGGGATGCTGGATGAGCATGCCAACAGCCAGATATCGGGGCTTCTTGTTCATGTGTTTAATCCTTTGCTGATTGTTTCCAGCGCAGCTGATTCGGTGGGGCTGATTTCTTCAGGGGATCTGCGCACAGTGGGCTTG
This sequence comes from Candidatus Merdisoma sp. JLR.KK011, assembly GCF_036941125.1. NCBI lineage: Bacteria > Bacillati > Bacillota > Clostridia > Lachnospirales > Lachnospiraceae > Candidatus Merdisoma > Candidatus Merdisoma sp. JLR.KK011. The sequence continues at coordinate 2,124,369 of NZ_JAYWSZ010000003.1, read as the reverse complement.
ATTGCTTCTGGGATGTTTGCGGTTTTTATCCCTGTGGGTATGATGTTGTCGCCTCTTTTTGATAAGGATCGGGATCAGCGGAAGATTTTTCAGCTGATGTTTGTATTTTCTAATCTGGGATTTATCGGGATTCCTGTTGTCTCCAGTATTGTTGGGGCAGAGTATGTGGTCTATGTGACGGAATTTATTTTGATTTATACGATTTTGCTTTACACCTATGGGGTGGGGCTTTTGAACAGGAAGTTTTCGCTGTCTGCTTTGAAGGAAATGGTGAATCCGGGGACGGTTTTAAGCCTGGCGGCCCTGGTAATTATTATCTGGGAAATACAGGTGCCGGATTTTCTTAAGACGGCGGCTTCTTATATGGGAAACGCCACGTCGCCGCTGGCTTTGATTGCAATCGGGTTTCAGCTTGCCAAGGCGGATCTAAAGAAGATATTCGGCCAGCTGCGTCTGTATGTGTTTGCGGTTGTGAAGCTTTTGGTTCTGCCGCTTCTGCTGCTGCCGCTTTTAAAGCTTATGACAAGTGATGTCCATTTGATTTCGGTTTGTATGGTGATGTTCGGGATGCCGGTTGGGAATATTCCTTTGATGCTGGGAATGCAGAAAGGGATTGATGTGTCTACAGGCAGCGCGGCGATTATTCTGACGACAGTGCTCTGTGTATTTACCATTCCAGTGCTCATGTTTGCTGCGGCGTATTAAAGATTTTTTGCAGAATAAGTCCCCAGGCCTTTTCCTGTCAGTGCCGGATGCTATGTATGCACCGCATAGGGGAAAGGCCTGGGGACTTATTTTTGCAATGCTGTATGATCCTGCGGCCGCTTATTGGGGATAAATCAGGCGGTCTTCCTGAATTCCATACAGTACTTCCTCAAGATACCGCTTTGCCAGCCAGTTGGCCATGGGAAGATTCATATCCAGGTAATTTCCGCAGTCTTTGGCGCAGGCGCCTGGAACTTCGCCGGCAAAGTCACGGATGAATTCCCACATTTCTATCATCAGGGGAACAATGTCCCGGGATTCATAATCTCCGGACAAAAGCAGGTAAAAGCCGGTCCGGCAGCCCATGGGCCCAAAGTAAATGGTCTTTTGGCCAAAGTCCTTATGATTCCGCAAAAAGGTGGCGCCCAGATGTTCAATGACGTGCATCTCGGCCGTGTTCATTACAGGTTCCTCGTTGGGGCTGGTCATTCGCAGATCAAAGGTGGTGATCAAGGAGCCTCCCACAGGGTCTTTCCGGGATACGTAAACGCCGGGCTGCAGTTTGTTGTGATCGATGGTAAAGCTTGTGATTTTTTCCATGATTCTTGTCCTTTCTATCGTGTCGTTTTCCGATGGCCTATGGCAGACGTCCCTTGGGACAGTTCAATGACGCATCGGAGATTTTATTGAGAACTCTTGAAAAAAGTTTACCACATTTACCGGAAAACAGAAAGAAGAAAAGTTGTTATTGTTCACTCCGTGCCCAGTAACCGAAAAGTTAGGGCACGAGGGAAATTTGAGAACCTATGGTTGACGATAACCATAAAAAAGTGCTATGATTAGTCATGCAGGTTTTTAAGCCTAATTTATGCAGAAGAAGGATGTGAAGAGTCCGTGGACGGACGAAGTCGAAGGTGTAGCTTAAGACGGAACAGAATATGGATGGACATGGGCTCTTCGTGTTTTTGGATTGGAAGCATGCATGGCGGGACTTTATCAGTCCGGTAAGGAAGTAATGCTGTGGAATAGAGAAGAGCAGGAGGACATTCACGGGAACTGTCTCTATGGGGCGGGGGTGTGAATGGTTTTGTCATGTCCATCGACAGAAATGGAGGAGATTGACATGGCAATGGGAAATTTTGACTGGGAGCTCTTGACAGAGCTCTTGGAGAACCGGCAGTTCCGGAAGCTTAGGGAAACCATGGCCGATATGAACGAGGTGGATATTGCGGAGTTCATTGAGGAGCAGGAGCTGGAAAAGAAGGTGCTGGTGTACCGGATGCTTCCAAAAGAGCTGGCGGCGGATGTGTTTTCTTTTCTGGAGGTTGAGGATCAGGAGCACATCATCAACAGTATTACAGACTATGAGCTGGGAAAAATCATCGAAGATTTGTATGTGGATGATGCGGTGGATATGCTGGAGGAGCTTCCGGCGATTGTGGTAAAGCGTGTGCTTAAGAATGCGGCACCGGATACCCGGGCACTTATTAATCAGTTTTTACAGTATCCGGAGAACAGCGCCGGAAGCATTATGACGGCGGAGTACATCGGCCTTAAGCGGAATATGACCGTGGAACAGGCCTTTGCCTATATCCGGGAAAACGGCGTAGACAAGGAGACTATTTACACCTGCTTTGTGACGGACAGCAAGCGGCAGCTTCAGGGAGTTGTGACGGTGAAGGATCTGCTGATGAATCCGTACCATACCATCATCAAGGATATTATGGATGAGAATATCATCTATGCAGTGACTACGGAGGATCAGGAAGAGGTTGTGGAGGCCTTCAACAAGTACGATCTGCTTTGTCTGCCGGTGGTAGACCATGAGGACCGGCTGGTGGGAATCGTCACCGTAGATGATGTTGTGGAGGTTATGGAGCAGGAGGCCACGGAGGACTTTGAGAAGATGGCGGCTATGCTGCCCTCGGAGAAGCCGTATCTGAAGACCAGTGTGCTGGAGCTGGCTAAGAACCGTATTCCCTGGCTGCTGCTTTTGATGTTCACTTCTCTTCTGACAGGGGCCATTCTGGTGACTTATGAAAATGCCCTCCAGGTGGTGCCGCTGCTCATCAGCTTTATCCCCATGCTGATGGACACCAGCGGAAACTGCGGCAATCAGAGCAGTACCATGGTGATACGTGGTATGGCGGTGGGAGATATCGAGCTTCGGGATGTGGTGAAGGTGGCCTGGAAGGAGCTTCGAGTAGGCTTTCTGTGCGGCCTTGTGCTGGCGGCGGCGAATTTTGCGAGACTGCTTCTGCAGTATCCGGATCAGATCCTGGTGAATCTGGTGGTGGTGCTGTCCCTGGTGCTCACGGTGATTCTGGCCAAGACGATCGGCTGTACCCTGCCGATGCTTGCGAAGCGGATGAATCTTGACCCGGCCATTATGGCGGCCCCACTGATTACGACCATTGTGGATGCGTGCAGCCTGATGATTTATTTCCGGCTGGCATGCGCTTTGTTAAAAATATAAAATCAGTAATATCTTTTACAGTGCACAAATCAATTTACAGACACGTGCTTTTGCGGCAGGAAATTGATTTTATACCTGTGCACTGTGAGGGATATTACGGAACTGGAAACAGTAAGCTCCCTCCCAGTGCACAAATCGATTTACAGCTGCATGCTTTTGCGGCTGGAAATTGATTTCATACTCGTGTACTGGGAGGGGGCTTACGGAACTGGAAACAGTAAGCTCCCTCCCAGTGCACAAATCGATTTACAGCTGCATGCTTTTGCGGCTGGAAATTGATTTCATACTCGTGTACTGGGAGGGGGCTTACGGAACTGGAATAGGAGGAACACTATAAGATGTTAGGAGACAAAAAAGTTCTGTACAGCGGAATGCAGGCTACAGGCAATCTGACTTTGGGAAATTATCTGGGAGCTTTGAAGAACTGGATTACATTGAGCAGTGAATATGAATGTTTTTACGGAGTGGTAGATCTTCACTCTATTACCGTCCGCCAGGACCCGGCGGAGCTTCGCCGGAGGGCGCGTGCTCTTTTGACGCTGTATATTGCGGCAGGACTGGATCCGGAGAAGAATTGCATCTACTATCAGTCTCATGTGTCGGGACATGCGGAACTGGCATGGATTCTCAACTGCTTTACTTATATGGGAGAGCTGAACCGGATGACCCAGTTCAAGGATAAGGCGGCAAAGCATGCGGACAATATCAATGCAGGGCTCTTTACTTATCCGGTACTGATGGCTGCGGATATTCTGCTGTATCAGGCGGATGTGGTTCCGGTGGGTGTGGATCAGATGCAGCATCTGGAGATTACCAGGGATATTGCACAGCGGTTTAACGGTATCTATGGGGATGTGTTTACAATTCCGGAAGCCTACATCGGCAAGGTGGGAGCGAAGATTATGAGCCTTCAGGATCCGTCGAAAAAGATGTCCAAGTCTGATGAGAATCCCAATGCCAGCATTTATCTGATGGATGATCCGGATACGATTATGCGCAAATTCAAGCGCGCCGTGACGGATTCCGAGAGCCAGATTCTCTACCGCGACGAGCAGCCGGGGATTAAGAACCTCATTGATATCTACTGCGCCTGCACCGGTAAGACCCCGGAGGAGACGGTTCGGGAGTTTGACGGCAAGGGCTATGGAGAGTTTAAGCCGGCGGTGGGCGAGGCTGTGACGGCCGTGCTGAAGCCTCTGCAGGAACGGGTTGCCGAATTGAATAAGGATAAGGCATACATTGATTCTATTATTAAGAATAACGGGGAGAAGGCCCAGTACTTTGCCAACAAGACTTTGCGGAAGGTGCAGAAGAAGGTGGGCTTTCCGGAAAGAGTGCGGTAGGAGTTCCGGCTGCCTCAGGCTTTATAAAGTGAGTGAAAGGCAGAATCGTCGTCTTAGGCGCTGCTGATTTTCAGGCATGAGCGGATATTTTAGCTCATGCCTTATTTATATGACGTCATGTCTGACTTTTGGCAGCCGCAAGATAAGCCAGCTCTTTAAGCTGCGGAAGGCACTGTCCAAAGAACCTTTTGTAACTGTCACAGAAAAAATGGATCCCGTCTTTTTCACTTCGGTGTCGGTAACAGCCGTTTCGACAGAGAGGAAGAAAGTCACATTTTTTACAATTCTCTGGCAGAGGTATAGAGCGCTTCAGAAAAGTCTGCTGCTTAAGGGAATGCTGCAGCTCTTCAAAAGATGAATCCTTTACATTGCCCAGGCAATGGGAATCAGTCACATAGAAATCACATGGATAAACGGAACCGTCCGCCTCGATCACAATCTGATATCCGCAGTTTCCGTTCTGCTCGCAGGATTCGGGAGGTATGCCAAGGAGAATTCCGATGTAATTTTCAAACTGACGGATATAGGGGGCGCAGCCCTTTAGAGCATCCTGGTACCATAGTTCAAACAATTCTGTCAGAAAAGAACCGTAAAGCTCTGGAGTGAGCGACCAGGGATGAAGTCCTGGTTCTTCTTCCAGGGGATCCAGGCAGACAATATATTGCTGGTAACGAAATGCCTGCTTTTGAAAAAAGGCGTAGATTTCCCGGATTTCCGGGGCGGTTTTCCTGTTTATTACGGTTAAAATGTTGTAGTCTGCATGGAACTGCTTTAGGAGCCCGGCGGCAGCCAGAACAGAAGAAAAACTCTCCTCTCCCTGTCTGGTTTTGCGAAAAGCATTGTGTGTGCTCTCGATTCCGTCCAGAGAAAGACCTGTCAGAAAATGATGCTTAGACAGAAAAGCGGCCCACTTCGCATCCAGTGCAAAGCCATTGGTCTGGATGGCCCGGTGCACGGGGATTTTTTTCCTGTTGCAGGTTGTTTCCAATTGAAGATAGTCCTGGAAAAATGACAGACCTGCCAGGGTGGGTTCTCCGCCCTGCCAAGCAATTGTACATTCCGTATCTGCATATTCAAAAATGCGTTTCACAACCTGTTCAAGTGTATCCAAAGACATTGTGCCCGGATTGGCGGCCTGCCGGTGAGAGGATACGTCCTGGTAAAAGCAGTAGCTGCAGTTCAGGTTACACAGAGATGAAACGGGTTTGATTAAAACATTTAAGGGCGGCAAGGTAAGAACACTCCTTTATGATTCATAGATCTATATTTTAGGGGAACAGGATATAGCCCCTTGGAGGGTATCATAGCATAAAAGGAAATCATGCGCAACTCACATGAGCAATTGATTGAAAAATAATCAAAAAGTAATTGCACCTTGGGGAAACAGTCGTTATAATGGTATAGTACTTAATATGAGATGAAGGATGTGTGACTATGAAATTTGCAGCTCGGAAAGAAAAAATGCTGTCTCTTCTGGATGTATATGAGACAATGACTGTTCAACAGCTGGTAGATTTGCTGGGAGCTTCACCGGCTACGATCCGCCGGGATATTGTGCGGATGGAGGAAAGCGGTGAACTGCAGCGCTATTGGGGAGGAATCCGAAGAAAGCAGACGCCGGAGAGCCGTAGAAAAAATAGCCTGCAGCATCAGATTTCGGATATAAACCATACAGTGATTGCCCAGATTGCAGCAGAGCAGATTCAGGATAATGAGCTGATTTTTATTGGCTCCGGCACTACAACGCTGGCTATGATTCCGTTGATTAAGAATAAAAACATTCATGTGATTACAAACGGCATCCCACAGCTTGAGGCGCTTCACCGGAAAAACATACAGGCACTGCTGCTGTGCGGTTTTTTTAAGGAGTATTCCAGATCCCTGGTAGGGAAGGAGACTGTGCAGATGCTTCAGAGCTACCGGTTTGACAGGGCTTTTCTGGGCGTGAATGGAATAGATGATCAGCTTTCTCTGCTTTCTGCGGATGAGTATGAGGATTCCATTAAAACACTTTGTATTCATCATTCCAAAAATACCTATGTTCTGGCTGGAAAGGAAAAATTCCATCGGACGGCATATTATGCGGTTTCCAATAAGACAGCCAGGGATGTTATGCTGATTACCAACTATCCGGAATATCCTTCCAATGACTGGGTCAGCATTTCGGGAGGATATATGGGGAGATTGGGCTCTCTGTTGATAGATAAAATGATTGAAATATAATCATATTTCATTAAAATAAATCAAAATATGATTAAAATAATGATTTATTGATTGACAATTTGACGAAGCAATGCTATAGTAAGAGTACGAGGTGAAGCTGAAGCTGGCAGAAAGTGAAACCAAAAGTACTCTTTTTTTGTTACAAATAACAAAGAAAGGGCACAATGAAACAGAGAGAAAGTTACGGAACTAAAACAGTAATATCCGTTCAGTGCACAAATTGATTTACAGATGCATGCTTTTGCAGCTGGAAATTAATTTAATGCAGGGTGTACTGAAAGAATATTACGGAACTAAAAACAGTAATATTGTTTCAGTGCACAAATTGATTTACAGATGCACGCTCTTGCAGCTGGAAATTAATTTAATGCAGGGTGTACTGAAAGAATATTACGGAACTAAAATGGAGGAAGGACAAATGAGTGTTGTTAGTTTTCTGGTAAATGATTTATTAACCACACCAACTATTTTGATTGGACTGCTGATTCTTCTTGGTTACATATTGCAAAAGGCCGGTATTGTGAAGGCAATTACCGGAACAATCAGTGCAATGGTGGGCCTGCAGCTTATTATATTCGGTGGTAATCAGTTTTCTGCAGTTTTCAAACCGATTACCACTGCAGTATGTGAGGCCACGGGCATTCAAGGCTACATTATGGATTCCTATGCAATGAAAGCGGCCAGCCAGGAGGCTCTGGGGGATGCCTTCGGGTGGATGGCCTATGTGTTTCTGATTGCATTTGCAGTAAATATTGTTTTCGTTATGTTGGGGAAATACACAAAAGTAAAGGGCGTTTTCTTAACCGGAAATGCGGGCACGGCTCATTCCCAGGCAATGCTCTGGCTGATACTGGCTAATTTTGCATTGCCCTCCATAGCGACGATTGTGATTTCCGGCGTACTGGTAGGTATCTACTGGGCATATTCCACGACACTGGCTGCAGGCGTGGTGGACGAGGTGACGGACGGAGGCGGATTCACGGTTGGGCACAATCAGCAGATCGGCATCTGGTTTTTCGGGCGGCTTGCGCCAAAGCTTGCAGGCAAAAAGTCCATTGACTGTGAGGACATGAAGCTTCCTGGATGGCTGGCTGTATTTAATAACAATGTGACCTCTGTAGCTCTCCTGATGTTCGTGTTTGTAAGTTTATTCTGTATTCCTCTCGGAATTGACGGAATTACGGAGCTTTCCGGCGGTACCCACTGGCTTATTTATCTGATTATGGTGGGCATTCAGTTTTCAATGTATATGGTTATACTTCTTCAGGGTGTTCGTATGCTGTGTTCTGAACTGACTGCATCCTTCCAGGGGATTCAGCAGAAGCTTGTACCGAATGCAATCCCGGCGATTGATGTTGCGGCGCTGCTTCCGTTTTCTCCCAATGCGGCAACTATCGGATTTTTGTTCTGTACTCTGGGAACCGTATTTTCTATGGCAATCCTTCTGGTGACCGGCAGTTCCATGATGATGCTTCCGGGCTTTACCCCTTTGTTTTTTTCGGGCGGACCTATCGGTGTGGTTGCCAACAAGAAGGGAGGACTGCGGGCTGTAATTATCTGCTGCTTCCTGCTCGGTGTGATTCAAACCTTTGGAACCTGCTGGGCAATTACACAGATTCATTTTGCATCAGCTACCGGCTGGTCGGGCATGTTTGACCTGTCCACCATATGGCCTGCAGTGATTCAGATAATGCGTTGGATTGGCAGCATGTTTGGAATTACGATATAGCAAATGATTTAAAAGCGCCTTTCAGACGGTGCCCGGATAATTTTCCGAACCCATTTTCTGGAAGCCGGAAATCCATCTGGGAAACCGGGTGCAGTCTGAATGGTGCGGAACTGGAATAGAAAGGAGAACGAGAAATGGAAAACAATAAAATCAATGTATTATTTGTATGCGGTATGGGAATGGGAACCAGTACCATGGCGGAGATAGGAGTGAAAAATAATCTGAATAAGCTTCATATTTCTGCAAATGTACAGCATACCTCCTTAGGACAGATGGAATCCTTACGGGAATGGGCGGATGTTGTTGTGATTTTGAAGAATCTCTTTAATCAGATCACAGTGAAGGAAGGGGAATTTATACTTCCAGTGGTCAATGTAATGGACGGAAAGGGCATTGCGGCCCGGATTGAGGAAATTGTGATTCAGCATTTTCCGGAAGCGAAAGGATCCTGAGCATGAAAGCGATTATTGTATTTTATGATACATTGAACCGCCGGTATCTTCCCTGCTATAATCCGGAGTCAACGACCATTGCCCCCAATTTTACAAGGCTTTCCCGGCACAGCGTCTGCTTTGAAAACAGCTATGTAGGGTCTATGCCCTGTATACCGGCCCGGAGAGAGCTGCACACGGGACGGTATAATTTCCTCCATCGGGAATGGGGGCCCCTGGAGCCTTTTGACGATTCCATGCCGGAGCTTTTGAAGGAAAACGGCATATATACGCACCTGATATCGGATCATCTGCACTACTGGGAGGACGGTGGAAGCAATTACCACACGCGATATTCCTCCTGGGAAATTATCCGCGGACAGGAGGGGGATCACTGGAAGGGACAAAAGGCCGAACCAGAGATTCCTTTGGTAGTCAAGGTGCCCCAGAAGCAGCAGGGCAGCGGAACCTCCGGCCTGTGGCGGTATGACTGGGTAAACCGTCAGCACATTAAGGAGGAGGAGGATTTTCCTCAGACAAAATGCTTTGATCGGGCCTGTGAATTTCTGGAGGTAAACCATGGGGAGGATAACTGGCTGCTTCATCTGGAAACATTTGATCCCCATGAACCCTTCTATGTGCCACAGAAATATCTGGATATGTATCCGGAGGATTATGAAGGGAAGCACTTTGACTGGCCGAGAGGGGCCGCAGAGGAGACGACAGAGGAGATCGCCCACTGCCGCAGGCAGTATCAGGCCTTGGTGACCATGTGCGATCACAATCTGGGGCGTATTCTGGATCTGATGGATCAATATCGGATGTGGGACGATACCTTACTGATTGTAGGTACGGATCATGGCTTCCTTCTGGCGGAACATGGCTATTGGGGAAAGAACCAGATGCCTTACTACAATGAAGTGGCTCATACTCCGCTTTTTATCTGGGACCCAAGGTATAAGGAGCAGGATGTCCGACGGCAGTCTCTGGTGCAGATGATTGACTGGATGCCTACATTGCTTCACTATTTTGATGCGCCGATTCCGGAGGATGTGCAGGGCAGCGTTCTGGATAATGTAATTAAAGAGGATGTTCCCAACCGGGAGTATGCATTATATGGCGTATTTAGCGGGCATGTAAATATTACGGATGGCGATTATGCTTATATGCGGGCGCCTTTGCCGGAGAAAGTTGACGAGATTTATAACTATACTCTGGAGCCCCGGCATATGAACAGCCGCTTTAGTCCAGAGGAAATGCAGACAGCAGTCCTTGTTCCTCCGTTTTCATTTACGAAGGGATGCCCTGTCCTGAAGGTTAAGAGTAAGGATAAATATAAGGTGGGGCGTTTTGGCACCAGGCTGTATGATCTGAAGGCTGATCCAGAGGAAAAGACCCCTATTCAGAATGAAGAGGTGGAAAAGAGGATGATCCGTGCCATGATTAGGGCGATGAAGGACAATGATTGTCCCCGGGAGCAGTTTGAGCGGCTGGGGCTTAAGGTATAAACAGACGATGAGTATATTTTTCAGCTTTATTATTTGTGTGGCGGCTACGGTTATCGGCAGTATCAGCGGGGTGGGTGGAGGCGTCATTATCAAGCCGGTCATGGATGCGGTGTCGGGGATGTCCGTATCTTCTATCAGCTTTCTTTCCGGCTGTACGGTTTTGGGTATGACAACTACATCCATGCTCGGCAACAGGAATGGGCAGGTTAAGATTGAAAAATGCAGGGGAACGCTTCTGGCTGTTGGTGCGGCAGCCGGGGGCGTGATGGGGAAGGAGCTTTTTGAGCGTGCGGTTTCTGCCGGAGGTCCTGGTATTCATGCGGCACAGCAGGTATTGATGGTGGTTCTGACTGTTGGGGTTTTGATTTATACGGTTTATAATGGGCGGATACATGCTCTCAAGGTGGAAAACAAAGCTGTCTGTGTGCTGATTGGACTGGTACTTGGAGGTGTGTCAGCTTTTCTGGGAATTGGAGGCGGCCCTGTTAATCTCGTGGTTCTTTATTACTTTTTTTCTATGGATAGTAAGACGGCGGCGCTGAATTCTCTGTATATTATTTTGATTTCCCAGAGTGCGAGCCTTTTGAATACGCTGATGAGTGGTAATGTGCCGGAATTTCAGTGGAGTATTTTGATTACTATGGTGGCAGGAGGGATTCTGGGAGGGATGATTGGGCGAAGGGTGAGCAAAAAGATGGATAATAGAGGTGTTGACAGACTTTTCCGGGGCCTCTTGGTTGTGATTGCAGGGATTAGTTTTTACAATCTTTGGTGTCTGGTTTAGGTTACATAGTTTTGATATATAATTGGGGACGGAAGCCGCAAAATAAGCTCACAGACTTTTCCAGTTCTGTGGGCTTATTCTGCGGCTGCCTGTTTTTTAAAATATTTTGTATTTTTGTGACATATGCAGTTCTTTAAAAGTATAATAGATACAGGCCTGGAAGGAGGAGCATATGAATCGGGATGTACAACGGAAACAGCAGATAGAAGCTCTGATTTTGAAATATGAGAAAACGGTATATAAGCTGGCTTATTCCTATATGAAGAATAGGCAGGATACCGACGACATTTATCAGGAGGTCTTCCTGCGGTTTTTCCGGAAGAAACCGGAGTTTGAGAGTGAGGAGCATGAGAAAGCATGGTTTATCCGAACGACGATTAATTGCTGTAAGAGCTATTTTTTGTCGGGGTGGGTGAAACGGACGATGGCTATGGAGGAACGGACGATGGGCCGGGAGGACAGCTATGAGATGGAAGAGCGGAGCGAGCTTTTTTATGCGGTGATGGAGCTTCCTGTGAAGTATCGGACGGTGATTCATCTTTTTTACTATGAGGGGTACACGGTGAAGGAGATTGCCGGGCTTCTGGAGGAAAAGGTGACGACGATTACGACCAGGCTGAGCAGAGGACGAGAGCGGCTCCGGGAGGTGCTGGATGCAGAGGCGGCCGGAGAGTCCAAGGTGTATGGGAATGCGGCCTGCAAAAAACGGGCCGGTTCCAAAGGTACGGGAGGCAGAAGTCAGAGTGCTAAGAGTATGGGAAAATTGTCAGTGGCTGGACAAAAGGAAACTTATATTAGATTTTAGAAAAGGAGGAGTGTTGGCATGAGTATAAAAGGATATAAGAATGCATTTTGGGGTATTGAGCCTTCTAAGGAGCTGCACGACTCTTTGCTTCAGGCGGTTTTAAATGAGGAGAATGAAATGAAAATAGAGGATAGAGGAGAAAAACGGGTGAAACGAAGCAGGCGTGTAAGAGCCAGGATGATAGCGGCCTGTGCGGCGGTGATGATTCTCTGTGTATCTATGACGGCAGCGGCAGCCTTTGATTTTAATGAAATTTTCCAGGGCTTCTTTAAAAAGGAAACGGTTGTGGAAGAAGAGGGAAAAAATGAGGTTTCGGCGGTGCCACTGGAGGCTGGAGATGATTTTCTTGCAAGCGCTGGGAATGTGATTCAGGAGGAGACGGTGGGAAACGGCCTTAAGCTGACGCTTCGGGGAACGGTGGGAGACGGCAATGCTCTTTATGCGGCTCTTGATGTGGAGACTGAGGACGGAAGCCCTTTTAGCGCAGAGCAGGAGAGCAGTGTGCAGTCCTACAGGTTTGAGGAGGTTATGCTTGAGGGCGAGGGCATTGGCGGCGACGGTATTGATCGGTGTTACTGCGGCCTGGAGCGGATTGATGATGGCAGCGTGCCGGGGAAGGCGACCTTTTTGCTGTCGGAGATTTTTGAGAATGATTTGAAAGGAAAAGAGATTAAGATGTCCCTGCGGAATCTGATGGCAGAGAGCAATGAGATTGTTGACATGGGCATGGACAAAACCATCTGGGAGCTGCTGCAGGAGTTTGAGCCTTTGGAGATCTGTGAAGGGAGTAACGGAGGCTTAGGGATCGGAATGTGTACAGAAGAAATGGATGCAGATGGCAATATGGAGAGGCATGAGAACTTTATGGTAGAAAAAACTGATAAGCGGATTGCTTTTTCCTCCCAATACCCGGAAGCACGTATTTCCAATATGGGGATCTTTAGAGGGCAGTATGAGGATAATCTGATTGTCAATCTGGATTTTGGGGGAGAGTTTGACTGGGATCTCCTGGATCAGAAGTCTTTGATTGTAATGGATCGCCGTACCGGACAGGTGATCAATGGAAACTCTGGAGCTATGGCTATCGGAAACGGAGCCGAGGAAGATTATTTTCCCGGCATGGAGGGCCAGGCGGATATTGTGGGAGACGATTACGTTTCTTGTCGTTATTGCTTTAACGATATCAGTGAGAGCCAGGCGAAAAATGCAGTCTTTGCCCTGGGCGGCGACGGTTCCTACGACGAATTGTTCGGCGGTGAATGGACTTTGAGCTTCCGGGTGGACTATGAGGACACGATGAAAACCTGGGAATTGCAGGAAAAGGCGGTAGTCGGAAATATAGAAATCAAAAAAGTTCAGATTTCTCCCGTGTCTGCCGTGATGGAATTCGACATATTGTCGGATGACACGGTGGAGTTTGACGATGTTTCGCTGAAGCTTAAGAACGGAAACCAGGTGAAATGGAATGCTATGAGCTGGGATGAGGAAAGAGAAGAAGCCAAATCCTGCCGGATACTCTGGAAGAGTGTGGTGGAGCTGGAGGATATTGAAGGCATTATTGTAAATGGGACAGAGATAGCGTTATAGAATTACGTTTTTGGTCACATGGGAAGGCTATGAAAAAGAACCGCGGCCCTTATCAGGCTGCGGTTCTTTTTCTGGAGCCGGTAATTTATTGATGCTGTTGTCTGTTTCACAGTAATAATTTTTAATTATTTTTTTAATTATTTTTAAGATCTGGAGTGATGGTTTCCGATTGAGTAAATTTATATAATGTGATAAAATATATCTCATTCTGCCGTATTGTTTTTAAGGTGCCATGCATCAACGCCGGATACGCTGAAGATTCGAATGGTCACGCCGGGCGGAACGGTAGAGTATGATATTTTGGTGATGAAATCCCAACAATACACATTGGAAGAGATTTTTAAGAAAGAGCTTCTGCTGTTGATTCCGTTTTATATTTTTTCCCATGAAACACGTTTTGAGGACTACGAGAAAGATGAGATAAAGTTAAATGCATTACAGAGCGAGTACGAACAGATTAAAAATAAGTTAGAAGAACTTTCAGAAAAAGGAACCATCAGCGAGTATACAAGATGTACCATAATTGATATGTCAAATAAGGTATTGGAGCATATAGCTAAAAAGTATCATGCTGTTAGGGAAGGAGTGAAATCGGTTATGGGCGGAAAGGTTCTGGAATATGAAGCAAAGACGATAAAAAGAGAAGGCATAAAAGAGGGTATAAAAGAGGGCATAGAAGGTACCGTATCCATTTTAAAGAATTTAGGCGTACCGCAGCAGACAATCCTGGCTAACATTCAGGAGCAGTATAACTTAAGCCCGGAAGACTCTAAAAAGTATTTGTAATAATGAGTACCCTCAGTGTCCCCTTATCCACTGAGGGCAGGAAGATGCCGGAAAAAACACTGGACGCTTTGAATACAGAGGAGATATAAACACTTTGTAGGACATGCAGAGAATGAAAAAGAGGAAATGTGCTAAAGTGGTATTGAAACACTTGAAATGAGGGATTGACAGCTGCTCTTTTTTAATACGAACCAGTGATTCTGCAAGAATAGTGAAAGCTTATATCTGTTTTCCAATTATAAAATCAGGTTAAATTTCTATTTGAACAGGGAAGAAAGACAGAAAACATCCGACAGTTTGTACGATTGTCGGATGTTTTTCTGTGGAATATAATGGAGACAACGTAGATAAGGACAGTACATAATGGATTGTTAAATTATCTACAAAATAACACCTAACAAGGAAACACCCTTCGGGCAGGGCGGATTTACCTGTAAGGCGAAGAGAAGGCGCCGCAGGAAATGTACCTTGTATACTCGAAAAATTATGGGTGGGTCAAGGAAAGGAGACGTTTCGAAATGGGATTCAAATCAGACATCGAAATTGCACAGGAGACAGTCATGCAGCCGATCACGGAGATCGCGGCAAAAGCAGGGATTGACGACAAGTATCTGGAGCAGTACGGAAAGTACAAAGCAAAGATCGACTACAATCTGTTAAAAGAGAGCAATGCAGAGAACGGAAAGCTGATTCTGGTAACGGCTATCAACCCCACACCGGCAGGCGAGGGCAAGACCACCACAACCGTAGGTCTGGCAGACGGTATGCAGAAGCTTGGCAAGAAGGTTATGGTAGCGCTTCGTGAGCCATCCCTTGGCCCTGTATTCGGTGTAAAGGGCGGAGCAGCAGGCGGCGGCTATGCACAGGTAGTTCCCATGGAGGACATCAACCTTCACTTCACCGGCGACTTCCATGCAATCGGCGCGGCAAACAACCTGCTGGCAGCTATGATCGACAATCATATTTTCCAGGGCAATGCACTGAACATTGATCCCAGAAAGATTACCTGGAGAAGATGCGTGGATATGAACGACCGTCAGCTCCGTAACGTAGTGGACGGCCTTGGCGGCAAGACCAACGGTATGCCCAGAGAGGACGGCTACGATATTACCGTTGCTTCTGAGATTATGGCAGTTCTGTGTCTGGCAAATGACATCACAGATTTGAAGGAAAGACTTGCAAGAATCATCATTGGATATACTTATGGAAAGGCTTCCGAGCAGAAGCCCGTAACGGCAGGAGATCTGAACGCACAGGGCGCTATGGCAGCTCTTCTTAAGGATGCCTTAAAGCCCAATCTGGTACAGACCTTAGAGCATGTACCGGCTATCGTTCACGGCGGACCTTTCGCAAATATCGCACATGGATGTAACTCTGTAACGGCTACCAAGATGGCTATGAAGCTGTCCGACTACACCATCACAGAGGCAGGTTTCGGCGCTGACTTAGGCGCTGAGAAGTTCCTGGATATTAAGTGCCGTATGGCAGGCTTAAAGCCCAATGCAGTTGTTATTGTAGCGACCGTTCGCGCTCTTAAGTACAATGGAGGCGTTCCCAAGGCAGATCTCAACAATGAGAACCTGGAGGCTCTTGAGAAAGGACTTCCCAACCTGCTGAAGCATGTAAGCAATATTAAGGATGTATACAAACTTCCCTGCGTAGTTGCTATCAATGCATTCCCCACCGATACCAAGGCCGAGCTTGACCTGGTAGAGAGCAAGTGTAAAGAACTTGGCGTTAACGTTGCTCTGTCTGAAGTATGGGCAAAAGGCGGCGAAGGCGGCGTGAAGCTGGCTGAAGAAGTAATCCGTCTGGTTGAGGAGCCCAACGACTTCACCTTCTCCTATGAGCTTGAAGGCACCAGCATTGAGGATAAGCTGAATGCAATCGTTCAGAAGATCTACGGCGGTTCCCGTGCAGTTCTGACTGCTAACGCTCAGAAGCAGGCTAAGGAGCTTGAGGCACTCGGATTCGGCAGCTGCCCCATCTGCGTGGCAAAGACACAGTACAGCTTGACAGACGATCAGACCAAGCTGGGCGCTCCCAAGGATTTCGAGGTTACCGTGCGCAATCTGAAGATTTCCGCAGGTGCGGGCTTCATCGTAGCTCTGACCGGCGAGATTATGACCATGCCCGGACTTCCCAAGGTTCCGGCAGCAGAGCGCATCGACGTAGACGAGACCGGCAAGATTTCCGGATTGTTCTAAGTATATCTGTCAGAACTATTATAAACCTATAAAGAACACAGTCGGGAAGGACCCTAACAGGCCCTTCCTGCTTGTGGGTAAAGCAAAAAACAGCAGAAGCCCATATGTGCACAGAAGGATTTACGGACGCAGGTAAAGCGGGCGGAAATTCCCCTCAGAGAGGTGCGGCGGATGGGCGGATGCGGTACTGGAAAAAACAGCAGGAGCCCATACGACGCACAGAAGGATTTACGGACGCAGAGAAAGCGGCCGGAAATTCTTCTTAGATAGGTGTGGCGGATGGGCGGATGCGGTACTGGAATAAGATCTGGAATAGGAGACAAATTATGGGATTTTCAACCAGCAAATGTGATGAATTTGTAGAGGTTTTGGCTTCCAAGGCGCCCGTACCGGGCGGCGGCGGAGCTTCCGCACTGGTAGCGGCAGTCGGCACGGCGCTTGGCAACATGGTAGGCAGCCTTACCGTTGGAAAGAAGAAATATGCGGACGTAGAGGAAGAGATGTACGCTTTGAAGGAGAAGGCGGCAGCCCTCCAGGCAGATTTCCTGCGTCTGATTGATCGGGATGCGGAAGTTTTCGAGCCCTTGTCCAAGGCATACGGAATGCCCAGAGAGACAGAGGAGGAAAAGGCAGAGAAGGCGCGTGTGATGGCCATTGTTCTGAAAGACGCCTGCTCCGTTCCCATGGAGATTATGGAGAAATGCTGTGAAGCTATCGATTTAATCGTAGAGTTTGCCGCTAAGGGTTCAGCCCTGGCAATCAGCGACGCAGGCGTAGGCGTGGCATTCTGCAAGGCAGCACTTCTTGGGGCATCCCTGAATGTATTTATCAACACCAAGTCCATGGCGGACAAGGAATATGCGGCAGAGCTGAATGCAAAAGCAGACGCTATGATTGAAAAGTATACAAAGATTGCAGATGATGTATTTGCGAGCGTGAATGGAAGACTGAGATAGTTTCGGATATTACTGAACTTGAAATAGGAGATTAAGACAATGGCAAAACAGTTATTAGGAAAAGAAGTAACCGCTGCCTTAAATGAGAGAATCAAGGCAGACGTAGCAGCATTAAAGGAAAAGGGTGTCAATCCCACCCTGGGAATCATCCGTGTAGGCGAGCGGCCCGACGATCTCTCTTATGAGCGTGGAGCAACCAAGCGTTGTGAGACTCTGGGCGTAGAGTTCAAGAAGTACCTGCTTCCTGCCGAGGTAACCCAGGATGAGCTTTTGAAGGTTATTGAGGAAGTGAACAACGACGACAATATCCACGGCGTCCTGATGTTCCGCCCACTTCCCAAGCATATTGATCAGAGTGTGGTTGAGAATGCGTTGTCCGCAGAGAAGGACGTAGACTGCCAGACAGACGCTTCCCTTACCGGCGTATTTACCGGCAAGCAGATCGGCTTTCCGCCCTGTACGCCCCAGGCCTGCATGGAGATTCTGGATCACTACGGAATCGACTGCACCGGCAAGAAGGCTGTTGTGATTGGCCGTTCCCTGGTAGTAGGAAAGCCTGCGGCCATGATGCTGATTAAGAAAAATGCAACTGTAACCATCTGCCATACCAGAACCAAGGATATGCCCAGCGTAACCCGTGAGGCAGAGATCCTCATTGTAGCAGCCGGACGCGCAGGCGTGGTAGGCAAGGAATACGTATCCCCGGGCCAGACGGTTATTGACGTAGGAATCAATGTGAACGAGGAAGGCAAACTCTGCGGCGACGTGGCTTTTGCAGAGGTAGAGCCCATCGTAGAAGCCATCACCCCTGTACCGGGCGGCGTAGGCAGCGTGACAACCTCTGTACTGGTTGGACATGTGGTAGAAGCAGCTAAGAGGAAATATTTGTAAAAATGGTGAGATAGGGTAAACCTATTTTCATATGAATTTTAAGCATGTTAAAAACCAGGATACTCCTTTTTGTGGAAGGCGTATTCTGGTTTTTTAACGCTTTTTTATAAAATGGATTGAAAAAATAGGCTGCCGTGCATACCATTAAGGCTGTTTCCTGTTTTTAAATTTCTCCATAGCATATTCATAAGATTCCTGTATCAGCTCTTTCAGCTCCTCAAAGGTTTTCTCCGACGGATTCAGAACACACACCCATCCCATCCAGGCATAAACCGGGTGTGGGAGGATGGTATCTAAGGAAGTAAAATCAAAATCCATATTCACAACATCTCCCCCAGAGGGGCGCTTAGGAATGACGCCGAAGCGTTTAAGGAAACTCTGTTTCCTCAAACCTACATTGACGCGGTATACATCCATACGATTCAGCATAGAAGCCTTGTCATGCTCCCCATCCTTTTCTTTGATTGTTAAAACATAGACGCCCCGTTTCAAGGCGCCGCCCGGATTATAAAAAATTCCTTTCTCTCCCCAGCTTTCTACGAAAACCACATCCTTTAAATGAGATAAACAGTAAGATAATATTTCATTACTAGTCATAGATTCTCCCTTTGGTATCTTTGATGTTATCGAATTATTTTTGAAACACAGGTAGATTATCATATTAATAATGACATCATGTGTCATGGTTTTGCATAAAAGCAGAAAAAGATTTATAATTTCTTAAATCTTTTTCCGCTTTTTTTCCGTTATAGTTATTGTAAGACGTTTTACAAAAGGATATTTTTAAAAATACATACCAGCTAGATTTTTAAAAGCGCTCCATAAGGGAGAGGACAAAAATTGAAGGACAGCGAGCTGATAAAGAAAATCAAACAGGGCGAGACAGAGCTTCTGGATGTTCTGATTGAAGGGCATTACGATGGAATCTACCGGTTCTGCTATTATAAGATCGGAGACCGGGAGGCGGCCTATGACTGTGCGCAGGAGACCTTTTTGCACCTTCTGCGGTATCTGGACACTTATGTGGAGCAGAAGAAGTTCAAAGCATATCTGTACCGGATAGCAGGAAATGTGTGCACGGACTGGTTCCGGAAAAATTCCGTACAGTTTGCAGGAGAGGAGCTTCTGGAGACGATTGCAAAGGAGGATGGGGAGCTTAAAAGGCTGGAACTGTCCGATGAGGTATTCCGGGCCCTTCAAGTTCTTTCGCAGGCACAAAAAGACGTGATCATGCTTCATTTCTTTTATGATTTCAAGCTTCGGGAGATTGCACAGATTATCAATGTTCCCATGTCAACGGTTAAATCACGCCTGAAGCAGGGGATGGATAAGCTGAAGGCTTATATGGACAGGAGCATATAAAGAAAAGAAACCAGGGCGGATAGAAAAGAATGAAAACAGAAAGGCGGTGTCGGAAGGTTTGAACAATAAGGAAATAAATGAAAAACAGATAAAAGAGATTCGTTCTCTTCTGGAACATGCAAAGCAGCCGGACATAGACGAAGGAAGGAAACGCAAGACCTTAGAATTGCTGCAGGCGGAGAGAAAGCGGCTTCATATACGGTCGAAAAAGCCCTACGGACAACGGGTATGGGAGCAGATACCTTATATTTCTCCGGCTGCCTGGCTGCTCCAGGGAATTCTGCTTCTGATGATAGGATGGGGATTCTATGCAGAGAGGAGAGAAGAGGTTCTATTGTATCTGCTGTTCTGCGCGCCGATGGTAGGAGTTGTGGGATTCACGGAGATTATGCGAAGCTACCGGCAGAATATGTGGGAGCTGGAGCAGGCATGCCGCTACAATCTGCGTCAGCTTATGGGGATGCGGATGCTCATCTTTGGAATTGCCGACACTCTGGCGGCGTGCGGCGTGGCGGTTATGGGATTGGGAGCAGGAGTACAGGTATGGGAGGTGGTATTTTTTTATTTTATTCCTCAGATACTTTCCGACTGTGTGTATCTGTACCTGATGGCCCGGTTCCGGCGGCGTTTCCAGGGAACGGCCCTGCTTGGCTCGGCGGTGCTTATGATGTTCTTCTGGATGAACTTACTTCAGGGCGTTCCGTATAATAAGCAGCTGATGCAGAGAATTGCAGAGCCTTTCGCATTGACACTGATGCTGTCTGCAAGCGCAGGGCTGCTGGCATGGTGCTGCGCGCACTTTTTAAAAGGAATGGAGGCAGAGTGCTGCGAAGCGTAGAATTACGGAACTGTCGAAGCGGCTTTACCCTTTAGTGCTGTAGCGCAGCGACTTTGAATCAGTAATATTCCTCAAAGTGCACAAATCCATTTACAGACACATGGTTTTGTGGCTGGAAATGGATTTCATACCCGTGTACTTTGAGGAATATTACGGAACTGGAATAGGAGGATTGTGATATATGGAACTAAGGTTAGACCGGCTGACAAAACAATATAAGCAGAAGCTGGCGGTAGATAGAATTGATCTGGAACTAAAATGCGGAGTATACGGGCTCCTGGGAGCAAACGGAGCAGGCAAAACCACCTTAATGCGCATGATCTGCGACATCCAGGAGCCAACTTCCGGCGAAATATTCTGCAATGGGCAGAACATCCGGGAAATGGGAGAGGAATACCGGGACCGCCTAGGCTATCTCCCCCAGAATTTCGGCTACTATCCGGAATTTACAGCCTACAAATTTTTACTGTACATCGCATCCCTAAAGGGGCTGGGAAAAGAGCAGGCAGCCGTCCGGGCCCTGTATCTTCTGGAAATGGTAGGCCTGGCAGATCAGAAAAAGCAGAAAATCAAGACCTTTTCCGGCGGTATGAAGCAGCGTCTTGGAATCGCCCAGGCCATGCTGAACGAACCGGAAATCCTGATTCTCGATGAGCCTACGGCAGGCTTAGATCCCAAGGAGCGCGTGCGCTTCCGAAACCTTATCAGCTCCTTTTCCAAGGATAAGATTGTGCTGCTGTCTACCCATATCGTATCGGATGTGGAGTACATCGCCGATGAAATCCTGGTTATGAAGGACGGCCGTCTGATTCACAAAGGCGCCCCGGAAGTGGTGACACAGGAAGCAAAAGGACTGGTATGGGAGTGCAAAGTGGAGTCTAAAGATGCAGAACGCTATATAGAACAATACAATGTGGGGAATCTGAAAAACGTAGGAGATAAGACCACGCTGCGTATCATCTCTGATACCTGTCCCTGTGAGGGAGCCGTTGAGGTGGAACCGACCTTGGAGGATCTGTATCTTTATTATTTCAGCGAGGAGGGAAAGAGAATATGATGCGTCTGATTCGATTTGAATTTGAAAAAATAGTGAATAAAAAGATTGTGTATGCAGTCATTGCATTTATCCTGATTATGGGCTGTGCCATGTGCACAGGCAGAGGAGCGGGCGCCCAGATTGTTAGAAAGCCAGACGGCAGCTATCTGGAGGGACGGGAGGCAGTCAGGTACGACAAGGAAATTGCGGCTGAATATGAAGGCGTACTGACAGAGGAAAAGGTGGAGGAGATTCTAAAGACCTATAGTCCCAATGCAGAGGACGGTTCTTTCTGGGGCATAAATAATATCTATAATTCTCTGGTTAGTCATTGGGGAGAAATGGACGGAACCTATGACGGCACGGATGTTTTGTCAGAATTTCCCAATTATCGGGATGACAGGCCCATGGTATTGGGGTACAACGAAGGATGGTTAAGCTTTCTGGAAACAGGGGCTTATATGATGATATTTATAGGATGTCTGCTGGTGATAGCGCTGGCGCCGGTGTTTTCCGAGGAATACACCAGAGGGACTGATGCTCTGATTCTCACATCGCGGCATGGAAAGCGCAAATGTGCCTGGGCTAAAATCATAGCTTCCTATCTTTTTACCTTCTTAAGCGTGGGAGTCTGGCTCCTGTTTCAGAGCTTTGTCTATTGGAAAGATTTCGGACTTGACGGGAGCGGAGGCAGTGTACAAATCAATAACCATTTTTTGTTTTATGATGTTCCGTATTTTTTGACTAATATGGGGGCGGCAGGCTATTGCCTGATACTCTGGATAGGGGGCTCTCTGATCCTGACAGCCCTTGTGCTGCTTCTCTCCGCACTTTGCAGATCCTCCTTTGCAGCGGTAATTGCGGCCCTGGCCTGTTATGCCCTTCCGTCCACCCTTGGACAGATGGGAGTGCCGGCGGAGATTTTAAGCCTCAATCCCACCTGGGACTTTCTGATGGAGACGCCTATGACGATTCCAAAGCTTTCCCTTATGGGAGGAGTGCAGGTCTCCTACGTGTGGGTGACGGCAGCCTTTGGCCTGGGGATGTCAGTGCTATCCTTTGTCCTTTGCCGCAGAATCTTTGCAAAGCATCAGGTAACATGAAATAATTTCGCTGATTCACGGTCAAAAACCATTCATTGAAGCCGCTTTTGGATCTTCTATTGATTTGCTGGTTTTTTGTGTTATGATATAAAAAACGTATCACAGTTGTGATTTTCATATTTTTCAAAAACAGAATAGAGGCATAGTTGACTTTCCTTCGCATTTTTCATACAATCTGTATGAGGGTGCAAGCTGCTAAATATCTTCTTGAGCCAGGAGAGGGGAATGGCACGTTCCCCCTCTCTATATGGCTGAAAGCCCCAGCGCATTCAAAGAGATGTGCTGCCGCATCCGCCTGGAGACAGATTTCGGAAAGAAACAAAGGAGGAATGCAGACTATGAAGCTCAGTACCTCGATTCTGGCCCACAAGCTTAAGTCAAAATTTACACTTCAGAATAAGAAGGCTCTCTCAGACGAACTGCACTTAGAGCAGGTTTTATTTTTCTGCGACGGAGACGGTATGCAGAACCATAAAATCTATATCTGTTCCCAGGAGCAGGTGTCCGAGCAGGATTTGATTGTGCCGGAAGAGGCCGTGCTGTTCTGCATCGGAAAGGTGCGTACCCGGAATACGGGAAGGAACGGGCAGGTCTTTCAGCTTGTGGACGATACCTCCCCCTTTGTGCTTTTTAATGAGATTCAGCGGCTGTTTGAATACTACAGCCAGTGGGACGAGCGGCTCTATGAGCTTGCCAACCAGGAGGGAAGCATCCAGGAAATGCTGGACGAAAGCTTCCGGGTATTTCACAATCCGGTGATAGTCAATTCTGCGGATTACTTTGTCATCGGCTATTCCAGTATCATTGACACTCGTTCGGATCTGTCCGGCCTGGTGGATCCGGATGCTATTTTTGAGTATAGCGGCGAATACCGCAATACGGAACAGCAGCAGAATCTGATGAAAAAGAAGGGGGCTTATTTTTTCCCGGACTATATTACAGGGGCCAGGAGCCTCTGTGTGAATATTTTTGAGCATGATCGGTTTACCTACCGGGTGACCATGGTGGAGAGCTTAAGCCGTTTTGAAGCCTACGACGGGGCTCTTTTAGAGCATCTGACAGAGTACATAAGGCTGGCGCTGTCCAAGCAGATGACCCTGCAGACGGATATGGGCTATCGTCTCGACCGCATTCTTTCCGACATTCTGCTGAACCCGGATCAGGACGGGGAAGTGATCCGGCAGTGGTTCTCGGAATTCGGCTGGCTTCCGGAGCACCGGTATTTCTGCATCAACTTGAAAGTGGCAGCCCTGGATCTGGAAAATATGACCGTGCGCTTTATCTGCAGCCACATTGAAAATATGCTGGGCCACTCCTGCGCCTTCCAGTATGAAAATAATATTACCATTTTTGTAAATCTCACCCGGTTTGGGGGCAGTTCTGAGGATGCCATGGAAAAGATCGTTTATTTCCTCCGGGACAGTTTTTTGAAAGCTGGCTTAAGCAATGAATTTGTGGG
Source organism: Candidatus Merdisoma sp. JLR.KK011 (assembly GCF_036941125.1). Taxonomy (NCBI): domain Bacteria; kingdom Bacillati; phylum Bacillota; class Clostridia; order Lachnospirales; family Lachnospiraceae; genus Candidatus Merdisoma; species Candidatus Merdisoma sp. JLR.KK011. Next base: position 2,100,140 of record NZ_JAYWSZ010000003.1, on the reverse strand, counting down.
ATTCGAGACCTTGTACCACCATTACCGGCAGGCGGCGGTGGCTCTGGAGGTGGGAAGCAGAAGAGCGCCTTTCCGTTGGATTCACCGGTTTGACGAGATTGCCCTTGATTACCTTCTGGAGGAGAGCAGGGGGGAACTGCCGCCGGAGCTGGTGTGTTCCAGGAAGATTCTTAAGCTGCGTTCTTTTGACGAGCAGCACAATACCGACTACTACAATACCTTAAAGCTCTATGTAAAAAATCATCTCAATGCAGTGCAGACGGCAAAGCAGCTCTACATTCACAGGAGTACCTTTCTTTACCGGATGGAGAAGATCAAGGAGCTGATCCGTATGGACTTGGATGATTACGATACGCTGCTTTATGTGATGATTACCTTCCGGATGATGGAGCTGGAGTAAAAGAAAGTGGAAATTCGGTTGTTTCCGATTCCTTAAGGTATATAAACAACCCCCTTCACATATATTGTAAAAGCATATATGGAAGGGGTATTGTTATGGATAAAAGTTCCGAATATAACTTGTATAAAGACATACAGACCCGGACCGGCGGCGAGATTTATCTGGGCGTGGTAGGGCCGGTACGCACCGGAAAATCTACCTTTATCAAACGGTTTATGGATCTGTGCGTGCTTCCGGGCATTGAGGATGAAAATGCAAGAACAAGGGCCAGAGATGAACTGCCCCAGTCGGCGGCAGGAAAGACGATTATGACGACAGAGCCCAAATTCATCCCTAAGGAGGCCGTAGAGGTACGGATTTCCGGCGATGTTGCGGTGAAGGTACGGATGATTGACTGCGTGGGTTTTATGGTGCCTGGATCTGAGGGTCATATGGAGGACGACGCAGAGCGGATGGTTAAGACGCCCTGGTTCGATTATGAGGTGCCCTTTACCCAGGCGGCAGAGCTGGGGACAAAAAAGGTAATTACGGATCATTCCACCATCGGAATCGTAGTGACCTGCGACGGTTCCTTTGGGGATATTCCCAGGGACAACTACATAGAACCGGAGGAGCGGACGGTAGGGGAGCTTAAAAAGCTTGGAAAGCCTTTCGTCATCCTCTTAAATTCCGAGAAGCCCTACAGCGACGCCGTTTCCGGCATGGCAGCCAAGATGGAGGAGAAATACGGCGTTTCCGTGCTGCCGGTGAACTGCGAGCAGCTCCGTAAGGAGGATGTCACCCGGATACTGGAGCAGATTCTCTACGAATTCCCTCTGGCTAAAGTGGAATGCTATGTACCGAAATGGGTAGAAATGCTGCCTATGGAGCACCGCATCAAGCAGGATGTGATTGCAAAGCTTAAGGATCTGGCAGGGAAGCTCAACACCATCCGGGATGTAACACCGGAAAACCTTTGGATGGAGAGCGAATTCATTGATCGGATGAAGCTGGATCAGATTCACATGGACAGCGGAACCGCCCGGGTAAATCTGGAGATTGACGATCGCTACTATTATGAGCTTTTAAGCGAGCTGACCGGAAGCGAAATTCTGGGCGAATACGAGCTGATGTCCTTGATCCGCGAGCTCTCCAGGATGAAAAAGGAATACGAAAAAGTAGCCACCGCCATCACCTCCGTGCGGCAGAAGGGCTACGGCGTCGTGATGCCGGATCAGGAGGAAATCACCTTAGAAGAGCCAGAGCTTATACATCAAGGGAACAAATTCGGCGTCAAAATCCGGTCCATTGCGCCAAGCATCCATCTAATCCGTGCAAACATCGAGACAGAAATCGCACCAATCGTAGGAAGCGAAGATCAGGCCAAAGATCTCATTACATATCTAAAAGACAGCAGCGGAGAAAACGAGAGCATCTGGAGCACAAACATCTTCGGAAAATCAGTAGAAGAACTAGTAGAAGACGGAATCCGCGGAAAGATCTATCAAATAGGCGACGAAAGCCAAGTAAAACTACAAGAGACAATGCAAAAAATAGTAAACGACAGCAACGGCGGGCTAGTTTGCATTATTATCTAGCTACAAGCCGGGCACAAAAGGAAAAGCAAGAGCCGAATGGGGTGCTGGCACACCAGGCGGCTCTTGCTTTTCCTTTTGTATGCGGCGCCAGCCGCAAACCGAGGAAAGCCTTCGGCTTTCCGAGGTGCCCGGCGACCGGAGCCAAAACCCAAAAAGCACCCCCTATAAACAAAAAGAGCACAAGTTTTACATGTTACTCCCCCATGCACCTTTTATCCTGCTATCTTGATATGAAATCGTTTTGCTAGTTACACTAATTGTAAGACCTCTGCTTCAAGTTCCTTTAATTCCTCTATAGATAAAGACGGTAGATAGCATGCAATCTTTTCAAGAGATATTTCCCCATCTTTAATCATTCTTTCTGCAGTTTCCCTATCTGCATCATGCCTTTCACTTCTGATAAAAGACTTCATAATCTGTTCTTCATTAAACAAACTCATCATAATCGTCACAACCTCCTTTTCCCTGTCAAGCAAATATTCCCTTAAAACATTCCTGTCCTTGCATATGCGGATTGTTTCCATAACTGCCTTTTGTGTCATTCCATGCTGTTTTGTCTGCTCGTTAAAAACTTTGCAGAAAATAATATACTGATTGATGATATCGCCCTTATCACTTTCATAAATAACCTTTGCTTTTACTTCAATGTCAATATCCGCACCCTCAAAAAACTCTTTAGATAAAGATATTTTATCGGGTTTCCTCCCTTTGTTTCCTGAAAAAATCACATAAAGTTCAGGCTTCGGCATTTTTACTTTCTTGCTTTTGTAATAGTTTTGGCTGGTACGTTGAAAATATTCGTGATAACTTTGTGCCAGATACAGCAAAACTCTTACTAAAATATTCATTGTCCATGTAGACTGTGCTTCTATAAGAATCATAAGTTTATTATTGACAATAAAACCTAAGTCATTATACAGATTATCAGTCAACACATTTTCTATCGTTACATCAGTCAACGAGTCCTCCGTTGCTGTGGTGTCTTCTGGGTGGAGCGTTTTATACAGCTTTAGCAGATAACTCTTATTTTGAAAAAGGTCAAGGAATACGCTGTTTTTTGCGGTACGCTTTGCCATGACCTCCTGTGCTTGCTTTGTATCGTCATGCACTTTATCACCTCGATTTCTGAAAATATGTGACACAAGATATGACATATCCTACTCCTGCTATACTTCAATTATACAAAAAAGTGTCTTTCTTTACAATAAAATTCACATGAAAGCTCGTGTAAAATTCATACAAAAACCGACATTACATGTTAAGAACACAGCAAAAAGAAGCAGTAACAATAGATAAATTCCAATGAAATCACCGAAACGATTACAAAAAGAATAAAGCCTCCAAAAACGCCCAAAAACAATGAGACAGAGCAGCTTGTAAAAGCTAGATTGCTATGGTATGCTATAACTTGCTTGCACCAGCTTCAATAGCAGATAAAGATTTTGGAAAATTTCAGAGTTCTTTGAAAGAAGTGTTGTCATTTATCAAGTATGCAAGAGATAAGGATAAATTGAAAAAGGTATTGGAGGCAGACAAATCTTTCCATTATTTAGGAAGAGAATGTTCGCTAACATTAAGAACCTTATGGAAAAAATGGGATGGTCTGCGGAACAGTCTATGGATGTATTAAGCATTTCTGACAGTGATCGAAAAGCACTTTGGCAGTTACTTAAATAAAAAGCAGATTGGATACCCCCAATGGATAGGAGCTCGTTTCCTGTAAATTGGGGGTATGTGTTTGCCATGGGCGGGGTTTTGGGATAAAATAGGATTTAAATTTATTTTTTTTATTGATAACTGTAACGAACCCTCTTTTTTTAACACCTATTTATGAAAATGCACAAAAAACATGTGCAGATCAAGGAAAGGAGGATACGGAAAATGGAGTCTCTTGAGGAAATCTATCAGAAGCATGCCCAGACCGTGTATGCGTTTTTGCTGAGCAGAACCCGGAATCAGGATTTGGCGGAGGAATTGACCCAGGAGACATTCTTCCAGGCTGTCAGAACCATTGATACCTTCCGGGGCGGCAGTAAGCTTTCCACCTGGCTGTGCGGAATTGCCAAAAATCTCTGGCTTGCACACCTTAGAGAGAGCCGCAGGACGCAGCCCCTGGAGGAAACGGCAGATATGGCAAAAGCCTCTTCGCCGGAGGAAGAGCTAAGCCTTCAGTGGGACAATCTGGAGATCCTAAAGCTGCTTCACGGCCTGAAGGAGCCGGCCCGGGAGGTCATGTATCTGCGGCTGATTGGAAATCTCACCTTTGGGCAGATTGGAGAGATTATGGGAAAGAGTGAAAACTGGGCCCGGGTGAATTTTTACCGGGGAAAAGAGATCATTAGAAGGGAGGCAGAGAAGCATGAAACATAACATTTCCTGTGCGCTGGCACGTGATCTGGCGCCGCTGTATGCGGAAAACCTTGTATCCGGGGAGACCCGGGGAGAGCTTGAGGCACATTTGGAGACCTGTGAATCGTGCAGAGCCTATTATCAAAGAATTACGGAGAAAATGGAGGGGGATTCTATGGAAACGGCAAGACAGGAAGCAATGGAAATTGATTATATGAAACGGATACGGGTATATCAGAGAACCAATGCCATTCTGGGAGGCATTGTAAGCTTCTTACTGGGGATGCTTCTGCCTGTTGGGTTTCTTGGATTGTCTGTATTTGTGATGCAGAGCGGATTCAGCGATTACCATTGGGCCCGCCTGCAGTTGATGTGGCCCATAGTGCTTTTGCGGATGGCGGTGTCGGGGATTGTGGTATGTCTTATTTATTGCGGGGTGAATCGGATGCTTCGCAGGAAATTTTCTTTTTAGCCTTAAAGCCGAAGCTAAGCCTTTCACTTGCACAAACTCCGGAACGTGCTATACTAAAACAGAAAATAACTTACAAGAAGAAAGCAGGGGAACGGAGATTATAATGAGGAAAATATTGATTGTAGAGGATGACGAAAAGCTCTGCCGTGAGCTTGGGATTTTTTTGACAAATAACGGCTACCAGGCGGAAAGCCTGCCGGAAGGGGACTATACGGTGGCGGCGATTCTGGAAGCGAAGCCGGATCTGGTGCTTCTGGATCTGGGGCTTCCGGGGACGGACGGCCTGTATCTCTGCCGTGAGCTTCGAAAAACCTGTGAGCTTCCGGTGATTGTGATCACCAGCCAGGATACCCAGATGGCGGAGCTTATGAGCATGAGCCAGGGAGCGGATGATTTTGTCACAAAGCCCTTTCACCTCCAGATTCTGCTGGCGCGGATAGAGGCCGTCCTAAAACGGGTTTACCGTGAACCGGTCGTGAAGGAACAGCAGCAGCTTGGGGTCTTTACCCTGGATGTGGCCAGAGCCGTTATTGCCTCAAAGGAGGGGAGCGCGGAGCTGACCAAAAATGAACTGCGGATTCTGGACTGCCTTGCCCGCCGCCGGAACGAGATTGTATCAAGGGACGATCTCATTTCCCATCTGTGGGACAGTGAGCTTTTTGTGGACGACAATACCCTGACGGTCAATATGACCCGTCTTCGGGGAAAACTGGAAGCAATCGGAGTCCGGAATGTGATTCAGACAAAGAGAGGATTGGGGTACGTGCTGTTATGCGATACGGAGTCTATGTAAGAGAGCGTGTGGGACAGATTTTATTTGTGAGCGGCGTGCTTGCCACGGTGGAGATTTTTCTTCTTACAGTCCGGGCAAGCCTTTGGATCGGCATATATACGGCCCTTTGTTTTTATGGGACGTATTTTCTGGTTTCCTGGCAGGAGTTTCGCAGGAAGAAGATTTATTTTCAGAATATAATGGAAAGCATTGGGAGCCTTGATAAAAAATATCTTTTGCCGGAAATGCTTGGATACCCGGCAAACCAGGAGGAGCGGATGCTAAAGGAGCTTCTGGAGGATCTGGGAAAGTCCATGACGGATCATGTGAATTATTACAAAAATGCGGAACAGGAATACAAGGAATACATTGAACTGTGGATTCACGAGGTAAAGACGCCCATTGCCGCAGGAAAATTGATGGTAGAGAATCACCAGACGGAAAACGCAAGGGAATTGGAGGCGGAGCTTGAGCGGATAGAGGACTATACGGAGCAGGCTCTTTTCTATGCCCGGAGCGCCCATGTGGAGAAGGATTATCTCATCCGCCGGGTGAAGCTGAAAGACCTTGTGACCTGGGCGGTAAAAAGGAACAAACGGGCCTTGATTGCGAAACGTGCTTCCATTGAGATGAATGGGCTTGAAACCGTTGTGTACAGCGATGAGAAATGGCTTGCTTTTATACTGAATCAGATTTTGTCCAACAGTGTGAAGTATGGGGATAAAGAGACCTTGAAGCTCTCCTTTACGGGAAATGAGGAGCAGGAGCAGGTTACGCTTGCCATAAGGGACAATGGACGGGGGATTAAGAGCAGGGATTTGGACCGGGTATTTGAGAAGGGTTTTACGGGCAGCAGGGAAAGACAGGCAAGGCAGGCCACGGGACTGGGGCTCTATCTCTGCAAGAAGCTGTGCGGCCGGCTGGGGCACGGGATTGAGATTGCTTCCACGGAAGGGGAGGGCTGTGAGGTAAGGCTTATTTTTCCCCGGGGGAGCTATGCGGATGTAATATAAAAGGCAAAGCTTACGAAAATGAAAGGCAGGAGTAAGGAACTTCGATGGTACGAAGAGAGGAAGCTTCCTATAATCAGAGTATGAAATATTTCAGAAGCTTCAAAAAACGAAAACAGCGCCGGCCGGTAAAGTCGAAGCAGCTTTACCCTTTAGTGCCGTCGCGCAGCGACTTTTAATAAAAGGAGTGAGACGTACCATGAGTGTAATTTTAAGTGTCAGCAATATTGAAAAATATTACGGAAGCAAGGGAAGCGTCACCAAGGCCATCGACAATATCAGCTTCCAGGTTGAGTCCGGCGAGTTTGTGGGAATTATGGGGGCCAGCGGAAGCGGAAAGACCACCCTTTTAAACTGCATTTCCACCATTGACCGGGTAACAAGCGGAGAGATCAGGGTAGGAGGGAAGGATATCACAAAGCTTCGGGGCAGTGCCCTGAACAAATTCCGCAGGGAGGAGCTAGGCTTTGTGTTCCAGGATTTCCACCTTCTGGATACCTTGACGGTCTATGAAAATATCGCCCTGGCCCTCTCCATCCGGCGTGTGGCGCCGGGGAAGATTGAGAAGCGTGTCCGTGAGGCTGCGGCAAGGCTTGGGATCTCCGGGATTTTAAATAAATATCCATACCAGATCTCCGGCGGCGAGAAGCAGAGAACGGCTTCTGCCCGGGCAATGATTGGAGACCCAAAGCTGATTCTGGCCGACGAGCCCACGGGTGCGCTGGATTCCAGGGCATCCCGTATGCTGCTTAAGTGCTTTGAGGAGATGAACGGGAAGCTTGGGGCTACGATTCTTATGGTAACCCACGATGCTTTTACGGCAAGCTATGCCTCGCGCATCCTCTTTATCAAGGATGGCGGGATTTTTACGGAAATCTGTCGGGGAGAAGAGGACAGGAAGAGCTTTTTCGGCCAGATTATTGATGTGGTTACGCTGCTGGGAGGTGATTTAAATGATGCTGTTTAAATTATCGCTCCGGAATATCAAAAAGAGTATCAAGGACTACACCATTTATTTTCTCACACTTGTATTGGGGGTTGCGATTTTTTATGTATTTAATGCTTTGGATTCTCAGGGGGTTATGCAGTCTGTGTCTGCTTCCACAAGAGAAATTATTCAGCTTATGCTTGCAATGCTTGCAGGGGTTTCTGTTTTTGTGTCCGTAATTCTGGGGTTTCTGATTGTGTATGCCAACAATTTTCTGATCCGCAGGCGGAAAAAAGAGTTTGGGGTGTATCTGACGCTTGGTATGAGCCGGGGAGCCATTTCCCGGATTCTTCTGGGGGAAACGGTGCTGATTGGGGTGATTTCCCTGGGGGTCGGCCTTGTGATTGGCGTATTTGCCTCTCAGCTGATGTCGATTCTGGTGGCCCGGATGTTTGAGGCGGATATGTCGGCCTATACCTTTGTGTTTTCTCCTAAAGCGGCAGGAAAAACCATGGTTTATTTTGGAATCATGTATCTGCTTGTGATTCTCTTTAATGCAGCGGCCATTTCCAGATATAAGCTTCTGGATCTTCTGACGGCAGGCAGGAAAAACGAGAAGGTGCGGATGAAGAATCCTGTTGTTTCCGGGGTGCTGTTTGTGATTTCTCTGGGAGTTTTTGGGTATTGTTATCTCAGTGTACTGGGGCTTTTTGGAACGCTGAATCGGAACCGGACGCTGCTTTTGATTTTTCTGGGAAGTGCGGCAACATTTTTGTTTTTCTGGTCTTTGTCGGGGATTCTGCTTCGGGTTGTCCAGGCGAGAAGGAGCTTTTATCTGAAGGATCTGAATCTCTTTGTGTTCCGGCAGATGAACAGCCGGATCAATACGATGGTTTTTTCTATGACAGTGATTTGCCTGATGCTGTTTATGACGATTGGCGTGCTTTCCTGCGGGGTGAGTGTGAATCAGTCCATGACAGCGGAGCTTGAGGCCATGACGCCCCGGGATGTGTGTATGACGAAGGGGATGGAGGCGGATGAGAGGCAGTCTTTTGAGGACGCAGGAAAGGGGATTGAAGAGTATCTTTTGGGAGAGGGGGTTGCTCTTGGGGAGGTGCTTCAGGAGGGATATGCGGAGGCTACCTCTTATGTGCTGCCTGGGCTGACCTGGGAGAGTACCCTGGGGGCGAGTAAGGAGCAGGTGATGGAGCAGTTCCCGATGCTGGACTGGTCTCAGAGGGAGGAGCTGGTGCCGCTCTCGGCGTATAACCGGATGGCGGAGGTTTATGGGATTCCCGCTTATGAGCTTGAGGAGGATGAGTATCTGCTTTTGTGTACCTTTGATTCCATGAAGGCGATTCGGGATATGGCTCTTCGGGCCGGGGCGCCTCTTACCATTGGAGGGAGGCAGTATGTGCCGAGGTTTGAGGAGTCTCAGGAAGGGTATCTGAGTATGAACAGCTCACGGTCGCTTCTGGGGCTCTATGTTTTGCCGGACAGCGCTTTTGAAGACGGGGAATTTATGCCTTACAGCAATTATCTGGCCGGGGATTACGGAGCGGATTCTGAGGAGGAAAGGGAGGCTTTGGAGGCCCGGATTGAGGCTGCCACAAAGCGGACGCCGATTTATGTGTTTTCGAAGATTGCCCTTCGGGAGAGCAGTATCGGGATTGGGGCGATTATGACGTTTATAGCGCTTTATCTTGGGGTGATCTTTTTGATTTCCAGTGCGGCGGTTTTGGCTCTTAAGGAGTTGTCGGAGGCTTCGGATAACCGGGATAGGTATCGGATTCTGCGTGAGCTGGGGGCAGATCAGGGGATGGTTCGCGGGGCGCTGCTTCGGCAGATTGGGATTTTCTTTTTGCTGCCGCTTTTACTGGCTTTTGTGCATGCGGTTTTTGGGGTGCAGTTTGTGAATCGGATGCTGGTGATTCTTAATGGGGGGTCGCAGCTTGGGGCTATTTTGTTTACGGCGGTTTTTATTGCACTGATTTATGGGGGGTATTTTTGGGCTACTTATGTGGGGAGTAGGAGGATTGTGGAGGAGTAGGTGTGGGAGGGACGGAACCGGAGCAGCCGGAGGATTTTCCATATCCGGTGTTCGGACGGTTCGCGTACACGCTGCCTGCTCTGGGCGGACATTGACCTGGGGAGTTTTTTATGGCTTCCCAGGTTTTTTGGTCAATGTCCGTCCATATCAGTCAGCGTGTTCGCGAACAGCCGGACACTGGATATTGGAAAATCCTCCGGCTGCTCCGGTTCCTGGTTTTTGGGGGAGGGGAGATGTTGATGTTTTTTGGTTTTTTTATTCTTGGGTGACTAATATAATGGACAGTATGAATGCTGAAAAGTCGGCAAGGGGTCCTGCGAATAATACGCCTAGGATTCCGAAACGGAGCGGAAGAACCAGGATAAGGGGGATTAGGAAGAAAACCTGCCTGGTCAGCGCTGGTAAGGCCCCTTTTGCTGCTTTTCCTATGGCGGTAAAAAAGCTGGAGGAAAGCATTGTAATAGGAAGAAGCCGATTGCGGAAACAACCAGGGATATTAAGAAAATCTTAATTGAATTGTGTGCATGTGCAAGTATAATAAAATTGTTTGATTCCATAAAAATTGTAGTGATGATTTACTGGGAGGCATCTATGTACAGATATAAAATGATAATGATATGGGCATGTTCTTTTCTAATGGCTTTGAATATTGCTGCTTGTGGGCGGGCGAAAGGGGATGATACGGTTGATATGGAGGAATTTGCCGCAAATCAGCAGGAAGACAGTGCACAGGCGGCTGAATCTGCAGATTCAGAGACAGAAGAAGAGGAAGCCGTCAATGAAGGGGATTCTGTTATAAATCAGCAGGAAAGCAGCGGGCGGGAGGATGGAGATACAGATTTAGAAGCAACAGCGGATGAATTGTTGGATTCGTTTATCAATGGCTCAATAAATGCAGTTGATTCCGCGGATTTGACATCGGGGTTTTCCATTACAGATTTAAATATGGATTCTGGGGAGTGGGACTCTTATTCTATTGGGGAGAAAGCCGATCTTGACAATGATGGAGAAAATGAACTGATTATTAACGGGCCCTATGGCGGAATATATCTGGATGCGCGTGATAACAAGGTATATGAATTTGCTGTGGCGGGGGGGACTGCTCTCGAGCTTTCTTATACCTATTATAATGGGGCCGTATGGATTATGTATAGCAACAGATCGAGTGCAGGATTTGAATATTACCATATGGAAAAATATGAAGGGGCGGATAACTTAGCTGCAGAAATGAATTTCGGTGAAGAGTTTGACGTCAATGATGCGGAGGCTGGGGTGAAATATACGTGGAATGGGACTGAAATTTCTTATGATGAATATGCAGAATTGTGCGGCAAAATTTTCGCTGCTCAGATGGATACGAATGCTCAGAATTAAGTAAAAAGTGATGAGCAGATACATGGGGATGCCGGGAAATACAACATCCCCATATATCTGGGTTTGATGAATTTTTTAGTTATAAGTGTTTCAGGTTTTTGCGGTGGCTTTTGCGCTCTCCTGGCCTCTTCCTGCGCCGGATATGCCGGTGAGGTAGAAGAAGTGGTAGTGGATACCTGCCTGGTCAAGACGCCTGCATTGGATCAGGATGTCCTGGGACAGATAGCCTTTGTGCATGAAGCTGAGGGCCTTGTCGTCTCCTGTTTCGATGCCGATGGTGATGCAGTCGTAGCCGGCGTTGGGGGTTATTTACTCTTTGATTATATGTGATTGTGATCTTCGGAAGTCCTGCGAATTATGTGAGCAGCGGCTTTCAGTGCTGCAAAAAATACAATGTCTGCCTGGAGAATAAGAAATTCCCGGCGGCCATGATGGTGAAGGAGCTAAAGGAAGGCGCACTGGACGGCAGGACATGGTTTTACTATGACAGTCCAGTGATGCGCATTGATGAGGAAGAGGCAGGGCGCTATGACGATGGCCTGGAGAAAATGGAAAAGGCGCACCGCGCCAGCCAGGAGGAATTCTATATTATGAGCCGTTCCTTTGTGGAGTGAAGACGAGAAAGGGAATGCTCTGAAAAAAAGAAAACAAGAATTTTCCCTGATTGACAGAATCCGGGGAGTGTGTTAAGGTAAAAAGAACAAAAGGGAGTAGTTAAAAAGTGCAATCAACATTCCCTGGCGCAGATATCGGCAGAAGCAGCCCGCTGAGGGCAATGCCGTACCGCGTCATGGTTGCACACTTTCCGGTGCGAAAGAACGAGACTTTTGGCAGAAGATGCCAGAGGTCTCTTTTTTTCCGATACCGGGGATTGGAGGGAGATACGGGCAGAGAAACAGGGGAGGATGTACGGATGAGAATGATAGGGAGAAAAAAGCGGAAGACATTTTTGTGCCAGATGCTTTTGTGTGCTCTGCTTTTGGCCGGATGTCATTCGCTGCCAGCGGAAAACAGGGAAGAGCCAAAGAGTAAAGAGCAGAGGGAAGGGGAAGAAGAAGCGCCGAAGGATGCAAAGACAGAAGAGGAGGCCAAAGCTGCCTTCAATAAGGAGAAGCTGCTGTCGATAGACCCAGGCTTTTGGAATTGTGTCTGTTATTGTGCAGGAATCGAAGAGGAAGATACAGAGGCGGTGATCCAGGAAAAATTGGATAAATGTGAAAGTCTGGAATTGTGGTGCCCCGCTTATGGGACGCCCTTCTGTTCCCTGGAGTCTTTGGAGTATCTCCCTCATCTGAAAAATTTGTCAATTGAATTTAAACCATGGGACGATTCCGGAATTGACGATTTCTCGCCGATTGCAAAGCTATCTGAACTGAAGCAGCTGCAAATCAGCTATGCAGAAGGGGAAGAAACCGACCTGTCCTTTCTGGGAGAAATGCATACTGTCACGGAGCTTTTTTTAATCAACTGTCAATTAAAAGACACTGTATTTTTAAAGGAAATGCCTCAGCTTGAGAGTCTGTCCCTTTTTATGACCCCTGTGGATGACATGGCAGTTCTGGAAAATCTCACAAAGCTTAGGGAGCTGTCCCTGGCCGGAAATCAAGAGGCAGCCCACATGGAAACCGTTGGAAAGCTGTCTAAGCTGGAGGACTTGGGGCTGCAGGAGTGCGGAATAAGTGACATATCATTTTTAAGCAGCCTGTCAAAGCTGCGTGGAGTGAATCTGAATTTTAATTCCGTTACAGATATAACGCCGCTGTCAGGCTTGTCCCGGCTTGAGAGACTGGGACTGGCTATGAATGAAATCCATGATTTATCACCTATTGCAGGACTTAAAAATCTCTATGATTTGTCATTGGATGGAAATAAGATTCGTGATATCTCCCCGTTGGCAGGGCTGCCGCATTTAAATCAGGCAGGGCTTTCTGGTAATCAGATTGAAGATCTTTCGCCCTTGGAAGGAAAGGAAGAGCTGATGTATGTATCTGTGGGCGGAAATCCCTGTAAGAATCTGAAATCCCTATTGTATGTCCCGATACTTTTTATCCAGCCTCAGCTGCCGTCAGAGGAACAATTGAAAATAGTCTCAGATCAGATAAAGAAGAAGTGGCCGGAGCTGGGAGAATATAAGTGTATCGATTATGCAGAAGGGGATATAAACGGCGACGGACGGCTGGATGCTGCCTTTGTTGTGGATGGGGCATTTGGAGAGATAGAAGGAGAGTATGGTTACAATTATCCTCGCCGCCTGGTGATAATTTTAGGGCAGGCGGACGGATCCTTTAGGGAGCTTTTGCATAAGGTTGACATATGGGATAGGGATGCCGGAGGAATGAGGGGAGATCCTTACCGGGGAATTCATATGGAGGAAGGCTGCTTTTTGCTGCAGCAGGCCTGGGGAAGCAGCAGCGGAGGCACGCAGACAGAGCTTTACCGCTATCAAAATGACAGCCTGGAGCTGTCGCATACTACAAGGGTCTATGACAGTATTTTTACAGAGGACTATGATGTGACAATATGCGAAGAAGAGAGCGGTGAGGAGCAAAGGTTTGCTATCATCATGGAAGACGGCCGTCGGATGACCAGGGGCGGCTTGGAAAATGGGGAGTAGGAGGAGATGATATGGAATTTTTATGGGAAGGTTTTTTGCAGATTACCTGGCAGCAGGCAGTGATGTATGGTATCGGCATTCTGCTGATTTATCTGGCAGTAAAAAAGGGCTATGAGCCGGCACTGTTACTGCCTATGGGTTTTGGAGCGATTCTTGTGAATCTGCCCCTGTCCGGCGTGATCAATCAGAATGTGGAGGGAATCGGAGAAGTAAACGGAATCATTGAGTGGCTTTTTGATGTGGGAATCGAGGCGTCGGAAGCTCTGCCCATCCTGCTTTTTATCGGGATCGGAGCCATGATTGACTTCGGTCCGCTTTTGTCCATGCCCTCGATGTTCCTGTTCGGGGCAGGCGCCCAGTTTGGCATCTTCTTTGCCTTAAGCACGGCGGTGCTCCTGGGCTTTGATTTAAAGGACGCAGCATCCATCGGAATCATTGGGGCGGCAGACGGGCCCACCTCCATTCTGGTGTCCCAGATTCTTCATTCAAAATACGTAGGAGCCATTGCAGTGGCAGCTTATTCTTATATGGCGCTGGTGCCTATCGTTCAGCCCTTTGCTATCCGTTTGGTGACAACAAAAAAAGAACGCTGCATTCGGATGGAGTACACGCCGGGCACAGTGTCCAAGGGGATGCGGATTGCATTTCCCATACTGACTACCTTCCTGGTGGGGCTGGCGGCTCCCCAGTCTGTGGCCCTGGTGGGATTCCTTATGTTCGGCAATCTGATTCGGGAGTGCGGCGTACTGGGAACTCTGTCAGATACGGCCCAGAATGTGCTGGCGAATCTGATTACGCTGCTTCTGGGGCTCACTATTTCCTTCAGCATGCGGGCGGAGGCCTTTGTAAATGTGGATACCCTTGTAATTATGGGCATTGGCCTGATTGCCTTTATCTTTGACAGCATCGGCGGCGTGCTGCTGGCGAAGCTTCTGAATTTGTTCCGGAAGAAAAAGGTTAATCCCATGATTGGCGCTGCCGGAATTTCCGCATTTCCCATGTCAGCCAGGGTAGTGCAGAAAATGGCCCTGGAGGAGGATCCGGGAAATATCATTCTCATGCATGCAATCGGAGCCAACGTATCCGGACAGATTGCATCCGTGATCGCCGGCGGCCTAATCATCGGGCTGGTGTCGGCGTATCTGTAGATCGATTTACAGGCACAGCATTAAGTGGCTGGAAATCGATTTAGATCAAGTGTACAGTGAGAAATATTACGGAACTGGAAAACATTACGGAACTGGAATAGGAGGCGAAAAGCATGTGGCAGAATTTTATTATTTCATTGGAAATAATGGGAAAGGGAATGTTGGGGATCTTTGTAGTCATCGGACTGTTAACCCTGGCAGTAAGCGTGATGGGGAAGCTGTCCCACAAGGAAGATCACGAATCGCACATTGATGCTTGAAATTAACTGTGCTATAATCAATGCGGCAAAGCGGATTTTAACAAAGAGATCCGAAACTTGGAAGCTTGCAGCAGACAAAGACCCTATAGAAATGAAAAGGAGCTGATAATAATGGCCGAATCCCCGTATATCCCGCCCAAGGACTGGACTCAAGAGCAGGTTCAGGAAAAATTACAGAACCTCATCGATCATGTAGAACGTTTGAAGGACGACTGGTGGGACAAGGACTTGAAGGGACTCATCAATGTCCATGGCGTATTTTCTCCACAGCTGGCTCGGGCGGCTCTGGAGAAAGAAGTGTTTCAACCCAGCGAGATCTACTATCATGCCCCAGAGGACGTGCGTGATGGCTTGACTGCCAAGCTGCTGGAGACAGAAGACTCGCGGATGGCAGGAGCTCTGATGTGCTGTTTGGCCATGCAGGGGGACGATAAGGCGCTGGAGATTCTCTTTGAGCTGGAGCAGCACCCACGCCCCTGGCGGAAGAAGTTATATGTGGATCCTTCGGTGTATGCTCAGTGCGGCGGCTGGACCTTTGACAAGGCCGGGAAGCGGCGGCAGCTGAATTTCGACACCTGCTATCCTCTCGTCAAGGGAGATCGGGCCCGGAACGGCGCCGCCCGTATTTTCCGCTCCCGAAAGGATCGGTGCCCACAGTGCGGCGGCAGGCTGTCGGATTTTCTAGTGCTGGACGGCCGGGACGAGCGTTTGCGCTTTCTGGGCATAGACGGCATCTTCACTGCAACTGCCTGTCTTGGCTGCATCCCCTGGGCCAGCCCGTCCTACTCCCGTTTCACTCTGGACGGAGGCAGCACACCCATTTTCCCCTATGAGAGCGGTTGTGAGGAGGCCATGGAGGACGAGTGCGTGGAGCAGATGGGAGACAATCCCTATGTGCTGGCAGAAGAGCCGGCCCCGCTCTTCTATGGGGCGGACTGGGATGAGAGCAGTACCATTGGCGGCTTCCCCTTCTGGATCCAGGACTGGGAGTACACGCCCTGTCCTGATTGCGGCAGGCCCATGAAGCTTGTGGCTAAGCTCTCATGGGAGATGCTGGATTTTATGGAGGGTAACTGCTATGTGGAGGTGTGTCCGGAGTGTCAGGTGGCCTCCGTGCACCATCAACAGACTTGAAGTTAGGCAGATGAACCGGAAAGGACTCTTTTCTTTTTTGCAGTCTTACAAAAATGTAAGCTGCTGCGCAAAATTGTAAGGTAGATCGATGGAACGGGAAACAGGAAGCTGGTATTCTTATATCAGAAAATAAAAACAAAAAAGAAAAGGGGTTTTCAAAATGAAAAAAATAGTAAAAGAAATGTCAAAGGCAGCAGCAATGATAGCAGTTATTATCGCAGTCCACATGATGTTATCCTATGTATTTACCTACCATGCGGCAGAGGTATTCTCCAAGACAGCTCTTAATATATTGTTCTTTTATTACCTTCTTAAGGGCGTCAGAAAATGCAGGAGCGCCGCTGCAGCCAGATAGAACAAATATTCCGCAGAATTTTGCAAAAATGTTAAATATTGTTAAATCTTTTTGAAACGCTTGACAAGAACGAAGGAAAACGTCATAGTAGAGTTAATCACAGGGTGGGAGATACTTCCACCCTGTTGTTACGTGAGCAGGTATTGGGTGTTACGGAACTGGAATCAGTAAGCATCAGTCAGTGCACAGATCGATTTACAGACGCAGGAATTGCGGCTGGAAATTGATCTAGAAGAAGGTGTACTGATTGATGCTTACGGAACTGGAATCAGTAAGCATCAGTCAGTGCACAGATCGATTTACAGACGCAGGAATTGCGGCTGGAAATTGATCTAGAAGAAGGTGTACTGGCTGATGCTTACGGAACTGGAATGGAGAAAAAGAGAAATGAGAAGAAAAGACAGGGAAATTTCGGATTTTGACGAGATGATAGAGGTGATAAAAAAGTGCGATGTCTGCCGTGTGGCCATGCAGGGAGAAGAGTATCCTTATGTGGTGCCGCTGAATTTCGGCATAGAGACGGACGGAACCCAGGTTGTGTTGTATTTTCACGGGGCTTTAGAGGGAAAGAAGTATGAGCTTCTGGCAAAGAACAATAAGGTCTGCTTTGAGATGGACTGCGGGCATACCCTTTATACGGATATGGAGCAGGGAAACTGTACGATGTGCTATGAGAGTGTGATCGGCTTCGGCGTGATGGAGGAGGTGCCGGAGGAGGAGAAACTGGAGGCTTTGGATATTTTGATGGAGCATTATCCCGTTCCTGCAGGATTCCGTTATAATGAGGCAGTGGTTCCAAGGACGAGACTGCTGCGGCTTAGGGTAAAAGAGATGACAGGGAAGAGACGGGAAAAGTAGGAGTGCGCCGGGAGCAATGGATGCAGGCGCAGAGGAAGCCCCTATGCAGGATACAAAATGATTGAATTGTAAGTAGATTCCTTCGCCGCAGGGCGGAGGATTTTTACCGTGATAAGCCGACTGCCTGCGGCAAAAAAATCCAGGGAAACCGAAGAAGTGACATTGCAGGAAGGGACGGCTTATGTTATTGTAGAGGAAGCACAAATCGATTTACAGACACACGCTTTTGTGGCTGGAAATTGATTTTATACCAGTGTACTTTGAAGGAAATTACGGAACTGGAAACAGTAATATCCTTCAAAGTGCAAAAATCGATTTACAGACACATGTTTTTGTGGCTGGAAATTGATTTTATACCAGTGTACTTTGAGGGATATTACGGAACTGGAATGGAGAACTGGAATGGAGGATACGTATGCTGTTTAATTCCATGGGATTTTTAATATTTTTTCCCATCGTGGTACTAATGTATTTCCTTATGCCGCGCCGGGTCAAGAATCTGTGGCTGCTTGGGGCGAGCTATTACTTTTATATGTGCTGGAATGCAAGATACGCATTGCTGCTGCTCACGTCAACGGCCATTACTTACTTAAGCGGCCTGCTCATCCAGCGTGCAAAAGAGAACGCTGCCTGCAGAAAATGGGTGGTAGCGGGAAGCTTTGTGCTGAATCTCAGCATTTTATTCTATTTCAAATACATAAACTTTATGCTGGATCTCCTGGGACAGCTGTTGAGGGCAGTCCATGTTGAGCTCCAGGTTCCGGCCTTTGACATCCTGCTTCCGGTGGGAATCTCCTTTTACATCTTCCAGGCCCTAAGCTACACCATGGATGTGTACCGGGGAGACATTTATGCGGAGAAGAATTTTTTCCGCTATGCCCTGTTCGTGTCCTTCTTCCCCCAGCTTGTGGCCGGCCCCATCGAGCGTTCAAAAAATCTCTTGCGGCAGCTGTCCGAGCCGAAAAAATTTGATTACTGCCGGGTACGTGAGGGGCTTCTTTTCATGCTCTGGGGCTTTTTTCTGAAAATGGTGATTGCCGACCGATGCGCTGTTCTGGTAAATACCGTTTACGGGGATTACGCCTCCTACCGGGGCTTCCAGCTGATTCTGGCAAATGTGCTGTTTGCCTTCCAGATTTACGGGGATTTTATGGGCTACTCTGTGATCGCAAAGGGAGCGGCCAAGGTTCTGGGCTATGAGCTGATGGAGAACTTCTCACAGCCCTATTTTGCCGAAACCATAAAAGATTTCTGGAGAAGATGGCATATTTCCTTAAGCTCCTGGCTTCGGGATTATCTCTACATTCCCCTGGGAGGAAGCAGAAAGACAAAGGGGCTTAAGTACCGGAACATTCTGATTACCTTTCTGGTCAGCGGCCTCTGGCATGGGGCCGATATTACCTTCGTGTTCTGGGGAGCTCTTCACGGACTGTACCAGATCGCCGGGGAGCTTTTGGAGCCTGCGGCCAGCGGCATTTGCCGAAGCCTCCATGTGAATACCGGAACCTTTTCCTGGAAAGTCTTACGGATTCTGAAAACCTTTTTCCTGGTGGACATTGCCTGGATCTTCTTCCGGGCAGACACCATGGCGGCGGCGTTTCAGATTCTGCGGCAGTCCTTTGAACTGTCCAATACAGGACTTTTGCTGAACAACGGTCTCTATGAGCTTGGGCTGAATGAGAGAAATATATCCATTCTCCTGCTGGCCTTTCTCCTGCTGGCTGCTTACAGCATATTGGGGGAGTGCAAAATCAATGTTATGGAGCAGCTTTCCAGGCAGAACGCCCTTTTCCGGTACGCCGTATATTGGACAATCGTGGTTTTGATCACATTTTCCCTGGATATCACAGGACAGGAATTTATATACTTTCAGTTTTGAGCAAGGCTTACATAGATTGAAAATGAAAAATGTTATAAGCTTTTATGCCTGAGCCAAGGGAAAGGAATGGGTATCATTATGAAACATATCATAAAATTAGCAATAAAGGGCATCTGCGTCATGCTTCCCATGATTGCCATCTATGCCTATACATGGTTCAATCCTCTGGGTTATATGGATGAAGAGTCCCCTCATTATCTCTGGAACAAAGAAAAGGTCAATTCGGAAGAAACCTGTTATTACGACACCATTATTCTGGGAGATTCCATGGCAAATGCGGCCTATATGCCGGAAGTGCTGTCGGATACCGCCATCAATCTGTCCCTGGGCGGAATGACGCCGGTTGAAAATTACTATGTCCTCCAGGACTGGCTTACCACCCATAGGGCGCCCAGGGTCTGTTATCTCAGCTTTCAGGACGCTCATATGATTATGGAGGACTGCTTTTGGACAAGGACGATGTACTCCCACCGGTTCCGGAGGGAGCAGAATCTGGAGATCCTGCGGACAGCGGAGATTTTCCGGGAGCCTACCATAATTACGGATACGTATAAGACGGACTTTATCTCTTATGAGTTGTTCCTGCCTAACAAATATATTGCATCCATTATGAATTCCGGCTTTAACCAGCGCTATGAGAAGAACGTGGAAACCCAGAAAAGAGATGAGCTCCACCGGGGGCGCTATGTGGCAAGGGGGGCGGATGAATTTGAAGGAGGCGAAAAGGCAGCTTTGGAGGAATTCTATGTCAATCCCATCTTTGAGGACTACTATAGAAGGCTGATTGCAATGTGCGTGGAAAATGGCATCCAGGTACGCATTGTAAAGCTGCCTCATCCAGAAAATGTGGGCTTTACAGAGGAATACAAGGCCCAGTTCCATGAATTCTACGGCAATCTGCAGAAGGATTATCCCGAAATCACTGTAGACTGGATTACCAATTATGACAGGAAATGCTTTGTAGATGCCAATCATCTCAATACCTACGGAGCGCTTAAGCTCAGCAGCGACATCAGAGTGCTTTATCCGGAGGATTTCGGCACAGTGCCCTTTACCAAAGGGCAGGCAGAGGCTGTCAATGACTCCATACTCACCGTAAGGAGAGGCGAGCAGCTCATAGACTGGATCTGCGGAAGAGACTATACCCTCTTTCTGAACGACGGCGCAGGGGTCTATTCTATTTCCGGGCTCAACAACCGGAAGGAAGGCCAGGAGGTCTTGGAGCTGGAGAACGGGCTGAAGGTCTGGCGGGAATCCGCTGACACCTGGAGATGGGAGGAGCATGTGCTGGGAGATTTCAGCGTTGTTGTGATAGATAATTATAATCAGAAGGAAATCTGTCGAAAATCCTTCTGGAGAGAAAAAGAGACCTGCCGTCTGGCAGAATAAAAAGCAGACTCAATGGGCGTCTGGTGCAAGGACGCCCATTGGGCGGAACCGGAATGGAAAGGGGAGCTATGGCAAAAATACTTCTGGTAGAGGATGACAAAAACATCGTGGAAAATTTAAGCGCCGTTCTGGGGGCAGAAGGCTTTCAGGTAAAGACAGCTTCCGGCCAGAAGGAGGCTCTGGAGGCGGTGGAGCAGGAGAGCTTTGACCTTCTGCTTCTGGACGTGTCCTTAAAAGACGGCAACGGCTTTGCAGTCTGTTCCGCTGTGAAGGGAAAGGGAGATCTGCCTGTGATCTTTCTGACCGCCTCGGGGGATGAGTACAGCGTAGTGACCGGACTGGAGCTTGGGGCAGAGGATTACATCAGCAAGCCCTTCCGCCCAAGAGAGCTGGTATCCCGGATACGAAGCGTTCTGCGCCGGTGCGGAAAGACCCAGGCAGTGCTGGAGATAGGGGATCTGCGGGTGGACACGGTGCGGGCCCTGGTGACAAAGGGAGGACAGGAGTGCTTCCTCTCTGTGCTGGAATACCGTCTTTTGCTGTTTTTCCTCAACCACAAGGGCATGATCCTTACCAGAAACCAGCTCCTGGAGGAGATCTGGGATGCGGCAGGGGAATTTGTCAATGACAATACCCTTACGGTCTACATCAAGCGTCTGAGGGAAAAGATAGAGACCGATCCCCAGAATCCGCAGATTATCCGCACGGTACGGGGGATGGGGTATAAGCTTGGGGATTAAAAAACCAGCGGCACAGTCATGGGGCTGCGGAACAGGAACAGGTATTTTGCTATGAGCCTTTTTCGGAATCAGGAAATCAGAAACCAGATGGCGGTTTCGCTGTTCATTCTTATCATTGCAGGAAGCATAGATTTTTTCTTTTTTCCCGGCAGCCGCTCCGGTATAGCCTATACCTTTTTGTGCTGTCTGGCTATGGGCCTTAGCTGGCTTATCTTTACAAAAAAGCGTTATAGGAATCTGAAAAAGCTGGCTGTGGATGCAGACCGGATGCTTCACGGAGAGCGCAATCTGAATTTTACAAACTACCAGGAGGGGGAGCTTGCCATCCTGGCCAATGAGGTGGAGAAGCTTCTTTGGCGCCTGACGGAGCAGTCGGATAAGCTGCAAAGGGAGAAACGCTATCTCAGTGATTCCCTGGCGGATATTTCCCACCAGCTTCGCACGCCGCTTACGTCTCTGCAGCTTCTGCTGACCAGGCTTTTGGAGGCTCAGGACGAGGGCGAGAAGCGCCGTCTGGCCTATGAGGGGGCCAGGCTTTTGGAAAGGGTGGACTGGCTGGTGGACGCCCTTCTTAAGATTTCGAAGATTGACGCAGGGACTGCTGTGTTTGCAAAGGAGAGGGTGGATGCAGAAGCCCTGGTTGAGAAGGCTCTGAACCCTCTGGGAATCCCTATGGAGCTGCGTGAACAGAGGGCCCTCCGGGAGGTGGAGGCCGGCGCAGGCTTTAGGGGGGACGCAGCCTGGACGGTGGAGGCCCTGGGAAATATTTTGAAAAACTGTATGGAGCATACGGGACAGGGGGGAACCCTGTGGATCCATGTATTGGAAAATCATCTGTACACGGAGTTTCAGATTGAGGACAATGGAGAGGGGATTGATCCGGAGGATCTGCCGCATCTCTTTGAGCGTTTTTACAAGGGGAAGAATGCGTCTGATTCCAGTGTCGGTATTGGGCTGGCGCTTTCAAGAATGATCGTCTGCGCCCAGAACGGAACTTTGAAGGCGGAGAACCGGGATGAGGGAGGCGCGCGGTTTACGATGCGGTTTTATAAAGGGGTAGTGTAGGGGGGACGCAAAATAATCCGGCAGGCATTTCCATATCCTGTGTTCGGACGATTCGCGTACAGTCTGTCTGCTAGGATCAGACATTGTTTGGTTTTTGAAGTGGGGATGGGCTTGTGGGGAATGTCTGTTCCTATCAGACAGACTGTGCGCGAATAGCCGGACACTGGATATTGGAAATGCCTGCCGGATTATTTTGCTGTGTGTTGTTAAAAGGGAGTGTAAAGTGACGTTTTTGTTATATGGGTGTCACTGGAATGTCATTGTGGGAGGTTATACTTCAAAATAGAAGTTGATTTTGATAAAGGAGTGGATGGTTATGGAGTTGTTGAAGGTGGAGCATCTTTCTAAGGTGTATGGGAAGGGTGAGAATGAGGTGAAGGCGCTGGATGATGTGTCTTTTTTGGTGCAGCAGGGGGAGTTTGTAGCTATTATCGGGCCTTCGGGGTCGGGGAAGTCTACGCTGCTCCATATTTTGGGCGGGGTGGATCGGCCGACCTCGGGGCATGTGTATCTGGATGGGAAGGATATTTATAGTCAGAATGAGGAGCAGCTGGCGATTTTCCGGCGCAGGGAGATTGGGCTTATTTATCAGTTTTATAATTTGATTCCGGTGCTGGATGTGGAGGAGAATATGACGCTGCCTGTGCTGATGGACGGGCGGGAGGTGAATGAGGAGCGGCTTTTAGAGCTTCTTCATGTGCTGGGGTTGGAGGGGCGGAAACGGCATCTTCCCAATCAGCTTTCCGGGGGACAGCAGCAGAGGGTGTCTATCGGGCGGGCGCTTATGAATGCGCCGGCGATTGTGCTGGCGGATGAGCCGACCGGGAATCTGGATTCTAAGAATAGTCAGGAGATTATGGAGCTTTTGAAGCTTTCTAATCAGAAGTATGGGCAGACGCTTCTTGTGATTACTCATGATGAAAGCCTGGCGCTGCAGGCGGATCGGATTATTTCTATTGAGGATGGGAAGATTGCCAGAGATGAGGTGATCCGCAGATGAATGTATTTACGAAGACGACGATTAAGACCTTGAAGAAGAATAAGATGCGGACGCTGGTGACTATTATAGGGATTGTTTTGGCTGCTGCTATGCTGACTGCAGTGACGACCTTTATTTCCAGTCTGCAGAATTATATGCTGCGGGCGGTGGTTGCGCAGATGGGCAACTGGCATGGAGCGGTCTATGAGCTTTCCGGGGAACAGATGGGGGAGCTGGAAGGTGATGAGAGGGTGGAGGAGACGGCGGCCATTCAAGAGATTGGCTTTGCTGTGCTTCCCGGTGCGACGGATGAAAGCTGGCTGGACAGACAGGCGCCCTACCTGTTTGTGCTGGGTATGGCGGAGGAGGCAGGGGAAATGCTTCCTGTGCGTCTGAGTAAGGGGCGGATGCCTCAGAATGAGGGGGAATTGGTGGTTGCTTCTATGGCGATTGCATCAGGACGGGCGGATATTGAGGTTGGAGATACGGTGACTCTGGAAATCGGGAAACGTATGTCTACGGGGAAGGAACCGGAGGAGCTTTTTCTGTACAATCCGCTGCTTATGACAAAGGAGGATGACGGTGCGGAGCTTGAGGTTGCGGAAGAGCTGATTCCCCGGGAAACGCGGACTTATAACGTAGTGGGACTTATGGAGACGCCTGGCTTTATGGATGCCGGAGGCAGGGAGGCTTACCTGGCTATTACTGCGGCGGATCAAGAGCCGGGGGAAGACAGCCGTTTTGTCGGTTTCTACCGGTGCCGCAAATCGTCGGATGTATATGAGGTTGCGGATACGTATATGGCGGGAAGCTCCTATGCTACGAATAATTCGGAGCTTCTGCGCTACCAGGGGGTATCTCTGAACCGGCCTTTTATGCGGATGCTTTATGGGCTGGCGTCGATATTGATTGTTCTGATTATGACGGGAGGCATTTCTCTGGTGTATAATTCCTTTGCTATTTCGGTCAGCGATCGGACGAGGCAGTTCGGACTGCTGGCTTCTGCCGGAGCGACGCCGAGACAGCTTCGGGGGACGGTGATTCGGGAAGCTCTTCTTGTAAGTGCCGTCGGGATTCCGCTGGGGATTTTCAGCGGTATTGTGGGGATTGGAATTACGCTGCATTTTACGGGAAACGCTTTTTCTTACCTGTATTATTCTTCCTCGGAGGTATTGCGGCTTTCCGTTTCCTGGCCGGCGGTGGTGATTGCCGCTGTGACGGCTCTGGTTACGGTTCTCATTTCGGCCTGGATTCCCTCCAGACGCGCGGCCAGGGTTTCGCCTATGGAAGCGATACGCCAGACCGGGGATGTTAAGGTGGCCAAGGGGATTGCCCGGAAGGGAAAGCTTTCCTACCGCTTGTTTGGATTGGAGGGGATGATTGCCGGGAAGCATTTCAGCCGGAGCAAAAAGCAGTACCGGACGACGATTTTTTCCTTATTTATCAGTATTGTGCTCTTTATCTCCGCAAGCTCCTTTTCCTCTTATGTGAAGAGCAGTGTGGACATGGTTAATGATATTTCGGAAAATGATATTTCCATGTATATTGAGGAGGAGAAGGAAGGCGAGATAGAGGAAATCCGGGAGCGTGTGCGGGGGACGCAAGGAGTGGATCATATGCTTTCCGAGAGCTGCATCAATATGGATGTTCCCATCGACCCGGAATTGGTGTCGGAGGACTACCGGGCTTTTCTGGAAACACAATATAATGGGGATGATACGGGATGGGGAGGGCTTTACCGTGAGGATGGAAAGCTGATGTTTTATGATTCCCGGATTCTGGTTCTGGAGGACGCGGCGTATGAGGCTTATGTGGAGGAGCTGGGACTTTCGAAGGAGGAATATCTGGGAGCGGAGACGGATAAGGTAATTGTCCTCAATCAGCTAAAGGGGTATATTTCCGAACAGCAGCGTTTCCGGCTTTATGATATTTTGAAGGCTCCCGGAATGGAGATTGAGATGCTGATGACGGATTACGATGCCTGGAATGAGGCGGAAAGGGCAGCGGGGAAGGATTTGGCACGGACCGATTTCCAGAAGCCCTGCAGGGTAACGGTGGGGACATTTGCCGAGCACGCGCCTATGAATCTCTATGGGGAGTGGGGCGGAGGTTTCTCTGTCTTTCTCTCGGAGAGTATGCTTCAAAGGCTGACAGGGGAGGAGTATCCTTATTTTAGTACCGTGCGGTTCTATATACAGGCCGAGAATCACCGGGAGACGGCAAAGCGTCTGGAGGCGCTGGCTCTGGACGGAGGCTATGAGAGTTATTTCATTGTGATGGATGAGGCGGAGACGCGCCAGACTCACAGAAGCCTGCTTTTGACGGTGGATGTGTTTACCTTTGGATTTATTACACTGATTTCGCTGATTGCGGTGGCCAATGTGTTTAATACCATTTCCACGGGAGTGCTGCTGCGGAGGAAGGAGTTTGCGGTTCTAAGCTCTGTGGGTATGACGCCTAAGGGACTTCGGCGGATGCTGAATTATGAATGTGTGCTCTATGGGTGCAAGGCTTTGCTCTATGGGCTTCCGGTGTCGCTTTTGGTTACCTGGCGGATCTACCGGGTGGTGGCCGGGAGTATGGACGTGGGCTTTTACATTCCCTCAGTCAGTATCCTGATTGCCGTGTGCAGCGTGTTCCTGGTGGTGTTTGCCACGATGATGTATGCCAGAAGCCGGATGAAGGGAGAGAATATCATCGACAGTATCCGGCAGGAGAGTCTGTAGGAAGAGGAAAAAATAAAAGAAAAGGGTCTGTGGAGAAAGATAAGATCAGATTTTCTGATATCATATTTCTCCACAGGCCCTTTCTCTTTATAATCTTAACCCTCCGGAAATAAAGGTGTTACAGAATGAACTTCTTCAAGAGGGAAATGACCTCGTCCAGGTTGATAGGCTTGGCAGTGTGGGCATTCATTCCGCTGTCCAGGCAATGCTTGACGTCCTCGGAAAAAGCGTCTGCGGTCATGGCAATGATGGGAATCGTCTGGGCATCGGGACGTTCCAGGCTGCGGATTGCTTCGGTGGCTTCGTAGCCGTTCATAACCGGCATCCGGACATCCATCAGAATGGCCTTGTAATATCCGGGCTCAGAGGCCTCGAATTTTTCCAGACAAATTGCTCCGTTTTCCGCCCATTCCAGCTCCATGCCTACATCAGACAGCAGCTCTTCAAGAATCTCCCAGTTGATTTCATTGTCCTCTGCTGCCAGAAGGCGGCATCCGGCCAAATCCATATCTTCGGTTATCGTGTTTTCTGCTTCTGCCATTCCCATATACTGCTTTAATCCATGGAACAGCGTGGATTTAAACAGCGGTTTCGATATAAAACCGTTGATACCGGCTTCCCGTGCTTCCGCTTCAAACTCATCCCAGTCATAAGCGGAGATGAGGATGATAGGCATATTCTCCCCTACAATCCGCCGGATCTGTCTGGCGACCATGAGGCCGTCCATGCCGGGAAGCTTCCAGTCCAGCAGGACAATCTGGTAATCATCCCGAAGCTGGTGCTGCTTGCGTACCAGTTCCAGGGCGGATTCTCCGCTTAAGGTCCAGTGGGCCTGGATTCCGATGGATTTCAGAGCATCTACGGCTGTATGGCACAGGATCTCATCATCATCCACCACAAGCATCCGCCAGGGTGGGAGAACCATATCAATCTCTTCGATCTCAGCCTTTTCCAAATCCAGAATCACATGGATCTCGGTTCCCTTGTCAGGCTCGCTCTCTATGGCAATGCTTCCGCCCATGGTATCAATAATGTACTTTGTGATTGCCATCCCAAGTCCGGCACCCTCTGTCTTCTGCACCCGTTTGCTGTCGGCTCTTGAGTAGGAATCAAAAATCTGGCTGAGGAACTCCGGCGTCATGCCGATACCGTTATCCTTTACAATGATATGATTGCGGATATAGGCACTTCCTTTATCTTCCGGCGCTTCCTCCTGGAATAAGGAGAGCTGTATGGTGCCGTTTTCATGGGTGTACTTCACTGCGTTGGACAGCATATTCAGTAAAATCTGGTTGAGCCGGACACTGTCGCAGTACACATCCTCGGCCATTATGTTATCAATATGAACGTTAAAGTTCTGGCTTTTTGCCTTGACCTGCGTCTGTACAATGTTGACGATTCCTTCTATGACTTCACGTAAGGAAATCTGCTCTACGGTGAGGGTCATTTTGCCGCTCTCGATCTTGGACATATCCAGGACATCGTTGATCAGCCCTAAGAGGTGCTTGCCGGAGAGGGCAATCTTTTTCAGGCAGTTCCGTACCTGCTCCTTATCGTCGATATGGGCTGTGGCAATGGCCGTCATGCCCACAATGGCGTTCATGGGAGTACGGATATCATGGCTCATATTGGAGAGGAAGGTGCTCTTTGCCCTTGTGGCAGCCAGGGCGTCCTGGCGGGCCGCTTCCAGCTCTATCAGCTGCTGCCGGGTCATACGGAAATAGCTGTAAAAGATAATAACCAATACAATAAGGATTACAGCGATGACAAGCATGGTGGTTCCTGTCCGCTCTGCGTTCATGTTCTCTACGGTTTCGTTGAGAACCCCGAAGGGAAGAATGGTCAGGAGATGCCATTCGGAGTAGGGCAGAGACGTACAGTATATCTGCTGGCTGGCAGAATTGAGATTCAGCACGTTGGAATAGCTCTCCTTCTTCTCCATGGCATCGGAAAGCTTTTGGATATGAACCTCTATTTGACCGGCATCTTCCTCCGGATACCGTTCATACAGGCTGGTAAAATAATCGGGATATTCGTCACTCATATCGCTTATAATGAAGCTTCCGTCTTTCCGGATAATATGGGAATAGATGAGTGCGTTGTCTTCTTCGGTACTCAGCATGGTGCTGATATATTCTATAGGGACTGCAGTAATAAGGGCTATGGACTTCTGGCCGTCCGACATGGGGTAGCCGGCGCTGACGCCGAACAGAACCACATCGCTGCCGGTGGTGCTGCGGCCTACGGCGACCTTTTTTTCACCTTTCTGCAGAGATTCAAAGAAAGGCTCCGGATCGGCAAGCTCAATCTTTTCCCCATAGATCATTTCCAGGGAGTAGTCTTTGGAACAAAGAGCCAGATAATTAAAGCCCCTGACACGGATACGGTAGATAAGATCCTCATATATGGCGTCCGTACTCTCCTGATCGGCAGATACGACTTCCGTTACAGCTTCCACCTGCTCAAGCTTTAAGTCAATCAGGGTCCGGAAATGGGCGGTGATATGGTCATTGATTCCGGACATGTACAGGTTGCCTACTTTGTTGATAGCTTCTGTACTGACGGTACGCATGTGCCGGCCCAGATATATAAACGCCCACACGCTGATGAGAAGAAGCAGGACAAAGCTTCCAATCAAAAACTGGGTGGTGCGTGCCTTTTTGCTGCATTGGATATTCATGTGTATCTTTTCCTCCTGTTGCTTCTGTTTTCGGACAAACAGAGGTAATTATCGGATATTTCAAGGATAATGATTGCCTGGTTTCTACAATTATTAGAATTATATCAGATTCCTAAAGATAATTCCAGTGCTTCCTTGCAGTATTTTATTTTACACGGTAAGGAAAGAGTGATATAATAAAAGTAACAAGCAAAAACCCCTGCATTTTGGACACTTTAAGGAAGGCGGTCTCTCTGCTTTTGGGGACATGTATGAATGGGGCGGATGCAGAGTATATATCTTTATAGAAGCGTAACAGGAAAGGCAGACAGTATGAGAGTGTGGAAGCATAGATGGAAGAGAGGTTTTGCGCTGGTTCTGACAGCGGCGGTTATAGGAGGGAGCTTAGAGAGCAGAGCTTTGCCTGTGTGGGCAGCTTCCCGGAATATGCCGGAAGCGGAGGAGACGTTTACAAAGGTTCTGGAATGGGAGGAGGATCTGCCAAAGAGCGGGGAGCTTCTGGAAGGATACCTGCACCAGAGGGCTGCCGGTGAGCTGGGAGACGGGGCTTCACTGTATGGAAATGCAGGAGGAACAAGGCTTACCGGGGATGAAAAGAGAATTTATGAGGAACTGAAGAGGCAGATACAGGCGGCGGCTTCGGGAGCAAGGGATTCTACGGTATTTTCTGTGGATCCAGGCAGTCTTCCAGGCAGCGAAGGCGAGGTGGATGCTGCAGCCAGAAGGATTATATACTATCTTTTGATGGACTGTCCCTACGACTTGTACTGGTATGACAAAACGACAGGGAATGGATATGAGGTCAATTGGAGCAGCGTAAGCGGCAAGATTACGTCCTTAACATTTTCTCTGGCCGTTGGGGAGGAATACCAAAAGGGAACGGAGGCTTATCGGATAGATACGTCAAAGACGAAGGCAGTGAATAAAGCAGCCGACACGGCAAAACAGATTGTCAAGGCCAATGAAGGAAAAACGTCTTATGAGAAGCTTGCGGCTTATCTGGCAGAGATCAAACGCCTTGCTTCTTATAATGAAGCGGCCGCCGGCGATGCTTCTACCCCTTATGGGAATCCGTGGCAGCTGATCTGGGTGTTTGACGGAGATCCGTCTACCAAAGTGGTCTGCGAGGGCTATGCCAAGGCTTTTCAGTATTTATGCGATTTGTCTTCTTTCTATAATGCTGCGTGCTATACGGTTACCGGAACCATGGACGGCGGCAATCATATGTGGAATATTGTGACGCTGAACGGCAGCAATTATCTGGTGGATGCAACTAACTGCGATGACGGAACCGCTGGTGCGCCGGATAAATTGTTTCTGGCAGGCGCCCAGGGAAGCGTGGAGGGAGGATATGCCTTTTCCCTTGGCGGCAGGACGGTTACCTATCAGTACGACCCCAGTCAAAAGGGGCTTTTGGGAGATGTCTTAAAGCTGGCTTCCGATTATTATGAGAATGTGCCGGGACAAGAGCTTAAGATTCAGCAGGCGCCGACGGTCAATGGGAAAGTGACCTTCGGAGAACCGGCGAACAACAGCCTTCTGACGGGAGGCGCTGCAGTGGATGGGGCAAATAATACCGTTCAGGGTTCTTTCCAATGGGTAGATTCCTTTTACAGAGAGGCCGGAACGCCTTCTCTAAAGGTGGTTTTTATACCGGCGGATTCCAGGTATGAGCCTGCAGAAGCTTCCGTAAATGTCAAGGTGGAGAAGAAAACAGTTACCGTGAAGGCGGATCCGCAGAGCAAGGCAGTCAACCAGCCGGATCCGGAGCTGACATATACGGCAGAGGGCGTTGTAGACGGATGCCCCCTGCAGGGGGCTCTGACCCGCCAGGCCGGGGAATCAGTCGGAACTTATGCGATCGAGCAGGGAGATCTGACGGATGCGGAGAACCCCAATTACGAGATTCAATTTACGGGTAATACTTTGACGATTACTGCGGCGGACTGCAATGTCGCAGTGAATGAGAGACAGAATATCCGGCCCGGGACAGGAGAGTTTACAGAGCCGGTATTCACAGATGAGAATGGAAGCAGTATCGAGGGGACGATTACCTATACCTATAGCGGGCAGACCTATGATTATGCCGGCTTGAAAAATGTGCTTGCAGGACTTGCAGAGGGAAGCAGCGGAACAATTGCATACACCTTTGCGCCCACAAGCCCGGACTATGCTTCCCAAAGCGGAGAGATTGCTTTTACCATGAGCACGCTCACCTTTACCGTGGGAGGGACGGAGGCCACGGCAGAGAATGCGGTGACAATCAAAAAGGATGCCGTATACGGCGATTCCTGGTCTGAGATTGTAAAAATCGGCAGTATCACAGCCGGCACAGGCGCAGGAACGGACAGTGATTCTGCGCATTTTACCCTGCGGGAAAGCGGCCGGCCGGATGCCGGAGACGCTCAGAGCTTTCAGGTCCTTTACAACGGAACCATAGAAGGGAAAACCTATACGGACGAAGTAGTTCTGACGGGGAAGGCGGATGTGGCGAAACGCACTGTTACGGCGGAAGCCGGAAGCTGCCGGATCACCAAGGTTTATGATAGGACACGGGATCCGGGAACTGCATCCGGGGAGCTGGCGATTCAGAATCTGGCATCTGGGGACGAAGGCCTCCTTACTATTACGGTAACACCGGGAGCCTATCCGGACGCTAATGTGAATGGACAGAAGAAGGTGGCTGTGACCCTTGCCCTGGAGGGGGAGGGCCTTAAGAACTATGAGCTTCTGAATGATACCTTGGAGCTTCCGGGGGAGATTAAGCCGAAATCTATCGCGCCTGTTGTGAAGGTTTCAGGCAGCTACAGCTTTACAGGCAGTGCGGTAACGCCTGCGCTGACGGTTTCGGACGGAACGGATGTGCTGGCTGAGACAGATTATGAGGCGGTTCTGAGCAATAACAAGAGCGCCGGGACGGCCAAGGTGTCGGTGAGCCCGAAGGCCGGGGGGAATTATACCTGGAGCCCTGCCGTTGAGGCGTCATTTACCATTGACAAAGGTAATTATACCGGAACAAAAACCATGGCGGTGTCGGCCAGACCAGGGGAGACGGCTTCCTTTAATCTGTCCTCTGTGCTTCCTGCCGGATATAAGCTTGGCAGCATCCGGGTGGAAGACCGGGATCGTATTTTTACAGGCACGCCTTCTCTTTCAGGGTCTAAGGTGACCGGAAGCCTGGTGAATGACAGCTCAAAGGCCGGAAAGAAGGCCGTGATTACAGTGCCGGTAACGGAGACGGCGGACTATCAGGCTTTTGAGCTGACGCTTACGGTGAATGTGCTGGCCTCTGCACAGAATCCGGGGTCGAGCAATAATAACAATAACAACAATAATAACAATAACAACAATAATAATGGCAATAATAATGTGAACGGCGGAAATAACAGCAATAACAATACCACTGCCAACGGGACGGATAAGGTGGAGTACAGCCTGTCTATGGAGACGGGGATCTCCAAGGTGCCAACGGCCCTTAGCAGTATAGAGGACTTGAATACAACGGAAAAGATTGAGTCGAAGATGAAGCAGGAGCTGCAGAAACGGGCGGCAGGCGTTGCTTCGGATAAGGTGGTGGTCTATGATGTTGTCCTTATGGTGAACATCAACGGGACCGGATGGAAGACGGCCACGAAGGACAATTTTCCCCAGGGAGGGCTTACAGTGGTGATTCCTTATCCGGAGGGAACAGATCGGACGAAGCATGATTTTGTTGTGAGCCATATGTTTACAGAGGAGATGAACGGGCATAAGGCCGGGGAGATCGAGTATCCTTCTGTGACCAAGACGGGGGAGGGGCTTGAATTTAAGGTAAACGGTCTGTCACCGATCTCCGTGGGCTGGTCGGAGGTCGGGAAGCTGAATGATCCCAGCGGGGCCGTTAAGAGCCCGAAGACGGCGGATATGAGCCCTGTGGAGATGTATCTTGGACTGCTTGTGCTTGCAGCATCTGCGCTGGCCGGTTTGCTGCTTTTGGAGCGCAGACGGATGAGGGAGCGGTGATGGCCCGGATGCACCGGATGGCCCGGATATGAAAAAAGGCTTGCAAAGGTTTGTTTCCCATGATATACTTTCTAAGTTAGCGAAAAATCACGCGGTCCTTGCCAAGAACGGTGCCGGAGCATTTGCTCGGGTCTTTGCGGCAGACAGGGCTTGCGGAAGAACAACCACATGGAGGTAAAGAAACATGAGCGTTATTTCAAT
Organism: Candidatus Merdisoma sp. JLR.KK011; assembly: GCF_036941125.1. Taxonomy (NCBI): domain Bacteria; kingdom Bacillati; phylum Bacillota; class Clostridia; order Lachnospirales; family Lachnospiraceae; genus Candidatus Merdisoma; species Candidatus Merdisoma sp. JLR.KK011. Next base: position 2,067,178 of record NZ_JAYWSZ010000003.1, on the reverse strand, counting down.
GAAGCAGTTACTGGAGGCAGGTGTTCATTTCGGACATCAGACAAGAAGATGGAACCCTAAGATGGCTCCCTACATCTACACCGAGAGGAACGGCATCTACATCATCGACCTGCAGAAGTCTGTAGGAATGGTAGACGATGCTTACAAGGCTGTATTTGACATTGTGGCAGACGGCGGCACCATTCTGTTCGTAGGAACAAAGAAGCAGGCCCAGGACGCCATCCGTACCGAGGCAGAGCGCTGCGGCATGTTCTATGTAAATGAGAGATGGCTCGGCGGCATGCTGACCAACTTCAAGACTATCCAGAGCAGAGTAAACCGTCTGAAAGCCATCGAGAGAATGTCCGAGGACGGAACTTTTGACGTACTGCCTAAGAAGGAAGTTATCGCACTGAGAAAAGAGTGGGAGAAGCTGGAGAGAAACCTTGGCGGTATCAAGGAAATGAAGAGAGTTCCGGATGCAATCTTCGTAGTTGACCCGAAGAAGGAGAGAATCTGTGTTCAGGAAGCGCATACACTGGGAATCCCCTTGATTGGCATCGCAGATACCAACTGTGATCCGGAAGAGCTGGATTACGTAATCCCCGGCAATGACGATGCAATCAGAGCCGTGAAGCTTCTGGTATCCAAGATGGCTGACGCCGTAGTGGAGGCAAACCAGGGACAGGCAGAGGACGTAGAGGAAGCTTATGACGAGGCTGCCGTACCGGCAGAGGAGTAATCCAAAAGCTTTCCAAGAGGTCATTTACGCTGCAGCGTATGCAGTTCGTGCGGAACGGGCCGTCATATGTCTGTGGGAATATATAGATGGAGGAAAAAACAATGGCAGTAACAGCAGGAATGGTAAAAGAATTAAGAGAGACAACCGGCGCCGGCATTATGGACTGTAAAAAAGCCCTGGCCGAAACGGATGGAAATATGGAAGCAGCCATCGACTGGCTGAGAGAGAAGGGACTTGCAAGCGCCCAGAAGAAGGCAGGCCGTATTGCAGCAGAGGGTATCGTAGCAACCCAGCTTATAAATGATGACAAGAAGGCCGTAGTGGTTGAGGTCAACGCAGAGACAGACTTCGTAGCTAAGAACGCTAAGTTCCAGGCTTTTGTAGCGGATGTAGCGGCACAGGCAGTAAATACCGGCGCAGCTGACATTGATGCATTTATGGCTGAGACCTGGGAGAAGGACAGCTCCATGACTGTGAAGGAGGCTCTGGCCGCTCAGATCGCAGTTATCGGCGAGAATATGAACATCCGCCGCTTCCAGCAGATGGAGGAGGAGAACGGATTCATCGCTTCTTATATCCATGCAGGCGGCAAGATTGGCGTTCTGGTAGATGTTGAGACAGATGTGATCAATGACGATGTAAGAGAGATGGCAAAGAATATTGCTATGCAGGCAGCTGCTTTGAAGCCTCTGTACACCAGCGATAAGGAAGTGGATGCGGAGTATATTGAGAAGGAAAAGGCTATTCTGCTGGCGCAGATCCAGAACGATCCCAAAGAGTCCCAGAAGCCGGAGAAGGTGATCGAGGGCATGATTAAGGGACGTATTAATAAGGAGCTGAAGGAGATCTGTCTCTTGGATCAGGTTTATGTGAAGGCTGAGGATGGAAAGCAGTCTGTGGCCGCTTATGTGGCACAGGTGGCTAAGGCGAATAGCGCTAACATCACGATCAAAGGATTCGTTCGGTTTGAGACTGGGGAAGGTATGGAGAAGAAGAACGAGGACTTTGCGGCTGAGGTGGCTAAACAGATGAATATGTAATCGCTGTCAGGCGGTAGAAGAGAATAAGAGCTTAAAACCCTTGGAAATCCCGGAAAATGGGCGTTTTCGAGGGTTTTTTGTGATCTTGAGTGAGGAGTGTAACTTATCATAAATTACCGTATTTTGACCAAAATTTTGGGGATATCGCAACTTCCCCCAAATGTTCATAAGTTTCCCCTAAAACGTTCATGTTTTTTTAGGTTATGTATCTTATTGTAGGTTATCAGATAGAAATATAATTAAGAATGTTCATCTCCTTGATTTCCTTTTGCACATACGATAAGATAATAATAGATATTTATCTGGGAGGAAATCATGGGGACAAAGGATGAATTCGCTACAACGATACAGCTTTCCTATTTGTTGGCGTCAGATATTGGAGTCTTAGGTGATGAAGCTACTGTTATTGATGCTATCCATCATGCAAAAGAAAAAGTGACAGAGGATAATATACAACAAGTTATTGAAGAATTATTTCACGTTAATATTTCTCTTGAAAATTTAAAAAGAACTATTTCGTCTTTACATAATCAGAATAAACTATGTAGAGAGGGGCAATGCTTAGTTATATCGCCTCAGACATTGGAGGAAATAACAAAAGTGGCATTGGAAAATGGAAAAATAGAGACAGAAGCTTTGTTAGAATGGTTTTCGGATTATGAAACTTTAACAGGTGAGCTTTTGTCTAATAAATCAAGAGAAGATTTGAAAAATAGTATTCTTGTTTTTGTACGGACTTTTTTCCTCACGCATGGTGCAGATTGTTATGAGTTTATTTCTGGACAGAAACAGAGAGAATACAATGATATTTCTACCCTTGCAGACAAAGCGGTAGTAGGAAATGACTTAGAACAAAAAAATGTAATTGAATTTTTAACTACACTTTTTTCTCGTGATTTGTCAGAAATACAAAAATTATTTTTATTAACGTTATTAAAGAAGGCAGTACATTATTTATCAATGGTAGTAGATCACTCTACTCAAGAAACAATTGTTCGTCAGGTAGATGGAGCCTCTATTTATTTAGACACAACTGTCTTATACCGTTTATTTAATTTGCAAGGAGAGGAACGTTATCAATCGATAAAGCGGTTGGTAGATTATTGTAAGAAAGCAAATGCTAATATAAAGGTTTTTCGTACAAGTGTAGAAGAACTGGAAAGAAGAATTGATTATGATAGCAAGATAATTATTGCTCATCCGATTCCAGTTTCTTTTGCATCTATAGGCTATAAAAGTCGGACTGAAGAAAATTATATTAGTACGTTTTGGAAAGAGAAAGCAAAAACAGGAGTTTCAGCAGAGGATTTTAATTTTCGGTTCAAAAATGTAAAAACATTATTGGAGGAATATGAACTGGAAGTTGATGATGTGGATTATATTGCCGAAAATAATTTAAATGGGAATGTAGAAATATTAGAGGGTAAAGTAAGTCGTTTTAGTAGATCATCTCCTGATTTTTCAAAATCGGATAATGCAATTAGTCATGATGCAAAGTGTTTGGCTATGATTTCTCATTTGCAGGAAAAGGGAGCAAGTTCAGTAATAGATGCAAAAACATTCTTTTTGACTACTGATTGGAGTTTGATTCGGTTACAACGATTGGATAATGATTACAAGGATAGTATTGATATGGCGGTATTGCCATCTCAACTTATGCAACTATTTTGTATGACTTCTCCCACTACGGATTATTTTGAGGCGTTTTTAGGATTGTTTTCATCCTCAAGGACTTCTTTTGGAATAAATAAGCTTAGCAATGAACAAATGCAGGAAGTTTTAGGGCGAGTAGCTATGTATAAGAGTACAACGCCTGCTTTTGCTGAGAAAGTTCTTTCAAATCAATTGATTCAGTCAACCTTTGGAAAACAGGAGTCGGAGGAAGAAAAGAATCAGCTGATTGATGATGCTATGATTTCGACGGCAGAAGACATGGAGCAGGAGATAAACCTCAAAGATCAAATAATTTCTGAAAAGGAAGAAAGGTTAAAACAATCCGAAGAATCTCTTCGGAGGGCCGATAAAGAGATTCAGATAAAGCAACTTGATATAGAAAGGCTGTCTGAAGAAAACGAGGTGTTAGTAAAACAAACAGCAGCATTAGAACAGGACAATTTAAAGTATAAAGAAAAGTATGAAGTACAAGCAGAAAAAAATGCAAGAAAAAAAGCAATGGCTCGATATGCTATTGGTATTGTCATGACTATAATAGGTGTTATATTAATTATTATTTCAGTTATGGCTCTTTTTCCAGAAACTTCAAGATGTGTACAGCCAATATTTTTTCATATCACAGAAAGTGTATTTATAAAGGAAATAGATTCTCTGATTGATGTTATAGGGGTCTTTGTGACATTAGGTTTGGCGACAATTTCTGGAGGGTATGTTTTATTCAAGCCAGGATATAAGGGACTTCAACAGAAATATTTAAAGAAATATATAGATGAGCTCTAAAATAAAAAGTCTTTTGCAATTTTGTAATAGAGGATAGTATTTTAAATAAAAGTATAATATAATTAAAAATATGATAAGATTATAGAGGGAAGTTAATGTCATTGAAATAAATGAAGAATATATGATTTAATGTAGTTGGAAGAGAAGAGACTGGAGGTGTTAAGATGGTTGCAGTTCAAGGGCTGTATGAAAATGGGCGGATCGAATTATCTGAGGATGCTCCTATGAAGAAAGCAAATGTAATAGTTATATTTCCAGAAGAACAGGTTACAGAGGAACTCATAATTGGAAAATCTGCAAAAGAATTGTTTGAAGAATTTACTGGATGCATATCACGAGAAATTGATGAGAAAGCAGAGCGTATAGGGGCATTGGATGAAAAATATGCAAATTTTGATTGATACAAATGTAATTTTGGATTGGTTGATGCATAGAGAGCCTTTTAGTGAAAATGCAAAGTATATCATGGAAGAAGCGATGTTTGGAAATGTAGAGGGCTATTTGACAGCGCATACATTTTCGGATCTATTTTATATACTTCGCAAAGATATTGATGTAAGCAAAAGGAAACAGTTGCTATTATTGTTATGTGAATATTTTCATATTATTGTGGAAAATAAAGAAACTATTAGAATGGCATTATTGAACGAAAGATGGAACGATTTAGAAGATGGTCTTCAGATGCAATGTGCCATAGAGAAAAATTTGGATTATATAGTTACACGTAATAAAAAAGATTTTTCTTCTTCAAAGGTAAAAGCTATCTTGCCAGAAGAATGGATTGAGTTATATAAAAGGCAGGAGTAACTAATTGTAAATATGCTGGATTAAGTGACTATAAAACCTGAAAGGGCAATATAACGAGTAAATTTGGGGGGAAGAAATTTATCCCCCAAATGGAGAATGGCTATCCCCCAAATTTGAAAAATTAGAAATTGGAAATTTTAGAAAGCAAAATGGATTTTCCCCCAAAATAAAATTTGGGGGATACGGTTGAAAAGCCGCTAGTTTAGAGCAGTCAAAAATCACTGCAAAGCCAGTAAAATACATAGTTCCGGGGATATGTGACCGGAACACGAAAACGGGAAAGTTCGCAAAACAGATGAATCAGTAGAAATTTGTCGAAAACAGGCGAATAGAGATAGGAATGAGAACCCTTGTAAGTGGTGTAGATATGCTACTTGCAGGGGTTTTATATATTTTTACGAATAATAATTGCGAAGATGGATACAGAGTCTGTCTACAAAAAATATTGCAATTTACATGCGCATCGATGTGGCCGATGTCTATTCTCTTCTCAAGGAAAGCTTCAAGGACATCCTGCAGGAGTTGATGGAAGCTGAACTGGACGCTTCCCTTGGTTATGTAAAAAATCAAAAGGGGGAGCTTATCACGGATAACAAACGTAATGGGCATTCGCCAAAGACCCTCAAAAGTCAGTATGGCGAATTCCAGGTGGATGTTCCCAGAGACCGTAACGGCGAGTTTGAGCCAAAGCTCATTCCCAAATTTGACCACCCGTGACCAGAGGATGATGTTTGCGGTGGTGACGCTGGTCCATACGGCGGAAACCAAGGCACAGCTTGACGCAGACACGGACGCCCTTTTAACCACGGCAAGAAAGCATCTGTGCCAGTTTGCAGTTCTTAAGTACCAGCAGATGGACGGCCTCAACACGGCTCTGCCAATCGGACACCGGAAGATAGACGCACTTCGGACCCTGACCACGGAGAGCCTTGCGGTTCTGATGCCGTTCCGGGTGCAGGAGATTATGGATGAGGGAGGCATCTACTGTGGGGAGAACGCCATTTCCCATAACCTCATCATGTGCAACAAGACAAAGCTGTTGAATCCCAACTCGTTCCTTTTGGGCGTGCCGGGGAGCGGCAAATCCTTCAGCGCAAAAATGCTGATTGTGTTCCTTGCCCTTGCCACCGGGGATGACATTTTAATCTGCGATCCGGAGCGTGAGTACGCCCCCTCATCGAGGCCATGGGAGGCGAGGTGATCCGCATAGCCGCAGGGAGCCGGGACCATATCAACGCCATGGACATGGTGGAGGGCTGTGGGGACGGGGGAAACCCGGTGATCGACAAGTCGGAGTTTGTCCTGTCCCTCTTTGAGCAGTTGGACAGGAAGGGAGTGAGTGCAAAGGAGAAGTCCATCATTGACCGGTGCACCGCCGCCGTCTACGAGAACTACCAGAGGGGTGGGGCGGTTCCCACCTTATGCGGACTTCGGGAGAAGATGCTGGAGCAACAGGAAAAGGGGGCAAAGGATCTGGCACTGGAGCTGGAGCTGTTTACCAGCGGAAGTCTGGACGCCTTTGCCCATGAGAGCAACGTGGACGTGAACAACCGGATGGTGGTCTATGACATCATGGATCTTGGAAAGCAGTTAAAGACCATGGGGCTTTTGGTGATTACAGACGCCATGCTGAACCGGGTAACCGAGAACTGGAAGAGGGGAAAGCGCACCCACCTCTTTCTGGATGAATTTCACGTGGTGTTTGAAAATGAGTATTCCGGGGCGTTCTTCAACTCCGCATGGCGGCGTTTTGGGAAAAGAAACGCCTTTCCCAATGCCATTACCCAGAACGTGGAATATCTTCTGGATTTCGTCCTTGCCAGCACCATGCTTTCCAACAGCGAGTTTATCGTGATGCTCAATCAGGCGGCCTCCGACCGGCAAAAGCTGGCAGAGCTTTTGAACATCTCCAACGAGCAGATGGGCTATATCACCAATGCGGACGCAGGGTGCGGCCTCATAAAGTACGGGAGCTCCCTTGTGCCCTTTATCAATAAGTTCCCAAGGAATACGAGGCTTTATAAGCTGATGACCACAAAGCCGGGAGAGGACGGCATATACCAGAGATAAATAGGTGTTAGAAAAGTAATTGGAATGAAATAGATATTTATAGAAACTAGATAGTAAAACAAAAATAGGTTGTATTCTAGCTAGATTCGGCATATACTGTAATCAAGAAAGAGAGGCGATGAAATATGACAATCGATACAGCGGCCATGATTTCAATTACGGAGGCAAACCAGAATTTTTCAAGAGTAACAAAACTGGTGGACGAGCATGGAACCGCAGTGATTTTAAAAAATAATGTTCCCCGTTATCTGGTGGTTGATTTCAGCAGGGCAGAGAAAGAGAAAACCGCAGATACGGAAGATGTGCTTGCCATTTCCGAACGGCTGATCCGGCAGAATATGGAGGCGTATGAGGTGCTTGCAAAATGATTAAACTGACAAAAGAGCAGGTGCTGATGCTCCATGAACAGTTGATTGAAGTTACGGGAGGAAGTAAAGGGATTCGTGATGAAGGAATGCTGGAATCCGCACTTTTCAATCCATTTCAATCCTTTGGAGGGGAGGAACTGTATCCAAGCATTCAGGCAAAAGCAGCACAGCTTTGTTATGGCCTTGTCAAAAATCATGCAATGGTGGATGGAAACAAAAGGCTGGGTACACATATAATGCTTGTCTTTCTGGCATTGAATGGATATGAAATGACATACAGCCAGCAGGAATTGAGCGATACTATACTAGCGCTTGCGTCCGGAAAAATCAGTGTGGAAGAACTTCAGCAATGGATTATCAGCCATTTAAAGTAAAATAGTATCATATTAGAGAAAGCAGTGAGACATATAAAGCGTGACGGTTTTATATGTCTCTTTCTGTGTTCAAAAAAGGAGGCAGAATATGAGTGAAATTCGATTTGCATCAAAGGAGCATGAGCGCTTTTTCTTTTCCATGCTTGCAAAGTGCGGCAACAGTGACAGCTGCCACCGGGCTTTCTTCTACTGCGTAGGCATTTCCGACACGACAAGGGGGAACGTGGAGTGGCTGTTTGATTTTCAAAATGACCGTATCAACCCGGACGGCCTGCATGAGGGCTGGCAGACGGGAGGAACCATGCGGCTTACAAGGCTTGCTTTCAATCTTTGGAACGGGTATGTGGAGGAAACGGAAGAACGCCTGTCCACGCCTAACGAAATCTTTGACTGCGGCTATGCGCCTTATTTTTATGAGGCCGTCCGACAGAGATATCCGGAGGACTGCGATCCTTTTGGAAACGGGGACAATCTGATTGTCTACGGACACCACATCAAGGGTGGAAGAATGTTCGGAGCATTGACGGACTATACAAAAAAGGAGTTTTATGAGAGCCATAAAACCATCCGCTTTGATACGCTGGAGGAAATAGCCGAGTATGAGATCATCGCCGCATTTAAAACCACGGTTTATGATGACGCAGGCTTTCCCTATTACCTCTTTACCAGCGCCCACAAGGAGGAAGAGTTTACCGCTTATATGGAAACGTGCAGGGAACTTTCCCTTTACGACACGGGGGAAACAGCCGTGTATGGAGACAGGCTTTTAACCCTCTCCACCTGTGAGTATTCCGCTCCCAACGGAAGATTTGTGGTGGTGGCGAAAAAGGTCACAGAGTGATGGCAGGACGGGGCATTAAAACCCGCCAGATCCATAAGGATGTGAGGGCCATGGACAAGGCGGTTACCGGCATGGAAAAGATGAAACATGCCTATATCCAGACCAAGGACGGCATGGAGGAGGGGCAGACAAAAGAGAGGACGACGCCCGTTAAATATGCGGAGGAGCAGATCTCCCGGAGTACGGAGAGCGCCGTTATCAAAACATCCCAACAGATACGCAGACAGGGAGGTGGAGGCGTATGAGCCGGTGATCCGAAGATATGAACAGGAATACGGGATACCGGAATATGTGGAGCTTATCAAGGCGGTTATGATGCAGGAATCCGGAGGACAGGGCTTAGATCCCATGCAGAGCTCCGAGAGCGGATTCAATACGGAGTATCCAAGAGAACGGGGCGGCATTACCGATCCGGAGTATTCCATAGCCTGTGGCGTGCAGGAGCTGAAAGCCTGTCTTGAGAGCGCCGGGGTGGAAAGCCCCATCGACATGGAGCACATCAAGCTGGCCTTACAGGGCTACAATTTTGGAGCCGGATATATCTCATGGGCCAAGAGCAGCTACGGGGGTTATTCCGTTTTAAATGCCACAGAGTTTTCAGAGCGGATGGCGGAGCAGATGGGATGGGAAAGCTACGGGGACAGGCAGTATGTCCCCCATGTGCTCCGCTGCTATGTGTTTGGAAGAATCCAGACCGAGGCCGGAAGTGGGGAGATGGTGCAGACAGCACTCACACAGGAGGGCAACGGCGGGGAGCTTTACTGGAGCTGGTACGGCTTTGACGAAGAGGTGGAGTGGTGCGCCTGCTTTGTGTCATGGTGTGCGGATCAGTGCGGCTATCTGGACAGTGGAATGATACCAAGGTTTTCTCTTTGTTCGGATGGTGTGGAGTGGTTCAGTGCAAGAGGGCAGTTTGAGGACGGGAGCTATGTTCCGGTAATGGGGGACATCATCTTTTTTGACTGGGAAGGTGATGGAGGTGTAGACCATGTGGGAATCGTGGAAAGCGTAGAGAGCGGCAGGGTGCATACCATTGAAGGGAACAGTGGAAATGCCGTAAAGGGGCGGAGCTATTCTTTGGGGGATAGCCGGATTTATGGGTATGGTGTTCCAATGTGTTGAGGATAGGCAAAAGGCAGATAATATACATTTCTGTACCTTTTGCCATACATAAATTGGCTGATTTTACTTGTGAGATAGATTATATGTGTAACTTTGAATAAAAATGGAAAACAACTATTAATAATAAACATATGTTATCCGATATATGTTATAAAGATGCTTTTAATAAATTCGCATATTTAAGGAGGGATAATTATTGGAAAATGGAAACATGATGCCGAGTGAAAGTGAATGGCCAATAATGGAGGTTATTTGGGAAAGTAGCATGCCTTTGACATCGTCAGCAGTGATACATAAACTACAAGGAAAATTAAATATGACACCAAAGATGATTAGAGTTCTTATGAATCGTTTATGCCAAAAGGGGCTTTTAAGCTATACGTTGGATGAGAAGGATGCAAGAGTATATCATTATTCAGCTATGAAATCAAAGGAGGAATGTTTGAAAATTAAAAGTAAGAGATTTGCGGATAGTTTTTTTTCTGGTAATCAAACAAATGCGATTGCATCGTTAATTCAAAGTATTGCATTAACAGATGAAGAGATCAGTGAATTAGAAGAGATACTTGAAAAAAGCAAAAGGAAAAAGAAGTAATGGTGGAGCAAGTTTGGTGGAAGTTTCTCGGTTTCATAGTATTACTAAATGATTTTACCACCTATTTTTCGATTCTATTAGGTCGATGTGCATTATTATCATTTCCAATTTTAATCTTTGTAATTATTATGCGAAAAATCTTTTTAAAAAAGAAAATTTTTTTAAAAGGATTGATGTGGGGGCTTTTTTTGTTAGTTCCATTTATGGGAAAGCTGAATTTGTTTTATGATAATACATGGATGCGGAAGTCATTTATGTGGTGGAATGACATTTGCATGATTTATTGGTGGGTTAGATATGGATATATATTATGTATATTACTTTATTTAGTTTATATTGTTCAAAGGTATAGAAAAGTTTGGAAACAAATAAAAGTTATGGAGAAGGGTAACATTTGCGGTCAAAGAATTTTAATTAGTGAAATAATGATTACACCATTTGCAGTGGGGTTATTTCGGGCTAAGATTATAATTCCGAGGATATTACTTGAAAAATTTGAATTTGAAGAATTGAAATTAATTCTACTCCATGAAAAAATTCATATTCGATTAGGGCATTTGTGGTTTTATCTATTGTGGGACATAATAAGAATTTTGCTATGGCCCAATTTGTTTTTGACGCTCTGTATGAAAGATTTTAAAGAAGATATGGAGGATATATGCGATAGAATCACAATAAGAAGAAGTGGAGGGAGTGCAAATGAGTATGGGGAACTACTTATTAAATCTATCAAAATTCTAAGAGAGGAGGCTTTTGAAAGTGTTACAACTTTTGCAGGAGAGAGATGTTACAGGGACACAAAGCAAAGGATCATTAAAATTGCGGATTATAAAGCCTATAAACCAAAATATGCAAGAATTTTATGTGTTTTTTGTTTCATTACATTAGCAGGTTTGTTATTGATGATAGAAAAAAACTCTCTTCCACGTTACATAGAGGAGAACAATATGGTGCTGATAAATAGAGATAAGGAAACGAAAATATTAGAGGATAGTGAAACTTTAAGGAAAGCTATTTTTGTAGATGGCAAGAGTGTTTATATTGATAGGAAAACAATGGATCTTGTTCTTTTGCAATACGAAATAAAAGAAACTGAATTTTGGCTTCTTTTCGGCGGATACACTAAACTACCAGGTTTTGGGGGGAAGGGAAACCTTGTTTATATTAATTATACGGGACAAGAGAATGTATTAAAGATTTCTTATGATAATAGTGACAAGTATCTATCAACAATGATCTTTAAAATGATGTAAGGAGGAATATAGTATGACAAATTTAATATCTGGAGGATTAAGTTATGCGTTGATGTCTGCTGATTGCAGTGCGAAGGCGGCGCTAAAACCTATGAATATGGTATCAAGAGAACTTGAGAAACAAAATCCAGATTGGGAATTGGTAGAACGAGCTGGAAAATATGGAAGGAAAGAGTTAGACCAGGCTGAAGAGGCATTGGTTAAGGCACAGAAGGAATTAAAGGAGTCTCAAAAAAAGGCTAAGCAGGCTGAAAAGGCAGAAATGGAAACAAGGCTGAAAGAGAAAGCCGCAGAAAAAACAAGTGAAGAAAAAGTACAAGCGGATGAAAAAAATGTGAAAAATAATATTGCATCAAATAAGGATTTTGATATTATAGAAATCGATAAGATAATAACACCAACGGTTCAAGGAAAGGGTGATGAAAATTTATTTATTGCTGACAGTTTAGAAGAATCGGTTTTAGAAAAAGATAATTATGTGCCAGAAATGTTTAAAAATTCAATTTCTCAAAATAGAATAGACTTGAAAGTGTAATATTAAATTATTTTTGGTTTAGATAATATTCTTGTAGAATAACAATAATATCATGGCTCGATGAAATATATAATGGTTTTTCTATGGAGAAAATAAATTGGTTATATTGCCCGATTTGTCATAAGAAAACACGGATAAAAATGAGGGATGATACAGAACTGAAAAATTTTCCTTTATTTTGTCCTAAGTGCAGACAAGAAATCCTCATAAATGTAAAACAGAATATTATTACAATTATTGTAGAGCCAGACGCTAAGACGCAGAGTCAATGAACTTGTGAATTATTTTACAGGTCATTGGCTCTTATTTTAAATAGCAGAGATAGGTAAACTCACCTGATAAAAACAGAATTTTGGTGGGCAGTTTTGCTGTGCCCAAATAATTAACTAACAAGCACTCTCCAAACCTGTTTTGTGTTTGGAGGTTTTTATGTGTTAAGTTATAATAGCAACATCGATTTTCAATTTTGTGGTTCGCAGATTCGCAGAGACTACATGTCTTTTGCGGATTTTTTTGTTCTTTTTTGATTGAAATAGAGAGCAAGTTTCTTTTTATTTTATCTTGCCGCTCTCCACCAGACAATCTGGATCTTTAGCAAAAATTCAGATTGGAGGAAATAACATGGAGGGCCATCACCCGAAAAGAAGAAAGGACAAATATAATCCTTATACCATATATGAAAAGGATGGGCATTATTACATTTTGTTCAAAGATGGACAATCAGTACCCTATACGGTGTATAAATATGCATATCAAATTGAGATTAATTTTTCTAATCGAGTGCTTGAAGAATGCTTGACTAGAATGCGTAGCAAACTACCCACATTGGAATCCTTTACGAACAGTTTTAAGAATGTAGGATGGTCCCATCATTGGGCTGTTTATGAAGATTCCAAGAATAAAGAGCGTTGTCAGTTAGTTCTTGCTTTGCTAGAAAAATATATATCAGGGCGAGATATAAATATGGAAGTAACAATTGAACATATTTTGCCTGATTCAGAAAGCATTGATAATGCACAAATCGGAAATCTGTTTTATCTTGAGGAACGTTTAAATAAAAGGTGTGATAATAAGCCGCTTGAAGAAAAGTTTGATATTTATAGTGAGTCTGTATTACAGTGTCCACAAGGCTTTGTTCAGCGATATAGAGGAAAAGAATTTAATCCAGAAATACGAACTAAGTTTTTGGCAAAGTTTCTATATAATAATGTGTTAGGGATACCAGATCAAGGTATTCCTAATGAGGAATAGATTGATAGGATAATATGGTGGTTTTATGAGGGTACCTTATACGAACGAAATTATTGAGCTACAAAAGTGGGTAGAAAGAACTAATAATTGGATAAGTACAGGGCAAGTAAAGATGACTACTGTAGTAGAAGCGCAAGCCGTGTTACAATGGATCAATATTGTAGCAAATGCTATTAATGATGAATATCCATTTTATGCTGATGAACTTCCTGGTATTTCAAAAATATTGTTCTTTTTTAATATTATGGAACACCGGTTTTAAATCATGCGGCTTTTGGAGAACTTTTTATTATAGTAAAACAACTTTTTATTGAGCCACGAAATACGCAATTTTGGACAAATATTCATCCAAAAATAATTTTTGTTAGCAAAGATTTATATTGTGATGGGCATTATGCACCAGCAGCTGAAAAAGCAATCAAGGAAGTTGAAACTCGGTTAAGAGAATTGTTTCAGGAACTAAAAGAGGGTGCAGGAGTTCCGGCTAAAGTTAAAGATATCATAGGTGCATTATTTGGTGAGAATGGAATATATAACTTTTGTGACACATCAACTGTTAGTGGAAAAGATTATCGTCGAGGGGTACAATTGTTGTTGGAAGGAACATTCTCTGCGTACCGGAATCCTGCAGCACATGAAAATATCGATTATACAAGGCGTGAAGCTGTTGAGCAGATTATGCTTGCTAGTCAATTAATGTATGTGTTATATAGTTGATGATCAGTTATTATAAAGATATGTAATAGTGGCTATTTGGGGGAAAGAAGATATCCCCCAAATGGTTTTGGAAATCCCCCAAATTAAAAAGCAGACAGAAATTGCATATTCATCATTTGAAAGTGGCTGTCCCCCAAAAATAAATTTGGGGGAAGATGATGGAAGTGGCACATGAGAAAAATTGAAGATTTGTCAAAAGTCCAGTAAAATCACGGGATTTTGGATAGCTGTCAATCCATTGAAAATAAAAAGTTCGCAAAACAGATGAATCAGTAGAAATTTGTCGAAAACAGGCGAATAAAGATAGGAATGAGAACCCTTGTAAGTGGTGTGTATGCGCCATTTGCAGGGGTTTTTAGTGTTTTATGTTGAATTTTCATTTCTTGACACTGTCACGATATACCGTTATAATCAATAGAAAAGAATCCATGAAATGGAGAATAGAGAAATGGAATTGATGAATTTGTTAAAGGAAAAGCAGCTTTCTGTTTATCAGTGTGCGAAAGAAAGCCATGTACCATATACTACATTATCAGATATTGTGAAAGGGAAAACCAGGATTGAAAAATGTACCGCAGAAACAATATATAAATTAGCGAGGACACTTCATTTGACAATGGAAGAACTTTTAACAGAATGTTTTAAAGAAGATGAAAACGCTCCCAATTTAAGAGATTTTGAAATATATAAAAGTAATATCTGTCATTTAGTGAAAGATAAAGGAGAAATTGATTTTATTATTGACACTTTAAAGGAGAATCAAATAAGGACTTATTGGGAACGGCAATGGTATCGGGAAAGTTTTTATCTTCTGGCTATGGTAGATTATTTAAGCAGGGAAAATGGACTTCCATTGTGCAATGATTATGAAGATATAAGGAACTGTAAGCTGTCGGAGCCGTTATATCCGTGGGATGTTGTTCTTGCTGCAAAATTGGATGGTTCGCTTGATAGGAAAGAACAATGTTTAAAAGAAGCGATTCCCGAATTTCTGAGGTTTAATATTATAGAAAGCGAGATAAGGAATGTCTGTTGAGAAAGGTTTTACCAAAGAAAATTTGGATTATTATTTGAAAGAATTGGCAAAAGAGTTTCGGAAAAGAAATGGGAAAAATACACCTGCTGAGATTGTGTTAGTTGGGGGCGCAGCAATCCTTGCAAATTATGGGTTCCGTGAAATGACCTATGATATCGATGCAGTCATAACAGCATCATCAGCCATGAAGGAAGCGGTGAACGCAGTAGGAGACCGTCTCAGTTTGCCAAATGGCTGGCTGAATGCAGACTTTAAGAATACGAGTTCTTATAGTCCTAAATTGTCGCAATACTCTAAGTATTACCGTACCTATTCTAATGTATTGAATATCAGAACAATTAGTGCGGAATATCTTGTTGCCATGAAATTAATGTCCGGGAGACGTTACAAGAAGGATTTGTCTGATATTATTGGTATCTTAAGCGAACAAGAAGGAAGAGGAAAGTCTTTAAATTACCAGCAGATTGATTGCGCAGTAAAAAATCTGTATGGCGGGTGGGATAATATTTCCGAATATGCAATACAGGTTTTGAAAGCGGCTTTAGATTCAGAAAACCTAAAAGAATTATTCATGGAACAGGAATATGATGAAGCATTGTCAAAACAGGCAGTGCTTCAAGTTGAAAAATATGAAGGGGGAAAAGTAAAGGAAAGTAATGTGGATGAGATAATCCAGAGAGCGTTAAGTAAGAAGAATAATGGCAAGGATGCGAGATAGTTTAATGAAAACTGATTTTTACAAATTTTATCTATCAGATAGCGATAAAAATTTCTGTTATATCTTGATATAATGTGAGTTTAACGAATAGAGGAAGTCAAGAGGTGGAAATGTGAGTAGGGGTAATGATGCAATTCCCACATGGAGTGGATTTAATTACCAAGGTAAAGTAATGCTATTATATATATTAAAGCTGATAAATCAAATAAGTAAAGAGGAAGATGGAAGGGTATATTCTGTAAATTTAGAGGAGATAGAGGATTTTTGTATTTTGCGTGATTTTGAATATATTTCATTTCATCAAGTGAAAGCGTGGTTGTCGGTAACAAAATGGAGCAGCTATAGTACCGCAATGGACAAGCTGTTAAAACATCGAAATGGCTCCTCGAATCCAATGGCAAAATGTTACCTTATGGTAGCGAGGGATGTGGCTGACTGGGATGAAGATTCTAATACATATAATGCAAGCATAGAACTTTATAAGCACGATTCAAAAATTGTAGGAGTGTGCGATGTAAAGGATTTGATTATCGAAGAAATAAAGAAGTTTCTAGAGGAAAAAGGATATGATGAGAACCAAGTTGAAATTATATATGGAGAATTGTGTTTATTTTTAGACGATAGGATTGCCTTGATGCATAAACAAGGTACTAAGAAAAAGGGATTATACCACGGATGGCAGGTTCTTCGGAGCCTGCTTTTCTGTTTTGAGCAGAAAAATGGAGCGCTGCTCCATAGACGATCACTCATCTATTTTGCAACGCCCCCACAGATGAGAAAGTAATATGTGGAAAGCTTATTAATCAGAGAAAGACAGCAAAATACATAGCTTTTTTGACATTTGGCAGGGTATAGACAATGAAAAATTCACAAAGCAGGCTAAATGTAGCAAAACAGATGAATATGTAGAAATTTGTCGAAAATAGGCGAATAGAGATGAGAGTGAGAACCCTTGTAAGTGGTGCGAATGTGCCATTTGCAGGGGTTTTATGTATTTTCTATAATAGTAATTGGAAAGATGGGTATAGAGTCTGTCTACAAAAAATATTGCAATTTACATATTTTTTGCATATAATAAGTAAAAAGAGATAAAGATAGAATTCAAT
Organism: Candidatus Merdisoma sp. JLR.KK011; assembly: GCF_036941125.1. NCBI lineage: Bacteria > Bacillati > Bacillota > Clostridia > Lachnospirales > Lachnospiraceae > Candidatus Merdisoma > Candidatus Merdisoma sp. JLR.KK011. Next base: position 2,050,170 of record NZ_JAYWSZ010000003.1, on the reverse strand, counting down.
TCGTGAGGAGGTGTTGATATGGCAACATCAAGTATACTTACTAATATAAAGATTACAGATCCTAAAAAGGTGGAAGATTTTGTAGAAGCATTAGATATTTCAGCGCATGAACCAGAAAGGATACCTTCCAAACCTATTATTCCATTAGTTACTAATATAGGAGAAATACGAAAGTTCATGGGAATGGAGAATAGAGAGAATGAATGATTGTATAGCAGTAAATATTCAGGACATGCTTAAAGCAATCGGAGAGGAGAAATTATTAAAGCTTCTCTCCGATTTTTCGTGTCCTTTAAATAAGGAAGTGGAGGATTTTGAATGAGGAGAAAAACATTCTTGTAGGGATTTATACGTTATCTCATAAGGCTATCGAAATTACGAATTCTAATATTAGTAATACAACTCGTAAAAAGTTGTTGAGATATGCGACTTTGGACAAGGATACCAATAAATATAATATTTCTGCATTCCTTTATTATTCGTGTAAGCTTGTTTGGCGTAAATTCGATTGATGAGTTAAAATCAGATGTGAAGAAAGAATGGATTGCTGCTTGGGGTGCAGAAAAAGGTGTATCGCAGGAAAACTCCCAGAGGTTGAATAAAGTTGGTGATATTACTAAAAAAATATTTTCAACAGTGGGAGATTTTTTACCCGACACGGTAAAAAATATTGGAAATAGTATTTTGTCTGTAAATATTATTGATTTCATTTCAATTGCTCCAATAATAGAAAATAAAAAAGTAATTTTAGTATTTGATGATTTAGAGAGGGCAAATATGTCAAAGGGGGATTTGCTAGGATGTATTAATGACTATTGTGAAAACCAACATTTTAATACGATTGTCGTGGCAAACGAAGAAAAGATAAATAATGTAACAATAGGAGAAATTTCTTATGAGGAAATTAAAGAGAAAATAATACAGCGTACAGTGCGTCATATTCCGGATTATACTGAAATAATTAAAGGGGTTATTAAAGAATTGTCTTGTAGGCATGCAAAATATAAGAGTCTTTTGCAGGACAACATCGAAAATATCACGACTATTTTTTCTGGAACTACGGCGGATGGCGTGTCCTTAGATAATTTCGTTATAGCTCAAGAACGCAGATTTGGCAGCAGGGAGGAGAAAGAGCAAGATGAGCAAAGGCGCAGCTCAATTTTGAAAAGACGCCCACATAATATTAGAAGTATAAAATGTGCACTCCAGGATTTTGAACGTGTGTATGATAGAATGAGTAAGGAACAAATAAATTGCAATGAAAAGTGGCTGTGTTCATATTTGGCATATGTAATGGCTTTCAGAGCAGCGCTTGTAGAAGAAAATGAAAGATATGGAACATTACTTAGTGAGGAGAATCTGTCGATTTTGTATCCAGGTTTCTATAATTCTAAGTATATTTTGGAATCAATTATAAAATGGATAAGGACGGGAGAATGGAATTCGGAAGATATTGATGCAGAAATAAAATATGTTATAGATAGAGATAAAGCAATGGAGCCAAAAGACATTGTTCGTACACATAGAATTATTGATATTGAGGAAGAAGTCATAGAAAAGGGATTTCCTGAAATCTTACAGATGGCATATGATGGTGAATTGACCATTGATGAATATGTGAATTTTATACAGAATTCATATTTAGCAAGAGCATACGATGCGCCAATCCCTGATATAGAGTGGCATAAGATACGGACTGGATTAAAAACGAAAATAGATTCTTTGTTGCAGCAAGGCATTGAGCAATCACATACAAGAATGTATATAAGTAATGATCAAAAACAGTATTTTACAGAAGATGAATGGGATACATATGAGCTGATTAGTCAGATGCACGAGAAATCGATATTAATGTTTAATAGGAATCGTAAACGTTATGTACAACTTATGAAGCAGAATTCCGGACAGGCTTTTTCTGAATCACATAACAAGCGGTTTGATTATTTTAGCCATGAGATGGCAGAAGTAACAGCAGATGCTTTTCAGAATGAAGATAACGCTTCTAAATGTATGTTTCCTGGATATTTTGATGGTATGTGGGATCATTATACAAGTAGGCCAGATGTGGAAATAGAAAAAACAGTTGATGGATTTAAAGAATTAAAAGTGCGTTTGGAGCTGATTCAAAATGGGTATAAAAAACAGAAATATAATATAGCGGCGAAGCATACAGAAACTTTTATTAATGTTGTCAATAAGTTGATTGAAAAGGTAGAGGATAAGACAGAGGGTTCTTCAGATTGAAGCTTTTATATTGAAGGTTAATTTTGAGAGTATTATACATTTAATAAAGACGTGATAGAGATATGTTAAGTATAATGAATTATGAATTTGGGGGATACGGTTGAAAAGCCGCTGGCTTAGAACAATCAAAAATCACTGCAAAGCTAGTAAAATGCATAGTTCCGGGGATATGCGACCAGGACACAAAAAGGGGAAAGTTCGCAAAACAGATGAATGCATAAGGCGAAGTTTGCCTGGTTATTTTGAATGAAGAAACCCTTGTGAATGGTGTGGGAATGCCATTTGCAGGGGTTTTTGCTATTTCCTATAGTAATACTTGAAAAGAGATTAGGGAAAATGCAATTGATCTTGAGTTTCCGTAAACTGTAATTAAAAATTGAATATATCTTCCCAAAGTGCCAATCCGCCGTTGTTTTAAGAGTTATAGAATGGCAGTTCTCTGATTAAAGGCACCTTAATAAGCCCCGTCAGAACCGGACTTTGGGAGACATATTCTTTTATCTATTCATACGACCAGCTTAAGGCGGAGCTGGCGGTATGCAGGACGCTTTGTCCTGAACCAGAGCCTGATGCCCTCTTTTGCATGCGATAGTATGCCTGAGATGCCTTTTGCCAGCCGATAATAGCAAAATGCCACTTTTTCCCTTATTGATTTTGCGGTTCGTATGATTTCTGTCTTTAATACGTTTGTTTCTGACTTCACGGACATGTGAGCCAGAAATGCCATGCACAAGGTGATATAAAAGTTTAAGGCATTGATGGCTTTCAGCTTTCGAACCCGGAAGTTTTCAAACTGGAACACCTGCTTTTTGCAGCGGAAATATTCTTCAATCTTCCAACGGGAAAAATAAAGCATGGCTGCTCTTATCACGTCATCCTTGGACCGGATTTCCCTGTTCGTTGCAAGCATCATGGGATGCTCCGTGATTCCATAGACGAGAACGAGGTAAATGTCCTTTCTGGAAGCGGTTATCTGCACTTTGACATGTGAAAGATAGGCCTCATGCATTTTCCCTTTATAGAACAGAGGAAGCTTTACTTTCCCTTTCCTGCGGTTGCGAAGCTCGGTGGCGGATACCCATTTATTATGGCAGAGCAGCTTACGCCTGGAGGTTAGACGGATCACGTAATCTTGTCCCATGGAATCCAGTTTCAGGAACATCTTGTTATCATCATAGCCCTCGTCCATGATAAAGGCTGCCTTCCCGAACAAGGCGGCCGCCCGTTCCATGGCGGAAAAGGCAACATCATTGATGGAGGTGAAATCCTTTTCTTTGGAGGAAGTGCTTTTAGAACCGTCACGGACCCATCCAAGGTCCTCAAATTTACAGCCGTCAGGTTTCACGACGTCGCTGTCGTCAATAAGGATGACGGGATGAGCAGGACACCATTTCCTTAAGAGAGCCAGGTAGGCGTTTAAAGCTTCCTTGGGAGTGCCCTTGGTTAAATGAGCGGAGAGGCGGTCAACGGTGTTGATCTTTTTGCAGGGCTCAAGGAGCTTGTCAGAGATGTCGGTAAGCAGACAGCTCCTGGAGGCGAGGATACCGTAGAGCATGTCGGCAAAAAACTTTCTATCAGGTTTGGAAAGGCATTTGGAAATTTTGTTAGAAAAAGATAAAATTTCTCTTTTCAATTGGTAAGTAAATGATGTAGAATGAGTCATAATGGATCCTTTCTTTTTTGTTTAGGAGATAATGGCTGAGGTGGCTTTATTTTACTACAAAAAGGAAAAGGATTCCTTATATTTTAAGCATTTTTCAAAATTACATTGAAATGTTTGATTTTGAGCATAGTGTTGATGAGGATAGATATATTGCGATAGGGAAAGTCGGCGATGTACTGTTTGTAGTATTTACAGAACGAAAGGAAACGATTCGATTAATTTCAGCCAGGCTTGCAACGAATGCAGAAAAGGAGCTTTATTATGACCAGAACATTAATTATTGAAAGTGGACAAAAACCTACAGAAGAACAATTAAAAGAGGTTGAAGAGGCGAAAAAAAGTCCTATTAACTTTGATGAGGATTGTGGAGAATTGTCGCCAGCCATGATGAAGGCGTTTAAGAGTGCGGTTGTGCAAAGAAATCGTAAGAAGAAAGCTTAGGAATTTGGGGGATAGCACTATCTTCCAAATTTGAATGTAAAATGGTGTATCTTCCCTCAAATTATTATAAGTTATCATATGGAAAATTTGGATTGATGAAAAATATGAAATAATTTATAATATAGGAAGGGTAAAATGAATACTCGGTAGAGTATTTTGTGGACAAGATGGGGGATTATGACGAAATAATACCAGGCAGACGGGTGGAGTTTGTGACCTGGATTCGTGTAATGGATGAAATAATATCAAATAGATTTACCGGAGAAAAGAATAAAAGGAGATATAATGAAGTACCTGACAAAATATTTCATAGATTTTATAGTGTTGGTTTTCCTGTATACTTTCGTCTTTTTCAGGAAGTGGAGAGCCCAGGGCAGAGATAGCCTGCTCGTCAACACTCTCATGTATGCATACCTCTCTCTGGTACTCTATTTTACTATGATGCCGGTGGTTGTATCCATCCCGTTCATACTGAACCACCCCTATGAACCCATGAATCTTGTGCCGTTTATTGACGTCTCTTTGGGGAGAGGGGACTTTTTCAGGCAGGTGTTCTTGAACATTATCATGACTCTGCCTTTCGGGTTCCTGTTTCCGCTGACCCGGGACAAAAGGGCCAAATTTGGTATAACGGTGTTTTTTTGCTTTTTGATGAGCCTGGGTATTGAGCTGTTACAACCGTTTTTCGACCGAAACTCGGATATCACGGATCTGATCACGAATGTGATTGGCGGGGTGCTGGGCTATGGCCTTTATGTTATTTTTAAGCCGGTTACCTTCTGGATCTTGAAGTGTTTGAAAACCAGATGACAGGTTGGTTTGCGGAGGGATTTGAAAAGGATTTTGCAATATTATGCAAGGATAATCAAAAAGTGGCGGATGCTATTGCAGTGGGATTGCATATGGAAAGATTTTATGTGGCGGATGTTAAGGGAAATATTGTGGGACTGCTGGCGGTTTCGGATTGCAATGGCAGAACTAGTATTCCTCCAGCGTTCCATAAAGAAAGAATCGTAGGATGACAAAAACCTTTTAGAGAGGTTTTTTCTTCAAGAACACCATAGAGAATTTGTTGAAAAAATTCCTGAAATTGCCGGATAGAGTTTAGGCTGACGGGAATATATTCTTTCATTAACAAGCACTGGTTATATGCGACAGAAAGTTCTGTGAATTTGGAAAAGCTGTAGCTGACAAATACATTCATGGAAAGATGATTCAACATATCCTGTAATTTTTTTATAGAAGAGCTGTCTTGAGGATCAAAATCCTTTTTGCGGCAGATCCCGATTATAGAGTTTTCATAAAAGAGAAGGATGGCATTTGAAAGAACCCGTCCTATTTGATTAAGATAGGCTGATTTTCGTGTTTGGGCATAAGCAGGCTCCGGCAGAGGAAACTGATAGAGATACCAGATATCTACATTTTTCAAATTCTTTTTTTCAAATACTGCATAGTGGCGCGTTCGTCCACGGAAAATCCTTGCAACAATCGGATCACATAATAGTTTTCTTCTTCCTGTAAAATAGACGCTTGAATTTGATGCTTGATGGCTGTTTCTATCAGAGAAGAGATAACCAGTAGAAGATTTTTTTGAGCATCCGTAAAGGGTGCATTAATATCTGTTCTCCCTAAAGCACCTGCATGGTTTCCATCAATTTGAATGGGAATTGTTAGGGCATGATGTGAGGGATCCTGCCGGAAAATGCTAAGGATAATTTTGGATCCCTGTTTGATTTCCTGCATAATACGGCTGTGCTCATCTGGGTGGATAGATTCTATAGGGGTAAAACCAAAATAAACAACTTCGTTCCAAAGAGTTCCCTGAATGTCTTTTTGAAAAGAACCGGTCTGGTGCAGGACAACGCCGGTTGGATCAAAAAAGGCGATAGGATTATTCAAATAGGTTGTAGCATAGTCTAATAATTCCGAAAGCGGCTTATTCTCCAAAATTAATTCCATACTTCGATCATACCAGAGCTGATATTTAGTAAAATTGGGAGCTATGTTGATTCCGACTTATGTTTTAACACCAATTGCTGGAGATAATTATGGAGCTTTGTTTACACTTGCATCTGGATGTATGATCATCATGTTTGTCTGTGGGTTCTTAATTCCACAATTTGGAAACCGCCAGAAGATATAACTTGCTCAAATGAAAAAATGAAAGGATATGCGTGGTTAATGAAAAAAATATTATTAAACGGTTTGGATGGAAATTTTGGTAGAAAAGCCGCTGAGATTCTTTTAAAACGGCATCCGCATAAAGATTTGATATTTACGGCTCCCACAGAAAAAGGATTGACTAAATATAGAGAAATGGGAATAGATACAAGAATCGCTGATTTTCATGATCCGGATAAGCTTGCAGAAACCTTTAAAGGTGCGGATACGGTAATTTTAATTTCTATGCCGTTCGTAGGATCAAGGCGAAGGACAGCGCATAAAACAGCGATTGATGCGGCTGTAAATGCAGGTGTCAGAAAATTGGTTTATACCTCAATCGTTGGGGCAGGGCATAAGGATATTGATACTTATGAAGTGAATTTGCAATTACCTAAATTTATATTAAAAGACAAAGCAGAAGATAAATGTAAAATAGGAGACAGTCTGATAAATTGTTCAGGCTGTTTTTTGGACTTAATTTGTCGCTATCCCTTGGCGAAATCTAGGTAAAAACTAAGCAAATCCTAAATAGAAAACGAAAAGGTCGCAAAACAGATGGGGCTATGTAATATAGCTCTTTTTAACAAATAGTTAGTATGGAAGGACTTCAGAGAAATCTGAGACTCTTTTTCTTTTATGAAACTGAAATTTGGATTGCGGCATAAGAATTTATTTGTAAAAAATAGTTTAAAAACAAACTGTTTTGATTAAATTTTAAACTTGACAGAAAGAAAAAATTATTACAGTATAGATTAAAAATGCAGCAAAACAGTTTGGGAACAAACTATTTTGAATAAAAAATAAATGGTGAAGCGGTATGAAATTATATTTTGAATTACTAAAATATCCAGTATTCACAATGGAACATGTAAATCAATACTATGATAACATTGAAAGTGCGCGATCGGCGGTAAAACGTTTAGTAAAGAGTGGTTTTGCAGTAAAAATACGAAATAATCTTTACACCTGCATTAGTGGAGAAACAGATGCTCCATTGGCGAACCGTTATCAAATTGCAGGAGCTATTACACCTACCTCTTATCTTTCTCACCATTCGGCAATGGAGTATTATGGAATTAGTGACCAAATTTTTTATGAGGTTTATGTGTCTTCCAGTACTATGTTTCGAGATTTTGAATTTGATGGATACACATTTTGTTATGTATGTTCTAAATGTAATGACGGAGTTGAAACAGTAAAATACAGCGGCGGCGTGCGGATAACAGATAAAGAACGTGCTGTGATCGACAGTATTAAGGATTTGGATAAAATAGCAGGACTGGAAGAAGTGATTGATAATATTCAAGCAGTATCTGTTCTTAGAGAAAAACGTATGCTTGCATATTTAGAATGTTATGATAATCAGTTTTTATATCAAAAAGTTGGTTTTTTACTGAAAAGTCAACAGGAACGCATCGGATTATCAAATGAGTTCTTTCAGATATGCAAAGATAAGATTGGGCGCAGTAAACGTTATTTGACGAAAGATTACAATGAAGGAAAATATGATGCTATATGGCGGCTTGTAGTTCCAGAGCAGATGTATTATTTGAAAAATGAAGGAGGCAGGTGTGAAGTATAATAAGGGACAACTTGGACAAATGGCAAAGCAGTATGGATTCGTTCGGGATACATTTGAAAAAGTGTTGAGACTGAAAGAAATATTGACATATTTGAATGCAGATGAATATCTGCATGAACATCTGGCTTTAAAAGGTGGAACAGCAATCAATATGACCATTTTCAATCTGCCAAGGCTATCTGTTGACTTAGACCTGGATTTTACACCCAATTTGCCATTGGAAGATATGGAAAAAGCCAGGGAGAAAATTACAAAAATGGTGGAAAACTATATGACAGAGGAAGGATATTTTCTGTCAGGATCTTCCAGGTATAGTCATAGCCTAGATTCTATGCTGTTCCAATATCAAAATACTGGCGGTAACAGGGACAATATAAAGTTGGAGTTTAATTATTCCCTGCGCGCTCATATTTTTGCGCCAGTAGAGAGAAGGATGGTAACGGATATTTTTGAAGAAAAAGTTATAGTACGGACCTTGGAACCGATAGAGATATTTGCTGCAAAAGCAAATGCGCTTATGAACCGAGCGGCAGCCAGAGATTTATATGACTTCAATAATATGATTTATTTTGGTCTGTTTGATGAATCGGAGTATGAATTGTTCCGCAAATGCATTATTTTTTATGCATCCATATCAGCAGATAAGATCAATAAGATTTTTGATACATCCGCAATTGATGGTCTGGAGTTTTCAAAGATTAGGCGTGATTTGTTTCCGGTGCTTCGAAAAAAAGATAATTTTAATTTGGATGAACGTAAGAAGAAAGCAAAGAAGTTTATTGAGGAACTTATGGTTTTGACGGGGGAGGAAAAAGAGTATTTGGATATGTTTGAGAAAGGTGAATATATGCCTTCGCTTCTAATTTCTGATAATCAGATTTTGGAAAATATTGTACATTACTCTATAATGGTATTGCAAGACTGGTCAATATGGGTGCAGATATGGAAAATCTGTTTATGGCAGTAATTTACTATGGAACTGGACTGCTGTTTATGGTTATTGGAAATTATTTGCCAAAAGTGAAACAGAATAATACCATAGGAATAAGAGTTGTATGGTCTTTAATGGATGAAGAAAACTGGAATGCAACACATAGATTCAGCGGCAAATTATGGATGGCATCAGGTATTTTATGTATGCTTTGTGGACTTTTTGGGGAAAGCATGGCTGCACTGGTTGTGTATATTATAAGCATTATGGCAGCTGCAATCATTAGCATTCTCTACTCCTACCTTTTTTATAAGAAAAAGCTGGCAACCGGAGAAGGCTTAAAAATTCAGTATAATACAAAAAAAAGTGTGATATATCTGATCATCGCAATTTCCGCTATTGTGTTTACTATATGGACTTTGTTTTGGGGAAGCATTCAGATTCGTTGTAATGATCGTGATTTTAACATTGAAGCAAAAGGATGGAATGATTATACAGGGGAGTATTCGCAAATTGACAGCATTTCTTATGAAGAAAATGTATTGCAGAACGATAATGATTACAGAACTAATGGTTTTGGAAACCTGAAGTATGCTATGGGAAACTTCAAAAACGATATCTTCGGAGATTATATCCGCTACACTCATGCCTCCTGCCATTCATATGTTGTCGTGAACATAGATGGAAAAATATTAGTTGTAAATGGGGAAAATAACGCAGAGACAAAGGAAATCTATCAGAGAATAAGTGAGAAGGTGTCAAAGGAAAGAAAATAGTTGTCGGAAACGCTGAGAAGAAATTATTCTCAGCGTTTTTGAGACTATTCTATTTTTCTCATTTAGCAAATCTGTTTTAATAGCGTTGACAAATGTGTAAAATGGAACGCTACATTGAATGCTGTGCAAAAGTCACCTCGAAAATCGTTCCCCCAGTCTTGCCTGATTTGATACAAATACTGCCATCATGTACTCTAACGATTTCACGGACAAAAGCAAGACCTAGCCCTACGCCACCCAGCTCCCGGCTTCTGGATTTATCCACACGGAAGAATGGCTCGAACACTCTCTCCCTAAGCTCCTTTGGTATTCCGCTTCCCGTATCTTCTACAGACAGATAAACATGCTTGTTTCTCTGATATGCGGTTACTGTAACCTGTCCGAGCGGATGATTATATTTGATGGCATTCTCAACCAGATTGTATACAAGCCTGTAAATAAGGATATCACTGCCTATCATAGTGGCATCCTCACATTTTCCAATCAGCTTTATATTCTTTTCCACGGCAAGAGGCTCAAGGTCTGCCAAAACCTCTTCAACAATAGCATCCAATATAATTTTATCATCCCTTCCCACCGTCTGAAGCTCACTCATGTCAAGAAGAGTCTTTACCATCCTGTTTAATTTATCATTTTGTTCCGTAACCATTTTTATGGTCTGCAAAGTGTCTGCATCATTTCCCGGGTGAGAGGCAGAATTATATAAATCAAGCTGTACCTGCATTAACGCTAATGGAGTACGCAGCTCATGTGCTGCATTTGCAGTAAACTGTCTCTGTATCTCAAATGCTTCCGACAGACGCTCAAGCATCTTATTATAAGAAATACCCAGCTGGTTCAGTTCCTTAACATTGTTTTCCTCTATTCTTGAATCAGACAGATTCTGAGCCTGTACCTCTTCAATTTTATCTGAAAACTCCCTGATTGGTCTGAGTGCATGCCCGCTTATAAAATAAGTGACGACACCTCCCAAAAGCGCCAGCAAAACCGTGATTATCAGACTGTTTCTTTTATAGTCGGCCTTATTATTGTACACCTGAACCGAAAATTCATCCGCAAACTCATCCCACTTATCGTCCGGTATGCTGATATATATTTCATCTGATTTGTTTCCTTTTTCATCCCCCTGTGACTCTACCGCATCCTGCAGAGAATCGATGTAATTCACACCATTTTTATAGACAAACATAGTCAGGCAGCCACATATAATAGCAATACACAATGTAGTAATGCACGTAAGTCTCCACTGTAGCGACATTCTTTTCATCTGTCAGACTCCTCCCGTATTTTATAGCCTTCACCTACCTTGTTCTGAATGGGATCATATCCCAGCTTCGCCTTAAGCTTTTTTCTAAGTGAAGACATATGTACCCTGATTGCTCCGCTAAAGCTGTCTGCCGTGGCATCCCACACATGCTCTATCAGCTCCTCCTGACTCACCGGTCTGCCTATATTGATAAGTAAATATTCCAAAATACCATTCTCTTTTCTTGTCAGTGGAACCGGCTCTTCCTTTGCATATGCCTCGCGTTTAATCGTATCAAACTTTATTTCTCCGCATTTAAGACATATATCATTCTGTACAAATTTCCTTCTTGTCAGGCTTCTGATACGTGCCTCAAGCTCCTGCAGATGGAATGGTTTTTCCATGTAATCATTTGCTCCTGCATCCAGTCCCTCTACCTTATCAGCAATCTGACCTCTTGCAGATAATATCAAAACCTTAGTTTCATCATTGTATTTTCTAAGCTCCTTAAGAAGCTCCATGCCATCCATCCCCGGCAGATTCAAATCCAAAACTATCAGATCATAATTCTCCGACAGTATACATTCAAGAGCCTCTTTCCCATCATAACAGGTATCCACCTCATAACCGGCAGCATACAGACTCTTTGCAACCATATCACATATTTGTTTCTCATCCTCAACAATTAATAATCTCAAAATGTTCTCCTGCTTCTTAACAATAATTTTACAACCTATATTGTATAATACCAAAGTCAGCTGGTCAACAATACAACAAAAAGGAGCAACATTATGTTGAAATACCAAAAAACATGTCAAATCATTCTGCTTATCCTTGGTGTATCTATGATAAGCTATGGTGCAGTCAGAGGTGAGGCGGCTACAGTGCTTGGTAAAGCAATAAAACTATGTCTGGAGTGTGTCGGAATTGGATAAGGAAAAGAAATTACTATCAAGAAAACTGGCAAAAATACGTGGCTGGATACAGGCCGCAGCAACGCTGCTGACCAATATTCATATTCCAAATTTATTTAAGGGTAAAATATATCAGGGCAATGCAAAAACAGTATGCGTACCCGGATTAAACTGCTACTCCTGCCCTGCCGCGACAGGAGCCTGTCCAATAGGGGCATTTCAGGCAGTTGTCGGATCATCAAAATTTAAGTTTTCATACTACATAACCGGATTTTTTATTTTACTCGGTGTAACTCTCGGCAGATTTATATGTGGTTTTTTGTGCCCATTTGGATGGTTTCAGGATTTACTTCATAAAATCCCCGGAAAGAAATTATCCACAGCCAAACTAAAGCCTCTTAGGTACCTAAAATATGTCATTCTTATTGTTTTCGTTATACTTCTTCCGATGCTTGTAACGAACTCTATAGGAATGGGAGACCCGTTCTTCTGCAAATATATCTGTCCTCAGGGTGTTTTAGAGGGTGCTATACCGTTATCTATTGGAAATGCTGCTATCCGTTCTGCGCTGGGAAAGCTTTTTTCTTTCAAGTGTATGATTTTAATTGCAGTGATTGTACTAAGTATCTTATTTTACAGGCCCTTCTGTAAATGGATTTGTCCGCTTGGAGCAATCTACTCATTATTTAATAAGGTCAGCCTGCTCAAAATCACCGTTGATAGCAGCAAATGTGTCGGATGCGGTCAATGCTCAAAGGCATGTAAGATGGATGTGGATGTGTGTAAGACACCGGATCACCCCGAGTGCATACGCTGCGGTGCCTGCATAAAGGCCTGTCCGAAGGACGCCATCTGCTACCGGTTTATGGGAAAATCATGTCAAAAAAATGACAACAGATAGCTATTAAACATTTTACTATTATTTTAAAGGAGAAATTACTCATGAAAAACAAATTATCATTTATTTCTATTTTTACACTCTGCATAGCATTATCACTTACAGCATGTGGCGTAAAGCAAGCTTCCACAACAGATTCTAAGAACACTCAGACTGAAGCCGGCTCAGAAGCATCCGGCAAATCAGATTCCAGGCTTGATGATTTATATCAGCAGGAAAATCAGCTTTTTGCAGATCACGCTGATGTGTGGAACAAGGCATTTGGCATGATGAACAAAAGTGACGCCGATCCAAACGGAAATTATGCTGATTATCTTGCCGGTACCGTAGAATCAAACAAGAATTCATTCACAGACGATGAGCTTAAAACGCTTAATGAGGATATTGAAACCATACGAAAAATTGAGGAACAGATAGCAGAGCTTGAAAACAAAAATACATCATCAGACGATAACAAGAAGGACAGCTCTAAAGCCTCATCTGTATTCAGTGATTTTTCCGGTGAGGATTTTGATGGCAATAAGGTTGATGACAGCCTGTTTTCCGGTAATGCAGTAACAGTCGTCAATTTCTGGTTTACCGGCTGCAAACCATGTGTCGCTGAATTATCCAAGCTTAACGAATTAAATGATGCTATCAAATCAATGGGCGGAGAAGTTGTTGGCATCAACACTGAGACCTTCGATGGCAATAAAACAGCTATCAAAGAGGCTGCCTCTGTTCTTGAAAGCCAGGGTGTCAAATATCGTAATCTGTCAATTGACTCCTCTAGTGCTGCCGGTAAATATGCCTCAGAAATCATGGCCTTTCCAACAACTATACTTGTTGACAGAAATGGCAATATTGTAGGCGAACCAATGCTCGGCGGAATTGATAACAAGGACAACTATGATGCCCTTATGAAGCAGATTCAGTCTGTAATTGATGCAGACAGCACAAATAAATAGAGGTCTACATATAAAAAGCTCCTGTGCATTGCACAGAGAGCTTTTTTTGAACATTACTATAATGTCAAGGAATCTTCTGCATCTACCCACATCTGTAAATTCCCATCAAGATACAGTCTCGCATATTCTAGTGGTTCATCAATGGCAAGTGTGTTTAATGCACAATCTGATCCGGGTGTGGTTCTCAAATTCTTTTCTGCTTCCCAGCAGTCAATGCGAAGCATATAGTCTGCACTGGTATAAACATCAATGCTGTTTCGTCCGGGATTATATTCTGCAAATATTGTTCTCATCGTATCTTATCTCCTTATCGTTCAATCAATTATTTGCTACAAAAATCAGAAGCATTTCAATCAGTTCACCATGTCACTTTTATTTTGTGTTATACTGTTTTATATAATTTTTTTGCCCTTGTATTTTCCCTTATCAGAGTTCGTAAACACTGGTGGGACGATATAACACAAGGGAAACAATAAGGGAAAGCTCACCTGCGACAAATCCAGTGTTTTCAATGGTTTGCGGAGAATTTAATAACAAAATATAACAGTTATTAAATTTCTTAAAACAGGTGAAATCTCAATCGGGATTTACGGAGGTTAATGCTATGGGAAATATAGTTGGAGCGATTGTATTGGGTGTAATAGCAATTATATGTTTTGTATTTAGTTACTTGCAGTTTAATGAAAAAGGGTTCTTGTTTAACAATGCATATATTTATGCATCAAAGCAGTAGAGAAAAAACATGGATAAGAAACCACACTACAAACAATCGGGGATTGTCTTTCTTTTAATTGGAATTATATTTTTGATTAATACAATTAATATAATTTTACAAACGGTCTGGCTGGTTTATTTAGTAATAGGAGTTGTAATAGTTGCGATTGTATATGCGATTGTGTCATCGGTTATGATAGAGAAAAGAAAAAAGTAAAATTCCGGTTTGTCGGGCAAAAGAAATTTATGGAGGCATAGTATGAAGATAACTGATAGAGATATAGATAACGGAAAACCTTTTGATTGGGGGAAAACCTCTTTAGATTATGCAAAGTTCCGTGATATTTATCCAAAAGAATTTTATCAAAAAATTGTTGACCGCAAATTATGTATAGACGGACAATCTATCCTTGATGTTGGAACAGGGACAGGGGTTCTTCCCAGAAATATGTACCAGTATGGGGCGAAGTGGAGGGCTACCGATATTTCAGGAAATCAAATTGAACAAGCCAAAATCCTTTCAAAAGATATGGATATAGATTATTGCGTTGTGCCAACAGAAGATATAAGTTTTTCAGATAATTCTTTTGATGTAATCACAGCCTGTCAGTGTTTTTGGTATTTTAACCATGAAATTGTTATGCCTAAGTTTTATCGTATGCTTAAAAAAGAGGGAAAGATTCTTGTTTTATATATGGCATGGCTTCCATTTGAGGATAAAATTGCGGGAGCAAGTGAAAAACTTGTATTAAAATATAGTCCTAACTGGAGTGGTGCAGGAGAAACGATACATCAAATAGACATACCCGATTGCTATAAAGAAAACTTTGAACTTGTACATCACGAAGAATTTACTGTAAGAATACCATTCACCCATGAAAGCTGGAATGGAAGAATGAAAGCGTGTCGTGGAATTGGTGCTTCGCTTACCGAAAAAGAAATTTCTATGTGGGAACAAGAGCATAGAACACTCCTTGAACATATTGCGCCTAATGAATTTGATATTTTACATTATGGTGCTATTGCCGAACTAAAAAAGCGTTAAATTCAAATTAGGAATTATCTATGGCTGACGATAAAAGAAAATTAACAGAAAAAGAACTGAAACGTAAAGATTGCTTTGAAAAAATAAGCTCTGAAATGCAACAAAAAGGATATAAAATGAAGAATGTGGTTATCAATACACAAAAAGCAAAGTATTTTGCTCTTTTAGTCATGTTTCCGTTTATGGCTTTAACATTTTGGCTCTACAATAATGTGAATGGTTTTAATTTAGATGGTATTTCCTGGGGATATGCTGTGGCGTTGCCTCTGCTTATTCTATGCCTGATTATCGTGCATGAGCTAATACATGGAATTACTTGGGCGATTTTTGCAAAAAATCATTTTCATGCGATTGATTTCGGAATCGTTTGGAGTACTTTATCTCCATATTGCACTTGCTTCGAACCGTTGAAAAAGTGGCAATATCTGTTAGGAACTGCTATGCCTACATTGGTTTTAGGAGGTGGGGGTGCAGTGGTTGCGGTGATGACAAATCAGTTACTACTATTTTTTGCGGCAGAATACATGATTTTATCAGGTGGCGGAGATTTTCAACTTATACTGAGAAGTATATTAGCTGATAAGCGAGAAAGTTTGTATTGCGCCCATCCTTACGAATGTGCTTTTGTAGTTTTTGAGAAATAGGAACGAATACTATAATCGGTGTTTATAGGGGAGAACAAAACATTATCACAGAGCCAGACGCATAGACGCAGAGCCGATGAATAGGTGCGCAATCACAGTTTGGCATACTGAAAAATCACAGTTTAGGAGGAAATTTATTATGATGAGAAATCCAGAAGAAACTATCGGAAAAATTATTGATAAGGCAAGTACAAGTTTTATCGCCTATGTAGATGATAACGGTTATCCAATTACAAAGGCAATGCTAAAACCTAGAGAAAGAAACGGAATTAAGACAATTTGGTTTTCGACGAATACGTCTTCAAATAAAGTAAAGTATTTCAAGAAGAACAGCAAAGCAAGCGTTTATTTTATTGATAAACGCTTCTTCCGCGGTATTAGTCTGATTGGAACAATGGAAGTGCTGGAAACCGCAGAGGCAAAAGAGCGAATTTGGCAAGATGGCGATACTGCGTATTATAAAGAAGGAGTGACTGACCCTGACTATTGCGTATTAAAATTTACAGCGACTAAGGGAAGATATTATTGTAATTTCAAATCAGAGGATTTTGAGGTATAAATATTCCAGAGCTGATACGGAGAATTATGTATTTTGTTGAAGATTCAAAATAATGGTAAAAATCTTGAAATAAAGTTGATTTGAAAGAGGTGGTGACATGGGAAATTAGCCGTATTGGATATATCTGAATCCGGCAGACAAATTGGAGAAAAATTGTTTGCTTTGCTTGATACAGAGCAGCAGAAAGATTTATTGCAGTATATTCTTAATAGAGAAAATCTGAGTGATTTTCCCGATATTTTCCTATGTACTGTTTCTAAATGTCACGGTTTCCAGAATGGTTCAGTTCAACCATTATTGGAAATCCGGGAAGGTGATCTGTATTTTTGCCTGGAAGAAAGAACGGTGTGTGTCGGCAGTCAGGAGATAGAATTAACAGCTAAAGAATTCGATGCACTCCACTTACTGATTGTCAACAAGAAACGGGTATTGACCTTTGAGACCATAGCTTACCATGTTTGGGGCGAAGAATATATTGACGTTACACCGAAAACAATCCATAATCTGTTGAGCCGCCTTCGCCAGAAACTTCAAATTGCACCTAAAGCACCTGAATATGTTATCAGTGTGCGAGGCGTCGGTTATAAATTTGATGCTGGAATATGACAGATAAATTTAGGGCATTTTTAGGACATTACCGGGAAAGGCTGGCGATAAAAAGCGAATATGCCCCTGTATAATATCCCCCATGTAACAGGTTGGGGGATATATCAAAGGATAGTGACAAATCCATTTATACTCCCCCAGATATGGGGGCAGACATGAACATTAGAAAAGTCCTATATTTTCACAGGAAACGACAAAAAAATAGCCAAATATATTTTAGTGCCGCAGTTCAAAAAGCTGCGGCACTTTTTGTATCGACATATTTTTATTTTTTCTCCCAGCAATCAGCAAAATGTTCCATTAAGCGCGCGCCTGTAACAAAACGGGTACGCGCTCTTTTCTTATCTACAAAACAGACAAACTTTCCTGCTGCCTCTGTTGCAGGTGATAGTCCGGGGTGTCGCTCCCCACCCTCTGATTTCGATTTTGCCTATCAACTAAAAAAATCGAAATCGGAGGAATTACACATGAAAGAAATCAATCTGCGGGACTATTACCCGTTCTATACGAAAGATAATATTGTTGAAGTGCCGGACGAGGTGGCCGACCTGCTCCGGGAATATAAATTAAGCGAGGCAGCCCATTTCCTGCGTACATACCGGCATAAGGCATATTTTTCTCTGGACTATGACAAGAATGTTGAACGTGATGCCCTTGTGGTCGTGCTTGCGTCGGAAGATATTCTGATCCATGAGGAAGAACATGGGCGGCTGTACCGGGCCATTACCCTGTTGCCTGAAAAGCAGCGGAACCGGATATGCTCGCACTATCTGTTGGGAATGAGTCTTTCCGAAATTGCCAAAAGCGAACACTCGGCGGTAAGCTCCGTGCATGAAGGAATCCAGCGCGGGCTCCGACGCCTAAAAAAATTCTGGAAGAAATTTAATCCTGCCCCCGAAAATAACCCTCAAAAATGAAATGAATAATAGAGGGACATATTTATCCGGCGGGACAAGCCTGGCGGGTGTGGCCGTACAGCATATGCTCCGGCCCGCCCCAACTGAAAAACTGTCATAACTGCCACGCCCCTCGCTTGCTCCTTGACAACCGAATACACGCTGTTACAGGTACTTCATTCTGTGTTCCGAGCGGCAGATGGGGCGGCGCGGTGACAGGCGGCCTAAGGAGGTGATGAATCCAGGCTGTCCGAGCGGTAAACGCAACCCACGAAACCGGCTGTGGCAGGCCGGACGCGACAACGGCACAGATCATAATGGTACTTCCTCACGGCTCCCTAAAGACTTGGGGAGAGTTCCTGCGGCGTGCGCCTGCTCTGGCAAAGCGGCGGCGTATGCGGGGCTATGATGCGGCAACGCTATCCGCAGCCTGTAACAGCCCTGCCCTGTTCGTTCAGGGCCTGCCGGGGGGCGTGGCAAATACGGCAGCTGATCGAAATCAGATACAATGGGCCGGGTCTGTGAGTGTATGAGCGCAGGCCCGACTTATTCATGTGGTTTCGATAGCCAGAAATTTTCAGGAAGGAGTTGGTATTATGGAAAATACGGTTGTTGCCGGCAGAACCGGCGCACTGGTGGACAGCCGGGAGGTTGCCGTTGATAAGGAGCTTTCCCGTGAGGAACGGATCGCCGAATTTGTACGGCAGATCAAAGACCCTTACCGCTTCAAATGCGGGCGGTTCACCGTACAGGCCAGCTTTGCCGCAGGCGGCGCTACCCTGGAGGAATGTATCAAGGGAATCTTACGGTGAGCCGGATTATTTTAGGAAAAGGGCTGACTTTCCCACAGGGGCGTGGTACAATAAGAACTGGAAAAGGAATTGAATACGGCACAGCCACACTTCTTGGATTGCGGGGATTTTTCTGCGCAATGAAAGGAGTGTTTTTTTATGCAGGTTTACAAAGCCATTAAGTACATCCGTCTTTCTTATACCGATGATAAGACGGTGGAAAGCGACAGCGTCGCCAACCAGCGGCGGCTGATTGATGATTATATTGCCCGGCACCCGGAGATTGAAGTCGTGGCAGAAAAGATTGACGACGGTTACAGCGAGGTCCTCTTTCAAAGGCCGGCTTTCCGGAGAATGATGGATGACGCAAAGCGTGGAAAAATGAACTGTATTATTGTAAAGGATTTTTCAAGATTTGGAAGAGATTATTTAGAGACGGGAAATTATTTGGAACGGATTTTCCCGTTGCTTGGGATACGCTTCATTTCCGTAAATGATCAGTTTGACAGCGAGGACTGCATGGGAATGACAGGGGGAATGAGCATCGTACTGAAAAACATCATCAATTCCATGTACAGCCGGGATTTGTCAAAAAAGGTAAAGAGCGCAATGGAGACAAGAGCCGCCCGTGGTGAATACATGGGTGCGCTCATGCCTTACGGCTACTTAAAGAATCCGGAAAATGTCCACCAGCTGCTCCCCGATGAAGAAGCAGCGGAAATTGTGCGAATGATATTCACGATGGCGGCAAAGGGGAAGAAGAAACCGGAGATCGCACGGTTCCTTAACGGGCAGGGAACGCCTACCTGCATGGAACACTTCCAGGCGATGGGGCTGAAAAGAAAAAGCCACAGGGAAAAGGAGAAAAAGCTATGGACCATTACCACCATTGGCGATATGTTAAAGAATGAGGTTTATCTTGGAAGGACAATCTGGAATAAGACAAGGCAGGCGGCAGCCGGTTCAAGACGGCGGATAAAAAATGACAGGTCTGAATGGATCATTATAGAGGGGACACATGAGCCCCTTGTGACGCAGGAACTGTTTGATATGGCAAATGCAAATGCATTTACGCATAAAAAGAAAAATGTGCCGACAGGACGGAAAGCGCAGCCCATCCTTATCTGTCCGTACTGTAGGAGGCGGCTTACTCTGACCAGTTGGGGAAACGCTTACCGTTGCGGGCAGGCAGCAATTTCAGGCATTGCAGAATGCAAAACAATCCATGTGGATAAGGAACAATTAGAAAATACGGTATTATCCTGTACCCGAATTATGGCGAGCATGGTGGCGGCAGAGGCGTCCGGAAAGAAAAAGGAATGGTCGCAGACGGCAGCAATTGAAGAAAAAATAAAGATGCTGGGAGCGGAGGGAAAGAGGCTGTCCTCAAGAAAACTTAGGCTTTATGAGGATTACCGTTCCGGAAATATCACGAAAGAGCAGTATCTTAAAAAGTGTGAAAGTGCCGCCAGCCGGATCTTGGAAATAGAAAACAGCATACCAGAACTGAAAGACGAGGTAATACAGATCAAGGAACAGATGCAGCACATAGAAGAACGAGGGGCAGAGCTGGAAAGTCTGTTGTCGCTCGAAACGTTTGATAAAGACAAACTGGTTACTGTAATTGACAGTGTGCAGGTTTATAATGAGGAACGGATTGAAATAGTCTGGAAAATGGATGATGGCTTTTTCTCCAAAGTGTTGGGAGAGAAAGAAGTGGTTGCTCTGCAATAAAGCAATGTAGGGAATAATATGGGAAAGACATCATGGAGCTTGTTCTGTGGTGTCTTTTTTGTTGAGAGTGGGAAATGATATTTTTTTTTAGATTTTGCTTGACAAAAGCAGAGCTTGGAGGGTTGAAATGGTGTGATATTGATATGGATAAACAAGTAATTTTTATCAGACGTTCTTTGAGCTGTAGTTATTGCAACGGTGTAAAAAAGGAAATTCTTGTGACACCGAAAACCGTAAATTCTACAAGGCAGATACCATTTATAGGTGAGATGGAAGAAATACTGAAATCACAGAGGGAGAAACAGCTTTCATTGAAAAAAGAGTTAGGCGGCCGGTGGAGAGGAAAGGAAGAATTTGAGGATTTGGTCTTTACCACTGGAATGGGGAGCCCCTGCAGCAGATACATTGTAGAAAAGGAAATAAAGAAGATAATATTGCGGATACGTGAAAAAGAGGCTGTAGCGGCAGTTCAGGAAAACAGGGAACCGAAAGTGATTCGGGATTTTCATCCGCATACATTGAGATATACCTTTGCTACCAGATGCTTTGAGAATAAAATGGAGCCGAAGGTTGTGCAGGCAGTACTGGGGCATTCCAGTATCAGTATTACTCTTAATATCTATACGCATGTACTGGACAATAAGATAGAGGAGGAGATTAAGAAATTTGGAGTGGCAAAGACGCAGAGGATGGAGGCTTATTCTGGAGTGGATGTCAGGAAGGTGAGGATTACGGCGTTGAGCCATTGTTGATAGGATTTGTGGATAAAGCATTTTGGGAACGCTTGTAATCAAATTTGAGTATATGGGTAAAGAAAGTCAAGCAATTTTAAATTGTTTGTTGAAAAGCTTGCAAGGTTAAGGTATCATAAGGGTAAAAGAGGCAAGAGAAATATTTTACTCATTATAGAATATACTAGATTTAGAAAGGATGGTTTCTATGGCTGTTGTAGTAAGAGCTGATTATCAAGCAGCATTAAATGAACAGAAGAAAGAAGTCCGTGGCCTTGTGTTGGCAGGGTTAGAACAAATCAAGGAGGGAAAGACAAAAGACTTCCATACGGTGTGTGACAGATTGGAGAAGAAATACGCAAAATGAAACAGTACAAAATTGAAGTCACCGAACTGGCAGAGCAGGATTTGGAAAATACAGGTGATTATATTGCATATGAGCTTAAAAATCTGACTGCGGCTCAGAATACAGTAAAAGGTATTAGGGCACAGATTGATTCATTGTCTAACTTCCCTGAGAGGAATGAACTGGATGAAGATGAATTGCTTGCAAAGTTGGGTGTCCGCAAGGATTACTATCGTAATTATAAAATATATTATGTGATTGATGCAGACACCATATACATAGTAAGAATTCTTCATATGTTAGTTGACAGCAAGGCATGGTTATATCGCACCTTTGGTTTATAATTTTTGTTTGATATGTAGAGAGCGTATCCAAGCATTAATGATATAGAAAAGGTTTTTTTAATAGGATATTTATAAAAGTGTCGTATTAGTCTAAAATAGGGTTAGATATGTGCCACACATGTCAATTAAGAAATTTATAATAGTGAGGATGCAGGAGATAGATATTTATTCCGAGGTGGATGGTAGATTATAGCGTTGAGCCATCGTTAATGAAGTTTGGAGAGAAAATCTTTCTAAAGATTTTGGAAATTTATCTAAAAAGTATGGTAACAAAAGAACATATAGGGAATAATGGAGAGCTATATCTATTAATAGATATGGCTTTCCTTTTTAGTTGAAATGTAATCAAGAGATATATTTTATTGGATATAAGATATTAATGTGCAATTTAATATATTAAAAAATTTTCAAAAGAGAATTTTTATTCATAGTGTCAATATGCTATAAAAGTTGTAATGGATATTTTTTATAGCGTATGGTAGAATATAAAAAACAGAAATTGGGAGTTGATTTTATGCTAGTCAGTACAGATAAGAAATGGGATTATGCATTAGGTATGATTAAAGTAGACGGATTAGAGCCATCCCCAGAATTTAAAAAATTAATTGAAAAAGAAAGTCGTGGAGAAATGACCACAGAGGATATGCGTAAAGTTTTAGACAAAAAATATAAGATGAAAGAATAAGGACAATATTGTAAAAGATGCCACATTTGTCTTAGATAAAATGAACCAGTGCACTTGGGAAAAGGCATCTATTGATGAAGTGGCAGAAATATTTTCAAAATATTTAGCTGAACTTTGGAAAGTGCATCCGTATCGAGAAGGCAACACGCGCACGGTAATCACATTTTGTAGCCAGTTTATAGAGAGCAAAGGATTTTATATAGATAGCGATTTGTTCAAAGATCATGCGCAATATATGAGGACTGCTTTGGCTGCAGCAACCGCTTTGTTTTCAGATTTAGGAGATAAACGAAAACCGGAATATTTAGAGAAGATAGTTTTGGATGCTTTGGAAAGAGGACAGGAAATGAAACAAAGGGTTTCAGATGTTATAAAAGAAACTGGATTAAGAGTAACAGAAAGTCGAATCCGTAAGATTGTATATTGGAATCGTTTAGAGCGGCACGAGCATGGGGAACAAGATGTTAGATTATATTTATTACAAAATAGGGAATGTGAATAAATGGCTTATATAAAAAATCAAATATTACAGAATAATGCGCTTGAAGCATGGGCAATGGCAGTTAGATATTGTGATTATATTTTAGAGGGAAAGGTAAGAAACTCTGATCAGTAGCGCCCAGACAGATATGGCATATGTCAGCGATGATAATCTGGAAGCCTGTGGCGAAGGGATTACATTAATTGCACGGACAAATACGGCGTTGGCAGCGGCAGCAAACGGAAAACTGGAAGAAGGATTCTGTTACAATAAGGATGCCGGAAATGCCCGTTAAGAGAAAGCTGCCGTGTAGGGAGAGGGAAATCAAAGGAACGGAGTTACAGCATTACCCAGGCAAGCGAAAAGAACCTGGAAAGACTAAAATTTGAGGAGAGTGAATATTTCAGGGAACGGATGAAGATTCGTCATCGGATTGAAGAAAAGAATGGGGAATTAAAAGAAGCCCACGGATTACGCAGAGCGGATTCGAGAGGGCTGTTTGCCATGGAACTGCAAATGTATATCACAGCATTTGTGGCAAATGTCAAGAGAATCACGAGGCTGACGGAGCCGGTTATGCAGTAAGGGAACGCTTTTCCTTGCATGCTTTAGAGCAAACTTGTACACAGATGCTGTTTATATAGAGATAAGAAAACTCCCAACAAAAAAGTGGGAGTTTTTCAGTGCCCTCTAAAATACATAGTTCCAGGGTTGTTTGACCTGGACGCAGAAAAGGGAAAGTTCGCAAAACAGATGAATGCATAAGGCGAAGTTTGCCTGGTTATTTTGAATGAAGAAACCCTTGTGAATGGTGTGAGAATGCCATTTGCAGGGGGTTTTGCTATTTCCTATATTAAGACCTGAAAAGAGATTAGGGAAAATGCAATTGATGGATTGCTTATTTAATGGTATACTGTTAACGTAGAATAATCTAAGAGGAACGGCCAAAAATAAAATTTGAGTGGGACGAAGAAAAAAATATTATTAATAAGGAAAAACATAAAATTTCTTTTGAAACGGCAGCATATGTTTTTGATGATCCTCATTACATTGAAATGTTTGATTTTGAGCATAGTGTTGATGAGGATAGATATATTGCGATAGGGAAAGTCGGCGATGTACTGTTTGTAGTATTTACAGAACGAAAGGAGACGATTCGATTAATTTCAGCCAGACTTGCAACTAGTGCAGAAAAGGAGCTTTATTATGACCAGAACATTAATTATTGAAAGTGGACAAAAACCTACGGAAGAACAATTAAAAGAGGTTGAAGAGGCGAAAAAAAGCCCAATTAACTTTGATGAGGATTGTGGGGAGTTGTCGCCAGCCATGATGAAGGCGTTTAAGAGTGCGGTTGTGCAAAGAAATCGTAAGAAAAAAGCTTAGAAATTTTAAAAAGCAAAATGAATTTTCTGCCAAAAATATTTATAAGGGTGCTGCCATAACGGTAGGCGGCTATTTTTGTTGACTTGAATTCGGACTAGCCGTCTATCGACAGTACCTTTATGTAAATATATCTTAGCAGATTTATGCGGAATTCCTCATAGGCGGGGTAAAAGTCAGAGGTTTCTGTGATAGTATAGGGCATATCTGCTTGAATTAAATCTAAATTCATTTCAAATATTCCAATATATTCCATAATTATTTTAAAATTTAAGACCACAGTAGTATTGACGGAGGTTTAAGACTGTGGTAGTATGTATTTGTATCTACTACTACAGTCTTAAAAAGGAGGTGCTGTTAAATGGACATCAAGCTGTTTGATTCTGAACTGAAAGTGATGTCTGTCCTTTGGCGTAATGGAGATGTTCCGGCTAAGTATATCGCCAAGCTGCTTACCGGGGAATTGGGGTGGAATGTAAACACAACCTATACCCTGATCAAGCGTTGTATTAAAAAAGGAGCAATTGAACGCTCCGAACCGGGATTCATGTGCCATGCGCTTGTTCCGAAAGAGGAAGTCCAGGAGGCAGAGACAAATGAGCTGATTGACAAAATGTATGACGGCTCCGTAGATAAGCTGTTTGCCGCTTTGCTGGGGAGGAAAAAGTTGAGTGCCGCACAAATTGAAAAGCTGAAACAGATTGTCAATGATCTGGAGTGAGGTGATGTGGATGAGTCTGCTTCAGATGAGTTTTGCCGGGGGCATACTGATTTTAGCGGTCATCGCCATACGTGCTTTGGCAATCAATATATTATCCAAAAAGACTTTTAATGCACTTTGGGGGATATCGGTTGTGCGGCTGATGGTTCCCTTTTCTATCCCGTCTGCGTTTAGCGTGTATTCGCTGATGGGCAGCCATGCACCTGGAAATGGTTCACAGGCCATTCGTGAACTGCCGATTGGGGCATCAGGGCAGGCAGCGTCTATGCCGGGCAGCATCACAAATGCTGCGAATGCGGTTTCCGCATGGACGATTGTATGGGCTGCTGGCGTGTTGATCTGTGCGGTGTTTTTTAGTCTGGCATATTGGAAATGCCAGAAGGAGTTCCAGACATCCCTTCCGGTGAGGAATGACTTCACTGAAAACTGGTTAAGCGTCCATCAGCAGAGGCGCAGGATTTCCATCCGGCAGTCCGGCCGGTTTTCTGCACCGCTCACATATGGCGTACTTCACCCGGTGATTTTGATGCCTGCATCTACAAAGTGGGAAAATACAGATTTATTGGAATATGTTCTGGCCCACGAGTATGTGCATATCCGGCGTTTTGACAGTATTAGGAAATTAGTATTGATCGTGGTGCTGTGTGCACATTGGTTTAACCCACTGGTCTGGATTATGTACGTTCATGCCAACCGGGATATTGAACTGTCATGTGACGAGGCAGTTGTCCGCCTTTTCGGTGAAAGTACAAAAGCGGCCTATGCACGGGCATTGATCAGTATGGAGGAGACACGGAGCGGATTGACCCCTCTGTGTAACAATTTTAGCAAAAATGCGATTGAAGAAAGGATAACTGCAATTATGAAGATTAAGAAAACTACAGTTTTTTCACTTATCATGACCGGGTTTATTGTTGTGGGAACTGCAGCAGCATTTGCCACTTCTGCAAATGCACAGCCACAGCAGGCCGAATCTGTGGGGCCGGGCAGCGAGACAGAAATAGTGACCAAGCCGGATTCTATTCCGCTGGTTGATGACAGCTTTGGAATTTTTTTCAAGGATGGTGGAAAGGCTGTGGGTGCTGATGCAGAAGAGATAAAAACGGCTGTGCCGGTGCAGTCAGATGATATTTATGGCACACCAGCAGAAAAAACCAGTGCATTGGCAGATGACCTGTCTGGAAACAATATCATTTACTTTGACACAGAAGCAGAACGCGATGAGCACTTTCGGGCATTGGAGGCAAATGTGGAGGAAGGGTTGGAGCGTTATGCAGGATTTGAGGAAATGTATGCGAGAATAAATACTTCTGAGCCTGTGACGTATATTGTGAAGTAAAATTATCAAGATGGGGCAGCTTATCAATGAAGTAATCCTGCAAAAGTAACCGCCGCATATGGTAGGCCGCCATATGCGGCGGTCTGTCATGTGTGCCCAGTATGTGCGCAATCTAATCGCTGAAAGTCTGTAACACGCCCTGGTAGTGGGAAGTGTATAGCCAGGAGCAAGGGTGTACATCGTGAGGTGGAATGAAGAAAGCTGGAGGCAAAGATCTGGTCTGACGAACAGAAATCACATCAGGCTGCAGTTAGGGATAAGACTGCATGTCAAGCCGAAGTCCAATAACTACCTAGTAGTCCGTACCGGAAATCCTTGTGCATATTTCCAATACGGACTACTAGAACTAACTGTGGTAAATGTGGCAGATATATGGAGTGAAAGATTGTGTTCTTACCTGGGGAGGTCTCGTCTCGTCAGCGGATGGAACTACACAACACATAGGAAATCCGTAGTAACAACGAATGGCGAGAAGTCAGCAGAGATCATTATTACTGCCAATTACCAAGAGATAAAATGGAATGTTATTTTCATAGCCAAGAGGTTTCCTGTTACGAAAGCCCCTTGGCTTTTTCTGCACATTTTTAGCTTTTGCGGTTTAGATACCACTGCTTCCGGCGGTGTGCAGGCTGTTTTTGCAGGCCTTTCCCATGGGTATTCTGACAGGTGCGGCATCGGTATCCCCTATGGAGGCTATGCGCTGCACAGCGCAGGACGATAGGATTTGGATTGTTTCCACTGTTGGGATGACGCTGTTTACATTTGCGATTGGATACAATAGCAGAAGCAGCGGGCCATCCCTAACAAAGATGTACCAGTACGAAGAACCGGTAATAAATCCGTTGGAAACATTATAATTGAATCTGCTTTAGATAAAAGACCCCTTCTTTGCAAATTCGCCGGTCAGATTGAAATTGTGCTGCATGGGCCCCCGGCCTTTTCCCAGATCCAGCATAGCGCCCAACGCACCGGGCAAAATCCTTGGCGAAGACCAGCGTCTTGTCCAGGTTTTCCTCTGTCACCTTATCCGCTGCGTCAGCGTCTACACCCTTGGTAGTGCCGCTGCCCAGAGCCAGGGTCTTGATCTCCGAAATGTTGCCGCGGATCACGGTAAACCTCACCTTTTTCAGCAGTTCCAGAGCTGTGTCCGTCCGCAGCGTGGAGGCTCCAGCCCCCCACTGGGTCCAGCACTACGGGGCGCCCCAGTTCGCTGGCCCGTTTTCCGGCGGCAAACATAGAGGGAATGGTGTGCTGGTTCAGCGTTCCGATGTTGATGTTCAGCCCGTTGCAGATGGCTGTAATCTCCACGGCGTCCTCCGGATCGTCCGCCATGATGGGCGACCCGCCACAGGCCAGCAGCATGTTGGCGCAGTCGTTGACGGTGACATAGTTCGTGATATTATGGATCAGGGGGGATTTCTGTCTGACATTCTCAAACATTTTTTCAAACATAGCTTTTACTCCTTTGAGCTGGGAGAAGACATTTTCGTATGGCGGCGTTCCCCCCCTCAATCTGTGGCAGGCTGAGGCTGCTCGCATTATTTTTTTCCCTGCAGACAACAAAAAACAGGGTACATCCCGACAGGATGCCCCTAAAAAAGTATACGCCCCTTGGCAGCTTCCTCCGACGGCATTATCCGCATCAGGTGTAAGGGTCGAAGGTCTGCCTTCCTCTCAGCCTGTCACACAAGCTCCCCTGTTTACTTTGCTGCGGAAATTATAACACTGTATGTTCCATTTTGCAAGTGACTTTAAAAAAAAACGACATTATGTGATATTATTTGGTGTTACTGTTCACTCCGTGCCCAGTAACATTATTTGTTTCTATAAATCCGTCCCCCGTCTAATTCACTGTATCTGTAATCTTCAAAAAAACCTTGCCCGGTTTCCAGATTTTGCAGCCCCCAGCATTCCAGAATATCGTCAGCACTGTTAAATTCCCTGTGATTGTGCATCCAGGACTGGAACTCTACCGCACCATACAGTTCTGTGCCCGGTTCATGGCCGGCAGCGTCCGGGCTGTAGAGGATGAAATGTGCGCCAGGTTTGAGGGCGGCGCCGTCCAAGTCATTAAGACCATAGGGGTCGCTGGAAATAAAATGAAGGACATAACCGCCATCCAGTTCATCCCATTCTTCTCCCACGCTGCGGCCGGTGTCAAGCACCAGTTCTTCAAGCGTCAGCAGCCAGGAAGCGTCCGTGAGCTTTTCAACTTTGCCAAACCTTCCATGAAAATGACAGAGAGACACCTCGTCTGCATCAGCATCGGAATATTCCCCGGAAAAGCTGCCGTCCGGATTCAAGCCAAGGAATGTCTGCCATGCTCCCGCACCGCTGCAAAAAGACATTCCCAAGGTTTCTGTGATTGGCAGTCCGTCCGTTTCTTGGGGAACGACTGGCTTCTGCGCCGCTGACATGGTAATTTGGAAGTCTCTTAAATTCTCTAGCAAAGACTTGCCTTCATCTCTTATAAACTCCGGCTCCCGGCCATCCAGCCACCACAGGCTGTCATAAAGCTTTCCTTCTTTTTCGAAGGTATCCAGTAAGCTGCTGTCTGTACAAAGCATCGGAACGCTATGGGAAAATAAGTCATTGATTTCATCCATAAAGGCAGCGATGGCTTCCGGCTCAAAGCTATTGTGGATGGGAGAGCCAAAATTTATATCAAAATCATAGAAATGTTACATAATTCTATGCCTATTGGATATGAAACACAAATGTGGTACAATTCTTATGAAACAAATAGACATGAGGAGAGGACCGGATATGACAATTTTTATCTGTGTAGATGATAAGAATGGCATGCTGTTTAATCATAGACGGCAGAGCAGAGACGAGGCTGTTCTAAAAGATATGCTGGACATTGCAGAAGGAAAAGTCTGGATGAATACATATTCCTCAAAACTTTTTTGTGCGGTTCCGGATAGGATTGCAGCAGAAGATGATGTATTTGAATGTGCCCCTAAAGACAGCTGCTGCTTTGTAGAAAATATTCCATTGAAACCATATGAAGACCGGCTGGAGGTTATGATTGTTTACTGCTGGAATCGGACATATCCGGCAGATACCTACTTGGATATAGATTTAAACCTGGATTGGGAAATTACAGAAACAAAAGAATTTGGAGGAAACTCACATGAGAAAATCACACGAAAGATATACAAGCGTAAAAACCAATAAAATAACTTTACTATTAATCTTTTTATTTGCTGTTGTATTATCGGTTTCAGCCTGTGGAAGCTCTGCCGCTGCAGAGCCAGACTTGGAAGTTGAGGAGATTCAGGTAAATGAAGAAGAATCAATAGACGAGGCGGAAGAGGAATCCCCTGCAGAAGAACAGATAGAAGAAGTCCTTTCTATTGATGAAATTGTTACCAGCTTTGAACCGGAATCCGCTGTTGATATTCCGGACTATGCCGGTGAACCTTATGCCGTAATGAACGGTAATATTCCCTTTTTTACGAAAAGCAATCTTCCAACAGCATCTTTTGAATATTATTCGGAATTGGATGAATTGGGACGATGCGGAATTGCCTGTGCGAATATAGGACCGGATCTGATGCCGACGGAAGAACGCGGAGACATTGGAGAGATAAAGCCTTCCGGGTGGCAGACTATAAAATATGATAATGTAGATGGAAAATATTTGTATAACAGATGTCATTTGGTTGGGTATCAGCTTTCGGGAGAAAATGCAAATGAAAAGAATCTGATTACCGGAACCCGGTATTTGAATGTACAGGGAATGCTCCCGTTTGAGAATATGACAGCTGATTATGTGAAGGAAACGGGTAACCACGTATTATACAGGGTAACGCCTGTTTTTGATGAGGATGATCTTCTGGCCTATGGTGTTCTGCTGGAGGGCTGGTCTGTGGAAGATGAGGGAGACGGGATATGTTTTAATGTATTTGTATATAATGTACAGCCTGATATTGTTATAGATTATGCCACCGGCAACAGCCAGATGGATGAACGTGCGTTAGCATCTGCAGAGCCGGAACCGGCAGAATCGCAAGACAGCAATCCGGATACACAAAATGGGAATGAGCCCGGTACGCCGGCGCCTCAAGAATCTGTAGAACAACAGGAACCCACACCGGCTGGTACAGATTATATATTAAATACAAATACGAAGAAGTTTCATTATCCTGCCTGTGGAAGTGTAAAGCAGATGGCCGAAAAGAATAAACAGTTTTATTCTGGAAACAGGGACGATGTGATTGCTATGGGATATGATCCTTGTAAGAAATGTAATCCGTAAATAGAAAGATAATAGGAAATATTTATGATTTTTCTAAATGATAACCAAAACAAATGATGAAAGGATTTATAATGAATAACTGGAAAAGAAAAATTGAAGTTTGGGAATATGAATCCCAAGTTTTTCCAAAGCAGAAAAGCATAAATTGGTCAATTAAGGATTCAGCAAATGACCCGTATAAAACGGTACATAAGGATTTGGAGATAACGTTTTTTCAATTATTGCTTTCAACGGCAAAAAGTATGCTTACAAAATCATATAAGTATAGTACTCAAGTTGCTTTGTTTGCCAGATCTTATTCCGAAGTAATTCAGCTATTGCTGGATGATAAAGACGGATACCTGGCATTTAATTATGAATTTCGTGATATACTGAAAGATTTTTCAAAGGTTACGCGTCATGGAGAGATTGCTCAGGGTATTAATTATTTTTATGCCAAAGAACGTTTGGGGGCATATGCGGTGTATGACTTTAAAGATTATGCAAAGCGTTGTGGAATTTCGAAGAAGTGCTCTGGATATACACCGGATTATGTATACTGCCGCAGCAAAGATAAAGCAATCGGAATTCTTGAATCGAAAGGAACCATGCAGGCTACACCAACAAGCTTTTTGACACATGGCCATGAACAGTGCACAAATGGAGAAAATTACTTAAAAAATCATGGTATTGTTCCAGCTCATTCATATGTATCTGCAGTCAGCTTTGGTACAACATCAAGGGCTATCCGCAGATATAGCCGGATTTACATTTCGGATCCTTCAAACGAGTTTGCTTATGAAGATAAGAATCCAATGAAAAGTAATTTATATGAATATTCCAAACTGTTTTATCTTGCAGGTAAAAGGGAGATTACAGAAAAGCTAATGTCAGGGGAGAAGATTTTAGAATCAGATCTTGAGTTTGCGGGGCGGTTTTTTGTGAATAATGGACTGATAATTGGAGCATGGGATGTGAGAGATGCATTTACAAATAAAATGGTCAGACTGAACGTGGGTCTCAAACCCTCCTTGGTAGATTATTTGATAGGAAAAAATGATGATTTGGAGAAATATGAACATAATTCATCGGAATATCAAGAAGAGTTTTCAGATGGGACATTTATGATTATAGAAAGTTAAAGATATGGGATATGTTGTTTTTGTTTCTATAAACATCATACAAGGATTATTATGGAAAACAGTAACTATCTTGGTACGGAAAAAGTGGGGAAGCTGCTGCAAAAGTTTGCAATTCCCTGCATCTGTTCCCTTATCATTTCGTGCCTTTACAACATTGTAGACCAGATATTTGTGGGCAGCGGCGTGGGCTATCTGGGCAATGCCGCTACCGGCGTAATCTTTCCGATCACGGTAGTAGGGTGGGGTTAAGCCTGTTCTTTGGTGACGGCCTGCTGCGCCTGATTGGTGTGACGGATGCAAACATACAGATGGCGCATATTATAAAAGTGTTTCCGCACAGGAGTGGGTTTTGTATGTGATATCGCTTTTTACCGGGAAAGCTAATGGTAAGATGTGTTCGTTACGATAGAAATAAATTTTTTCAGCAAAGGACTTTGTGAACTTTTTTTATAAAAGAGACCATAGGATAATGGCTCGCTGTTTTTTAGAGGGACGGAACAGATATCAGAATTTACAAAATTCATCTGTGGAAGTACAGAACAGCCATATCCTGCCCTGACAAGAGTAAGAAGCACCTGAAGGTTTTCGCATACATAAGTGGATTCAGGCAGGATATGCTGTGAAATCTGGTTCTGCATTTCTGCGGCTTTGGCAGGAATTGCATAGGAGTTGCAGACAACAATATTCTCCAGATACAATTCTTCTTTTGCAAGCCCAGACCTGGCCGCATAAGGATGCGCAGCGGGAACAATACAGCACAGTGGTATCCGGAATAATTCTTTGTAGACGGTATCGCTTTTTATTGGGATATCATCCTGGAATCCAAACAGCAGATCCAGTTCTTCCTGGTAGAAGAGATTTAGAATGGACCTGTGGGGGATCACTTTCAAAAAAGGATATAGTCCCGGTATCTGTTCCCTGCAGGATTTCAGTATCTTACAGAGCAGGTCCAGATTAGCCTCACTCTGGCAGCCAATCGTTAAGACCTGCAAATTCGTGCTTTGATGGCGCTGCAGTTTCTGTTCGGCAATTTTTAATCTGCCTATAACATTTTTTGCATCTTCCAGAAAGCTGATTCCAGCAGGGGTAAGGGTAACTGTCCTGGTGGTGCGGTGAAGAAGTTTTGTCCCCAGTTCATCTTCCAGCGAATGAATCTGCCGGGAAACGGCAGACTGGGTAATCTTTAAAATTTCAGCAGCTCTTGCAAAGTTTAGGTTTTCGGCAACCTGGATAAAGCTCTTTAACTGGTCTGTATTCATGGGTCTCACCTCATTGTTGCGATTTTGTCATTGATAATACCATATTTTCGCTTATTGTTTCATAAAAAATATGCTTGCTGTTTGCGAGTAATAGAATATATATTTTGGGTATCAAACCAAGCTGATTATTTTCAATTCTTAAATTCGGTTCATAGTCCTATTTCTATATTCCTGAGGATTCATCCCGTAATACCTTTTAAACTTCTTATAAAAAAATCCAAGATTTTCATAACCAATACCATTCGCAATTTCATAGATTGGCAGATCCGTATTAGTCAATTGGAAACAGGCCTGAGACATTTTTTGAGCCATAATCAGCTCCGTAAATGTTTTGCCTGTTTTCTTTTTCAAATATGTACTCAAATAGGCAGTGCTGAAGCCAAAAGTCTCCGCCGTTGTCAGCAGGGTGGCAGTCTTAAAATTATCCTCCAGATATTGAAGAATTTTAATAGTAAGGTTCATTTTATTCAAAGAATAGCGGTTCAGAGTGTTCTTTTGAAATAGAGTGGCAAGATGTGTGAAAATGATGACCATATAAGCATCAATAATCTCAGAACGGCGATACTGCAGATCATAATATTCACACATCAGTTGCTGTATGTAAGTACGCAGCAGTAAATCATTTTCCGTATGAAAGATCAGATAGTGCTTGGAATTTGTCTGATCGGAAAGGATATGGCTGATAAACTGTGCAACAATGCCTTGAGAAGACAGATTAGATAAAAAATGTGTGGTAAAGTTTGCTTTTGCTGCATGCGGAAGATCAGGCAATGAGTACGGAAGTAATAAAGATCATGGTATTGGAGCTGATAGAGCTGTACAAAGAAAGGGATAGAAAGGAGTATATTTAGTGTTCCGGATGATGCAAATGAAAACCCTTCTCCCCAGCTAGGCTGGGGAGAATAGAATTAGTAGAAGCGTAGATTTTGCAATGTACTCACCTGCAAACAGTTCATTCAAAGTAATGTTTAAAAGAGTGCATAAAGGCATAAACAAAGACAAATCCGGCATAAAAATGAACACTTACCAACGGTAGAGTTGGATAAAACGGGACTTTTTAACTCTGCTGATAGTATAGTTCTGAACGGAATTTTGTGATGGAACTTCCAAACCATCGGTTTCTTTCGGTAAAGAGCGTATGGCAGCTTATCATAGAAAAGGCGAAGGGATTTGCAAAAAAAGGGACGGGAGAATGCGATGTTTGGAAAGCAATTTGTAACGAAGTTCACGGATTTAGGTTTTAGATAAAAGAACCCTCCTTTGCGAATTCGCCGGTCAGGTTGAAATTGTGCTGCATGGGCCCCCGGCCTTTTCCAAGATCAAGCATAGCTCCCAACGCACCAGAGAGATAGTTTTTCGACCGCTGGATGGAGACGGGCAGGTCAAAGCCCTTGGCCAGATTGGCGGCAATGGCGCTGGACAGAGTACAGCCGGTGCCGTGGGTGTTTGGATTGTCAATGTGAGCTCCATAGAACCAAGTCCCGATGCCGTCCCCATAGAGAAAATCGTTGGCGTCATTGATATTATGTCCGCCTTTGAGGAGGACAGCACAGCCGTAGGTGTCACTGATGCGTCTGGCAGCAGCCTTAATGTCTGACTCGCTGCGGATGGTTATACCAGAAAGAATCTCCGCCTCCGGGATATTAGGGGTGGCTACAGCCGCCAGAGGAAGTAAGCCGGCCTTCAGCGTGGCCACCGCCTCTTCGGAGATCAGCCGGTCGCCGCTGGTGGCCACCATCACCGGGTCAACCACAATATTTTTCGCTTGATAAAAATTTAGCCGCTCTGCGATCTTCTCAATTAACCCACAGGAGGCCACCATGCCGATCTTGACCGCATCAGGCGGAATGTCCTCGAATACCGCATTGATCTGCGCTCCCCAGATCGGCCTGAATTCCGGCCCCTCCGCTGGGATCTGTCCCAGCGATTGATAATGCTGTTTTCATTGCTGTTTCTCCTCTGTATTATTTTTGTTGAGCGGCTTTAAGAGCAGCGCCTTAAGTCCTCCGCTTAAAGTTCCCCCAATAGCTTTGCGAATCCTCATGGATTTACCATTTTCTCTGCCAGCGCCAGCAGCTCCCGGCAGGCCCCCTCGATGTCCTCCGCTCCGAAGATGGCGGAGACTAGGGCCGCGCCGTCCACTCCGCTGCCGGAGAGTTGGAGGATATTGTCTCGGTTCAATCCGCCTATGGCTACAATGGGCACGTCTGCTGCGGTGCAGATAGCCTGCAGGGTCTCTCCAGGCATCACATCCACGTCGGTTTTGGTGCCGGTGGGGAACACTGCGCCCAGGCCCAGATAGTCTGCGCCGTCCCGGACGGCCTGGCGGGCTTCCTCCACTGTGTGGACGGAGACGCCCAGGATCATGTTTTCTCCTACCCGTCGGCGCGCTTCTTCCGCTCCCATATCCTCCTGGCCTACATGGACTCCGTCCGCACCGCAGGCAGTGGCGATGTCCACGTTGTCGTTGACGATGAAGGGCACCCCATACTGCCGGCACAGGGCGCAGATGTCCCGGGCCTCCTGGAGGAACGCCGCTTCGTCCAGTTCCTTCTCCAGCAGCTGTACGCAGGTCACGCCGCCCTTTAATGCCGCTTCCACCTGCTGGTATAGCGTCTGCTTTCCAACCCAGGCACGGTCGGTGACAGCGTAGAGCAGCATGTACCGTTTATCGCACTTCATAATTGGCTCCCTTCTTCAGCGCCGCCGGGGTCAGACGGTACATGGCGTCGATGATGTAGTTCCGGTAAGAAGAGCTGCCGTCCAGCTTGGTCATACGCTGGAAGGCGATCTCCCCACACAGTCCCATAGCGCGCACGGCAGCGGCAGCAGCCTCCAGGGGCCGGTTTGGATTGGCAGTGACAAAAGCTGCCGTCAGGGCGGAGAGCTGGCAGCCGGTGCCGGTAATGGCAGACATTTCAGGACGGCCGTTGCGGATACAGAAAGCACGTTCCCCATTCGTCACAATGTCGATGGCCCCAGTGATGGCAATGACTGTTCTGGCGCGCCGGGCAAAATCCTTGGCAAAGGCCAGCGTCCCATCCAGGTTTTCCCCTGTTACCTTATCCGCCTCGTCAGCGTCTACGCCCTTGGTAGTGCCGCTGCCCAGAGCCAGGGTCTTAATCTCCGAGATGTTGCTGCGGATCACGGTAAACTTCACCTTTTTCAGCAGTTCCAGAGCCGTGTCCGTTCGCAGCGTGGAGGCTCCAGCCCCCACCGGATCCAGAACCACGGGGTGCCCCAGTTCGTTAGCACGCTTTCCGGCGGCAAACATAGAAGGAATGGTGTGCTGGTTCAGTGTTCCGATGTTGATGTTCAGCCCATTGCAGATGGCTGTAATCTCCACGGCGTCCTCCGGATCGTCTGCCATGATGGGCGACCCGCCACAGGCCAGCAGCATGTTGGCGCAGTCGTTGACGGTGACATAGTTCGTGATATTATGGATCAGGGGGGGATTTCTGTCTAACATTCTCAAACATTTTTTCAAACATAGCTTTTACTCCTTTGAGCCGGGAGAAGACGTCTTCGTATGACGGCGTTTCTCCTCAATCTGCAGCAGGCCGCGGCTGCCGGCATCATTTTTTCCTGCAGACAACAAAAAACAGGGTACATCCCGACAGGATGCCCCTGAAAAAGTATACGCCCCTTGGCAGCTTCCTCCGGCGGCATTATCCGCATCAGGTGTAAGGGTCGAAGGTCTACCTTCCTCTCAGCCTGTCACACAAGCTCCCCTGTTTACTTTGTTGTAGGAATTGTAACACTGTATGTTCCATTTTGCAAGTGACTTTCATAAAAAACAATATGAATCGACAATAGTGTTACTGTTCAGAGGTCAGCTTGTGATAAACAAACCGATGGTGTAGACTAATCTTAGTCGAAGCCATCGCTTTTCCATCCAAAGTACCACAATATAAAACCAACAACCACCAATATCAATGATAGTATCTGCGTATTTTTCCCACTAAAAATCACATAGTATGCACGAGCACAGATAATGGAAACAGGCAAGGCCAAGGAATATTCCTACACCGATAACCACACCATACCATGCAATATTCCAGCCCTCTATTCCGAATAGATTTTTTCTCACATATGGTTGCAGCTGTTTCATCTCTTTCATACAACTAAAAATTCATTTTCCTGTTCAATATACTTGCAGAACACAAAAATACCGCATATTATTTCCGGGGCAAAATCGTCCATAGCTTCTATGTTCCAGCCGCCGACTATTCCCCGGTGGAAAATTTGAATAATTGATTTGCGGGATTTATCGGATAATAAATAGTTCTGGTTGTTCTGCATTACCAGCAAATATTCGTTTTTATCAAACACAACCTTTGCATGATCTACTCTCGGCATACGGCATAAAGGCCAGCCAACTACAGTTGGGTCATCTCCCTTTGCATAATCCGGATTTGCGACTGCACATTTATTACCGCTGCTGTCAAATAAGATATATTGACGATAACGGACATTCCCCGCTTCATTTGGCGGAACCTCTAAGTTTGCTATATCCGTGTGCATAAGCATTGAACCGTTTGCAGAATAGATCTTCTTTTCCGAACCTATAAAGCTGCCTTTTATTCGGGCTGACACTATATCATTGAAGTATAAAGTTCCTGCTTTCATTATGTACTTCATGTTATACCTCCTCGTATCAAACAATGGAATACAGCAATACTCCGGCTGCACCTGCCCCCAACATCACATAAATGGGATTTACTTTCCATTTCCTTAAAACAAAAAAGCCAACAACAAAAATAATTACAGAAATTATGTTGATTCCACTCAAATCAACCGGCAGGTTTCTTTCTCCGTAAAAAGCCATGATTACTAAGGTAATGCCAGCAGATGCAATCATGGCTGCAACAGCAGGGCGAAGACCTGCAAGCACCCCCTGTACCATTCTTAATCCACGAAAACGATAATAAATATAGGCAAGCGTGATTACAATAACGCAAGACGGGAGAATACAGCCTATGGTGGCTATAATCGCTCCCGGAATTCCAGCAACCTGAATCCCTACAAAGGTTGCTGAATTGATGGCAATCGGCCCCGGTGTCATTTCCGCAATCGTCATAATATCTGCAAATTGGGTCATAGTCAACCACGGGTGAACATCAACAACTTGATTTTGAATCAGCGGCATGGCAGCATAACCACCGCCTATACTAAACAACCCAATTTGGAAGAAACTCCATAACAGTTCCAGATAAATCATGCCTGCCTCCCTTTCCTGCCAAGATACAAAGTATCAACTGCACCGATTATGGCACAGATTAGAATAATCAGGATAATGTTGACTTTCATGAAACGGACAGCAACAAAAGATGCAAACAAAACAATAATCGGCAGAACCCGTTTTTTTCGGAAAATGTTTTTTCCCATTGTGATTACTACATCACAAATTACAGCAGCTACTCCTGCAAGCATGCCTGTCATAGCCATGTGGACAATCATATTATCACGAAATGCAGTATAGAAAAAAGAAATGACAGAGATTATGATGAGTGGCGGCAGTACGGTTCCCAGCACCGTTATCAAAGCCCCGAACACGCCTGCCACATGATATCCTACAAGAATAGACGCATTGACAGCGATTGCACCGGGTGAGGATTGTGCGATTGCTGTCAAGTCCATCATTTCCTGTTCCTCTATCCAGTGCAGCTCATCAACAAATTTTTTCTGCATTAAAGGTATAATTACAAATCCACCTCCGAACGTGCAGGCGCTTAACTGAAAAGTAGATAAAAATAGCTTTGTAAATGTATTTTGTTTCAATGTGCTTCCCTCCTTATGCACATAAGTATAACACTTGCTTTTTGATAAAGGAAATAATATAATTTTATCTATATAATAAGTGAATTCATATAAGGCGGGATAAAATATGACAATACGGCACTTAAAAATATTCTTAACGGTTTGCAAAAATAATTTCAATACAACAAAGGCTGCAGAACAACTCCACATGACACAGCCCGCAGTTAGTCTTGCTGTCAAGGAATTAGAGCAGTATTATGGCGTATTTCTATTTGACAGAATCGGAAAAAGGCTTAAAATCACAGAAGCAGGACAACGGTTTTATGAGTATTCTATCCATATCACCTCCATGTTTGATGATATGGAAAAAGCAATGAAAGACTGGGATTCTTTTGGCATTATAAGAATCGGAGCAAGCATAACTATTGGTTCACAGTTTCTTCCCTGCTATATGAAAGCATTTTATAATCGCTATCCTGGTACAGAGATAAAAGTAACCATCAGTCCATCAGAGCAGTTAGAACAGAAAATATTGAATAATGAATTGGATTTTATACTGATTGAGGGTATTTCCCATACACCGGCTTTTGTTTCAGAAGAATATAGGGAAGACAATCTAACTGTTATCTGCCCGGCAGACAGTGGTTTTTATCCGGGGCAGCTGCTTTCCGTTGAAGAATTTCGCCAACAAAATTTTCTTCTTCGTGAACATGGAAGCGGCACCCGTGAAACCTTTGAACGGGTAGTTGAAGCTGCTGGATTTTCTGTTTCCCCTATCTGGGAAGCCATGAGTACCACGGCTTTAGTAAATGCTGTTATCAACGGGCTTGGAATTGCCGTATTGCCGCATCATATGGTAATCGGGCCAATAGAACGCGGTCTTGTTGTTGCTGTCCATGTAAAAGGACTTAGTTTCAAACGAAAGTTCCATATCGTCTATCATAAAGAAAAATTCCTTACTTCATCAGCGAAAGCCTTTATGGATTTGTGTCGAAATTATGATATGGATTATCCGCTGCCCAAATATAACGGATTGTATTAGAATGAGATCCAAGCTCTATCATCAGCTTCATTTCTTGCTTTCGTAAAAAACATACGGAATTATGGGGAATTGTCAATCAAACTAATAATGCATGGTGTGTGATAGGCGGCATGAAAAGGAGAATGGGGCAGATATGAAAGGAAAGATTATGCGCCATGTTGTTTCTTTGTGTGGAGGAGCAACAGCTGCTCTATTATTGACTGGCTGTAATCCAACAGCAGGCGCAACAGAATATGAGGTAATATATCCGTCCGGTTACAGCAGGGATTCCTATGCGTATGATGAAAAATCGCCCATTGAGGGAAGTTCCTGTTATCTTCAGTGGGAAGAAGCGGATGATTACAAGAAAACCTATGACTACGATATACATATCCTGGATGAAAATGGTTCTGTATTATATGAATATCCCGATATGGGGAGCAAAGCCATGCGTGGGAGTGTGCAGGAAGATGGTAATACCTGGGTTTGTGCGGAGCATTGGACAGCTCCACACCACAATGGCTATGTGGAAGGCTGGCTGAAAGAAAGCGAGCTGCTTTTGATCGATCTGAGTTGCGGCGAGATTCTGTTTCAGGATAAGGCAGGAGAAAATGAATTTTACCTCACTTCAAATGGAACACGATGCTATTTCTATCTCCCTGGAAAAGAAGAAAGCGACAAGCTGTTTGGATTGATAAAGATACCTGCGGAAAATGCGGTAATCTATTACAGAGATATTTCGGACTGGACGCAGAAACACACGGTTTACACGTTTGATTATGTGTCAGAGCCTGATATTGATACAAGGAACGGAGTTTTAACACGTATCAAATTTTATATATCTGAAAACCAGCTTAAAGTGGCATGGACATCTTATGAATCGGTTGGGAATGGGAATTGGGAGTACCTGGAGAAAAAGGCTTATGAGATCTCACTTGCCGAAAATGCTTTTCAGTGAGCTAAAAGCACAGATGAGGTGGTACGGGCTATGGAGGACAGTTTTGGTCGATAATGGCTGGACAGGAATGACAGGATTTCGCTGTTCCACTGTATCCAGGAGCTGAAGGGGAAAGAAGAGGTGCTGGATTATTTCCTGGATTATCTGTCCACAGAGGAAAATCCTACTTTGCTGATTTATGCCGTCTGGTGCACGGAGGGCATATAAATGGTGTTTGCTGACAAGTTACAGAGTTTACGGAAATCAAAGGGGTTGTCAGAAGAAGAGGCGGCTGAAAAGTGCAATGTCACAAGACAGTCCGTATCAAAATGGGAAACGGGGGTTTCCCATAGTTAAAGATACCACACCAAATATAACACACCAAACATAACAACACCACGCTTATACGGGACTTAGCACACCCCAAAAGAACATACAGAAATCCCCCATAAGCAACAAGGTTTGCTTTATGTGGGATTTCTTGTTTTAATTGTCGTTTTTGAAATTATTCAACAGTCTCAATAGAATCCACAATGCTCATTCTTGCAATAGAACGCAGAGGAATTGCCGTTGCAAGCAGGCAGGCCACAATAGAAATAATCGCAGCTTCCACAATCGCCATAACCGGAACAGCGACAAGCTGTAAAGCATCGGTCTGTGCTGCTCCGACAAAGATACAGCAGACATAGCCAAACACCATTCCAATCACTGACGCAATGATACCGTAATAAGCGCCCTCCCACAGAAATGTTTTATAAAGGCTTGCGGCACTCATTCCAATAGCCCGCTGCATCCCGATTTCACCGACACGAGTATGAATATTGCTGTAAACGGTATTGATGATGTTCAGGATGCCAATGATACCGATAAAGATGATAAGCACCCAGCACAGCATTTTGATCTGTGCAAAGCTTTCTATCATCTCATTGCTGCTTTGGAGATAGGAAAGCCAATGTGTTCCTGGATAATTGCTGCACCAGCTATCCAACCAGCTTTCAAAGGTATCTGTATCGGCGTTATCCTGTAATGTAGGATAGACTTCTGAATAACTGTCGTTTCCGAGCAGTAAACAGTATATTTCGTCATTCACGATGAGTTGAACACCATTCGTAAAGCCATCATTATTGATTGTGATTGCTGTATCGATCAATCCTAATACACGAAGTGTTCTGTCTCCCAGTTGAATGGTATCACCTACGGTAAGATCAGTCTGCTGAACAGTTGTATCTCCATAAGAAAAGGCAATGGGATTTTTTACAAGGCAGCCTGTTCCATCTTTCAAAGCCTGTTTATCCTGAGCAGACAAGTTAGGAGCATAGATTTGTAATTGTGCTTCATCCACATTTACAAGCTGCAAGGTTTCATGGCTCTGTACGGAAAGATCAGTTTCAAAGGGCAGTATATCACCGGCACCTGGCATAAATACAGAAAGCCGTGTAGTGGAAACACTTTCTACTGCGTCATTTTCCGTTAATGTTTTTACGGCTTCTGATGGGATGCCAACGGTTTCATTTGTAACTGCATAGTCGCTGAAATACATGTCCTGAACGGAACTGCTGGCATCAAGCAGCCCTGTAAAGTTCTGCAAGGCAACAAATACGGTAATACTCATAACCAAAGACAGAATGGTAACTGCTGTTCTTCCACGCCCTCGTTTTAGGTTGAGCCTTGCATAATAGGCTTCAAAATTACGTATGTTGCGGTTCCTTTTTATCCTGCGTTTGATTTTCACAGTCTGCCCCGACATAGCAACAGTAGGAGATACATGGGATGCGTACCGGGCAGCAGGAAAGGCAGCTAGCAGAGCAAACAGAAGTATGACTGCGATACTGGCAAAGAGCATCGGTAGTTTTACCGTACTGGCGGTGTTGATTGCAGAGTTCAATTCGGAAGTGCTGTTTGCCATGAACAGATCGGGATTGAGAAGCCCCGTAGCCACAATCAATACACCTTTTGCCGACAATATACCGAGCAGCAATCCGATAGGAATACCGGCTCCACAGAGAATCAAAAGCTGCAAAGAAACCAAACGATAGATTTGCCCTCGTTCTCCACCAATCGCACGAAGTGTTCC
Organism: Candidatus Merdisoma sp. JLR.KK011; assembly: GCF_036941125.1. Taxonomy (NCBI): domain Bacteria; kingdom Bacillati; phylum Bacillota; class Clostridia; order Lachnospirales; family Lachnospiraceae; genus Candidatus Merdisoma; species Candidatus Merdisoma sp. JLR.KK011. The sequence continues at coordinate 2,006,910 of NZ_JAYWSZ010000003.1, read as the reverse complement.
GTATTCTTTGATGCGTTTTGTGATAGAGATTTTCAGAATGTTGTAGATTACCAGCCCAGCCGCCAGCAAGACCAGCACACCCACCAAAATACACGCCGCAGTCATAAATGAAAATCCCGTACCGGTATCGCTGTCTGCCGCTTCATCATAGGAAATACCAATAGCGTCAAGCAAAACCCAGTTATATTGGATATACCGTTCATCCACGTTCAAATCTTCTGCGAGAGCATAAATGATGCTTTGAAAATTCTGCTTGTCATAAGTCTTAAAATCTATGGAATAAAGCAGATACTCTTTTGGCAACAGTTCTTCTGCGGTTCCCTCCCCGACAATCCCCTCAACCGTACCAGATGCGTAGCCGATATAGCTGCTTTCCAGAATGCCCGTCAATACAAAATCAGCAGAATATTCTAACTCTGACAGCGATCCATCCATAACGGAAACACTCAAATCCAGAGAAACGGTATCGCCAATTACAGCGTCCAATCCAAGATATTGAAGCGCATCCTCCGACAGGGCAATCTCATTCGCTTCCTCTGGTAATCGTCCCTCTTTTACGTTTCCGATTGCCGGGTACATAGATAATGCGTTATCGTGATATTCCCGAAGATATAAAGATAAACTACTGTTGCCTAATGGTGTGCTGCCGATAAAGATCGTATCGCCTACATCATATAGGCGATCATCTTCATGCAGCTTTTGAGCCTGTTCCTTGCCAAGCTGATGAAAGGTTGCATAACGGTTTCCGTTCAGACCCGCCGCCTGCTGAATACGCATGGATTGCAATATACCAATAGACTGACCGATCACTGTCGTCATAATCGTGGACATGATAACTGCAACCAAGATCAGGATTGCCGTGATTTTCTGTGCTTTCAGTTCTTTCCATGCAAGAGCTAAATAAGATTTCATCTTGCTGTCACCTCCGAAAGAACACCGTCCACAATTACAAATTGCCGGTCTGCCATTCTTGCAATGCGACTGTCGTGCGTGATGATAACCAGCGTTTTCCTCATCTTTTTCCATATGCTTTGTAGCATTTCCATAACCTCGCCGCCGCTCTTGCTGTCCAGATTTCCAGTCGGTTCGTCAGCAAAAATAATATCCGGCTTTGCGATCAGGGCGCGGGCAATCGCTACACGTTGTTGCTGACCGCCGGAAAGTTCATGGGGCAAATGGGTCAGCCGTTCACGAATACCTAACAAATCCGTAAGCTGATTTAGATATACTTCGTCCGGCTGCTTTTTGTCCAGAAGCAGGGGCATGATGATGTTTTCTTTTGCGGTCAGCACAGGGAGAAGATTGAATTGCTGAAAGATAAATCCGATGCGCCGACGGCGAAATGAGGACAGTTCTTTGTCATTAAAACGATAAATGTCTTTTCTATCGTATGTCAGACTGCCGGAAGTCGGCTTGTCCAGTCCAGACAGCAGGTGGAGCAAGGTACTTTTGCCGCTGCCAGATGGCCCCATAATAGAAATAAAATCGCTGGATGCAATTTCAAGGTTGACTTGATCCAACGCAACGACACGGCTCTCGCCGCTGCCGTAGATTTTCGATAGTTCCTTTGCTTCAATGTTCATAAAAAACACTCTCCTTGTTTATAATATAAGGAGAGTGTAAAACAGAAATCTCAAAAAACGCTCAAGGTTTCTGATTTATTTGGAAAGTAGCAGTAGCCGTTGCGCCATAACTTTTTCTGTTTTCCAGTGTAAGTGTTCCTCCATGCTTCAAACATAGTATCTGGCTGCTGTATAGCCCCATACCAAAGTGTGCGGAGTCTTCTTTCATTTTTCCAAACGGTTTCGGGCCGCTCTGTATTAACTCCACAGGATAGCCTGGCCCATCGTCTGTAACTGATAGATGCAAGAAGTTTCCTTTCTGTTCCAGATGAATTTCAATTTTACTCTTTGCAAACCGAGCCGCATTTTCAATTAGATTTTCAGCAACGGTTAAAACCAATCCATGATCTAATTGTATTGTCCCCTTATCAGGTGTGGAAACAGACGGTTCTAATGCTCCTGCAAGAATTTTTGCTGTTTCCTCTAATTCAGAATGTAGCAGTGAATATGAATACTCGTTTATCCGCACCGGCATTTGTTCTAATCGTTGGATGCTACTCATAGCTTCTACATACTGTTCAATCCGTAATGTATAGCTTTCCAATCTATCAATGGCTTGTTCATCTGCTGTGCCCTGCCGCAGTAATTTTATAGTTCCCTTTAAGACCGTGATCGGATTGCGCAAGTCATGGGAAAAGGCGGCATTTAGCCTTTTCCGTTCTTCTGCCTGCCGCCACAGTTCCTGATTTGATTTCAGGAGTTCTTCACGCATAGTATCAAAGGCGGTGCATAGCTGCCCCAATTCATCATCAGAATGGACAGGCATAGAAAAGTCAAGGTCATGGTTCCGAATCCGTGAAATCCCATTCTGTAACGTGGAGATTGGCTGTTTCAATTTGATATGATAATATAATATGCCGGATAGAGCCAGCCCGCCCATAGGGAGAACAATGCAGGACACAATTTGAATGATACCAAGCATGGACAATATATTTTGCTGGGTCTCTGTGGGGGGTTCCATTTTAACGATTGAACCGTCTGCTAAAATTTCTATTCCACCGGAGGGAAAGGTGCTGCTGATTGAATTGCATATCATAAAGACTAAGCCTAACATCAGGAGAGCCACCAAAACACAGGAAGCAGATAGGACGAGAAAAGTTTTCTTTAATTCCATATTTTTCAGACGTTCCACCGATAACCACACCCCCAAACTGTATCAATATAACTGTGAAGCGTACAAGCAGCCAGCTTCGCTCGGATTTTCCTGATATGTTCCATAACAGTATCACTGTTACCCTCGCCGTCAAGTCCCCACATTGTTTCATAAATACGCTCCCGGTCAAATACCTGCCCGGCATTCAGCGAAAGCAGCTCCACAATATCAAATTCCCTTTTTGATAAAGCAACAGGTTCACCCGCCACTGTGACGGTTCGGGCTGAATAATCAATCGTCAGTTCACCAAAGAAGCGAATTGTCGCTTTATTCCTGTGTCGCTGCTCCCTCCTCAGATGTGCGGCAACTCTCGCCCCTAATTCGTCCAGATCAAAAGGCTTAATGATATAATCGTCGGCACCTGCCTGAAAGCCGATGATTTTATCGGCAGATTCGACCCTTGCCGTCAAAAAAAGAATGGGGCAAGTAATAAGCCCCCGAATTTTCTGACAAAGGGTCAATCCGTCTATGTCCGGCATATTGATGTCGAGCAGGATTAAATCGGGCTGTCTTGCTAATTTTTGAAGTGCTTCATTTCCGCAATAAGCGGTCAACACCTCATATTGAGAAGAAAAATAACTCGCCATCATATCTACAATTCCCGGTTCATCATCAACAATAAGAAGCCTTTGTTTCATGCTATCATCTCCATTTGCAATTCATAATATTTATCGTAACAGCCAAATCTCAAAAAACGCTCAAACTTTTGCCGTCAGGAAAGTATAAAATCAATAGACTGATAAATTTATTATAATATTACACCACTTTACAAGTTTTTTAATAAAAAAAGTATCGTACAGGACTTTCTGATGTATAATGAGTTTGCTACAACCTTTACAAAGGAAAGTGACCCTGTACGATAAACTCATTATACAACAAAGATAACCTGATTGGTAGACTTCATCAATATTTTTTTACTTATTTTGAAACATTTTCTGCCCCTACTGTAGAGACGCTGTTTTTACTGGTACTATCCATACTGGCAATGGAATCAGCCCATTCCATACGCTTCCTTTACAGGCACTTTTTGTCCGGCATCACGGAAAAATCACTGAATGCATTTTACTATGCCTGCTCCCATGCGAAAGTGGATTATTCCAGGTTTATGAACGTAACAGCGGCCATGGCCCTGAAGCTGGTTCCGGAACGCCTGAAGTCACAGCCGGTTTTTCTCTGCATTGACGACACCATGGTGGCAAAGTTTGGGAAAAAGTTTGAGGATGTATCAAAACTTTTCGACCATGCCGCACATAATGGTTCCAATTACCTCAACGGGCATTGTTTTGTCAGCCTTATGCTTTGTGTCCCGGTATGGCGGAAACAGCGGATTGTCTACCTGGCAGTTCCCCTGGGATACCGTATGTGGAAAAAGGAAGTATCCAAGCTGGAACTGGCGGCATCCATGGTACGGCAGGTTATGCCGGAGTTTTCTGCACAGAGAAATGTCATCATCCTGTGCGACAGCTGGTATGCCAAAAAGGACTTGGTGTATGTCGTAGATGAGTATGCCAACCTGGATGTTATCTGCAATGCCAGGTATGACTCTGTTATTTATGACCTTGCCCCGCATCCTACAGGCAAAAAGGGCAGGCCTGCCAAACATGGGAGACGCCTGTCCATAGAGACAGATTTCACCCTTTCTGAGGAAAAGGTTGGGGATTATTACATTGGCGTGCGCCAGGTTCTCACCAGCCTCTTCGGGCAGAGGGAAGTCCTTGCCTATGTGACGGCCTCTGATAAAGCAAAGGGCGCCAGACGTTTGTTTTTCAGCACTATTTTCCCCTGGCAGATGGAGATATTCTGTGCCTGGCAGGAAAAGGCGCCGCTGAACCAGACCGGGAGCAGCCGCATGCAGTTTATTCCCCTGTTGTGTTACTATTTCAGGTGGAACATCGAGGTCAGTTACTATGAGCAGAAAACGTTCTGGTCATTATGCAGTTACATGGTCCGCAGCAGCAAAGGGATAGAAATGCTGGTCAATTTGATTAATGTCGCATACTGCGCAATGAAAATGCTGCCTTATCAAGATGAAGTTTTTTCAAAATACCGTAGCGAAAGCGTGCAGGAATTCCGGTTTGCCCTCAGTGAGGAAATTCGCCGGCAGGTATTTTATGCCACTTTCCTGCAAAATGTCGAAACGGGCATAAAATCAAGTGTCTTTACAAAGGTACTGAAACAGCTGCTTTGGCATCAATGTAGCGGTTGGCATAAGTTGTAAAGTGGTGTATAATATTACTCTGCTGATACAGCCAGTCCGTAAATTCTTTCGGGCTGGCTGTCTTTTCTTTTACAGCCTTTTTTCTCTTCAATGCTTCTTTCTTGAACGCTTCAAAAGCAGTCAGTATTTCTTCCAGCCGGTCAGCCGGGAATCCCACTGTCTTCTTCGCTTTGTTGATCTTATTACGCCAGTTCTGGCACTCGTTTTTATAAAGCAAATCGTAGTTGTTTTCCCTTGCCCTCTCGTCAAACTCCCTCTTGTTTTGAAGCGCCTGTGCTTTGTGGCACTTATCGCTGCACAGCTCATACCGCTGGCTCTTTGCCAGAAAATATTTCCTGCAGACCTTGCACTGCCGGAAGCAAAGCCCCCAGTCATTCAGCCTGTTCAGATAATAGGTAACCAACGGGTAGAGGGACGCATAGGCAGACACACATTCTTCTGTGCGCCGGTTGTCCGGAAACCAGAGGTCAAGCCGGGTATCTTCTGACGGTGCGCCTTTGAAATAAAGGCTGCCAGCTTGAAAATGTTTCGGTTTTCCTGTCTCCCTGTCAAAGCTCATGGCTTCGTTATGGAATACCCCGGTCAGGCTGCTCATTTTATCCATGAAGCGGTCACAGGCAGCGTTACGGTCACGGGGTTCTCTGGCAATCAGATAGCTGTTCCAGATACGGAACGCCACATACATTTTCAGAGGGTCGTTGCTAAGATATTTTCCCCAGAGAAATTCGCTTGCCGCCTGCTCCAGCTCCGGCTGTTTCCATCGGTTGGAGTGGAGGGCTTGCCGCAGTGGAGAAAGCCCGTATAAGTTCCAATTTCTGTCCGTGTCACGCTCAAAGTTTATCAAAAAAGTTCCCAGCGGGCGTGTCATATCACAAAGCACCTCTGTGTTTTGGCTCCCGTTCAGCCGGAAGCGGATCTGCTGTTCTTCCCCAATCAAAATCCGCTCTTTCATTTTCTTCCTGTTCAGCGTCAGGACAAACAAAATCCTCTCAAAACATGGCTCATGCCGTATAAACTGATTCTCCATCCCTATCCCCTGCCTTTTCTTATGGTAATTATATAATTTAGTTATATTAGTTACACTCATGGTATCGCAGAAGCATTGTTTTGTCAAGGATAGTCCGATATGATGATTGCAGTTGGTAATTTTGTACTACACAGTACTTTGACAAGTGAATGACCGTCCAAAAGGGATATGACCGGCAGGAAAAGTGACGCATCCGGCGCACCAATGCAGGGAAACACCGCAGGAATGGGGCAGGAAAACGGCTTTTGGGGAGAACGGCAACAGGAAGCATTTTAACCTATTTGATTTATGGGAGGAACAGAATGAACGATAAAAAGAGATTGAACAGCTACGAGGATTTACCGCTGGTTCTGGATGTGGCAGACATCCAGCGGGTTATGGGAATTTCAAGAGCGAGTGCCTATGAGCTGGTACACACACCCGGCTTTCCGGCGTTCCGCAGGGGCAGGCTTATCAAGGTCAGCAAAATTGCTTTCTTTGAATGGATGGCAAAAGGCTCCGAAACCGTACCGGGAAGCGACAAATACGCGTGATGTATTATCCCCTGACTGCAATACTGCCGCTTTTTCCAAAGGGGCATACAGATGTGTAGAACCAAACTTTGATACAATTTAATGCGGTGTAACGCCTTAAAATACTGTAAATAAGGCTTGCAGGATGGTGAAAATCGTTCTCGTGAGCCTTATTTTTTTGCGGACTGATTAAGGACTTGCCTTCACCATTCGGCAGGGGTGTACAGAATTTGTACACCCCTGCCGAAGTGGACATACACCCAGTACACCTTTTGAGGGCAAAATTAAAAAGTTTTTTTCGATAAGTCTTGATTGTCGAATCATGCAGAATATGTTAAAATATTATCAGCGGTAATTTAGGTAAATACAGGCAATACACAATTTTAAAGTTGTTAAGATTTCTATGAAAAAATAGCAAAAAGGAGGATGATGTCCTAAGAGCGGGCATTGATAAAAAAAATGGGGATAATAAGAACAAAAGCTGGAAATGCAGAAGTTTTGATTGAAACAATGAATGTAAACACTCAGAGTGCTTTTCCCGGAATGACAGATACGGCTTTCAGTGATGCCATTGATGGTAAAGTATTAGAAGTGTTTAAGAGTGCAAAAGAAGTGATTGATGGGATTGCAGAGGAATTTTCGGAGATTGCTACAAATGCAGTCAACCCGCCAGATGAAACAAAGATCGGATTTAGTATGTCGCTATCAACAGAAGGAAACCTTTGGGTAGTGAAAGGAGAAGGCAGTGTGACGCTGAATGTTGAGATGACATGGAAAAGGAATGAGTAAGATGCGTAGTCAGTTTTTTTCAAAAGATTCGGTTGTTTTGGAAAGGTCTGTCTGCTTAGTTACCTGGCAGACAAATGAGAGTAGAAATACAGGAAGCGGTTGGCTTTGTTCTGAAGATGGGTGGATTATTACGGTGGGACATATTTTTGTAAAGGATGGAACTGTTTTTTCAAACGATACTGATATTGCCGCAGGTACGGTTTCTGTAAAATTTCCAGATTGCAGTGAGATGTCGGCAAAACTTCTTTATGCAGAAAAACAAAATAAGGCAGGGATTGATTTTGCTGTATTGAGCTTGACAGAGCGTCCGAAAAAGATATCGCCGTTATATGTAAATTTGGGGAGAGAATATTGTACAGGAAAGGTCTGTATTGTTGGAATGGGGCAAATCTTACAGAAATATTCTGTAGCTGCCATGGGTTATATTGAAGGTCATTTAGTAGATATTGTAGAGGGAAATGATAGTTTTTTGCATATAGTGTCTGAAAATGCAGTACAGCCGCGCTACAGCGGAGCTCCGGTAGTTTCCCTAGAAGCTGGGGCTGTAATTGCAGTTCAAGCAATGGCAAGCGAATCCGGACAACATATGGATAAGAATTGGTTTGTTGCGGAGAGCAGAACGGTAAATGCCATGACAATCCAACTGATGATTGAACGGTATCCTGCGTTGAAAGAACATTTGATTGTATTAAAACGGGCGTTTTCTGGATTTGATGTGTTAAAAGCATTAGAGGAATATCGGCAACGTAAAAATAAGGAAAATCAACATTTTAGTGAAGATACGATTGATGAAATGATTCTGCCGATGATCCAAGAACAGAAAAAAAGAATAGAAATGAAGCACGATTTAAACCAACCTATTCTGGATGCAATACATAAAGCCAATGATAAGAATTGCTTTGTATTGGGTGAAGAGGGAGGAAGTGGAAAGACTATGGTATTGCTGAAACTTTTTTCCTCTATGTTGCAACAAAATACGATTAGAAGAATTCCGATTTATATTGAACTGAGGAACCTTCCTGAGTTGCATAGAGACTATACAGTGTATGATGAACCAGGTATGTTGCTTTCAGATTATTTGGCTTCAGAATTGTATGACAACTATTTTAATGAAAGTAGAGTTTTTGCAGGTAAAAATGATTTGCGTCAAAAACTTTATGATGAACTCAGAGATCCTTCTTGTTATGAAACCAGATATATATTGCTTTTGGACGGGCTAAACGAAGTTTCTCTTTCTAGAAGACAGGAAGTATGCGAAGAGATTCGGTTCTGGTCATGTAATCCATATACACAGGTTATTGTTACAAGTCGTTATAAAGAAGATGCACTTGTCGAAGGGGTAGAGCAAAAGTCAGGCTTTGGCAGTTTTGAAGATTTTATAATGGAAGACAGACAGCTCGATTATGAAAAGGATCAGGAAAATGATTTTCTGCTTTTGGTTATCCAAAAATTAAAAAGATTGGTCATTTTAGAGTATTTACGAACCTGCCAGATTCCAGAAGAAATGATTCAGAAGGTTTTGGATAATCAGAGTTTGTTTGAAATCATGAAAACTCCGATGTATTTAACAATTTTTTCAAAACTGTACCACAGTAAGATTTATTCGCACGAAATCAGTAAGGATGCCGGTTTAGCTGATATTTGTACAAGAGGGGAATTACTCTTCGAATTTTTTGGTGAAAAAAAGTTGCAGATTACGGGTTCCGTAGATGTACAAAAGGATAAACTGGAGAAAAAGAATACTGCAGAAATTCGAAAAAAAATGTTCATGTTCGAAAAAATTGTTCCCTATATTGCATACCATATGGCGGTTGAACATTGCTATAGCATAAACGAAAAAAATCTAATTTGGTTACTGAATGATCTTTTATCAGATGAAAATTCAATTATGAGAAAACGTGCAGTTTATGATCATAGGTATAAAACGATAAATGAAATATACCATAACTATAGTGATTTTTCCGGTTTTTGTGATGTGGATATGCGATATGGGCCTGCGGAGAGAATTGTGAGATTCATTGTGGAAGAACTGCATGTTATGAAAAAGATCCAGAGAGGATGGGAAATGGATGAGAAAGATACAGCGGTCATCACATATGAGTTTTTACATGAGAACCTTCGGGATTATTTTGCGGCTAGACAGTTGCAAGAAGATGTTAACTGTTTTGTATTTTTAAGAATAAATGAAGGGCTTTCACTGGCTTATCCTGATATTCCTAAAACAGTTCTTGAATTTTTTGGAGATATCTGTCGTGAACACGAATCCCGGCCGTTTTGTGACCACAAGAGTTGTCAGTGGGTGATACGGTATAAATCATTTATTATGAATGCTCTTGGTATGTTGCGTGGAAGGCATGATAAGGATGCCAAGGTTATGGTATCTAATATTATTTCTGTGATGCGATACTCCAGAAAAAACGATTTGTCAGGCTTAGACTTTCATAATATTGATTTCTCAGAAACTTGGTTGGGTGGCATCCGATTCAGTCGGGCTTATGGAAATACATACTTATCTACTGTTTTTGATGGGGCAACAATCAATGTTTCTAATTTGCTCCGAACCGGGCATGATGCATCTGTTACCTGTGTGCGTCGTAGCAGGCAAGATCTAGATATTGTTTATAGCGCAGATGTGTTGGGCAGCATCATGCAGTGGAGTTGCAAAAAGAGGAATGGTTTGGAAATCTGTCGACTCGATGATGCCATACGGGATATGATACTTGATTCTGTTGATGAAAATATGCTCTATATTGCTTCTGAGCATGTTATCTACCGGATTGCATTGTCTGATCTAACAGTCAGTAAGCTATATGAAACAAGAGATTTTATAGGGAATCTTAGGCTTTCAGATTCTGGGATTTCCTATAAAACAGACAGAAATCCGGTAGTATGGGTTACTTTGGTGTTCCGTGAGGATGGTTGTCTGATTCCGGCAATCGGAGAAGAGTGCTATATGTCTCTTTGGTTGACTGCTCATTCATGTGAAAGCAGTGATGGTCAATTTTTGATAACGGGTGGCAGCAGCAAGTCGCATCGTGTTGAAGTGTTTCACAGAACAAGTAGCGGAGACTGGAATCGGATTGCAGCGCAAGTTGTGTCGCTTCCTTATGGTAACAGTATGAGATGGATTGAAATGTCTGCAGATGAAAGTAGGATTTTGTTCTGCGTTCAAAAATACATGTATGAGTATTCTTTCGCAGACGGAATGCTGGGTACTGAGATATTTAGAATTGTTTCTAGTCATGAAATTGCTTTTGCATCTTATTGGTATAACGAGATGGGAGATTGTGACGGTATTCTGTATGCTGATGGGGCAGAGATTGTTCTGTTAGACAGATATTATAAAGAAGTGATGCGCTTAAACAGTGGAAATGGAGTTTGTTATCATATAACCCCACTTTTGCTCGATCAGGATTATAGGTTTTCAAGGCAAAGTGGGCTAAAAAGAGGGATACATGAAAAATATTATCTTTATATGAATCAGGAGGTTCAGGAGTTTGATGCTGACACAAATACCTGTAGTCGAATTTTTCGAGTAAACAGTCGTAATATGTTAGGGTATTGCTTAAATAGCCAAAATGTGCGTCTGTTCTTTTCAACGATGCGAAGTATAAATCTTAAGACATCTGAGATAGAAGATATACCGAAGGATGATGTTTTATTTATTGAACATGAGGAGATGCGAGATTCCGTTAGTTTCAGTGTTCAAAACTTGGGGAGACAGATTATCATATATGACCGTTACACTGGTGAAGAGGATTATTTTCAGGCATATCGCGGACTGTTTGTTCAAAATTGTTCTATGAAAAACATTGAGGGCGAAATGAAAGAGCCGATGTATCAAGAAATACTTAGACGTTATGGAGCTATACTGGACACCGATTAAATTTGAAGTAAGAGACTGATGGGGGAAGACTGTTGGTAGAAACAGAATTTGTATAAACTGTAAATCTAACCAGCATGCAGTATATTTATAGGAGAGTGGATATCATGAATTTGGAAGAAGTATATGTGGATGCACGTTTGGACAGTGGTCGAAATTATCCTTATGGGGAGTTTTTATTGGACTGTGGAATAAAGATCAGGGGAATTCACATTCAGCCGAAAAGCAATATTATCTATGTAAATTATCCGTCTGTGCGGGATAAAAAAGGAGATTTTCATCCATCATTTTGTATTCCAGACTCTTTTTCAAATCGGGCAATTAAAAATATTTTAATTGCAGCTTGGCAGCGAGCAAAAGATGATGTTAAAAGGTTCATTTATGGATATCGGAAGGTAAACTGTACCAAGGAAATTCAGGAAATTTCGGCGAATGATTTTGAATGGACGAATGAAAAGAGGGAATGTGAGGCTTCGTTTTCAAATTTGCGTCAGATGTTGGTTAGAGCCGAACTGGTTATGGACAAAAAAAATACGTTCCGTTTCAGACAGGCATTTGCAAAGATTTATTTCGCAAGGGACTTTGTTATTAAAAATGTAAGAATCCTTGCAGATTCGGCAGATAATTTTACAGTACAGTTTCCGCAGCAGAGACGAGAGGAAACGGTCACTTTTTTGTCAGAAGAAGACAGTAGTTGGGTCAAATCCTGTCTTATTGAACAGTTTCAGAGCAAGAGTGGTGATTTTAGAGTAATCAAAGAAGAAAATATCACCGATGAAGAGTACTTGTTTCAGGTGTTATGGAGTGCTTCTGAAAATGGATATATTTTACAGTCTAGAATCCGACAAATTTTGGAACAAAACCAAATTGACTGGAAAAATATTTATCATGTGGATAAGATTTCAAAACTGATTGAAAAGAGTCCGTTTATGTCGGTGCGGCAGTTGGAACCAACACCCGAGCATTATGTAAAATGGGTTGTAATATCTTATGAAAAGGATCCGGAACCAGTAATCATAAAAAATGATTCGAACAATCTTCTTACGGATGAAGTCAAAGAGGAGTTGCATGATATTTTGACTGATTTATATGAACAAAATGGTAAGGTGGATCTTTCCACAATCATTCCTTACCTAAAAGAAAAATATTTGCAGACATTTCAAAAACTCCCAAAAATAAAGTTAAAAGCCATTCTCCAAAGTTGTGACTTTATAAGGTTTGAGGGTGGTCCGAACCCACCAGTATATGTACATGTATTGGATGCGGTTTCAAAGACTGGATACATAGCAGAAGGGCCTAAGATAGAAAACGGCATTAAAAAACAAGAAATTGTATCTGAGACTTTTCATAAGACTATTTCCGATGAAGAGAATCCGGTGGAGAATGTATCTGAGAATCTGCTAGCAAAAAATAACCCATTTTCACTTAGAAAAAATACAAAGCTGGTTTTAGAACAGAGTATTCCAGATTCAAAACTACCTAAGATTACAACAGAACAGTCTATGAAAAATTATTTACTCATGTCAACTTTAGGACATTTAGATTCTATGGATCTAGAAATTTTATACTGGATATCCAATCTTCAGTATGCAAAATCAACATTCTTGTATGATTTAATTATGGGCGGGTTTATAGAAATTCCTGCTGGAAAAAATTTTTCTAAGGATAAGCTGAGTACTCGATTGATGCGACTTTATAAAATAAAATTTATTAATTTTTACAAGCTGTGTTCCGTAGATGAAAAAGGTATCATTACCAATAAGTCTAATCATCGGGTTTTGATGATTACTGCGTATGGTCGCACTCAACTTCGGGCTATTGGGCGGAAAAGTAATTATGAGTTTTTTATGGCATTGGATAATATAGAAAAAATACTCAATAAACTGTCTGTCAATCAATGGTTTACAAAGTACGTTACTGTATTTAAAAGTACTTTTTATTATTTAGATACTATAGTAGTAGCAAAAATTGCTGAAGCAAATGCGGCCAGAATTCCATTGGTCATCAACCTGAATGGCGTACCTGTTTTTGTAAAGGCATACAAAAGAGGAAACCTCTATAATCAGGATGTTCGTTCTGGAGAATTTGCATTTTGGCTTCAGCGTGTTAGCAATTTGTTAGAAAATTACAGTAAACTGTATATTAATAGCCAATATGTAGAGTTTCGGAAAAAGCCAAAGTTAGTTTTTGTTTGCGAAGATTTAGAGCATTGTGAAGAGGTATACCAGAATTTTCTTAACATAGTATCAGAAATGGAGAACCAGATGTTGAAGCAAAATTTGTGGTTTGCACAGGATCTTGATATTTATAATGATTTTTTGCATGCACACTTTCGTTTTGATATGGAAGGAAAGCGCGTTCCTGAGGCTATTGATGAATTTTTAGAAGTGAAAATTACTGGTTACCTAGGGGAAGAACCTGAAGATGCAAATGAACAGAGTACGGATGAGGATGAGCGTATTCTTGAAGAATTGGAATATGAGGAAAGACAGATGACGTTATTGATGGAAGAATAATCAAAAGAAACTGTGTATGAATATTAAAAAGACAAAAGCAAAAATATTCTATCAATTTTGCAAGGGTTCAGGGCTAAATAATGATGATTTATGCAGATTATAATGATAATTATATGCTTTCAATTGCAGAAATGAATGTCAAAGCAGAGGTTCATTTTTCTTGATTAGTGAGAAATGTGCCTATTATATCCCCTTGTGTAGTAATCATGATATGGAAAAGCTGATGATGCCTATTGCCAATATGCTGATGTGCGTTGTTATGTCTTTCCATGTGTTCAGGCAAATTAAGTTGTTCGACATGAGAATTTCCATATTGCGCCTTACTTCTGCAAGCATTGACTGTACCCTGCAGGCAGAGGAAATGGAGCAGATGGATGAAAAAGCAAGGTATTTTCTTCGAAAGGACATGGGATTGAATTTAAAAATGTGCATTTCTCTTATGAGAACATGGAGATACTCCACAGCATTGATGTGACGCTGTCTGACAGGACTACCACGGTGGTCATCGGACTTTCCGGTTCCAGCAAGACTACGCTGTGCAACCTGATCGCCCGCTTTTGGGATGTGAACAGCGGCAGCGTGAAGATTGACGGGGAGGATGTGCGGGAATACACGCTGGAGTCTCTGATGGAGCAGATCGGTATGGTGTTCCAGAATGTATATCTCTTTGCGGACACGATTGAGAACAATATCAAGTTCGACAGACCGCAGGCAACCCATGCGGGAGTAGTGGAAGCGGCAAGGAAAGTCTGCTTTGCAGATTTTATTGAGACGCTCCCGGATGGGTACGATACAGTGATTGGGGAAAGCGGCGCATCCCTTTCCGTTGGGGAGAAGCAGCGTATCTCCATTGCAAGGGCGGTGCTGAAGGATGCTCCCATTGTTATCCTTGACGAGGTAACTGCCAATGTGGATCCAGAGAACGAGGACTGGCTGCAGAAGGCAATCGAAGAACTGACCAGGGATAAGACAATTATCATGATAGCCCACAGGTTGAAGACCGTGCGGAATGCAGACCAGATACTTGTGGTGGATGAGGGGCGTATCGTCCAGAAAGGAAAACGTGAGGAGATGATCGGGCAGGAAGGTATCTATGCGGATTTCGTGCTTGGGCAGAAAGAAGCCATTGGATGGAAACTGCAGGCATAATAGAAATAACCGTTTCAAAATTGCGGGCAAATATATCGGCGACTTGGGAAACTGAGCCGTCTTATTTTTTATGTAAATTTTCATTAAATCATGCTTTCGCAATCCCGAATGTCATGCCCTGTCGTAACTTGCGTTTTGCTACTGTGTTTCTACTGCCAGCCTACGCTTGTTCTACGGTTTTATGCTTTATAATCTATATATTGCCGGTCGCACAGGGGACAAGCCGCAATGAAACACTGTCGTCCCCGGAAAGGAAACGCCATGGGACATATGCCGCATAAAGGGACAGGCTTCATGCCGCCCGCCACAGGAAAATATATACTTTTATAAATACCGCAATCCTTGAGGGGACTGCGGTATTTTTTTGTTCGACACGGTTCTATCGGTTTACTGTAAATTTTCCAATATACGGTTCTGTTTTTCAAAATCAGCGTTTCTGCCCCGGCACAGGGGAGCAATCCCAAAGATGAAAAGGCAGCAGCCGGCCTTTGACGGCTGAAAAAATAATATCGGTTGTCTGAGTGCGCAATTAGGCAAGGATACACATACCGTTTCCGAATGAGTCCGTTATACGGATTTTGTCGGAAACGGGCGGAGTACCCTCGCCCTGTTGCGCCCTTTTTCTGACGGGCCGCATCCGCAGGCGGCAGCACGGCCCTCCCTGTGTGTCCCTGCCTTTCCGCACCAGGCGGAAAGGACAATCAATGAAGATCAGGATTCTGTATGAAGAGGACATCAAAAACGGGGTTCCGCATTACACCACGGTGGAAATCCCGGACGGGGACTATGTGACGGTGCTGGAGCAGGACTACCAGATGCGCCTTGCGGACGCGCCCGAAGGGAAAAAGGATAAGGTGAAGCGGTGCGGCACCCTGCAGGAGCTTTATGACCGCCTCAACAAAGAGACCTATAACGGGTGGCACAGGCACGACAGGCATACGCTGGCAGACACAGCGCCGAAACGGCTTGACGGCAGGAAAGGATACGCACGTCCGGCAGGTGAGGAGGACAGCCCTATGGGCGATTCCATCGACCTGTTCGCAGACAACTCCGGCGAGGCGGAAAGGGAACGCAGGGAGGATTACGAGGCTGTGTGCGCCATGCTCCGCAGGCATCTGAAGCCCGACCAGGCGGAGCTCCTTATCGCTGTACATATTGACGGCATCCCGAAACAGGAATATGCCGCCCGCATGGGTATCACGCCGAGCGCCGTTTCCCACCGTTTGAAGACCGCAGAAAAAAATTTCAGAAAAATTTTCCCGTTACCCTCAAGTTTTGACCCTTCCCGTGGCTAAGAAGCAGGGGCGTTGGAAAATGCCCCGGAAATGGAGGACACGGGCATGAAGCACAATCTGAGAATCAGTGTTTCAAAAAAGCCGGTTTCCGGCGGGATCGTGAGCTGCCGCCATATCTCCGTGAGGGAGCGACTGCTGCGCTTCCTCCTTGGGGAGAAGCAGCGGCTGACCATCATCGTGCCGGGCGATTCCGTCCGGGAGCTGGCAATCAGTGAAGTCATGGAAGGAGGAAACGTACATGGGAAAAGTGAAGTTACTGCTTGACGTCATCGGGGACCTGCGCTCCCTTGCCGACAGCCTGCAGGCCGTTGCGGACGCGGTGGCGGACAATGGTGCGGCGGAGGCAGAGCTGACGACCACGAAGGAGCCAGAGGAAACAGGAAAAGTGGGAAAGACTGGGAAGGCTGCCGCAAAGAATACGGCAAAGAAGGAAGCGAAGGCGGCAAAGCAGGAGCCGGAGGAGAAGCCGCTGACGCTGGAGGAAGTCCGCGCGGTGCTGGCGGAGAAGTCCCGCTCCGGGCATACGGACGAAGTGCGGGAGCTGCTTGCAAAGCATGGCGCGGATAAGCTGTCGGAGATTGACCCGGCGGAATACCCTGCGCTGCTTGCGGAAGCGGAGGTGCTGTGATGGGGAGACACGCTTTACTGTCGGCATCCTCCAGCCACCGGTGGCTTGCCTGCCCGCCGTCGGCAAGGCTCTGTGAGAATTATGAGGATACCGGCAGCGAATACGCGCAGCAGGGTACCGACGCCCACAGCCTGTGCGAACATAAGCTGAAGCTGTCCCTTGGGATGGAAACGGAAGACCCGACCGTAGGGCTTTCCTTTTACGATGAGGAGATGGAGGAGTGCGCCTGCGGTTATGCGGAGTATGTCCTCTCGCTGGTGGAGGAGGCAAGGCAGACCTGCAAAGACCCGGTGGTGCTGATCGAGCAGCGGCTGGACTTCTCCCGGTATGTGGAGGAAGGCTTCGGCACGGGTGACTGCGTGATTATTGCGGACGGGACGCTGTATATCATCGACTACAAGCACGGCAAGGGCGTGGAGGTTTCCGCAGAGGGGAACCCGCAGATGATGCTGTATGCCCTGGGCGCGTTGGAGCTGTTTGACGGCATCTATGACATTGACACCGTCCGCAGGGCGATCTACCAGCCGCGCCGGGAGAATGTCAGCGTGTGCGCCATGGCAAAGGAGGAGCTTCTCCAGTGGGCGGAAGGTGAGCTTACCGAAAAGGCAAAGCTGGCCTATGCCGGGGAGGGCGAGTTCTGCGCCGGGGAACACTGCAAATTCTGCAAGGCAAAGGCGGTCTGCAGGAAGCGGGCGGAGTACAACCTGGAGCTTGCGAAGTATGACTTTGAGATGCCCGCCACTCTGGAGGATGACGAGATTGCTGCGATTCTTGTGAAAGCGGATGAGTTGGCGGCATGGGCGGCGGACGTGAAGGAGTTCGCATTGCAGCAGGCGCTTTCTGGAGTGAAGTATGCCGGCTTTAAGATTGTGGAAGTCCGTTCCAACCGGGAGTACACGGACGAGGATGCCGTGGCGGATACCGTGAAGAAGGCGGGCTTCGACCCGTATGAGCCGAAACTCCTGGGCATCACGGCCATGGAGAAGCTGCTCGGCAAGAAGAAGTTTGCGCAGATTTTGAAGGGCCTTGTGGAGAAGCCGCAGGGCAAGCCTGCGTTAGTGCCGGAGAGCGACAAGCGCCCGGAGATGAACACGGCGCAGGAAGATTTCAAGGAAGATTAGGAGGAAAATCATATGTCAAACACAGCCAACAATCCAACGAAAGTGATCACCGGCCCGAACACCCGGTGGAGCTACTGCAATGCATGGGAAGCGAAGGCAATTAACGGAGGCACGCCGAAGTTCTCCGTGTCGCTCATTATCCCGAAGTCGGATAAGAAGACCATCGCCAAGATCGAGGAGGCGATCAAGGCGGCTTACCGCGAGGGCGAGGCAAAGCTGAAGGGGAACGGCAGGAGCGTCCCTGCCCTTTCCGTTCTGAAGACCCCGCTGCGTGACGGTGACGTGGAACGCCCGGACGATGAAGCCTATGCGGATTCCTATTTCGTCAATGCCAACAGCTCCACGGCTCCGGGAATTGTGGATGCGGACCGTCAGCCGATTCTTGACCATTCCGAGGTGTATAGCGGCGTGTACGGCAGGGCGAGCATCAATTTCTATGCTTTCAACAGCAATGGCAATAAGGGGATCGCCTGCGGGCTGAACAATTTACAGAAAATCCGTGATGGGGAGCCGCTTGGCGGGCGTTCCCGTGCGGAGGATGATTTTGCGGATGAAGCCGGGGACGAGGAGGATTTCCTCTCCTGACGGTATAACAGGGATACACTGCCGGGTGGCGGGGAGAGGGCATCTGCCTTTTCCCTGCCGCCCTTAAGGCGGTGAAAGGAGCTGGTGGAATTGAAGTCTATCGAAATTGATATTGAATCGTATAGCGATGTGGATTTATCCAAGTGCGGTGTTTATAAATATTCTTCCTCGCCCAATTTTGAGATTCTGCTGTTCGGCTACAGTGTGGATGGCGGGGATGTGCGGGTGGTCGATGTTGCCTGCGGGGAGGAAATCCCGGCGGATATTGTGGCGGCGCTTTCTGATGAATCCGTCACAAAGTGGGCGTTCAATGCCATGTTCGAGAGGGTGTGTCTGTCAAATTACCTTGGGGAATGGCTGGAGCCGGAGTCCTGGAAATGCTCCATGGTCTGGTCTGCCACCCTCGGCCTCCCGCTGTCTTTGGAAAATGTGGGTGCAGTGCTTGGGCTGGAAAAGCAGAAGCTGTCTGAAGGGAAAGACCTGATCCGGTATTTCTGTGTCCCCTGCAAGCCGACCAAAGCAAACGGCGGCCGGACACGGAATCTGCCGGAGCATGACAGGGAGAAATGGGAGCGGTTCAAGGCATACAACCTTCGTGACGTGGAGGCGGAGATGCAGATACAGCAGAGGCTATCCAAGTTCCCTGTCCCGGATTTTGTATGGGAGGAATACTGGCAGGATCAGGAGATTAACGACCGGGGTATCGGTGTGGATATGGAAATGGTCAGGAACGCAATCGCCATGGAGGGGCGCTCCAAGTCGGAGCTGTCAGCTGCCATGCAGGAACTGACGGAACTGGAGAACCCAAACTCCGTGCAGCAGATGAAGCAGTGGCTTCAGGAGAATGGGATGGAGACGGATTCGCTGGATAAAAAGGCAGTGGCCGCACTGCTGAAGGATGCGCCGGAGCCTTTGAAGACCGTGCTGACGCTCCGGCAGCAGCTTGCAAGGTCCTCCGTGAAGAAATACCAGGCCATGGAGAATGCGGTATGTACAGACAGCCGTGCGCATGGGATGTTTCAATTCTACGGAGCCAATAGGACAGGGCGGTTTTCCGGCCGCATTATCCAGTTGCAGAACCTTCCCCAGAACCATATCCCGGACTTGGCGCAGGCGCGGGAGCTGGTGAAAGCCGGGGATTTTGATGCCCTCTCCATGCTCTATGAGGATATCCCGGATACGCTCTCGCAGCTCATCCGCACGGCCTTCGTGCCGCAGGACGGGAGGAAGTTCATCGTGGCGGACTTTTCCGCAATCGAGGCAAGGGTGATCGCCTGGATTGCCGGGGAGCGGTGGCGGCTGAAGGTGTTCGAGGGCGGCGGTGACATTTACTGCGCCTCGGCAAGCCAGATGTTCCATGTGCCGGTGGAAAAGCACGGCATGAACGGGCATCTGCGGCAGAAAGGAAAACAGGCTGAACTTGCCTGTATTACAGAGGGGCAGCCTGTCCTTACAGATAAGGGGCTGATCCCGATTGAAGCAGTAACCAGGGAAAACAGGCTTTGGGATGGAGAAAGTTGGGTAAGTCATGATGGAGTTGTATTTAAAGGGGAACGTGAGGTGATTGAATATGAGGGACTCAGGGCAACCCCCGACCACCTCGTGTGGGTTGAGGGGCAACCGGAGCCGGTACAGTTTGGAATCGCCGCCTCCTGCGGCGCACATCTCATACAAACCGGAGATGGTGGGCGAGCGGTACGGATGGGTGAAGATCATCAGTGCGGAAAAACGCTGGAACAGGGCGATGAACCACTGCTATGTATTAACGAGATGCACGGGGTGCGGGACAGTACAGTGGCAGTGCCTTACAAATCTCCGCAGCGGAAAATCAAGGGGATGCCAAAGCTGTTCACAGCCGAGACAGATACCTTTGTGGCTGGACCGACGGCTGACAGCGGCAAAACAGAGGTGCGAGAATCCAAACGATCCCGGATACCGCAATTACGGAGGCGGGGGATAAAATTCATGTTTCCAAGTGTGAAAGAGGCGGGGCTTTATTTGATAAAGATGTACGGGCTGCCAAAGAGGGAACTGGAAATCGACCGCATCAACAACGACAGGGATTATGCTCCTGGGAATCTCCGGTTTGCCACACATTCCGTGAACAACAGCAACAAACGCTGCACGGTCCTCAGCCATTTCTCACAGGAATACTGGCCTTATGCAAGAAGCGTGGTAATCCGCAAACTCTCCCAGGGACTGACCAGGGAAGGAATCATTCAGGATGCGGAAACGGCAGTGTTCGAAAGACGGAAAAACTGGCGTATCATCAGTGCAAGGCTCGACTTTATGACATACGAAATGCCGGAAAATATCACCGTTTTACCGTATCGGGTAAACTCGTCCATAACTGCGGATATGGAGGGGCAGTCGGAGCATTGAAAGCAATGGGTGCATTGGAGGCAGGGATGACAGAGGATGAGCTACAGCCGCTGGTGGATAGCTGGCGTGCATCAAATCCCAATATTGTCAGTTTCTGGTGGGCGGTTGACCGAGCCGTGAAGGAGTGCGTCAAAAAGAGGATGCCAACGGAAACACACGGCATCCGTTTTGATTACCAGAGCGGGATGCTGTTCATCACTTTGTTTTCCGGCCGGAGGCTTGCCTATGTGAAGCCGAGGATTGGTGAGAACCAGTTCGGCGGGGAGTCCGTCACATACATGGGCGTGGGCGGCACGAAGAAATGGGAGCGGCTGGAAAGCTACGGCCCGAAGTTCGTGGAGAACATCGTCCAGGCGGTCAGCCGGGATATTTTATGCTACGCCCTGCGGACGCTGAAAAACTGCTCCATTGTGGCTCATGTCCACGATGAGATCATCATTGAGGCGGACAGGAGGATGTCCCTTCCCGCCGTCTGCGAACAGATGGGCAGGACGCCGCCTTGGGCAAAAGGCTTACTGCTCCGGGCGGACGGTTATGTATGTTCGTTTTACCAGAAGGATTAGGCAGGAGGTGTGCGATGGAACGGCTGCGGATTGAATACGGGACGGGATACATGGAGCTTATTGTGGAGACGTTCTTCCCCTGCAGGATGCCGGCGATGCGGAAGGCAGCAAGGCTCATCAATCAATACTGCACGGATGAGATAAGGGCGGAGCTGCTCTTGGAGCTGTGGGAACTGGCGGACGGGTACAAGACACTGTGCGATATGTACAGGCAGAAGATGGAGGAACTTTCGGAGGAGTTGGCTGCGTATCGGTACTGGAGGGCGCAGTTCAACAAAACGGAAGTCCTCCGCAGACGGATGGAAAATAATATCAGACTAATTTCAGGAGGCGGAAAGGGATGAGCAGGGCGGCAATGCAGGGGTGCAGGACACACGGCGACTGTTTCGCAAACAGGGGCGGCGTCTGCACCTGCCTAAAAAACAATGACTTTGGCGGGAGGGACTGCCCGTTTTACAAGCCTGCGGACACGGTCCGGAAAGGAAACCGCAGGCAGGATAGAGGTGCGTTTTATGGGAATCAGCAGGTACAACAGTGAGGGATACAGCGACCCGACCAGCCATGCGGCACTGTCGGGAATCAGGAAGGAAGAAAGGGCGGCGAAGCGGGCATACCGGCCGCTTGTCTATATATGCTCCTCGTTTGCCGGGGACAGGTCAGGCAACACGCAGAAAGCGAGGCGGTACAGCAGGTTTGCGGTAAAGAACGGCGCGATCCCGTTTGCCCCGCACCTGCTCTTTCCGCAGTTCCTGGATGACGGGAAGCCTGCGGAGCGGGCAATCGGCATGTACATGGGGATGGTGCTTTTAGGGAAATGCGAGCAGCTATGGGTGTTCGGGAAAACCATATCCACAGGGATGGCGGCGGAGATTGAGAAAGCGGAAAAAAGGAATATGCCAGTCCGCTATTTCACAGAAAATTGTGAGGAGGTTGGATTATCTTGAAAATGACATTTTACACGGCAAACTGCAGGGGCAATGCAAAGAACAGTATTTATCCCAACAGGCGCGTCGTTGACAATGAGGATGATATTCTGGAAGTGATGGCATTTGACCATGTATGTGCGGAATTCAAAAACTGCCGCAGGAGCGGGGATAACTTCCTCTCCTGCGATGTGGACGTGATGGACTGCGACAATTCCCATTCCGACAACCCGGAGGACTGGATTCATCCGGAAGACTTGGATAAGAAAATTGGGAAGGATGTGGCGTTCGTTGTGGTGCCAAGCCGCAACAACATGAAGCCGAAGGAGGGGAAGTCTGCAAGGCCGAGGTTCCATGTGTACTTCCCGCATGATCCAATCACAGATGGGGAAGCGTGTGCGGCTTTGAAGAAAGCCATACAGCAGAAATTCCCGTTCTTTGACGCCAAGGCATTGGATTCTGTACGGTTCATCTTCGGGAATCCTGTGGATTCCATCCTCTGGCATGAGGGCGAGATCACTATCGACTGCATCGTGAAGCCGCAGGGCGGCAGGGAGATACCGCAGGGGCAGAGGAACGCCACCATGTCCCATTTCGCGGGGCGCGTGGTGAAACGGTACGGCGCAACGGAAAAGGCGCATGAGATTTTTATGGACGAAGCCAATAAATGCAATCTGCCTCTTGAAGATGCGGAGCTTGCCATGATATGGCAGAGCGCCTGCCGTTTTGCGGAAAAGGTGCAGGGGCAGGAGGGGTATGTCGCCCCGGATGCGTACAATGACGAGTTCGGACGGGAGTCCTTAAAACCGGGCGATTACTCGGACATCGGGCAGGCGAAGGTGCTGACCAGGGAGTACGGCGTGGAGCTGCGCTATACGGCAGCCACGGATTACCTGCGTTTCTGTGGGCAGTATTGGGTGGAGTCCAAGCAGCAGGCAGTGGGCGCGGCAGAGGAATTTTTAGACCTCCAGCTTGCGGACGCGAAGGATGAGATCGCCCGGACGAAACAGGCGCTCATGGACACCGGCATTTCGGAGGATGCCATTACCTCCGGCGGCAAGTCGCTGGAGAAGAAGATCAGCGGCGGGCAGATGGACGCCTACCTTGCGTATATGTCTGCCCAGGCGTATAGGGCGTTCGTGATGAAACGCAGGGACATGAAGTATGTGGTTTCCGCACTGCAGGCGGCAAAGCCGATGCTGGAGATCAGCGTGTCTGACCTGGATAAAGACGGGTTCCTTCTGAACACGCCGGACGGCACTTATTACCTCCCGGACGGGCTGGATGGGAAGCGCGACCACAGCCCGGAGGACTATATCACGAAAATAACGGCGGCAGCTCCCGGCGGCAGGGGGGAGAAACTGTGGCTGGATTCTTTAAACACTATTTTCTGCAAAGACCAGGAGCTGATTGATTATGTGCAGCAGATTGTGGGCATGGCGGCGGTGGGGCGTGTCTACATGGAGTCGCTGGTCATTGCCTATGGGGAAGGGAGGAACGGGAAGTCCACCTTCTGGAACACGATAGCCCGTGTGCTTGGAACCTACAGCGGGAATATGTCCGCCGACACCCTGACCGTGGGGTGCAAGCGGAACGTGAAGCCGGAACTTGCCGAGGCGAAGGGCAAACGGCTTATTATTGCTGCGGAGCTGGAGGAAGGGATGCGCCTGAACACTTCCGTGGTAAAGCAGATGTGTTCCACGGATGAGATTTTTGCGGAGAAGAAATACAAAGACCCTTTCAGCTTTACGCCGAGCCATACCCTCGTGCTTTACACCAATCACCTGCCGAGGGTGGGTGCCAATGATCCAGGAACGTGGCGGCGCTTAATTGTGATCCCCTTCCATGCCAGGATTGAAGGGGCGGGGGATGTGAAGAATTATGCCGATTTCCTCGTTTCGGAGGCAGCACCTTCTGTCATGGCGTGGATTATTGAGGGCGCAAAAAAGGCAATCAGCCGGAATTTCCATATCCCCTGCCCTGCCTGCGTGGAGGAGGCTATCAAAGCGTACCGTGAAGACAACGACTGGCTTGGGCATTTTCTGGGCGAATGCTGCGAGGTGGAATCGGGATATATGGCGAAGTCCGGGGAGGTCTACCAGGAATACCGCAGCTATTGTATGAGGACGGGCGAGTATACCCGAAGCACGGCTGATTTTTATAATGCACTGGAAACAGCAGGATTTAAGAAGCAGAAGAAAAAGGCGGGTATGTATATTATCGGGCTGCAGATCAAGGAAGACTTTGAAAGCTGAAACCCCTGTGTTTATGGGAAAGGTGCAGGTCGTTGACGGTCGCAGTATAAACCCCCTTTAGGGCAGTTTTTTCAGTAAAAAAACACTTATAGAGGACTTTATGTAACGACCGTCAACGACCTGCACCCTAAAGGCTGGAATGCTTGAAAAATAAGGGATTGGAGGCATTTGCATGAGAGAGAAGACCATAGAGCAGAAATTCAGGGCTGCAGTCAAGGCCGCCGGGGGCTTGGCAGTAAAGTTCACATCGCCCGGTTTTGATGGGGTGCCTGACAGACTGGCACTTCTCCCGGATGGGAAAATGGCGTTCGTGGAGGTAAAGGCTCCTGGGAAAAAGCCCCGCCCCCTGCAGCTTTCCTGGCACAGGCTGTTGCGGCAGTTGGGATTTAAAGTGTATGTACTGGATGACGAGTCGCAGATCGGAGGGATGATGAAATCGTATCTATATCCCCCATTTGAAATGGGGGCCGAGGCAAAGCCGTAGCGTTACCTAGAGTAAAAAAATCCTCCTATGTTACAATGATATTGGTTTCGCAGGCCATATCAAAACATAGGAGGTATCCAAAATGGATAATCAAAGTATACAACATACTCGTTGGAATTGCACGTATCATATAGTGTTTATTCCAAAATATCGTAGAAAAATTATGTATGGAGAAACAAAAAGAGACATAGTGGAAATTATTAAGAAACTATGTGAGATGAAACAGGTACAGTTAATCGATGGGAAAGTATGTGTGGATCATATTCACATGTATGTGGCGATACCGCCCAAAATGTGTGTTTCGGAATTTATGTCATACCTAAAAGGTAAAAGTACACTGATGTTGTTTGACAGACACCCAGAGTATCGAAGTAAATATGGGGATAGACATTTCTGGGCAAGAGGATATTACGTTTCAACAGTGGGAAATGTGAATGAAGAGACAGTACGCAGATACATTCAGGAACAAGAAGAGAATGATAAACTAGAGGACGGAAGAAAGCAGTGAGCCCTACATAGGAGGGCAACCAGAAATAATGGTACTGCGAAATCCCGCCTCTGGCGGAACCAGTAATAATCCCCGGAGGGGTAAAATCTAAACCCCCATTTGAAATGGGGGTTGCTAACTTTGATGAGATACAGTCCACATGAATACCAGAAATTTACAGCAGAATACATTGAGGCGCATCCGGTGTCCGCCATCTTCCTGGACTGCGGATTAGGGAAAACGAGCATCACGCTGACGGCAGTCAACGACCTGATGTTTGACAGGTTTGAAATCCACAGAGTGCTTGTGGTAGCGCCGATCCGTGTAGCTTCTTACAGTTGGCCGGCGGAAATTGAAAAGTGGGATCACCTTGAGGGGCTTAAGTACAGCGTGGCGGTCGGAACGGCGGCGGAGAGGCTGGCAGCACTGAAGCGGAAAGCAGATATTTACCTCATCAACCGTGAAAACGTACAGTGGCTGATTTCCGAGAGCGGCATACCGTTTGATTTCGACATGGTGGTGATTGATGAGCTGTCATCCTTTAAGAACCACCAGACGAAGCGGTTCAAGGCATTGATGAAAGTCAGACCGAAAGTAAAGCGCATCGTGGGGCTGACTGGCACGCCGAGCAGCAACGGACTGATGGACTTGTGGGCGGAGTTCCGGCTGCTGGACATGGGGGAGCGGCTTGGCCGGTTCATCGGGCAGTACCGCACCTCCTACTTCCGGCCGGATAAGCAGAACGGGCAGGTGGTGTTTTCCTACAAGCCGCTGCCTGGGGCGGAGAAACAGATATACGGCAAGATATCCGACATCACGATTTCCATGAAGTCCGCCGACCACCTGCAGATGCCGGAACTGATAAATTCCAGATACACGGTGTATCTTTCCGGGAAGGAGGATTCGCACTATGCGGATTTGAAGAAAGACCTCGTCCTGCAGCTGCCGGACGGCGATATCACAGCCGCCAACGCCGCATCCCTTTCCGGGAAACTGTCGCAGATGGCAAACGGCGCAATCTACACGGATGCCGGGGAGACGGTCGCCATCCATGAGCGGAAGCTGGACGCACTGGAGGACATCATCGAGGCGGCAAACGGCAAGCCGGTGCTTGTGGCATACTGGTTCCGGCATGACCTGGAACGCATCACGGAACGGCTGCACAAACTGAAAATCCCATGTTCCCGGCTGGACACGGACAGCAGTATCCGGAAATGGAACGCCGGGGAGATCCCGGTGGCGCTGATCCACCCGGCATCCGCCGGACACGGCCTGAACCTCCAGGCTGGCGGTTCCACCCTTGTGTGGTTCGGCCTTACCTGGTCACTGGAATTATACCAGCAGACGGTGGCGAGGCTGTGGCGGCAGGGGCAGCAATCGGAAACCGTGGTGGTGCAGCACATCATCACCAAGGGCACCATAGACGAGCGGATCATGAAGGCGTTATCCGAAAAGGACACCACGCAGGCCGCACTGATCGATGCGGTGAAAGCAGACCTTAAGATATAGGCGGGGAGAGCCGCCTCCAGTCAAAAAGCAAATCAGAGCCAATCAATGAAAATCAATGACAATCTTTGAAAATCCAGGGGAAGCAAATATATTTTGATTGGAGGCATGGCTTATGAGCATTATCTGGAAGTACCTTGACAAACGGTCGGCGGCCGTGGATGCGCTGAAGGATTACAGCAATATGAAATTTATCATCGAACACACGGATGATGAGATAAAGGCGGCATATGAGAAGATGGGCGGCGTCAGCAGCCCGCAGTCTGACGGAATGCCTCGCACGCACAATCCCCATGCTGTGGAGGACAGGATGATAAAGGGCATCGAGGAGATTGATGTGCTGAAGGAGCGTTACCGTCAGGCGGTAGAATATATGGCATGGTTCCTTCCGGCATGGGAGGAGCTTTCCGGGGATGAGCGCTATGTGCTGGAAACCTTTTATTCCGATGAGGAGAGGCAGACGGATTCCGTTTACGACATCTGCGACCGTTTCCACATCGAGCGGACATCCGCATACAAGAAAAAGAACCGAGCCCTTCAGAAACTGGTCACGCTGCTGTATGGGAAAAGCTGATGTCCAAAATCGCGGACGATTTTCCATATTGGACGTGGTACACTGTTATCATCGAAAACTGCATAAAGACAGCCGGCCTTCGTGGGAACAGCCCTGCGAGGGCTTTCTTTATGCCCGAAGGAGGTGAGGCAGATGCCAAGGAAACCGAAGAGGCCGTGTTCCTTCCCCGGATGCCCGGAGCTGACGGACGGGAGGTTCTGTGAGGAGCATGAGAAACAGGAGAACCGCCGCTACGAGAAGTACGACCGTGACCCGGCTGTACGCCGTAGGTATGGGCGTGCCTGGAAGAGAATCCGTGACCGCTACGCCGCAAAGCACCCGTTCTGTGAGGAGTGCTACAAGAAGGGCGTGCTGCATCCTGTTGAGGAGGTACACCACAAGCTGCCGCTGGCAGAGGGCGGCACGCATGACGAGGGAAACCTTGTGTCGCTGTGCCAGCCGTGTCATGCAAGGATTCATGCGGAGCGCGGTGACAGGTGGCATAAGCATTAATTTATTTTATGGGAATCAGTGCTGTGTTGATTTATGCTGTGGAGGTTTCTGCTGACCCGGAGGGGCGGTCGGAATCTCTACAGCATATTTTCTGTGGAACGGGCGTGGGGTGTCACGCACAAAAACCGGAAATCAAACGGGGGATTGCCCCACTCTGATTTTCCGCATTCCATAGGCTTTTTAGGTGCTGCGGCGTTTGATTTCCGCAGCATTTTTTTCAAACAAAATCAAAGAAACGGGGTGGAAACAGTGGCAAAAGACGGCAGCAACCGGGGCGGTGCAAGGCCGGGGGCTGGGCGCAAGCCCAAGGCGCTCACGGAAAAGATCAGCGAGGGGAAAACGGCCGCGGTCATGATGGAGCCTGCCGAGCTGGAGGGCGTGGATGTGCCGCCCGTGAAAGACTTCCTGAAATCCCCGCAGAAGAGCGGGCGGGAGCTGGTGGCGGAGGAAGTGTACCAGGAAACCTATGTCTGGCTGAAAGCGAGGGGATGTGAAAAGCTGGTCACCGTGCAGATGGTGGAGCAGTACGCCATGAGCGTGTCCCGGTGGATTCAGTGCGAGGAGATCGTGTCCTCCACGGGCTTCCTTGCAAAACACCCGACCACGGGGGCTGCCATCGCTTCCCCTTATGTCACCATGAGCCAGTCCTACATGAAACAGACCAACTACTGCTGGATGCAGATATACCAGATCGTGAAGGAGAACTGTTCGGTAGAGTTCCAGGGGAACACGCCGCAGGATGATGTAATGGAGCGGCTGCTCCGTGCAAGGAAAGGAGTGTAGATAAAAAATGGGTAAGACGACAACCGAGATGCAGCTCATCCCTTTGGGGAAGCTGGTGCCGTATGTGAACAATGCGCGGACGCACTCGCCGGAGCAGCTTGCGAAGCTCCGCTCATCCCTGCGGGAGTTCGGCTTCATCAACCCGGTCATCATCGACCGGGATTTCAATGTCATCGCAGGGCATGGCAGGATTGCAGCGGCGAAGGAAGAAGGCATGGGGGAAGTGCCATGTGTGTTTGTGGATTATCTGACGGAGGCGCAGAAGAAAGCCTACATCCTTGCGGACAACCGCATGGCTCTGGATGCCGGGTGGGATGAGGAGCTGCTCCGCATCGAGATTGAAAGTTTACAGGGTGCGGATTTTGATGTGTCCCTTACGGGCTTCGGTGAGGATGAGATTGCAGACCTTTTCTCCGGGGACGTTGAAAAAGATGTGAAAGATGATGATTTCGACCTTTCCGCCGCACTGGAGAAAGCGGCGTTCGTGGAGCGGGGCGACATCTGGACAGTGGGCAGGCACAGGCTGATGTGCGGTGACGCCACCAGCGCGGAGGATGTGGCGGCGCTCATGGACGGGAAGAAGGCAAACCTCATCGTGACGGACCCACCGTATAACGTCGCATTCAAGAGCGGAAGTGGGCTTTCCATCCAGAATGACAGCATGGAAAACGGGGAGTTCTACACATTTCTGTACAATTCGTTCTCATGCATGGTGGAGCATCTGGAAAGCGGCGGCGCGGCGTATGTGTTCCATGCGGACACGGAGGGGCTGAATTTCCGCAAGGCATTTGTGGATGCGGGGTTCCACCTTGCCGGGGTGTGCATATGGGTGAAGAATTCGCTGGTGCTTGGGCGCTCGGATTACCAGTGGCAGCATGAGCCTGTTCTGTACGGCTTTCTGAAGAACGGGAAACATCCGTGGTATTCCGACCGGAAGCAGACCACCATCTGGAACTACGACAAGCCGAAGCGGAACAAGAACCACCCGACTTCCAAGCCGCTCGACCTGCTCAGCTACCCAATCAGCAATTCCTCCCAGGAGAACGCCATCGTGCTGGACACCTTTGGCGGCAGTGGTTCCACGATGATGGCGTGTGAGCAGACCAACCGCATCTGCCATATGATGGAGCTGGATGAAAAGTACGCATCCGTCATCCTGCGGAGGTATGTGGAGGATACCGGGGATTCAGAAAATGTGTATGTGGTGCGCGGCGGGGAGAAAATCCCGTACTCTGCACTGGTAAAGGAGGTGGAGGCGGAATGAATGCAGATGCGATATATACCCATAGTAGTGAATCCTGCACTGGCAGCGGAAACACACCAAATCCGCAGACTGCGGATTCCAGACTGACCCTCGGCAGCCTGTTTGACGGCTCCGGGGGTTTTCCTCTGGGCGGGCTGCTTGCGGGCATCACGCCTTTATGGGCTTCGGAGATTGAGCCGTTCCCCATCCGTGTGACAACAAAGCGGCTGCCCTCCGTGGAACACCTGGGCGATATCAACAGCATCCGTGGGGATGAAATCGCCCCTGTGGACATCATCACATTTGGCTCGCCCTGCACGGATATGTCGGTGGCGGGAAAGCGGGCGGGACTTGACGGGCGGCAGTCCTGCCTGTTCTACCAGGCAATACGAATCGTAAAGGAAATGAGGTGTGCAACAGATGGAAAATATCCAAGGTTTATCGTGTGGGAGAATGTTCCTGGAGCCTTCTCATCCAACAAAGGGGAAGACTTCAAGGCAGTCCTCGAAGCGGTCTGCTCCGTCAAAGACGAAAGTATTTCTGTACCTGGATCTCCAAAGGGGAAGTGGGCAAACGCAGGAACTGTCGTGGGGGACGGATTTTCCCTCGCATGGCGGGTGCTTGACGCACAATTTTGGGGAATCCCCCAGCGGAGAAAACGCATCTACCTTGTCGCAGATTTTGCAGGCGGGAGTGCCGGAAAGATATTATTTGAGTCCGAAGGCGTGTCTGGGTATTCTGCGGAGGGCTTCCGTGCGTGGCAAGGAGCTGCCGGAGGTGCTGCGGATCGCACTGGAGCGGCAGGCGGCATCTGCTTAAACGACCAGGGCGGGCAGAGGATGGATGTGACGGATGATGTGACCTGCACCCTGCGGGCAGAGGCGCACCATCCTCCATGTGTGCTGGAATCGGCAGGTTTCTGCACGGAACATTCGGCAAAAGCGAGGGGTATCGGTTATGAAGAAGAAACCGCCCCGACACTCCGTGCCGGGACGGTCCCTGCGGCGGTGGCTTTGGAAAACCACCCTGCGGACAGCCGTGTGAAGCTGTCGGAGGACGGCAGGGTGCAGACGCTGACCTCCCGGATGGGGACCGGCGGCGGGAATGTACCGATGGTCATGAGCCGGGAGGATGCCGCCATGGAACCGGAACTTTATGAGAACCATTCACAGGATACGAGATACACGGGACCTTTGGAAACAGCGCCCACGGTCAGCTCCACCTACGGCATGGGCGGAAACAACCAGCCGTTCGTGGTGGAAACGCCCAAGACGCTGAAAATCCGCTCCGGCTGTGAAGGCGGCGGGAAAGGGGCGATCATACAAGATGACAAGTCCGCGACGTTCTCCTACAACAATGACCAGACGGTGTTCGTGCCGTTCTGCAAGGGATACCGCGCCCACTACAAAGGGGATGCGCCGACCTGGAAGGACGGGAAGGTGGCAAACACGCTGAACACCTTTGATGTCGGGGAAAGCCGATGCAATGAGCTGGTGGTGCAGGCATACGGCATCTGCTCCAAGGACAGCAACGCCATGAAATCGGATAACCCGCACAGCGGATTCTATGAGGCGGATACTTCTCGAACCCTGGACGGGAACGGCGGGAATCCCGGCTGCAATCAGGGCGGCATTGCTGTGGTGGCGGTGCAGGGCTCCATGATCGGCAGGAAGGATAAGAACGGGCCGCAGGGGAGCGGCGTGAATGAGGATGTGTCCTTTACGCTTGATGCCGTGGACAGACACGCTGTTGCATACCCTACCTACTGCACCAGCAAGAATTCCCACTTCACACGGGCAGAGAAAGAACTGGCGAACGCGCTGGTGGCTACGGATTATAAGGACCCCCCTGTCATCAACGATGTGCAGACTGCATCTGGAAAGGAAGTGTTCGGCACACTTTCCGCAAGCATGGGCTCCAAGCAGTGGCTCGGCAACCAGGAGGCGTTCAGCGGGGACTACCATATCATGGAGCCGGAGTATATCGTCCGCAGGCTGACGCCGACGGAGTGTGCGAGGCTGCAGGGCTTCCCGGACTGGTGGTGCAGCGGCCTTGGGACGGAAGAGCCAACAGAGGATGACCTTGCCTTCTGGCGGGAGGTCTTTGAAACCCATAGGAAGATTGCAGGGACTTCAACCAAGCCGAAGACCGATAAGCAGATCATCAAATGGCTGAAAGACCCACATTCGGATTCCGCTGAATATAAGATGTGGGGAAACGGCGTGGCGCTGCCGAATGTCTATTTCGTGCTTTCGGGCATTGTGTATTACGCACAGTTCCCGGACTTTTTATTGTGACATTTTTTCTCACATACCGCTTGCTATTTCTGCCGTTCAGAGTGATTAATGTAGTACCGAAAAACGAAGGAGGTACAAAAAAATGAGGTTTGAATTCAACAGGACAGGGGCAGAGCGGAAAGCGCTGGTGCAGGCGATGGGAGAGATTTTAGGGGTGAAGCCGAGATACCTTGGGATGCCGACGGCGGCTTACGAGGTGGATTATTTCCACATCGACAAGACCGGCGCGGTGGAGTTTGACGACCGGGCGGACAGTGAGGAGATTGAAAACCTGATGGAGCGGCTTGCCGAAAGGGGGATCATTGCAGCCCCGGCAGAGACGGCGCAGGAAGGCGGCACGGCGGAAGAAAGCACGGAGCCGGAAAACCATGCGGAGGAGCCGGAAACAGCGCCGCAGGAGGCGGATTTGGGGCTTACGGTGGCAATGCCGAGGGATTCCTTCACGGATGCCGCGCTGGAGAACCTGCGGAAGCTGGTGGATGCCAAGGGCAGCCTCATCAAAAAGGCGCTGGCGGTCGGAAGCCTCCCGATTGTGGCGGATGGGGAAAAGGTTTCTTTCCCATGGTTTTCCGAAACGGACAACAAGTCGGCAGCGGCCTACACCCATTTCATTGCCGCCCTCTGTGACATGGCGAGGAACCAGAAGCGCATCACGGCAACCGAGAAAAAGGTGGAGAATGAAAAATACGCCTTCCGGTGCTTCCTGCTCCGGCTCGGCTTCATCGGGGCGGAATACAAGGGCGAGCGGAAGATCCTGCTGAAGAACCTCTCCGGCAGCTCGGCCTTCAAGAACGGGGAAAGGAAGGAGGCGGGCAGCAGTGAAGTTTCCGAGTAGAGAGATTGTGGAGCGTGTCCGCAGGGAATACCCTGCAGGCACACGGGTGGGGCTTGTGCGGATGGAGGATGTGCAAGCCCCGCCCATCG
This sequence comes from Candidatus Merdisoma sp. JLR.KK011, assembly GCF_036941125.1. Lineage (NCBI taxonomy): Bacteria > Bacillati > Bacillota > Clostridia > Lachnospirales > Lachnospiraceae > Candidatus Merdisoma > Candidatus Merdisoma sp. JLR.KK011. The sequence continues at coordinate 1,973,499 of NZ_JAYWSZ010000003.1, read as the reverse complement.
GGACGAAGGGAACCGTGACGGGCGTGGATGACACGGCGAGCGTCATGGTTGCGTGGGACAACGGCAGCAGCCTCCATGTGGTTTATGGGGAGGATGCCTGCCGGAAGCTGGATGCGGTCAAAACCGTCTGCTACGGAAAAGAGGATGTTTGGGACAGCCGGAAAGAGGCGGCGGACTTCTTCCTCAGAGCCATTGCGGGGAGCGAGGGCAGCGAGTGTGAACGCTATACAAAAATTTATACGGAGCTGCTGATGGGAAAGTCGGTCTGCACGGACGGGGAATGAGGGCTTCAAGTTATAAAAAAACGCTGTAAAATACACAAAAAACAGAGGAAAACATTGTGTGGTTTATGCTCTAAATTGACTTGCTATTATCCCCTTTTAGAGCGAATATGTGTACTACCGAAAGGGAAAACACACAGGCCGGAAGGCAGAAAACGGAGGATTTCAGCATGAACGAAAAATTAGCAAGGCAGGTTGAGGAAATGAAAAAGCAGACCATCGGGGTTGAGGTGGAGATGAACAGCATCGCAAGGGACAGGGCGGCGAGGATTGCGGCTAAGTTCTTTGGCACAGGAAGGTACGAAAACACGGCGGCACGGAACGGCTACAGCACCTGGAGCGCATGGGACGCAGACGGTAGGGAGTGGAAATTCCAGAAGTACGTCAGCATCGCAGGGCCGGACAGCGAAAAATGCGAGCTGGTAACGCCGATCCTTACCTACGCGGACATGGAAACCCTGCAGGAGCTCATCCGGCAGCTGCGGCACGCCGGCGCAAAGAGCGACGCGGGAAGGGGCTGTGGGGTACACATCCACATCGGGGCAAAGGGCCACACGCCGCAGACGCTCCGCAACCTTGCCAACATCATGGCAGGCCACGAAAGCCTGATTGCGGACGCCCTGAACCTTGACAGGGGCAGGATGAACCGCTACTGCCGCACGGTAGACCCGCGGTTTTTGGAGCAGGTCAACAGGAAGAAGCCTTCCACGATGGCAGCCCTCGCGGACATCTGGTACACAAGCCACGGTGCCAATTACGGCAGAAGCCAGCACTACAACGACAGCCGCTACCATATGCTCAACTACCACGCAACCTTCACTAAAGGCACAGTCGAGTTCCGGCTCTTCCAGTTCGACGAGCCGGGAGACGGGCGCAGGGGCGGCCTCCATGCAGGGCAGCTAAAAAGCTACATCCAGCTCTGCCTCGCACTGAGCCAGATGGCGAAGGAAGTGAAAACGGCAAGCCCGAAGCCGCAGCAGAATGAAAACCCGAAATACGCCATGAGGACCTGGCTCCTCCGGCTCGGCTTCATCGGGGACGAATTCAAGACCGCAAGGGACATCCTCACAAGGAGGCTTGCAGGGGACGCATCCTTCAGAGGCGGAAGGGCTGCTTGAAGGGAACGCAGGAGGTAGCCTCCTGCCACCTTTCCTGCCGCGGAAACGGCAGCGGACCGCTACGGCGGTCTTAAGGTGGTAGAAGGGTGCCCCCTTCGGAAAGGATGGATTTCAAAATGGAAAAGAGATACTACATTGCTTACGGCTCAAACTTAAACATCCCGCAGATGCGGATGCGCTGCCCTGGGGCGAGGATCATCGGCACTTCGGCAATCGAAGGCTACCGGCTGCTGTTCAAGGGCAGCAGGACCGGCTCCTACCTCACTATCGAGCCGCAGGAGGGCGCAAGCGTCCCCGTGGCGGCATGGGCGGTGACGGAGGCGGATGAGGCGGCGCTGGACCGCTACGAGGGCTTCCCAACTTTTTATTACAAAAAGGAAATGGAGCTGCCCCTCAAGGGCATCAGAACCGGAAAGGTACGGATGCGGAAGGTTTTCGTCTACATCATGCATGAGGACCGCCCGCTTGGGATTCCGAGTGAGTTCTACATGGAGACCTGCAGGCAGGGCTACCAGAGTTTCGGATTTGATGAGGCATTTTTGGAACAGGCGTATGCCGACAGCACCGAGGAATTTCCGGGCGGGTGGAAAATGGGGGATGCCTGCTTCATGGCCACCAACCGGAAGAACGGCTGCACGGGCAGCTACACCGTGCTGGAATTTGACGGGAGGTATTTCACCCTTCAGAACAGCAGGGGGAGCCGTTACCGCGCATCCGCAGGCCGGATGTTCCGCAGCAGGGAGGCGGCGCTCGCCCCAAGGGAGGAAAACACGGAACCAGGAGGAAACCACGGTGAAAGAAACAGATAATATTGCGAGGATTTCAGTCTGCCCCAGGTGCGGGCAGACCTACCACGGGAGGCCGGCAGTTTCGCGGGCAGACGGCAGAACGCCGCTCTGCCCGGACTGCGGCACCAGGGAGGCGCTGGAGAGCATCGGCGTGGACGGGAAGGAGCAGGAACAGATCCTCGAAGCCATCCACAGATGCTACGGAAGGAGGCAGGAGCCGTGAAAGCGTATGGGAGGAACCTCCGCTGGATAGAGAACCACCAGTACGGGGATGAGATGCACACGGGGATTGCCATGCCTGCGTCGGGGAAAAGGCGCGGGCAGAGGCGGAGGCGCTACAAAAGGCCGTTTAAAAAGTCGGAGCGGCAGCATTCCAAACACATGATCCGCAGGGAGTCTGGCGGGGATTAGCCCGCCATAAACCGCACAAATACATTTGCACATATTTGTGTAGTTTATGCCTGTTATTGACTTGCTATTATCCGCAATCAGAGCGAATATGTGTACTACCGAAAGGGAAAACACAAAGAAAACGGAGGATGCAGGGATGAAGGTTTGGACGCTTGGAAAATTTGAGGAGATGGAGATCGGGCAAAAGGTTCTGGTGGCGAGGTGCGGGAGCGGGCATTCCTACTTCGGGGAGTTCGGCCGGCTGGCAAGGACGACTTCTCGCCACCTGGTTTTTGAAACGGAATCAGGCGCACAGGTAAAGACAGCCATCGACAACATCCACGAGGTGGTCGGAAAAAGCAAAGAAAGAAGGCTATTGGGTAAGCACCAGGATTGAAAACCGCGAGGACGATAAAAATTTTATACACGATGCGGTCAGCTTTTGGGATGAGAAGAAAAGCTGCCTGGTGAAAAAATAAGACAGAGGAGGACGCAGCCATGAGGAAAAGGACAGAGGTCATCCGGGAGTGGATTGACGCGAGGAAGGAATGGGGCGGGATCACAAAATGTATGTTTTACATTACGGTCCCGAAGGATACCGACCTTTGCAAGGATGAGACTATCAAGAAAATTGAGGGGATGCTTGACAGGAACCATGTCAGCCACGGCCATGTCGATACGGTCTGCGGCGCATGGAACCTGAACCGGGACTGGATTGAGACCGGGGAGGTGGACTGCATTGTGGAGTTCTGCGGCGTGTACCCCGTTGATTGGGATTTGGAAGATGTGGCAGAGTTTGAACGGATGGAGACCGAGGGTGAGATCATAGCACTGGTTGACTGGATAGAGGACGGGAAGCACATCCCCAACCATTGAAAACTACACAATTTCCGCTGCGGATATTTGTGCAGCTTATGACAGGAATTAACTTGATAAATGTGGTTTTAGAGCGAATATGTGTACTACCGAAAGGGAAAACAAAGAAAACGGAGGAACACAAAATGCTGAACAGGAAATTTGAAGGAGCCACACTTTTTGAGATTGACTACACGCCGAAGGGGACAAAGACCATGAAGACCGTTTCGGTCTGGGCGAAGAACCGGCTGGACGCATCAAACTACATGATTCTGAACCACATTTGGGGGAAACAGCATGAGATCAGGGTTGCAACGGTCAACCTGCTGAAATAAGGAGGGCGCGGTCATGAAGAAGCATGAGATTGATTTTTTACAGATAACCACAATCGAACACCTGCAGGAGAAAATCCCTTCCTGCTACGGGGCGGTTGTAACCTTCGGGGAGAAGGTCCTTGCCACCATGATGAACTGGAAGGGGCAGTACGAAGCAGCCACCTACGAATTCATCGAAACGCCGGAGGAGACGGGGCTTGGGGATATTGAGTGCAGGCTGAACCTTCTGGAGATTGCGGATGGGACTTTCAAGGACGGCGGCCATGCGATGGCCTGGGCATTGAAAGCGGCTGAGTAAAAAACTGAGACTGAACATTCCAAGGGCGGAGCCGGAAGGCTCTGTATCTTGTACCGATAGATTACGGCTTGCCACAGGCAGGCCAATTTTTATGCCATCTTCGGGGAGGTGATGCCGATGGCAATGCGGAAGCTGAAAAAATACAGGCCAACGAAATTCAGGGCGAAGGACAGCCGCTATGACAGGGATGCCGCCGATTTTGCCGTGATGTTCATCGAGAGCCTCTGCCATACCAAAGGCACCTGGGCGGGGAAGCCCTTTGAACTGATCGACTGGCAGGAGCAGATTATCCGTGACATTTTCGGAACGCTGAAGCCCAACGGCTACCGCCAGTTCAACACGGCCTATGTGGAAATCCCGAAGAAGCAGGGAAAGTCGGAGCTTGCCGCCGCCGTGGCGCTGCTCCTGACCTGCGGGGATGGGGAGGAACGCGCCGAGGTGTATGGGTGCGTCGCCGACCGACAGCAGGCCACCATCGTTTTTGATGTTGCTGCTGATATGGTGCGGATGTGTCCGGCTCTTTCCAAGCGGGTGAAGATACTCGCCTCACAGAAGCGGATTATCTACACGCCCACCAATTCCTTCTACCAGGTGCTTTCGGCAGAGGCGTATTCCAAGCATGGCTTCAACATCCACGGCGTGGTGTTTGACGAGCTGCACACGCAGCCGAACCGGAAGCTGTTTGACGTCATGACCAAGGGCTCCGGCGACGCCCGGATGCAGCCGCTGTATTTCCTCATCACCACGGCGGGGACGGACACCCATTCCATCTGCTACGAGACGCACCAGAAGGCAAAGGATATTTTAGAGGGCAGGAAGATCGACCCTACATTTTACCCGGTGATCTACGGTGCGGATGAAGCGGACGACTGGACGGACCCGAAGGTGTGGAAAAAGGCCAATCCCTCTTTAAATATCACAGTGGGGATTGACAAGGTGGAGGCCGCCTGCGAATCGGCAAAGCAGAATCCGGGGGAGGAGAACAGCTTCCGGCAGCTCCGCTTAAACCAGTGGGTGAAACAGGCAGTGCGGTGGATGCCCATGGATAAATGGGATGCCTGTGCCTTCCCGGTTTCGGAGGATGACTTAGAGGGGCGTGTGTGTTACGGAGGTCTGGACTTGTCCTCCACCACGGATATCACGGCGTTCGTGCTGGTGTTCCCGCCACTGGATGAGGAGGATAAATACTGCATCCTTCCGTACTTCTGGGTGCCGGAGGAGACGCTGGAGCTGCGTGTGCGGCGTGACCATGTCCCCTACGATGTGTGGGAGCGGCAGGGGAAGCTGATGACCACGGAAGGGAACGTGGTGCATTACGGCTATATTGAAAAATATATTGAACGTCTTGGTGAACGCTTTAACATCCGGGAGATTGCCTTTGACCGGTGGGGTGCTGTGCAGATGGTGCAGAACCTTGAGGGTATGGGCTTTACGGTGGTACCGTTCGGCCAGGGCTTCAAGGATATGTCCCCACCCACAAAGGAGCTGATGAAGCTGGTGCTGGAGCAGATGATTGCCCACGGCGGGCATCCGGTCCTTCGGTGGATGATGGACAACATCTTCATCCGCACCGACCCCGCAGGCAATATCAAGGCAGATAAGGAAAAGTCCACGGAGAAGATTGACGGCGCGGTGGCCGCGATCATGGGGCTTGACCGTGCGGTGCGCTGTGGGAACCAGACATCCGAAAGCGTGTACGATTCCCGCGGACTTTTGGTGTTCTGATTTGTGCATCCATACAAAAATCAAGCGGAACGCTTGCATACCGCAAGCAAAAGCGGTATACTATATAGTGAAAGGATGTGGTTTAAATGGCAAGGACATCAAATGTATTCGCGCGTGTGGAGCCTGAGATCAAAGAGCAGGCGGAACGGGTGCTTGACCAGCTTGGCATACCAATGTCAAATGCGGTCGGTATGTTTTTAAGGCAGGTCGTGCTTCAGCAGGGCATCCCGTTCGAGATGAAGCTGCCGAAGAAGGCGCCGCTTGCATACGGCTCCCTTACAAAAGAGCAGTTTGACGCAGAGATAGGAAAGGGCATGGAGGATATACGGGAAGGCAGGGTATATTCAGCAGATGCAGTGGAAGAAGAAATGCGGCGGGATTACGGGATATGAGCTGGGATATCGTATACACGGCCGGGGCGAGGCGTGATCTGAGGGATATATACGAGTATATTGCATATGAACTGCTTGTGCCGGAAACGGCAGCAGGGCAGACGCAGCGGATCATGAAGGAAATCCGCGCTCTTGATGAGATGCCGATGCGGTTCCGGCTGTACGAAGAAGAACCGTGGCACAGCGAAGGGCTCCGTTTTTTCCCTATTGATAATTACCTTGTGTTTTATCTGCCGGATGAAACCAGAAACACAGTGAGCATTGTCCGCATCATGTACGGCGGCAGGGATATCCGCAGACAGCTAAGTGAAACAGAAATAGAATACTGAACAGGAGGGCATCTGCCAGAAATGGCGGGTGCTTTTCTTATGCCGTTTGGACTATACAATTTAACTAAACAGGGCGTGGGCAGACAGAAGGCATCGCTTCGGCGGTGTCTTTTGTCTGTCTGTTTTTCGGAAAGGAGCGTGGTTCCTATGGGATTATTCAGCGGATTGTTCAGGGCGAGGGACGCCCCTCAGAACAGGACTTCCGGCAGCACCTATAGCTTTTTCATGGGCGGCAGCACCAGCGGCAAGCGTGTCAATGAACGTTCCTCCATGCAGATGACGGCGGTGTACTCCTGCGTCCGGATACTTTCGGAGGCGGTGGCAGGGCTGCCGCTGCATTTCTATAAATATACGGATAACGGCGGGAAGGAAAAGGCGGCGGACCACCCGCTGTATTTTCTGCTCCATGACGAGCCGAACCCGGAGATGACTTCCTTCGTGTTCCGGGAAACGCTGATGACGCACCTGCTCCTTTGGGGGAATGCCTACTCGCAGATCATCCGCAACGGGAAGGGGGAGGTCATTGCACTGTACCCGCTGATGCCGGACAGGATGACGGTCGACCGGGATGAAAAGGGGCAGCTTTATTATTCCTACCTGACGGGGAACGATGATGCGCCGACCATGAAAGGCAGCACCGTAAATCTGTCCCCTTCGGATGTGCTGCATATCCCCGGACTCGGCTTTGACGGGCTGGTGGGATATTCGCCTATCGCCATGGCAAAGAACGCCATCGGCATGGCGATTGCCTGTGAGGAATACGGGGCGAAGTTCTTCGCCAACGGCGCACAGCCGAGCGGCGTGCTGGAGCATCCGGGGACGCTGAAAGACCCTTCAAGGGTGCGGGAGAGCTGGCAGTCCACATTCGGCGGCAGCCACAATGCCAACAAGGTGGCCGTTTTGGAGGAGGGGATGAAATATACTCCGATCTCCATCTCGCCGGAGCAGGCACAGTTTCTGGAAACACGGAAGTTCCAGATCAATGAGATCGCGCGGATCTTCCGTGTGCCTCCGCACATGGTGGGCGACCTGGAAAAGAGCAGCTTCTCCAACATCGAGCAGCAGAGCCTTGAGTTTGTGAAATACACCCTCGACCCGTGGGTGTCGAGGTGGGAACAGTCCATGGCGCGGTCTTTGCTGACGCCGGAGGAAAAGAAGCAGTATTTTGTGAAGTTCAACGTGGACGGACTGCTCCGGGGCGATTACCAGAGCCGCATGAGCGGGTATGCCGTAGGGCGGCAGAACGGGTGGATGTCCGCAAACGACATCCGGGAACTGGAGAACCTTGACCGCATCCCGGAGGAATTGGGAGGCGACCTGTACCTTATCAACGGGAACATGACAAAACTTGCGGATGCAGGCATATTTGCGGAAGGGGCATCCGCCCAGAATGGGAAGGAGGAATCCGATGAAAACGAAGAAGTTCTGGAACTGGAAGAAAGTGAAGAACCAGGAAATGGAAGTGACAGAGCGGATACTGGAGCTGAACGGCACCATCGCAGAGGAAAGCTGGTTTGACGATGACGTCACGCCGCAGCTTTTCAAGGATGAGCTGAACAGCGGCACGGGAGACATTACCGTTTGGATCAACTCGCCGGGCGGCGACTGCGTGGCGGCGGCACAGATCTACAACATGCTCACCAACTACAAGGGGAAAGTCACAGTAAAGATTGACGGCATCGCTGCGTCGGCGGCATCCGTCATTGCCATGGCGGGCGACACCGTCCTGGTATCCCCGGTTTCCATGCTTATGCTCCACAATCCCGCCACCATCGCCTGGGGCGACCATGCCCAGATGCAGAAGGCCATCGATATGCTCTCCGAAGTGAAGGAGTCCATCATCAACGCCTATGTGCTGAAGACCGGGCTTTCCCGGCCGAAGCTGTCGCACCTGATGGATGCGGAGACATGGATGGACGCAAACAAGGCGGTGGAGCTTGGCTTTGCGGATGAGATTATGACGTGGGCAAAGACAGAGCCGGAAAAGGACGAGGGGGACAGTCTCGAAGAGGATGAGGAGAAAAAGAAATTCCCTCCCGCTCCAAGCTCCATGCTGTTCTCCCGCAGGGCGGCAAACAACGCCCTTTTGAATAAACTGGCCGCCAAGTATGGGCAGGCAGAACAGAAAAGCAGCATTCAGGCGCAGGCAGAAATTCCTGCACCAGATACAGAAACCGGCCGTTCCGTGGACGCACTCATGGAGCGGCTTAATTTATTAAAGCGATGAGAAGGAGGATTTCATTATGACGATTCTGGAACTGCGTGAGAAACGCGCAAAGGCATGGGAGGCGGCAAAGGCATTTTTGGATTCCCACAGGAAGGAGAACGGCGTCCTTTCCGCAGAGGATGACGCCGCATACACGAAGATGGAGCAGGAGATCACCGACCTTGGGAAGGAGATCGCAAGGCTGGAGCGGCAGGAGGCGCTTGACGCGGAGCTGAACCGCCCGGTCAACAAGCCCCTCACAGGAAAACCCATGAACGGTAAGCTTGAGGATGACGGCGAGGGGAAGACGGGGCGCGCTTCTGATGAGTACAAGAAGAATTTCTGGAACGCCATGCGCTCCAAGTCTCCGGTGCCGAATGTCACCAATGCCCTGCAGATCGGCACGGATACCGAGGGCGGCTACCTTGTGCCGGATGAATTTGAGAACACGCTGGTGGAGGCACTGGAGGAGGAGAACATCTTCCGCCAGATGGCAAAGATCATCCAGACCTCCAGCGGTGACCGCAAGATTCCCGTAGTGGCAACCAAGGGTACGGCATCGTGGATGGATGAGGAGGGGGCATATCCGGAAAGCGATGACTCCTTCGGGCAGGTTTCCATCGGCGCTTACAAGCTGGGCACCATGATCAAGGTCTCCGAGGAATTGTTAAATGACAGCGTCTTTGACCTGCAGTCCTATATTACCAGGGAATTTGCCCGCCGTATCGGCTCCAAGGAAGAGGAGGCGTTCTTTACGGGGAACGGCACCGGGAAGCCGCTGGGCATCCTTGCGGCCACGGGCGGCGCAGAGACCGGCATCACTGCGGCATCCGCTACGGCGGTCACTGCCGATGAGCTGATCGACCTTTATTACAGCCTGAGATCCCCGTACCGCAGGAATGCCGTGTGGACGCTGAACGATTCCACGGTCAAGGCAATCCGCAAGCTGAAGGACGGCAACGGGCAGTACCTGTGGCAGCCGGGCATCACGGCGGGCGCACCCGACATGATCCTCGGCCGGCCGGTCAGGACTTCCACCTATATGCCGGAAATCGCCGCAGGGGCAAAGACCATCGCTTTCGGTGACTTCTCCTATTACTGGATTGCCGACAGACAGGGGCGCAGCTTCAAGCGCCTGAACGAGCTGTTTGCGGCAACGGGGCAGGTGGGCTTCCTTGCTTCACAGCGTGTGGACGGCAAGCTGGTGCTGCCGGAGGCAGTGAAGGTGCTGGCACAGAAAGCAGCCTCCGGTTCATAAAAAGGGAGACAGTTATTGAAATTTTAAGGGAAGGGGGGCGGCAGGCATGGTGGTGACGCTTGAAGAAATGAAGAACTACCTCCGTGTGGATTATGATGATGACGATTCCCTCATCGGGCATCTTCTGCATTCGGCTGAAAAAATCTGCAGGGACATCATCCGCACGGATGACAGGAATGTGCTGGAAAAGGATGGGAATGCAAAGACGGCTGTCCTGTATGCTGCGGCTTACCTCTACGAACACCGGGAGGAAGCTGACCACCACGCCATGATGATGACGCTGCGGGCGCTCCTTTCCGGCAGCCGGAAGGAGGCGTTCTGATGGAGGTTTCCCTTTTGAATGTCCGCATCACCTTCCAGAAGAATGGTGTGGCGGTGGACGGCATCGGCAACCATAAGAACACATGGGCGGATTATTATTCCTGCCATGCCACGGCAGGCGGCGAGGCAGGGAAGCAGACCAGTGAAGTAGATGTGGCAGGGACCGTGGCGGATGAATCGGATATTTCGTTCACAGTAAGGTACTGTAAAAAGGCATCTGTGATTGATTCCACTGGATACCGTGTGGTGTTTGGCGGCGGGATTTACGACATCGTTGCCGTTGACCACATGAATTATAAAAAGAAATGCATCAAATTCAAATGCAGGAAAGCGAGGCGGTGACGATGGCGAACGGCGTATCTATCGACCGGATGGCGGAGGAGATCATGAAAGGTCTGACGGAATATGCGGACCTTGCCACGGAGGATGTGAAAAAGGCGGTGAAGAAAGCCGGGACTGCGGTGCGGAAGGATATTGAAGCCAACGCGCCGAAGGACACCGGGAAGTATGCAAAGTCATGGACGGTGAAGACCAGGTCGGAAACTTCCAATTCGCTGGAGGTGACGGTGCATTCCAGGAACCGCTACCAACTGACGCACCTTTTGGAACACGGCCACGCCAAGAGGGGAGGCGGGCGCGTCCCGGCAAAGCCGCATATCGCGGCGGCGGAGCAGGCCGGCATAGAGCAGCTTGAAAAAGAGATACAGAAAGCATTGGAGGGATAGGCTTTGGAAACATTGATAGCCATTTTGAAAGAGACCGGCATCCCCTTCGCCTATGACCATTTTGCGGAGGGCGAATCGCCGGAGCCGCCGTTTGTCTGCTACCTCCTGCCGCAGAGCGACAATTTCGCCGCTGACGGCATGGTGTACTTCAAGGCGAGTGGCGTGAAGATAGAATTATACACTGACACCAAGGACCTGTCGGTGGAAAAGAAGCTGGAGGACGCGCTGGATAGGCGGCACATCTTCTACAACAAATCGGAGGTCTGGATTGACAGCGAGAAGCTGTACGAGGTCCTCTACCAATTCGATATGGAGGTGGTTTGCGATGCCGAAGAAGAATAAAGTGAAATTTAATATCTGCAATGTGCATTACGCGCTGCTGACGCTGGGGACGGACGGGGCGGTGTCCTTCGGCACGCCTGTTGCGATGCCCGGCGCAGTTTCCCTTTCCCTGGACCCCAACGGCGAGCCAAGCAATTTCTATGCGGACGGGTACGCCTATTACACGGTCAGCAACAACATGGGCTACGAGGGCGACCTGGAGCTTGCCATGGTGCCGGAGAGCTTCCGCACCGACGTGCTGAAGGAGGCCCTGGATGAGAACAAGGTGCTTTTAGAGAACGCCAATGCGGAAACGGAGAACTTCGCCCTGCTGTTCGAGTTTGACGGCGATGTCCGGAAAATCCGCCATGTGCTGTACAACTGCTCGGCGGCGCGCCCGACCATTGAGTCCCAGACCAACGAGGAGGAGATCGAGGTGCAGACCGAGACGCTGTCCATCACGGCAGCGCCTTTGGCGAGCGGCTATGTGAAGGCAAAGACCGGGGACAGCACCACGGACGAGGTCTACCAGAACTGGTACAAGAGCGTGTACCTGCCGGATGCGGCATCAGGAGGCACTTCCGGCGGTGGTACAGAAAATGGCGGCACAACTGATACGGAAGGGGAGGGATAATCCATGAGCATGAAACAGAATATCGAGATTGACGGGAAGCAGGTGCCTTTCAGGGCATCCGCAGCCATCCCGCGGATTTACCGGATGAAGTTCCACCGGGACATATACAAAGACCTGCGTTCCCTTGAGAAGTCCATCGGTGACGGGGATGAGGAAAGCTCCAACCTGGATTTGTTTTCACTGGAGATGTTTGAGAACATCGCCTATGTGATGGCGAAACACGCAGACCCCAGTATCCCGGACAGCCCGGAGGAATGGCTGGATGAATTCAACACCTTTTCCATCTACCAGGTGCTTCCGAAGCTGATACAGCTATGGGGGCTGAACGTGCAGACGGATGTCCAGTCTAAAAAAAACTTCGCCCGACTGACCGGGAAATGACCACGCCGCTGTTCCTGCTCCGGTGCGTACAGCTTGGGCTTTCCATCCGTGACCTTGACCTTCTAACCATCGGCATGGTCAATGATATGTTCGCGGAGAGCAGGAACGACGAATACAAGGGCTATAAGGAAATCGCTACCCAGGAGGATTTCGACAAATTTTGATTATTGAAAATATACAGCAACAACGTTATAATTAAATAAATGATTTTTATGAATGTGTCGTAAAAATTGTTCTCCAACCTTGAGGATTGATTAAATGCAGGGATAATCCAGTAAGTTTATTGCCGGGTTCAGCTAAGAAGGTGACAGAGTGTCCGCTATCTCGTGCGTAATCAGACATATGGAGTCAAGGGGAAAGGAGAAATGCTCGTGGCTAAGAAAAAAGGAGTGTCATCAAAGACACACACGCAGCAGCAGCTTAATGATTATGCAAATCAGAACAATCCAAACAACAAAGCTTACAAAGCCAGAATGTCGAACGACAGGATGACGAAAAAGGTATCCCGTAAGCAGGATGCAAAACGCCAGGCAAAGCGTCAGGCTGAGTTTGAAGCAGAACATGGTGTGCTGTACCCTCTTGATTGGATGTGCTACAGCAATCCATATGATTTTGACTAATCATTGTAAGCGGACAAGGGAAGCATCTATCAGAAATGGTAGGTGCTTTTCTTATGCTCGGAGAAATCCGGGCTTTTTTGTTGCTCAAAAGTAGGAGGTGTCCGCCGTGGCGAACAGAATCAAGGGTATCACTGTTGAGATCGGCGGGGATACCACCAAGCTGCAGACTGCCTTAAAAGGCGTCAATTCTTCCATCCGGGATACGCAGTCGCAGCTTAAGGATGTGGAGAAACTCTTAAAATTAGACCCCGGCAACACGGAGTTGCTGGCGCAGAAGCACCGGCTTTTGGGAGAGGCAGTGGCGGGGACAAAGGAAAAGCTGGAAACCTTAAAGACCGCCGCAGAGCAGGCAAACACGGCTCTTGCCAACGGGGAAATTTCGCAGGACCAGTACGATGCCCTCCAGAGGGAGATCATCGAAACGGAAAACAATCTGCGTGATTTAGAGCGGCAGGCAGGGCAGTCCGCCGTGGCATTGCAGAAAATCTCCGCCACGGGGGAAAAGTTAAAGACCGTGGGGGATAACATTTCCTCCGCAGGACAGAAACTGCTCCCCGTCACGGCGGGCGTTACGGCTTTGGGGACAGCGGCAGTCAGCACGGCGGCAAATTTTGAGTCGTCCATGTCGCAGGTGCAGGCGACCATGGGAATCACGAAGGATGCCATGTCCACGGTCAACGGCGAGAGCGTCAATACGATGGATACACTTTCCGCACTGGCAAAGAAGATGGGCAGCGAGACGGCCTTTTCCGCTTCGGAGTGCGCGGAGGCTCTGAACTACCTTGCCCTCGCCGGATACGACACGCAGCAGATGTGCGACACGCTCCCTACCGTCTTAAACCTTGCGGCGGCGGGCGGCATTGACCTTGCAGCGGCGTCGGACATGGTGACGGACGCCATGTCCGCCCTGGGCATGGGCGTGGATGAGGCGGGGACGATGGTGGACCAGATGGCGAAGACCGCCTCATCCACCAACACATCCGTGGCGCAGCTTGGCGAGGGCATCCTTACCATCGGCGCAACCGCAAAGACCGTGAATGGCGGCACTGCGGAGCTGAACACGGCCCTCGGCATCCTCGCCAACAACGGCATCAAAGGGGCGGAGGGCGGCACACATCTGCGTAACGTCATCCTTTCCCTGCAGAACCCGACCGACAAGGCGGATGCCTGCATGGAGCAGCTTGGCTTGGATGTTTATGATTCTGAGGGGAATATGCGCTCCCTCAATGACATCCTGGGTGACCTGAACACAAGCATGGACGGCATGACGGCGGCGGAGAAGAGCAACATCATCGGGCAGATTTTCAACAAGACCGACCTATCCTCCGTGAACGCCCTGCTTGCCAATACCGGGACCACCTGGGATGAGCTGCAGCAGTCCATCATCGACAGCGGCGGCGCGGCACAGCAGATGGCGGACACACAGCTTGACAACCTGCAGGGGCAGCTCACTATTTTAAAGTCAGCCTTGGAAGGGCTGGCTATTTCTTTTGGGGAGCTTCTGCTGCCCGCCATCAAAATGATTGTCGGATGGGTACAGCAGTTCGTAGACTGGCTGAACGGCATGGACGAGGGGACGAAGAAAGTCATCACCACGGTCGCATTGCTGGCGGCTGCTCTGGGACCCGTGCTGATCGTCGTCGGGAAAGTGGTGTCTGCGGTCGGCACGATTATGACCATAGTGCCGAAGGTGGCGGGAGTGATTAACACAGTCAAGACCGCATTTGCCGCTTTAAACACCACCATGCTTGCCAATCCTATCTTCTTAATCATAGCGGCGATTACGGCTTTAGTGGCGGCGTTCATCTATCTGTGGAATACGAATGAGGATTTCCGGCAGTTCTGGATCAACCTCTGGGAGAATGTGAAGGAGGTCGCCATTGCCGTATGGGAGGCAATCAAAAACTTCTTTGCGGCGGAATGGGAGGCTATTTCCTCCACGGCGCAGGCTGTGTGGAACGGGATCAAGGATTTCTTTTCCGGGCTGTGGGAAGGGATAAAAACCATCTTCAGCACAGTGGTGGAAGTGATTAAAGCCATCATCACTACCTATTTCAATATTTACAAAACCATCATCACTACAGTTTTAAATGCGATAAAGACGGTATTCACGACCATATGGAACGGGATAAAGACCGTGGTCACCACGGTGGTGACGGCAATCCAGACCTTTATCACCACGGCATGGAATGCCATCAAAAATACAGTCACAACCGTCCTGAATGCGATAAAGACGGTCATCACCACGGTGTGGAACGGAATCAAAACCGCCGTTACGACAGTGGTAAATGCCATAAAGACAGTGATTTCTACCGTATGGAACGGGATAAAGAACACGGTCAGCACCGTGGTGTTGTTCTTCAGATTAAAAGAGCATTAGATTTGCAGATTATATTAGCAGGAAAGTAATCTATGATAGATTTCCCGTCACATTGTGGGAACATGGTTTCGCACATTATTCGGAACTGAAAATACCCCTATGCAAATTAATTGCGCAGGGGTATCTCTTCCTGAAAGGATCAGAATGGAAGTTCCTCTTCCTCTGTCAGTGGTTCAGGATATTTATAACGCAGGTACGCATACAGCAGATCTCTCTCTTTCAGAAAATCTATGAGAGTGAGGATCTCACAGCCCAGAAAGGTCTGTGCATCCCGGAGGTACTTTTTTGTCTCATCAAAAGAGCCATGGTCAGAGCGTCTGTCTGTATAAAAGTTAAACAGCTCCCTGTCCGAAGGCTCCCGTAAATCGAGAGGTTCCCTGACGGTGACCCACCGTGCCGTCCGATGCCATTCGATGAAGTCAAAAAAGGTACCATCTTCATGGGTGACCTGTTCCGGATTCTCATAGGGGCTGTTTCCAGCTTCCACCCAGGAACGCAGTTCCCCAAGTTCCAGCCAGCCAAGTGTCCCGGCATAGGCATCCTCCACCGCCTTAAGTTCCCGCTGCAGGGCTTTCCTTTTTATCTTATCCATAAGCGGCCTCCTATCCCAGTTCACAGTCGTTTATGGCCTGCATGACTGTGTCGGCATCCACCAGATCCAGCTTTTTTGCATCTGCACACAGCAGGCTCTGGCAGCAGAGGCGGTTAAGCACACGGGGCGTGCCGTCCGAAGCGTTCAGGATGGCCTCGGTGGCTCCTTCATCAAAGACGGCATGGCTGCATCCCGCCCCGTCAAGCTTTGCCCGGATGAAAGTCCTCCCCTCATCTTTCGTCATGCCCTCCATGTGGAAGTTCATCACGAGCCTCTGGCGCAGAGGCTCGTGGACGGACAGGCGCAGGGTATTGTTCAGCTGCCCCAGGCCGCACAAAAGGATCACGGCCCGGTCCCTGGAATCCATCTCGAAGTTAAACAGGAGTTTTAAGTCATTCAGGATTGCATTGCCTATATAATTCGCTTCATCAATAATGATGACGGGGGTCTTTTTCTTCTCCAGGCACAGCCGGCTGACTTCCTCCTGTATGGAACGGAAGTTATCCGGCTTGCGGAAGGAGGGCTGCCCGCCCAGGGATTCCACGAGGCTGCGGTAGAAATCCGAAACGGTGAGCGTGGAGAGGCAGGAATAGACCACCTTGTAGAGGGAAGGGTTCAGTGCTGCCGCCCAGTTTCTCACGGCAGTGGTCTTGCCCCGCCCCGGCCCGCCCGTGAGCAGGCCGAAGCCCTTTGTCTTAGCCAGATAGGAAAGGCGGAAGAGGGATTCCCGGTACTGGGCCGTCTCCACCAGGATCTCTTTGGAATTCTTCAGGAAAGGGTTGAATTCCAGCCCGAAACGCAAAACCTCCATGGAATGTCCTTTTTCCATTTATCCCTCACCCCCTTCGGAAAGGAGGAGTTTTTCCCGCTTCACGGAAGCGTTCTCCTGCTTGTTCAAGAGCCTTACCGGGAGCAGGGTGCCGTCCGCCTCTGCCACATAGACCTCGTCCATGCCCGGAGAGCAGCGCAGCCGTATCCTCTGCCTGGCAAAGCGCATGTCCACCTCATACTCCACGTTCCCGATGGTGACCACACTGTCTGCGGATACCCTGCGCTCCAGTTCCAGGAGGAAATCCGTTTTCATCTTTTCTTCCGGGAGACGGCGTACCTTTTCCGGCTCGGAGAAGAAACGTTCCTGAGGGGTGCTCCCCTTAAGGGAGGAATGGGCGGAAAGGTTGTAGCCTCGGACGTAGGCGCACAGGCTTCCGGAAAGGGCCTCCAGGGAAGGGAAATCCCGCATATCCAGGGAGGCCATCCACTGGTCCTTCATGGTCCGGAACCATCTCTCTACCTTGGCCTTGGCTGTCGGGGTATAGGGTCTGCAGTAATTAATGGTGGTTCCGATGCGGGCGGCCAGCAGTTCCATCTGTTTGTTCTTATAGGCGCTGCCGTTATCGACACTATCACGATATCGTGATAGTTTCGACTATACCGATGTTTTGACTATTCCGACATATGTCAAATCTGCTTGAAATATATGATTCTTTGCTGAGAAATATCGGAATAGTTTTTATGGTCAGTTAATGGTTTCTATGCCATACTTTCCACGAAAGGAGGTGTGGCTTATGGATAGAAGCACACTAAAGCTAACTGAACTTACGGATGCTATTCTTTCTCAAATGGATGCATCCGGGTTCATGGAATCAACAAGGGGGTTTTATGTAACCCTCTTCAGGAGGCTCTGCCGCATGGCGAAAGAAAGGGGGGATAATTACTATACTATTGAGTTGGGTCAGGCCTTTATAGGCGACCAGTCCCATGTGGTCCCAGAAAATACGGAGCGTTATCATCACGAGCGGACTGTTGCATATAAGAGATGCATAAAGCTTGTTGAGTCTTACCTGGCAACAGGCACTGTTGATTGGACCCCCGCATTACATTGTGCGGCTTTTCCCGTTGAATCCGATGCGCTTCGAACCAGCTTCTTAAAGTTCCTCTCGGAGCTGACGAACCGGGAACTTAAGCCGAATACGATTGATGGATACCGCAGGTTCACCTACTACTTTATTGAATATCTGGAGGGAAAAGGATATAGATCCCTTGCTGACGTTAAACGTGGTGATATCGCAGCTTTTATATCCGTCATATGCAGCGAACGTTACCAGGCAACCAGTCTCGGGGCGCATATGCCAGGCTTGAAACTGTTCCTCTCCATGTTTGGGGAAACAGAACCATTTCTGCCCGAAATACCTGGGCATTTGCCAAAAAAGCGTGACATACTCAAGGTATACAGTGATGATGAATACAACAGGATCATCGCCCATCTTGACGAGGCAGAAGGCCTGTCGTTCCGAAATAAAGCGATAACGATACTGGCCATGAATACAGGCTTAAGGGCGGTGGACATCTGTGCGGTCAGGCTGCGGGACATTGACTGGGAACATGGCATCATCCATATCGTGCAGCAGAAGACGGGAAGGACCCATGATATCCCATTGACAGAGGCCATTGGAAATGCGCTTGTCGACTGCCTTCTGAATGAACGGCCTGTGTCAGACCTGGATTTCGTTTTTCTCAGGTCCGTCGCTCCCCATGGCCCCTTGATGAGCCATGCGGGAATCCGGAACATCCTGTTCAACGTGGTCAATGATTCTGACATTGAAGCCAAAGGGCGGAGCTATGGAACCCGGATCACCCGCCACAGCACTGCTTCGCGCATGCTCAGGAACGGAGTGCCGCTTCCTGTCATATCAGAAGCCCTTGGCCATGGAAATAAGGACAGCGTGATGATATACATAACGACGGATAATGCCAAACTTGCGGAATGCACACTTCCCCTTCCGAGAGGAGGTGCATGCCATGGATAGCCGTACACTTAGGGAAAACGCCACGGAGTTTATCAATTACAAGCGTTCCATAGGCTATGCCTATGAGGCGCAGGAGTACCTGCTGAACCGATATGTCCAGTTCGCTGGGGCAAGGACGTCTTCACCTGTACCCGTTAAGGACACAACGGATGAATTCCTTTCCTCATTAACCGGCTCCCCGGGTACGCTGTACCAGATGGCAGCTGTCCTCCGGGAATTCAGCAGATACCTGCTGGCACGCGGATTTAAGGAGTCTTATGTGATTCCGCCCAAAACGGCATCCCAGCCTACTGCGGAGAATCCGTATTTCTTCACGGAAAAAGAGGTCGATGCGTTCTTTGAAAAGCTCGATGCCATTAAGCCCAATAGTTCTTTCAGGGGAAGGGAAATAGTTCTGCCTGCATTGTTTCGGCTGCTTTATTGCTGCGGGCTGCGGTGCAAGGAAGTACGCACGCTCCTTCGCGTCAACGTGCATACGCAGGATCATTATATCGATGTCATCCAGTCAAAGGGCCCGAAGAGCCGCAGGATTTTTATAAGCCATGAGCTGGCTGGATACCTGGCTGATTACGATGTGCGTATAGGCATCCTTTTTCCTGGCAGGGAATACTATTTCCCAAGCAGTACGGGAGGCTGTTACTCATCACTGTTTGTTTCCAGCAATTTCAGACGTTTTTGGCTGGAAGCGTTCCCGGATTTTGAAATGGCGACACGGCCGAGGGCCTATGACTTCCGCCACCATTTCGCATGGTCCAACCTCAACCGCTGGGCTGCGGAGGGGCTGGACCTGAATGTGATGCTTCCTTACCTTATGAGGTATATGGGGCATCAAAGCGTGAGCGGGACGCTTTACTATTTTCATTTTGTCCCTGAGTTCTTCCCTACATACAAAAGCATGACAGACGCCCTTGAAGATGTCATCCCGGAGGTATCCTATGAAGAATAAGAAAGATGCCTCCAAAAACAGTGCCGTGTTCTGGCAAATGGCGAAGGATTACGTGGACCACAGGCTGCCGGAGATCAGAAAGTCCAGCCCGAATACAGTAAAAGCTTACCGGGACAGTCTGAACAAGTACGTTGATTACCTTGAATCCGAGAAAAAAATAAGGAGGACGGATATCTGCTTCTCTGATTTCAATAAGCAGAACATCACCGACTTCCTTGATTGGATGCTTAATGCGAAAAAATATGCTTATAAAACCTGCAACCTGCGCATCACGGCGATACATGCCCTGCTGGAGTATGCCGCAAATGAGAACAGCACTGACCTGATGGCCCTCTACCTTGAAGCATGCACTGTAAAAGGGTTGAAAGTCACGGCAAACCCCATTGAGTATTTCGAAAGCTATCAAATGAAGGCCCTCCTGGCAGCCCCTGATGGAAAAACAACAACCGGGAGACGCAACCAGATGATGCTTATTTTGTACTATGACACAGCAGCCAGGATATCTGAACTTCTGGAGATGACAGTCAGCCAGCTCCACCTTGATGCCGATATTGCTTACCTGACAATCCTTGGAAAAGGAAGGAAGTACCGCAACATACCACTGATGGATAAGACAGTCAGACATTTAAGAAGTTATCTCCATGCCTTTCACAGGGATACCACTGCAGACTGTCCCCTGTTCTATGCAAGGTCACATGGCAGGATACATCCATTGTCCCATGATACAGTGGAAACCATGATAAGAAGGTATTGCAAGGTTTGCGTTGAAAACGGCACATCCATGCCAGGACAGCCGCATTGCCATATGATAAGAAAAACACGGGCCATGGACCTGTATAAAAACGGCATGCCCCTTGCCCATATCCAGCAGCTTTTAGGACATGAAAGCATGTCAACCACTTCCGGTTTCTATGCCTTTGCGACGATAGAAACCCTTTCAAAGTCTATGTCCGCAACGAATCAAGAAGACACAGGGGCAGGGAAAAAGTGGGATGACCGGGGCATCCTTGAGAAAATCTACTCTCTGTAAATGTAAAAAACTATTCCGACATTTCTGAACCTGAATGACCTGATTCACTCATTCCGGCTCAAAATGTCGGAATAGTCAAAACATCGGTATAGTCGAAATTGAACATCCTGGGCACGCCGTACTTTGCCACAGCGCTTTTCATCACTGACATGAGGTTTACGAAGGTATCCTCGAAGAACACCCCTGCCCCGGTGACAAGGCGGCTTGCGTCATCGATCAGGGCGATCACATATACCCTGCGTTTCCTGCCGTCTGCTGTCCTGAGGTACGGCCCGACGCTGGAATCCCCACACCAGACTTCGTTCACATGGGGGCGTTCATAGCGCCGCATATCCTGGACGGGCGTACTTCCTGCTTCCAGGGCGAGCCGGTTCACATACCTGTTCACAGTGGACTCGGAGACTTCGCCGCCTTTTATGCTGCCGTCCTCCTTTAACTGCCGGAAAATGGCGGCTGCACCCATGCGGGGACAGCGTCCTTTCAGATATGAGATTTTTTCTTTCAGGTCATCGTCCAGCTTTCTGGATCTGCCGCAGTCGTTCCTCCCGGCAGGAAGCAGGGCGTCAAATCCCCCTTTCTGGTAGCTGAAATACCATTTGTAGAGTGTTTTGGGTGCATAATGAAATCGTATCTATATCCCCCATTTGAAATGGGGGCCGAGGCAAAGCCGTAGCGTTACCTAGAGTAAAAAAATCCTCCTATGTTACAATGATATTGGTTTCGCAGGCCATATCAAAACATAGGAGGTATCCAAAATGGATAATCAAAGTATACAACATACTCGTTGGAATTGCACGTATCATATAGTGTTTATTCCAAAATATCGTAGAAAAATTATGTATGGAGAAACAAAAAGAGACATAGTGGAAATTATTAAGAAACTATGTGAGATGAAACAGGTACAGTTAATCGATGGGAAAGTATGTGTGGATCATATTCACATGTATGTGGCGATACCGCCCAAAATGTGTGTTTCGGAATTTATGTCATACCTAAAAGGTAAAAGTACACTGATGTTGTTTGACAGACACCCAGAGTATCGAAGTAAATATGGGGATAGACATTTCTGGGCAAGAGGATATTACGTTTCAACAGTGGGAAATGTGAATGAAGAGACAGTACGCAGATACATTCAGGAACAAGAAGAGAATGATAAACTAGAGGACGGAAGAAAGCAGTGAGCCCTACATAGGAGGGCAACCAGAAATAATGGTACTGCGAAATCCCGCCTCTGGCGGAACCAGTAATAATCCCCGGAGGGGTAAAATCTAAACCCCCATTTGAAATGGGGGTTGCTAACTTTCCTGACCTCCCCGTCCGGATGCAGCAGTCCTTTTTGTGATGTTTTCTCCAGATAGTCCGCCAGATTCCGGTACCCTTCCGGCAGGCCGGGGATGAGCGGAGCGATGGCCGAATAGCGCATCAGCGCGATGGCATGTCTGTATTCCTGTTCCATTGATCTGAAACCTCCTTATGTTTTTATGTCATCATAAGGAAAAGGGGCATGGGAGTCACCCAAAGTTATGTAGGCGGCACAAAGAGGAGGTTCCTGGTATTTTTTATCTGCATGAACTGGCGTCCGAAAAGTCGGATGCAGGACTTAGTGAGGGCATGGGCGGGGGACAGCGGGAGACTTTCGCTTAAGAGACGCTGCCGCCAGAAACGGATATATAAGGACAGGATGTAAAAGACCTGGCTGGGAGAGAGTTCCGGGTTCGTATCCATCACCTCCCTGCCGTCCCTCCCATCTTCAAAGGAAGAAGCTATGGCGGCGTGGTCCGTGAGGAGGACCTGGGAGTAGGGGACGATGCCGGAGGGAAGGAGGGCATGGGTGGCATTGCAGAGGCTGCACTGCACCCTGCGTATGACAAGGGGGATCTTTCCCAGTGCTGTTTTTATGGAGCGGGTATAGGCCCCGTGCCCTGCGAGGCAGCCGCAGTGGCCGCAGGAACACTCCAGCTGGCAGATCTGGATGGAATCCATGGCATCATCATAAAATTCCTGTGAAATTTCGTTGCATTCTTCTGTGATTACTGTTATCATATCCTTGTCTGTGGCGGAACCGTCCGCCATGGTGTGAGTAAGGACAGGGACACAAACTTTGGTCGGTGAGAGTTCCTGTCCTTTTTTCTGCGTATCAGATAAAAGGATAGCACAAAAGGTATGGAGATGAAATAATCTGACGGAAAATATATCAGATTAAAATATCCCATACCTTATTTAATTTGGAGAAAAACTGAGGATTTTGGTTCAGATAAACTAACGAATAACAAACAGTTGCGGAAAGAATGGGAGAGATTGGAACATGAGGAACAAAAAGCTGATACCTTTTGAAGTAATCGAAAAAGCCGTTGCCGGAGAGCCGGAAGCGGTAGACGCAGTATTGCAGCACTACACCGCACACATCAAATACCTGTCTATGTATAAGGGGCATATCAATGACGACACACAGGACAGATTAAAGGCAAAACTGGTTGAAGCCATATTGAAATTCCGCTTCGACCGATAGGAAGTAGCAAAGACGTGAAAAGCTGTCAAGGGTAAACTTCGCGCTATGCGCCCTTGACAGCTTTTCCCGCCTTTGCTAATGGGCAGTCAAGAGGACGAAATCAGTAGACTGCTTTCGCCCTCAATCCAGTATGGAATGATTGTTACACGATAGAGGGTGTTTCTCGCTTGATTTAAGCGCATTACAGCGGCGATAAGGACAAGGGTAAGGGTTTTATACTCCTACCCTTAAAAACGGTGTTCTATTGCGTAACATAGTAAACAATATTTCTTTATACTGCCGTTTCCGTTCCATTCTTTTCCATTCTTGCAGCTCTGTCACTATATTGTGCTTCAAAGGAAAGGGGTTAGGGGAAAGGATAGGAAAGGAATAGATATTTGATTAAGTCTGTATTTGGTTTTTCTTTAGTTAGTTATATCTTTATTTAATTGCGTTGGATTTTCCGATGTCGGATAACCCGGTGTCGGAAAATCCAATATCGGATAATCCAACACCGGGAGTTGTTACGGTGTTCAAAATCCGTCTAATCCAATCGCTTTATAAAACTAATGCTTTCTTGGGTAGGTATGTTACGCAGTAGAGGTTAAAAAGTCCTTGATTTATGCGGCTTTCAGAGCATGGAAAACACTTAGACGATATTTTATATCCCTACCCTCAAAAACAGCGTTCTATTGCGTAACAAAAAGCAGAGAACCGACCACTAATGAAAGTGATGTGTTCTCTGTTCTTGCTTGCACCCTGTTTGTCAGCGTTGATGATAAGTTAGTTTCTATACTTCCTTATCACTGTAAAGCGATGATGTTGATGGCTTTTTTATTCCATGGTATATTTGAATTTGTTGTCAGCAGCTCCGCATAGATTTTTTGTGGCCTTGTATTTTCAAAAAGGAGATTTGCTATGTCAGAATTATTAAACAGTATTCGTCCTCGTATTGAATCATTGGGGATAGGCTTTCAATTTGTAAAAACAATCAAAACCGGTGCGGATGGAGCAGAACGGGAAACATGGCTTCTGGATGGTTTTTCAAAATTTTAGAATTGGTTTAGAATTCTTTCATTGACCTGTGAAGCAGTTAGTGATACACTGCCCTTTGACAAATGAAAACTTTTATGGTATTCGAAACAGGAGAATGATGTGAAAGAAGTAAAAAACCCTAAAAAACCATTTTTGTATTATTATGTGATTGTTGTACTGGTTATGATCCTTTTAAATACTTTGTTTATTCCCAGAGCTCTTGCGCCGAAGGTGAAGCAGGTAGGTTACGATACCTTTCTGGATATGATTGATTCCGGACAGATCAAAGAGGTTCAGGTGGAGGATAACCAGATTATTTTTTCGGATAAGGCGGAAGATACCAATTATTATAAGACCGGCGTTTTTTATGATCCTGGTCTGGTGAACCGGCTGCATGAGTCCGGGGTGGTCTTTGGAACTGAGATAGTAGAGGGGCCTTCGCCCCTGATGTCTTTTTTGGTTTCGCTGCTTCCCTTTGTGCTTATGATTGTTCTCGGACAGTTTCTCATGCGCAGCTTGAGTAAACGCATGGGCGGAGCTATGGGCAATGCGATGACCTTTGGTAAAAGCAATGCCAAGATTTATGTGGAATCCACTACAGGCATTAAGTTTACCGATGTGGCCGGGGAGGATGAGGCCAAGGAGATTCTGACGGAGATTGTGGATTTTCTGCATAATCCGGAGAAGTATGCGGAGATTGGCGCATCGATGCCCAAGGGCGCGCTGCTTGTGGGGCCACCGGGTACCGGTAAGACGCTGCTTGCAAAGGCGGTAGCCGGAGAGGCGGAGGTGCCGTTCTTTTCGATTTCCGGTTCGGAGTTTGTGGAGATGTTTGTAGGTATGGGTGCGGCCAAGGTTCGGGATTTGTTTAAGCAGGCCAATGAGAAGGCTCCCTGTATTGTGTTTATTGATGAGATTGATACGATTGGAAAGAAGCGTGACGGAGGCGGAATGGGCGGCAACGATGAGAGGGAGCAGACCTTGAATCAGCTGCTCACAGAGATGGACGGCTTTGACGGGCGAAAAGGCGTGATTATTCTGGCGGCGACCAACCGGCCGGAATCTCTGGATCCGGCGCTGCTGCGTCCGGGCCGCTTTGACCGGAGGGTTCCGGTGGAGCTTCCGGATCTAAAGGGCCGGGAGGATATTCTGAAGGTACACGCCAGGAAGGTTAAGCTTGCGGAGGATGTGGACTTCAATGCCATTGCCCGGGCGGCAGCAGGAGCCTCCGGCGCAGAGCTGGCCAATATGATCAACGAGGGCGCTCTCAGGGCCGTACGCCAGGGCAGAAAGTATGTGGTCCAAAGCGATCTGGAGGAGAGCGTTGAGGTCGTTATCGCAGGCTATCAGAAGAAAAATAAGGTGCTCTCCGACAAGGAGAAGCTGATTGTATCCTACCATGAGGTGGGACATGCCCTGGTGGCCGCACTGCAGAATCATTCAGCTCCGGTGCATAAGATTACGATTATTCCCCGTACCTCCGGCGCTCTGGGTTATACCATGCAGGTGGAGGAAGGGGAGCACAATCTAATGAGCCGGGAGGAAATTGAGAATAAGATTGCAACGTTTACCGGCGGCCGGGTGGCGGAGGAGCTGATCTTCCGTTCGGTTACTACGGGGGCTTCCAATGATATTGAACAAGCCACAAAGCTTGCCAGGGCCATGGTTGCCCGGTTTGGCATGGCAGAGGAATTCGATATGGTGGCCATGGAGACAGTGAACAACCAGTACTTAGGCGGAGACACTTCCCTGGCCTGCTCCAACGAGACGGCAGCATTGATTGATAAGAAGGTTGTGGCGATTGTGAAGGAGCAGCATGAAAAGGCCAGGAAGCTTTTGAATGAGAATCTGTCCAAGCTCCATGAGATTGCAAAATTCCTTTATGAGAAGGAGACGATTACAGGGGAAGAGTTTATGGAGATTCTGGATGGGAAACCGCAGTTTTTGGATGCAGGAAAAGAATAAGAGCCATTGACGTTATGTTGTAAAATGAAAAGGGGCTGCCGCAAAATACGACAGCCCCTTTTTGATCTTGTGAAGAGTAAGGCTCTGCATTTACTGCGCGGCTTCCTCAACAGGCGCTTCTTCCTGCTGCACAGGCTCAGGGGGAGCCTCTTCCTGCGGAAGATCCTCTTGGGGCGTATCTTCTGTTACGGCGTTCTCCGGGTTGTCCGGATCTATGGGCATCTCTGCTTCCGGAACATATTCTGTGCCAGGCAGGTAGTAGCAGATAACGGGCGTTCCCTTTTCGATATGCCCGTATATTTCTTTTGCAGCGGAATAGGGCAGATTGATGCAGCCGTGGGAACCGTTTGTAAGGTAAATATCTTTCCCGAAGTCCCTTCTCCAGGTGGCGTCGTGCATGCCGATGTTATTGTTAAAGGGCATCCAGTAGGATACGGGTGTCCGGTAGGTTTCTCCTGTCAGTGTGGCATCGCGCTGCTTATAGGTAAGTCCGAAGATACCGCCGGGAGTGGTATAGCCGCGGGATACATTACCGGATACGAAATCAGATTCCAGAATCATCTGCCCGTCCTTGTAGAGGAAGAGATGCTGGGCTGACAGGTTGATCTCTACATAAGTGTCGCCGTAATCCGGTGTATCGTAGGAGGCTGCCGTCTGCCTGTAGACGGGAGTCCGTTCGCCGCTTTTTCCCTGTTCAATCATTTCCGTCAGTTCCGCCGTTTCCTGCTCGGTATCCATCCACCAGCCGTAATCGCCGTTTTTGATGGTGATTTCCGTGCCGTAGCTGGTCCGGAAGGTCCGGGGGTGGAAAATCGTGTCGTACTTTTTCTTAAGAGAGGATACGTATTCCCCTACCTGTTCCTTATCAAGGGTAACCTGGGTGCCTTCTGTATCAAGCCAGCTGCTGATGGTACTGCCGTCAAGGATTTCCTTCTGGCTTCCGAAGGTATAGGTGATGGTAGTCTCCGCATAGCTTTGGAGCTGAGCAAAGGTGTTCTTAAGGGCTTCGTTTTCTACGGTGATCTCTGGTTCCTCATAGCAGCCGGCCTCGTCCAGGTTCACCTCTTCGGCCAGTTCTGCCACAGCCGTCCCTATGGTTTCCAGGGTTTTGCTGTGATTCAGCTTGTTTCCCGGAACCTCCTCTACCATCTGGAACCCCTTTTCGGGTTCATAATCCGTTATGTATGCATCCTCCGGCGCCGTGACGAAATCTTTGTCAAATCCCTTAAGATTTTTTATCTCTGCTTCCAGGGAAGCTGCGTCGTAATCAATAAGATCTGCTATCTCGTGGGTATTTTCCTGGTTTAGAAACCACAGCCAGTTGTTCTGAGACTTTAGTATCTCTTGAATAGGCTCTGTGGAGGAATAGGAAAGTCCGATATCCGCTCCTAAGATTTCCTCTTCCAGTGTGGTTCCGTCTGCCTGGCGCTGCAGAACCCGGAGGCTGTAATCCTGTATCTGGGCTTCTAAGTCTGCAATGGTCATTTTGGACACATCCACCTGATCGATTACAGTGCCGTTTACAAAGTGATTCTGATAATAGAAGGCGCCGGCAAGATAGGCGATCAGAAGGCAGAGCAGAGGCGCGCATAGAAGAAAGGGCAGGATGGGGCGGCGCTTCTTCGGTTCTTCAAAGGAAGCTTCCTCTGATATGGTGTTTTCTGCCTGTTGGGACTCTTTTGTCTGTATATCTGCTTTTGTCAGCTTATTATCTTCTGTCAAATTTGTTTCTGTGTTCATAAGCTTTACTTGTCCTTTTTAAATTTGATTCTATTTACTAGTATACAGATTTTTTGTAAAAAGGCAACCGAAGAAGCAAAATTGAAAAATTGCCGGCAGTTTTCCCTTGTAAAAAGTGCTTTACTTTTTCGTGCTGTCACCCAGCGGCTGCAAATAGGAAAATATAGCTTGTAAACGATTTGGGTTTATTATATAATTTGCAGAGTGGTTTTTGATTTTTTATAGAAGCAGATAGGAGAGAGATTATGGAAAAGGTTCGGACAAGATTTGCGCCCAGCCCCACAGGCCGGATGCATGTGGGGAATTTAAGGACGGCGTTGTATGCATATTTGATTGCAAAGCATGAGGGAGGCGATTTTCTCCTTCGGATTGAGGATACGGATCAGGAGCGCCTGGTGGAGGGAGCGGTGGATATTATTTACCGGACTCTTGAGAAGGCTGGGCTTAAGCACGATGAGGGGCCGGATAAGGACGGAGGAGTTGGCCCCTATGTCCAGAGTGAGCGGCAGGCGGCTGGAATTTATCTGGAATACGCCAGGAAGCTGATTGAAAAAGGCGAGGCTTATTACTGCTTCTGCGATAAGGAACGCCTGGAATCCCTGAAAACCGAAGTGGCGGGCAAGGAGATTGTGATCTATGATAAGCATTGCCTTTCTCTGAGCAAAGAAGAGGTGGAGGAGAAGCTGGCAGCCGGTATTCCCTATGTAATCCGCCAGAATAATCCCACAGAGGGGACGACCACTTTCCAGGATGATATTTACGGCGCCATCAGCGTGGACAATGCGGAACTGGATGATATGATTCTCATTAAGTCGGACGGCTACCCCACCTACAATTTTGCAAATGTGGTGGATGACCATCTCATGGGAATTACCCATGTAGTCCGGGGAAATGAGTATCTTTCCTCTTCGCCGAAGTATAACCGGCTCTATGAGGCCTTTGGCTGGGAGGTTCCCACCTATGTGCACTGTCCGCTGATTACGGACGAAGAGCATAAGAAGCTGTCTAAGCGCTGCGGTCATTGCTCCTTTGAGGATCTGCTGGAACAGGGCTTTCTGCCGGAGACGATTATTAACTTTGTGGCTCTGCTTGGCTGGAGTCCGGAGGAGGATCGGGAGATCTACAGCCTGGAAGAGCTGGTTAAGGTTTTTGATTACCGTCATATGAGCAAGGCTCCTTCTGTGTTTGATTACACCAAGCTGAAATGGATGAACGGCGAGTATCTCAAGGCCATGGATTTTGATGTGTTCTATGAGATGGCTCTGCCTTATCTGAAGGAGGCAGTTACAAAAGACTATGATCTGAAAAAGATTGCGGCCATGGTGAAAACGAGAATTGAGGTGTTTCCGGATATTGCGGCCTTGGTTGATTTTTTTGAGGAGCTTCCGGAGTATGATACGGCCATGTATACCCACAAGAAGATGAAAACCTCTGCCGAGAGCTCTTTGGAGGTACTCCAGGAGCTGCTTCCCCTGCTGGAGGCACAGGAGGATTACAGCAATGATGCTTTGTACGCGCTGCTGACGGACTATGCAGCCAAGAAGGGATGCAAGAACGGCTATGTACTGTGGCCGGTGCGCACGGCTGTGTCCGGAAAGCAGATGACGCCCTGCGGCGCTACGGAGATGATGGAGATTGTGGGGAAAGAGGAATCCTTAAAGCGGATCCGCAGAGCCATCGAACTGTTAGAAAAAGTATAGAATGATTTGTTTTTTACGGAAAAGGTCTATTTATGAATCAATTATCCAATGCACAGCGTCGGGCCGCCTCTCATGTGGACGGCCCCATGCTGGTTCTGGCCGGGCCGGGAAGCGGTAAGACGACCGTGATTACCCGAAGAACCCGGTATCTCATTGAGGACTGTCATGTGAAGCCCTCGGAAATCCTGGTGATTACCTTTACAAAAGCAGCGGCAAAGGAAATGCGCGAGCGTTTCCTGCGGCAGACAAAGAGCGGCGGGACGAAGGTGTCTTTCGGAACCTTTCATGCGGTCTTTTTTCAGATCCTAAAGCTGGCCTACGGCTATGGGGCGGAAAATATTCTTCGGGAGGAGCAAAAATACCAGTTTCTGCGCGACAGTGTCCGCAAGGCGAACCTGGAGCTTGATGATGAGACAGAGTTCCTGTCCGACGCAGCGGCGGAAATCAGCCGGGTGAAGAACGAGCGCTGCGATTTGAACACCTATCATGCGTCTGTCTGCAATTCTGCTGTTTTCAAGAAGATTTATGACGATTATGATAACCGCCTGCGCAGAAACAATCTTATTGATTTTGATGATATGCTGGTGTACTGCTATGAGCTCCTTCGGGAACGGCCGGATATCTTAGGGGCCTGGCAGAGGAAGTACCGCTATATCCTGGTGGATGAGTTCCAGGATATCAATCAGCTTCAGTATGATATTGTGCGGCTTCTGGCTGCGCCGGAGGATAATCTGTTTATTGTGGGGGATGACGACCAGTCTATCTATCGGTTCCGGGGAGCGAAGCCGCAGATTATGCTGAATTTTGAGAAGGATTATCCCAAGGCCCGTAAAGTGGTGCTGGATGCGAATTTTCGCTCTACAGCGGAGATTGTAAAGGGAGCCGGGAAGGTGATCGGGCATAACAAGGAGCGGTTTCCCAAGGAGATTTATGCGGCGAAGGGAGACGGATTTGACATTTTCACCCATGAGTTTTCCGGGCAGGAGGAGGAAAATGCCTGTATTGTAGATAAGATTAAGGCTTATGCGGCCAAGGGAGGGGCTTATTCGGATATTGCCGTTCTTTTTCGGACCAATACCCAGCCGCGGCTTCTGGTGGAGGAGCTGATGTCGGCAGGGATTCCTTTCCGTATGCGCGACCGGCTGCCGAATCTCTATGATCACTGGATTGTGAAGGATATATTTACTTATATCCGGCTGGCCCAGGGGAGCAGGAAGCGGAGTGATTTCCTGCAGATTATGAACCGGCCGAAGCGGTATATCGGGAGGGAATGCCTGGAAGAAGAGGAAATTGCCTGGGAGGTGCTTTTGTGCTGCTATGAGGAAAAGCCCTGGGTGGCAGAGCGGATTGAGAAGCTGCAGTCGGATCTGAAGATGATTGGGAGATTGAGTCCTTTTGGGGCGATCCATTATATTCGGAATATTGTGGGGTATGAGGAGTATCTTAGGGAGTATGCAGAGTATCGGAACCGGAAGGCGGAGGATCTTCTGGAGATTCTGGACGAGCTGCAGGCCCTTTCGAAGGGATTCCAGACTTTTGGGGAGTGGTCTGCCCATATTGAGGAGTATAAGAAGGAATTGGAACGGCAGGCGAAGGCGCAGGAGAGGGAGAGTAATAGTGTGTCTGTGGCTACCATGCACAGCAGTAAGGGGCTTGAGTACCGGATTGTGTTTATTCCGGATGCCAATGAAGGGGTGACGCCTCATAAGAGGGCGGTGCTTGATGAGGAGGTTGAGGAGGAGCGGCGGCTGTTTTATGTGGCTATGACAAGGGCGAAGGAGCTGTTGTATGTTTTTTCGGTGAAGAAGATGTATAACAGGAAGGGGGAACGGTCGCGGTTTTTGGAGGAGCTGCTGGAGTGAAGGGGACGGACGGGGATGAAGCCGAATAAGACAGCAGATTTTCCATATCCTGTGTTCGGACGGTTCACGTACAGGTGTCTGCTCTGGATGTACATTGCATTTTTGGTTTTTGCGTGGGTTTTGGTTTTGGGCAATGTTCATCCATATCAGACGCCTGTGCGTGAACAGCCGGACACTAGATATTGGAAAATCTGCTGTCTTATTCGGCTTCATCCCCTGACTGTGGGGGTGGGAAGAAGGGGGAGCGTTTGGGTTTTGGTTGTTTTTGGGGTGGGTTTGGGGTAGAATGTAGGTGGAGAATGATGAAGGGGAGGGATTGGTATGTTTTTTGTGTCGTTGACGGAGTGGAGCTTGAGGAATGTGCTGCTGCGGATGGCGGCGGCGCTGCTGCTTGGGGGGCTTATTGGGATTGATCGGGGAGCCAAGAAAAGAGGGGGAGGGGCGCGGACGGATGCTGCGGTGTGTCTGGGGGCGGCTATGGTGATGATGACGGCTCAGTATATGGATATTGTATTTCCGGGGAGTACGGATATCTCGCGGATGGCGGCTCAGGTGGTGAGCGGCGTGGGATTTCTGGGAGCGGGCTCTATTATTGTGGCTGGGCGTCAGGTGAAGGGGCTTACTTCTGCGGCCAGTATCTGGATCTGTGCCTGTGTGGGGCTGGCGGCTGGTATTGGTTTTGTGGATGGGGCGATATTGGTGACGGTGGTTCTTTTGGTGGGGCTGCATTTACTGCCTTTTGTTGAGGAGAAGGCTTATCAGTATTCCAGATATGCCAGGCTGTACATAGAGGGGGAGGAAAACAGGACGGCGTCTGTCCTGCTTAGCAGGCTGAAGGCGGATGGATGTAAGATAGATATGTATGATGTGGACAAG
This sequence comes from Candidatus Merdisoma sp. JLR.KK011, assembly GCF_036941125.1. NCBI lineage: Bacteria > Bacillati > Bacillota > Clostridia > Lachnospirales > Lachnospiraceae > Candidatus Merdisoma > Candidatus Merdisoma sp. JLR.KK011. The sequence continues at coordinate 1,941,101 of NZ_JAYWSZ010000003.1, read as the reverse complement.
CCTAAGACTGGGGGGCAGTCCTTTACGATCCGCATGACGATCTATATTCCCTACAGGCTGAATAAGCAGGAGTATCTGCAGAAGCTGTCGGAGATTGAAGGGGTTATGTTTGTGGATGTGATATAACCGGAAACTCACGGCAAAATACTGCAGACAGAGTCCCGTTCCACCAGATATGGCTGGAATACCATGCTGCCCTCAAAAGAGGGATCGTCGATAATCCGCAGCAGATTTCTGGCGGCGGTGTAACCGATGTGGGTCGGATCCTGGTGAAGGGAGGTAAGCTTCACCGGGTTTGTCTCGCACAGGTAGGAATCGTCAAAGCCGATGATGGAGATATCCTCAGGTACCCGGCAGCCGGACTGGGTGAGCAGCTGGTACAGGTTGACGGCGGCGCTGTCGTTGAAGCAGAAAAAGGAGGTTGTCTTTTTGGCAAGCTCCAGAATTCTGGAATCGTCCGCAGAAAAGATGGATTCCTTTTCGTTATGGCTGAACCACAGAACCGATTCAAAGGTGACGGGTGCGCTGCTGTAGTTGAGTGCTTCCGTAAAACCAGCGTAGCGCATACACCCAGAATATTCTTCGCTGTTCATAATGGATACAAAGGAAGTGTGCCCTTTCCGGATAAGATATTCCGCAGCCAGCTTTCCGCCCATATAATCATCGGTGATCACGCTGGGAATATTGAGAAAGGGAATCCGGTTGCCCATGAAAATGCAGGGAATCCGGTTTGCCTCTATATAGCGGTACAAAAACTGATTCGTATAGATGTGGGCGCTGTCGGAAGGAAACAGAAGGATGCCGGCATAGTCATTCTGAAATGCTTCCTTCAAAAGGGAGGCCTCCGCCTTGGGATTGTAATTGGACAGCTTAATAGTTAGTGTGTAGCCGGTATCCTGAAGGGCCTGCTCGATGCCGTTGATGCTTTTCAGAAAATAAAAATGTTCCGCCCGGGAAGCAATCAGAAGAATCTGTCTGGAATTGCTGATATAGGGCATGGGGGCGGCTAAGGTGCGGACAAAGCAGCCCTTTCCCTGGAAACGGCAGATGAGCCCGTCTGTCTCAAGCTGTTCCAGAGCTTTCCGGGCCATATAGCGGCTGACGCCATACTGTTCAATGAGTTCGCTTTCGGAGGGAAGCTTGTCCTCCGGAAGAAAAGTACGGTTTTCTATTTTGATTCTTAAATCATCATATATATATTCAAATTTCTTATTTATTTTTCCCATGACAGTCTCTTTTCAGTAATTTGTTCAAATCCACAGCTCACAGGAAATACGCTCTCTTTTTTTCAGAGGGCGCTGCGTCAGGAAGTAAGACAGCTTCTGTGGGCTGCAGGAGGCAATTTTATACAGATTTTATTATACACGCAGAAAAGTGCAAAATCAATAAAAGCAGATAAATTAATTACGCCCATACTTATTCGAAAATGTTACTAAAAACAAATAAGTTATTTTGTGAAAATGTCTGAAAAACACGAAAAATGTAAATATTTATTGACTTTAGCGATAAAACTAAATATAATCATAATTAACTTATTCGCATAAGTTAATTTAATTATTTGAATAAGATAAAGATATCCGGAGATAAGAGTATGAAAAGTACATTTAAAAAAGCGGCAGAAAGCCTTGTGGCAAGCCTGATGACCCATGAAGAACAGTATATACAGCCTCTGGAGAAGTGCATAGAAGTGTCGGCAGAGGCAGTTGGAAGACGGAGCTGCATTTTCGTGTGCGGCAACGGAGGGAGCGCGGCGACGGCTTCCCATATTGCCAACGACTTGTTGTGCCATCTGAAAAACTGGAACAGAGAAAGCTATCGGATTCTTGCTTTGACGGACAATGTTTCTGCAATCACCTCTCTGACGAATGATTACGGTCCGGAGGAGATGTTTTCAAGGCAGCTTTCCGCCTTTGGGCAAAAGGGTGATATTCTCTGGGCCTTCAGCACCAGCGGCAATTCAAAGAACTGCGTAAAGGCATTTGAAAAGGCGGGGGAGCTTGGGATAACGACAGTCGGAATCACAGGGCGCAGCGGCGGAAGGATGAAAGAGCTGGCAGATATCTGGATACCGGTGGATTCCGATGAAGTGACAAGGGTAGAGGAGCTTCATATGATTTATGCACACATTCTGGCGGAAAATATCGAAGCCATTGTGTCGCCGATGGAGGAATAGAGGGCCGTTACTATGAAGAAGCATTTTATATTGGCGATTGAGACCGGCGGAACGAAGATTCAGTTAGTGCTGGGATCAGATAAGGGAGAGATTTTTTATCGATACCGCACCTGTGTGGAACGGGAAAAAGGATTTGAAGGAATTCTTGACCGGGTAACAGAAGCGCTGCCGTCTCTGATAAAAAAAGCGGCGGAGCTGGGCGGAACAATCTGCAGAATCGGAATCGGCTTTGGCGGGCCGGTGCATACGTCAACCGGAACGGCAATCTGGTCGGCGCAGATCGACGGCTGGGGGAATTTTCCGGTGGCGCAGTATTTTGAAGAAAAGACAGGGATTCCCACACGCCTGTACAATGACAGCAATGCCGCTGCCTGGGGAGAGTATTGCCTGGGAGCGGGGCGGGGGACGAATATTTTCTTTTACACCAATATCGGAAGCGGCGTGGGAGGCGGAATCGTAATAGACGGGAAGCTTTTTGACGGCCAGGGGTTCGGCGTGGCGGAATTCGGCCAGAGTTATCTGTACGATCCCTGTTATCAGGGAAACTCTATCTATCCGGTGAATCACATCGAGCGCATCTGCTCTGGGTGGGGAATTGAGGCAAGGCTGAGGCGCGAAGCGATACCGGAGGATTCCATACTCCTGGAGCTGTGCGGACACAGGCAGCAGGAGCTGGACTGCCGGATGTGGGGCCAGGGAATTCACAAGGGGGATGCTTTTTCCCTTAAGATTCTGGAAGAGATGGCGGAGTATTTTGCAATCGCTCTCTGTAATGTTTTGTGCTTTTACAGCCCGGAGGTGATTGCTGTGGGCGGAGGTGTTTCGCTGATTGGGGAGCCGCTGCTCGAACGGATCCGCCGCTATACGGAACAGTACGTGTACCAGAACTGCAAGGGAAGATATCGGATCGTCAAAAGTGAGCTGGATGAGGACGTGGTGCTGGCAGGAACGCTGCTGCTGACAGGAGCAGATGAAAGGGCCCGGTGATGCAGGGGCGGAACATTACGGGATTTAGATGGAGGAAGGAATGAGTAAGCAAGCAGATACTATACTGGAATTTAAGAATATTTCCAAAGAATTTCCAGGCGTCAAGGCGCTGAACGATGTCTCCTTCTCAATTAAACGTGGAACGATCCACTGCATTGTGGGAGAAAACGGTGCCGGAAAATCCACACTGATGAAGGTGATTGACGGGCTGTACAAACCGGAAAAAGGAATGATTGAATTTGACGGAAAGCCCTGGAATCCCAAGGGAAGCGCACAGGCCAGACTGAAAGGAATCGCCATGATTCATCAGGAGCTGAATATTATCCCGGAGATGACCGTGGTGCAGAATATGTACCTGGGAAGGGAAGCATCCGGCCCTCTTAAGATTGCGCTGGATGATAAAAGGATGATGGGGGAAGCAAAAAAATACCTGTCAGATCAGGGGCTGTCCTATGACTTGAATCTGAAAATGAAAGAGCTGTCCCTTGCAGATGCACAGATGATCGAGATCATCAAGGCAGTGTCCTGCGACGCCAAGATTATTTTGATGGACGAGCCGACCTCTTCCCTTACGGAAAAAGAAGTAAAATACCTGATTGAGAAGATATTTGAGCTGAAAAAGCAGGGGATCACGATTATTTTTATTTCTCACAAGCTGGACGAGGTATTCCATATTGCGGATTACATTTCGGTATTCCGGGACGGAGCCCACATTATGACCGGAAAGGCGTCGGAGTATTCCAGGGCGGCGCTGATTGAGAAAATGGTAGGACGGGAAATGAAAGAGGTTTTTCCGCCCAGGGATCCGAAGATAGGAGAAGTCCTGCTTAGGGTTGAGAATTTTAATAAAAAGGGCATCTTTGAGGACATTAATTTTGAAGTGAGAAAGGGAGAGATTCTGGGGATATCCGGCCTGGTCGGCGCGGGGAGAACGGAAATCGCCCGGGCCATGATAGGACTTGACCCAAAAGACAGCGGAGAGCTGTACTGTGAAGGGCAGAGGATGGAGATTCGCAATGTGAATGATTCCATCCGGCAGGGGATTGCCATGGTCTCGGAGGATCGCCGCCGATACGGTTTGGTTCTGCTTCGCGACATTAAAGAAAACATTGCAATGGCGGCGCTGAAGCATGTATTTAAGAAGAAAGTCATCCCTCTTTCCAAGGAAAAGAGAATCGTCCATGATATGATGCAGAGATTTGCTATCAAAGCGCCTTCTGCGGCGGTAGAGACCAGAACTCTCTCCGGTGGAAATCAGCAGAAGGTAGTTCTGGCCAAATGGATGGCGGTAGCTCCAAGAGTGCTGATTATGGATGAACCCACCAGAGGGATTGATGTGGGAACAAAGTATGAGATCTATAAAATGATGAACGAAATGACGGATCAGGGAATGGCAATCATTATGATCAATTCTGATATGGAAGAGCTGCTGGGAATGAGCGACCGCATTCTGATTATCCGGCAGGGAAGGGTGGCCGGCGAGCTGTCCCGAGAGGAAGCGACGCCCGGAACGGTTATGAGCATGGCAGTGGGAGGGAATGGAGAATAAGATGGGAAACAAAGAAAAACTCATAGGATTTTACAATAAATATGGTATTGTCGTTATTCTGCTGGGGCTTCTGGTTGTGTGCTCTGTAATTTCGCCGGTATTCCTGTCCCAGGCAAATGTCGTCAATCTACTGTCGCAGATTGCAGTGGTTACGATTCTTACCTGCGGACTTACCCTGCTGATTATAGCCGGGCAGACAGACCTGTCCGGGGGCGCAGTGGTAGCGCTGACGGGATGTATCTGCGTAGGAACATATAAAAATCTGGCCGAGGGAGGCATGAATGGCATGCTGGCGGGAATTCTGGCCGTGCTGGCGGCGGTCGCCGTGGGAATGGCAGTGAATTTTCTCTCCGGAGTGATTGTGACGCAGTTTCATGCACCGGCATTTATCGTAACCCTTGCCATGATGAAGGCAGGAAGAGGCATCTGCTATATCTATACAGGGGGAACCCCGATCTATAACATCGGAAATATTTCCAGGCTGGGCCAGGGAAGGATACAGGGAATCGTGCCCTATTCCGTGCTAATCATGTTCCTTTGCATTGCAGTTACCTGGTTTGTTTTAAAGAAAATGCGCCTGGGCAGGTATATTTATGCAGTTGGAGGCAATGCGGAAGCAGCTACGGCCTCAGGTATCAGCAATCAATGGACAATTATTAAAACCTATCTGATTCACGGGATTTTTGTGGGGATTGCAGGAGCGCTGTTTATGACGAGACTGAATTCCGGACAGCCTGCAGAGGCGGAAGGATTGGAGTTTGATGCGATCACGGCGGCTATTATCGGCGGCGCAAGCCTGTCCGGCGGCGTGGGAAGCATCTACGGCAGTGTGATTGGCTCCATTATCATCGGCGTTATCACCAACATTTTAACCTTGAAGTCGGTACAGTCCTATTATCAAATGATTATCACCGGACTGATTATCGTAGCCGCAGTGGTTCTGGATATTGTGACCAAAGGAAAAAAAGAGTAGGAAAAGCAAAAGGGTGAAATTAATCCTGTAAGGGTTAATGAATAAAAAAGGAGGATGAAGAATATGAAGAGAAAGTTGACAGCAGTGTTACTTACGGTGGTAATGGCAGCTGCCATGGCCGGATGCGGCGGAAGCAAGGAGAGCAGCAATGCACCGGCTCCGGCCGAGGGAGAGACAGAAGAAACGGCGCCTGCGGAGGCGGAAGAGGCGGCGGAAAATGTGGCGGATGCGGCAGAGGGCAGTGAGGGCGCCTACAAGGTAGCATTCCTCTGCAAGAGTTTTACAGATACCTTCTGCCTTTCTGTAAAAGAACAGTTTGAGGAAGCGGCAAAGGGGTATGCGGACAAGTTCACGGTAGACTATTTTGATTCCGAAAATACGGCAGCCACCCAGAACGATCAGATCGAGACCTGCACGGCAGCCGGATATGATGCCATTGTATTCCAGCAGGTAGATGCAGAGGCTTCGGTAGAAGTGGTAAAGGCAGCTCTGGACAAAGGCATTTACGTGGTAGTTACGACGGGGCATATTGAAGATAACGGAGCGAGCTGGTATGTGGACGCAGATCCCTATCAGCAGGGACAGGTTGTAGTGGACTATGCCATTGAGCAGGGCTTCTGTGACGATGCGGAGGTTGCAATCTTAAGCGGCCCTACAGGAAACTTCCATTCCGAGAATCGTGTAAAGGCCTTTAAGGATGCGATTGAGGCAAAGGAGGGTGCGACCCTGGTGGCAACCGAGGTGGCAGAATGGTCCAAAGACAATGCAATGACCGTGGCACAGAACTGGCTGGTGGCTTATCCGGATTTGAAGGTGATTCTGGCGGCAAATGATGACATGGGCATGGGTGCAGTTGAGGCAATCGAGATGGCTGGCAAGGAGGATCAGGTAAAGGTATTTGCTATCGACGGAACTGAGGGCGGCCTGCAGGCAGTATCCGAGGGACGTCTGGGCGCAACCGTAAAGCAGGATGAAAAAGGATACGCCGTGGAAGCGATTAAAATTGTTGACGCGCTCTTAAGCGGCAGTGAGGCAGAGAGCCTCAATATTGACAGTACCCTTGTGACCAAAGACAATGTAGCGGATTTTCAGTAAAAAGGACGATTGAACGCATATGGATTATACAGGCTCGATTAAAAATTATGTGGATGAAGAAATCAGACTGCTGAAGGAACTGGATGTCACGCTTGTGAACGAGCTGCTGAAGGAACTGGTGTCGGCCTATGAAAAGGAGGCGACGGTCTATGTGTTCGGAAATGGAGGAAGCGCCAGCACGGCCTCCCATATGGCCAATGATTTTAACAAGGGAATCTCCGAATATACGGATAAGAAATTCCGGATATGCTGCCTGAACGACAACGTGCCTACGGTGCTTGCCATAGCAAACGACATCGGCTATGAGGATATCTTTTCGTTCCAGCTTCGCAATAAGGTAAAGCCGGGGGATCTGGTCATCGGCATCAGCGGAAGCGGCAACAGCCAAAATGTGATAAACGCCCTTACTTATGCAAAAGAGCAGGGGGCGAAAATCATAGGATGGGTAGGCTTTGACGGCGGCAGGGTTTCTAAGATAACGGATCTTACCTTCCATGTGCCGGTTGGAAATATGCAGCTGGTGGAGGATATGCATCTGATTCTGAACCATCTGATGATGTATGTGATTATGAAAGAATGGGGAATAAAGGCCCATTGCTGACAGCTGAATAAGGAAGTATAAAAACTTAAGGCTGCCGGGAGATAAGATATCAGAAAAGTCCGAAATCTTATTTCCCGGCAGCCTTAAGTATATCTGGATAGAATATCAAGGGCGTCCCTTATCGTGCTCCAGTTCTACCAGAATAATATCCGGCCCAATCTGTTTGATCTTGCACCAGGGGATTTCATACTCGCAGTCTTTTCCAAGAAGTCCCCAGAGTTTTTCATTGCTGGAGGTTACAAGGGCCTGGATGCAGCCGTTTTTCGGATCGAATACCAGATCCGACACACAGCCTAAGCGTTTGCAGTCGCAGATATTGATAACGTCTTTTTCACGTAGTTCACAGAAGGTCATGGGAAGCTCCCTGGAAGGTCTTTCCTTATCATATGCTTTCAGGGGGAAAGGTGTGAACTTTGCGGCTTTGGAGGAACACTTGAAAACAGAATCGAAGTGGAGAAATGTTTTACATAAGGTTTGACAGAAAAGAAGAACATGTACTATACTTAGATAGATGCATCGCTCTTGTGGAGGGCGGTTTGCCAGATTACAGCAAAATGCCGGAAAATCTGTTTCTTTTGGCGGGGCATAGGCGTGCCCGGATGTCTGCCACAGAAGTGATTTTGCGGAAGAGCCAGGAGAAAAGAGGGAGATACGCTATGAAATGTCCATATTGCAGCCAGGAGAACACCCGGGTCATTGATTCCAGACCGGCAGACGATAACAGCTCCATCCGCCGCCGCCGTCTCTGCGATTCCTGCGGGAAACGCTTTACTACTTATGAGAAGATTGAGTCGATTCCCGTTATTGTGATTAAGAAGGACAATAACCGGGAGCCTTATGACAGAAGCAAGATTGAGGACGGTATCCTGCGTGCCTGCCATAAGCGTCCTGTGCCCTTGAAGGACATTAACGGCGTGATCGACGCCATCGAGAGCGAGATCTTTAACCGGGAGGAGCGGGAGATAGCAAGCTGCGTCATCGGGGAAATGGTGATGGACAAGCTGAAGGACTTAGATTCCGTGGCCTATGTGCGCTTTGCCTCCGTGTACCGGGAATTCAAGGATGTGAATACATTTTTAAGCGAATTAAAGAAGATGCTGGATAAATAATGTCCCGGCAGCTTATAAATAAACATGTTAAGACAGAAAGAGACTTGGAAATGACGACAGACAGAAAAAAGGCAGCAGGGCATATCCTTGCCCTGCTTACCATTACCGTGTGGGGTACGACCTTTGTGGCGACGAAAACCCTGCTCAATCATTACGATGCGCTTCAGATTATGCTGATGCGCTTCTTTATCGCATGGGTAGTTTTGATGCTCTATACCCGGAAAGTGGAAAAGCCGGGGGGAGTGAAGGAGGAGCTGGGGATTTTTGCCCTCTCCCTTTCCGGCATCACTTTGTATTACTATTTTGAAAATACGGCCCTGACCTATACCCTGGCCGCCAATGTGAGCATTATCCTGGCGGCGGCCCCTGTTTTTACGGCTGTTCTGGCTCATTTATTTACCAGGGACGAGAAACTGTCCGGGCGGACGTGGGCAGGCTTTTTCATTGCCATTGCAGGCGTTGTGCTGGTGGTGTTTAACGGAACCTTTGTGCTGAAGCTGAATCCCCTGGGAGATGCCCTTTCCCTTCTGGCAGCCCTGTCCTGGGCTGTCTACTCCGTGCTTCTCAAAAGCTATGTGGGGCATATGGACAACTGGATTTTAACAAGGAAAATGCTCTTTTATGCATTGCTGCTGACAGCGCCCGCCGCTCTATGGGGGAAGGGCCTTCCGCCGCTTTCGCCTCTTGTAAGGGGAGACGTTATATTCTGCCTGCTGTTTTTGGGGGTGCTTGGAAGCGCTGTCTGCTACATTACCTGGAATATTGCCATCAAACGGATCGGGGTAGTGAACACCAACAATTACATCTATCTGAACCCCTTTGTGACCATGGTCTGTGCGGCAATTGTACTGAAGGAGCCGGTTACGGCGGCAGGCGTGACGGGAGCCGTTCTGATTGTGGGGGGAATTCTTGTGTCGGAGCTTCCAAAGGGCTTTTCCGTTTTTGGCGGCCTGTATCCCAGGGAGTATATCGCTTCCACCTACGAGATTGATTTTGAAGGCTTGTATCAGGCAGGATACCGCGGCGTCCTTTTTGATGTGGATAACACGCTGGTTCCCCATGATGCCCCGGCTGACCAGCGCAGCATCGCCCTTTTTGAGCGTTTACGAAAGCTGGGCTTTTCCACCTGCTTGATTTCCAACAACAAGGAGCCAAGAGTGACGCCCTTTGCCGATGCCCTGAAAACCCAGTACGTATATAAGGCCGGAAAGCCCAGGCGCAGAGGCTATCAGGAGGGCATGAAACGCATGGGAACCCATAAGGGCGACACCCTCTTTGTAGGAGATCAGCTTTTTACAGACATCTGGGGAGCGAACCGGGCAGGAATGTACTCTATACTGGTGAAGCCTATGAACCCTAGGGAAGAGATACAGATTGTACTGAAGCGTTACCTGGAGAAGCCGGTTTTGTATTGCTATCTGCGAAGGCAGAGGAGGAATTCTTCTTAGGCGGAGCATCCGGAGAAAGCATCCGTGCGCCGGCGGCATAGAAGCCGGGAAAAGTGATACTTGAAGAACATAGAAAGAAGGTTAATAGAAAAATGAGAATCCAGGCAGCAAGAACCTTATTAAAAGAAAAGGGACTGGATGCGGCATTCATCGCATCCCCGGCCAACATCCGCTATCTTAGCGGTTTTGCAGGTACAGACAGCTATCTGTATCTGTCCGGCAGAAAACAGGTAATCCTCACAGACAGCCGCTATACCCTCCAGGCAGAAGAGGAAGGAAAGGGCAGCGAGGTCCGGACGATCAAAGGCGAGCGGGGATACGGCGTTCTCTTAAAAGAGCTTTTAGAGGAGGATAAGGCCACACGTCTGGGCTTTGAGGACGGCGTAATGACCTGGCAGACCGTAAAAAAGCTCCAGGAAGCCCAGGAAGGCGGAAAGGAAGAAGAACGGTGGGTTCCCCTTGGAGAAGACTTGTCCCTGCTTCGGGCAGTGAAAGAGGAAGAAGAGATAGAGAAGCTCTCCCGTGCCGAGCAGATTGGCGACGAAGCATTTTCCTACATTCTGACAGAAATAAAGCCAGGCATCACAGAGCTTGAGATAGCCGCAAAGCTGGAATACTATATGAAGAGCCACGGAGCCCAGGAAAAAAGCTTTGACACCATCGCCGCCTCCGGTCTTCACAGCGCCATGCCCCATGCCGTACCTTCCGAGAAGGCACTGGAAAAGGGAGACTTCCTCACTCTGGACTTTGGCTGCAGATATCAGGGCTACTGTTCTGACATGACACGAACCATCGTGATCGGAAAAGCCAGCCAGAAGCAAAAAGAGATATATAAGATCGTACTGGAAGCCCAGGAGGCAGCACTGTCGGGCCTTCGGGCCGGCATGACAGGAGCCGAAGGCGACAGACTGGCAAGAAAAGTCATAGAAGAGGCAGGATACGCAGAATACTTCGGCCACGGCCTGGGCCACAGCGTAGGCCTGGAAATCCACGAAAAGCCAGCCCTGTCCCCCAAGGATCAGACAATCCTGAGACCCGGCATAATAGAAACCATAGAGCCCGGTATCTACATCCCCGGCTTCGGCGGCGTCCGCATTGAGGACATGACCGTAATCACAGAAAACGGAATCCGAAACCTGACAAGCTCCCCCAAAGAGCTGATCGAGCTTTAATAGGGCAAATACTTTAAGCAAAACAAAGCGAAGATCCTAACACTTCAAAATCCTTCATTCCAGCATATTGCTGGAACAAAATAATAAAAACCCCATTTAAACTTGACATCCAATCAATTGATTGTTACACTATCAATTGATAGCGAACTTGTTGGAGGTGAATCAAATCAAGCTCAGCATACAATCGAAAAAGAATGAAGTTATAAACTTTTTGGAGAAGCTTAATGCAATTCTCTGTGACAATGATTTTAATGCAGACACAGACATCATTTTAATTCGTAAGAAAAAGAAAAAAGAGGAAGAACCCTTTTCAACGCCATATACATTATTAGATTTAGATTATGATGTATCCGACGTTATTAACAGATTAAAAGAACTGACGCTGGAAGAATATGCAGAGACACTTATTGACAAAGATGATTTGAATCCTCCCCTGCTGTTTGTTTTCGGAAAAGAGATCAAGGAAAAGCAGATATACATGAAAGTAAAGGTAAAAGGGAACAGGAGAAAACATGTATTATGCGTGTCATTCCACTATGCCAAAGAAAAAATGTCATTTCCATACGCTTAACAGATATTACGGAACTGGAATGGAGAATGGAGGTAAGACAATGGAAGCTTATACAGTGATAAAAAAGATTCACATGAACTGTCCCCTATGTGACACAATCCATGAAGTAGAAGAAAGAAAACGCCTGGCGGCAGTCACAATCAAGGGCGAAGCAGTAACCTATGAAGAACGGTTTTATTTTTGTGCAAATGGAGACGGAGAAGAGCATGAATTTGAATCCGGCTCTATGACAAATGAAAACCTGCTCCATGCACGCAACGCCTACCGGATAAAGCATGGGCTGCTCACCTCCGGGGAGATTGTAGCCATTCGGGAGAATTACGGATTGTCCCAGGTAGATCTGGCAAAGCTTCTTGGCTGGGGAGAGGCAACCATATCAAGATATGAAAGCAAAGCTATCCAGGAAGAAGCCTATGACACAATGCTCCGTCTTATGAAAGACAATCCCCTGCAAGCATTGGAGTTTCTGAAAAAGAACGGAGATAAATTTCCGGATTTAAAGAGATTGGAAATCCGTTCAAGAATCGTTGAAAAACTGGATTCCTATGGAAAAGAATTTCTTACAAGACAGGCTCTGGAGGGAGAGTATGCCAATTTTGAGGAACTGTCGGATTCAAATGGATTTGTAAGATTGGATATTGATAAAATCGAAGCAGTTATTTCTTATTTTGCAGAGAGGGTTTCAAACCTGTTCAAAGTAAAGCTTATGAAAATGCTTTGGTATGCGGACGCATTATCCTATAAGAACAGGGGAAGAGCAATGACCGGGCTGGTATATAGGCACGAGCCCATGGGAGCCCTGCCCGTTGGACATTATAGCTTGATGAATCTGGAAAAGCTGAATGTCCAGGAGGAATTAAGCTATAGCTATGAACCCATGCTCCATATCTATCCCTGCGAACAGGCAGACTACTCTGTTATCAGTGAATGGGAGAAGGAGATTTTAGAAAAGGTAATTGAAAAGTTCAAGAGCTTTAAAGCAAAAGAAATTGTGGATTATATGCACGAGGAAAAAGCGTATAAGGAAACGGATGCCGGGTCTGTCATTCCCTTTTGTCTTGCCCAAGAGATTCGGGAATTTTAAAATACTGTCAAAATGCTTGACAGGGCCAAAACTGCGATTTATGATCTAATATAGAATGAATCCGTAAGTACAAACAGTCCAGCTGAGAAATGTTAAGTATTCTTTCAAAAATAATTTCTGCTGGACGGTAAAGCCGAGGAGGCGCACGAGAGGAACTTTTATGAGTGCCTTTTCGAATAAAAGTTCCTCTCATAACCGGTGTGCCGAAGCGGCCTTACCCTTTAGTGCCGTCGCGCAGCGACTTTAAAACAGTAATATCCCTCACAGAGCACAAATCGATTTTCAGACGCATGTTTTCTGCGGCTGGAAATTGATTTCATACCTGTGTACTGGGAGGGACATTACGGAACTGGAATAGGAGGAGAAAGCATGAAATACTTATTGGGAATCGACAATGGGGGAACCTTTTCCAAAGCTGCAATTTTCGATGAAAACGGAAAGCAGATTTCCGTAGCCAGCGTTCCGACCGTCACACTCACGCCAAAGCCGGGCTACACCGAAAAAGATTTAAACGAGCTGTGGCAGGTAAATGCGGACGCTATCCGCGGCGCCATAGAAAAGAGCTGCATCGATCCGAAGGACATTGCCGGCGTATCCTTTTCCGGAGCGGGCAAGGGCCTCTATATGGTAGGGCACGACGGAAAGCCCTCCTACAACGGAATTATGTCAACTGACACGAGAGCCTGGGCCCAGGTAGAAGGCTGGTACAAGGACGGAACCAACAAAAAAGTATATGAAAAAACCTTCCAGGAGATCCTGGCCGTGCAGCCCGTAAGCCTGCTGGCCTGGTTCAAGGAAAACCAGCCGGAGGTTCTGGAAAACACAAAATATATCTTCGCAGTCAAAGACTATATCCGCTATATGCTAACAGGCGAGGCCTACAGCGAATACACCGACTGCTCCGGCGGCAATCTGGTAAATATGGTGACCGGAGAGCATGACAAAGAGCTTATGGCCCTCTATGGCCTGGAGGACTGCTATGAAAAGCTTCCGCCTCTGCGCCATTCTGCGGATCTCTGCGGCCATGTAACAAAGGAAGCCAGTGGGAAAACCCTGCTTCCTGAGGGCACCCCTGTGGCAGCAGGCATGTTTGACGTGAACGCCTGCGGCATCGCTTCCGGCCTGTCCGATGAGGAGCAGATGTGCATGATAGCGGGAACCTGGAGCATCAACGAATTCATCGGAAAAGAGCCGGTGACGAACGGAACCGTGGCCTTAAACTCCATGTTCTGTATTCCGGGCTATTACCTTATCGAAGAGAGCAGCCCCACCTCCGCCGGAAATATGGAGTGGTTTGTCCGCAATCTGATGAACTACGAGAAGGAAGAAGCCAAGGGAAAGGGAGGCTCCGTGTACGATATCACCAATGAGTGGGCGGCTTCCGTCGAGCCCCAGGACAGCAACATCATATTCCTTCCCTTCCTGAACGGCTCCAACGAGGATGCCCTTGCAAAGGGAACTTTCGTAGGCCTAACTGCCTTCCACAGCAAAAAGCATATGCTGCGTGCAGTCTACGAGGGAATCGTGTTTTCCCATGTGACCCATGTAAAGAAGCTGCTGCGCAACCGCGAGACGCCGAAAAGCATCCGCCTTTCCGGCGGCGCCGCCAATTCCGACGTGTGGGTACAGATCTTTGCAGACGCACTCCAGATTCCCATTGACGTAATCGCAGACAAGGAATTGGGAGCCCAGGGGGCAGCTATTGCAGCCGGAATTGCAGCCGGAATCTATCCGGATTACCAGGAAGCCATCCGCCGGACTGTGACCATTACCAAGACCATTTACCCCCGGCCTGAGTACAAAGAAATCTATGAGGAGAAGTATGCAGCCTACCGGACAGTGATTGACGGCCTTAGCAGCGCATGGGAGAGATTTAAAAACTAAAAAATACTTGAAAAGCAGATTGTTTTATTATAAAATAGAGCGTAGATTTGTGCAGAGGATCTGCATGAATATAGTTCAAATTGAGACTGGTACAGTATAAATAAAGTACAGTTACGGAAGGAAAAACTAGGAGGAATAGTGAAGAATGATTTCAGCAGGAGATTTTAGAAATGGTGTAACCCTTGAAATTGAGGGAAATGTTTATCAGATTATGGAGTTCCAGCATGTAAAGCCGGGCAAGGGCGCAGCTTTTGTGAGAACCAAGCTTAAGAATATCATCAACGGCGGCGTGGTAGAGAAAACCTTCCGTCCCACCGAGAAGTTCCCGGCAGCGCGTATCGACCGCGTGGATATGCAGTATCTGTATTCCGACGGAGATCTGTTCCATTTTATGAACGTAGAGACCTACGATCAGATTGCACTCAACGCAGAAGACATCGGCGATGCGCTGAAGTTCGTGAAAGAGAACGAGATGTGCAAGGTATGCTCCTACAATGGCAATGTATTTGCCGTAGAGCCGCCTCTCTTTGTAGAGCTTGAGATCAGCGACACCGAGCCGGGCTTCAAGGGTGATACCGCAACAGGCGCAACCAAGCCGGCCGTGGTAGAGACAGGCGCTACCGTATATGTGCCTCTCTTTGTGGAGCAGGGCGATAAGATCAAGATTGATACCCGTTCCGGAGAGTATCTGTCCAGAGTATAAGCTGATAGGACATCACAGGTAAAGACAGAAAGACAGGCTGCCGCAGGTTTTTTGCGGCAGCCTTTTTTTCGGGCAAAACAAAAACCCGATCTGCAGTGAGATCGGGTTATCTGATGCATCTGACTAGATTCGAACTAGCGGCACCTGGCGTCGGAGGCCAGTGCTCTATCCACTGAGCTACAGATGCAAGTGATTAACACCTTGATTATTCTACAACAAAATTTGAAAATGTGCAAGCATTATCTGAAAAAAATCACCGAAAATTAATGTTACGGTTCGCTCCGTGACCAGTAATATATCAATTTCTAAAAAAAGTATAAAGTTCTTGTAATTGTAAAAAATTTACTGTATACTAAAAATGTCTTTCATTCAAAGCAGCGTTTCGCTGTATCAATCCCCAAAAGACAGATAAATCAACAAAGAAAGGAAGGAAAAGATGAACTATCAAGAATTTGTAGGCTCTGTGACCGGGTTTTTGCGG
Organism: Candidatus Merdisoma sp. JLR.KK011; assembly: GCF_036941125.1. Taxonomy (NCBI): domain Bacteria; kingdom Bacillati; phylum Bacillota; class Clostridia; order Lachnospirales; family Lachnospiraceae; genus Candidatus Merdisoma; species Candidatus Merdisoma sp. JLR.KK011. The sequence goes on along the minus strand of NZ_JAYWSZ010000003.1, from coordinate 1,925,271 downwards.
GAAACACTGCCCGGAGGCACAGAACTGAGCCTGATTCCCCTTGAAAAGAACAACGGGGTAATCCTGGAAGGATTGTCCGTGCGCAGGGAGGGAGAACGGGCAGCTCCGGCTATTTATCTGGATACCTATTACCAGGAGTATCTGGCCGGCCAGCCTTTAAGGCAGATTCAGGAGACAATCCTGGAGTGCTGCGAGGACAGTTGTTTTTTCGGGCAGTTTGACGCCGACTTTTTTGCAGATTACCGGAAGGTAAAACCTACCGTTGTCTACAAGCTGATCAATTATGAGAAGAACAAGGAGCTTCTGGGACGGATTCCCCATGTGCCCTTTTTGAATCTGGCTATGGTATTCTACTGCCTTCTCCCGGATACTCCGGTAGGGAATGCTACCGTGCTCATACATAACAGCCACATAAGGTACTGGCAGATCACCTGCACGGAGCTCTGCCAGGATGCAAAGCAGAATACCCCCCGTCTGCTTCCGGCAGAAGTAAAATCCATGAGCCAGGTGCTTTTAGAGCTCTCGGACGGAATGGAGGATTCCAAAGATGAGGTGATTCCCATGTATGTGCTGACTAATTCCCAAAAGGCGCTGGGGGCTGCATGCATCCTGTACGACAATATGTTAAAATACTGTGCGGAATGTCTGGGATCCGCCTATTACCTGCTTCCCAGCAGCATCCATGAAGTGATTCTCGTTCCGGAAAAGGCTGTGCCGGACTCTGGGGAACTGGCAGCTATGGTACGGGATATCAACCGGACACAGGTGCTGCGGACAGAAGTGCTTTCGGATCAGATTTATTTCTATCGGCCCGAATCCGGACGTTTATCCATGGTTAAGGAATAGATTTCACAAATTTATCACATTTTACAGTTGCCTTTTTTCCATAAGTTTGTTACAATCTTTTTATTACGAAATTGTTACATTTGTTAAGCAGATATAACTGTGCCGGATAAATGTAAAAACTAGAATTGAGGATGTGAAAAAATGTCGGATAAGTTTGGAAATTGGATAGCAAGGTATAAGCGTCAGACAGCGGCAGGCTGTATTCTCCTCTGCCTGCTGGTGGTAGCGGCAGTTGTACTGACGGGCAAAAAGAAGGGCGCGGCTCAGGAGGCCGAGGCAGCAGACGTACAGATACGGACAGAGGAAGCAGAAGGCGAAGGCGAAGACAGCGGAGCCGTTGTTTCGGCGGCAGGCAGCCAGGAGGGAACGGTAGCCCAGGTAGAGCCCAATGTGCTGGAGCAGGATGCCTATGAGGATGTGAATGCCATTGTACAGCAGTATTACAGCTTTCTGTCAGCAGGAGACATGGAAGGCCTGGCTACTGTGGTGGATGAGATCAGCGACGACGAGAGAAGCCGGATTCTGGGCTCCCAGAGCCTTGTAGAGGGCTATCAGAATATTTCCTGCTATACAAAGAAGGGAATGGAAGAGGGATCCTATGTTGTCTTTGTCTACTATGAATTGAAGTTTAAGCAGATTGAGACGGCGGCGCCGGGACTTTCTCCGCTGTATGTATATACCAACGAAGAAGGCAGTCTCTGCATTATGAACCGTGAAGCCAGCGACGAGCTGAAGGCCTATGTAGAGGAGATGGCGGACGGCGATGAGGTAAAAGCCCTTCGTGACGAAGTGAAGGAAAAATACGAGGCTGCAAAGGCGGCAGATGAAGATCTGGCGAAGCAGGAGGAGCGGTATGTGCGTCTCTCCTCAGAACCGGAAGAGCCTGTAGAAGTAGCAGAAGCAGAAGAAGAAGCTCCAGAGGAGACACCGGAAGAAGCGCCGGAGGAAACCCCGGAAGAACCGGAGGAGGAGCCGGCAGAGGAGCCTTCCCAGGAGCCTGCGCAGACAGGAGAGGGCACAGCCCAGAACCGTGAGACACGGTTTACAGAGAGTGTGCGCCTGCGTTCAGAGCCAAGCACAGAGGCGGAATATCTGGGCACGGCTTACCAGGGAGAGCATGTGACACAGATCGAGAGCTATGGGGATGGCTGGAGCAAGATAAAGTACAATGATAAGGAATGTTATTGTAAGACTGAATTTTTGGAATAAAAAAAGAATGAAAAGCGGCGGAGCCTTTTGTAAGGCTTCGCCGTTTTTGAATCATGTGCCTGGCGGCACACGTTTCCTATCACTCAAACTGCTTTTAAAAGCAATTATACCAGGGTGTTGAGCATAGAGCCTACCGCATAATAATTGGTAAGATTGTATGCGCCGCCCAGTGCAAATTTGGAAAAGATTTCAAAATCATCCAGATCGCTGATGGAATTTGCCTTGCTTTGCTTTTCGGCAACGCCGGCAATCTTTTCTACAGACGCATGGTCAAGGATGTCGGAAGCCTTGGTAGCCGCGCGCTCTGCCATGCCGAACTGTCCGCCCATAATATCCTTCACAGAATTGTAATTCTTATCCAGAGTGTCCTTCAGCTTATCCTCGTCAACCTGAAGATTGCCGGACTTGTCATAGCTTAAGCCGATTCTAGCCATTGCATCCTCTGTGGTCAGAGCGTTCTTCAGAGAATTCAGCTGTCTTACTACGGTAGAGCTGCGGTCAGAATTGTTCTCCAGGAAAGAAACGGCGTTGTTGTAAGCCTTTGCAAAATCCTTGACTGCGGTAACGATATCTTCCTTAGCCTTGTCTACGGCTGCCTGTGCAGCGGCTTTATCCTCATCGGTGTTTGCCCTCTGAAGATCCTTCATAGCCGTCTCGTATTTGGAAAATACGTTGTTGCGGCTGCCAACGCGCAGCGCCTCGGAGGCAGATTCCAGAGAGGTCAGATTGTGCTTATAGCTTAACAGGAATGTAGACGTGCTGGAGGAACGGGAAGTACTCGAGGTGTAAGAAGAACCGGTACTGCTGGTGTCCTTTTTGTCTGTTGTACTGGACGTTTTGTCGGTGCTGGAGCTTTCAGATGTATCGATTCCTAAGGATTCTTCCAGCTTTTTTTTATCTGCCGCTGCCTGATCCACCCAGGATTGATACTCATTGTTGCTGCCAAAACCAGATACTCCGCTTATTGCCATATTTTCAACTCCTTTCTGGTATGCATTATTGGATCTTCGTAATCCAATAAGTGTAAAATACCGTATTTTTCATTTTTGAAGGAAGAGGTCTCCTTCTAATATATATATCGGCAGAAATTTCCCAAATAAAATAAAAAAGGAATAAAAGACCATATATTTTGTTAGGAAAAGCGCATAAAAGGGGAAAATCTCCACACTCTATAGGAAAAGAGCGTGGGAGAAAGGAGTTTTTTATGCTTACAGGTGAAGATTTCGCGGTGCTCAATGAGGCGTACCGCAACAGTAAAATGGGAGTGGAGACCATCAATGCGATTATCAGTAAGGTTTATGACGAGGATCTGGCTTTGGATCTGAATCGGCAGGCGGTTAAGTTTCTCTCTTTTGAGGATAAGGTGACGGAGAAGATCCGTGAGGCGGATGAACGTCCGGAAACGGGCTCGCCGGTGGGGAAGGCTATGCTTTGGACTTCTATTCAGGCGAATACGCTTCTGAATACGAGCACGGAGCATGTGGCGGATTTGATGATTCAGGGGAATACCAGGGGGATTACAGATTTGATGAAGGCGGTGAAGGCGAATAAGGGGGCTAGGAAGGAGTATTGTGAGCTGGCGGAGGAGCTGATGGATTTTGAGGAGAAGAATATTGAGCAGTTGAAGAGTTATTTGAAGTAGGTGGGGGACGGACAGTTCAGCCAGCCTGTGGCGAAACCGCCCCTCTGGGGGTTCCATATCCGGTGTTCGGACGGTTCACGTACATTCTGTCTGCTATGTACGGACATTGACTTTTTTGGAAGCTTGTGTTTGCAGGGCCTGGGGTCAATGTCCGTTCATATCAGACAGCCTGTGCGTGAACAGCCGGACACTGGATATTGGAACCCCCAGAGGGGCGGTTTCGCCACAGGCTGGCTGAACTTGGTTGTGGGAATGGGTGTAATTTTTGCAGGGGGCTTTTTACAAAAGTTTCCCTGTTTTTTCGTTTCTGCGGCTGATAGAATGGAGGCATCAAGAAGTACTTCTTACGGAACTGGAAACAGTAATATTCCTCGATTTCCAGACGCATTTTTCTGCGGCTGGAAATTGATTTCATAACAGTGTACTTTGAGGGATATTACGGAACTGGAATAGGAGGAACGTATGCCGATTGTTAGAGAGAAGGATTTGTTAGCTGCGGCGGAGGAGAGGGGATTTGCGGTTCCTGGCTTTTTCCCTTTTAATCTGGATTTTATCAGGCCGATTATTGAGGTGGCGGAGGAGGAGGGGGCTCCGGTGGTTCTCTGCCAGGGGCCGGAGTTTATTGAGAGCTTTGGGGAGTATGTGTTTACGGAGGCCTGCAGGACGGCGGCTCATTATGCAAAGGTTCCGGTGGCTTTGTCTGTGGATCATACGTTTGTGACGGATGAGAGGACGATTCCGAAGCTGATCCGGGATATTCATTTGGGGTGGGGGTCTGTTATGGTGGACGGGTCACTGCTTCCCTATGAAAAAAATGTGGAGATGAGTAAGGAGCTGGCGGGAATCTGCCGGGGAGCAGGGGTGTCTAGTGTTGCGGCCCTGGGAGAGGTGCGGCGGTTTTTTCCGCAGGCGATGCAGTATGAGGGGCCTTTTCAGGAGAGTTTTGTGGTGCCGCCGGAGATTATGACGGATCCGGAGCAGGCGAAGGCCTTTGTGGAGGAGACAGGGATTGATACGCTGGCTGTTTCTGTGGGGCAGTATGTGCGCTCTCTGTGGGATGGGGAGCTTCCGCCTTTTAAAAGGACGGCACGGCTGGATTTTGACCGCCTGGAAAGGATTCGGAAGGCGGCGCCGGCTCATTTGCTGCTCCATGGTTCTACCCATGTCTGTGAGGATGACCTGCAGGGGGCCGTTCAATGCGGCGTCAGCATGATTAAGGTGGCTTCGGAGCAGGCTCTCATCTGGTCTAATGAGATCCGGCGGTTTGTTACGGAGAATCCGGATGTGATGTTCCCGGAGGATATTCAGAAGCCGGCTTTGATGGAAGTCAAGGAATCTATGAGGAAATATATTCGTCTGTTCCGGGCGAATCAGCAGGCAGGATAAGGAGGGGAAACGTATGAATATGGTTGTAAATGCACTGAACTGGTTTGGAAAGCTGCCGGGGCCGGTTATGATGTTCTTGTTGTTTTTGGTAATCAATCTGATTCTGCGCATTGGAATCGGAAAGTCTGTGAAGGCGGCTTTTATGTATGCGCTTGGGCTGTTTGCCCTGTCCACCTTTGCCTTTGATGTGTTTTTGGGGACAGTGGCGGCAGTAGGAGATGCCATGGTGGCGAATCTGGGACTGACGAAAACCGTTGTGGACTTTGGATCCGGCGTTACGCCTGTGATTCTGTCCAATCCCATTGTGGTGTGGGCGATTCCCATAGGCCTGGCCCTCAATATTCTGATGCTGGTGTTTAAGCTTACGAAAACCCTGGACGTGGATCTCTATAACATGCTTTATTTCTGGGGAATGCCGGCCGTTCTGGTTCTGACTGCTACGGGAAATGTGACCTTTGCCGTACTTTCCATTGTGATTACGGGCATTTTAACCTTGAAGATTGCGGACTGGTCGGCGCCGAAGATTCATGCGGTGCTGCCTCAGTACCAGGGCCTGTCGTTCCCCTATGTTTACAGCGCCTACTATGGCCCTCTTGCCTATTGGTTTAATAAGCTCTTTGACAAGGTTCCCTTTATCCGGGATTCCAACATTACGGCAGATGCCATCAAGGATAGGCTGGGCGTGCTTGGAGAGCCGGGAATCATCGGATTTATTCTGGGAATTGTGATGGGGCTTTTGGGTGGGTATTCCATTCCGGATGCCTTGAATACCGGCATTAAGCTGGGCGCAGCCTTGTACTTTGTCCCCTTGAGCACCAATATCCTTATCCAGGGCCTCAATGAGACGACCTCGGTGCTCACGGAGTGGGTAAAGCGCAAGTTTAAAGACCGGGAGATTTATATCGGACTGGACGGCGTAGTGCTGGCCGGAATGCCGGAGAATCTGGCTGTCGGCCTTCTGCTTGTGCCAATCGCCCTTTTGGTATCGCTGATTCTGCCCTGGAATACGGTGCTTCCCATTGGAATGCTGTCTGTGGGCTTTATCCTGGTTGCAATCTTTATGCCCTTTTTTAAAATGAATATTTTAAAGGGAACCATTTTCTGTGTGGTTGTAGTGATCTGCGAGCTGTTTATCGGCCAGATGATGGCGCCTTATTTTACGGAGATTGCTATGGGGGCGGGCTATGCCATTCCTTATGATTCTGTCCAGATTACCAATGCGGCAAACTGGCCCAATCTCATTTGCGTAAAATTATTTGAACTGATTCAGGGACTGATTTCTTAGGGAGGAAAGCGATGCAGAGTAAGAGAAAAATTCTTGTTATATGTGCCTTGGGATATGCCACCTCTACCATGATTAAAAAAACCATAGAAGACTTTTTGAAGGAAAAAGGCATTTCCGGCTGGAAGGTGGATGCAGTGGGATTGAATATGTCAGAGGGGCCCGTAAAGGATGCGGCAGTTATTGTATCCTCTCTGGAGCTGAATCCGAAGGATTACGCAGTACCCATTGTCAATGGCATATCGCTGATCAGCGGCATCAATAAAGAAGGAGCTTTGAAGGAAATTCTGGAGCTTGTGCAGAAAGCAGAAGCTGCAAACGGATGAAAGGAAGAGGGGTATGATTACCAGAAAAATGTTGTACGAGCATGCGCAGCTGCTGACCATAACAGGGGGAGGAACAAGTGAAGAGGTTCTTATGGAGCTGGGGGAGTATGCCGTGGAGCATCAATTGGCCAGGGAAGGATTTCCCGAGGCTCTTCTTAGGAGAGAACGGCAGTATCCTACGGGAATCCAGGGAGTTATGGGAGTAGCGATTCCTCATTCCGATCAGGAATATACAAAAGAGGCCTCAATTGTCATTGCATTGTTGGAGGAGCCTGTAAGCTTCCGCCCTATGGGCGGAGGCGGGCAGGTGGCGGTAAAGGTGATTTTTATGCTGCTTTTGAATAAGCAGGAGCACCAGGTGGAGGTACTGGAGAACATTGTGGGATTTATCCAGGACGAGCGTAAGCTGAAGGAGCTGTGGAGCGAAGATGCGCCGGCCAGGATTTACGCGGCCTTTGGACAGTATTTACATGGGTAAGGAGAGAGACAAAGGATGAACACGCAGATTGCCCTTGCTGGAACGATATTCGTTACATTCTTATGGGGTTCCTGGTTTCAGACAGTAAAGCATACCGGCAATTTCCCGGTGCATGCGTTTATCAGTATGATGTATGCCGTGTCTGTTGTGATTGTATGGGGAGCCATAGGATTTTTGGGGGCAGAAATGGTTCCCCATGGAGTTCTGAATGAAATGACTGGGAACCGGCCTCTGGCCCTGCTGGTTTTTGCCTGCGGCCTGGTCTTTGGAGTTGCCATGCAGCTGCAGCTGACGGTTGTGAAAAGGATTGGCTTGATTTTGTCTACATCCGTCAGCGCCACCTGCTCTATCTTAGGCGGAACGGCAGTATCCATGATGTTTGCCGGTATTCCGGAAGGCGTCTCCATTGTGATTCTGGTCACGGCGGCAGTGCTCCTTATTCTGGCTGCGATACTGTGCCAGCTTGCAGGAAGCAGGCGTGACCGGGAAGCCGGGCGCCTGGAAGAGCAGAGTTCGAGGGCAAAGGATGTACTGTTCCTTGTATTCATCAATTTGGTTCTGATGTCCTCCTATCCCCTGGCGACTTCTATGGGCCTGCGCTCTCCATTACGGCCGGAAGGTTTTGCCTCCCTTACCTGTATGGGGCTTCTGGTTGTGGGAGCGTGCATTGGTTCTTCTGGCTTTACTTTCCTCTCATGGAAAAAGGAAGAGAACTGGAGGAAGAGGAAAGAAGTTCCTATGGCCAGGCTTCTTTTCCTGGCAATGCTTGCAGCCTTCTGCCATTTCGGGGGAAATGTGCTGCATGCGGTTTTTGCGCCTGTAGTCAGCGTGGCCATTGCCACGGTAATGGGGAACAGCTATCACTGCTGGAGCTATATCTGGGGACTGGTTTACGGAGAATTCAAGGGAGCATCCGGGAAAACGTGCCTGATGCTTGGTTCCGGGATTTTGATGTTTCTGGCAGGAGTCGTTCTGCTGTCCCTTGAAATTGTTTAGAGAAATCCTTAAGAGTCTGCGGCAGGAGCTGCGGACTCTCCTTTGAGCCCCGGAGCATGCCTGATGATAAGGCATACTCTGGGGGATGGAGATGCGCTATGAATATGTTTACGGTACAGATACTGCAGATGCTGCTCCACGACGGGCAGGCAGAGCTTTCGGATATTCTTTGCAGGCTTGCAGTTACCAGAAGAATGTTTTTATATTATCAGAAGCAGCTCAACGACTTCCTGGAAGCCTCCGGACTGCCCGGCACGCTGCTCACAGAAGAGCGCCTGTATCTGAAAGGACCAGAACGGGAAGCATACATGCGGCTTTTAGAGGGGCTTGACCCAAGAGCATACTATCTGGAGGCAGGAGAACGCCGGGAATGTATGCTGCTTCTGATCGGCATCACAGGAAAGCCTCTGACCCTGGAGGATTTTGTAAATGTATTCCATGTATCAAGAAGAACCCTGCTAAGCGACGTGAACACAATCAAGGATTCCCTGCAAAAGCAGAAGATCGCCCTCTTAAACTGGCCCAAGTACGGCTATTACTTTCAGGGAGACGAGCTTCATATCCGCTATCAGCTTTTTCTCGCATACCACAACCGGGAAAATCTCTGCATCGACCGCATCAAGCGTCAGATCCTGACAGAGGAGCTTGCAAGACAGTATCCAAAGCTTGAGGCAGATGTGTTTCTGGAACACCTAGTCCATCTGCTGACCGAGAGCGAGACATGTGGGAAAGAGCATTTTGTATATTTTTCTGTCCAGGATCTGGCCCAGACCATCCTGCTGACACTCTTAAGGGGAAAAAAACAGCCCATTCTGCCTCTGCTTGACAAGAAAGAGATAAGCTGCACCGAGGGAACAGAATACTTAAAGAAAGGCTTAAGCCGCATGGAAATAGAACTGGAGCCCGGCGAGCAGCAGTACCTGTGGCTGGTATTGCAGTCTGCCAAGGTCAGCGGCAGCGACATCAGCGGCTGTCAAGAGCTCATACTGGAGCTGGCCAGAGACATCCAGACAGAATTCAAAATCGTCTGCGGCATAGACCTCTTTCAGAACATAGAATTTTTCGAAATGTTCCTGCTTCATGTCCGCTCCATGTATTACAGAACCAGATACCGGATAAAAACCACCTCCTTTTACGATCATCCAGAGGAAGTAAACCCGGCATTTTCCCATATCACAAAGCAGGTAATGGAAAAAATAAGCCCAAAGTACAATCTGCTCATGGACGAAGCCGAGATCCAGTTTATCAGCTACTACTTTTTCTGCATGGAAGAGCAGAAGCTTTCTTCCGGGGAAAAGCCGGAAGAAAAAGTCGTCATCGTCTGCGCCTCGGGCCTCGGAAGCTCCGCTTACATCCGCTGCCAGGTCTCCCGGCTCTTTGAGCACGCATTTGCCATCCAGCTTTCCGATTTGAGAAATCTGGATTCCGTCCTGGATGAGCATACCAGGCTTATCATCAGCACCTTAAAGATAGAAGAAAACCAGCGAAAAGGAATCCCCTTTATAAAAATATCAACCATCCTCACCCCACAGAACCGGCAGGAGCTGATAGACTGGCTGCTCCGCCAGGAGGCCTATATACAAAAGAACGGCGCCATCCGGGACATCCTGAGCATCATCAAAAAATACACCGTCATCCAGGATCACGAAAAGCTATTTTCCAGGCTGAACAAATATTTCCGCACAGATCCCCTATGGAAAAGAGACCTTACCCTAAGGGATCTCCTAAAACCCGAGTTTGTGCAGATCTACGACACAGCCCCTGCCTGGCAGGAAGGAATCCGGCTTGCAGCCCAGCCCCTCCTAAAAAGCGGCTATATCAAAGAAGCCTACTTAACAGCAATCCTGCAGACCATCGAAAAACACGGCCCCTACTGCGAGATAATAAGCGGCGTCCTCCTCGCCCACGCAGAGCCCTCCGGAAACGTATGCTGCCCCGTCATGTCCCTGGCCCTATTCCAAACCCCCATCTGGTCAGAATCCTGGAAAAAACACATAACCGCCATATTCATCCTAGGCGTCATAGACCACTACAGCCACGCCTCCGCCCTGGCCGAATTAGTAACAGCCCTATCCAAAAACGAAACCTACCGCCGCCTCCCCCAATACAAAACCCCCCAAGAACTCTACCAAACCCTCACAGAAGATCCCTAACCTAACCCACTCCACCCATACCAAACAAACAACCCACCCACCCACCAACATCACCCCTCGCCAAAACAACCAACTTAAGCACACAAACCTGCCGCCGCCAAAACATACAACTGCGGAAAATAAGACGGCAGGATTTTCCAATATCCAGTGTCCGGCTGTTCGCGTACAGGCGTCTGATATGGGCGGACATTACCAAGCAAAACCAAGATAGTCCCCAAAACCATCCAAGGTAATGTCCGTCCAGAGCAGACGCCTGTACGCGAACCGTCCGAACACAGGATATGGAAAATCCTGCCGTCTTATTTTCCGCCACCCCCCAAATCCCGATAAGCCGTAGCCAACATCAACTTCAACCGATTCAGCTGATTCACCTCACTAGCTCCAGGATCATAATCAATAGCCACCACATTCGACTTCGGATAAACCTTTCTCAGCTCCTTAATCACCCCTTTTCCTACCACATGATTCGGCAGGCACCCAAAAGGCTGGGTACATACGATATTATGCACCCCATTCTCAATCAGCTCCAGCATCTCCCCGGTAAGGAACCACCCCTCCCCGGTCTGATTGCCAAGAGACACAAACCTCGAAGCCATATCCCCCATCTTATCGATATTTCCCGGCGGTACAAAATGAAGGCTCCGCTCAAAAGCCTTCACAGCCGGCTTTCTAAGCCACTCCAAGGCCTTGATCCCCAGCCGTCCCTTTCTTGCAGAAGAGCGCTTCTTACCAAGATAATCCGCCTTAAACTCATTATTCTTAAAGCAGTAAAGCAGGAAGTCCATGAGATCCGGCACCACAGCCTCTGCCCCTTCCGCCTCCAGAAGCTCCACAATATGATTGTTGGCAGAGGGAGAAAACTTCACCAGGATCTCCCCCACAACGCCGACTCTGGGCTTTTTGAGATTTTCATAGATAGGAAGCCGGTCAAAATCTTCAATAATCTCTTTGCAAAGCCGCACAAATCTGCGGTGAGAGGCGTGAGCACTGGAGAGGAACTCCTGGCAGCGCTTTTTCCATTTTTCATGGAGGCGGTCGGCGGCGCCCGGCACCTTCTCATAAGGCCGCATCCGGTAGAGCGCCCGAAGGAAGATATCCCCGAACACCAGCCCGTAAAGTCCTTTCACGGCCAGACGGGGCGTGATCCGAAAGCCGGGATTCTTTTCCAGACCGCTTAAATTCATAGAGATCACCGGAATATCCGGATACCCGGCCTTGCAAAGGGCCCGGCGGATAAATCCGATGTAATTGCTGGCCCGGCAGCCGCCGCCTGTCTGAGTGACAATAACAGCCAGCTTTTCCGGGTTATAGCGGCCTGAGAGAATCGCAGTCATAATCTGCCCAACCACCACCAGAGAGGGGTAGCAGGCGTCGTTGTTAACGTATTTAAGCCCCGTATCAATAGCCGTCTTGTCAGAGTCAGGCAGAACCTCAAGCTGGAACCCGGAGGCCCGGAAAGCCGGCTCGATTAAGTCAAAGTGGATGGGTGACATCTGGGGACAGAGGATGGTATAGGTCTTGCGCATCTCCTCGGTAAATACAATCCGCTCATAGGAGGAGGACACAATGGAACGGCACACGGCCTTTTGTTCCCTCACCCGGAGGGCAGAAATGAGAGAGCGCACCCGGATTCTTGCCGCACCCAGGTTGTTGACCTCGTCAATCTTCAGACAGGTATAGATCTTCCCGGAATTGCTCAGAATATCATTAACCTGATCTGTCGTCACTGCATCCAGGCCGCAGCCAAAGGAATTGAGCTGTATGAGATCCAGATCCTCCCGTGTCTTCACAAAGTTAGCCGCAGCATAGAGACGGGAATGGTACATCCACTGATCCATTACCATCAAAGGACGCTCCACTCCGTAGAGATGGCAGATGGAGTCCTCGGTAAATACGGCAATGCCGTAGGAAGCGATGAGCTCCGGAATGCCGTGGTTAATCTCCGGATCTATGTGGTAGGGACGGCCGGCCAGAACAATGCCCCGGCGTCCTGTTTCCTTCAGATAGGAAAGGGTTTCCTCTCCTTTGCGCATCATATCTTCCCGGGCATTTTCAAGCTCCTTCCAGGCCTTGCGCACTGCGGCAGAGATCTCTGCTGCCGGGATGTGGTATTTCCCTTCAAATTCTTCTATGAGACGCTTCTCCAGAATCCCCATATTTTCAAAGGAAAGGAAGGGGCTGAAAAAGTCAATGGAGCCGTCTGCAAGCTCGTCGATGTTGTTCTTGATGTTCTCCGCATAGGAGGTGACAATGGGGCAGTTGTAGTGGTTGCCGGCATCGGGAAATTCATTCCGCTCATAGGGAATGCAGGGGTAGAAGATAAACGTAAGCCCCTTTCGTATCAGCCAGGTCACATGGCCGTGGGCCAGCTTGGCCGGATAGCACTCCGATTCACTGGGAATGGATTCGATCCCCAGCTCATAAATCTTCCGGTTGGAGGCCGGAGAGAGAACCACCTGGTATCTAAGCTCCGTAAAAAAAGTAAACCAGAAAGGATAATTTTCGTAAAAATTCAAAACCCTTGGAATCCCAACCTGTCCCCGGGACGCCTCGTGGATGGGCAGAGGCGTGTAGCCAAAGAGCCGCTTGTTTTTGTACTCGCAGAGATTAGGGACTTCCTCCTGGTTCCGGGACTTTCCAATCCCCCTTTCACAGCGGTTGCCGGAAATAAACTGACGTCCGCCGGTAAAACGGTTGATGGTCAGGCGGCAGTTGTTGGTGCAGCCCTTGCATTTGGACATGGTAGTGGTGAATTCCAGCCCCTTGATCTGTTCGATGGACAGCATGGAAGTCTTGGAGCCTTCCTGGTAGCGTTCTCTCGCAATGAGAGCCGCCCCGAAAGCGCCCATAATGCCGGCAATGTCGGGCCGAACCACCTCGCAGCCTGCAATTTTTTCAAAGCTTCGAAGAACGGCATCGTTGTAGAAGGTGCCGCCCTGGACTACGATATGACTGCCTAAGGAGGAGGCGTCGGAAACCTTAATCACTTTAAACAAAGCGTTTTTAATGACAGAATAAGCCAGTCCGGCGGAAATATCGGCAACCTGCGCCCCTTCTTTCTGGGCCTGCTTAACTTTGGAATTCATAAATACGGTACACCGGGTTCCCAGATCGATGGGATGCTCCGCAAAGAGGGCTGCTTTTGCAAAATCTTCTACACTGTAGCCCAGGGATTTGGCAAAGGTCTCGATAAAGGAGCCGCAGCCGGAGGAGCAGGCTTCGTTGAGCTGTACGCTGTCCACGGTATGGCTGCGGATGCGGATACACTTCATATCCTGGCCGCCGATGTCCAGGATGCAGTCTACCTTTGGATTGAAGAATTCCGCCGCATAGTAGTGGGCCACCGTCTCCACCTCGCCTTCGTCCAGCATGAGGGCAGCTTTGATAAGGGCTTCCCCATAGCCGGTAGAGCAGGAACGGGCAATACGTGCGTTTTCCGGAAGAAAACGGTAGATTTCCCGGATGGCCCGCAGGGTTGTCTTAAGAGGGCTTCCGTTGTTGCTGCTGTAAAAGGAATAGAGGAGGGAGCCGTCTTCTGCGACCAGCGCAGCCTTGGTGGTGGTGCTTCCGGCGTCAATGCCCAGAAAGCAGTTTCCCTCATAGGCCTGGAAATCGCTGCGCAGAACCTGGTGGCGGCTGTGGCGTTCCTGAAACTTGCCGTACTCATAGCTGGAGGTAAAAAGGGGCTCCATGCGCTCCACCTCAAAGTCCATCTGGATATGGGACTGAAGCAGAAGCTTCAGTCTGTCAAGAGAGGTTGTGACCTCCGGATTGCTGTTCCTGGCGGCTCCTATGGCGGCAAAGAGGTGGGAGTGTCCCGGCGCAATGGTGTGTTCCTCGTCCAGCTTCAGGGTGCGGATAAAGGCAGCCTGAAGCTCAGAGAGAAAATGAAGCGGGCCGCCCAGAAATGCCACATGGCCCCGGATAGGTTTGCCGCAGGCCAGGCCGCTGATAGTCTGGTTGACCACGGCCTGAAAAATAGAAGCGGACAAGTCTTCTTTTGTCGCTCCCTCGTTGATTAATGGCTGGATATCTGATTTTGCAAATACGCCGCAGCGGGCGGCAATGGTGTACAGAGAACGGTAATTTTTTGCATATTCATTGAGGCCCGCGGCGTCCGTCTGTAAGAGGGAGGCCATCTGATCGATAAAGGAGCCTGTGCCGCCGGCGCAGATGCCGTTCATGCGTTGTTCGATATTTCCGCCCTGGAAATAGATGATCTTGGCGTCCTCGCCGCCCAGCTCGATGGCGACGTCGGTCTTTGGAGCCTCGGCTTCCAGAGCCTGGGCCACTGCAACTACCTCCTGGATGAAGGGAACTTTCAGATGTCCGGCAAGGGCTAAGCCTCCGGATCCGGTAATGGCCGGGGCCAGTGTAAGATCCCCGAGAGAGGCTTCTGCTCTTCCAAGCAGCAGGGCCAGCGTCTCCTGAATATTCGCAAAATGACGTTCGTAGTCGGAAAATAACAGGGTTCCCCTGTCATCCAGTACTGCAATTTTAACAGTAGTGGAACCGATGTCGATTCCAAGCTTATATGCAGTCAGATTGTTCATATACCAATTTTTTCTGCAGAATTTGTACTGCAGCCTCCTTTTCTAGCGTCCCGGCACGAAAAACGTTCACAGGGGAACTGTTTCTGCCTGGCGGACATAAGGGTAGAAAAACTACATGATTTTACATTATACGACACTTAAAAAATTAAGGCAAATAAAAAAATTGTAAAAAATATTCTTAATTTTTGCCGGAAATACTGATTTGCGGCATTGTGATTGAAATTTTGAAGCTTTTGGAAACAGAAATTGGGTGAGGTGCATATAGTATTCTATATAATAAGGAAAGAGTTGAGGTAAACTTTTCTATGAATCATTGCCATGGATTTCTTCATATTGTAGAAAAAGGGGACACCCTTTATCTCTTAAGCCGCAGGTATCACGTGCCGCTGTGGGCTGTACTGAACGCCAATCCTTATGTGAATATCTACAATCTCCAGATTGGGGATGAGATCTGCATCCCCTGCAGGATACGGCCCAGGGAGGATTGCGCAGCCCCCTATGATTGTCAGTAACGGCTGTGAACGCTGTGTTGACAAACAGACGGCCCTCACCTATAATAAACCAAAAGAGCACTTGAAAAGAAAAAGGGAGATCCGGGGAAGACCGGAATCCCGGAGAAAGGAAGAAGATTACTGCATGAACTGGATTGATAAGCTGGAGAAGAAGTTTGGAAGGTATGCCGTTTCGAATCTGATGTATTATATTATTATACTGTATGCGGTGGGGTATGTGGTTCTGCTGTTTGCACCGGATTTGTATTACAACTACCTGTCGCTGGATGCATCGGCCATTGTGCACGGGCAGATCTGGCGTATAGCGACCTTTCTGATTTATCCGCCAAGTTCCAGTTTAATCTGGTTTCTGGTGGTGCTGTATCTTTACTATTCCATTGGAAGGGCGCTGGAAGCCCAATGGGGAACCTTCCGGTTTAACCTGTACTTTTTTATGGGAGTGCTGCTGCATATTGTGGCTGCCTTTGTGTGCCAGTATGTGTTCGGCGTAAACTTCAGCCAGCATTTTGGAACTTATTGGCTGAACAATTCCCTTTTCCTTGCTTATGCGGCTACCTATCCGGATATGCAGTTTATGCTGTACTTTCTGATTCCTATTAAAGCGAAGGCGCTGGGTATTATATACGCAATCTATTTCGGAGTGGAGATTGTGGTGGGCTTCCTTGCGGAACATTTAACAATCAATATGCTTTACGGCTTGTCGAGAATCGGAATCATCGTACATCCTGCTTATAGCCTGATGGCCCTTTTGTCCCTGGGGAATTTTGTGATTTTCTTTCTGGGAATGCGGAAGCTGCACCGTTATTCTCCCAAGGAGATTCATCGCAGGCAGACCTATGTGCGCAGCGTGAAGAGAGGGGAAAGGGCTGTGGGCACGCATAAATGCGCTATTTGCGGCCGCACGGAGAAGGACGGGGACAACCTGGAATTCCGCTTCTGTTCCAAGTGCAACGGAAATTATGAATACTGTCAGGAGCACCTGTTTACCCATACTCATGTAAAGTAAAGAAAAAAAGAAGCCTGCTGCCAGGCTTCTTTTTTAAAATCTTCCTACACAACGTATGATGGCATTTCCCGGGGAAGAGTGTTATAGTTTTAACAAGTTGAAATATTACGGAACTATTCATATGTGCCGAAGCGGCTTTACCATTTAGAGCTGCCGCGCAGCGACTACAAATAGGAGGTATGGAGAGATGAATACACCAGCGGAAATTGCACAAAATTATGTGGGAATCGGAAAAAAGAAGACGGAGCTGCCGCCTGTGAAGATGCTTGTGCTCGGCATTCTGGCAGGCATGTTTATCGGTTTCGGGGCGATTGGATTTCAGATTGCCACAGCTACAATCGGAGGAAATCTTGGAAAGTTTGTAGGAGCATTCCTCTTCCCCACAGGACTGGCGCTGGTTCTGCTTGCAGGAAGCGAGCTCTTTACGGGAAACTGCCTTCTGGTCATTCCTTTGCTGGAAAAAGAGGCGTCCCTTGCCGGAGTGCTGAAGAACTGGGTCTTTGTATACCTTGGTAACTTTTTGGGAAGCGCCATACTGGCATTCCTGCTGGTATATGGACATACGCCCTCTGCTATGGACGGTGCGCTTATGAATACCATGATGTCCACGGCAGCCGCCAAGGTGGGAATCAGCGTAGGAGATGCAATATTCCGCGGAATTCTCTGCAACATTATGGTGTGTCTGGCTGTGTGGATGTCCTTTTCTGCAAAGACGGCAGGAGGAAAGATTGCTGCCCTGTATCTTCCCATTGTAGTGTTCGTGCTGGCTGGTTTTGAGCATAGCGTAGCAAATATGTATTATATTATGGCGGGTATTTTCTGCAACGGCGTCTACGGCTTAGGGGAGGCCGGCGTGAATGTCGGCAGTATGCTGGTGAACAACCTGCTTCCGGTTACGGCGGGCAATATCATCGGCGGCGGCCTGGTGGGACTTACATATTGGTTCCTTTACTTAAAGGGCGCCAGGAAGAGCGCATAGACAAAAGAATAAAGATTATTTTAAAGGCATTGATCAAGGGGCTGTCCGTTGCGGCGGTCCCTTGCGTTTGCGTTTTACAGGAGGGAAGCTGTGATGGAACAGGAATTTGGAAGCTTCAGCAGAAAGGTGACATTTGTCTCTTTTTTGATGCAGCTTGGGATTGTGATGGTTCATATGAACACGGATCACTATTTTGAACCGGGTCCAGGGGAGACAGTGACGGACGTTCTCTGCCAATGGATATCCCGGCTGTGCCTGGACGGGGGAACGGTGAGCCTTTCCTTTTTTATGATCTGTTCGGCCTTCCTTCTCTACTATAATCTCACAAAAGAAAATATGCTGGAGAAGTTTCGGAGGCGTATGGCATCGCTTCTGGTTCCCTTTGTGATCTGGAATGCCGCCGGTATGATTTTCTGCGCCTTGTATTATTGGAATACAGAGGGCTTTACAATCATTTTCACCTACATTCCTTTTCAGTTTGCAATGTCCCGTTACTGCCCGGTGATGTGGTTTTCCCAGGCGCTGCTCTTTTTCCTTTTGTTTATCCCAGTGATTCTGTGGGTGATGAAGAAAAGAGTGATAGGCGAGCTTGTGCTTCTGGGAGCTTACCTGGGCGTCCGGTTTTCCAAAGGGATTATTTCCGAGACATACAACTGCCGTGCGGCAAAAGCGGCGGCTGTTATCCTGTGGATAGGGTCTTATGTGCTTCCAGACAGCTTTGCCGCCTACTGTCTGTCCATGCTCAGGCCATTGTACCTGTGGGTTATCCTGGATAAACGGTGGATTACATTCCGGCTTCGATGGTGGATGGAGAACAACTTTTTTATTTATGCAATCCACTACTTTCTTATACTGGCTGTCGTTCCGGTTCTTAGCAGGGTGTATGGCTTTTGGGAGCCGACGGCTGTGTTTGTGATCCTATGGCGTTTTGTGTGCTTTTTCATAATTACTCTGCTGTGCGAGCTTCTTGGGAGGCTGCTGATGAGGTTTGCGCCGAAGGCGTATGGGATTTGCACCGGTGGGAGGGCGCCGGAAGCGTGTTACCGGTCACGGAGTGAACGGTAACACTTTGAAAATGTCATTTAGCGGACGAAAGCGTATTGACTAACGGGCAGCAATCACATATGATAAAAGCAGCTGTATAGAGGCGGATTCTGCGGAATTTCTGCTGAAAAAGAAAGGTGGGCGAGAACTATGAGTATTGAGGTAAAGGACTATGGCGTGACGGCACAGGGGCAGCAGGTAAAGCAGTATGTCTTGGTAAATAAGCAGGGCATGAAGGCTGTGCTGCTGAATTACGGCGCCGTGATTACAGAGCTTCATGTGCCGGACAAAAAAGGGCAGTTCCATGATGTGGTCTGGGGCTATGGCAGTATAGCGGGCTATGAGGTGAATGAACCGGGGCTTGGCTCTGCCATCGGCCGGAATGCGAACCGGATCGGAAAAGCGCAGATTGCCATCGGCGGCAAAGTGTATGAGCTTCAGAAAAATGACGGGGAGAACAACCTTCACGGCGGCAATCCCGGCTACAACCGCCGTATGTGGAAGGGGCTGATTGCCGATGACAATAAGGTAGAATTCTCTCTGGAGAGCCCTGACGGCGATCAAGGCTTTCCGGGAAATGCCAGTGTGAGGATTTCCTACACACTGACAGAGGACAATGAGCTTCGGATCGGCTATGAAGCTTCGGCAGACCAGGATACGATTTTCAATCTGACCAATCACAGTTATTTTAACCTGGAAGGACAAGAGTCCGACAGCGTACTGGAGCATCAGGTGTGGATGGACGCCGATGCCTTTACCCCTACGGATGACGGTCTGATTCCCACCGGCGAGATTCGAAGCGTGGAGGGGACACCCATGGATTTTAGGAGCTTCCACACACTGGGGGAGCGGATTGAGGAGGATTACGAGCCCTTAAAGCAGGCGGGAGGGTACGATCATAATTACGTACTGAACAATGAAGGCGCTTATGCTCTCTGCTGTAAGCTGAGATCCCTGAAAACAGGAATTGTGATGGAGGTTTACACAGATCTTCCGGGCATGCAGCTTTACTGTGCTAATTTCCTGGATAATGAAGCCGGCGGAAAGAACGGACGGGTATACAAAAAGCGGAGCGCCGTATGCTTCGAGTCCCAGTACTTCCCGGACGCAGTCCACCACGAGAATTTCAAGAGCCCCATATGTAAAGCAGGGGAAACATACCGCAGCGTGACCGGATATAAGTTTACAGCTGAGTAAAGAAAAGCGGGAGGGAGTATGGCAAAGTATGTTATGGCGCTGGATGCGGGGACGACCAGCAACCGGTGCATTCTTTTTAATGAAAAAGGGGAAATGTGCAGCTCGGCTCAAAAGGAATTCACCCAATACTTTCCAAAGCCCGGATGGGTAGAGCATGACGCCAGGGAAATCTGGTCCACCCAGATAGGCGTTGCGGTAGAGGCCATGTCTAAGATTGGGGCCGCTGCCTCAGATATTGCAGCCATCGGCATTACCAATCAGAGAGAGACTGCGATTGTCTGGGACAAGGCCACGGGAGAGCCTGTCTGCCCAGCCATTGTCTGGCAGTGCCGCCGGACCTCGGCCTACTGCGATGAGCTCCGGGCAAAGGGACTGACCGAGGTGTACCGGGAAAAGACGGGCCTTGAGATTGACGCTTATTTTTCCGGAACCAAGCTGAAATGGATTCTGGATCATGTAGAGGATGCCAGAGAACGGGCGGAAAAGGGCGAGCTTTTATTCGGAACGGTGGAGACCTGGCTGATCTGGAAGCTGACCAAGGGTGCCGTTCATGTGACAGATTATTCCAATGCTTCCCGGACTATGCTGTTTAACATCCACACCCTTACCTGGGATGAGGAAATCTTACAAGAACTGTCCATACCTGCCTGTATGCTTCCCCAGGTGAAGCCCTCGGGCTGTCTCTATGGGATGACGGATCCGGCCTTTTTCGGAGGGCCGGTGCCGATTGCGGGCGCAGCCGGGGATCAGCAGGCAGCTCTTTTCGGACAGACCTGCTTCGAACCCGGGGAGGCTAAGAATACCTATGGAACGGGCTGTTTTCTGCTGATGAATACGGGCGAGAAACCGGTGTCCTCCAAAAACGGACTGGTAACGACCATTGCCTGGGGCCTTGACGGGAAGGTTACTTATGCCCTGGAGGGCTCGGTCTTTGTGGCGGGCGCAGCCATTCAGTGGCTTCGGGATGAGATGAAGCTGATTGACAGCGCACCGGCCTCGGAGGAAGCGGCTCTTCGTGTTCCCGATACGGCAGGCTGCTATGTGGTTCCGGCCTTTACGGGACTTGGGGCGCCTTACTGGGATCAGTATGCCAGAGGGAGCATTGTGGGGCTGACCAGAGGGGTAAACCGGGAGCATATCATCCGGGCAACGCTGGAGTCCCTTGCCTATCAGGTAAATGACGTGATCGGCGCTATGGAGGCGGACTCCGGAATTGATCTGCAGGCTTTGAAGGTGGACGGCGGCGCTTCCGCCAACAACTTTATTATGGAGTTTCAGGCTGATATTACGGGAGCGCCGGTGAAGCGTCCTGCCTGTGTGGAGACAACGGCCCTGGGAGCTGCTTATCTGGCCGGCCTGACCGTAGGCTACTGGAAGGACCGGGAGGACGTGAAAAAGAACTGGCAGATAGATCACATCTTTGAGCCAAGGATGGCAGAGGAAGAACGCCAGGCAAAGGTGAAGGGGTGGAAAAAGGCCGTGAAATGTGCCTTTGACTGGGCGAAGGATTCATGAGCAGCCTTGCTCTGAAGATAGATTACAGAACCGAAACAAGAAAAGGAGAAAAAGAAAATGAAGGAATTAAAAGGAACAAAGACAGAACAGAATCTGATGACCGCATTTGCAGGGGAATCTCAGGCGAGGAACAAGTATACATACTTTGCGTCCAAGGCAAAGAAGGAAGGCTATGTGCAGATTGCAAAGATTTTTGAGGAAACTGCAGACAATGAGAAGGAGCATGCAAAGATTTGGTTTAAGCTTCTGGAGGGCGGCAGCGTGAAGGACACGATTTCCAACCTGAAGGCAGCGGCAGAGGGAGAGAACTTTGAGTGGACAGACATGTACGCCGGCTTTGCAAAGGAAGCAAAGGAAGAGGGCTTTGATGAGATTGCAGCGCTTTTTGAGGGAGTGGCTGCCATTGAGAAGGAGCATGAGGAGCGTTACCGCAAGCTGCTTGAGCGTGTGGAGGGCGAAGTGGTATTTTCCAGGGATGGGGATGTGATTTGGCAGTGCTCCAACTGCGGCCATATCTGTGTAGGCAGGAAGGCGCCGGAGGTTTGCCCGGTTTGTGCGCATCCGCAGGCTTATTTCCAGGTGAAGGCGGAGAATTACTAATGAAGCTTCCTTGAAGGTATGGCTGAGGCTGTGGGCCGGCTTTAAGAGCTTGTGCCCGGAAAATTGGAAAGAATGAGAGGCTGCATGGACGGCCGGTATACTGACCGTTTGGAAAATAGCTGTTTTTTATTTTTCAGATGGTCAGTATTTTAATGGGGATTTTTTCAGAAGATTTGGGGAGCAGATAAGGCAAAGGAGTGTGGAGAACCGTGGATACATATCAGAAATGGCTGCAGGCGGAGATGGAATGGATTGATATTTATTGCAGCAAGATACGAAGGCAGACGCTATTTGTTACAACGCCGTTGGTTTTGGCCGGAACGGCGGTTTTGATAGGCGCTTTGACGGTTGTTGGCGGCGGAAGTATGGAGGATTTTGGGTATGGGGCTGTCAGCGGCTTTGTTCTGGGGATGATTGTCTGTAGTATCTTTCTGCTGATTCTTTTGCCGACGCTTAGGCCTAAGAGGTATGCGAAGAAGATTGATAAGTGTGTAAGAGGGCTTTCGCTGAATGAGCTGGAGAAGGAGCTGCTTGCCCGGGAAATGCTGGAGGCGGATGAGGAGCACAAGATTTCTTATACGATTACAGGGCCGGGGGCGAAGGGGACGCCAGGGCGGTTTGTTCTGACGCCGCATTTTGCGTTTTTGGAGGGGAGCTGCCCTTATGCGATTCTGGTGCGGCTGTCGGATGTGGCAAAGATTCGGAGGAATGAGGAGAGAAAGACGGCTGCGGAGCGGCATGCGAAGTCTAGGACGGTCTATCGGTTTACGCTGTATACGATTGGGTTTTATCGGAAGGATCGGTTTCAGAGAGGGCTTGCAAATAGTGATCTGCCGGATGAGGCTTTTGGGTTTTTTGATGCTGGGGTTCGGGAGAGGGTGATGGGGCTTTTGAAGGAGACGGGGATTGAGGGAGATTTGGATGGAATGATTGGAGGGTGAAGGGATTATGAGGCTGCGGAGAGGTGTTGCTGGGTTGGTGATTGGGATTGGTTTTTGGGGAATTTTTTGGGTGTGGTTTGGGGGGCGGGGGGAGGCGGATCCGGATCCGCTTTGTGATTTGATTGAGGAGGATCCTTGTTTTGTGGATGGGGTGTTTGAGATTTCTTGTGCGAAGGATTATCAGCGGTTTGTGGGGTATGTGAA
The DNA here is from genome assembly GCF_036941125.1 of Candidatus Merdisoma sp. JLR.KK011. Lineage (NCBI taxonomy): Bacteria > Bacillati > Bacillota > Clostridia > Lachnospirales > Lachnospiraceae > Candidatus Merdisoma > Candidatus Merdisoma sp. JLR.KK011. The sequence continues at coordinate 1,902,402 of NZ_JAYWSZ010000003.1, read as the reverse complement.
TCGGGCTGGGAAGGAGAATCCGGAGGATGAGGGGGCAGTGGCGGTTGATGCGCGGCTGATGGCGGATGTGAATATGGAGACGGAGGAGCGGTATGCGCTTCGGAAGAGTCATCCGTATATCCGGCAGGCGATTTTGAGTTATAGCGGGACTTTTGATGGGAATGGGCATCGGATTACCTGGATTTCAGAAGCTGGGAATGGGATGTTTGTCTGTCTTGAACGGGATGGGGTGGTGTGTGATCTTGTTTTTGAGGCTCCTTCTCTTGTCTGGGATATGGATGAGTATGGGGTTGGGATGCTCTGTATGATGAATTATGGAAGGCTTGAGAATTGTGAGACGAGGGGCCGGGTGGAAGGAACGGCCTGTTATGTGGGGGGACTTGCCGGGATTAACCGGGGGGTTATTGAGGATTGTGTGAACCGGGCGGAGGTTGTGGTGGATAGCCTGGGGGATTATGGGGCTGGCGGAATTGCGGGCCTTAGTAAGTGTGAGGTGCTGGAGGGGGAGAGTGAGGAGGATCCGATAATTCCGGAGATTCGGGGATGTGTGAATTATGGAAGGGTTCGGGGAACCTGGGAGGCCGGTGGGATCTGTGCTTACAATGACTGTGCTGATATTTATGGGTGTGGAAATGAGGGGGAGGTTTCGGTCCGGTATCAGAAAGGGTATATTTATCCGGAGGAGCCGGAGTGGTATGAACGGGCAATGGCTGGCGGAATCTGCGGCCGGATGGGGCGGAACCGCCTGGAAGACTGCTATAATAAGGGGAGTGTCTCTATATTGGAGGAGGGTGTGGAGGATACGTATGCCATTGCCGGGGATACGCTTTTTTGGATTCATACGGTTCGTGGGTGTGTGAGCCTGAAAGGGACGGCAAAGGGGGCGATGCGCCATGAGAGTGTGGCGGAGCTTACGGAGGATGAGATGGAGCTGTGGCTTTTGGATCACGAGAGCGTTTCGGACAGGGGGAATAACTGGGAGTTTGATTTGGAGGAGGCGAAGGAGAAGCTTCCGCTGATTCCTCTTGGGGTTACGGAGTCTCGGCTGACTGCCGGGAGGGAGGATGTTTTTCTCTGTGAGGAATTCTGCCTGCGAAGTGAGGATGGATATTCCATTGAACGGATTTCGCCGTATGCCCTCTGTATGGAGGCGTGTGGGGATTCGGATTCCAGGCTGCAGGTGTGGGTGATGCGGGTGCCTGGGGGACTTACGGATATTGAGGCTTATCTGGATGAGTATGAGAATTTTGTAAAGGATACGGGACATGAGGTGTGGCTTGGAATTGAGGGGTCACACTGGCTTCATCCGGGGCAGAGCTATAAGGATGACGTACATGTGAAAACAGTAGACTGTGAGCAGAGCGGACAGTGGGAAACCTGGCTGGTGCATTATCGGGATGACATGCTTGCCCATGCGGCGGTGGCGGATGAGTATGGGATGGTTGACAATGTGGCGGCTCTGCCCCTGCGGCATTCGGAAGTTTCGGGGTATGAGGCGGAGTGGCTGCTGTTATTTACAAACAAGGGGGATAATTACCGGCCCTCTTTGGCTGAGGTGGATGATGTTTTGAAGAATTTCACCTGGCTTCCTTGTGAACGGAAGGTAGAACGGGGGGACTGCCTCTATCAGCTTGCGAAGGAGTATACAGGGGACGGGATCCGTTATCCGGAGCTGGCGGCGGTGAACGGACTGGAGAATCAAGGGCTGCTGATTCCGGGGCAGACGCTTCGGATTCCGGAAGAGTGGCTGGCTTTTTATGCGGAAACACCTCGCAAAACAGCGGCGTATGAACAGTGACGTGATAAATGCTGCATTGCTGGCTAAAATGCGATCGAATCACTGATTGACACAGACAAAAGGAAAGACTATAATCAGTATATATCGAATATCAGCCGAAAAGGAGGAGGCGTATGGAGTATATCAGGCGTGATTTGGAGGAACAGATACCAGTTTTATCAGGGGAATACCCCTGTGTCCTGTTGATTGGGCCAAGGCAGGCAGGGAAAACGACTTTACTGAAGAGGCTGATGGATGAGAAGAGAACGTATGTGAGCCTGGAGGACTTTGAGGAACGGCGGATGGCAAAAACGGAACCGGTGCTGTTTTTGCAGATGCATCCGCTTCCTGTTTTTATCGATGAGATTCAGTATGCCCCGGAGCTTCTGGTGTATCTTAAGATTGCGGTGGACAATGGAGCGGATCCGGGAACCTTTTGGATTGCATCCTCCCAGATTTTCCCGGAGCTTACGGCGCTTTGTGAATCCTCTGCCAAGAGAGTGGCCGTGTGCAGGCTTTCCTTTTTGTCACAGCATGAGATGTATGGAAGCGGAAAGCAGATGCCTTTTTCCGTGCATCTGAACGGGTTGGTTCAGAGAAAGAAGAATCATCGGGCGGCGGATTTGAGCGAGATGTATCAGAGAATCTGGAAGGGGTCTATGCCGGAACTGATAAGCGGAACGGCTAAGGACTGGGCTTCTTTTTATAATTCTTATTTACAGACTTATATTGAGCGTGATGCCGGAGAGCTGGTCAGCCTGTCGGACAAAATGCAGTTCAGTGATTTTATCCGGGCTGCAGCCTGCCGTACGGGGCAGATGCTGAACCTGCATCAGATTGCCCAGGAGGTGGGGATTTCCGATGATACGGCCCGGCGGTGGCTGCAGGTTCTTGAGCGTACGCATCTGGTTTTCTGTCTCTATCCTTATCAGGATGAAAAGCTGAGGCGTGTGATTAAGGCGCCGAAGCTTTACTTTAACGATACGGGGCTGGCTGCATACCTGACCAGGTATGCTTCGCCGGAGATTTTGATGAGCGGTGCTTTGAGCGGCGGCATTCTGGAAAATTATGCGTTGGCGGAGATCCTTAAGTCTTATTGCGTTGGCGGGAAGTGCCGGTTCTGGTATTACCGGGATAAGGAGGGGAAGGAGATTGATCTGATCCTGGAACGGGATGGGTGGCTTTGTCCTTTGGAGGTGAAGCGGTCTGCGAATCCGGAGCAGAAGTGCACGCGTGTATTTTCAATACTGGATAAGGCGTCCCTTCCCAGGGAGAGGGGAGCGGTGCTCTGTCTGCAGGCGGAGCTTTCTGCATTTAACAGCAATGATTTGATGGTTCCTATCTGGATGATTTAAAAATTACACATTAAATTTTCCGGTTCTTTGGCCGATAGTAAAATAGGTGAGATCAATTTACAAATGCATGTTTTTGTGGCTGGAAATTGATTTCAGGCAGGTGTACTTTGAGGGATATTACGGAACTGGAATAGGAGGACAAAAATGCAGGGAATCAACAGTATGAAGATGTCCGGAATACAGAGCGGGCAGCTGCGGATATCACCCATGGGAGATGCGGTGACGAAACGGCTTCAAAGTCAGATAGAAGAGGTTCAGCGTCAGATTCAGAATGTTGCCGCCGACGAAAATATGACAATGGAGCAGAAGCAGAAAAAGAAGCAGGAGCTTCAGGATAAGATCATGGATCTCCAGTCTCAGCTTCAGCAGCATTTATCAGAACAGCGGCAGGAGCAGAAGGAAGAGCAGACAAAAGCGGCAGAGCACAAGACCTATGACGAGACGGGCATGCAGACGGTGATCTCCTCAGATGCTTCTATGAAGCATGCCAAGACACAGGAAGCCACGGCAAACCGTATGGAAAACAGGGCCTCTGTGCTGAAAAGCGAGATGGAGCTGGATGCAGGCCGGAACCAGGAGACGATTAAGAGCAAGGGAATCGAGCTGGCAAAGGCAGAACAAGGAGCAGCGAATGCCCGGGCATCCCAGATGCAGATTTTGGGAAAGACCAATCAGAATCTGGTTGATGACCATAAGAAGGAGCAGGATCCGGAGAGTCTGGAGGAGAAGGAGGCTGCGGAACGGAAAAAGGAAGAGATTTTGGGATATACCAGTGACGGAAAGCCGGTGACGGAAGACGAGGAGGCTCGGATTACGGCTCGGGCGTAGTTTTAGAGTCTAATAAGTATAGGAGCGAGAGGGGCTGTCAGGAAATACAACATCAGAAAAGTCTGATGTCATATTTCCCGACAGCTCCTTTTTTCACCCATTTTTCCCCCTTACATAAGATAAATGGAGATAAAATATGAAAGGAGCCTCTTATGGCAGACTGTAATATGCAATCCATGCAAAGGCCGAGACCCGGAAGCTGCTCCAGGGATCAACTCTCTGGGATGCATCTGGCGATTGCCTATGTGCCGTGGCAGCACTGGAACGAGACGTATCATTTGGATAAAGCAATGCAAACCGGGACAATTTTCCCGGAGCTTGATAAACCATTTCTTGGAAAGCGAGGTGCATGCAGATGATGAATCACGGATCTTTTGGACAGTATCAGAGGGGAAACTCCTGTAACCAGGGAAGAGGCCAGAATTCCTGCGCTCAGCCGCAGCCCCGGGGTACTGCCTCTTGCAATCAGCCGCAGTCCCGGCCTATGCCGTCTTGCAGCCAGACCCGTCCCATGCCGCCCTGCAATCAGCCCAAGCCCTGTCCGCCGCCGTCCTGCGTTCAGCCGCAGCCCCGGCCGACACCGCCCTGCAATCAGCCCAAGCCCTGTCCGCCGCCGTCCTGCGCTCAGCCGCAGCCCCGGCCGACACCGCCTTGCAACCAGCCCAAGCCTTGTCCGCCGCGCCGTCCTGTGGGTCCCTCCTGTCCCTGCAGTGAGATGAACCAGGAACAGCTTCTTCACTGGATTTCCCTTACGAAATTCGCCTGTGTTGACAGTGCTCTCTATCTGGATACGCATCCTTGCGACCCGGAAGCTATTGAGTATTTTAAGGAGCACGTGCAGTTCTACAATGAGGCACTGGCGGAGTATTCAAAGTCCTATGGCCCGCTTACCCTTGCTCATGCCCATCACTGCGACACTTATTGGGATTGGGTAAATCAGCCGTGGCCGTGGCAATAGAAAGGAGGGAAAGGTTTAGTTATGTTTAATTATGAAAAACGTTTGGAATATCCGATTCACATTAAGGAGACAAATCCGAAGCTGGCTAAGGCTATCATTACACAGTATGGCGGCCCCAACGGCGAGCTCGGAGCATCCATGCGCTATCTGTCCCAGCGTTATACCATGCCTTACAAGGAGTGCATGGCTTTGCTCACGGACATCGGTAGTGAAGCCTCTGAAATGTTCCGCCGTGCTTGCAGGGCGTTTTCAGAGGCTAACGCTTTTTTTAGCTGTCTGTCCTTTAGACAGTTTATGCTGCCCGCAACCGTATAGCTCCATTTAAGGGGAAGTAAATTCAGATATACGTCTATGTTTTCTCTGTCATTAATCACCATTTTGTCAAGTAGCTGTGTGTAAAATTCATCCTCGTACTCAATGCCGCCGATAAGCTCATCCACGGCGTTTTTAATGTCCTCCATCAGCTCCTTTTGCTTTGCAATTACAATCTGCTGTTTTTCCATGCTTTCCATCATGGATTTCAAGCTGTTGATTTCGGCATCGTATTTTGCCCTAAGAGCCGTAAATTCGTCACGGTCAATATCGCCGCTTGTGTAAAGGTCAATCAAATCAGTACGTTTTTTCTGCGCCGCTTCAATTTTATCTTCCAGAGTATTTGTATCTGCACCAGTCATATCCAGTGAAATCACCTTTTGAATCGTTTTAATCAAGTTATCCGCTATTTTCTGGCGGTCAATGGTGAGCTGCTTGCAGACAAGATACATAATGTGGATGGCTTCTTCGTTGCGGATGCTTGTTCCAGAGCAGCCCACTTGGTTTCCTGCTTTGTCGATGTGGGGGCTTCCATGCTTTGCGCCCTCAAAGCAACGCCATGCCTTATACTGGCTTCCATCCTTTCGGGTTTTGTATCGAGCAACATAGCTTGCCCCGCATCTGCCGCATTTGATTTTTCCAGAGAACGGATAGCGGTTGCTGTGTTTTGCCTTGCCCTCCTGCGAAAGCGATTTTGCATCTAAAATGCGGTTTGCCTTGTCGAAAAGCTCACGGGAGATAATCGGCTCGTGGTGGTCTTTGAGGATGACAAATTCCTCCTGCCCTCGGTTGTATTTCTTTTCATGGGATAGGAAGTCTGGCGTATAGGTTTTCTTCTGTACTAAGTCGCCGCAGTATTTTTCATTGCGTATCACTCGTAAAATGACGGTATTGCTCCATTCTTTCACACGCATGGGATTTATGCCCTCCTCCCGAAGCTCACGGGCGATAACATGGGTGCCTTTGCCCTCGTCCACAAACTTGCGGAAGATAAGGCGGACGATTTTCGCCCCATCTTCATTGATAGTCATTTTGCCGTCTTTTACATCATAGCCGAGCATACTGCGCCCGAACACAACGCCTTGCTCCATCTGGCGTTTCTGTCCCCATTTGACACGCTCGGAAGTCTTGCGGCTTTCCTCCTGTGCGATAGAGGACATAATGGCAAGGCGAAGCTCTGCATCGCCGTCCAAGGTGTTGATGTTGTCGTTTAGAAAGATAACGCCTACTCCGTGCTTTTTGAGGTCACGGGTGTAGAATATGCTGTCAAGGGTATTTCTCGCGAAACGGGAGATTTCCTTTGTGATAATCAAATCGAAATCGCCGTTTTTGGCACATGCAATCATGCGGTTAAATTCTTTTCTCTTTTTTGTGTTCGTTCCAGAGATGCCCTCATCAGCAAATATGGCATAAAGCTCCCAATCGGGGTTACGTTCGATATACTGGCGGAAATACCGCTGCTGGCTTTCAAATGAATTTGCCTGGTCGTCATTGTCCGTGGAGACACGGCAGTAAGCGGCAACTTTCTTTTTCATATTCTGTATTTTTCTCTCTTGATTGAGGGTTTCGTATTTGTCTATTGACATAAGAATAGCTCCTTTCCCGACAAAAGCCTTGCCGTATTTTAAGTATAGTTTCATAGAGGTATGTTGTCCAATGTGCAAATTTGGAAATCGTACATTTTTATTCTTGATTGAGTAGCGATGGTTCACGAAACATATGTAAAGAGCCAAGCGTTTAGGCTTGGCTGCGGTTGTTCTTTCTGTATTGCTTTTCTATTTCCTCGATACAACGCTCATACTGCGAGTGTGTCAATAGTTCTCTTTTTTTCAGAGAAGCAAGTATTGACTTTTGAAATTGCAGATAAAACGCTGTGTGTTCCTGTTCTGTGATTTGCGGAGCAGGCTCTCCGACATAGACAAACTCACGACACTTCAATCATCAACACCACCTCGCTATATGATATTCGTTAGGGTTTGTACGATATAACGGGATGGTTAGTCCTTTTTGGAAATACCGATGCTGATAGCCAAGGCATCATCTACCAATAACATGAAACGCCTGTCAAAAGTACCGATGTACTCTTGCAGGCGTTGTTTATCAAGTGTCCTTATCTGTTCAAGCAGGATGATAGAATCTTTTTCAAGGCATTCATAGCCTTTTGCGATGATGTGGGTGGGGAGTTTTGCTTTGGCGTGTTCCATGCCCGTAATTGCCGCCACAATGACCGTAGTGCTGTGCTTGTTGCCCATATCATTAGAGATGATAAGTACGGGTCTGTGCTTGCCGCCCTGCTCCGAGCCGACAACGGGATTTAATTTGGCGTAATAAATATCGCCACGCTTGATAGTCCTTTCCATTATGTGTTTGACCTCCTATCTGGATTTAGGCAGGGGTTTCCCGCCTATGTAGCAGCCAGATACAAGGGAGTATTTAAGGTCGGCGGGGTATAAAAACAAAGCCCTGTTTCCATAGACCGCCCTGCATCTGGCTTGATATGATAGGAGCATTTCTATGTTGTCCAAAGCCAGCAGAGCTGGCTTTACACCCACGAAATGCAAATGCGTTAGATAACGCATAGAATCCACCAAACGGTCAGCAGCGAACTGACGCCACGGGAATCGCACCCCAACTGTCGGTCTGACAGAGCCGCCCTCATTGCCTGCGACGGATTGGCTACCGCTCGGACTGTGACTGGACGGGAGTATCATTGTCCTCTTTGTGGGTCATGGCGAAATCGGGGGCTGCCCGATATTTTGAGTCGGTAGTTTCCGCTCACCACCTTTCATCGCTTCTGCTTTTTCGGCAGGTCATGGCGTACCGCTGCACACGCTTTTGCTCATCACAATCACAAAGAGAATGTATTTGGTGAATGGGTATTCGGTTGTCAAGGAGCTGCGGGAAGCCCATAGAAAAGCCCCCTCACTTTTCCAAAGGAAAAAATGAGGGGGCTATGCACGGAAAATTTAATTTTCCAAAAGTTTTTTGAGCTTTTGCAGGATTTTCATAATGTGCCTGCTGACGCTGGACTGGTTAATCCCATAGATACGGCTTAACTCAACCTGCGATTTGCCCTCATAGAAATGCTGTTGTATGAGCTTCCGTTCTTCTTCCGACAGCAGTGTGAGGGAAGATTTCAGCTTGTCCAACATCATTCTGCGGACAACGGTTTCCGCAACATTTACCGCTTCATCAGCTATAAACTCAAAACCGTTACCACTGTCATCAGCATTTTCTATCGCTTCTAAAGACAGCAGGCTGTTGTCTGCATCGAGCTTTTGCAGATAATGCCACCGTTCCTTGTCCCGATAGAACTCGATGTAGTGTGTTTGTTCCGTCTCAATCAGACAGCCCTGCACGGGGATAAAGAGCTTGTCCTTATAAGTTCCGTCCGTTTCCCTGCGGCGGCAGAAGTCCTCATAAGACAATTCCGTGTAGCCGCCATTTTCCTTGATATAGACCTTTCTTGGTGCATACTTCACCGTAAGTACCTCCAATCTGAATTGAGCAGGCTTCTGCCTGCGACGCTTCTTGACCGTTAGGTCAAGAAGATTGCTGTTTAACAGATGTCAAACTAATCCAGATAGAGAGGTGGGGAACGGCATCCCACGGCAGAAAGAGCCTTGCGGCGTATTTCTGCAAAAAACGACAAAAGAAAAACCGCAAAGGCTGTCACACCCATACGGTTTGAAGAGAATTTATTTCTATTATGCAGAGATTTTGCTTCTACTTTTGAGGTGTAAAATCCCCATGTGTAAGTAGAAATTTTTTTGACAAATGAACCTCTGATATATCAAATTGAGATTGTTTATGTACCATAGCGGCATCCTCCCATATGCCGCCACTTTTTTATCATGCTTTAAAAAGCTCTTTTACAACAAAAAACGGCGGCTTCGATTTCTCAAAAGCCGCCGTGTAAGAATAGGCGTGTGAAAATATCCCTGCTGTACGACGACTTTTTTTCTTTTGCCGTCGTGCGGCAGATTAAGGCAAGTGCATTTTTATTTAGTGATTTCTGTTCCTGCGTTGTGAATTTCAATCATATAAATGTCACAAGGCGATAGTTTCATATTTTCGGTAGACAAGCTATTTGCAAGTTCAGTGGACTTGTCTGTGAGCATTTTTTTAATATCGCCGCCCACAATTTCTTCTTCACTTAGACCATTCAAGTAATTTTGCATTTCTTCTTTGAATGTAAGCAACGCCTTATCTCGTTCTGCCACTGATACAAATTTCGGGGCTTGGATAGAATAAACGGCAGTTGCATCAACGAAACAGGTAAAATCATATACCGTTTCCCCCTCATCGTCCAAATAGTCGCAAGGTCTGCTTAGTTTGGAGAGTGGCATAGAAATAAAAAATTCCTCTCCCATATGCTCACCATATAATTCCTGTGACGAAAAACTGATTGTTGTAGTGAAGAAATCATAATTTTCGTCATCGGGGGATATGGTACTTATTACATCAGCTACTGCGGCAAGGAACTCTGTCAATTCATCGGGCGTTGAAGCAAGTGTTGTGTTAAAATCGGCTATGCTCTGCTGCCCGTAGCCCTCGGTCTTGTATGCAATCAGTTTTTCATATGCAGCAGACGTATTAGGGGAAATGGTCGGGCTTGAAGCCCCGGTTGTTGATGTTACAGGTTGGCTAATGTTGGTTTTGCTGCTCTGCGCGGTAGCATTGTTTTGTTCGGGCGAAGAATTTCGTCCTGCGCACCCTGTTAGCGCACTTACCATTAAGAGGGCGGCAAAGATGATGGGTAAACATTTTTTCATAGTAGAATCTCCTTTCTGTGAACAACAGTTTTTTTGTTACCTTTTCCGGGTACAGTTAAAGAATACCGTCCTAACTTGAATCTACTTTGAATTGAATATGTTTTTTATGTGGAGATAGAAAAAGCGGCAAGCTAACTGCTCGCCGCCTTTGAAATATATGTGCTAAAACTGTACAGAAACGATAACACCTTGAATAGTATTAGCAATTTCAACTTTCGCACCATGCAAATCAAAAATTGTTTTTACAATATACAATCCTAATCCTGTGCCGCCTGTTTGCCTGTTTCTTGACTGGTCTACCCTGTAAAATGGTTCAAACAGTTTGGGAATAGCTTCGTCGGGGATATGTGCGCCTGTATTCTCAATCGTAAGGGTGGTTGTTTCAGTTTCTTTCCATAACTTTATCAATACTTGATTTCCGGCTCCCGAATACGCCGCCGCATTTCCTAAAAGATTATCCAATGCTTTTTGAAGTAGCTGCATATCGCCTAAAACATAAATTTCCGGGGATATGGATTGTTCAACCGTCAAATCTTTTTGCATGAATAAATCTTCAAACGCTGTAACGCGGTCAATTATGAAATTGCTAAGATTAAGATTATTTTTTTTGCAAGTATAACCCGGAGTGTCTAATCGGGATATTGTTAAAAGCTCTTGTACCATTTTTCCTAAAGTGTCCATAATTTCCAAAGACTGTGCAAGATACGTTTCCCGGTCTTTATAGCGTCCCACTTGATAGAGCATACCTTGAAGCTGTCCTTTGATAATGGTGATAGGCGTTTTTAATTCATGGGAAGCTGCTGCAAAAAATTCTACCCGCTGTTTTTCAAGCCGCCTTTCCATGTCAATATCAGCTTGCAGCTTTTGGTTGGCTTCCTGCAATTCTGAAAGAGCCACCTCCAATTTCCGGGAGAGTGTATTTAGGCTGTCAGATAACACACCTATTTCATCAGTGCGCCCGGCAGAACAAAATCCGCTAAAATCCATATCTGCCATTTGCTTTGAAAGTTTGCTCACTTTCTTAATAGGCGCAGTCATATACCATGAATAGAAAAAGGCTGAAATGATAGAACCTAACAATACGACAAGGCAAAGCACCGGGAGCGTCCCTTGTATCGCTTCTTCTGTCTGGGTATGTTTTGCAGTATTCCTTGTTACCAATAACGTATAAATCGAATCGCTATCAGCAAATGAAGCGGTGTAGGGTTTTGTTTTTTCAACTTTATCAAAATCTGTAATCTGCCCACCGACAAGTTGGTTAATATCATGTAAGCTCACTTCCTGTCCGTCAGACTGAAAGAAATGCAGTTCAAATTCATTTTCGTATTGTTTCCCTATCCGTTCAGACTCAGCTTCAAGAAACATATAAACGTATTCTTTTTCGGTTCTCGATAATTCATCGGGCAAAAAGCTAAGTTCCAAATCGACATCTTCTATGTCATACTGATAGTTTTTTGGGGCAGCCTGTAAAATGAAACTATATGTTGTAAAACAACACACCGCTATCAATAACAATGTCAGCAAAAAAACTTTAACAGATAATCGGCTTTTAATCTTCTTTATCAATTCTATATCCCACCCCTCTAATCGTTTCTATGTAGTCAGCAGCACCAAGTTTTTTCCGTAAGTTCTTTATGTGTGTGTCAACAATCCGTTCTTCTCCGAAAAACTCATACTTCCAAAGCGTTTGCAACAGGTTCTGTCGTGTCAGAATCCTGCCTTTATGGGTCAACAGTTCCCGTAGAATCTCAAATTCACGGGGTGTTAAATCTATGCTTTTCTCCCCGATATAAACCTTATATCCCTCTAAGTCCAGTATTAGGCTTTTATAGGTCATAGTCTGCGGCATATCACTGTGCTTTGATGAACGGCGCAGGACAGCGGCGATTTTCCTTAGTAGTACGGGCATAGAAAAGGGCTTTGTGATATAATCATCAGCTTGTAAGTCCAGTCCCTTAAGCTGATTTTCTTCGTCATCCAATGCCGTGAGCATGATAATAGGTACATCCGATTTTTGACGAATAACCTCGCATACACCATATCCGTCTATTTTGGGGAGCATAATATCAAGCAATATCAAATCAAAGCTCTGTTCGGAATACTTCGCAAGGGCTTCCACTCCATCAGTCGCCAATACAACATGATATCCTGCTTCCTGTATAAAGTCTTGCAACAAAGCCTGTATAGATAAATCGTCCTCAACAATTAAGATTTTACTCATGGTGCACCTCCTAACCGCAATTATAACAGAGTAATGTGAATCTATTGTGTAGATTTGAAATTTTTATGTTTTTTACTTGTATCCAAGCGTTCTTTTCGTAGTATATCTGTTTGCATAAACAATATCAACTGTGCAAATATGAGTTTTTGCTTCTTGTTATAGGAGATTTAATATCCCGTTTAGAGAGATTTCAAATCGTTCAACCAGAAGCCATATCTCTGTAAAATATAAGGGTAAAATTTTCAGAAGATAGGTGGTGGACTTATGGATAAGAGAAACAATAGTTTTAAGTTTGATTTTACACCCATAGAACAAGCAATAAAAGATGCCAGAAAAGCCAGAGGTATGACAAGGGAACAGCTTGCCAATATCGTTGATTATGATATACGGCATCTTCAAGCGGTTGAAAATGAGGGACAGTACCCAAGTATTGAGTTGTTTATTCAGCTTATCACAATGTTCGACATTTCGGTTGACGAATATATACATACGGATAGAAGAGCTGCTAAAAGCTCTGTCCGCAGACGTTTGGATACCTCTCTTGACCGATTGGACGATAGGGAGCTTTCCGTCATAGAAGCAACTGTAAACGGACTATGTAAGGCAAAAGAGGAAACAGAGGAATAAGCCCCTCTGTTTTTCTTTTGCCCGATTTTAATAGGCAGGGATGCCGTATCCGTAGATAGAACTGCTACCGACAGGGTAGCTCCGCTGCCGACACGCATCTCCAGAGTTGCCCTCCACGGTGTAGACGATGCCGTTCTCGCACCGTTCTACGATGCCTACATGGTCGGTTTCCCCGTCACCCTCCCAGTCAAAGAAGATGATTTGTCCTGCTTCTGGCGTAAAGCTGCCGTCCTGCCATTGTCCCCTGTCCTTAAACCACTGGGAGCCGTTGACGCATCCCGCAAACTTGGGGATAACGCCGCTGTCGATATAGCCGCACTGGTCGGCACACCACGAAACGAAGCAGGCACACCATTCCACACGCCCGTCAAAGCCGTACCAGCTCCAGTACGGCTCGCCGCCTGCGTTTCCCACCTGCGACAGAGCCACGGTGACGATTTCGCCGTCCCCGATGGTGATGCCGTAAAGCACCGCTGACCAGAGGGAATTGTTTTCCTCGGCAAGTAATTCCGATAGCTGCTGCCGCTGTTCCTCGTTGAAGCCGTATTTGTCTGCCATTTCCCCGGCGGTCTTGTGGCTCACGGTGATATAAAGATAGGTCTGGGTGACGGTGGTTCCCGTTTCCACGATGTTCCCGTGACCGTCATCGCTCTCGGTTATCTGGGTTTCGGTCTTGCTCTCGGTGCGGAAGCTGATTTCGTTCATCTCCCAGAAGATGTCCTTTAGGAGCTGCTTCTTGTTATCGTCCATCGTGGCGACTTCCTGCGGGTTGTCTGGGTCGGTGGTGGTCTTGACGGAGTACACTGCAAGCACCTCTTTCCAGACCGCACGGCTTCCAGACATCTCCAGTACATCGTGGGATGTGCCGCCTATGATTTCATCAAGGCGGCTGTCGTAGTCGGCGTTGATTTCACGGACTACGGTCTGCATCGTCATTCCGTTGCCAGAGTCCTCGCCCGAAAAGAAGATGCCGAACACCGAGCCGACAAGCAGCCCGATAAGGCAGATAATGAGTATCACCGCAACGGCAATCCACCCGCCTGCCATGATTGCCGCTATCAGAGCCTTTGTGCCTGCGATAATCGCCTTGATTGCCGCAAGGGTGGCTTTGACTGCCACTTTCACTGCGTAGGCTGTCGCCTTGGCGGTGGCTTTTGTCGCCTGTGCCGCTTTCTGGGCTGTCTTTACAGAAGTCTTTGCCGCCGCTTTCGCTGCCTTGGCGGTCTGCTCCGTGGTCTTAATCGCCGCTTTAGAGGTGGTCTGGGCGGTCTTGATGCCTTTCTCCGCTGTCTTGACCGTACCCTTGGCGGCAGCTCTGGCGGCATCTTTTGATTTTACCGTACCTTGGGCGGCGGCTCTGGCGGCTTCTTTCGTTTTTACCGCGCCTTGGGCGGTAGATTTTACCGTCTTTTCGGCATTTCGGGCGGTGATCTTGATGGTCTGCTTTCCCTGCTGTCTGGTCTTGATAAAGCGGCTCTTTGCTTTTTCGCCTGCATTTGCGGGGTTATCGGGGGCAGGGGAACGGCTCGCCGCCCCGTGATGGGGCTGTGAGCCGTTCCGTTCTGCAGCAGCCTGGGCTTTCTGTTTCTCTGCGGCTTTTGCCGCCCTTTTTTCCTTAAAGTCTGCCACCTTGTCCTTTGCCTTGATGATGTTCTCCTTGGTGGTCTGGACGGATTGTTATTCGTTAGTTTATCTGAACCAAAATCCTCAGTTTTTCTCCAAATTAAATAAGGTATGGGATATTTTAATCTGATATATTTTCCGTCAGATTATTTCATCTCCATACCTTTTGTGCTATCCTTTTATCTGATACGCAGAAAAAAGGACAGGAACCCTCACCGACCAAAGTTTGTGTCCCTGTCCTTACTCACACCATGGCGGACGGTTCCGCCACAGACAAGGATATGATAACAGTAATCACAGAAGAATGCAACGAAATTTCACAGGAATTTTATGATGATGCCATGGATTCCATCCAGATCTGCCAGCTGGAGTGTTCCTGCGGCCACTGCGGCTGCCTCGCAGGGCACGGGGCCTATACCCGCTCCATAAAAACAGCACTGGGAAAGATCCCCCTTGTCATACGCAGGGTGCAGTGCAGCCTCTGCAATGCCACCCATGCCCTCCTTCCCTCCGGCAGCGTCTCTTAAGCGAAAGTCTCCCGCTGTCCCCCGCCCATGCCCTCACTAAGTCCTGCATCCGACTTTTCGGACGCCAGTTCATGCAGATAAAAAATACCAGGAACCTCCTCTTTGTGCCGCCTACATAACTTTGGGTGACTCCCATGCCCCTTTTCCTTATGATGACATAAAAACATAAGGAGGTTTCAGATCAATGGAACAGGAATACAGACATGCCATCGCGCTGATGCGCTATTCGGCCATCGCTCCGCTCATCCCCGGCCTGCCGGAAGGGTACCGGAATCTGGCGGACTATCTGGAGAAAACATCACAAAAAGGACTGCTGCATCCGGACGGGGAGGTCAGGAATTATGCACCCAAAACACTCTACAAATGGTATTTCAGCTACCAGAAAGGGGGATTTGACGCCCTGCTTCCTGCCGGGAGGAACGACTGCGGCAGATCCAGAAAGCTGGACGATGACCTGAAAGAAAAAATCTCATATCTGAAAGGACGCTATCCCCGCATGGGTGCAGCCGCCATTTTCCGGCAGTTAAAGGAGGACGGCAGCATAAAAGGCGGCGAAGTCTCCGAGTCCACTGTGAACAGGTATGTGAACCGGCTCGCCCTGGAAGCAGGAAGTACGCCCGTCCAGGATATGCGGCGCTATGAACGCCCCCATGTGAACGAAGTCTGGTGCGGGGATTCCAGCGTCGGGCCGTACCTCAGGACAGCAGACGGCAGGAAACGCAGGGTATATGTGATCGCCCTGATCGATGACGCAAGCCGCCTTGTCACCGGGGCAGGGGTGTTCTTCGAGGATACCTTCGTAAACCTCATGTCAGTGATGAAAAGCGCTGTGGCAAAGTACGGCGTGCCCAGGATGTTCAATTTCGACTATACCGATGTTTTGACTATTCCGACATATGTCAAATCTGCTTGAAATATATGATTCTTTGCTGAGAAATATCGGAATAGTTTTTATGGTCAGTTAATGGTTTCTATGCCATACTTTCCACGAAAGGAGGTGTGGCTTATGGATAGAAGCACACTAAAGCTAACTGAACTTACGGATGCTATTCTTTCTCAAATGGATGCATCCGGGTTCATGGAATCAACAAGGGGGTTTTATGTAACCCTCTTCAGGAGGCTCTGCCGCATGGCGAAAGAAAGGGGGGATAATTACTATACTATTGAGTTGGGTCAGGCCTTTATAGGCGACCAGTCCCATGTGGTCCCAGAAAATACGGAGCGTTATCATCACGAGCGGACTGTTGCATATAAGAGATGCATAAAGCTTGTTGAGTCTTACCTGGCAACAGGCACTGTTGATTGGACCCCCGCATTACATTGTGCGGCTTTTCCCGTTGAATCCGATGCGCTTCGAACCAGCTTCTTAAAGTTCCTCTCGGAGCTGACGAACCGGGAACTTAAGCCGAATACGATTGATGGATACCGCAGGTTCACCTACTACTTTATTGAATATCTGGAGGGAAAAGGATATAGATCCCTTGCTGACGTTAAACGTGGTGATATCGCAGCTTTTATATCCGTCATATGCAGCGAACGTTACCAGGCAACCAGTCTCGGGGCGCATATGCCAGGCTTGAAACTGTTCCTCTCCATGTTTGGGGAAACAGAACCATTTCTGCCCGAAATACCTGGGCATTTGCCAAAAAAGCGTGACATACTCAAGGTATACAGTGATGATGAATACAACAGGATCATCGCCCATCTTGACGAGGCAGAAGGCCTGTCGTTCCGAAATAAAGCGATAACGATACTGGCCATGAATACAGGCTTAAGGGCGGTGGACATCTGTGCGGTCAGGCTGCGGGACATTGACTGGGAACATGGCATCATCCATATCGTGCAGCAGAAGACGGGAAGGACCCATGATATCCCATTGACAGAGGCCATTGGAAATGCGCTTGTCGACTGCCTTCTGAATGAACGGCCTGTGTCAGACCTGGATTTCGTTTTTCTCAGGTCCGTCGCTCCCCATGGCCCCTTGATGAGCCATGCGGGAATCCGGAACATCCTGTTCAACGTGGTCAATGATTCTGACATTGAAGCCAAAGGGCGGAGCTATGGAACCCGGATCACCCGCCACAGCACTGCTTCGCGCATGCTCAGGAACGGAGTGCCGCTTCCTGTCATATCAGAAGCCCTTGGCCATGGAAATAAGGACAGCGTGATGATATACATAACGACGGATAATGCCAAACTTGCGGAATGCACACTTCCCCTTCCGAGAGGAGGTGCATGCCATGGATAGCCGTACACTTAGGGAAAACGCCACGGAGTTTATCAATTACAAGCGTTCCATAGGCTATGCCTATGAGGCGCAGGAGTACCTGCTGAACCGATATGTCCAGTTCGCTGGGGCAAGGACGTCTTCACCTGTACCCGTTAAGGACACAACGGATGAATTCCTTTCCTCATTAACCGGCTCCCCGGGTACGCTGTACCAGATGGCAGCTGTCCTCCGGGAATTCAGCAGATACCTGCTGGCACGCGGATTTAAGGAGTCTTATGTGATTCCGCCCAAAACGGCATCCCAGCCTACTGCGGAGAATCCGTATTTCTTCACGGAAAAAGAGGTCGATGCGTTCTTTGAAAAGCTCGATGCCATTAAGCCCAATAGTTCTTTCAGGGGAAGGGAAATAGTTCTGCCTGCATTGTTTCGGCTGCTTTATTGCTGCGGGCTGCGGTGCAAGGAAGTACGCACGCTCCTTCGCGTCAACGTGCATACGCAGGATCATTATATCGATGTCATCCAGTCAAAGGGCCCGAAGAGCCGCAGGATTTTTATAAGCCATGAGCTGGCTGGATACCTGGCTGATTACGATGTGCGTATAGGCATCCTTTTTCCTGGCAGGGAATACTATTTCCCAAGCAGTACGGGAGGCTGTTACTCATCACTGTTTGTTTCCAGCAATTTCAGACGTTTTTGGCTGGAAGCGTTCCCGGATTTTGAAATGGCGACACGGCCGAGGGCCTATGACTTCCGCCACCATTTCGCATGGTCCAACCTCAACCGCTGGGCTGCGGAGGGGCTGGACCTGAATGTGATGCTTCCTTACCTTATGAGGTATATGGGGCATCAAAGCGTGAGCGGGACGCTTTACTATTTTCATTTTGTCCCTGAGTTCTTCCCTACATACAAAAGCATGACAGACGCCCTTGAAGATGTCATCCCGGAGGTATCCTATGAAGAATAAGAAAGATGCCTCCAAAAACAGTGCCGTGTTCTGGCAAATGGCGAAGGATTACGTGGACCACAGGCTGCCGGAGATCAGAAAGTCCAGCCCGAATACAGTAAAAGCTTACCGGGACAGTCTGAACAAGTACGTTGATTACCTTGAATCCGAGAAAAAAATAAGGAGGACGGATATCTGCTTCTCTGATTTCAATAAGCAGAACATCACCGACTTCCTTGATTGGATGCTTAATGCGAAAAAATATGCTTATAAAACCTGCAACCTGCGCATCACGGCGATACATGCCCTGCTGGAGTATGCCGCAAATGAGAACAGCACTGACCTGATGGCCCTCTACCTTGAAGCATGCACTGTAAAAGGGTTGAAAGTCACGGCAAACCCCATTGAGTATTTCGAAAGCTATCAAATGAAGGCCCTCCTGGCAGCCCCTGATGGAAAAACAACAACCGGGAGACGCAACCAGATGATGCTTATTTTGTACTATGACACAGCAGCCAGGATATCTGAACTTCTGGAGATGACAGTCAGCCAGCTCCACCTTGATGCCGATATTGCTTACCTGACAATCCTTGGAAAAGGAAGGAAGTACCGCAACATACCACTGATGGATAAGACAGTCAGACATTTAAGAAGTTATCTCCATGCCTTTCACAGGGATACCACTGCAGACTGTCCCCTGTTCTATGCAAGGTCACATGGCAGGATACATCCATTGTCCCATGATACAGTGGAAACCATGATAAGAAGGTATTGCAAGGTTTGCGTTGAAAACGGCACATCCATGCCAGGACAGCCGCATTGCCATATGATAAGAAAAACACGGGCCATGGACCTGTATAAAAACGGCATGCCCCTTGCCCATATCCAGCAGCTTTTAGGACATGAAAGCATGTCAACCACTTCCGGTTTCTATGCCTTTGCGACGATAGAAACCCTTTCAAAGTCTATGTCCGCAACGAATCAAGAAGACACAGGGGCAGGGAAAAAGTGGGATGACCGGGGCATCCTTGAGAAAATCTACTCTCTGTAAATGTAAAAAACTATTCCGACATTTCTGAACCTGAATGACCTGATTCACTCATTCCGGCTCAAAATGTCGGAATAGTCAAAACATCGGTATAGTCGACACTATCACGATATCGTGATAGTTTCGATAACGGCAGCGCCTATAAGAACAAACAGATGGAACTGCTGGCCGCCCGCATCGGAACCACCATTAATTACTGCAGACCCTATACCCCGACAGCCAAGGCCAAGGTAGAGAGATGGTTCCGGACCATGAAGGACCAGTGGATGGCCTCCCTGGATATGCGGGATTTCCCTTCCCTGGAGGCCCTTTCCGGAAGCCTGTGCGCCTACGTCCGAGGCTACAACCTTTCCGCCCATTCCTCCCTTAAGGGGAGCACCCCTCAGGAACGTTTCTTCTCCGAGCCGGAAAAGGTACGCCGTCTCCCGGAAGAAAAGATGAAAACGGATTTCCTCCTGGAACTGGAGCGCAGGGTATCCGCAGACAGTGTGGTCACCATCGGGAACGTGGAGTATGAGGTGGACATGCGCTTTGCCAGGCAGAGGATACGGCTGCGCTGCTCTCCGGGCATGGACGAGGTCTATGCGGCAGAGGCGGACGGCACCCTGCTCCCGGTAAGGCTCTTGAACAAGCAGGAGAACGCTTCCGTGAAGCGGGAAAAACTCCTCCTTTCCGAAGGGGGTGAGGGATAAATGGAAAAAGGACATTCCATGGAGGTTTTGCGTTTCGGGCTGGAATTCAACCCTTTCCTGAAGAATTCCAAAGAGATCCTGGTGGAGACGGCCCAGTACCGGGAAGCCCTCTTCCGCCTTTCCTATCTGGCTAAGACAAAGGGCTTCGGCCTGCTCACGGGCGGGCCGGGGCGGGGCAAGACCACTGCCGTGAGAAACTGGGCGGCAGCACTGAACCCTTCCCTCTACAAGGTGGTCTATTCCTGCCTCTCCACGCTCACCGTTTCGGATTTCTACCGCAGCCTCGTGGAATCCCTGGGCGGGCAGCCCTCCTTCCGCAAGCCGGATAACTTCCGTTCCATACAGGAGGAAGTCAGCCGGCTGTGCCTGGAGAAGAAAAAGACCCCCGTCATCATTATTGATGAAGCGAATTATATAGGCAATGCAATCCTGAATGACTTAAAACTCCTGTTTAACTTCGAGATGGATTCCAGGGACCGGGCCGTGATCCTTTTGTGCGGCCTGGGGCAGCTGAACAATACCCTGCGCCTGTCCGTCCACGAGCCTCTGCGCCAGAGGCTCGTGATGAACTTCCACATGGAGGGCATGACGAAAGATGAGGGGAGGACTTTCATCCGGGCAAAGCTTGACGGGGCGGGATGCAGCCATGCCGTCTTTGATGAAGGAGCCACCGAGGCCATCCTGAACGCTTCGGACGGCACGCCCCGTGTGCTTAACCGCCTCTGCTGCCAGAGCCTGCTGTGTGCAGATGCAAAAAAGCTGGATCTGGTGGATGCCGACACAGTCATGCAGGCCATAAACGACTGTGAACTGGGATAGGAGGCCGCTTATGGATAAGATAAAAAGGAAAGCCCTGCAGCGGGAACTTAAGGCGGTGGAGGATGCCTATGCCGGGACACTTGGCTGGCTGGAACTTGGGGAACTGCGTTCCTGGGTGGAAGCTGGAAACAGCCCCTATGAGAATCCGGAACAGGCCATCCATGAAGATGGTACCTTTTTTGACTTCATCGAATGGCATCGGACGGCACGGTGGGTCACCGTCAGGGAACCTCTCGATTTACGGGAGCTTTCGGACAGGGAGCTGTTTAACTTTTATACGGACAGACGCTCTGGCCATGGCTCTTTTGAGGAGACAAAAAAGTACCTCCGGGATGCACAGACCTTTCTGGGCTGTGAGATCCTCACTCTCATAGATTTTCTGAAAGAGAGAGAGCTGCTGTATGCGTACCTGCGTTATAAATATCCTGAACCACTGACAGAGGAAGAGGAACTTCCATTCTGATCCTTTCAGGAAGAGATACCCCTGCGCAATTAATTTGCATAGGGGTATTTTCAGTTCCGAATAATGTGCGAAACCATGTTCCCACAATGTGACGGGAAATCTATCATAGATTACTTTCCTGCTAATATAATCTGCAAATCTAATGCTCTTTTAATCTGAAGAACAACACATATGGGGACGGCTCTGCTCCCGTAGTAGCCCTCGTGGGTGTCCGACACGTCGAAGTAGTATTTGAGGGTGTTCCTGCGCCCCTTGGTGTCGAATACGGCGATGCCTTTGCTGTCCTTGTTCACCCACCGCTTAAAGAGTTTGTTCCAGACCTCTATGGTGGTGACGGCGGTGGCATCGGGTCTCTGGGCGTAAATGAGGAGCTGCTCGTCAAAGCGGCACTTGTAATTGCGGCAGGCAGAGGACAGGAAGCCCTGCCACGCCTGCGGGTTCCTCGTGACGGTGACGCCCGTCCGCTGATACAGCTCCGTGATGAGCTGGTACTTTGCAGCCATTCTCACACCTCCTTATCGCTCTAAATCCTTGTTCCTGTGTTTTCGGTCATACTCGCCGCAACGCCCGGCAATCTCGGCGTACATCTTATCGTGCATCTCACGCTTAAAGGCTCGGTATTCCTTTGCATTTTCGGTTGGCTTGTACCAGACGCTGTCTTGGTCTGCCTTATCCATCTGCTCATAGCGGTGATTTATCTGGTCGATGTACCTCTTATAGATGGCGTGGGCGGCGGGAGCGTCCTTTGCGTAGCGGTAGCGGTCAAGGCTTCTGTGGGAACCGTGAAGCTGTGCATACTCATAGAGCATACGGATAACTTCACGGTCAAGCCCTGCCTGCCCCTCGGCGGCATAGACCTCCGACAGCCCGCTGCACCGCCACGAATGGAATGGGGCGGTGTCGTTGGAGCTGTGGGAAGATAGATACACGCCGTCTTTCTTCACGGTGATACGGTTGATAAGCTCGGTACTCATTCCGCACCACCGTCCAAAAAGGTGATGACCTTGTTCGCCCTGATGCTCTTTTGCAGGTCGTTGATGAGGGTGATGTCCGCCACCGTGATGCCCTGCATGGAGAGGATGTCGTCCATCGTCATGGCGGCGATGGCTTTTTCCTCGGTAAAGCCTGCGTCTAAAATCTTGTTCAAGACCTTGACGGCTTTCTGGTTTACTGCCATAGTTCCATTCCTCCTTATCGTTCATGGTCTTTGTGCTTCGGTGCTTTCTTGGGAGACGGCGGTTCTTCGGGCTTCGGCTCATAGCTGTGTCCGTTCATCTTCATCTTCTCCGCAAATTCGCAGATGTGGTAAAGGCTGCTGCCTACCTCGGTGTGGTACTCGTCAATGAAACGGCAGGTCTTTTCCGTCTTTTCTCCCCACGCATAGCTGATGATGATTCTGCCGCCGTCTGGGATGCGGAACCTTTCATTATAATGGGGGTCTATGAAGCGGATGCCCTGCCCGGCTTTCTGGATGTGACCGTCAAGCCAGTCCTTGACGTAGCAGTAGCAGTAAAAGTTATAGTCGCCTTTTGTGGGGTTGCAGCGGAGCAGGAAAGCGTGCTTTTCCGTATCCACACGGAAGCCGTACTCGGTGCAGTAGTTCCCCATAAAGGCGGCATCGGGATTCGCCCTTGCAAACGCCGCCATGTCACGGCGGTTGTGCAGAAGCCCCCTGCCCTCACGGAGTGTATTGATAACCTCGTCAAGCTCCGCCTTGAACTCGTCCGTTTTCCACCTGTCCCAATGGTCATCCCATGTGGTATAAAAGCCGTTCCCAGAGCTGTCGAAATCTCCACGCAGATGCCCGATACAGCCCGTCTGCCCTGCAATCTGCGTACTCTGGGAATAGGTGTATTTCTGTTCGGGCTGTGTCAAAGCTCGTACCTCCATCAGCGTCCCTCCCTGCTTTTAGATTTTTTCTCTTTCTCCTGCGCCTTGATTCTGGCAAGGGCTTCCTTTGCCCATTGGGGCATGTGGTCGGGCTTGATTTCCCCAAGGACATCGTACCTTTCCCATCTGCGATGCTCGCCCGTGGCAAGGCATGTGCCGAATACCGCCTGCCCCCTGCCGCCAGTCGCACCGTTTCCGCCGTCCGCAAGCACAAGCTGATAGGCGGAATGGCGGTATTCGTAGCGGTTGACCTCGGCATTGATGACAACGACTTTTCCCACGATGCTGCCGCCCCTATTGTCGGGGATGCAGTCGTCTATGGTGAACGGTTTCATATCGAACTTGAACTGTTCCTGCTCGGCTCTCACAAGCCCTATCTGTTCCTGCACACGCTCCGTGAAAATCTGCATGGCTTCCAGATAGTCATCCGAGCCGACAGCATCCGTCACCCATTCTGCGGACAGAGGATTGTCGTAGGTGCAGTGGCAGACCAAAAAGGGATATTCCGCTTTTTCGTCTACGCCGAACACCACTTCCTTTCTGCCGATGTGGATGCTCTGCGTGACCTCGTAAGAGCTTATCATCCTTTTTTCCTCATTCTCCATCGGGATTCTCCTTTCTCTGCTTTTTTTCTCTCTGCTCGTCTAAAATCTTTCGGATACAGACATCGCAGAAGATGGTGTATTTGTCCTTATATCGGGGATAGGGGCAGGTCGTACAGTCGTATCTTTTCTGGCTGTCCTTGGCAGCCGTATTCTTATCGCCCACGGTCATCACCGTTCCTCTGCTTGGGGGCAGGGGGATTGTTGTAGGGCATACGGCTCTCGGACTGGTATCGCTCATTGAGCTTCTCCCGTGCCGCCGACAGCTCGTTACAGTAATGCCCCCAGAAATAATTGTCCCCGCCCTTGCAGTACCAGCACACATAGGGGTTGGGGGCTTTTGGGTTATGCCCTATGACAAGCTCTGTACTCCCGATGGTACACCTCTCGATGATTTCATATCCTTGGTTGGAGCGTTTTTCTTCCTCCATAATCAAACCTCCGTTCAGTCGCTTTTTGCATATCT
Source organism: Candidatus Merdisoma sp. JLR.KK011 (assembly GCF_036941125.1). NCBI lineage: Bacteria > Bacillati > Bacillota > Clostridia > Lachnospirales > Lachnospiraceae > Candidatus Merdisoma > Candidatus Merdisoma sp. JLR.KK011. The sequence continues at coordinate 1,878,246 of NZ_JAYWSZ010000003.1, read as the reverse complement.
GCGGTATGCCTTTTCCCCTCTGGCTCGGAGCTTCTGCATCCGCAGGCTCCCATGCAGTTCGGGGTGCTTCTCCTGCAATCTGCGCCTTGTCCTGCTGATGCTCTCAAAGCTCGGCAAGCCCAGATATTTATGCTGTGCCATGACCTCGGCAAAGGGCATCGCCCCTGCGCCTTTCAGACAGGAATTGCAGACTGCAAGGTAAAGGGTCATGTCATCGTTTCTGGCTTCCTCGTCCTTTTCCAGAATCCGTCTGACCTTGCCCTCAATGGTTTTCAGATTGTGCATAGTGTACCTCCATAAAGGGTAGGGGCGGCATTTTCAGCCGCCCCGTCCCTGCATACTTGGGTTACTTATTTTTCCTGTGGCGTATGTTGAGCCACAAGGCTCCGCCGCCAATGAATGCCACAAGCACGATGGCGATGATGGTCTTTGCGTCCATTCTCATAAGACCTCCTTTCCGGTTTCTGACCGCAGGGGCTTCATGCTGCCCGTGATTCGGTCATCATTCCTCTTTTTTCTTCTTCCCTTTAATCCCAAGGAATCCCAGAACGCCCGCACCGATGGTGAATGCCGCCGCAAGGCTTACCCAGAGGGCAGGGTTGAAGTCATCGCCCGTTTTCGGGGTGTCACGGAGTTCATTGTGCATCTGGACGATGGTGGTGGCTCCCATCTGCACGGCAGCCTGCTTGTCGGCGGGCAGGATATAGCCTGCGGATGCCTTGTCGCTCACCTCGGAAACGGTATACTCGCCAATCCGCAAGCCCTCGATGGAGATTTCGCCGTTCCTGTCGGTCTTAAAGGTCTGGTCGTAGTTCACGCCCGTGATGCGGAAAGAGAAGCCCTCCACCCTGCCGTCCGAGGATGTCTTGACGATTTTGAGGTTCCCTTTCTGGGATTCGTTCAAGAAGCCTTTTCCTGCTTCATTCTCCACGGTGTAGGTCTTGCCGTTTTCCTCGATGGATACGGGGTAAACATTTTCATCAAGCACAAAGCCAGTCGGTGCCGTCTTTTCACGGACAAGGTACTTGCCGTAGCGGAGTTCGGTCATCTGGTAGACGCCTCCCTCCATCTCGGTCATCGTGCCGAGCAGTGCATCGTCCTTATCCAGTTTGCCGTCACCGTTGGTATCCGAATAGACCTCGAACACCGCCCCCGTGAGCTTGTTGTCGGGGTAGTCCTTATCCACTTTTGTGAGGGAGATGCTGCCACGGATGAAGTAGTTCACAAGCTCTACCTCGACAGCTTCATCCACCGCACCGATTGTCACGGCGATTTCTTTCTCGGAAAGTACATATCCTTTAGGGCTTTCAATCTCACGGATTACCCATGTGCCGTAGGGTACTTTGGCAAAAGAAAAACTACCGTCCTCTGCGGATACGGTAGTCGCAATGGCTGTCTCCTTGGTAAATTCAGTCATGCCAGTCTTGAAGATGCCGATTGTCGCACCGCCCAGAGCCTTGCCGTCCTCGTCCGATTTCTTCCCGCTGACAGAGCCGTAGATGAGTTTGTTCTCAATGGCGTTGCCCTCGTTTGCGGAGATATGGACGAGTGCCGTGTCCTGCCCTGCATACGCAAAGACAACAGGGTACTTGGTGTCGCTTGTGAGATAGGCGGCGTTGGTGTTGATTTCCTGCACATAGTAGCTGCCAAGGGGCAGGTCGATGACTGACTTCCCGTGACCGTTCCCGTCAAGGGAAAGCACCTCAAGCAGGCTGTCGGCAGGGATTTCCGCACCGTCTGCGACGGTCAGCCCCTCTGCCGTGTAGAGACCGAAGCTCACATCTCGGATTTCGCCGTTTGTCCCCACGCCATAGGCTTCGTCTGTCTCAAGGCTCTTTACTAGGTCAATCTCCACACGCTGACGCTCATTGTAGAAGTCCGTGGCAGTTTCTGTGACGGCGATTTCCTGCCCTGCATACACAAGCTCAACGGCGTGTACCTCGCTATTCAGCACAAAGCCAAACGGGGCGGTGACTTCCTTAACTTCATATTTTCCAAGATACAGTTCCTTGGACTTTGCCGTGCCGTCCGCACCCGTGGTAACGGTGTCAACCACTTCGCCCTTGGACGCTCGGAGAGTGCCGTCCAAAGTGTAAATGTCCTCGGCGGCGGTAATCTCATAGACCGCACCCTCAAGACCTGCCACGGAGAAAATCGGCTGGTACAGCTCCTTTGTGCCAGACACGGTGCTGAATACCTCGCCAGACTTCCCAACGGTGATAGTGCCTTTCTGTGCGGTGTTGGAGCGTACCACCTCAATGACGGTGATGCCGCTTTCTTCCTCGGAGTTCTCCTGCACCACGTCAAAATAGACTGGCTCGGAGTTTAGGACATAGCCGTAGGGAGCCTGCACTTCCACAAGGGAATATCCCGTGCCGTATTCCAGAGTCTGGGGCGTGATGAGGTCGCCGTCCGCCGTGGTGTAAAAGGTGTCGATGGTGGTCACTTCGGGATAGGTGAACGTCATAGTGACAAGCTCACCGTTGGGGTCGTAAATCTGGAAGCCCACACCTGCGTAGGGGATGGTGTTCCCCGTCTCTGCATCTTTCTTCACCACCTTGATATAGCTCTCAAAGTTGGCATTGTTGATAAGATAGCGGTAGGTGTTGCCGTTTTTGCTGATGAACACGTCAAAGGGCTTCATCAGCTCACGCCCCTCCCATCCAGAGGTCTGCTTTACGGTGTAGATGCCGTAGGGCATGTCCTTGGTCTGGGCGAAGCCGTTCTCATCGCAGGTGAGGATGTCACGCTCGGTTTCCTTGGCGGCTTCATAGCTGCCTGCGGATTTGAGGTAGACTTCAAATACGGCTCCCGTTTCGGGCGTTTCAATCTGAGTCTCGCCGTTGTCGGTGTGCTTGATGATGGCGATATTCCCCTTGATGACCTGCTCGTTCACATCGTTCTTGGCAGAATTGTATTCCACCGTGTAAAGCTCTGGCTCTGCGCCTACATGGTGGATTGTATTGTCCAGAAGATAGCCCTCGGACGGGGAAATCTCACGGATGCTCCAGTCATTGCCGCAGACATAATACTTGGTGGTGAACTGCCCGTTTTCATCGGTGGTGTAGCTGTCAATCAGTTCCTCGCCTTTATAGATGCCGTAGACCGCACCTGCAAGGGAAGCGTCCCCCTGCGGCGTTCCCGTCTCCACGTCCGTCTTTGTCACGGTGACGTTGAACTTCTTCAGCACGTTCACAAAGCTGCGGCTCGTGACTTTTTTCCATTCAATCGGGGCAGTCTGGGACGCAGGCAGCACATAGCGGATGGCTGTATCCACTTCCTCCAGTACATAGGGCGCATCTCCGCTGATAAGCACGTTCTCAAACCTTGCCACGCCGTCTGCGTTGGTGACGGCATATTCATCCACGGGCAGACCGCTTAGGGACGTGCCGAAAAGGTGGAACTTCATGCCCTCCACGATGCCGTCCTCGGAAGTCTTTATCACCTCCAGACTGCCACGCTTCAAGACGTTGTTGAAGTTCACGGTGGTCGTCCTGCCGCCGATTAGGGTCACGGTCTGGGTCTGCTGCGGCTCGTAGCGGTCAATGGACTGCTCGGTGATGGTGTAGGTGGCGGGGAACAAGCCCTCCACGGTGAGGTTGCCCTCTGCGTCCGTCTTTACGGTCTTGTCGAAGCCGTCGCCCTTGATGTGGAAAGAGATGCCCGAAACAACGCCGTCCTCGGAAGTCTTTTTGAGGGCTATCGTGCCGGTGGGGGTCTCGATGTTGAGATACGCCCTTACGCCGCCGACATTCTCCACGCCCGTCACCAAGTCCTGCAGGTTCGGGTCGCCGTAGGCAATCATCTTCGCCCCGCTGTCTACCGTGGGTACGCCGTCCTTGGTGGCGGTGATGCGTACCGTGCCGCCGATGGCTTTCGTGGAGCTGATGGTCAGCGTGTTCCCAGACTTTGTGACGCTCACGTTGGCATCGGAGCTTGCAAAGCTGAAATCGGAGAGTACGCCGTTGCTGTCGTTGAGGGTGAGGGAATATTTCCCGTCCTTGTAGGCTAGCTCCCTCGTGATGTCATTCTCACCGCCTGACATAAAGCTCGGTATGGTGTTGTGGTTCGCCATGAGGGACACAATCTGGTCGTAGGCAGCCCTCGCCCCGTCATTGGCGTAATTGGAGCCGAAGTGCAGGCTGTAGATGGTGCTGCTCGTCTGGTGGTAGGAGCCAGTGGATTCACGGCATCCCGTGACGAACTCCCACACGAGGGTCTGGGTGGCGAGCCATTTCTCGTCATCGCTTCCCGTGAGGTTATGGCGGTTGCCCTGGTATCCGTAGAGCAGGGCAAGCCCCACGGCTTTCCTCTGGCTGTCCGAGAGGGCGTTCCATGCGTCCGAGGAAGCCCGTCTTAGGGTGTTGCCCGTTTTCAGCGGTACGCCGGGCTGGATGCAGAACGCCGTCTCGCCGTCCACCGACATGCGGTACTTGTACTTGCCCGTGCCGCCTGCGGTGTAGCCGCCGATACTGGCACTGGAATTGTACCGCATGGCGTTCCCGCCGCTGTCATAGGTCATGGAAAAGGAAATCGTGCCGATGTCGCCTGCCGCAAACGCCGTGGTTGCGGGAATGACGGACAACGCCGTGACCGCAGCCATGACAAAAGCCGCAGCCTTTCTGAAAAATTTAGGGATTCTCATAGTTACCTCCTGTAATCTGGATTGTTGTTTGCCCGACTGACCGAAAAAAAGCTGCCCGACTGGACAGCTTAAATAAATCTCTTTTTCTCGGATAGTCTTGGCAGTATCAAGGGGGAGAGGTGTGGAGAGGGGGAAAGCCGATTCCGTGGCTATCCACCCATGCCGCAAAAGGGCAGACTTCGCCCTCGGTGTGCGGCAGCCCTACCTTTCCCGGTCTTTGCTCCGCTGCAAGTGGCGGTTGTAGAACTCCAACGCCTTGACAACGAAGTCTGTTTCCTGCCCTCTGGGGATGGACTTGGGGATGAGATTGGTTATCCTTTCGTCCTTGAAAGCAGGCTTTTCTTTCTGGTTGGGCTTTTCCTCCTGCATGATGCTCTGGATAACCTCATTGGTGAGCTTGCCCTCCTGCATGAACTTCTTCATCTTGATAGCCTGTGCAAGCGAGGGCGTGGCATCGCTGTACTCCATCGCTTCAAGCAGGGTGTACTGCTGTCCCTCGGTGAGATAGGATAGTTCCACCGCAGGACGGAACGCAATCTGGCGTTCATCTACCATTTGCAGGATTTCGGGGACAAGCTCGGTTAGGCGGATATAGCGGTAAATTTGTGGTTGGCTGTCACCACTTTTCTGGCTTATTTGTTGTGCAGATGTTGTCCCTTTCAACTTATTATCCAGTGGAGAAGAAGTTAAATCGCTTCTTTCTCCCTGCCTGTTCATAGCTTCAAGCCGCATCTTGTACGCAAAGGCTTTCTCACTCGGCAGAATGGTGGTTCTCTGGAGATTGCTCTCCACCATGACGATAATCGCCTCGTCACGGGTCAGCTCCTTGACCTCGCATTTGAGCGTTTCAAGCCCTGCAAGCTCACAAGCCTTTTTCCGCCTGTGACCGCTGATAAGCTCATAACGCCCGTCCTCTTTCATACGGACGGTGGCAGGTGTCATAACGCCGCTCCGCTTGATGCTGTCAACAAGCTGCTCCATATCCTCGTCCATTAAGACCTTGAACGGATGGTCTGGGAACTCGTCAATCTCCGCAAGGGGAATGTCCCGTATCTTGCTTAGGTTGGCTTCTTCACGGCTTTGGTCTGTTTCAAACAGGTCATCGTATGCGGTCAGCTCGATTTTGCTTTCTCTGCTTTTCGCCAAGCTCTGCCACCTCCTTTCCGAACTGTTCATAAGCTGCGGCTACCTTGCCGCCTTTGTCGTAGGCAAAGATGCTTTTCCCCTCTGCGGTGGCTTCCACGGCACGGATGGAGTGTGGTATCTGGGTATCGAACACCTTGATTTTCTGCCCATAGGCACTCCTTACCGTGGCGGTGATTTCCTTGGAGATGTTCGTGCGGGGCATTACCATCGTCATAAGGATGCCGTCAATCCGCAGAGGGGGATTGATTTGCCGTCTGACTTTCGACACGGAGCGAAGCAACAGCTCTAAGCCTTTGGCAGAAAGATAGTGGGGCTGTGTGGGGATAACCACGCTGTCAGCCGCCGCCAGTGCGTTGATGGTGAGCATACCAAGGCTCGGCATACAGTCTAATGCGGAGTTAAATATTATGCAGAGTAACTATCTGCAATCATTAATAAAACCTATGATTTTCTTTCTGTTTACTCAGCATAATATTCCATATAGAATACCTCTTACAAATCACAGAAAGGGGGTTCCTATATGGAGCAACACGAGGTAACTATTGAAGAATTAGTAAATGGGCTGATGGATCACCTTAAGCTCATTGGCTACAAAGAAAGTACCCGGGAAAGATACTTGGCTTATTATAAAGTCTTTATCAAGTACTGCAGAAAGAAGGGGATTGATTATTTTTCACTTGATCTTGGAAAGCAGTTTCTGTTAGAACATCACAAGCATAAGTGGGTTGATTTTGAAAATCTGACAATGGCTGAGAATTATCTCCAGCGTCACATATGGATGTTGTACGAATTTCAATTGTACGGTGAAATCCGCCAGAAAAAACGACTTTCAAAAAACATGAGACTTGAATATTTTGAGGGTGTTTTAGATGGCTACATTGCACATGAAACAGAAAGAGGACTTAAGGATACAACCTTAAAGGGCAAGGAATTTTCTGCGAGAAAAGTATTTAAGTATTTCGAAAGCATCGGGATAAAAAACACCAGCGACATACGGTCCGAGCATGCATATGGATTTTTGGCAAGCAGATCCTACTACTCTATAACGACAAAAGAGGCTTATCAGTATTTGCTTAGGAGCCTTCTCGCTTATATGAGCCAAAAGGAACTGTGCAGTAAGGATTTAGCTCAGATGTTTCCGGTTATTTCAATTCACACCAAGAATTCATATCCTTCGTATTTCACGCCGGAATGTATAACAAAACTGCTTCAAAGCATCGATACCGAAACGTTGTATGGGAAAAGAGATTATCTGATTCTCCTCTTGGCAGCAACCCTTGGAATGAGGTGTATCGATATATGCCGGCTTACTCTGGATGACATTGATTGGAAAAGGAAAACTATTGGTTTTGTACAGTCTAAAACCGGTGAATATGTTTCATTACCCATTAGTGATGAATTGCTTATGGCTCTTATCGATTATATAAAAAACGCACGTCCCGAATGTGGTTATAGAGAAGTATTGGTCAGCAACCGGGCGCCTGTGAAACCCTTTGATCACAGAAATTTCCATGAAATGCTGCAAAAATATTTTAAGCGTGCAGAAATTACTTTTAAAGAGGACCAGAAGCATGGGATGCATTCCATGCGTTCTTCTTTAGCAAGCAACATGCTTAGAAGTGAGGTCCCTATTCCTGTGATCTCAAATGTATTAGGGCATAAATATACAGATACGACAGGGATATATATCAAAATCGATTTAGAAGGACTAAGAAAAGTCGCATTGGAGGTGCCGAGGTATGAGTGAAAAAGAGATGGCTGGATTCGATGGTTTATATGGAGATACGTGTATCGCCTTTATAGAATACAGACGAAGCCTTGGATATAAATACGAGGGAAGAATCGTCCGTGCAATCAGGGAATTGAACCGATATCTGAATGAGCATGCCGCAGATGACACTATAAATCTGACAAAAGAATTGGTTCTTGGATTTGCTGCTAGGAGAGAAGGTGAACAGCCTATGACCCAAATGCGTAGAGAAGCACTGATAAGGCAGCTTGCAACATATCTGAACAGCATTGGTGTTCCTGCATATGTTCTTCCGGAACATCAGCATGAAAGGTGTTCATTTGTTCCATATATTTTCACAAGGGAACAGATTTGCAGTCTGTTAAAGGCGGCAGACAGCCTTCCGTATGCTTATCGTTCGCCTAATATGTACAATGTTTACCCTTTCCTCATCAGACTGCTCTATTGCTGCGGTTTGAGAATATCTGAGGCCTTATCCCTGAAGATATCTGATATAGATTTTACAGATAAAGTGATTACGGTAAGACAGTCAAAATACAATAACACACGTTTAGAGCCTATGTCGGAGTCCCTGTTCGCATGCTTAAGGGACTATATGAGCGCGGTCAGATACTCGGAAAATGATACCGGTCTTCTATTCAGAAACCGATGGGGTAAGGCTTACCGGCCGAACTCTATACTTCAGAAGTATAAGAAGCTGCTTGAAGAAGCCGGTATCCCATGTACGGCAAGCGGAAAGCTTCCCCGCCTGCACGACTTAAGGCATACATTTGCAGTTCATGCACTTGAGGGAATGACTGCCCAAGGAATTGATATGTATGTTTCCATACCATATCTTGAGGAATACATGGGGCATAGAAATATCAACTGCACAGAGAAATACCTCCGCTTAACAGCAGACTCCTATGATCGGATAATTGATGCACTCACACCATTATACAATGACATGATCAAGGGAGGGGATGCAGATGAGTAAAAAATATTTATCGGATTATCTTACTGACTATCTCACGAGATACCTTCCTCTGCAGATAGGAGCAAGCCCCAACACTATCAGGTCATACAGAGATGCCTTTATTGTATTTTTGCGGTACTGTCGTGATGAATTAAAGATTAAACCAGAGAAGTTAACAATGGATCAGATTTCAAGAAAAATGGTTGAAGTCTATTTGTTATGGCTGGAAGAAAACAAAGGCTGTGCCGTTAGTACAAGGAATCATAGACTTACAGTCATTCATGCATTGATGAGATATATCACGGTAGAAGATCCCCAGTACATGTCCAAATGTCGGGAAATACTCGGAATAGGCTTTAAGAAACGCGCCAAAAAAGAAGTTGAATATCTAACAGTCGATGAATTGAAAATCATTTTTAAGCAGCCTGACAGTAAAAGAAAAAACGGCCAAAGAGATCTTACCATGCTTTCACTTTTATATGATTCCGGGGCAAGAGTCCAGGAACTTGTAGATTTAAAACTGAAAGACATCCGCTTAACAAAGCCTGCAACTGTTACGCTTACAGGAAAAGGAAACAAGGCAAGAATCGTGCCATTGATGCCGGATACGGGATCGCTGATAGAAAAGTATACAAGTAACTATGGTATCACAGTGCCTGATCAGTACCTGTTTGTGAATAAGATGAAACAGAAACTGACGAGATCCGGAGTCGAATATGTGATATCGAAATATGTGGCAAAGGCTCAGGCTAGCCACCCTGAAATAGCCATCTTAAATGTGACACCTCATATTTTTCGCCACAGTAAAGCGATGCATTTGGTACAGGCAAATGTAAATCTGATTTATATCCGTGATTTCTTGGGGCATGAATCAGTCAAAACAACAGAAATATATGCGAAAGCTGATTCTGCCGCAAAAAGAGAAGCTCTTGAAAAGGCAAGCGAAAAAATCATTCCAGAAAGCCGATACAAAGATAAAAAGAGAGAAGAACTCCTTGATTGGTTAAAGGAAATGATTTAAAGAGATCAACAGAATGGAGAATTATTATGCAGAGTATAATACGGCACAATCACAGCGAAATGAATGAATTCAGCGGTTTACTCCGCATAATAATTTACTCCGCATTAGATTGTTTATGTGGTTATCCACATAAAGTGTCCACGAGTACATAGTCATAATTCTTCTTGACCTCGCTTATGCAGGTTTTCAGCACGCTTTCACGGCTTATGGCGTTAATCAGTCTTACTTCCAGTCCCGACAGCTCAATGTTGGACGGGAGCAGGTCAACGCCCTCGCTGTGGTGCAGGATGCCTTGGGCGACATCAACGGATTTATCATCTATGATGTCCTGCATGATGGTGGAGAGAGTGACCTGCAAATCGTCTGGTCTGTGGTAGCCGAGGGACATGGTTAGGTTTGCCTGTACATCGGCATCAATGAGCAGGATTTTCTTGCCCTGCTGTGCCAGAGTTACGCCCAGATTCACCGCCGTGGTGGTCTTGCCCACACCGCCTTTCTGGTTGGTTAAAGCAATTACTTTGCAGTTTGACATGGGTGCGTCCTCCTTTCGCATAGATTTAGCCGCTTTGTCAAGGCGGCTATGTAAAATGCTATACTAAACCACACACTTTTGAATCGTAATCGTCAAAACGCTCGCCTTTCGCTAAAGTCATTTTTAGTCCATACTTGAAAAAAGCAATAGATTTTTCAAGGAGGAACTAAAGACTATGGATCAATGTACTCATGAAGTCCGTGCCGAATACTGGAAGGGAATCATTAGGGCATGCGGACAACGTCCGGCCGGACAGTCGGCAAAGAACTGGATGGATGAAAACGGAATCTGTGAACAAAGCTATTATCATTGGCAACGGAAATTCCGGCAAAAGGCTTATGAAGAAATGCGGAAAAGCAGCGATGCCGTTCCTGCAGTGGCAGAAAAGCCGGAGCTTTCTTTTGTTGAAATTCCCTATTGCTCTTCAGCAAAGAAAAACGGGCAGATGATTTCAGGCAGCACAGTTGCAGTCATCGGTACTTCTACATTAAAGATCGAGATTACCAATGATATTTCGGATTCCCTTCTGAGCCTGATCATAAGGGAGGCGTCCCATGCTTAAAGATGCCGCCGGTATCCGCCGCGTAGTCCTTGCCTGCGGCACGGTTGACCTCAGGAAAGGGATTGACGGCCTGGCAACAATCGTAGGCGATAAGTATGGGCAGAATCCTTTTGAAAAAGGAACTCTTTTTCTGTTCTGCGGAAAGCGGTCTGACCGATGCAAAGGACTTTTGTGGATGGGCACGGGTTTTTTGCTTCTATATAAAAGATTCGAAGCTGGAAGACTGTCATGGCCGAGAAATACACAGGAGGCTGCCGAACTTACGGAAGACCAGTTCCATTATCTGATGATGGGTTTAAATCCCCTGGATCCTAAGATCAAAGATGTGGAGCCCCAAAAAATTTACTGAAATATTTGTGCAAAACAGAGAAAATATATCGCTGTTTTAGCGCATAAAAAATGTCTGTTTATGTAGGAAGCAGACCTGTGCATGAAAGCTTCTATCTGCTGTCATGGACCGTGGAAGAAACGTTTGGACCTTGAAAACCCTATATTTTTGAACGCTGGAATGGGGCATCTGTGTACTGCTGGCGGCATGGCAGAATGACGATGGCCGATTGGGAGCCAAATGGCATCTGTTCCTGTTTTCTGTTATACTTAACCTATAAAGAAAGGCGGCCGTCATGTGCAGAAAATTTACACCAGACGAACTCAATACGATGGATCATGAGTCCAAGAACGATGTCATCTATCAGATGCAGGACCGTCTTGACAAGCTTGAGCATGATTATGAAAACCTCATGGAACAGGTACGTCTTGCGAATCAGCAGCGTTTCGGCCGTAATACGGAAAAACTGGATGAAATCGCAGGACAGCTTTCCTTTTTTAATGAAGCAGAAGCAAACTGCAATGAAAATGTGCCAGAACCAACGATAGAAGAAACCATTGCCTGCGCCATGAAGCCGCCCCGGAAACGCAGGAAGAAAGGGCAGCGTGAAGAGGATCTTAGGGATTTTCCACAGGAAGGAATTTCCCATGATGTCGCGGCGGAGGAACTGGATGATGCCTTTGGCAGAGGGAACTGGAAAAGTATGCCGGATGAGATCTTCTGGCAGCTTCGTTTTGAGCCAGCCCGGTGGACTGCGGAAAAACATGTCATTAAAGTCTATGTTGGGACAGGCGGGCTGCATCAGGATGAATTTCTCCGTGGAGATCATCCTGCCACCCTGTTTAAAGGGAGCATCGCAACCCCTTCCCTGGAAGCGGCAGTCATCAACGCAAAGTATGTAAACAGCAATCCTCTTGACCGCATTGCCCGGGATTTTCAGGAGAATGGCCTGAATCTGTCCAAACAGACCATGTCCAACTGGACGATATGGTCAGCAGAAAGATATTTTCTTCCGCTGTATGAATGGATGAAAAAGCGGCAGCTTGAAGCCCATGTGAATCAGTGTGATGAAACGCCTTTAGAGGTAATCCATGACGGCAGGCCTGCCGGGAGCAAGAGTTATATGTGGGTTCATCTCACTGGCGAACTCAGTCCTGTGCCGAAGATCATTATATATGAATACCAGAAGACAAGGCACAGCGACCACCCCAAAGAGTATTATAAAGATTTTACCGGATTCCTCATGACGGACGGTCTGGAACAGTACCATAAACTGGAACGGGATCTGGAAGGGGTGACAAACGCGAACTGCATGGCACATGCAAGGCGCCATTTTGCCAATGCCATCAAAGCACTCGGCAAAGGGAACCAGAAAGCAGTCCGGTCATCCATTGCATACAAGGCGCTCGTAAGAATCGGAGCCATCTATGATCTGGAGGGAGCGCTGAAAGACCTGACCCCGGAAGAACGTTTAAAAGAACGACAGGCCTCAATCAAACCGCTGGTTGAGGAGTTCTTTGCGTGGATCCGTGAAACACTGGCTGACCAGAAAGTCCTGCCGAAAGGAGAAACAGCCAAAGGATTAAACTATTGTCTGAATCAGGAGAAATATCTCAAAGTATTTCTCACGGATGGAGAAGTACCGATTGACGATTCAGCCAGTGAACGGGCCCTGAGAAATTTTACAATCGGACGCAAGAACTGGGTAACGATAAATACAGTACGGGGAGCACAGGCAAGTGCCATTATCTACAGCCTTACCGAAACCGCCCGTGCGAACGATCTAAATATTTATTATTATGTGAGACATCTATTGACAGAGCTGCCCCAACTCATCTATGCAAATGGAAAGATAGAAGAATCAAGACTGGAACCGCTCATGCCGTGGTCAAAGACACTTCCAGCTGACTGCTACAGTAAGCGCCGCAAATAAGCGGCGCTTCAATTTATAGGGAGCGAAGGATTTGACGCTTACTTTGAATCCATCAATGGTGTGGTTTAATAAAAGGCAGGACGCAAAAAAGCCGCTTACTCTTAGTTGAATTAAGAATAAGCGGCTTCATAACGATGTGCCTTACACATATTCAATTTTTACTTTCTTTATCGGGGCATTGGCTACCTTGAAGATAAGCTCGTCAACGCAGTCCCCATATTTGCCCTGCTGTATGAGCTGATTTTTCAACTCCACAAGGCTATGTAAAAGTAATGATTTTTCCCTGCTGTCTACATATAAGTGTGTTTTCTTTTCCCTCATACCGTCCACCATCCTTTCTTGGCTTCATTGTATTATAAAGGCAATCCATCCTACAATGGTAAAAATACTATGCGGCAGAAATGGCACAATAGATATTGATTTTTCGCTGAGAGCCTTGTACAATAACGGTTGGTTGTTCAGCGTATGTAAAATGGTTGTTCTTTCCATACCTTGTGGGCTTGTCCTTTGTTACAATGTCATCTACCCAGAAGCCCACAAATAAAGGCTGTTCGGGCATTTCGGGAGAATGGAACATTTCCGATGCTTCAGTGGGTCGAGGTTACGAAAATGGCTCACTTCACAATTTCTATTGGATTATCTTTTCTTGAGCAAATGTTTTTAGTAAATCAGAGCTTGGATGGTCAGCTAAAGATACCAATTTATTAGCCATTACAACAGGAACGAGTGAATTATAATATAAGTCACATTTTAAAGCTGTAATATTATATAAAATCTCATTGATATTAATATAGTCGCTTATTTGGGGTTCAACCATTGCTTGAACATTTGGTATTGTTGCCACATATACATTGTTGTGCTCGGATTTAAAGATAACCTTATGCCCATAATATGATGAAATGGCATATGGCTCGCTATCCCTTCCGTTTCCAGGAATAATATACTTGTAAATATAACTATTTCCAAGTAGTAGCATCTGCTTTGGCAACATTTTTTTAGATGCCTGCACTGCATGTTCAACAAAAGAACCGCTTTTTTCAAGTCCAACTAGATAAATTGAATGGTTTTGATTTAAAAAAGTCATCAACTTACGCATAGGTTTATGAAGATTGGCGGTTTGACCGAAAAAAGCAAGGGGTCCATCCTTTACAAACAAGGTCTGGGATAATAAACTCGGTCTTATATTTAGCATTTGCTTGATAAGATATACGATTATTATTTGTTCAACCGCAGTCGTTAAATATCCAAGAATACCTCCTGCACCAAGTTCATTATCAATAACCTCATGAAGTCTTAAAATATCTGTAAGATATATCTTACCACCGCAATGAGGGCAAGTTATAGTGTAGTCATTCTGAACATTCTTTCTCTGTATATCAACGCCTATACTACAATGAGGACAAGTTGCTAAATGCCAAATCTTACTGTTATCAGAAGAACTATATTCTTCAAATATGAGCCATTTTAACGCATCCATAAAACCGTTTCTTTCTGGTTGGGAAATAAAGAACTCATATATAGTTCTTCTGACCGATGATACAAAGTCAATCTCACCATCAAGAGCGATTCCCTTCGTTGGGACTACGAGCTTTATTCTTTGAATATTTTGAAGCTTGGAAAAATCCTCTGGGTCTATAAATGGCTTTTCTTTCAAATCCAGTAAGTCTTGGTGTTTAAAAAACAATGCTCCAAATTGAAAGAAAGCAATCGTCGATGAAGGAAAATCTTCTTTTACAAAAACATTGGTATAACCGCCGTCAATAGTAATGATATTTTTAATCGGATTTTTTGTAGGTTCTTCAAGCATGAGAAGCTCAATATCTTTATCGTCTATTTCCTCATGATAAGGGGGAATTTTACATTTTGATAAAAAAGACTGAACCGTGGTATCGTTTATAATATTTGTGTGCGATGTCTTGCTTGCTCGTTCAAAAGGCTTGTTCGAGTAATCATTTCCATAACTCATATCTTCAATCTCCCTGTGCGGTAAATCTATCAATTTGTACTGGAACAATAAAGGCATTAGAGTATGTTTTCATCCTAATAAATCCTTTATCACTTCCTGAACTGTAGCGAATCAAACTATCACAAAAATCTGCAAAATCATAAAATTTCTTTATTTCTTTTAATTCATCATCATTATTCAAATGTGCAATAAACCAATTCTGTGTATTTTTTAATATATTTGAAGATATCGAACTCACTTCTTGTGTTGCATAGATAAGTCCAATATTTAGTTTAGCACCTTCCTTTGCAATCCGATTATAAATGCCGCTTAAATCCTTATCATCCTTTTTAGGAAATAGATTATGTGCTTCTTCAAAATAGAATTGTATAAAATTGTTAGGACGGTTATTAACAAAATTATCCATAGCGTTTCTAAATACGCTCAAACAAATTTTTTCTGCAAATGTTTGTTGAATAACAGGGTCTCCCTGCGATAAATCTATTATAACAATATTGCCTTTTCGAAGTTGGTTAACAATATCAATTTCAAACGGCGAATCGGATTGAACTGTATGATAATCCTTAAGCGGTACCAGTTTTCTATATCCTGTTAAACTTGCAGCACCAGTTAAATTACGCTTTCTTGTTAAAAATACAAGTAACGCCTTTAAGTCCTCATCTATCCAATCATGTCCATTTTTACTTCTATAATTAACAAAAAACTGGTCATCTTGATTTTCTGCAACCCAAGTCCAAAATGCAATAGCATCATCCAGACTAATGCCAGTAGCAGGGTCGATGGTTCGTCCATCAACAATACGGTTATTTATTTCCTTATTCCCTGTAAATTTCACTTTATAGTTATTAGGCACGGTAAAACCAGCCATTTTCAGACAGCACTGATAAACCGCAGACTTGCGTGCCCATCTGGTATGTGCAGAGCTAAACTTGTCTGTTGGCTCCTCCAAATCTATAGAAGTAAAGCTCTTTATGTAATCTCCGCTCTCATCAGCGAGCAAACTGCAAATCAATTCAAAACCTACTGAAATTTCATTGTAAAAATTCACTTTTAATACTTTAAAACCTGGTTTGTCAAGCACACTATAACGAGTCGTTATCTGAGCATACTTTTCAAATATTGCTGTTCCTTCATCTTGAAGATTAGCATTCGCATACTCACCGTTCATATCAAAAATGATTTGTCCCACTTTATATTTTGGAATACCATCATCTTTAAACTGATTTACATTGTCAATAGCGGAAGACGCTGATGCCTCATTACAAGTATCAGTTGATTTATTACTTATTTCTGTAGTCGCTTCGATTACCTTTTTTACTGTATTAGACTTACCTGTTCTCGTCATACCGAACAAAGCAGTTCGTTTACCTAAAAAATCGCTCGGACTGACATATACGGGAACATCTGGATGTTTATCTTGAAAACGACGACTGGAACTATAACGGATTTTTCCTATTCTGTAATCTGTACTGCAACCAATTGATGTATTTCCATCTCTAAAGTTTACAATCTGCTCAAGGATATCTCCAACAGGCTTATATGCCACATAATTATGAGCACTATAATAATTTTCAACATCAGCACCAAACTGAATTTTTCCGTTTGAATCACGGTAAAAGGTGCCGAGAATTCTACATTCGAGTCCAGAAAAGCTAAAAGTGTATTTCGTGAAGTCATCAAGCTGATTCTTTTTACCTGATGTCTTGAGATTATCTTTATAATATTCTACCATGGATGCAATGACATCATTATCGGTTGGTAGCTTTGCGGGTTTGATAGCTCGAAGTAACAAGCACTCATCTACATCATCATTCTCGTTTTCATAAAATGCGAGCAAAAAAGTACCTTGGGGTACACCGCCAACTTTTTCTTTCCATGCATCTGTTATCAATAAATAGGCTTTATCAAAATCCAGATAATATGGTCTACCGATAAATAAATCCGCTTTTTTAGCTTCTGTAAAAATATCCACCATAGCGAGATTTTTCAATTCCTGTGTTAAGCTCATAATATATTTTCCTCCATTTTTATATCAGAATTTAGAGATGGTTCCTCAAAACGAATAACAGATTGCATACCGTATTCCATATTTGCCTCTATACTTATCCATTTCCGTTTTTGCCTTTCGGCACAAAAACCTGTAGTATTACTGCCTCCAAATGGGTCTAAGACTAAATCACCCTCATCAGTTAAAAACTCAATAAAGAAACTGGCTAATTCGAGTGGCATCCGTGCAGGATGAGGAACAATTCCTCGTTCCTTGCAGGTTTTAGTGAAGAAATCATTTGACTTTGTATTTGATATGCTAAACATGGAATAGGGTAATCGTAATTCTTTATCCTCATTAATCTGTTCCAATTCTAAAACATTGTGCGAGATGCTTCCATGATTATCGGTTAAAAATCCTTTTTCACTTATGACATGTTCTGAAGGTCTTTTCCCAGAATTGAATTTTCCCGACTTAAGTAGCTTTTTCATACTTTTACTATAAGGTCGCAACACCCTACGATTATCTGCTTTAGGATAGTCCGAATTAGATATCCACCATACATGTGTAAAGCTGTCAATCGCTCTTATTCTATGAATTGTTACCCATTGAGCAGGTGACGGCAATCTGGCAGGATTATAACAAATAAATTCTTGACACAACCTAAGTCCCGCCTTTTCATTATTTACAAAACTAAGAAGGCTATTTAAATGAAGTAGTGACTGAACAGGACGATTTTTCTCCCACGCATTTCCCATTTCAATTACTATTGAACCATTTGGAGCTAATACGCTTGAAAATAATTCCGCTAATCCCGTAAACCATTTTAAATATTCCTCCCCATTAAGATTTCCATATTGCTTTTTGTTATTTAAAGGAAAAGGGGGAGAAGTTAGTATCAATTGTACTTTCTTCTGTAAATCTAATTCTCTAATGGTTTCTTCACATTTTCCTATATAGTATTTTCCGAGTTCTGTGCTGTATAATAAATCACTCATTTTCTTTTACCACTTTCCAATTACATTCTATCGAGTGCCATTGTTTTTGCCACTCATCCTCATTCACAATCGATTCAAATACAGGCTCAAGGAAAGTCTTTATTTCCTCAATGACCACCGAAAACTCAAGCGTATCATCTTTTATAGTTTTCAAAAAGAATTTCCACCGCTTCTGCATGTCCGCATCCTCGGCAAGTGTGAGAATACGCTTGAAGCTGTCCTTTTCGTAGGGCGTCCCTCGCCGTTCCAGTGTTCTGGATATTGCCGTCTGCAATCTCGCTCCGTCAAAATCAAAAGTCCTTGCGAGATAGTAAATATCGTAAAAATCTTTCATTCTGCCTGTCAGTTCAAACCGTTGCAGGATAGCGTCAAACTTTTCGGCTATGGTGCTTTCAAGAGAATAAGTCATAACAACAGGAGCTTCAAAATCGGGGAGCTGTGTATGGATAGTCCGTTGCTCGGCACGGGGGACAATCACATCGCCCACGCCAATATCCACATTAAAGGGGACACGGACATTTTTTATCTTTCCGATAATCTGTGTGCTAATACCGTGATATTTCCTTTGCGGCGAGATTTCCTCGAACCCTTTTGCAGTCATCTCAATATAATCATTGCCCGTAGGCGTAGCCAGAATTTTTAGGATAAGTGCTTTTACCTCGTCCAATGAATTGGAAACGCTACGAAGCAGGAAATCCACATCAATCGTCGCTCGGCTTTCAAAATTAGTGAGCGTATAGATAAACAATCCGCCCTTGAGAATAAGTGTATCCTCATATCCAGATTTTGAGAGTTTCCGTAAAAATTCCTCCTGCATAAATAGCTGTAGACATTGCTGATAGCTGATACCAGCCGCCTTCGCTTTATTCTTAAGCTTTGCCAAAACAGATGCCGCAACATCAGCCATCACAGCCACACTCCAATCAGTTCTTTTACTCGTTTTTGCACACGCAACACTTTGGCATATTCCATCAGATTCGGTATATTCTTTTTGGGGTCTTTTACATATCCTTGTATTGCCTTATTAAAAATCTCTTTGTCCATTTTGTTCATATTCCGCAGTACATCGCAAATGGTGCGGTCACGGTCATAGATACGGACATCCACAAAGTTAATGCTGCCTTTTGTTTCGCCGAGGGGTACTAAAACTGGCTCAACTCGATATGCCTTTACAAAGGGGTAGTCGATATTTGTACGACTTCTGGAGACATTTTTATCAATCGTAATATTCCACTCGGCAGGATTGCGGTCGCTGTACTGATAATAAAAGAGGGCAGTTTCCATACAAAGCACTGCATCGGGGAAAAGACGGTTGATAATTTTAACTTCCTGTTCGCCATAGATTTCCGTCCAATGATAATAGCCCCGTTTGATTTTTTCAATGTAGTCCTCGTTTAATAGATGCTGAATATCAGCATAGTAGATTCTATAGGAATCCAGTTGAGCTGTCGTCATTATATAATCGTGTTTGGAAAAAATCTTCCTAACAGCGTTTATCGACTTTTCATCAAGCATTGTCTCACCTCTACTAAACCACACGCAAATTTCTCAACGATTGTGTGTTTTACTATAGTATATCCGATTTGTCCCCAAAAGTCAACTTAGTAAAGCACACATGAGTAAAGCTAACGATGGTGTGGTTTACTATAGAAAAAAGAGCTTGTCCAACTTCTTTCAGACAAGCTCTTTTTCTCACGCTTCATAATTATAATAGACATCTGCGTCCGCTACCGCATAGAGATTTATCCATCTCGGAGTGCCGCCAAGCTCGATAAAATAAGGCTTTCTGCCGCCTTTCCTGTACCTTTCCTCATCCCACTTACCAATTCTTTCATAGCTGACAAAGCTATGTACAGATAAACCGAAAGCACTGGGCTTGTCCGTATAGGGCTTGATTTGGAACATTTCTGAGCACAATGTAGGCACGGAGGAGTTGGGGCATTTTGAAATGATCGCTACGATTGTGCATCAGCTTACCCGGAATATGACCATGGAGGAACTGAAGGCATCGGGGTTTGACGCCTATTATGTGGATCATACATTGGGACTGTGGCCCCAGGCTGCGTCCGGAACGCCTTTTTCAGCAGCAATGTTCCAGTCTGTTGGAGATCCGATTACGGATTTGACGGAGGATATGGCAGCAGAAGAAAAAGCCAAAACTACTTACGACAACATCCTGCGTCTGTCCGTGGATTCTCCGGATGTAACCGACGCCATCCGGTTCCTGCGGGCCAGAGAAGTCGTGCACTTCCAACGTTTCGGCGAAGCCCTCCGCATCGTCCAGGATCACCTGGACGAAAGAAACTTCTACGCCTTCAACCCAGCCTTTGACACCAACGGAGGAAACCCAGGCTGCAGGTAAAACCATTCCATAAAAAACAGTGATCCGGATGCGGGGAGAAGCACAATCGGCTGTCCGCCCCGGTTCCATACAGGCAATAGGTAATAGAGCATAAGAAGCGCTGCAAAATAGACCTTTATTTTGCAGCGCTTCCATGATTTTATTCCCATAGATAACGGTAGAAACCAAGGCGCTGCAGGGAAAAGAATTGGAAAAAGGAAGGCGCGAAAGCATCCGGGACAGACGCTGCGCCTTCCCCTAATACAAGAATTACTGATACTTACAGTCAGAATAGAGAAAATAAAACACAATGAGAGAAAGAAACTGGGAAACCGTGGGTTGTTTCTGGAGACTTTCAGAAGCTAAATCAGACAGAATTTTGGAATGGCTGTCCCAGGATATTCGGGCCACTGTGCGTATGTTGCGTTCCACGCTGCCGGCTGAAGTCTGGAAATTCTTTGCCACATCCGGATACAGGGATTTGGTGATGGTGATCAGCCGTTCCGGTTCTTTCATACAAAGGGCTACTGCGTAGGCAGCCTGGTAAAATCCGATATAGTTCGGGGTAATACCGAGAAGCAGAAAAAAGCGGTAGATTTCAGAGAAATTTTGTTCGGAACTCAAATTCATTTGTATATTCATCATGTGCCCTCCTTTTCTTTCAGTTTAATCCGAAAATTTGCAAAAAGAAAGGAAAACACAATGACTTTTTGGCAAGAAAATAGATGATTTACGACTGCAAAATATGTTTAAAGAAATAAAAAGGAAATTAAAGACAGGATACGACAGAATAAGATATTACCTCATTAAACGCATGCGCTTTTGAGGCTGGCAGAATTCGTCCGGTAAAGTTAAATATTTGCTATTTATGCGCTTCTCTGTTAAAATAAAGCAGAAAAAAATACGCATTGGATAAGAGATAGAATGGAGAAGGAAAGATGCAGTGTATATTTGACAAGCAAATCAACCGCAGAAATACCGGCAGCCTGAAATGGGATGTTGCAGATCATGAGCTTCCCATGTGGGTTGCCGACATGGATTTTGAGACGGCTCCGGAGATCATGGAAGCCATTAAAAAGAGAGCAGAGCACGGCGTATACGGCTACACAGTGCTTACAGAGGAATGGTACGACGCTTATCAGAGCTGGTGGCAGGAGCGCCACAGCTTCACTATTCAAAAGGAATGGCTGTTATTCTGCACCGGCGTTATCCCGGCTATCTCCAGTATTATCCGCAAAATGACAACCGTAGGGGAGAACATTGTAGTTATGACTCCCGTTTACAATAACTTCTTCCATTCCATTTTAAATAACGGGAGAAATGTCCTGGAAAGCAGGCTGCGGTACGAGGGCGGAGCCTATTCCATAGACTTTGACGATCTGGAGGCAAAGCTGGCCGACCCACAGACCTCCATGCTCATTCTCTGCAATCCCCACAATCCCATCGGGAAAATCTGGGACAGAGAAACCTTGAAGCGCATCGGCGAGCTTTGTATCCGGCACCATGTTCTGGTGCTGGCCGATGAGATCCACTGTGATTTGGCAAAACCAGGCTGCAGCTATACGCCCTTTGCATCTATATCAGAAGCATGCAGGGATAACAGCATCACCTGCATTGCTCCCACAAAGACCTTTAATCTTGCTGGTATCCAGACTGCCGCTGTCTTTGCGGCGGATCCGGTGCTGCGCCACAAGGTTAACCAGGGACTGAATACGGACGAGGCAGCGGAGCCGAATGCATTTGCCGCCGTGGCTCCTGTGGCCGCATTTACCAAAGGGGGCGCATGGCTTGATGAGCTGAACGCTTATGTCTGGGAAAACAGAACCTATGCGGAGCAGTTTATAGAGGCAGAGATAGAGGGCGTCCATGCCGTAAAGGGCGAGGCGACTTATCTTCTGTGGATTGACTGCCGGGAGACTGTAGGAGATTTTGCCGGGCTGTGCGGGTTTATCAGAAAAAGCAGCGGCCTCTATGTATCGGACGGCTGCGCCTACCGGAGCGCCGAGGGCTTTCTGCGGATGAATCTGGCCTGTCCGAAGGCCTTGGTTGAGGACGGACTTTGGAGATTGAAGAAGAGTATTGCGGCTTATAAGGCTCAGAAAATCAGCAATTTTCACAATCCTTCTTAAGAAATCCCGCCAAATCAGCGATATAATAATAAAGCATACAGCCAAAAAGAATTTATCGTTAAGGGGGGATTGCGTTATGTCAATGGTTGTAGGTTATAAGCCTTACACAGGTGCGATTGACACAAGCAGCGCGCGCTACAAACGTGCGAAAGCAATGTATGATGAAGGACATCCTGGCGGAGAAAAGCCTAAGTCTGCTGCAAAAGCAAAGCTTGAACAGGATTTGAAAAAACTGAAAATGCTTAAGCTGATGCTTGGGCAAAAATGCGACGACCTTACGCTTGATTTTAAAAATCCACTGGAAGCAGACGAGGAAACCTTTATTCGTAATTATATGGGGCTTTTTGACGAGGACGGTGATTTCGTAAATCCCTACGGTGTGGCGGGAATGGACATTACAGGTAAAGACCCGTCTGAATTCCATAAAATAATAGAAGTTTCCGAAACTGCCCGGCAGGATATGTTTGACGAAACAAAGCGCCATTTCCTGCAAGAAAACGGAGTTGCCAATGGCGATACAACAAAACGAACCGAGGTTTTTACCCGTTATCAGTTAAGCGTTGAAAAAGCAGACAGATTAAGCGGTACATGGACACTTGGACAATATGAGCGGATGTATACAAAAGCCTTTTTTGAAGCTGTTAGAGAAGCGGATCCGAACTGGCAGATTGGACAGCCGTTTGATAAAAACATTGTAAGCAGCATTACGCGCGAAGACGTAGAAAAACGCATTGTAAAAGGCAGCAGCGAATTTGCATTAAAGCCGAGGCCGTCTTTGGACGTTAAGGCATAATCTATAAAGCGGATAAACGTCAAGTCCGCTAAGGGGCAGTTCTACGGCTGCTTCACAGTGGAAGTGCAGCTTCCCCTGTGAGACAGCTGTAGAACTTTCTGCCTTTATAATATTACGGACAAGGCAGGCTATGCCCTCAGTTTCTTTCATTTCTTTATCTGTATTCTTATTTTTCCTTTCTCCATTTAGAATTTCACACAAGTCAATTTCATAGGAAGCTGGTATTTCAATCAAAACACAGTTTCTGCCTCAGAGGAATCCGGCCCATCGTGCGTCTTGGCTGAGGATGGACTTGCCACCCTTGCGTATTTCATGTATGATGGTAAGAAGTGATGCAGCGATCCCGGTCTGCCTTGAAAAGGTGCAGAAATCTACGGAATTGTTACAAAATCATCCGAATGAAAAAGAAAGCGAGGGAGCATATGAATTTTCATCCAAATAGTACACTTTTATTTATTTTAGCCGGGGCAGTGATTGTGTTTGTCATTGCCCAGTCCCTGTTTTTCCTGGTCCGGGCCTTCCGGAGAGGGAAGGAGCTGGGCATGGACATGGGACAGCTTCGCAGAACCGTATTGTCCACGGCGGTATTCACCATTGCGCCGGCCGTGTCCATTCTGCTGGGCGTTATCACCTTGTCGAAGTTTCTGGGGCTTCCCCTGCCCTGGCTGCGCTTAAGCGTTATCGGCGCTATCACCTATGAGCTGCCGGCGGCGACCTCCACGGCCAACGCTCTTGGCATCTCCCTTTCGGAGACTGTCACAGATCCTTCTGTGTACACGGCCATTGCCTGGGTTATGACTCTGGGAATCTTCCCCGGCCTTATCTGGGTGCCTCTGTTTATTAAGAAGATTCAGGGCGGTCTGATGAAGATAAAGAACAAGGACGGAAAATGGGGCGATATTCTGATGACGGCCATGTTCCTGGGCATGATTTCCGCATTCCTGGGTATGGTGTTTGCTGATATCCGATCCGGCCTTAAGGGATGGATTCCCATTTTTGTACTGCTGTTTTCCGCCCTGCTGATGGGAGTCTGCGGAATCCTCATTAAGAAATGCAAGGTAAAATGGCTGGAAAACTACGCCCTGCCCATCAGTATGCTGGGGGCAATGGCATTTGCGGCGGTGATTACACCCATAATAGGAGGATGAGAAATGCCTGGTGTTTTTGAAAACATTTTTTGCTGGACGGTAAAGCTGCAAAGGCGCACGAGAGGAACTTTTATGAGTGCTTTTTCGAATAAAAGTTTCTCTCATTACCAGTGTGTCGAAGCAGCTTTACCCTTTCGTGCTGTCGCGCAGCGACTTAGAATAGGAGGATGAGAGGTATGAAAAAGAGAAGCTACGAAGATATGACGCACATTTACGGACGCATCTGGATCTTAAGCGCCCTGGGGATGATATTTGCCTATCCCATCATTACCTGTATCTACTACAATGCCTGGCCCGGCTGGCGTCCGGTGCTCCAGGGACTTCTGGGCGTGGCGCCCATTTTCTGGACGGTGGGAATCATCGAGGTTATCACCTTTATTCCCATGCTGGGAACGGCAGGCTCCTACCTGGCCTTTGTGACGGGAAACCTTACCAATCTGAAGGTTCCGGCAGCCCTCACGGCTATGGAAAATGCAAAGGTAAAGCCGGGCAGCGACGAGGGCGAGGTGATTTCCACCATAGCGGTAGCCACCTCCTCCATGGTAACGGTGCTGATCATTGCCCTGGGCGTGGCCATGCTGGTACCGCTGACGCCGATTCTGGACAATCCGGCGGTGAAGCCTGCCTTTGACAATATTCTGCCTTCCCTGTTCGGAGGACTGGCGGTGGTATATGTGAGCAAAAACTGGAAGATCTCCGTCGCACCGCTGACATTTATGATTGTGCTGTTTCTGCTGGTGCCCTCCCTGGCCGGTTCCGTAGGCGTTCTGGTTCCGGTGGGAGCGCTGATAGCGATTGGAGGAGCACGGATTCTGTATAAGAAAAATATGCTGTAATAATATGAAAATAAAAAATCAGCGAACATGAAAGAAAAAGAAAGCAGGTGAGACCTATGTTATGGTATGTACTAGGAGCAGCAGTAGGCGCTGTGGTTATATTTCTGGCGGTGATTGTCCTTCGGGCGGCGCAGTTTCGTCCGAAGCCGGAGCTTACACCGTCAGCCGAGGAGGTAACCTTAGAGGAAGAAAAGATTGTGAGGGACATGCAGGAAATGATCCGCTGCAGGACTGTTTCCTACAACGATGCCTCTCAGATTGACGAGGCGGAGTTTGAAAAATTCCGCAAGCTTCTTCCGGAATTGTATCCCCAGATTCACGAAATCTGTGAGCAGACCTTCCTGGGAGTCAACGGAATCCTCTACCGCTGGAAGGGGCGTGAGGCGGGCGATCCCGTGGTGCTGATGTCCCACTACGATGTAGTTCCTGTGGAGGAGTCCCAGTGGGACAAGCCGGCGTTTGAGGGTATCTGTGAGGACGGCGAGATCTGGGGCCGCGGAACCCTGGATACCAAGGGGGCTTTGTGCGGCATTCTGGAGGCGGCGGAGAAGCTTATAGGCGACGGCTTTGTGCCAAAGCATGATATTTACTTTGCATTTTCCGGACAGGAGGAGATCAACGGTTCCACCTGTCCTTCCATGGTGGACTGGTTTGAGGAACAGGGCATTCATCCGGCTATGGTGGTGGATGAGGGCGGCGCTGTGGTGGACAATGTATTTCCGGGAGTGGATCGGGAATGCGCCCTTATCGGAATTGCGGAGAAGGGACTGACGAACATCGAATTTCACGCAAAGAGCGGCGGCGGACATGCTTCCATGCCTCCGGTACATACCATTGTGGGCGAGCTGGCCCAGGCAGTGGTGGACGTGGAGAAGCATCCCTTTCCGCGGCAGCTTACAAAGCCCGTTCGGGAGATGCTGGACACATTGGGACGCCACTCTACCTTTGCTTACAAGCTGCTATTCGCCAATCTCTGGTGCTTTGAGGGCCTCTTCGACAAGGTCTGCCAGAAGTCCGGCGGAGAGCTGAACGCCATGCTGCGAACAACATGCGCCATGACGAAGATGGAGGGCGGAAAGGCATTTAACGTGATTCCGCCTAAGGCCTCCGTGGGCATGAACCTGCGTCTCATCGGAAAGGATACGGTGGAGTCTGCCCGAGCATATCTGGAACAGGTGATTCACAATCCCAACATTGAAGTAACGGTCTTTGAGGGAAGAAACCCTTCCAAGGATTCGGACACTGACTGCCCGGAGTGGGGGCTGCTGTGCCAGGCTGTGGCAGATACCTGGAAGGAAGCGTTGGTGGCGCCTTATCTGATGATGGCCTGCAGCGATTCCTGGCATTACTGCCGGATTACAGACCGGGTGTATAAGTTCTCTGCCATGAAGCTTTCCAAGGAAGAGCGGGGCATGATTCACGGAAACAACGAACGGGTTCCGGTAAAGACACTCGTTAAGACCGTGGAATTTTATGTGCGGCTGATGGAGAAGTGTTAAGGCCGGAGGAGCAGAGGCTTAGCTTGTGACAGCGCTCTGCACGGAAAAACGGCGCACCAGCTTTGTGGAAATCTAAGACTTTTTGTATATAAGAACGGAATCAAACAGCGGACAGGTGTACATAGAAACATCTGGTTCGCTGTTTTAGTTTTCTGTATGTATAACCGTGTATTTTAACATTTCGAAACTTGTATTTTTATAAATAAATACAAGTTACAAAAACGGAAAAATATACAATAACAAAAACATATAAATCAAAGAAAAATCTATTGACAATTTAACATAAAAAAGATATAAATAAAATATAAAATGCTAGAAGTCATATACTATAATTAAAATAGAAAAAATACATTAATACAATATTAGTTGAATCTTACAAAATAAATATAAGTTATAAATAAAATACAAGTTTGACATAAAATACAAAGCTAAAAGGATAATATAGAATTACAAATCAAGCAAACAGAGACATTTTTCAAACCCATGGAACAGACCAGGTTCAAATCCGCTCCGGTAATATACGTTCCATAGAAAGGATAATTGGAATATATGGCAAAATACAAGCTCCTTGCAGAAGCGCTTCGGCAGAAGATCCTAGAGAATATTTATCAACCAGGCAGTAAGCTTCCTTCCGAATCGGAGCTCCAGAAGCAGTTCGCTCTCAGCCGCCAGACCGTCCGCAATGCTTTGGAGCTCCTGGAAAAGCAGGGCTTCGTCAGAAGCCGCCAGGGTAGCGGCACCTATGTGGCAGATCGGGAAGCAGAGGAGCAGAATAAAAGCAAACGCATTGCCGTAGTAACCACCTATGTAGACAATTACATATTTCCCAGGATCATACAGGGAATCGAGGGCGTGCTCTCCCAAGAAGGCTTCCAGGTTCAGATAGCATTTACAGGCAACCGTATCTGGAAGGAAGAGGCCGTTTTAAAGGATCTCCTAGAGCAGGACTTAAGGGGAATTATCATCGAGACAACAAAGAGCGCCCTGCCAAATCCCAATCTTCCCCTTTACCGCAGATTACAGGAAAAAGGAATTCCCATCCTTTTCATCAACAGCCGCTATCCCCAGCTTGACTGTCCCGTGGTCTGCCTCCAGGATCAGGAGGCCGGGCGTCTGGCCGCAGAGTGCCTTTTGGCAAAAGGGCACAAAAAAATAGGCGGATTTTTCAAGCTGGACGACGGACAGGGCATCCGCCGCTATCAGGGCTTTGTGGAGGCGCTGAGAGACGGAGGCATCCGCATAGAAGAGCAGAATATCCTCTGGTTTGACACAGAGGATGCCCTGGACTTTGGCAGCATGGAGGAGCAGATTGTAAAACGCCTGGGCACATGTACCGGAATCATGTGCTACAACGACAGCACAGCCTCCCATGTAATGGAGATCTGGAAACAGCATGGGATCTCCGTTCCGGAAAACGTATCCGTAGTCAGTGTGGACGATACGGATCTGGCTGAGCTCGGGGACGTAGGCTTGACCTCCGTCCACCATCCCAAGGAAAAACTGGGCGAAAAGGCTGCAAGACAGCTTGTCTCCATGATTCGCAGCCGGATTCCGGGAATCTCCTACGAATTCGAGCCTTATCTGGTGGAAAGGAATTCCGTAAAAAATCTGGCAGAGTAAAGGCTGGAAGATAAAAATAAAAAATACCTAGGAAGTAGGAATAGAAAAATATTTTAAATATGTGTGCAAGCGCCTTTTCCGGTTCCCGGCCGGTAGGAGTAACTCATAACAACCCAACTATTTTAGGAGGTAAAAAAATGAAGCAGTACAAGTTTTGGTTTGCAACCGGTTCCCAGGATCTATACGGCGACGAGTGTCTGGCCCACGTGGCAGAGCATTCCAAAAAGATTGTGGAGCATCTGAATCAGTCCGGCCTGCTCCCCTATGAGATTGTGTGGAAGCCCACCCTTATCACCAACGAGCTTATCCGCAAAACCTTTAACGAGGCCAACGCAGACGAAGCGTGCGCCGGCGTCATCACCTGGATGCATACCTTCTCCCCGGCAAAATCCTGGATCTTAGGCCTTCAGGAGTACCGCAAGCCGCTGATGCATTTACATACCCAGTTTAATGAAGAGATCCCCTATGATACGATTGATATGGACTTTATGAACGAGAATCAGTCTGCCCACGGCGATCGGGAGTACGGCCATATCGTAAGCCGCATGGGAATCGAACGCAAGGTAATTGTAGGCCACTGGTCAGATGAAAAGGTGATAAAGCGGATTGCCTCCTGGATGCGTACCGCCATCGGTATTATGGAGAGCAGCCACATCCGGGTTATGCGCGTGGCCGACAATATGCGCAATGTAGCCGTAACCGAGGGCGACAAGGTAGAGGCCCAGATTAAGTTCGGCTGGGAGATTGACGCCTACCCCGTCAACGAAATTGCCGAGTATGTGGGGCTGTGGCAAAAGCCGACATTGACACTTTGGTGGAAGAATATTATGATAAATATGAGATCTTATTGGAAGGCAGAGATCCGGAGGAATTCAAACGGCATGTGTCCGTGCAGGCTCAGATAGAGCTGGGCTTCGAGGGCTTCTTAAAGGAGAAAAATTACCAGGCCATTGTAACCCATTTCGGGGATCTGGGGGCCTTAAAGCAGCTTCCCGGCCTTGCGATCCAGCGTCTGATGGAAAAGGGCTACGGCTTCGGCGGAGAGGGCGACTGGAAAACGGCGGCTATGGTGCGCTTGATGAAGGTTATGACAGAGGGCATGAAGGACGCTAAGGGAACCTCTTTTATGGAGGATTATACCTACAACCTGACGCCCGGCAGGGAAGGTATTCTTCAGGCGCATATGCTTGAGGTATGTCCGACCATTTCCGAGGGCCCCATCGGCATTAAGGTAACACCCCTTTCTATGGGCAGCAGGGAGGATCCGGCCCGTCTGGTATTTACCTCCAAGACAGGCAAGGGCATTGCAGCGTCGCTGGTAGATTTGGGAAATCGGTTCCGTCTGATTATCAACACCGTGGACTGCAAGAAGGTAGAAAAGCCTATGCCTAAGCTTCCGGTGGCAACTGCGTTCTGGACGCCGGAGCCAAGCCTGGCAGCCGGAGCGGAGGCATGGATTCTGGCGGGCGGCGCCCACCATACGGCCTTTACCTACGACCTGACTGCAGAGCAGATGGGAGACTGGGCGGCGGCTATGGGAATCGAGACGGTCTACATTGACAAGGATACCACCATCCGTTCCTTAAAGAACGAAATGCTCTGGAACTCCATTGCTTTCCGGTAAGAAAAAACTGGGATATTACGGAACATAAGATCAGGAGGGTTTTACAGATGAGCAATTTGAAAGAAGCAATTGAAAACGGAAGAACATCCTTAGGAATCGAGCTTGGCTCCACCCGGATCAAGGCGGTACTCATCGACGAGTCCCACAAGCCCATTGCATCCGGCAGCTACGACTGGGAAAACCAGTTGGAGAACGGCATCTGGACCTACGCTCTTGAAGAGGTCTGGAAGGGCCTCCAGGGCAGCTATACAGCGCTTAGGGAAGATGTAAAAAAACAGTACGGCGCCGAGCTTACCACCATCGGCTCCATGGGAATCAGCGCCATGATGCACGGCTACCTGGTATTTGACAAGGAGGGGAACCAGCTGGTGCCTTTTCGTACCTGGAGAAACACCATCACCGGCCAGGCATCCGCAGAGCTTACCGAGCTCTTCCAATACAACATTCCCCAGAGATGGAGCATTGCCCATCTGTACCAGGCGATTCTGAACAAAGAAGAGCATCTTCCGGCCATCGATTACATGACCACCCTTTCCGGTTACATACACTGGAGACTCACAGGACGGAGAACTATGGGAGTAGGCGAGGCTTCCGGCATGTTCCCGATTGATACTGCTACCGGGCAGTTCTACGGACGTATGCTGGATCAGTTTGATGCCCTGACAGCAGACAAGAACTATTCCTGGAAGTTGAAAGAGATTCTTCCGGAGGTGCTCAGCGCAGGCGAGCCCGCCGGAACGCTCACCGAAGAAGGAGCAAAGCTTCTGGACGTATCCGGCACACTGAAGGCCGGCATTCCCTTATGCCCTCCGGAGGGCGACGCTGGCACCGGCATGGCAGCCACCAACAGCGTGGCGCAGCGCACCGGAAATATCTCTGCAGGAACCTCCGGCTTTGCCATGATTGTTTTGGAGCATGAGCTGAAAAAAGTGCATTCCGAGATTGACCTGGTTACCACCCCGGACGGCAGTCTGGTGGGAATGGCTCATACCAATAACTGTACCTCCGATCTGAATGCATGGGTAGGGTTATTTAAAGAATTCGCAGAGGCTTTCGGCATGAAGGTGGATATGAACGAACTCTTTGGCACCTTGTACCGGAAGGCGCTGGAAGGCGATCCGGAGTGCGGAGGGCTTTTGGCTTACAACTATTTTTCTGGAGAGCATGTGACCGGCTTTGAAGAGGGACGGCCTCTGTTCGTGAGAAAGCCGGACAGCAGGTTCAATCTTGCCAACTTTATGAGGGTGCATCTGATGACCTCTCTGGGGCAATGAGAGCCGGAATGGATATTCTGATCAAAGAAGAGGGCGTACAGGTAGATGAGATCGTGGGACACGGCGGCCTCTTCAAGACCAAGGGCGTAGGACAGCGGTTCGTAGCTGCGGTTATGAACGTTCCCGTGGTGGTTATGGAGACAGCCGGAGAGGGCGGCGCCTGGGGAATTGCCCTGCTTGCAGCCTATATGAAAAACCGGGACGAAGGCGAGAGCCTGGGAGCATACCTTGCCGAGAAGGTATTTGCCGGCGAGAAGGGCGAGCGGATGGAGCCGGATGCAGAAGATGTGGCAGGCTACGACACATTTATTGAGCGTTATACGGAAGGCCTTGCCATTGAGCGGGCTGCGGTGGAGCATCTGAGATAAAAGACGTAGAGCCGGAGAGCCCTGCAGCGAGCCGGGCGTATCATAAAGGCAGAATCGAAAAAGAGGATGACGCATATGGAAGAAGCTTTCCGCGCCATCCTCTTTTACGCAGGAAAGCATATATCTGCCGGATGGGTAAAATGAGGGAGGAACTATGATAAAAGTATTTTTGGTAGAGGACGAGGCGATTATACGGCGTGGAATCCGCAACAATATTGACTGGGAATCCCATGGCCTGGATCTGGTAGGGGAGGCGGAGGATGGGGAGTACGCCTATCCCATGATTCTAAAAAGCCGGCCGGACATCCTGCTGACAGATGTGAAAATGCCTTTTATGGACGGCCTGGAATTAAGCCGCCTGGTGAAAAAGGAGCTTCCCAGGACAAAGATCATCATTCTCAGCGGCTATGACGAGTTCGACTATGCCAAGGAAGGGATTAAAATCGGAATCAGCGATTATCTCTTAAAGCCGGTAACCTCGGTTACCCTCATTGAAGCCTTGAAAAAGGCGGCGGAAACCATTCGGGAGGAACAGGAGCATTCCCGCCTTCTGGAGCGGTATTTCGTCGATTATGAAAAATATATGGAATTCCCTGACAAGACTGACTACAGCGGTGTTGACCGGAAGCTTATCAAAAACTTTCTCAAAACAGGAGAAGTCGAAGAGTGCGGAATTTTCATTGACGAATACTTTGAGGCAGTGGGAAAGGAGAACTATATGTCCCTTCTCCTGCGCCAGTATATGACTATGGACATCTTTTACTGTGTCCGGGAATTTGTCAAGGCCGTAGGCACAGAAGAGGCGGAGGATTCTGACGAATGGATGGATCTGAAACGGCTTACAAAGGCCATTGAGAGCGCGGAAAATACCATACATTATTTAAAAGAGCTTTTTACCTTTGCCCTTACGGTAAGGGACAGTAACTCCGGCGACAAATACGGCCAGATCATCCGGGAGGCCAAGGACTACATCGGGGAGCATTTCGGCAACAGCGAATTTTCCCTGAACCGCATTGCTGAGTATATCGGCATGAGCCCCAGCTATTTCAGCTCCATTTTCAAGCAGGGAACCGGGCAGACTCTGGTGGAATACCTGACCCGGGTACGGATCGACAAGGCATGTGAGCTCTTGAAATGCACCAACCTTCGGGCTGCTGAGATAGGAGAGCAGGTAGGCTACAGCGACCCTCATTATTTCAGCGCCACCTTTAAGAAGATTATGGGACAATCCCCAAAGGAATTCCGGGGCGGCAGAAATACGGAGAATTAGGAGGAGAAGATGGAACAGGGAGAGAGAAAAAGGTCTTACCGCTTAACCTTGAAAATGCGCCTGTCCGTTCTTCTGTTTGTGACGGCCATTCCTTTGACGGGCATGATGCTTGGAATCTTAACGATGATACAGGAATACTCCGATTCCTACAATTCCATTATGGCGAATCTGAAGGTGGCCAATGAATACAACATCAAATTCAAGGAGGATATGGAGTATTCCATGTACCGGGTTATGATAGGCCTGATTGACGCCTCCAAGTTTGAAAACGGCGATATCCTGGAGGGCTCCACAGAATATGCCACGGTGGTGAAAAATCCCATCAATATGATAGAATCGGCCCGTCATTCCTTTGGAACGGTCATTGACCGGGTGCCTGGAACCGACAGCTACATTAAGATCCAGGGGATCCTGTCCTGCCTGGATACCCTGGAAACGGCAGTCAACCGGATGATTGCCAATTCCGTCGTGCCAGGCACCTATGGGGAGAGTGCGGCCATCTGGGAAAACGACATCAAGGGCCTCTGCTCTATGATTCAGGACTATATTACCCAGTACACCTACTATGAGCTGATGAATATGGAGGAGCTCCAAAAGCAGCTGGAGGAGCAGGTCAATCAGAGTGTCAGGGGATTTATGGCATTGCTTGTGAGTGTTCTGGCAGCAGGGCTGGTTCTGTCTACCTTGATTACAAAATCAGTTACTACCCCAATCAATTCTCTCAGACAGACGGCGGAACGCTTTGGTATGGGAGACCTGGAGGTACGGGCCAGAATGTATGCCTTGGAGGAGATCAATGTACTTTCCAGAACCTTCAATACGATGAGTGATAAGATAGCGGAGCTGATGAAGAAAACCAAGCAGGAACAGAAGAATCTCAGAGAGGCGGAGCTTAAGCTTCACCAGGAGCAGATTAATCCTCATTTTCTGTACAATACGCTGGACTCCATTGTATGGCTCGCGGAAGGGGGCAACAATCAGCAGGTGGTGGAGATGACGGCGGATTTAAGCGACTTCTTCCGCACCGTCCTCTCAGGGGGAAATGATTATATTACCGTGGCGGAGGAAGAGAGCCATATCAGAAGCTATCTAAAGATTCAGAAAATCCGCTACGAAAATATTCTGGATTACAGTATTTTTATGGAGCCGGGCATAAAGGGAGAGGGGATTCTGAAAATGACCCTGCAGCCTATTGTAGAAAATGCCCTTTATCACGGGATTAAGAACAAGCGCGGCGGCGGAAAAATCACGATACGGGGCTACGGGGAAAGCGATTATATAGTATTCGAAGTGGAGGACAACGGAATTGGAATGGACGAGGAAACCCTAAAGGAGCTGAAGAAAAAGCTTCGGGGCGAAAAGAGCCGTCTGGATTCCCAAAAAGGCGGCTTTGGCCTCAACAATGTGGCTCAGAGAATCCATATGTATTACGGAGATGAGTCAGAGATCACCATTACCTCAGAGAAGCACGTGGGAACCTGTGTCCGGGTCCGTCTGGGGCGTTCGGTGGAGGCGGAACGAAAAAAATTATAAATATTTACGAAAAAAGTGTATTTTTTTCACCGGTGGAGGGATGAAGCGCCCGAAACCGGTGTTTTTCATTACAAAATATTCAACCTTTTTCGAAAAATATCTCATGGTAAATAGAATGTCTGTTTTTTATAATAAGATTGTAAAAAACAAGTTTCATAAACAGTGACTCCTTGAACCACAGCGGAAGGATATGCGCAGGCAGATCCTTCCGGAACTGGAAACGGCAGCATTCTTCCGGTACACAGATTGACTTGCAGGTGCATGCACTTGCCGCCGGGAACTGATTTTGTCGAAGCGTACAGAAGAACTGCCAAAAGGGTGGAACAGGAGCCGCAAAACAAAAAGGAGGAAGAAAAAGTATGAAAAGAAAAGTTGTGTCCGCATTGTTGATTGCAGCGATGACCCTGTCCCTGGCAGCCTGCGGCTCCAAGGAAGCGCCGGCCGACACCCAGGCTCCGGCCGAGACGGAAACTCCGGCAGAAAGCGGCCAAGATGAGGAAGAGACACCGGCTGCAGACACGGGAAGCGGAGATTTGATTACCGTTGGATATGCGCAGGTAGGAGCGGAATCCGACTGGAGAACAGCCAATACTGAGTCCTTTAAGTCCACATTTACCGAGGAAAACGGCTACAAGCTGATTTTCGACGACGCGCAGCAGAAGCAGGAGAATCAGATTAAGGCAATCCGTTCCTTCATTCAGCAGGAGGTTGATTACATTGTAGTGGCTCCCGTTGTAGAGACCGGTTGGGAAACCGTTCTTGAGGAAGCAAAGGAAGCAGGAATCCCGGTTATCCTTTCCGACCGTATGATGGACGTATCCGACGACAGCCTCTTTGAAGCGTGGGTTGGCGGAAACTTCGTAAAGGAAGGCGAGACCTGCGGCGACTGGCTGGCACAGTACTTAGAGGCAGCAGGCAGAGGCGAGGAAGAGATTAACATGGTAACCATCCAGGGAACCATCGGCGCATCCGCACAGGTTGGACGTACCGAGGGTATGGCTAATAAGCTTGCCGAGCATTCCAACTGGAAGATGCTTGAGATGCAGTCCGGCGAGTTTACACAGGCAAAGGGCCAGGAGGTTATGGAGTCCTTCTTAAAGAGCTATGACGACATTGACGTAGTTATCTGCGAGAATGACAACGAGGCATTCGGCGCCATCGACGCAATCAAGGCGGCAGGAAAGACCTGCGGACCGGACGGCGACATCATCGTAGTAAGCTTTGACTCTGTAAAGGCTGCATTTGAATCCATGATCGCAGGCGATTTGAACGCTACCTTCGAGTGTAATCCTCTTCACGGACCCCGTGTAGCCGAGATTATCCAGAAGCTTGAGGCAGGCGAGACCGTAGACAAGATTCAGTATGTAGACGAGGCTTACTTTGATACCAGCATGGATCTGGAAGCTATCCTGGCTGAAAGAGCATACTAAGACAGGCAGAGTGAATGCTCAAAGCTCAATCTGAATGAGTAACAGGAGGCGCAGAGCCGGAGGCTTAGATTCTCCTCTCTGCGCCTTCTTTCTGTTCTGAAAGGAAGTTAAAAACAGCATATTCCAGACAGGGCCCAGATGGGTTTGCGGACACATCTTCTGGAGGCCGGAAATTCATCTGGATTAGGAAGTATTGTCTGGAATATGCGGAACTGGAATAAAAATAGGAGGCACAGCTTTTATGGAGAAAGATTCCGTTCTCGAAATGAGGCATATCTATAAAACGTTCCCCGGCGTAAAAGCGCTCCAGGATGTGGATTTTACCTTGAAAAAGGGAGAAATTCACGCATTGATGGGAGAAAACGGAGCGGGAAAGTCCACGCTTATTAAGGTTCTGACCGGCGTGGAGGAATTTGAAGCGGGGGAAATCACAATGGAAGGCGTGGAGGGCGCCATCATTAACCGCAGCCCCCAGGAGGCGCAGAAGCACGGCATCAGCACTGTTTACCAGGAAATCAATCTCTGTCCCAACCTTACGGTTGCAGAGAATCTTTTTATTGGAAGAGAGCCCAGAAAGGGCGGCATGATTGACTGGAAAACCATGAACAAGAAGGCAGCGGAGCTTCTTGCGGATCTGGATATTTTTGCGGATGTGACGAAAACCATTGACAATTATTCCATTGCCATCCAGCAGATGATTGCCATTGCCCGGGCGGTGGATATGTCGGCAAAGGTTCTGATACTTGACGAGCCTACCTCTTCTCTGGATGACAGTGAGGTGGAAAAGCTGTTCCGTCTGATGCGCAGACTGAAGGGCGAGGGCGTAGGCATTGTCTTTGTTACGCACTTTCTGGAGCAGGTGTATGAGGTCTGCGACAAGATTACGGTTCTGCGGAACGGCCAGCTGATCGGAGAGTTTACTACAGCGGAGCTTCCAAGGGTGCAGCTTGTGGCAAAGATGATGGGCAAGGACTTTGACGATCTGGCGGCTATTAAGCAGACCGAGGGAGAGGGCGCCGTCCACGGGGAAGAGGATATTGTGATCAAGGCGGCGGGCCTTGGGAAGAAAGGGTACATTAAGCCCTTTGATCTGGTGATACATAAAGGGGAAGTGGTTGGATTCACCGGGCTTTTGGGATCCGGACGTTCTGAGACAGTCCGGGTGCTCTACGGAGCGGAAAAGACGGATGAAGGGGAGCTTTTTGTAAAAGGAAAGAAGCTTTCGGCAAAGCATCCCATTCATTCCATGTACGAGGGAATGGCTTATCTTCCCGAGGATCGGAAGAATGAGGGAATCATTGCGGATCTGTCTGTCCGGGAGAACTTAATCATTGCCCTTCAGGCCAAGCGCGGCATGTTCCATCTCTTATCCAGAAAGCAGCAGGAGGAATTTACAGACAAATACATTGATATGCTGCAGATTAAGACGGCCAGCCGGGAGACGCCGATCAAGTCTCTTTCCGGCGGAAATCAGCAGAAGGTGATTATCGGAAGATGGCTTCTGACCAATCCGGATTTTCTGATTCTCGACGAGCCCACCAGAGGAATCGACGTGGGAACGAAAACAGAGATTCAGAAGCTGGTGGTGAAGCTGGCGAAAGAGGGGATGGCAGTTGTGTTTATTTCTTCGGAGATTGAAGAAATGCTTCGTACCTGCGACCGTATGATGGTAATGCGCGACGGCAGCAAGGTGGGCGAGCTGAGCGGCGAAGAGATGAATCAGTCGACGATTATGTCAACCATAGCGGGAGGACAGTGATATGAACGAGACTTTGAAAAATATAACATCCAAACGATTATTCCTGCCGGTGTTCTGCCTTGCCCTGGTGCTTTTGATTAACCTGGTTACAAGACCGGACTTTTTCTCCATTGAGATTCGGGACGGGGTGCTGTATGGATTTTTGATTGATATTATTAACCGTGCCTCGGAGCTGGTGATTCTGGCTGTGGGCATGACCCTGGTGGTATCGGCCTCCGCCGGAACGGATATTTCCGTAGGGGCAATTATGGCGGTCAGCGCGGCTGTGTGCTGCA
The DNA here is from genome assembly GCF_036941125.1 of Candidatus Merdisoma sp. JLR.KK011. NCBI lineage: Bacteria > Bacillati > Bacillota > Clostridia > Lachnospirales > Lachnospiraceae > Candidatus Merdisoma > Candidatus Merdisoma sp. JLR.KK011. The sequence continues at coordinate 1,840,524 of NZ_JAYWSZ010000003.1, read as the reverse complement.
ACATTCTGACCGGAGGAGAGAGGGCGGCTACGGCCTATGCCAATCCTCTGATTCTGGGATTTCTTGCGGCGGTTTTGATTGGAACTCTGATTGGCTGTTTTAACGGGGTTCTTGTGGCGAAGCTGAATATTCAGCCTATGGTTGCCACCTTGATTATGTTTACGGCGGGGCGTGGAATTGCACAGCTTATCACAGACGGACAGATTACTTATGTGCGCGTGGACAGCTATAAGACACTGGGCTCTTCCTTCCCGGGATTTCCAGTTCCGGCTCCCTTTATTGTGTCCATCCTTGTTGTAGCAGCCACGGCGCTGCTGCTGAAAAAAACGGCTCTGGGGATGTATATTCAGTCGGTGGGAATCAATAAGAAGGCTTCCAGCCTTACGGGAATTAAGGCAGTTTTGATTATTTTTCTTACCTATGCTTACTGCGGCTTTTGTTCTGGGCTTTCGGGACTGATTGCTTCCAGCCGTATTTATTCGGCGGATGCCAATAATATCGGCCTTAATATGGAGCTGGATGCAATTCTGGCAGTGGCTATCGGAGGAAACTCTCTGGGGGGCGGAAGATTTTCCATTGCAGGCTCTGTGATTGGCGCCTATACGATTCAGGCCCTTACAACGACGCTGTACGCCATGCATGTTTCCTCGGATCAGATTCCGGTGTACAAGGCCATTGTGGTGGTGGTTATTGTTACGCTCCAGTCTCCGGGCTTTGCAAGATGGCGAAAGGCTCTGGCCCAGAAAAAGGCGGTCAGAGTGGAAGGAAAGGAGGCGGCATAGATGAAAAGCAAACGTACCTTGAATCAGACGGGTTTTCTACTTTTGATTACCATTGCGCTGTTTTTTGTGATGTATCTTGTGGGCTGTGTCCTTTTTAAGGATCAGGGCTTTGCAAAGACACAGAATTTTTTGAATCTCTTTATTTCTAATGCGGGATTGATTGTGATTGGTATTGGAATGACGGTGGTGATGATTACCGGCGGCATTGATATCAGCGTGGGCTCTTTTGTGGCTATGGGCTGCATGATGCTGGCCTGGATGATGGAAAAGGCCGGCATGGGCGCAGTTATGGCTGTGGTGATTGTGCTTGTTACGGGTATTCTGTTCGGACTGGTGCAGGGATTTCTTGTGGCTTATATGGATATCCAGCCGTTTATTGTTACGCTGGCGGGGATGTTTTTTGCCAGGGGTATGACGGCGATTATCTCGAAGGATATGATTAGTATCAGCAATGAGATGTTTATGGCCTGGGCGAAGATGAAGATTTACCTGCCTGTCGGGGGACATCTGAATAAGAAGGGAGTAATGATTTATCCCTATGTGTATCCGACTGTGGTGATTGCGCTGATTCTTTTGGTGATTGCGTTTATTATGCTGAAGTATACGAAGTTCGGGCGCAGCATTTATGCGGTAGGCGGCAATGAGCAGTCGGCGCTTATGATGGGGCTGAATGTGCGGATGATTAAGCTGAAGGCTTATATGCTGGACGGGTTTTTGTGCGGTGTGGGCAGTATTTTGTTTTGTCTCAATACCCTGGGGGGATTTGTGGAGCAGGCGAAAGGGTTTGAGATGGATGCTATTGCGTCGGCAGTTATTGGAGGGACGCTTTTGACCGGTGGTGTGGGGAATGTGATCGGGACGCTGTTTGGGGTACTGATTAAGGCCACGATTGAGGCGTTTATTACGTTTCAGGGGACGCTTTCTTCCTGGTGGACCCGGATTACGATTGCGGCGCTGCTTTGTTTCTTTATTGTTTTGCAGTCTGTGCTGGCTATGTTGAAGAAGAGGAGGTAGGACGGACGGCTTGGGAACAGCCGCCGGGCCCTTTTGGGGTATCTTTGGGACAGATGTAAAATCAGCCGGACGGCTTTTCCATATCCTGTGTTCGGACGGTTCACGTACACGCTGTCTGCTTTTGTCGGACTAACGTTTTGGGGTTTTGACAGGCTTCGCCTGATGGAATTTCGCTTTCGTTTGTCCGCCAATATCAGACAGCGTGTGCGTGAACAGCCGGACACTGGATATTGGAAAAGCCGTCCGGCTGATTTTACATCTGTCCCTGGATACCCCAAAAGAGCCCGGCGGCTGTTCCCAAGCCTGGTTGTGTGGGTGGGAGGGGGAATATGCAGGGGGGTGTGGATGGGATGGGAAAATAGTTCTTGACATTTGAAAATGGGGTGCTATAATTTAAATAACATATGAATGATTGTTCATATGAAAGAATATTAAGTGTATGGAGGATGGATACCATGAAGAAAACGTATAAGATTGATGTGGACTGTGCAAACTGTGCGAATAAGATGGAGGATGCGGCCAGGAAGACGGCTGGCGTGAAGGAGGCTTCGGTGAGCTTTATGACGCTGAAGATGGCGGTGGAGTTTGAGGAGGGCGCAGATTATAAGGCTGTGATGCAGGAGGTAAGGAAGAACTGCAAGAAGGTTGAGGATGACTGCGAGATCTTTTTGTAGAGAGACGGCTTTGTAAGCAGCCGAGGATAACAGACGGTTTGCTGGGAGCGAAAAGGAGGGCAAGATGAATAAAAAGCAGAAAAAAATGCTCGTCCGTATTCTGATTTCTTTCCTGCTTTTGATTGGCTTGAGTTTTATCCGGACAGAGGGGTATCTGCGGTTTGGCTTGTATCTGGTTCCTTATCTGGTAATCGGCTATGATATTTTGAAAAAGGCCTTTAAGGGAATCCGCAACCGGCAGGTTTTTGATGAAAATTTTCTGATGGCTGTAGCTACCGTAGGCGCCATTGTCCTGGGAGATTACCAGGAGGGGACGGCAGTTATGCTGTTTTATCAGATTGGGGAACTGTTCCAGAGCTATGCTGTGGGGAAGAGCCGGAAGAATATCAGCGATCTGATGGATATCCGCCCGGATTATGCCAATGTGGAGCGTGACGGAGGCCTGGAGCAGGTAGACCCGGATGAAGTTGAAGTGGGAACGCTGATTGTGGTACAGCCGGGAGAGAAGATTCCCATCGACGGCGTGGTGGCGGAGGGAAGCTCTACCTTGAATACAAGCGCTCTTACAGGAGAAAGCCTGCCAAGGGAGACGGAAGCGGGAGCGGAGGTTATCAGCGGATGCATCAATATGACAGGCGTTTTGAAGATCCGCACCACAAAGGAGTTCGGTGAATCTACGGTGTCAAAGATTCTTGACCTGGTGGAGAATTCCAGCGCCAAGAAGTCAAAGTCGGAGAATTTCATCTCCAAATTCGCCAGGTATTACACTCCGACGGTGTGCTATGGGGCTCTGGCTTTGGCGGTTCTGCCGCCCCTTGTACAGTTAGGCGCAGGGGCTGCGCCTCAGTGGGGGAGCTGGATTTACCGGGCTTTGACTTTTCTGGTAATCAGCTGTCCCTGTGCGCTTGTGATTAGTATTCCCTTAAGCTTTTTTGCAGGCATCGGGGGAGCCAGTAAAGCCGGGATTCTGGTGAAGGGATCGAATTACCTGGAGACCCTGTCTCAGACGGGCTGGGTGGTCTTTGACAAAACGGGCACCATGACCCAGGGGGTGTTTGAGGTGAAGGAGGTTCACCACAATACCCTTGAGAGGGAGAAGCTTTTGGAGTATGCGGCTCTTGCAGAGTGCGCTTCCTCCCATCCCATCAGCAAGAGCCTTCAGAATGCTTATGGGAAGCCCATTGACAGAAACCGTGTGACCGAGATTGAGGAGATCGGGGGCAACGGCGTCACGGCAAAGGTGGACGGCATACCGGTGGCCGCAGGAAGCGATCGTCTGATGGAGCGGCTGGGGATTGCCTTTGCGCCCTGCCATAAGACAGGGACGGTGGTTCACGTGGCGCTGGACGGAGTTTATGCCGGGCATATTCTCATTTCCGATATGCTGAAACCCAATGCTAAGGAAGCCATACGCCAGTTAAACAAAGCCGGTGTGAAGAATACGGTGATGCTGACAGGCGACCGCAGGGAAGCTGCGGAGCAGACGGCGAAGGAGCTTGGAATCCGGGAGGTGCACAGTGAGCTTCTGCCGGCGGATAAGGTGTCCAAGGTAGAGGAGCTTCTGGAGCAGAAAAGCGGCAGGGAGAAGCTGGTCTTTGTCGGGGACGGCATCAACGACGCACCAGTATTGTCCCGGGCGGACATTGGCATTGCTATGGGGGCGCTGGGCTCGGATGCGGCCATCGAGGCAGCGGACATTGTGCTCATGGACGATGATCCTGTGAAGATAGCCACAGCCATCCGGATTGCAAGAAAATGCATCCGCATTGTGTATGAAAATATTTATTTTGCCATCGGCGTCAAGCTTATCTGCCTGGTGCTGGGAGCTATAGGCATAGCTAATATGTGGGTTGCAATTTTTGCAGACGTAGGCGTGATGGTGATTGCGGTGCTCAATGCGATTCGCGCGCTGTTTGTAAAAAAGCTTTGATATTATCGCCATCTTTGATACCAGATGATGAATGGAGACGGTAAAGCTGCAAAGGCGCACGAGAGGAACTTTTAATAGGAGCAAAAAATGACAGAGAAAATCGAGGGATGCTGTGACACCTTTGAGGTGCATGAAAATCTTTTAAAAATCATTCAGGAAAAAATGCCGGAGGAGACGGAAGCCTACGATCTGGCGGAGCTCTTCAAGGTTTTCGGAGATTCCACAAGAATCCGGATCCTCTTTGTGCTCTTTGAGGCGGAGGTCTGCGTCTGCGATCTGGCGGAGGCTCTGAACATGACCCAGTCTGCCATATCCCATCAGCTCCGCATCTTGAAACAGAGCAAGCTGGTGAAGAGCAGACGGGAGGGAAAGTCCATTTTCTATTCTCTGGCGGACAATCATGTGCGGACAATTATCGACCAGGGACGGGAGCATATTGAGGAGGATTAGTTCTCTTTATGTACACAGGCGGCCGCCTTTCAGCTCATATACCATATCAGCTTCCTTGGCGGTTTCCATGGAATGAGAGACGATTATAACACAGCGGCCGTAATGATGGGCGGCATCTTTGAAAATGCCTGTAATTTCTTTTGCAGACGCTTCATCCAGATTCCCGGTGGGCTCGTCGGCTAAAATAATCGGATTCTGGGACGCAAGAGCTCTTGCAATGGCTGTCCGCTGCTGCTGGCCGCCGGAAAGCTTTAAAACATTTCTTTTGGATTCTTCTTTTGTGAGCCCCAGCTTTTCCAAAAGGGGCAGAGGGGCTTCCTTTGCGGTCAGCAGGACATTTTCTTCCGGCGTCATATAATCGATGAGATTGTAATTTTGAAAAATAAAGGAAATGTTATTTTGCCGGTGCTTATCCAGGCCGTAGGAGGCGATATCCTGATCATAAAAGTATATGTTCCCCTCTGTAGGAGAATCCAATCCGCCAATGAGGGAGAGCAGCGTAGTTTTGCCGCATCCGGAAGGGCCGAAAATGACGTACATCCTGCCGCACTCAAAGGCTGCATTCAAGTTGTAAAGGACAGCAGTTTTTTCCGTGTAACGATATGACACGTCTGATAATTTTAAGATACTCAATGGTTTATTTCCCCCTTAAACGGTTTTTCGAATGAAAATTTGATAATTTCATGTTAATAAATAAATCAATCGAAGTAAATAAAAATTCACAAAAAGCAAAAAAACGTACATGAAGCAGAACGTGTATGTTTTTTTGCTTTTTATGTACAGAATATTTAAAAGAATGAAAAAATTTATTATGATTGACCTAAGAGAGGTGTAGAGCTCAGCCTGATCAAGGCTTCCTGTGATAGAACAATTTATACAGGAAGAGAGTGAAGGAACACAAAGGAAAGCAGGGGAAAAGGGGTGCTCAAAACATGGATTGTAAAAAACGGTCTGTTCTGTATCTTTTGAGAAAGCGAAACCGATCCGTCATTTTATGGCTGATTTTATTCGTCATTACGACCCTTATGCTGGCCTGCATTACCATAGGACATGGAGCTGAGGCGGCAATGGAGAGACTGTTTCAGGCAATGGGCGGATATTTTAAAATTGAGGCGGATCATAAGCAGGGTTCCAATAAGTATGTAAATGACGAATTGGTCAATCATATCATGGATTCCTATGAAATACAGGAATTCAACGGCATGGATACGGTTTATTTTATGGCAGGGGACATGGAGCTGGCGCCGGGACGCTTTACCCAGGAAGGGGATGAAAAGGCGAAGCTGGCCAGATTAATGGGGAATACGGATACCAGCCTGAATGAATACTTTATACTGCAGTCCTTGCTGCTGGCAAAGGGGCGGCATATTACAGCGGAGGATTCCTATAAGGCCTTGCTTTCCCAGGAGCTTGCAGAAAAAAACGGGTTGTCCGCAGGAGACACGATTTCCCTGTCCTATTATGGCGGGGATGCGGGGCTGGATTGGCATACATTTGAAATCGCGGGGATTTTCCAGATAAAGTCGCGTCAGAATTCTTACACTTCCAATACTGCGGAATGTGATATGGTGGAAAATTTTATTTTTACGGATACCCGGAGCATACGGGAGATGGTTGGACGGGCATTGGAAAGGGAAATTGACAGTTACAGGAGCGGGGCGCTCTTTTTTGTGGATCATCCCCAAACGCTGGAGCGGATTGTCAGTGACCTTGCCGCTCAATCGGAACAGGGGAAGGAAGGCTGGCAGGTGGTAAAGAATAACAAGCAGTACCAGGAATCCAGAATTCCTTTGGAACGGTTAAAAAGCCTTACGACGCTTATCGTTGCCATTGTTATTGTGTTGGGATTCCTTATAGTGACCCTCATTCTGCTGCTTTGGATGAGGGAACGGGTACACGAGACGGGGATTTATCTTTCTATGGGAATCAGTAAGATTTCGATTCTGATGCAGCATATGATGGAGAATCTGATACTTGCCTTTTTGGCATTTGTGCTTTCCTGCATCCTTGCAGCAGGCGCTATGCCAAGGCTTGAGCAGGCTGTTCTTGCTGTAATGGATGATGAGTCTTGGTCCCAGACGAACGAATCTGGATCTTTGACAGAACAGGACATAGCACAGCCGGAATCGGAATCAGGCATAGAGGTAACTATGGAACTTAGCTTCCTTACCATTTTACAAATTGGTTTATTGGAGTTTTGTGTTGTGATTTTGGCCACGGGAATTTCGTCGATTTCAATCTTGAAAATGAAACCGAAGAGTATTCTGTCCACTATGAGCTAAGGAAGGGGATTTGTTATGGGAATTGGCAGACGTGCATTGTTATATCTTACACGAAAAAAAGGGCGGAGCTTTCTAATGTTTATGATCTTTTTCCTTTTGGCATGCTTTATTTTAGTTGGCAAAGCACTGGTTCGTAACTCGCAAAATCAGATTGACGTATTAACACGGAATTTAGGTACCAGTTTTGTGATTAAAATAGATGAGAACAATCCCGCTTACCGGGAGGATCGCATAGGGGATGGTTATAGTTATACAGTTTATGCAGGCCCTGAAATAACAGGGGGGATGGTTTCTGATATTTTAGAGATAGAAAGGGTGTCGGATTACTCCATCGACTTGGAAATTTTTGCATGGGCAGATTTAAAATTGAGACCTGGATTATGGACGGATTCAATGGAAGATCAGTATTTTACTCAAGAACAAGTGGACTTATCCGGTCAGACAATACGGGCATACATCTGTTCCAACGGAGACTTAAGCCCTAATTTTAGAACAGGAGCGTTTTCCATTACGTCCGGACATAACATTCAAAAAGAGGATCATTCGGCCGCCCTTATCTCGGAGTACGTTGCAAAAGAGAACGCTCTTTCTGTCGGGGACTTTCTTACGCTGGAAACGAAAAGGGGAATTTATGAACCCTGTGAGGACCCGTATGAAAGGGTAGGCGACCCTGTGGAAGTGGAAATTATTGGAGTTTTTGAAACGAATTTTAAACAGGAAGAGTCCGTTTATACGGCAGAAATGGACTATGCGGATAACTTTATTTACGTTGATTATGATACGGGAAAACAGCTTTATAACAATTTAAGCTTCATAGGCTTCGATAATCTGAATGACACCTATCGGGAAGTTACATTTTTTGCAGACGGTCCGGAGTATCTGCCGGAAATCATGCGTCAGGTGGAAGAGCGGCTTGATATCACTGGCTTACTCATGTATCGGGATGACACGGCATATCATGCATCCGTCAAGCCGCTGAAGCAGATCCGTATCATATCGCTGTTACTGTCAGGCATTGGGATTGCGGGATGTGTATTGATATTGTATTTGGTCTTTGTCATGTGGATGAAAGGACGGAGACGGGAAATGGGGATTCTGCTTTCCGTTGGCGTAAGTAAGAGGAAGATACTTGCACAGCTGCTGCTGGAAAGCATTGTGATAACAACGGCAGCCCTGGGAGCGGCCATAGGACTTTCGAGGCCGCTTGTTGAGGGATGCAGCAGTGTTATGGAGCAGACAATGAGCCCGGATTCGGAAACGGAAGCTTATGTAATGGATGTAAGTGCGGCAAATCCGAATCCCGTGATTCACAAGGTTTCTTCGGATCCCGTTGAATTAGACAGTTATATTTCTATACAGGACATCCTGTTTTTGGGGATCATGGTATATTTTATTTCCTGTGCAAGCGTCTGTACGGCATCTGTCCAGATAACACGGGTTAGTCCGAAATTGCTCTTGCAGGCCATATAGTTTTTAGAAGCAGCAGAAATTATACGCAAAAGAAAGCGGAGTTATTTGTTTCACATTGGGAAATGTGGTATGATAAATGAAATGCTGCCCATTTTAAAAGAAACGCAGCCGAAGAAAGGGCTGATGGATGCTGACGATTTTGGAACCTTGGACATTATGGACTTTTTTTGAGTGCATTTTTAATGGGATCGAAGTAATCTGGATCTATTTGTTTTGCAAATACCTTTTTTGCGGGAATAAGAAAATGCTGCGTCCGGTGATTGGCGCATTTGTTTTCTTTTTTTATATATGCCTATTGAATAATATCCAGACAATCAATGGAACTGCAATGACATTTTTATCCTTATGTGGAACGCTGCTGTACAGTCTGTGCTGTTTCAGGGGACATGTTTCCCAAAAGCTGTTCGCGGGGATTCTTCCCATCGTGATTACGGTTGTTTCCGACTTTGCCGTTTTTTCGATCTCTGTAGTATTGAGTGTTTTTCGGCCGGACAGCGCCTGGGTGCAGTCTTTTGAGCGCTTTATTATGACATTTATCTATTGCCTTATCAGTTCGCTTTTGTATGGAGTTATGATTGTTCTATGCAGAAAAAGCCGGCGGTTCCAGGATTATTCCGGCTGGGCATTGGCTGTTATGCTGCTCCTGTCAGGCATTGGCATTTTAGCGGTTAATGATTTAATCAGCATTGCATCTGCTTTGATGCTGTCAGATTCCGGAAACAGGCATCTTTACTTTTACATCATTTTTATCGGCGATGTATTTCTTGTTTTATTTGGATGCTTTCTGCTTTTTCTTATGAAATGGATAAAATTATCATACCAAAAGCAGGAATTGCAATTGCAGATGCAGTATATGGCATTGAAGGATGAGTATTATGAAAGCCTGCGGCTTGCCATAGAACAGCTTCACTTTTTCCGGCATGATTTTTCAAAGCATATGAATCTGCTGGAGATACTTTTAGAGACGAAAGAGTACCAAAAGGCATCGGCCTATCTGAAGGAATTAAATAATAGTTATGGCAGAAAATTAAACATCATTCATTATACAGAGGATGAAATCGTAAACTACATGATTTCGAATAAAAAACAGGCCGCAGAAGAGCAGCATATAAAAGTGCGTATCTCTGCTGCGCAGGCAGAATTCTCAGCCCTTTCATCCCAGGAATTGTGCTGTGTGTTTGACAATCTCTTTGATAACGCAATCCATGCCAATAGGAAGGTTGAAGCGGAAGAGGAACGATTCATAGAGTTGTTTCTTTTCGAAAAAGGCGGCTGCCTTTCTATTATTATGAAAAATAGATACGACGGCTCTTTTGCGTTTTTGGAATCCCAAATCAGTAAGAAAACAGGATTTAATGAAACGCACGGTTATGGCTTGCAGATTTTGGAGGGGATTGTCACACAAGCCCATGGAGAGATTTCCACCAGAATTGATATAGAGGATCGCATTTTTACAATGGAACTTACCATACCCATTCAGAATCAGGAAGGCGGTGCTTTTGATGAAGGCTGCAATTGTGGAAGATGACAAAGTTTATGCAGATTATTTGGAAAATATGTTATTGCAATGGGCGGAGGCGAGAGTAACGCTGGAAATCTCGAGCTATACGGATGCCAGAGAGCTTCTTGGCATCTCCTTTGATGTGATTTCGACTTATGATATTCTGTTCATTGATATTGAACTTCAATCGATGAATGGCATAGAGCTGGCGGCAAAGCTTCGGAATCAAGGGTTTAGCGGCGTCATTGTATTTGCGACCAATTATGAGAAGTATGCAGTAGAAGGCTATACCGTCAATGCTTATCGATATTATGTTAAGCCGCTGAAGCCAGAGGATATAAGCGAGTGCATGACTTTTGCTTTAGATACCATAAGCGGGGAATATTTTCAGTATTTCTATCACGGAGTAACAAACCGTATCCCTTTTCAAAGCATTCTATGTTTCGAAAGTATGCAGCATTATATGAACATTTATACAAAGGATAGTGTGATACAGATAAAGTATCCATTAAAAAAAGCATTGGAGCAAAGCCCGTCCTATTTTATAAAATGTCATAGATCCTTTATCGTCAATAAGAATTATATTCAATGCCGGATGGGAAACCTGCTTGTTTTAAGGAATCAGAAAAAGGTTGAAATATCGCGGATTTATTCCAAAGCCGTGGCCAATGCCATGAACGGCAAGGCAGGAAACAGGAATTAAACATGCCGGCGGGGGAATGACATTGCATTTTGTGCAGGGCTGTGCTATGATAGAGCAGCAGAAAGGAATGGCAGGGTTCTCTGCCATCCTGTAAGGAAGGCGGAAGAAGATGATTGAGATACTGGAACTGATACTGCATTATCTGGTGGAGGCGACCATTCCTGTATTTGAACTGATAGGAGTGGGGATTATCATTGCCTCCGGTATCCGGGGCTTTTACAGCTATGTGAGCCGGAAGCCGGATACGAAGCTGGCGCTGGCCAAGGGGCTGGCCATGGGCCTGGAGTTTAAGCTGGGCAGCGAGATCCTGCGCACGGTTGTGGTGCGGGAGTGGACCGAGATTGCGACTGTGGCCGGAATCATTGCTCTAAGGGCGTCCCTGACTTTCCTCATCCACTGGGAGATCAAGGAAGAGGAAAAGGGCATTGATGCAGATTAAACGGGAAAAACGGAACTTAAGATAAGGAGAAAGAATGAATCGGATCAAATTGATTGCTTTCGATCTGGACGGCACGCTTTTAAAAGACAATAAGGAGCTTGCCCCTGAAACGATGGAAGCTCTTCGCCAGGCGGCAGAGGCAGGAATCTGTCTGGTTCCCACTACGGGACGTCTCTACGACGGCGTGCCGGAGGAGCTGCGCACCCAGCCCTTTATCCGCTATGTAATTGCGGCAAACGGAGCAGAAGTGTACGACGCCAAAGAAAAGAAATCGCTTTACCGGGCAGAGCTTACGCCCGAAGAGGTACGGCGGTTTTTTGATGCTGTCCGGGATGTACCGGCCATTGTAGGGTGCTACAAAGGCGGACAGGGGCTTATGGGCCGTGAGGATATGGAGAAAATGGAAGCCTTTGCCGCACGGGGGCTTTTCCGCATGATGCGGAGGGTGTATACCCAGGTGGAGGATCTGGAAGCTTATCTTCTGGAGACAGGAGAGACGGTACAAAAGCTGATGCTCTTTTTTGCGGATCTGGAGGAGCGCGTGAGGGTGCTTAAGAGCATGAGGGAGGAGCTGTCGGATCTGGCGGTGTCCAGCTCGGTGGAAAATAATATCGAGGTAAATGCGGCAGCGGCCCATAAAGGAGCGGCCCTTCGGTTTTTGTACCGGCACCTGCAGATAGAGCGGACGGAGACAGCAGCCTTTGGGGACGGGAGCAACGATGTGAGCATGCTCATGGAAGCGGGCGTGGGGATAGCCATGGAAAATGCATGTCAGGAAGCAAAAAAAGCGGCAGATAGAATAACCTTGAGCAATGAGCAGAACGGGGTGGCTCATATGATAAAGGAATTCCTCAATGAGGCTGCCGTCTGAGCACGGGTTACTGTTCACTCCCTACATTTGACGATTGTGAAAAGTGACGAAATTTAAATTTTTTATATGTGGATAAATAAAGCGGACAGAAAAATGATGTTTATAGTTTTTCTGTCCGCTTTATTTATCAGAAAGTTATCCACATTTCTGTCTTCCGTTTCGTCCCAGGCATGCTTCCTTGCCCTCTTTTTATGGATAATATTTACTCGCTTTTTTTAAATTATCCACCGTCAAATTGACCATGCCCTCAAATACGGAAATTCGCATTTTGAGGGCATCTATAGTATAATTGCCTTATGAAAACGGAGGATTGAGAGAATGAAAAACATGGAAGATGAAATCGTCCTGCTTAACAAGGCCGTTGCCTGTCTCGAAGAGGAAGTCCAGGCAAAAAATGAAATCATCAGGCAGCAGGAACGCATCATTAAGGCCCAACAGGAACACAACGGTGAATTATCGGCGCTGATGAACAGAATTCTTGACTCCTTAAAGAAGGGCTGACCACATGAACGCTTCCTTTGAATACACCACCACTCTTGAATACAGGCTGAAAGCGGCCAACGCACAGATATGCGCTTTCAAATCCGGTGAAATATATGTCCGCATGCAGGAGGAATACCTGAAAGAATTACGTTCTTTGGAACGGGAAATCCGGAAATTGAAGGACGAGCTTTCACGTGCCCGCAGTGAAACCGTTTCCGTCCGCAATCAATGGTTTGAGATATTTGAAGAACTTCAAAAGGAATGCGAGCGAAAGCTGTCGGCCTTGCGAAAAGAATTGGAACGAATGGAAAGGCGTGCCATAAAGGCAGAAAGACAGAGAGACGCCGCACTGGACAAGGCAACCCGGCAGCGCCATAAGATCTATGGGCTGGAAACGGCGCTGGAAGAGGAAAAGGGCAGGAACTTGAAGCTGAGGGCGCAAATCAACCGGGATTATGAAAATTCCTCCATCCCTTCTTCCAAAACGCTCCGCCGCAAGAAGATCTCCAACGGCCGGGAAAAAAGCGGCCGTAAGCCGGGCGCCCAGCCGGGACATCCGGGACACCGCAGGAAAAAGCAGATCCCTGCCACGGATCCGGTTCTGCTGCCGCCGCCCCGGGAAGTGCTGGAAGATCCGGATTTCAAAAAGACTTCAAAAACGATCGTGAAACAGCTGGTCAACATACGTACGATACTGGAGGTCACGGAATACCACGCAGATGTGTATTATAATTCCAAAACCGGCGAGCGGATCCATGCGGAGTTTCCTCCCGGCGTTGTGGACGAGGTGAATTATGGTGGAAGCGTCAAGGCCTTCCTGTTTCTGTTGAATAACGACTGCTGCACTTCCATCGACAAAAGCAGGAAATTCCTTTCCGATTTGACTGATGGCAGGCTCAGCATATCCAAGGGCATGGTTAATAAGCTTGGCAGGGAATTTGCCAAAAAAACGGAACAGGAACGAAAAGCGACGTTTGCCGATCTGCTGCTTAGCCCCGTCCTTCATACGGATTGTACCAACGCAAAGGAAAACGGAAAAAATGCTTATGTATTTGTGTGCGCTGCCCCGGATGGAAAAGCGATGTATTTTGCACGCAGGAAAAAAGGGCACGAAGGAGTAAAAGGCACCCCGGTCGAAGATTACCAGGGAATCCTGGTTCACGATCATGAGAAAACCTTTTATAACTATGGTGCACAACACCAGGAGTGTCTTGCGCATGTCCTCCGCTATCTGAAGGACAGCATAGATAATGAGGCTGACCGGACCTGGAACAAGGAAATGCGTGCTCTGGTACAGGAAATGATCCACTACCGGAACGGCCTGCCGGAAGAGGCGCCTCCTGACACCGAAAAGGTCAGGGAGTATGAAGAACGCTACCGGGCAATACTGCAAAAAGCGAAAGAGGAATACGAATACATTCCAGCAAGTGAGTATTATAAGGACGGATACAACCTGTATCTGCGGATGGAAGAATACATGTCCAACCATCTTCTGTTCCTGCATGATCACAGAGTTCCGGCTACAAACAATGAAGCGGAGCGTCTGCTTAGAGGATATAAGCGCAAGCAGCAGCAGGCTGTGTCATTCAGGGGATTCGAGTCCATCGAGTATCTCTGTGAATGCATGAGCATGCTTATTCAGATACGCCAAAACGAAGAATCAAATTTATATAACAGAGTATCCGAGATATTTGGATAAAGAAAACCGATGGTTTCGACTAAGATTAGTCTACACCATCGGTTTGTTTATCACAAGCTGACCTCTGAACAGTAACGAGCACGGATATAAAAATCGGATTTTTATAAAAAACACTTGCAAACAGGCTGTGAGGTTGTGTATAATAGTCTTCGACAAAGGCGTCAAAAAAAGGCGTATGGCTTATGTCATACGCTTCGTTATTTTTTGTACGCTTTTTTTGTATTTGTGAGAGAGATAGAACAAGGAGGAGAAAAAACATGTCATACGTTGATGAGATTATTGAAGCAGTGGTTGCGAAAAACCCCAGCGAGCCGGAGTTTCACCAGGCTGTAAAGGAGGTATTGAATTCTTTAAGACCTGTGGTGGAGGCCAATGAGGAGAAGTTCCGCAGAGAAGCGCTTCTGGAGCGCCTGGTTGAGCCGGAGCGCCAGATTAAGTTCCGTGTTCCCTGGGTGGACGATAAGGGCCAGGTACAGGTGAATACAGGCTACCGCGTGCAGTTTAACAGTGCAATCGGGCCTTACAAAGGAGGCTTGCGCCTGCATCCTTCCGTAAACTTAGGCATCATCAAGTTCTTAGGCTTTGAGCAGATTTTCAAAAATTCGCTTACCGGGCTTCCTATCGGCGGCGGCAAGGGCGGTTCTGACTTTGATCCTAAGGGTAAGTCTGACCGGGAGGTTATGGCATTCTGCCAGAGCTTTATGACGGAGCTGTGCAAATATATCGGCGAGAACACTGACGTTCCGGCCGGCGATATCGGAACAGGAGCCAGAGAGATTGGATACCTGTACGGACAGTACAAGAGACTGACCGGACTTTACGAGGGCGTGCTTACCGGCAAGGGACTGTCCTACGGCGGTTCCCTGGCAAGAACCGAGGCAACCGGCTACGGCCTTCTTTACCTGACACAGGAAATGCTGAAGATGAACGGCATTGATATTGCCGGCAAGACGGCAGCCGTATCCGGATCCGGCAACGTGGCTATCTATGCCATCCAGAAGGCACAGCAGCTTGGAGTGAAGGTACTGACCTGCAGCGATTCCAACGGCTGGGTATACGATCCCGAGGGCATTGACGTGGCAGCTCTGAAGGAGATCAAAGAGGTTAAGCGGGCAAGACTGACGGAGTACAAGAATTACCGTCCGGGTTCCGAGTACCATGAGGGCCGGGGAGTATGGACGGTAAAGGTAGATCTTGCGCTTCCCTGTGCAACGCAGAACGAGCTTCATCTGGAGGATGCCAAGGCACTGGTGGCAAACGGCGTTACTGCAGTGGCAGAGGGAGCCAATATGCCTACGACCCTGGAAGCGACCGAGTATCTCCAGGAGCAGGGCGTGCTGTTTGCGCCGGGCAAGGCGGCCAATGCGGGCGGCGTGGCTACCTCCGCTCTGGAGATGTCCCAGAACAGCGAGCGCTTAAGCTGGACCTTTGATGAGGTAGATGCGAAGCTCCAGGGCATTATGGTAAATATCTGCCACAATATGGCCGATGCGGCAGAGCGCTACGGTTTTGCGAAGAACTACGTAGTAGGAGCTAACATTGCCGGATTTGAGAAGGTTGTGGATGCAATGCTGGCACAGGGTGTAGTGTAAAAAGTATTTTGCAGAATATCAAAGGCGCAGCCGGCCGCAGCATGCCGGCTGCGCCTTTTTCTTTAAAAATACGTCATGGGAAAAGCTGGTAATCCTTGCTTGACACAGGGTATTATTTTGTTGTATAATTATACCAATGTGTTGCTTGTTTTACAATAAATTATGTGCATTTTGCAAGATGAAGGGAGTGGAGTTATGATTCAAAACGGTTTTACCTACATAGCGTTTCTGATGTTCCTGGCGGGGATTCTCCTTGCTGCGGAGAAGTACACCAAGTGGAAGGTGTTTAATTACGTTCCGCCGCTTGTATGGATCTATGTACTGAATATGCTGTTCTGTACCATCGGAATGTTTGATTCGGAAGGGTGTTCTGCAGCCTTCGGCGTGCTGAAGAATAATCTTCTGTATGCGATGATTTTCGTTATGCTGCTGCGCTGCGATATCCGGAAGCTGGCGAAGCTGGGCGGACGGATGGTAGCTATCTTTATGGGCGGCGCGGTTTCCATTATGCTTGGATTCTTTATTGCGTTCCTGGTGTTCAAAGGCGCTCTTGGCGGCGGCGAAACGATCTGGGGCGCCATGGCGGCCCTGTGTGCTTCCTGGATCGGCGGCTCTGCCAATATGGCGGCTATGGAAGCGGCATTTACCATTGATGCCGGCGCTTACGGCTGTGCACTGGCTGTAGACACGGTTTACTATTCCGTATGGATTGCCCTGCTGCTGATCATGGTCCGCTACGCAGGCAAGTGGGACAAGTCCGTGAAGGCGGATACTTCCAAGCTCCAGGAGGTTGCGGATGCGGCCAACGCAGAGATTGAGAAGGAGAAGAAGAGAGCGACGGCAAGCGACTGGATTTTCCTGATTGGCCTGTCTTTGATGGTTTCCGCCATTGCACAGACAGTTGGCGCAGCTGGCAATACGGCTCTTAAGGAAGTGGGCCTTGCTATGTTTGACAAGGGAACGCTGACGACTGTATTTGTAACCATTCTGGGCCTGATTTGTGCTTTGAGCCCTCTTGGAAAGCTTCCGGCAGTGGAAGAGCTGTCCAATATTTATCTGTATGCGGTTGTATCCCTGCTGGCATCTACGGCAACGCTGGTGGATCTGGTGAGCGCGCCTCTGTGGATCGTGGCGGGTCTTGTGGTTATGATTATCCACATTGGGATTATGTATCTTTTGTCAAAGCTGTTCCATTGGGACTGCTGCATGGTTTCCACGGCATCACTGGCGAATATCGGAGGAAGCGCTTCGGCGCCCATCGTGGCTTCTGCTTACAATCCCTCCTATGCCGGCATCGGCGTACTGATGGGAGTTCTGGGAGCGGCTGTTGGCAACTTCTGCGGTCTGGCTATGGGGTATCTGATGCAGATGTTTATTTAGCTTAGGGAAAACGCCATAAGGCTTTTGGCGTATGGCGCGTTCCCGGCTTAAATTCACACAGGATAGGATTTCGTTGGTTCTTCGCCCTTGAGAAGGTGGGCGGAGAACCAATGTTTTATAGGGATGTTTCTGAAATATTGCGCAGCGATTCAGTTAGTCCAGCTAAGAAATGTCAAGAATTTATTAAAAAAACTTTGCTGGACGGTAAAGCTGCAAAGGCGCACGAGAGGAACTTTTATGAGGTTTTTTTCGAATAAAAGTTTCTCTCATTATAGGTGTGCCGAAGGGACTTTGCACTTTAGTGCTATCGCGCAGCGATTTAGAATAGGAGGGGAAGAGGTGCATATCAATGAATGCTTTCGTTATCTCCATGTGGGCCTTCCGGATGATATTTTACAGCGGAAGCTCTACGGGGATTTGGATGGAGCCTTAAAGCTGATTGACAGGCGTCTTGAGGCGGACGCGGTACCAGAGGCTCTGCGCTGCTGTCTGACGGCTCAGAGGGAAATGCTTCTGCGCAGAGGGGAGGATTACCCCTACACAAAGGAGGAAGCCCTGGCTGTGGTTCGGGAGCACATTTCTGATTTCTCGGAGGAGGAATTTGAGGAACGTGTGGATGCCGGAAAAATCGGCTGGATTTACATGAATGGAGAGAGGCGCTTTTTTAACCGGTTTTTCCAGAGTATGTGCAAGTCGGAACCTTCCTTCGGAGCCAGGGCTGGTGTGCAGCTTCCCGGAGTAGAGAGCGCGGGAACGGGAACGGCAGGAGAGGGACGGCTTTCCCGCAGCGCCCGTCTGATGAAGGAGAGGGGGAGCTTAAGCAACCGTATCCGCATCCGGGCCGGCGTGCGCATGAAGGATGAGATTTTTGAGCCGGGAATGTTCCTGCGTGTTCATCTGCCTATTCCCGCGGCCTGTGAGCAGCAGAGTGAGATTGTGATTGAAAAGATGTTTCCGGAAGGGGGGAGGATTGCGCCGGAGGATGCGCCCCAGAGGACGATCTGCTGGGAGACCTGCCTGGAGGAGAATCAGGAATTCTATGTGGAGTATTCCTATGTGCATACGGCCTGCTACCATGATGTGGAGAGGATGCAGGAGGAGGGCCTTTTTCTCACCTGTCCGCAGCCGGATTTTTTTACCAATGAGGAGGCGCCGCATATTCTGTTTACCCCTTATATCCGGGAGCTGGCGGCTGAGCTTATGAAGGGGGCTGCCGGGCCTCTTGAAAAAGCCCGGCGGTTTTATGATTTTATTACGCTGCAGATGAAGTATACCTTTATGCCGGCTTATTTTGGACTGGAACAGATTGCAGAATCCTGTGCACGGAATTTTACGGGGGACTGCGGCGTGTTTGCCCTGTTGTTTCTGACCCTCTGCCGGTGCGCGAGGATTCCGGCCTGCTGGCAGAGCGGCCTTACTGCGGAGCCGGATTTCTGCGGGGCCCACGACTGGGTACGGTTTTATGTCGCGCCCTATGGGTGGCTGTATGCGGATCCTTCCTATGGCATGGCGGCGGTACGGGCGGAGAATGAGGAGCGCAGAAGATTTTATTTCGGCAATCTGGACGCATACCGGATGGCGGCGAACAATGCATTTCAGGCGCCCTTCACCATAGAGAAGGAGCATTGGCGCACAGACCCCTATGATAACCAGCTGGGCGAGATGGAGACCAGTGACCGGGGGCTTAGGTATGGAGAGTTTGAGCGCAGCAAAGAGGTTCTGGCGTGTGTGGAGCTTAATGACAGCATTCTTTAAAGAATGCGGAACTAAAAACAAAAAGGAGTATAGCTATGAAAATTACAGAAGTAAGACTGGGAATTTTATCGGTTCCCTTACGGGTACCATTTAAGACGGCGCTGCGTTCCGTATCCAGTGTGGAGGATATTATTGTGGAGATTCACACGGATTCCGGGCAGATAGGTTATGGAGAGGCGCCGCCTACCGGCGCCATTACCGGCGATACGACAGGAGCGATTATCGGCGCCCTTAAGGATCATTTGATCAAAACCATTGTGGGCAGGGATGTGGATGATTTTGAGGAGCTGATCCAGGCAGTAAACCGCTGCATTGTAAAGAATACCAGCGCAAAGGCTGCAGTTGACATGGCTCTGTACGATCTGTACGGCCAGCTCTACAAGCTTCCCGTCTACAAGCTTTTTGGCGGAAGCCGCAGAAAAGTCGTGACGGACATTACCATCAGCGTCAACGATCCCCAAGTGATGGCGGAGGATACGAGAAATGCTGTGGAGCGCGGCTATGATACCATAAAGGTGAAGGTGGGCATGAATCCGGATCTGGATCTGGCCCGTCTGACTGCCGTGCGCCAGGCGGCCGGCCCAGAGCGGCAGATCCGCATTGACGCAAATCAGGCCTGGAGCCCCAAGCAGGCGGTACGGCTTCTGAATCAGATGCAGGAAAAGGGCCTTGGAATCGAGCTGGTGGAGCAGCCGGTACCTGCTCACGATTTTGAAGGACTCAAGTTTGTAACCCAGCGGTCATATGTGCCGGTTCTGGCGGATGAGAGCGTATTTTCCCCAGAGGATGCACTGAAGATTATGCAGATGGGAGCGGCCGATCTAATCAATATCAAGCTGATGAAATGCGGCGGCCTTTATAATGCGCTGAAGATTGCGACGGCAGCGGAGCTTTACGGCGTGGAGTGTATGATTGGCTGTATGCTGGAAGCCAAGATCAGCGTGAACGCGGCGGTTCATCTTGCCTGCGCTAAGAACATCATTACAAAGATTGACTTGGACGGCCCTGTGCTCTGCAGTGAGGATCCGATTCTGGGCGGCTCTCTATTTGAGGAAAAGAACATCACCGTCTCTCAGGAGCCGGGACTTGGAATTCGCGGAATTGAAGGGTTGAAGTATCTGGATTGAGTTTTGGATGGGATGCCTCCGCATTTTGCATTTTGACGATTCAGCATAGCGTATAAAAAAATCGAGACAGACGCAAAAAAAATACATAGAGATTGCATAAAAAGTTCAAAATATATTGAGGAATGCTATTTTCCATGTTATTCTAAAACCATACACTCAGTGGACAAAGGGACACTGAGTGTAATATTCCTTATGTATAGAATACAAGGAGGTGCGGCTATGCTGCAAAAGTTTAAGGTGCAGAATTTTAAAAATTTCCGTGACGAATTTGTATGGGATTTTTCCAACACAAAAAGCTATGAATTTCACCAAGAGTTTGTACCGCAGGGAATTATGAAAAATGCCATTGTGTTTGGGGAAAATGCTTCCGGAAAGACGAATCTTGGATGGGCTGTCATGGATATTGTGATACATTTGACAGATTCTATGAAGAATATTGCAAATTATCATAATTATGTAAATTTAAACAGCAGTGATAAGCTTGCTCGTTTCGAATATACCTTCTGTTTTGGCGGAAATTTGCTGGTCTATTACTATGAAAAGGAAGAAGTGGGAAAAGTTCTGCGTGAAAAGATAAGCATTAATCACCATGAGATCTTGTCAGCGGAACTGGGGTACGAGGCAAAAGTCCATTTGAAAGGAGCAGAGAACCTGAATTTGGATATGTGGGACGGATCTATTTCGTTTGTAAAATATGTGGTAAGAAATACGGTTCTCGATAGGAAGGATACAGACTGCAGAACCTTTAGACAATTCGTTCGCTTTGTTGAGCACATGTTCTGGTTCAGCAGCGCATATGGAAATAATTATATAGGATATAGTAATCGTGTGGGAAGTATTGGAAAAAATATAGTGGAGCTTGACGCTGTAGAAGAGCTTCAAATGTTTTTGCATGAATTGGGGATTGATGTAGAATTGGCGGCAGGAGAGGATGCGGAAGGAAAGAATTTGTACTGTGTCTACAAAAATAAAGCAGTTCTTTTTCAAAATATCTGGTCCAGCGGTACCAGTGCTTTGACATTTTTATTTTTGTGGTATCTGCAGATGAAGGATATGTCCTTTGTGTTTATTGATGAATTTGATGCCTTTTACCATTATGAACTGGCAGAAGCTGTTGTACGAAAATTGCTTGCTCTTGATACTCAGATTGTATTTACGTCACACAATACGGATTTGATGACAAATGAACTTTTACGTCCAGACTGTTATTTTGAACTGAGAGACAATCAAATAAAATCCTTTGCAGATCGAACCTCAAAGGCATTGCGGCAGGTTCATAATATCCAAAAAATGTACAAAGCAGGAGCATTTAATGAGAGATAGAAAGAAACATATCGCTTTTGTGTACGAAGGAGAAAAGACAGAAAAAGTACTGGTGGAGCGGATGCAGGAGTTGTTTTTTGAGGAGATTGCAGATGTGATGATTTTTTCTTTTCCGGCATGCGGCAATATCTATATGATATGGAATAAGCTCCGGGAATATGAATTTGAAATTGATGTAATTGACGCAATCCGGGAGATAAGTCCGAAGGCAAAGGAACTTTTGGAGGGGTATTCTATAAGCGATTTTTCAGAGGTATATTTGTTTTTTGATTATGATGCCCATAACGATAATCTGCCGCAGGTTTACCGCAGAACAGATGTGGTAGAAAAGCTGCTTCAGGCCTTTGATAATGAGACAGAAAATGGAAAGCTTTATATTTCTTATCCTATGATAGAATCGCTTCGGGAAATGAGCATAGAACAAGAGGATTATAAAAGCTTTTATGTGCCAATTGACGAACTGATTCATTATAAGCAGTATGTCTCGGAAGAGCTTGAGTTTCGGGATTTCCGCCATCTCACACAGGCGCAATGGTATACAGCTTGCCGTGGGTCAGTCAAAAGAGCACACTTGATAGTAAACTTCCAGGACGTGCTTCCTACATATCATTACTTTTTAAATGAATTGACACAGAAAAAGATTTATCATGCGCAGAGAGAGCGGTTTGTAAAGCTTAATCGTATGATAGGAGTGCTGAATAGCCTGCCCTTATTTTTGCTGGAATATTTTAAAGAAGAATTTTGGAAACGTGTTATTTGCAGAGAGTGTGAAAAGGAGTAAACAGATGAAAATTGTAATTCTGGACGGCTATACGGAGAATCCTGGTGATCTGAGCTGGGAAGGCTTCGAGCGGCTTGGAGAAGTGACGCTTTATGATCGCACTCCGGTAAAGGATGCGAAGGAGATACAAAACCGAATCGGGGATGCAAAGATTGTGATTACGAACAAAACTCCGCTGACAAGGGAAACGATAGAAGCCTGCCCCCAGATCCGCTACATTGGTGCACTGTCCACAGGTTACAATGTTATCGACATAGAAGCGGCAAGGGAGAGGGGAATTCCGGTGAGCAACATTCCGGCCTACGGTACGGATGCGGTGGCCCAGTTTACCTTTGCCCTTCTTCTGGATATCTGTCATCATGCGGCGCATCACAGCCAGGCTGTCCATGAGGGGCGCTGGAGCTCCTGCGCGGATTTTTGCTTCTGGGAGTATCCCCTTATTGAGCTGGCCGGAAAAACCATGGGCATTGTAGGCTTTGGACGCATCGGGCAGGCCGTGGGCAGATTGGCAAATGCCTTTGGTATGAAGGTACTGGCCTATGCAGCTCACAGAAGGCCGGAGCTTGAGACAGAGGCGTGCCGTTATGTGGAGCTTGAGGAGCTTTTTGCCAGATCCGATATTATATCTCTCCACTGTCCCCTTTTTCCGGAAACGGAAGGGATGATCAACAAAGAAAGTATCGCCGGAATGAAGGACGGCGTGGTGATTCTCAATACAGGCCGCGGTCCTCTGATTGTGGAACAGGATCTGGCGGATGCTCTGAACAGCGGCAAGGTATACGCTGCCGGGCTGGACGTGGTGTCCGCAGAGCCCATCAGTGAGGATAATCCTCTGCTCACGGCCAAAAATTGTCTAATCACGCCCCATATTGCCTGGGCCTCTAAGGAAAGCAGGCAGCGGCTGATGGATACGGCGGTGGGGAATCTGGAAGCATTTCTGGCAGGAACGCCGGTGAATGTGGTGAATCAGGGTATCTGAAAATAGGGGCTGTTGTAAAGTCAATGTCAAACAGTTAAGAGTAAACAAGCAAAATAAAATCTTTAAAAGCTGCTATGAGAGTGGTACAATACAAGCATGGATAAATAA
This sequence comes from Candidatus Merdisoma sp. JLR.KK011, assembly GCF_036941125.1. NCBI lineage: Bacteria > Bacillati > Bacillota > Clostridia > Lachnospirales > Lachnospiraceae > Candidatus Merdisoma > Candidatus Merdisoma sp. JLR.KK011. The sequence continues at coordinate 1,817,181 of NZ_JAYWSZ010000003.1, read as the reverse complement.
TAATAATTATTTTGTTATTGTTAAATAATAAAGAATAGATAGTAGTTAGAGGCAGCAATTATGTATTTAAAAAAAATATCTTTAGAAAATTTTAAGTGCTTTGAAAAATTGGATATGGATTTTCACAAAAATCTTACAGTTGTTATAGGAATCAACGGCGCTGGAAAAACATCTCTTCTTGAGGCTGTCGCAATTGCTGTAAGCACCATGTTTGCGCCGATGGATGGCCCCAAAGGGATTGGAATTGATAAAACCCAGGCACATTTGAAGGCGTATGTTATTGGAAGTGCAAGTGATATACAGCCGCAATATCCGGTAAAGGTTTCTGCAACGGCCATGATTGATGGACGGGAAGTGTATTGGCAGCGATGTTTAAACAAGGCCAAGGGTCAGACAACAATTAAAGAGGCAAAGGAAATGATTTCTGTTGCGGCTGACTATCAGAAAAGACTTCGTGATGGGGATACTACGTTAATTTTACCTATTCTTGCTTATTATGGAACAGGACGCCTTTGGGACTATCATCGTGAAAAGCAGACAGACATTTTTGAAACAAGTACAAGAACAAACGGCTATATTGACAGTGTTGATGGAATTGCAAATATCAAGCTGATGATGAATTGGTTTTTCAAAATGACAATTCAGAAATACCAGAATCAAGAGAATGGCCTTGGAGCGGTTCCGGAATTAGAAGCTGTATTTGCCGCAATGGAAAAATGCTATAATCAAATTACGGGTTCTGGCAATGCGAAGATTCAATATAATATTGGGACAAATGAACTGGATGTGGCTTATACGGATAAAGAAGGAAAACGGATGCGCATTCCGATAAATCAGTTAAGTGACGGATATAAAAGTACAGTTAGCCTTGTGGCAGATATTGCTTACCGCATGGCAGTCCTGAATCCGCAATGTTTGGGGAATGTATGTAATGAAACCAGTGGCATTGTTTTGATTGATGAAGTTGATTTGCATTTGCATCCAGCATGGCAGCAGCGTATTTTAAGTGACTTGACCTCTATTTTTCCTAAAGTGCAGTTTATAGTCAGCACTCATGCACCGGAGGTTATCAATTCGGTACCGAAGGAGAATGTGATTATAATTGAGGATAATTCGGCAATTCCTGCGCCCGTAGAAACATATGGGAAGGATGCAAATGGCATTCTTCGTTCTGTTATGCATGTGAAAGAACGGCCGCAGATTATTATGGAGAGATTTAATGAGTTTTACAGTGCGATAGATACTGAAGATTATGCAAAAGCAGGGGATATACTGAATTGCCTTGAAAATGATATAGGTGAAGATCCGGAACTTGTTTCCATGCGTGTGCAGCTTGATTTAGAGCAGCTTTGAGGTGGTACACAAAATGATAGAGATAAAAAAAGGAAATGAACCAAAGGAATTATTGCAATATCGCCAGCAGGATTTTGCATCATATGCTGATATGCCTTCGGATGTAAAGAAAAAGGTAATAGAAAGTCTGCTTTCGGAACAAGGTCATCTATGTGCGTATTGTATGAGCAGGATTGACGGAGGAAAGCATCGGGCTACGATTGAGCATTGTATACCTCAGTCAGCTTCTACCGAAAAAGAGCGATTGAATTATAAGAATATGGTGGCCGTTTGTTGGGGAAATCGTGACGCACATTCAAATAATGATAAAAGCTGCGATGCGAAAAGAGGAAGCCTGCCTTTGGAACAGCAGGACATGAAGAAATTGGATGTTTTTGATGGCAGAACATTAATGGACATTCAATATACCGCAAATGGGACTATTTTTTCTGAAAATTCTGATGTAAACGAGGATTTGAATAAAAGGTTGAATCTGAATTGCGAAGCACGCAGACTGAAAGAATGCCGATTGCAGGCACTTCGTACATTACATAGCAAAATCAACCAAAAATATCCAAATAGAACTGCCCCAAAGAAATATTTGCAGGAGTTACTTGCCCATTACATGGCTCAAAGCGAAAACAGAGAACCATATAGTGGGATAATGATTGCGTGGCTCAACAAGAAAATATAAAAATTTATTTATTCTAGCAGCATACAGTTAAGAAACAGGAAAATAGTTTTTATCTATTTCCTGTTTTTTAGTGTGTCCAGCAGCGCATATTTCTAACAGGTTAAAGTCCCGAATCTGCCCGGTAGTGGGAAGGATACAGCCGAAGGCGAGGGTGTCCATCGTGAGGCGGACTCTGACCCCTGCTTATACGGCCCGGCTCTGGAAAACGGGCATCCGTTTTACTCCCGCCAAGGCATAAAATCCTTTTGACAGTGCGTTTTCCTAATGCTGGAAGTCTTTTGGAGGAAAATAATGTTTAAAGTGTTTAATGCATTAGAAGAATTATATTTAAAGTCAAAAGAAAGCAAAACCTTAGAGTGTACAGATTTTCTTGGAAATATAATTCAACCTGAATTATTCACGGAACAGTATTTGAACTGATAACTGTACCATGAATCTGAAAATTGATCCTTGCAACCATAACATCACTCAATTAACCCGTCAAAAGGGCATAAAATCCCCGTGACAGAGTTCAGAGCAGTTGTTAAGCTGTCAAGGTTCGTTAATAGTTGCTATTCCAGCTGTACATTCAGCTTACCGATATTTGAAAGTGTCTCAGTGAATTCATTCTTATAAGGGCAGCTGCTACACAGCTTGAATATGATATATCTTGCTGAATGAATTACTTTTACAGCAATCTTCAGCAGTTTTAAACGGACAGTATCAATACGTTGCTTTCGCATATTTGCTGATAACGCCAATCGTCTAAACCAATTAAATATGTTATACGCAAGAGCGTGTATCTGAAGTCTGTTGGCATTTACCATTCTGGTATGACTGCTTACGGACGCAAAATCAAAACCGGATTTGCTTTCTTTGATGAAGTTTTCCATCAGCCCTCTCTTGCAGTAAAATTTGATGAGATACTCTGGGGAAGAATCCATGTTTGTGACAATAAATGTGTACATGTAAACCATCTGGTTTTCCGGTTTTTCAACTTTGCATACCACGCGCCTTTCATAAGGCCATGAACCTGCTTTGTACGTGAATTCACCATAAACTACCGCATAATCAACTTTATTATTCCTGGTGATCTCATCAAGCCCATCCACAAAATGGGATGCTTTTTCACGGAGAATGCCATTCTCTTTCAGCCGAATCACATAGCTTGTGCCATTTTCCTCACACTGCTTGTAAAGGTCAGGCGCAGCAAAACCGCTGTCACCCCGAAGCAGAATACGGATTTCCGGATAATCATCCAGGTATTCATCAAGTATCGGCTGCAGGAAGTCAACCACTCCGGTGCAGGAATACTGTGTTCCGTCACGAAGTTGGATTTTTATTAGATCTCCGGTCATTCCATCATAACAAACAAGTGGATGATAACCATTGCTTTGATAATGAAAATTAAAGGCGCTGCCTTCCTGTTTGCCGTATGCATCAAGAAGAGTGGAATCCAGATCCAGAATAACAGCCTGCGGCATCTGAATACTGTAAATTTTATTCCGAAGTATTCTGCCAATCGCAAGAAACTGGTTTAAGGTATCTTCATCCATACGGTTAAAGAATCTGGAAACAGCAGGCTGTGATGCAAGGGCATCTTTTTCAAGTATGGACTTGAATACGGGATCGTTTGTCAGTTCATCGGAATTATCATCTTCAAAATAACCGGCAATGATCATATAGATCATCTGGAGCAAGTTTTCCTGATCCGTATGATATCTGAATAATGCAGAATCATTGGTCTTGAAAGCTTTGCCTAATAGCTTATCAATCCCAGTTTGCTTACGAATTCTTTGATGAGAAGCAAGCCTGCATCGGAGGATAAATCTCCTCCATCAAAATTTATTTTAATCTGTCTATTGCTTTCTAATGGTAAGGTGTTTACAATACTCATAAAGGGCTCCTTTTGTTGGTATTATTTGAGATTAGACACCTTAATTTTATCACAAGTGGATGCTCTTTTTTCATTCACTTGACAGGTGAAAAGCAATATTCAGTTAAAATACAGCAACTATGTGGCTTTCAGACACTTTCACGGCTGTGCCGTGAATAATCTAGGTTAATTTAAATAGTAATGATAAATTTCTTGTAGATAATTTCATAAAAGGTATGAGGGAAAGGTGAGGTGAGTGAAAAATTAGTAATAACTCCTATCTGAATTAGGGGATGAAATTGTTTCAAAAGGAGTTAATGAAGACGCTGAAAAGGGATTTACAAGTTCAAGAAAAGAAGTTTAAAATAGATTTTTTGAAATAATATTACGGAAAAAAGGAAATGAAAATTAAAAGGGTAATAGATTTGACAGGAGAAAATTTTGATAGAATTAATTTTGAAGAGGCAGAAATTTTAAAATTTGATTTTAGAAATAAAGATATAAATAATGAAATAGACATATATCCCCCATTTGAAATGGGGGCCGAGGCAAAGCCGTAGCGTTGCATAAAGTACTAAAACCTCCTATGCTATAATGATATTGGTTTCGCAGGCCATATCAAAAGCATAGGAGGTATCCAAAATGGATAATCAAAGTATAGCACACACCAGATGGAATTGCACATATCATATTATCTTCATACCGAAATATCGAAGAAAAATCATGTATGGAGAGACGAAGAGAGATTTGGTAGAAATTATAAAGAAATTATGTGAGATGAAACAGGTGCAGCTAATGGACGGGAAGGTATGTATAGATCATGTGCATATGTATGTGGCGATATCGCCAAAGATGTGTGTATCGGAATTCATGTCATATCTGAAAGGGAAGAGTACATTAATGCTGTTTGACAGACATCCGGAGTACCGAACGAAATGGGGAGACAGACATTTCTGGGCCAGAGGATATTTTGTATCAACAGTAGGGAATGTAAATGAAGAAACAATTAGAAAATATATACAAGAACAAGAAGAGAATGACAAGTTAGAAGATGGAAGAAAGTAAAAGGCCCCCTGTAGGGGGCAACTGGTAAAGATGGTATTGCGGAACCCCGCCTTAGGCGGAACCAGTACTATACCCCGGAGGGGTTAAAACTAAACCCCCATTTGAAATGGGGGTTGCTAACTTAGTAAAAGAGACTCAACGATTTAGAAAGTATGGGTTGTCAAAAGAATATATTGTAATTAGGAACGTAGATGAATGGATATATTGTTTCAATAATCATAATGGTGAAGTTTCAAGTTGGGATAGAATTGAAAAAAGCCATTTAATTAAAGGGGACGATCTTGAGAAATATATTCTCAATGAGCTAATGGAGGCAAAGGAAGAATGGTAACTGGAACATCTGGTCAACTAGGAAACGGCAGGAGATAACCAGGGATGGCGAGCCGTCGGGCTGGTATATTGGGAGGATTTGAAAAATGATTACAAGGTTGGAGGCATTTTCCTTTTTAGAATCACATCAACCTATGCCTAGTGATGAAAAGCTTACGGAGATAGAAATTAAAAAATATGAAGAAGTTAGGACTTTTTTTATAAACAATCCAGATGAACAGTGTGTACCTTTGTTTTTGAATTCATTTGGAGGAAAAGATGGTTTAGGAATATACCAGATGGTTGAAGATGTAATTACAATGTATAAAAAAGAGATTGTGCTTCCACATATATTGCAGGCATTAAAAAATCCATATGAAGGTGTACAGTACTGGTGCATTCAGATTGCATCGAATTTTCCAGACGAAAGTCTGCTGTCGCCGTTGTCAGCTTTTTTACAATCGGAGGATCAAGATATAAAAGCAGCAGCAATAACAGCAATAGCACAGCTGGCCTTAAACCATATTAAAGCATACGAAGTGTTAGAAATACTACAAAAAGAGATTAAAGAAATATCAGATATGGATACGAAAGAATTTGCTATTGAAGTATTAACAGATATTCAAAATAGTATATAATGCAGATTACCATTTTATATCTTTTGGCTGGATAGGTGAAAATTAGTGTGATTGCAAGATAGAAAATTATTTAGTTTTGACTCCAATGTTATGTTTTTGAAGGAAGAAGGTGATTTTATATTAAAAGAAACAATGGAAAAGTTGAAAGAATTTAATCGGTCTTATGATGAGGAATTGGTATTAAGTGAAAAAATTTAAAAGTATATAGATAATTAAAAAATAAGGAAATTGATAAACATGGATAGTCTAAATTTTAAAAATATGATTAAGGAATTTTCTAATAAAAGACCTCTATTATTGTCACTGAATACAGATCAGAAGGCTGCTGAAGAAATGATTACAGACGTTGAAAAATATTATGATATAAAATTACCAAAACAATATAAAGAATTTGTAAAGGACTATGGAGGAGGGTATTTTGGTTTTATAGTAGTCTTTTCTTGTGATCATAATAGCATGTTTTATATTAAAGATAATGTTGCAAAAAATTGGATTTATGAGAAAAATTTTATTCCGATCATTGATTTGGAAACTGGGGATTTTTTGGGTTTTGAAATAAAGAAGGGAATATGTCAAAAGACTGTTGGCTTTTACTCTCACGAGGAAGATGAAATACAAGAGTCAGCAATGGACTTTTTTGATGTATTAATTAAATACGGTTTCAAGAGTAAAATCTAAATTACTGATGAGCATATACAAATATGACCGGCAGGTACTTATAGAGGAGATTTAATAAATGTGAATGCTCCATTAGGGCCATTACATCCGAATGTTGCAAATCCTGATCATGCGAATTATCCACATTATAATATTAAATTACCAGATAGTAATAAGGCAGCAATAATAAAAGGAGAAGACAGAAATGGAATTAAATAGTTTGATACAACATATGAAGCTGAGTAGAAATAAATCAGTGATTGTTGATCGATGTATACCAAAAGAATATCCCGGATATGTAAGAACCATAACAATTATGCAAAATAGCATTGCACGAGTAGAATTTGAGGTATATGGTTATGATGAAGGAGGTATAACTTACTTTATACAATATCTTGATTATGAATGCTTGGTAAAAAATTTAGAAGAATATTTGACAAAAAAATTGATGATTGGGATAATATTAATCAAACAGGGTTTTATCCAGAGGAAATGACTGTTAACGACATTGATACAATACATAAAAAAATTAAAACAGATTTGATCAATAAAAGGATAAGTCTGCCTCTTGGAGGGATAAAAATTTGGATGCCAGATGGATATTGGAAGACATTGATTGATAAACCGAACAAAACTGAAGATGTTTAGAAATTAACTTGAATGCAAGGTGGAAAACTTCATCAAAGAAAGCAAAAGCGGATTTGACTTTGCATCTGTCAGCAGTCATTCCAAAGCAGTAAATGCCAGCCAAATGCAGATTTACATGCTTGTGTACAAGTTATTCAATTGGTTCAGGCGATTGGTACTTCCTGCAAATGTGCGAAAGCAACAGGTTAATACGTATGAAAATTTCAGTAAAAAATCAACAAAGTGATTTAGATAATGAAGATATTAAATGGTACTTGTCAGAAGAAAAATTGTGGATAACCAAACACAATGAATATGCGGAAATTGAAAATAGTATTGAGAAATCAGTAGGAAGTTTTAATTGGTTATATGAAATTAATGATACTATTTTATTTAGCAAGAAAGATAAGAGATTTGAAACAGCGATTATTGATTTGTCAGGGAAAATAAGAGTTAGTGATTTGGAATCTGCTTTTGTAACTATGAAAAAGCAAGAGAAAGGAGAGTTGTTTTTTGCTGAAGAGGGAAATTGTGATTTTCAATTTTCATCTGAAATCATTTATATTAAAGATAGCGATGTCTTAGCTGCATATTCAGCAAATCCAGAAGAAAAAATGGCGTTTATATTATTGATTGCTGATGATTTTGGATTTGTTATTAACAATGCGCAACTTGAAGGATGGGTTTTAAAAAATGCAAGTAAACATATTTGTATATCGCAGCCATGTAGAAGTATGCATGAAGATGGGGGAGATTTATTAGAAAAATATTTAAATGCTTTAAATCTATGGGAAGAGGATGAAGAAAATACAACAGAATTGAGGAACCTTTTAGAAAATATTAAAACCAAAAGTGATCTTCTCAGCCTTGCCGTTAAAGAGAGTATTATAAATATTTTGTAAAAACACAAAAGGGGTTTAGAGAGCAGCGGCCATCTGGGATTAGGAATTGAAGCGCTCCAGAGGAATTGCAACATCTATTATTACCACAAGGATGAGCAATTGAGCACAGTACTTATGAATGCTCAAAATGGAGAAATCCAAAACCATTATCGCTATGATGTCTTTGGAAACCTGTTGGAAAGCGAGGAGAAGGCACAGAGGAGATAAATAGTGAGTACTGAAGAAATGAAAACCAGGATTGAAGAATTAAATATTCCAAGCAGATATTATTCTATAAATGGTAATATAGCATCTGATAGGTATATTTTCAGACAGATATATACTTACTGGGAATGCTTTTATATTGATGAAAGAGGTAATCAAATGGACTTTTGCGATACTTGTAAAGATAATGAAGGAGTATATATGAATTATGCAAACAACAATTAATAGAATAATACCTCAAAAGGGAAGTGCAAAGACAATTATACAAAGACTAAGAGCTTATATAGATCCGGTGGATGATACTTGGAGTACCAAAATACGACCAGCGAATGAAATGCAAATAGAAGAATTAAGGCAACAGTTAAATTTAGTTGAAAGGGGATTGGAATTACCAGAAGCCTATGTAGAATTTTTACATCATGCCGGAGAATGTGCTGGAGGATTATTTTCAACTTTTTGTGCAGAAATGTCAATATCTTCTTTAATATCAGATAATGAAGGTATATGTATTAACAATGCGGATGATACGAAGCCGTACTGTTTCACGTTTTTAAAGGATTATTTAGGAATATGTTATACAATGAATCTAGATAATCAAAACCAAAAAATATTTATGGAAGAGGACTATGCTGTTAGTGAGAATTTTGAAAATTTAGTTTTTCAGAGTGCAATTACACAATATGAGAAAAAATATTATCCTTTTTATGTATATTTTTCGTCAAGTATTCATGGATTAAATACTTCAGAAATAGGGATAAAAGAGATTGATTTGTTTGATTATGCAGATCAAATAGTGAAAAAGTATTGTTTAAATAAGTTATGGTTTAGTGATTCCTATTGTTTTTTTGCATGTTCAAATGAAATGTCTCTTATGCTGAATCGCAGTGGCGGGGGCGTTTATGGAGCAATTTGCTTTAATGAAAAAGAAATGCAAAGAGAAATGGAGAAAGTTTTATTATCTAAAATTAACACAAAGATACGTAAAAATTATTGCAGCTAATGAAGTTGTGAATATTTCTAAAGAGGATAGAGAATTGCTTATTTATAATAGTTGGGGGCTGGATGAAACAGATAAAGAGTTTTACCTGCTTCCAACTGATTTGAGAAAAGAACTACTGGATTTTGATGAACCTCAAGAGAATATCATGTCATCTAAATATGATAAACTAGTGAAAATATCTTGTGAATCGAGCTATAAACAATATACAAATGAAAAAATTGAAGCAATCCAGAGGAATCAGAGCATCCATTATTACCATAGAGATGAGCAGTTAAATACGGCATTTATGACTGCTCAAAATGGTGAAATCCAAAATCATTTTCGCTATGATGCATAAGGACAGACAGAAGGCAAAATAAAGTCAACAAATTGTTAAGCTTAAAAACAATCATAAGAATAAGCAGGAGGAAAAACCATAATGGATATTTTAAAAAATTTGAATGACAGATTAACTATGGCAGATGAAGAAGAGGTATGCTCTGGTGGAGAGGAGGACATTAAAGAAGTAATAAGCAAATCACCAGTGCAGTTACCAGAAGACTATATTGAATATTTGAGATGTACATCAGGAGGAAATGTTGGTGCTTCGTTCCTTGTAGATAATACTAGAGAGGAAATATATATTTGGAATGCAGGAACTGCGTTGGAAAAGTTTAAAGAATTCTCATACCCCATTCCAGACGATGATTTTTTTAAACAAGCATGGCTCATAGGAAGTGATTTGGGAGATTTGGTTTATTTTTATGCGGAAGGAAAAGATGGATTTGGCATTTATAGAGATGAAGCTGGTAACTTATACGTTAGAGATGGAGAAAAAATAGCAGATACACTTACAGATTTTCTTGTGAAAGGAACAGGGATTGATATTGCTCTAACACTGTGAAGAAATTATCTTTTACAAGGAAGGGGGGCTCTATATTGAATAACTCAATAGCTAAAAAGAAAGCAATGAATGAGTTATTTGAAGAATTTTTGTTTTTGTCTGCAAGATTAAGAACCAAATACGTCGATAGTTTAGGAGAAAGAAATAATAATTGGGAAAAGGTGTTTTATGACCTTTATGGTGAAATACCGGAATTATTTCAAGTTATTTACAATAAAGTGTCAGGAACTAGAAGGAATATCGCAGACCAAACACTTATGGATTTTATTCCTGGATTTAGACTAATTCATATTTGTGAATTGAAAGAGGAATCTGTTAAGTTAAATAGATATTATAATGATAAAATACAGGTAATAATTCCATTTTTGGCAAATTATTCAAGTGATTATATCTGCTATTGTAGAACTAATGCTGGAAAGGAATATATTGGCTCTATTTCTCATGATGATTTAATGGTAATACAAATGCATAAAAATATAAAAAAGTTTTTTGAAACGATTTGTGCATTTTATCAGTTTAATGTGTATTTTTTAGATACGGATGGATATCTAGATTATGATTTAGAGTTAGAAGGAACAATAGGGGCAGAAATAAATTTAGGTATCCCATATTGGTTAGAATAAATCAACCCTTTGTATTGTTTTTAAATTTGTTGCATAAGAAATTTTGAGATTTGATATTTGGCATTCTTTGATTGCTAAAAAATGTATTTCTGTGATATGCTGATTAAGAATTGTAGACAATGAATTTTAGTAACCAAGTTAAAACAAGTGCATCCTGTCAATCTTCCAGGATGTTTTGGCTAAAATAAAATAAAGGGAGACTATTTGTGATGCCGAACGAGAAAATCAAAAATTCCAGAGAGCTTGAATTTGCAGTATTCTGCATTGAAAATGTCGCCGCAAAGCTTGGCGTGGATGCAGAGCGTGTCTATCGGGCATTTACCAAAAAAAGCGATATTCTGAACGGCTACATCGTGCCGGAGTATGAAATGCTGCACACCCAGAGCCGGGAATATATCGTAGACGACCTCCTTACCGTGATGAAAGAAAGGGGTGTGGAAGTATGATGCTCTATCATGGTTCCTATCTGGAAATCGCAGAGCCGGACTTGATCCATTCCCGTCCCAATGTGGATTTTGGGCGTGGATTCTATGTCACGCCGATATATGAGCAGGCGGCGAAGTGGTGCAGCAAGTTCAAACGCCGTGGAAAGGCGGGAATTATCTCCTGGTATACGTTTGACGAAAGCCGGGAAGCGGAATTAAAAACGCTGAAATTTAATTCCTATTCCGAGAGATGGCTGGACTTTATCTTGAACTGCCGTAGCGGAAAAGACATAACCGACTATGATCTTGTGGCTGGCGGCGTTGCTAATGATAAGGTGTTTAATACCGTGGAACTGTTTTTTGACGGATTGATTGATAAGAGCGAAGCTATCAACCGTTTGCGCTATGAGAAGCCGAATCTGCAAATTTGTTTCCGCACAGAGAAAGCACTGGGGCTTCTGCGCTTTGAAGGGAGTGAAGATGTATGAACGCAAACCGGATTTTGCTTCAAAAAAAATATAGCCGTGTGATTGAGTGCTTTGCCAAACAGCAGGGTATCTCGTTGGATGCGGCACTGGACTTCTTCTACCATTCCGAGGTCTATCAGCTGATTCGGGACGGAGTATCTGATATGCACTGCATGAGCGATGCGTACCTGGCAGAAGAGCTGGAACAGGAATATAACCAGAAAGAATAACTCCAATGGCGTTATTAACGTTAATGAAAACCCTAATCCCCCAGTTAATCTGGGGAGCTGTTCAATAAGATTATCGGTGCTTAAGCAAAATATTCAGAGAAGATGAAAAAATATGGATTATAGTGAAAGTATAAAAGAACATTATAGAAAATTTTTTGGGGGATTTACAGAGCATGAATTCAATAAAGGACCGGTTAATGAGCTGCCTATAGGGTTTAAAATTTTAAAATTTCCACCCAATAGTAAGCGTAATATGTGGACATATGCGACTTGTGGGATGTCTGATAATTTAGATGTAAATACCATCGAAGTCCATATGTTTTCATCTGTTGAATATGACTTTTTAATAGAATTACTTACTATAATTGCACATTACCATATAAGAGGCGGCAATCTGGGCTTAGGTCATACTATTAACTTTGGATGTCCTTGGTATAAAGATTCAAATTTAGAATATGGGTTAATTTCATTACCTTATCTGGATGGGCCAATATTTGAGAATTTTCAAACTAAATCGAGAAATATACAATTTTTGTGGATTATTCCTATAACGCTTAATGAAAAGAATTATAAAAAACAAATGGGATTGGAAGCGTTAGAACAAAAATTTGACGAAATAAATTTAAACTATTTAAATCCATTTAGAAAAAGTGTCATTTAAGATCAACGATGAAAAGCCAAGAAAAACAATTTGGATTGTCTGCAAAGGGAAAAAGTTGATGTGTAGTTTAGAAGAATTGATAGGAGAAAAAGATAAATTTGCAATACAATATAAGATATTAGGGGTGGAAAGACCGTTTATTTTGGGGCATATATGTTATTGGATAAAAGGTGAACCAATTGGAGATTTTCAAAGTTCTACAATATTAAGTGATGTATATGTTTTTCTGCCACGAATTCTTTATAATAACGATAATAGACAACATGAAAAGTTATTTAAAATGAAAAAAGAAGATGTTCTTTATTTATTAGGCGGCCAAGCATATTTGGATGATGATAAATATGAAGAGCAGGCTCTTATAGAAATGTGGTCTAGATTCAATATTGAAATAGGACTGGATGTATTCAAAGGTACAATTGTAAAATTAATAGAAAATGCGAAAGATGCTCGTGCAATATTTTTTAGTAATAATGGATTTTTAAATGAGTTATATTTAAAGAAAGGAATCATAGATAGAGTTTTTGAAATTTTTGATGAAAAGCTTAATTTAATTTATAAAGAAATGAATTTTGAGTAAAAACATTATGGCAAACTTTAAGTATTATTCAGAGACGGTTAAACCTGTATTAGTTTTAGAGGAATATATACCTATACAAATTGAGTGGAAAAGAAAGAAGGAGGTGGTACAATATTTAGAATATGATGATGGACATAAATCATTATTAGAAATTGTTATTGGGGCTGAATCAAGAAAAATACATAAGATAATTATGCCATTATGTGATAATTATGTGGATAAAGAGTTAATAGAGTCTTATAATATTGAAGCATTAGATAATATCGGATTATATATAATAACAAATAGTGATAAAGAGCAGGTAAAATGTGACATAAATCTATACATATATGAAAATGAGATTAATATAGTTTTGTCTAGCGAGCCTTGTGAAGTGTACAAATATATTGAAAATGGAAGAATCCGATTTGGCATGGACAAGTTTGACTGTTTGATAAAAATAGACATAATGGATTTATCAAGTAAAGAAAAAAAGCATATAATTCAAGAGTTGGAATTGCAATAGCAAGGAATAATTTGAATGGATGGATTAATATCTGAATGAAATCACCAATCCCACAGCTATGCTGGGGAGAATAGAGTAAGCCGTAGTGAAGAGGGTGTCATAAAAAAGCTCCCTATTCTAATATGAGAAAGGTGTCGCAAGCCAATCTCAAGAATAAGAGCCGCTCCAAATGGGCAGTAAAAGTTTATCATATACAAGGTGAAAGATAAGCCATGCTATGATATTTGTAAGGTTATAAATTCAGCTTAATTTTGCTATGTTTATAAAAAAATGAAAGGAACAAAAATAAAAATGAGAGAAGTAGAAAAGAAAGATTATACGTTTAGTAACGATGAATATGATTCTATTTTTGTGGGGATTTGCAAATCACAGGAATTGCTTAATGAGTATTTTGATAAAGATTATGAATTGTTAAGCCTTGGTTATATTGGCTCTGAATTTGGAGTGGATTTTAATATCAATACTTATGATGAAGATTTTCTGGTATCGGTCGTAAATACTAAAATGTCAAACAATTTAGATGAAATATTTGCTAATGCAACAACTTTTGATATTGATTTGCTTAAAAAGGATTATCCGGATAATTTAGACAGACTTTACAATACGGCTATTGTTATAGGCGGATTAAAATATGAGGGAGAAATAAAAGAAATTCAAAATGAGGAATTTGGCTATTTCAAATTTTTGGGAACATATCCTGCTGAGGAATAAGCAGATTATTTGAGAGATAAGTTTCTTATTCTCTTTTGCCAGCTGGGACGGTATGGACTTCCATATCATAGAAATTTTCGGGAATTCGCTGATATTGGGGTGCTTGGCAAAGGTCTTTTCTGGCACGATCTTCTGGGCACTGGCCAGCATCAGATTCTGTAGAATGCGATCTACATCTTTGGTGATCTCAAAAAACTGCTTGTATTCCTCATTTTCATCAAAGTTAAAGTAGGCTGTATTTTCATAATAACGTCTGCCGAATTCTTTGAGAATCCAAGTTTTACCCACCTGACGCACACTCTTTAAAATTAACGGTTTGCGGTAAGGTGAATTCTTCCAATTCAGCAGCTTATTCAAAATCAATCGCTCCATAGATACATTCCTTCACACTTTTATTAGGATTATTGTGCATCATGATCACATTTTTGTTATATGCCAAGCCCGTGAAAAATACAACCCGTATCCCATAATTATTCTTGTATTATTCTTGTATTATTCTTGTACTCTGCCAGACTGTTGACAGAATCTACCTCATACTGGCACTTTTGCCATTACTGTTTATGTGATGCTGTTCTGCGAGGTGTTTCCGTACATTTTGTGCGGAAACATAAGGTTGTCTGCCGAGGGTGTCTAATTTTCTTGCAACTCCGTTCAAGATCCTCTATAATTAAGGTACATTGCAAAGAAAACATTTTGCAGAAACACCTTACAGGCAAGGTGAATTTGCCTGTAAGGCAAAGAGAAGGCGCCCTGGGGCGTATACCTTTATGCACAAAAAGATGTGTAATCTAAGGAAACACCCTACGGGCATACCTTTATGCACAAAAAACATGTGCAAATTAAGGAAACACCCTACGGGCATACCTTTATGCACAAAAAACATGTGCAAATTAAGGAAAGGATCACATCATATGGAAGAAATCCGTTTGAATAAATTTTTAAGCGAGGCCGGCGTATGCTCCAGGCGTGAGGCGGACAGAATGATTGAGGAAGGCCGCATTACCGTAGACGGCAGGAAGGCCGAGACGGGCATGCGCGTGCGCCCGGATCAGGAAATCAAGGTGGGAAAGAAGATCATTTCTATGGAGCGTGAGGAGGAAGTGCTTCTGGCAGTTTACAAGCCTGTGGGAGTTGTCTGCACCACCGACAGAAGGGAGAAGCGCAACATCGTGGACTATGTGGGCTATCCAGTCCGTATCTACCCGATCGGGCGTCTGGATAAGGATTCCGAGGGACTGATCCTGATGACCAACATCGGAAGCCTGGTCAATAAAATGATGCGTGCCGCCAATTACCATGAGAAGGAATACCTGGTTACCGTTCATAAGCCGGTGACAGACGCCTTTCTGGATCGTATGGCCAAAGGAGTGCGTATCCGCAAGGAGGAAAAGGGTGAGGTGCTCTTAGACGCCATGACAAGGCCCTGCCAGGTGGAAAAGCTTGGAAAATGCAGCTTCCGCATTATTTTAACCCAGGGCTTGAACCGGCAGATCCGCCGGATGTGTGAGGCGCTCGGCTATCAGGTAACCCATTTAAAACGAGTGAGGGTTCTGAATATCGAGTTAAAGGGCATGCGCCCGGGGACATGGCGGAAAGTGACGGACAAGGAATTAAAAGAGCTTTTCGAATTGCTGAGAGGATCTGCCGGATGAAAAGGCGCAGGTGCGGCATAGAAAGGAAGCAGTAGCAATGGACGAAAAAAAGGCGAGAATGAGGGAACTGGTAGAGCTTCTGAACCGGGCTGGACGGGCTTATTACCAGGAAGCCCGTGAGATTATGGACAATTATGAATATGACAAGCTCTACGACGAGCTTTTAAAGCTGGAAAAGGAAACAGGAACCATTCTGTCAGGAAGCCCCACGGTTCATGTGGGCTATGAGGTCTTAAGCGATCTTCCCAAGGAACGGCATGAGAGTCCAATGCTTTCCCTGGACAAAACTAAGGAGGTAGAGGAGCTGAAGGAGTGGGTAGGCGCACACAAAACCCTTCTTTCCTGGAAGCTGGATGGTCTGACCATTGTGCTCACCTACCGGGAGGGACGGCTTTTCAAGGCAGTTACCCGGGGAAACGGCGAGGTGGGCGAGGTCATTACCAACAATGCCAGGGTGTTTCGGAATATCCCTCTGCAGATTCCTTACCAGGGCGAGCTTATCCTTCGGGGCGAGGCCGTAATCGGCTACCAGGAATTTGCCCGGATTAATGAAGAGATTGAGGATGAACAAGACAGGTATAAAAATCCCCGGAATCTGTGCAGCGGCTCCGTCCGTCAGCTCAACAACGAGATAACCGCAAAGCGGAATGTGAACTTTTTTGCCTTTTCCCTGGTGTCGGCGGAAGAAGAGAGCTTTGAAAATTCCCACGAAAAAGAGTTTCTCTGGCTTCGGGAGCAAGGCTTTGAGGTGGTGGAATACCGGGTGGTGACGGCGGAAAATCTGGAGGAGGCTGTCCGCTGGTTTTCCGAACATATTTCGGAAAATGATTTCCCCTCCGACGGACTGGTGGCTGTTTACGACGACATTTCCTATGGCAGATCCCTTGGCCGGACATCCAAATTTCCTCGGGATTCCATGGCTTTCAAATGGGCCGACGAGATTCGGGAAACAAAGCTGAAGGAAATCGAGTGGAGCCCCTCGCGGACGGGCCTCATAAATCCGGTGGCCATCTTCGAACCGGTGGAGCTTGAGGGCACCACCGTAAGCCGGGCCAGCGTCCACAACATCAGTATTTTAAAGGCTCTGGAGCTTGGAATCGGCGATACCATCCAGGTTTATAAGGCCAATATGATCATTCCCCAGATAGCGGAAAACCAGACCCGGAGCAAAACAGTAGAGATTCCCAAGGTCTGCCCGGTCTGCGGAGGCGCTACGGAGATCCGGAAAGTCAACGATGCAGAGTCCCTCTACTGCACCAACAGCGAATGCCAGGCCAAAAAGATCAAATCCTTTACCCTGATGGTCAGCCGTGACGCCCTGAACATCGAAGGCCTTTCCGAGGCCACCCTGGAAAAGTTCATTGCCAGAGGCTTTATCCACGAACCGGCGGATATCTTCCGGCTGGAGCGCCATCGGGAAGAGATGGTGAACCTGGAGGGCTTTGGGGAAAAGTCTTATGAGAATCTTATGGCAAATGTGGAAAAGGCCAGGAATACTACCTTGGCCAGAGTGATTTACAGCCTGGGCATTCCGAACATCGGTCTGGCCGGGGCAAAGCTTATCTGCCGGGAATTTGACAACCGGACGGAAGCGATGCTGAATGCAGAACCGGAGGAGCTGGCGGCCATTGAAAGGATAGGTGATGTGATTGCCGAAAGCTTTGTGGGCTATTTTCGGGACGAAGGGAAAAAGGAGCGTTTCTTAAACCTGCTGTCAGAGCTTACCATTGCACAGGAGGAGAGGGCGGATGAGGAGCAGCAGACCTTAAAGGGAAAGGTGTTTGTTATCACCGGAAGCCTCAATCATTTTTCCAACCGCACAGAGCTTAAGGAACTGATTGAATCCAAAGGAGGGAAGGTGACTGGAAGCGTAACAGGCAAGACAGATTATCTGATCAACAATGACACAGCCTCGGGTTCCTCAAAAAACAAAAAGGCAAAGGAGCTGGGTGTGGCGATTATTTCGGAAGAGGAGTTTTTGACATTATGAAAAAGGACAGAAGGATTGTGTTTTTTGACATTGACGGGACTATCTTTGAACAGGGCAAGGGAATTCCAGACAGCACCAGGGAGGCCCTTGGACTGTTGAAAAAAAACGGACATATTCCAGTGGTGTGTACAGGGCGGTCCATGGCCAGTGTATTTCCGGAGATCCTGGATCTGGATTTTCCGGCGGTGATTGCAGGGGCCGGAACCTATGTGGAATATGAGGGGAAGGTGATCCGCAGCCAGCTTCTTGACCATAGACTTGTGGAGCGGACGGTGCCTCGCCTGGAGAGCTGCGGATGCTCGCTGGTTCTGGAAGGCCCGGAATATCTGAGCTACCGGAAGGAAGGGGATGCCACTGACTTTTATGAGGTTCTGAACCGGCTTCACAGAGAGTATCCCCATCGGATCAAGGAGATGGAGCCCAAGAAGGATGAGGCAAATAAGATTTCGGCCAGAATTTCGGATCCGGAGGCTTTTGGGGTTTTGGCCAGGGAGCTTGAGAAGGATTTTTCCATTGTCCGCTATGAGAGCTATCCCTTTGCGGAGATGATGCCGGCCGGAATCAATAAGGCAGCCGGGATTCAGATATTGATAGAGCATCTTGGAATTCCTCATGCCCATACATATGCATTTGGGGATGGCCCAAATGACTTAGAAATGTTACAATATGTACAGTACGGAACAGCCATGGGCAATTCCGAGCAGAGCGTGTTCCAGGCGGCAAAATACCGGACTAAGGGCATCTGGGAAGACGGAATCTACCTGGCGCTTAAAAGATATGGGCTTATCGGAGCAGGGGCTGCGTGCACTGTTTAAGGTTTGCGGAACTGGAAAACAGCAAAGCTTGAATAGTACACAGAAGAATTTACGGACACAATGTATTGTGACCGGAAATTCTTCTACCCATCGTGTACTATTTAAGGTTTGCGGAACTGGAAAACAGCAAAGCTTGAACAATGCACAGAAGAATTTACGGACACATGTTTTAGTGGCCGGAAATTCTTCTACCCCCGTGCATTGTTCAAGTTTTGCGGAACTGTAATAGAAAGGAGCAAAAAAGTATGGATGAAAAATTGTATGATTTGATGAACTGGCCCAGGATTGAGGCGATTGTTTATTCTGAGGAGGATCAGCCCCAGGAGATTCTCGGAGCTCACAGGGTGGGAGGCGGAATTCTGATTCAGACTTTTTTGCCCACAGCCGTAAAAGTAACGGTGGTCATCTATGGAAGCGGACGGGAATTCCCCATGGAGAAGGTAGATGAGAGCGGTTTTTTTTGCAGTTCTGCTCCCAACCGGAAGAAAGCTTCCGGAATATACGTATATGGTCGAGTATGACAACGGAACAAAGGAAGAGCTGGCCGACCCCTATTCCTTTACGCCGAAGGTATTTACAAAAGCAGATTTGGACAAGTTTGCGGCAGGAATCCACTATACCATTTATGAGAAGCTGGGTGCGCATCCCATGGCCGTTGACAACATGTACGGGGTATACTTTGCTGTCTGGGCTCCCAATGCCACGCGGGTCAGCGTGGTGGGAGACTTTAATCTTTGGGACGGGCGTCTTCATCCCATGTGCAGGATTCCGGATTCCGGCATTTTTGAACTTTTTATTCCCGGACTGCAGCCGGGGGAAAATTATAAATTTGAGATCAAGACCAAGAGCAGGCTTACCATGTTAAAGGCGGATCCCTATGCCAATGGGGCGCAGCTTCGGCCGGATACGGCTTCTGTTGTCCGGGATTTGACGGATTTCACGTGGACGGACAAAGCCTGGCTGGAACAGCGGAAAAAGACGGATTACAAAAAGTCCCCCATGCTGGTTTATGAGCTTCACTTAGGCTCCTGGAAAAAGCCGGAGGAGGAATCCGGAAGGGAATTTTACAATTACCGGGAGATTGCAGAGGAGCTGGCTCCTTATGTGAAGGAAATGGGCTATACCCATGTGGAGCTGATGCCGGTGATGGAGCATCCTTTTGACGCCTCCTGGGGCTACCAGGTGACCGGCTACTATGCGCCTACGGCCCGGTACGGAACGCCGGAGGACTTTATGTACTTTATGAATTATCTGCACAGTCAGGGCATCGGCGTGATCCTGGACTGGGTTCCGGCTCATTTTCCCAGGGACACCTTTGGACTGGCTGCCTTTGACGGGACATGCCTCTATGAACACTGGGATCCCAGGCAGGGTTCCCATCCTCACTGGGGAACCCTTATCTACAATTACGGCCGGCCCCAGGTAAAGAACTTCCTGATTGCAAACGCCCTGTTCTGGACAGAGGTTTACCATGCGGACGGCATCCGTATGGATGCAGTGGCCTCTATGCTGTACCTGGATTATGGGAAAAATGACGGAGAGTGGGTAGCGAATATCTACGGCGGCAAGGAGAATCTGGAGGCCGTAGAGTTCCTGAAGCATCTGAATTCCATTTTCAAGAAGCGCAGGGACGGAGCTCTGCTCATTGCAGAGGAATCCACCGCATGGCCCAAGGTAACAGGGGCTGTGGAGGAGGAAGGCCTGGGCTTTGATTTCAAATGGAATATGGGCTGGATGAATGACTTTATCGGATATATGCACTATGATCCGGTATTCCGTGCTTACCATCATGGGGAGCTCACATTCAGCATGATTTATGCCTACAGTGAGAGCTTTATCTTAAGCCTTTCCCACGACGAGGTAGTTCACGGCAAGGCATCCTTAGTAGGGAAAATGCCGGGAGATCGGGATTCCCAGCTCAACAACCTTCGGGCGGCTTACGGTTATATGATGGCGCATCCGGGGAAAAAGCTGCTCTTTATGGGGCAGGAGTTTGCGCCCTTTGAGGAGTGGAATGAAAACGTGGGTCTGGACTGGGAGCTTCTGCAGTATCAGGATCACAGCAATATGAGAGATTACGTAAAGGCTCTGAACACCTTTTTACGGGAGCATCCGGCTCTTTATGAACAGGATCATGAGCCGGAGGGCTTTGAGTGGATCAACAATATTTCCGCCAATGAGAATATGCTGGTGTTCTTAAGAAAGGCGAAAAAGGCCAGGGAAACGCTGCTGATTGTGTGCAACTTTTCACCTCTTGTATACGAAAAGCATAAAATCGGCGTGCCCTTTGAGGGAAGGTATAAAGAGATCTTCAACAGTGACAGCGAAGAATTCGGCGGAAGCAGCGTGCGGAATAAACGTGCGAAATTGTCGAAAAAGTCCGAATGCGACGGCCGGGAGAATTCCATTGAGATCACGGTTCCGCCCATGGGGATTGCCGTATTTACCTGTACGCCGGAGAAGGTTCCGGTGAAGAAAGGAAGGGCCGGGAAAACGGAGAAGCTCATAAAGACAGAAAAGCCTGAATTATCCGCTGGGGAGAAAAAGGTGTCCAAGACAGCCAGGGCTGAAGCGAAGAAGGAAACAAAAGCTGCAGAAAAAAAGCCAGCAGCAAAGAATAAATAAAAGCGTTGAAGAATAAAGTAGAGGAAAAGTTATGTTGGAGAACACAGATACGCCACAGGAAATAGAAGCAATTACAGAGGAAATAGACCGATTTCAACGATATATTGACGAGTATCTGCCAGGAGTCGTAGCTTTCGGCCTGCGTGTGCTGATGGCCCTTCTTGTATTCTTTATAGGCTCCCGGCTCATTAAGCTTTTACGCCGCATTGTGCGCCGCTCCATGGAGCGGGCCGGGGCGGACGTGGGTCTGGTACAATTTATAGACTCCCTGCTAAAGGCACTGCTGTACTTTGTACTGGTGATGCTCATAGCCTCCGGTTTCGGAGTGGACACCACTTCCGTAGTGGCCTTGGCAGGATCCGCAGGTCTGGCAGCAGGCCTGGCTCTCCAGGGCAGCCTGGCCAACTTCGCGGGCGGCGTTCTGCTTCTTATGGTGAAGCCCTTTAAGGTGGGTGACTATATTATTCAGGGCGATCTGGAGGGAACGGTTTCGGAGATTCAGATGATCTACACCTGTCTGCTGACCCCGGACAACCGGAAGGTGGTGATTCCAAACGGTAAGCTGGCTGACAACAGCCTTATCAATGCCACAGCCCAGGAAAAGCGGCGTCTCGACATTGATGTGGGAATCTCCTACACGGCAGATTTGAGAAAGGCTAAAGAAACAAGCATGGAGCTTTTGGAGAGGGAAGAGCGCGTGCTGAAAGAAGAGGAGCGTTTGACGGTAGTCTCCGAACTGGCGGACAGCGCTGTGATTCTGAAGCTGCGCTTCTGGGTGAAGCCGGAGGATTACTGGAACGTAAAGTGGGATATGACAGAGGCAGTGAAGCTTGCTTTTGACGCAGAAGGGATTGAGATTCCCTTTCAGCAGATGGATGTGCATATCCGGGAAGAAGCATAGAACGAATTTTGCTGTGGCAGCTCAATGCTAAGAGGGAGCATATTTTGCAATAGGACACAGTGTGAAGCATCTATTGTTTTAAACATAATAAACAGAAAGGATGAAAATTTATGAGTCAGACAGGAAAAGAGTATGTAATGGAAAAGGCAAGGGAGCTGATGGATGCCCATACCTGCTGCGCGGAAGCAAGAGAGGCGGCACAGGCGTGGTTAGATGCCATCGGGACGGACAAGGAAGCAGAGATGGCAGAGAATCTGATTGCGGAGCTAGAGGAAGATTTGATGCCGGTAGAGCAGCTGATCGCCTTTGCCGAATCCGAGGCGGGCGCAGGTGTTTTCGGGGACAAGGCAGGAGAGGTGGCTGCTCATGGCAGGACAATCAGAGAGGCCGGCGGAAAATACTGCGATTGCCCGGCTTGTGCGGCAGTGGAGGCGATTTTAGAGAAAAAGGGAGAGCTTCTGTAAGCCGCATAACAGACGGGACAGGCTGTTTCTATACCATCCAGTACTTTTTTAAATATTCCTCCGCTGTTTCAGGTGAAAGACAGAGACGGCGGATCAGCCTGGAGGAGGTTTCTTCTCTGGAACGGGAATCCTCCAGGCACATTTCAATGAGGGCTTTTGCACCCTGTTCTATACCTTGCTCTATGCCTTGCTTTATACCTAACTCCATTCCTTTTTTCTGGCCTTCCTCTCGGCCTCGTTTCAGATTGTAGTCCATTAGATAATTGTGATCCCGAATAGCTTTTTCCCTAGCCTCATATTCCAGGCGTTTTTCTTCGTCCGCACTGATATCTATTAGACGTTCATAGGCTTTTTCCACTTGTGGACTTGCCTCTGCTGCCATTTCGAATTCCTCCTTTTGTTCCGCATTGAAAAAACGGGCCCAATTCAAAAGCTCGGTACTGGGATAATTTCGCTCTTTAAGCTTGGGAAGCTCCAGGATATGGATTTCAAGCTTATCCGTATACAGCTGGCGTCTGTGATCCTCCCAGAGATGAAAACAGGAGTAAAATTCTTCCTCTTCCTCAAAGAGCACAAAATCCAGAATCCCCACATGGATGCATTTCTTAAGCACTTCATAGCTTTCGCCTTTGTGAATCTCTCCTGTAAACATCTTGGCCAGATAGAAGATAGAACGTTCCGGCCACAAGGGAAAAGGCGCAAGCTGAATTTCCAGATCCATCTGGCTTTCTTTTCTTGAGGCGGTGTTATCTGCCTCTTTTATCTGTTCGTAAACGGAAACACGGATATCCAGGATTCCAAGCTTATCCTCTGGATGATTTTTTCTTAAATGTGTGGGCAGAAGCTTTGTCCACGCAATTTCTTCCAGCCTGATGCCTAACAATGCGGAGATAAATCCCTTCCGAACCTCTGCATCCTCCATTAGTTCCTTGAAGCAGAAGTCTACCTTTGGTTTCATTAAAAATGTTTGTTCACAATTCAATACTGTGTTCTCCTTTCCTTGCTCTGCTTGTGTTTTCCGAGCATAAAGGTGTATGCCCAGGACACTTTTTGAAAGAAAGATATGAACAGCAGTAAATCTGCTTTTATTATAAGAGATTTCCCTCGCAGATACAATATCTTTCTTTCCCTGTTACCTTTGGTTTTATCTCATGGATTTTTTTGACGAAAACGTCGGAATATTTCTTAGAATCCCTGGATAGGAACAGTATATAACAAATTTTTCCAATTGACAAGCGGTTTTTTTACATTGATGAAAATGAAAAGGGATAAAAATTTTTCGGCAGGGAAAGGCCAGCTGTATTTGGAATCTTTTTCTTGCAAATCCCACCTCCATTCACTATAATAAAGCAGGCAGCGTATGATAGCGTTTGGCGCAGCTGGGCTGGCTATTTATTGAAGGCCCCTTAGGGAACAAGGCGAATACCTACTTGTTTCCTGAGGGTATTGTACTGTATGGGTATTACGGAACTTTGGAACTTTGAACAGGAGGCAGGAACAAAATGAAGGCTCCCCTTGTGATTCTCACCGGCCCTACGGCCGCAGGCAAGACAAAGCTTTCCGTCGCGCTGGCAAAGGCCATAGGCGGGGAAATCATATCGGCGGACTCCATGCAGGTCTACCGCCATATGGACATCGGCTCTGCAAAAATCCGGCCGGAGGAGATGGAAGGGATTCCCCACCACCTCATCGACATCTTAGAGCCGGAGGAAGAATTCAACGTAGTGCGCTTCCAGACCTTGGCCAAGGAGGCGGCGGCGCAGATCTATGAAAGAAACCGGATCCCTATTGTGGCGGGAGGAACCGGCTTCTATATCCAGGCCCTTCTCTACGATATTGATTTTACGGAAAATGAAGAGCATCCCAAGATACGCTCTGAGCTGGAAGAACTTGCAAAGGAAAAGGGAGCAGAATTTCTTCACCAGATGCTTAGAGAAGCAGATCCGAAAGGGGCAAAACAGATTCATGCCAACAATGTAAAGCGTGTGATCCGCGCCCTGGAGTACTACCGGCTGACGGGAGAGCGGATGTCTGAGCACAACGAGGCGCAGCAGAAGAAAGAAAGTCCTTATAACGGGGCGTATTTTGTGCTGAATGATGAGAGAGAGCATCTTTACCAGAGGATTGACGCCAGGGTGGATACAATGCTGGAAGAGGGACTTCTGGAGGAAGTAAAAGCCCTTAAGGCCATGGGCTTAAGCAGGGGGATGGTCTCTATGCAGGGGCTTGGCTATAAGGAGCTGCTTTCCTATCTGGAAGGGGAGCTTAGCTTTTCGGAAGCCGTAAGAATTCTGAAGCGGGATACGCGCCATTTTGCCAAGCGGCAGCTAACCTGGTTTCGCCGGGAACGGGATGTCATCTGGCTCAATCAGCCTGATTTTCAGTACGATCAGGAAAGGATCCTGGAAAGAATCCTGGAAGTGTTAAAGCAAAAAGGAATATATGGATAGTACCCTGCAGGTACAATGCACACTTTCGGGCCGGCCTTCGTTAAGGCATGCCTTAGGGGTATCCCATTTATGAATGTCTCTTTGAGGCTGGCGGACTTTGTCCGGTAAGGAATGTAATGCTATATTGGAAGAAATGGAGATTATGTATGAGAGAAACAGACGCCCTCTACCAGGAAATGGGAATCAGCCAGCAGGTTCTGGCCTTTGGCGCCCAGGTAGAAGCAGAATTGAAGGAGCGTTTTGACGCCATAGAAGAAAACGTGGAATACAACCAGATGAAGGTTCTTCACGCTATGCAGAAGAACCGCGTGGAAGCGGCCTGCTTTGCAGCCACCAGCGGCTATGGCTACAACGATCTGGGACGGGACAAGCTGGAGGCAGTCTATGCAGATGTGTTCCACACAGAAGCAGCGCTGGTGCGTCCCCAGATCGCCTGCGGCACCCATGCCCTGGCCGTGGCCCTTTCCGGGAATCTAAGACCGGGAGACGAACTGCTCTCCCCGGTTGGAAAGCCTTATGATACCCTGGAGGAAGTGATCGGAATCCGGCCCTCTATCGGTTCTCTTGCCGAGTACGGGGTATCTTACCGCCAGGTGGATCTGCTGGAGGACGGCAGTTTCGACTATCCGGCCATTGAAAAGGCATTGAATGAGCGCACGCGCCTGGTGACGATTCAGCGTTCCAAGGGCTATCAGACACGGCCCACCCTCTCTGTAAAACGAATCGGGGAGCTGATTGCATTTATCAAGGAAAGAAAGCCACATGTGATCTGCATGGTGGATAACTGCTACGGAGAATTTGTAGAGCCCATAGAGCCCACAGACGTGGGAGCGGATCTGTGCGTAGGCTCCCTTATCAAGAATCCCGGCGGCGGTCTTGCGCCCATCGGCGGCTATATTGCAGGAAAAGAGGCTTACGTGGAGAGGGCGGCTTACCGCCTGACTTCCCCTGGGCTTGGCAGGGAGGTTGGAGCCTCCCTGGGAGTTATGACCAGCTTTTACCAGGGCTTATTCCTGGCCCCCACAGTCGTGGGCGGGGCCTTGAAGGGAGCCGTCTTTGCAGCCAATCTTTATGAAAATCTGGGCTTTCCTGTTGTGCCAAATGGCAGTGAAAGCCGGCACGATATCATCCAGGCCGTGACCTTTGGAAATCCGGAGGGCGTGATTGCATTCTGCAAGGGGATTCAGGCAGCTGCGCCTGTGGACAGCTACGTGACCCCGGAGCCCTGGGCTATGCCCGGCTATGACAGCGACGTGATTATGGCGGCGGGCGCCTTTGTGCAGGGCTCCTCCATTGAGCTCTCGGCGGACGGCCCCATTAAACCGCCCTATGCCGTGTATTTCCAGGGAGGACTGACCTGGCAGCATGCGAAGTTCGGAATTCTCATGTCCATGCAGAAGCTGTATGAGGCAGGACTGGTGAAGCTATAGTTTGAGCAAGGGGATGAGGACATATGAGACAGGTACTTATTATAGGAGGCGGAGCCTCGGGCCTGATGGCCGCTGTCAGCGCAGCCCGGGCCGGAGCAAAGGTGACGGTGCTGGAGCAGAATAAGCAGGCCGGAAAGAAGCTTCTGGCCACAGGCAACGGGCGCTGCAATCTGACCAACCGGGATCAGACACTGTCCTGTTACCGCGGCAGCTCCCCGGAATTTATACAGACAGCGCTGGATGCCTTCGGGCTCTCCCAGACATTGGAATTCTTTTACAGCCTTGGAATTGTGATAAGAGACCGGGACGGGTATCTTTATCCCTACAGTGATCAGGCTTCCTCCGTTGTGGAGGTTCTGCGCATGGAGGCAGAACGTCAGAGGGTCAAGCTTGCGCTGAATACAAGGGTACAAAAGATTCGCCTGGAAAAGGAAGGTTTTCTGGCGGAAACTCCCGGATGGAGCTATGTGGGAGATGCCTTGATCCTGGCGGCCGGTTCCTGCGCAGCTCCCGAGACCGGCTCGGACGGAAGCGGTTATTCCTTTGCCAGAGCCCTGGGACATAAGGTAATAGAACCTTTGCCGGCCCTTGTTCAGCTCCGGACCAAAGATCCGGCCTTTCCAAAGCTTAAGGGGATCCGCATGGAGGCAGACGTGGCTCTTTATTCAGAAGGGACACTGCTGGCCAGGGATCAGGGTGAGGTTCAGTTTACGGAATACGGCTTGTCGGGAATTCCTGTATTCCAGGTAAGCCGTTATGGCGTGAGGGCGCTGCGCCAGGGAAAGAAGGTTCAGGTTCTTCTGAATCTGCTGCCCTTTTTAAAAGAGGGAGAGGCGGACGCTTTCTGGCAGGAGCGGATTCTGGCAGGAGCGTGCAAAAGCGCTGGACAGCTTCTGGTGGGGCTGTTTCCCAGGAAAATGGCAGACTGCCTCCTAAAGAGGGCCAAAATCTCCGCCGATCAGACAGCCGGGACATTCACAGACCGGGAGCGGAAGGCTCTGGTATCGGCCTGTACCGCTTTTGAGGTGGAGATATCAGCCGGCAACGGCTTCGACCGGGCGCAGGTCTGCAGCGGAGGCGTGGATACAAGGGAAGTGAACCCGAAAACCATGGAATCCCGGAAGGTGCAAAACCTTTACTTTGCCGGCGAGCTTCTGGATGTGGACGGAGCCTGCGGCGGCTACAACCTGCAATGGGCCTGGACCAGCGGCCGCCTGGCCGGGATACATGCCGCTGGAAATTGATTTCATACGAGTGCATTGAAAAAGATATTACGGAACTGGAATCAGTAATATCTTTTGCAATACACAAATCGATTTCCGGGCACATGTTTTTTGTGACTGGAAATTGATTTCATACGAGTGCATTGAAAAAGATATTACGGTACTGGAATAGGAAAGAAATTTATGATACGCATTCAACAAGTAAAACTGGCCATAGGCCATACAAGAGAAGAATTGGAGCAAAAACTCTGCCAGGAGCTGAAGCTTTCCAGGGAGGGTCTTTTACACTATGAGATCCGCAAGCAATCCATCGACGCCAGGAAAAAGCCCATCCAGTATGTTTACACCGTAGACGTACAGGTAAGGGAAGAAGCCCGTGCCCTGAGACGGGCCCGGAATCCCAAAGCATCCCAGGCAGAGATTCACCCCTATCAGCTTCCTAAGCCGGGATGCAAGCCCCTGAACCATCCCCCTGTAGTGGTGGGAAGCGGCCCGGCAGGTCTTTTCTGCGGCCTGATGCTGGCAAAGGCGGGCTATTGCCCTATTATTCTGGAGAGGGGGAAACCGGCCCGGGAGCGGAAAAAAACGGTGGAGCATTTCTGGAGTACGGGAGAGCTTGACCCAGGTTCCAATGTTCAGTTCGGGGAGGGCGGCGCCGGAACCTTTTCCGACGGAAAGCTCAATACACTGGTAAAGGATACGGGCGGCCGGAACCGCCTGGTGCTTGAGACTTTTGTGAAGGCCGGGGCTCCCAAAGAGATTCTCTGGCAGAATAAACCCCACCTGGGGACAGACTTACTGATAGACATTGTAGAGAACATACGCCGTCAAATAGAAGCCCTGGGAGGACAGATCCGGTTTGAGAGCCGGATGACAGACTTGAGCTTAAGGGAAGGCCGCGTGGAACGCATAGAGGCGGCGTGCAGTCAGGGAACAAAGGAAGAAACCTATGAGCTGGAAACGGACGTTCTCATACTTGCGCCGGGCCACAGTGCCCGGGATACCTTTCGGATGCTTTGGGAAAAAGGAATTCCCATGGAGCAGAAATCCTTTGCTGTGGGCGTCCGCATGGAGCATCCCCAGGAAATGATTAATTTCAGCCAATATGGGACAGACTATCCAAAGGAGCTTCCGGCCGCTTCCTATAAACTGGCGCGAAAGGTTTCCGGCAGCCGCGGGGTCTACTCCTTTTGCATGTGTCCCGGGGGCTATGTGGTCAATGCATCTTCGGAGGAAGGCGCTTTGGCCGTGAACGGCATGAGCTATCAGGCCAGAGACGGACGCAATGCCAACAGCGCCATGGTAGTGACCGTGGGAGAAAAGGATTTTGGCAGCAGCCATGTGCTGGCAGGCATGGAATTTCAGAGGAAGCTTGAGAAAGCGGCCTTCCTGGCAGGAGAGGGACGGGTTCCCCTGCAGCTTCTGAAGGATTTCTGCCAGGGCACAGTAAGCAAAGCCCTGGGCGATGTGGAGCCTTCCATCAAGGGCGCCTGGGCCTTTGGCAATGTAAGGGGAATTTTCCCTAAGGAGCTCTCCCGGGCTTTGGAGGAAGGAATCCTGGGCTGTGAGCAGATTCTTCCGGGCTTTACCAGAGGAGACGCACTCTTAAGCGGAGTGGAAAGCCGCACCTCATCACCCATCCGGATTCCCAGGGATTCCCGGATGGAGAGCGCCATAGGGGGACTGTATCCCTGCGGTGAGGGAGCCGGTTATGCGGGAGGAATCACCTCTGCGGCCATGGACGGCATTAAGACTGCCGAGGCAGTGATCGGGCGGTACGCTCCTGGAAAAGGAAGGTAAAGGCTTGCAATTGCTGAAAAATACTGTAAAAATATGACGAAAATGAGCAGAAAAACTTAAGATTTCTTCTCTATACAAGTGATTTTGTTTATGCTATTATATAAGTTGACCTAATACTGAGGAATGGTATTAATTTACAGATATTGAAGATTATGTAAACAAAAACCGGGGATTCCCTGGTGAAAATGCAGAAGATGGAGGGGTTATGAAGTCAAAAAATGGCTGGGTGCTGCTGATCATGCTGCTGTCAGGGATTGTTCTGGGAGGATTTATCGGGATGCTGACGGCCAATGTATCGGGCTTAAGCTGGCTGAATTATGGACAGAGCTTCGGGCTGGAAAGCCCGGTTGTCCTGAATCTTGGGCTGCTGGTATTGACCTTCGGCCTTACCATTCAGATTTCCATTGCCAGCATTATCGGCGTTGTGCTTGCAATCATTGTTTATCGGAAGCTGTAAGAACTGCTCTGAATATTTGGAGATCTGAACAATTTTTAAGCGCCGTATCCGAAGCCGGACTGCCTGGAGAGCGGAAAGGAAGACGGATGAAGGCAACCATGAAGGAATTATACGAGGGAGAACGGCCTTATGAGAAGTGCTTAACCTGCGGATCAAAAGCCCTTTCGGATAAGGAGCTTCTGGCAGTGCTGCTGCGGACAGGCACGGCGGGAGAGAACGCCCTTGAGCTGGCCGGCCGGATCTTGAACCTCCCGGGCTACCAGGGGCTTGCCGGCTTTGGCAGGATTCCTATGGAGCGCCTCTTAAAGCTTAAGGGCGTTGGAAAGGTAAAAGCGGTACAGCTGAAATGCGCCGCGGAGCTGGCCTTGCGTATGGCCAAGGCTGCAGCGGGAGAGCGGCTCTGCCTGAAAAGTCCGGCAACCATTGCCGACTACTTTATGGAGGAGCTTCGCTATGAGGAACAGGAGCAGTTGATCGTTCTGTTTCTGGATACAAGAAACAGGCTTTTAAAGGAAAAGCTGATGTTTAAGGGAACGGTGAACGCATCCCTGGCATCGCCCCGGGAGATTTTTCTGGAAGCCCTGGAGGTGCATGCAGTACATGTGGTTCTGGTACACAATCATCCCAGCGGGGATCCGGCTCCCAGTCAGGAGGATATCCAGATCACACAACGGATTTGCTATGCAGGAGAGCTTCTCGGCATCCGGCTTTTGGATCATGTGATTATCGGGGACGGCTGTTACTGCAGCCTTAAGGAATTGGAGATCCTGCCGGAAGGAAAAGAAGAACAGAAGGTCTGTATGGCAGACGGATGAACAGAAGAAGGAGAGGAAAACGAAATGCCTGCACAGAGTTTTGGATGTGACTTTGGAACAAGCAGTATTAAAATCTACAGTAGGGAGAGCGATACCATTTACTGTGAAAAGAATATGGTAGCCATCGAGGAAAAGAAAGGAATGATCGCCTATGGGGACGAAGCCTTCGATATGCATGAGAAGGCTCCGGCCAATATCGAGGTGCTCTATCCCATGTCCTTTGGCACGGTGGCCAGCATTACCTATATGCAGGATTTCCTGCGGGCTTTTCTGGAATCCCATACCAAGGGGAATTTGAAGGGAGCGGAGTTTTTGGTGGCTCTGCCTACCGACGTACAGGATCGCGTGTTTACGACCTTGATTCAGGGAACCGGCTTAAAGTCCAAGAATGTCCAGATGATTGACAAGCCCGTTGCGGCTGGTCTGGGTCTGGGCCTGGATGTAACCCAGGCCCAGGGCGTGATGGTGGTGGACGTAGGCGCAGACACCACAGAGATTTCGATTCTCTCCCTGGGTGGAACCGTAACCAGCAAGCTGATCAAGGTAGGCGGCAATAAGATAGACGAAGCGATTTCCAGCGCTATCCGCCGGGAATACGGCTATTTTATCGGCAATAAGACGGCGGAGATTCTGAAAAACGAGCTGGGCTATATGCCGGGCAATACGGAAGCAAAGCGGGAGATCTGCGGCCGCAATATGGCTCTGGGCCTTCCGGCCCTTCTGGAGATCACGGCTGATTTTGTGGCAAAGGCCATCTCCGAGCAGTTAAAGTCGATTGTGGATGCCATTAAGATGATTCTGGAGCGCACGCCGCCGGAGCTTGGCGTGGACATTATCCGCAACGGCATCTACCTTACAGGAGGCGTAGCGAACTTAAAGGGGCTGGATGAGCAGATTGCCAAGGCGACGAATATCCGGGTCAATATGGTAGACAGGCCGGAGGAATGCGTGGCAAGAGGCCTGGAGCGCGTCATCAAGGAGAAGGAGTTCCGCAGCCTGACCTTTGACACTAAGGAACAGGTTTTCAATTAATTCGGGTGCACTATGAAAAAACGAAATCATTTTTCCATACCGACAAAGTATATATTTGCGGTACTTGCGGCCGTCTGTGTAATATTGATGTTCCTATCCTACAGCACAGGGCTTGGAGGCACGGAGCTTGGCAGGATAGCCGGTTATATCTTCGTGCCCTTTGAGCAGGGGCTTAACGGGGTAGGCGGCTGGATGAGAGAAAAGAAGGACACCCTGGAAGATCTGGCGGCAGTCCAGGCACACAACCAGGAGCTGCAGGCTCTGGTGGATGAGCTTACCATGGAGAACAGCCTTCTTACCCAGAATCAGTATCGCCTGGCACAGCTGGAGGAGCTGTATGAGCTGGATCAGACCTACGGCAATTTTAACAAGGTGGCGTCCAATATCATTGCCACGGACGGCGGAAACTGGTTCAATACCTTTGTCATTGACAAGGGAAAAGAGGACGGAGTGGACGAGGGCATGAATGTGATTGCCGGCAGCGGCCTGGTGGGGATTGTCACCAAGGCCGGCGACAACTGGGCGCAGGTCCGTTCCATCATCGACGACTTAAGCAATATAAGCGCCAAGACGCTTTCTACTTCGGATCTCTGTTTTGTGAAGGGGGATCTGCAGCTGATGAACGAGGGCTTTATCCGTCTGGAGGAGCTTAAAGATCCAGATGATCAGATTGCCATAGGGGAGAAGATTGTGACCTCCCATGTCAGCGACCGTTATCACGAGGGGATACTCATCGGATATGTGAATGAGATTGAAATGGATTCCAACAATCTTACCAAGTCGGGTACCATAACGCCGGCAGTGGATTTTGAGCATCTTCACACGGTACTTGTGATTACGGATTTGAAGCAGGCGGTAGAGTAAAGACATTTTCTTATAAAAACAGCACTTTTTGACAGTGCACAACTGGCTGCTGGTCACGAAGTGAACAGTAACCACAACTGGAATAGGAATCTTTTTATGAAACAAAAGCTGGTAACTGCACTTTTGATCATGGTATGCTTTGTCTTACAGTGTACCGTGTTTAAGGCCCTGGCCCTGGCGTCTATTTCGCCCAACCTTCTTTTGATTGTGACATCTTCCCTGGGGTTTATGAGGGGAGAACGGGAGGGGCTTGTGATCGGGTTTTTCTGCGGCCTGCTGCTGGATATTTTCTTTGGAAGCCTCTTGGGCTTTTATGCGCTTTTGTATATGTTTCTTGGGTATGGGAGCGGTCTGTTTCATATGGTTTTTTACGATGAGGATATTAAGCTGCCTATGGTCTGGATTGGCTTAAGCGAGCTGGTCTATGGCTTAAGCATTTATTTCTTTATGTTTCTGATGCGCAGCAAGTTTGAGTTTGGTTATTATTTTATCCATATTATCGTGCCGGAGCTGATTTACACCGTGGCCCTGACGATCCTTTTGTATCAGCCGATTCAGAAGTTTAACGGGCTTCTTGATCGGCTGGGCGGAGAAACTGTCCGGGATTACTATACTTCATCGGGAACGGCGGGGCAGACAGACAATAAGATAGAGGAGCCATAGGATTGTTTAGAGATATCAAAGAAGCTTTGTGGAACATAATAAAATCAAGAATTTTCCTGCTGGCGTCTGTGTTCATAGTGATGTTTGCGATCCTGCTGCAGAGAGTGTTTTATCTGCAGATTGTAAAGGGAGATGAGTACCAGAAGACCTTTTCCCTGATGACGGAGAGAGAGCTTTCCTTAACCAGCACCCGTGGGGACATTTATGACCGGAACGGGAATGTGCTGGCCTACAGCGAGATCTCCTATTCCGTAACCATCCAGGACAACGGAACCTACCCCAACAACAAGACGAAGAATGCCCAGCTGAACCAGACCATTTACCGGCTGATTAAGCTGATTGAAAAGAACAAGGATCAGGTAGTCAGCGATCTGGGAATTGTCTATGAAAACGGGAAATACAGCTTTTCCCTGGAAGGAAACGCCCTTCTGCGTCTGAAAGCCGACGTTTACGGGAAAACTAAGATTAGTGACCTTACGGCGGAACAGGAGCTTTCGGATGCAGAGGCAGTGATGGAATATCTCTGTGAGAAGCGCTATGGCATTATGGAGTCTTACACAGAAAAGGAACAGAAGGATTACGGCCTTAGCGTATCCGGCTATACGCCGGAAGAGCGGCTTAAGATAGCTACCATCCGTTATTCCATGGCCTCCAACAGCTATAAGCGCTATGTGGCAACAACGGTGGCCGTCAATGTGTCGGAGGAGACGGTTGCGGCTGTGCTTGAGAACCAGGACGGCCTCCAGGGTGCGGATATTGCCCAGAGCAGCCGCCGTATTTATCCGGACAGCGAGTATTTTTCTTCCATCATCGGCTATATCGGAAAGGCTTCCCAGGAGGAGCTTGATGCCCTTCTGGCGGAAAACCCCGACTATGAGCTCAATGATATTGTGGGAAAGGCCGGAATTGAGCAGTATATGGAGCTTGCGCTCCAGGGCTCCAAAGGCTATGAGAAGATGTATGTAGACAGCGTAGGACGGGTTCTTGAGGTCATAGAGAGCAAGGAGCCGGTTCCCGGCAGCAATGTATATCTGACGATTGACAAGGATCTGCAGATTGCCGTTTACAATTTGATTGAGCAGAAGCTTGCCGGCATTCTCATCAGCAAGATTGACAATATGAAGGAGTATGTGCCGGGGCCCAACGCCAGTGCGGAAAAGATCCGTATTCCGGTCTATGATGTATATTATGCTCTCATTGAGAATCATATTCTTGATATTACAAGATTTTCCGGCGAGGATGCGTCGGAGCTGGAGCGGAGCATTTATGAGCGTTTCCTTGGAAAACGGGAAAGCGCCATAGCCGCCATATTATCCGAGCTGAATATGGAAAATCCAACGGCTTATCAGAATCTGTCCAAGGAAATGATGAATTACATGAGCTATCTCGTATCCGATGTTCTGATGGGGGAAAACCAGGTGCTGATGGGAAATGCCGTGAATACCTCCGACCCCACCTATATTGCCTGGACCACAGACGAGGTAATCAGCCTGCAGGAATATCTGAAGTACGCCATTTCCATGAACTGGATTGACGTGACCAAGATTTCGGGAGACAATCCCTATCTGGATTCCCAGGAGATTTATCAGTCCGTTCTGGAATATATGAAGGAGTACCTGATGGAGGACGATACCTTCTCAAGGATGCTCTACAAATATATGATTCTGGATGATCTTGTGACAGGAAAAGAAATTTCTCTTTTATTATATGAGCAAGGTGTGTTAGAATATGATGAGGAAACAATTTCCAAATTGAATACAAACCAGCTGACGGCTTACAATTTTATGATTGAAAAGATCCGGAATCTGGAGATTACGCCGGCCCAGCTGGCCTTGGAACCCTGCAGTGCGGGCGTGGTGATCGTAGATGTGAACACAGGGCAGACCCTGGCCTGTGTGACTTATCCCAGCTATGACAACAATCGTCTGACCAATGTGATGGATTCCGCATACTTCGGCAGCCTTCAGCAGGATCTGTCGTCGCCCTTTGTAAACCGTGCCACCCAGGAGAATCTGGCTCCCGGATCCACCTTCAAACCAGTGGTTGCCGTGGCCGGCCTGGAGGAAGGGGCAATCTCGGTGGGAGAGAATATTTACGGACGAGGCATTTTCACGGATGTGACAGATCGTCCGCCTACCTGTTGGATCTACAACCAGTACGGGGGCCATCACGGGGATGAGAATGTAAGCACGGCTATCCGTGATTCCTGTAATTACTATTTTTACGAGGTAGGCTACCGGCTGGCGGGAGGAAGAACCACCAACACCTACTCCACGGATCAGGGTCTTTCCAAGCTGGAAAAGTATGCCAGAATGTTTGGCCTGGGCGATAAGTCGGGCCTGGAGATTCCGGAGTATGACCCGCAGATTTCCGATATTGACCCGGTGCGTTCCGCCATCGGGCAGGGCACCAACAGCTTTTCCGTATCCCACATTGCCAGGTATATTGCCACGGTGGCCAACCGGGGAAACTGCTACAATCTGACTCTTCTGGATCGTCTGGAGACCACGGACGGGACTCTGGTGGAGAAGTATGAGCCCGAGCTTTATAACCGGGTGGAGATTGCAAAGAGCAGCTGGGATGCGGTTCAGGCCGGCATGCGGATGGTGGCGGAGAAGACAACCTCTTTAAACAGCCTGGGAATTACCATGGCAGGCAAGACCGGTACGGCCCAGCAAAGCAAGAGCCATCCAAACCATGCGCTGTTTGTAGGATATGCGCCTTTTGAACAGCCGGAGATCGCCATGGCAGTCCGGATTGCCAATGGATATACTTCCGGAAATGCAGCGGATCTGGGGGCGGATATTTTGAAGTATTATTTCCATCTAGCGGATGAAGAGGAACTCATAAGCGGAACCGCCAGCGAGGGTACCGGACAGAATATTGCAGATTAGGAGAGAAGATCATGGCAAACCAACCGGTTATTATAAAAAGTAATAAATACGGCTTGATTGTGATTTTGGATTCGAAGCTTTCTTTTGAGGATTTAAAGAAGGAAGTGACAGATAAGTTCCAGTCCTCCGCCAAGTTTTTCGGAGAAGCCCAGATGGCAGTCTGCTTCCAGGGACGGGAGCTTACCCTGGAGGAGGAGATGGAACTGGCGGATACCATATCGAAGAGCTGTCAGATTCAGGTTGTCAGCATTGTGGACGAGGACAAAGAGCTGGAGGAAAAGATGCAGAGAGCCGTGGAGCGGAAGGAAGAGGAGCCCGGCGATCTGATGAACCTTCAGGACGGGCGTTTCTATAAGGGAACCCTGCGGTCCGGCCAGGTACTGGAGTCCGAGACAAGCGTGATCATCCTGGGGGATGTGAATCCAGGGGCCCGGGTCATATCAAAGGGCAATGTGATTGTACTTGGCTGCTTAAAGGGCAATGTATTCGTGGGAGCCGCCGGCAATGAAGCCGCCTTCGTGGCGGCGCTGACCATGGATCCCATGCAGATCCGCATCGGGGACGTGATTGCCCGCTGTTCGGACAACGTTTCGGTGAAGAAAAAGAAAAAGGCGGCAGATACGCCCAAGATTGCCTATGTGGAAGATGGCAATATTTATATCGAGCCTATCACCAAAGAGGTTTTAAATGAGATAGATTTGTAACTGGTACTAGAATGAAAGAGTTGGAGGAAGAAATTGTATGAGTGAGGTAATTGTAATTACATCCGGAAAAGGCGGTGTGGGAAAAACCACTTCCACAGCGAATATAGGTACGGGGCTTGCAAAGCTCGGCAAGAATGTGGTGATGATTGATACGGATATCGGCCTTCGGAATCTGGATGTAGTCATGGGGCTGGAGAACCGGATTGTGTACAATCTGGTAGATGTGGTGGAGGGAAACTGCCGTATTAAGCAGGCGCTCATTAAGGACAAGCGTTATCCCAACCTGGCCCTTCTTCCTTCCGCTCAGACCAGGGACAAGACAGCCGTGAATCCGGAGCAGATGGTAAAGCTCATTGAGGAGCTGCGCAGTGAATTTGATTACATACTTCTGGACTGCCCGGCGGGAATCGAGCAGGGCTTTAAGAATGCCATAGCTGCCGCAGACCGGGCCATCATTGTAACTACGCCTGAGGTATCCGCAATCCGTGATGCAGACCGCATCATCGGCCTCCTGGAAGCCAATGAGATTCACAAGATTGATCTGATTGTAAACAGGCTTCGGATGGATATGGTAAAACGGGGCGATATGATGTCCATAGAGGATGTGATTGATATTCTGGCCATTGATTTGATCGGCGCTGTTCCCGACGACGAGAGCATTGTAATCGCCACCAACCAGGGAGAGCCGCTGGCCGGTGATTCTTCCATGGCAGGAACGGCTTACATGAATATCTGTAAGCGTGTTCTGGGTGAAGAAGTTCCCCTAATGAATCTGGAGGTCAATAATGGGTTCTTTGCCAAAGTTGCAAAGCTGTTTAAATAATCAAAGGGGGAAAGAAGAATGGCTTTAATGGATTTTTTCCGTAAAAAAAGCTCTGGTGATGTGGCAAAGGACCGTCTGAAGCTGCTTTTGATTTCAGATCGGGCCAATTGTTCCCCGGAGATTATGGAGCTTATTAAAAATGACATTATCAAGGTGATTTCCAAATACATGGAGATTGACTGCGACGGGCTGGACATTCAGATTACCCAGACAGAATCGGAGGGAGAGAACGGACGGGTGCCCGCTCTGTGTGCCAACATTCCCATTAAGGATATGAAGCATGGAATGGAACGCTAACTGAAGGAGTATTATGTTTAAACAGTATCAGCTAAGGGATTACAGATTCAGACTTTTGTTTTATGTATATGCAATCAGCATCATTGGAATTATGGTCATCGGAAGCGCCCTCAAATCCGTCCAGAGCTCTCAGATAAAGGGGCTTATTATCGGGACGGCCGCCATGGCTGCAGTTTCTCTTATGGATTACATCTGGGTTTTGAAGTTTTACTGGCTGATTTATGTGTTTAATCTTGTTCTGCTTGCATTGGTGAAGATTCCCTTTGCCGGGATTGAGCCCTTTGGCAAGGAAGTAAACGGAGCTACCAGGTGGCTCAACATCGGAGGGTTCCAGTTTCAGCCCTCAGAGCTTTCCAAGCTTCTGCTGATTCTCTTTTTTGCAAGGTTTTTTGAAAAATACAAGGAACAGCTGAATACCTGGAAGATACTGCCGTTGACGGCGGTGCTATTTGGGGTTCCGGCGCTGTTTATTGTGGAACAGCCGGATCTTTCCACCACCATTTCCATTACCGTGATCTTTTTGATTTTAATCTTTATCGCCGGTTTAAGCTATAAGCTGATTGGAGGAGCCCTTGCAGTGGCCGTCCCCTCTGCCATTGTTTTTATCAGTCTGATTCTTCAGCCGGATCAGAAGATTCTAAAGGATTATGCCTTCCGCCGGATTATGGCCTGGCTGGATCCGGCAAAGTATGCGGACGACGCCTACCAGCAGCTGAATTCCATTATGGCCATCGGTTCGGGACAGCTTGCGGGAAAGGGCCTGAATAACAATTCTGTGTCCTCTGTGAAGAACGGAAGCTTTATTGCAGAGCCCCAGACGGATTTTATCTTTGCGGTGACAGGGGAAGAGCTTGGTTTTATCGGTTGTGCAACTATTATTTTACTATTGGCGCTAATTGTGTTAGAATGTATTTGGATAGGAAAACGTTCCAGGGAATTTTCCGGAACCTTAATCTGCTGTGGGGTGGCAGGATACATTGGGTTCCAAAGCTTCGTCAATATCTGTGTGGCGACGGGAATTATGCCTAATACAGGAATTCCTTTACCCTTTGTCAGTTATGGCATGACCTCCCTGGTTACCTTATTCCTGGCTATAGGTTTTGTTTTGAATGTCGGCTTGCAGCCGAAAAAATATTAATTTGGGGGTGTTCGCATGAACATTGGATTGATTGCACATGATGCAAAAAAGAAATTGATGCAGAATTTCTGCATTGCGTACAGAGGGATTCTGTCAAAACACAATCTGTACGCCACCGGGACAACCGGGAGACTGATCGTGGAGGTAACGAATCTGAGCGTGCACAAGTACCTCGCAGGCCATCTTGGGGGAGAGCAGCAGCTTGCGGCGCAGATTGAGCACAATCAGATTGATCTCTTGATT
This sequence comes from Candidatus Merdisoma sp. JLR.KK011, assembly GCF_036941125.1. Classification (NCBI taxonomy): domain Bacteria; kingdom Bacillati; phylum Bacillota; class Clostridia; order Lachnospirales; family Lachnospiraceae; genus Candidatus Merdisoma; species Candidatus Merdisoma sp. JLR.KK011. The sequence continues at coordinate 1,777,536 of NZ_JAYWSZ010000003.1, read as the reverse complement.
TTTCTGAGAGATCCTTCGGAGCCGAAGAAGCATGAACCGGACGTGAACAATGTGATACGTCTCTGTGATACCTACAATATTCCTATGGCTACGAATCTGGCCACGGCGGAGCTGCTGATTAAGGCGCTGGATCGCGGAGATATGGAGTGGCGCGAGCTTTACGTATAGGAGAGAGCAGGATACAGAGGCTGCTGGCCGCAAAGTGGACAGTAACATACAGAGAAAGAGGTTGTCTTTTTCACAGTGATAGACTATAATATTACTATCACACATCAGAATATTGATAAAATAGAAACCCAAGGAGGACAAGGCTATGGTACAGTTAATCATTGGAAATAAAGGAGACGGAAAGACAAAGCATTTACTGGATAGAGTGAACAGCCAGATCAAGACGGCATCGGGGAACATCGTATATCTGGATAAGAGCACAAAGCATATGCATGAGCTGAACAATAAAGTGCGTCTTATCAATGTGACGGATTATCCTTTGAAGAACAGTGATGAATTCATCGGCTTTCTCTGCGGAATTATTTCCCAGGACTACGATCTGGAGCAGGTATATCTGGACAGCTTTTTGAAGATTGCGCATCTGGAGCATGGGGATCTGACGGACGCCCTGACACAGCTCAACCAGATCAGCGAGCAGTTCAAGGTGGATTTCTGCATCAGTATTTCCGTGGAAGAGAAGGAACTTCCGGATTTTGCAAAGGAGCAGGTTCTCATTTCCTGTTAAAGTACGGTACATAAGAGAGGGGCTGTCTGATTCACGGCAGCCCCGCATTTTCTATCTCACAGGAAAAACAGACAGGCTCTGCGGCTGCGCCTCCGTCTCAAAAGGGATGCCGGCTGCATGCTGCAAAACTGGAATAAGGAGTTGTATTCGTGGCAGGTTCCAGGAAAAAGAATAAGAAGGTTATCAAGTACCGGCGCCCTATGAATATCGGCGTTGTATTTTTTGGGTTTATAGCAGTTTATCTGATTGTGTGTGTTTATACGTTTTTTAATTCCACCCATATTTCCGGTTATGAAGTGATAGCGGGAAATCTGGCTGCGGATTATCATTATACAGGAATCGCTCTGCGCACAGAACAGGTTTTTCAGTCGGAAAAAGCCGGATACATCAGCTACTATGCCAGAGAAGATGAGAAGGTCTCTGTGAATTCCGCCGTGTATACGGTGGATGAAAGCGGCCGTATGGCGCAGGCCTTAAAGGACAGCGCCGGGGAGCTGAGCTTAAGTGAGGAAGATTACAATCAGATCCGCAGTGAGATAGCCGTTTATATGAGCAATGCCTCTGACATGAACTTTTCGGAGGTGTATGATTTTAAGACAGGGATAAACGCTACCATTCTGGATCTGATGAATCAGAATATGATTGCACAGCTTGACAGTGCGGAGGAAAGCGGCGGTATATTTGCCCGTTACAATGCAGGAACCTCCGGGGTTGTGGAGTATTATGTGGACGGCTTTGAGAATGCCTCCCTTGAGTCCCTAAGCAGCAGCTGGTTTGACCAGGAGGCTTATGAAAGGACGAATCTGCGGACCGAGGAGCTGGTGGGCCAGGGGGAACCGGTGTATAAGCTGATTACGGAAGAGACATGGAAGCTGGTGTTTCCCCTGGACGAGGAGATGGAGACGTATCTTTTAGACAAGATCCGGGAAAATCAGAAGACGGCAGAGGACGGCACGGTAATACAGAATACAACCTATATTAAAATCCGTATGGATAAGGATAAGGAAGAGCTGTGGCCGTCGGTGACGGTGGAGTACCGGGAGGGAAAGGCTTATGGGGTTCTGGATTTTGTGAATTCCATGATCCGCTACGCAAACGACCGTTTCCTTACATTTGAGGTTCTGATTGAGGAGACGAGAGGGCTTAAGATTCCCAAAACTGCAGTGACGGAAAAGGAGTTTTTTGTTATTGACAAGAATTATGTGACAACCTCCGGATCCAACAATAATATGGGAGTCATGAAGCAGACGGTGGGCGAGGACGGCAGCAGTCAGGCCGAGTTTGTGAATTGCACCATCTACTACCAGGATGAGGAGTACGCTTATGTGGATCCCAAGGAGGAGAATTTCAGCACCTCCGAGAAGCTGCTTCAAAGCGGCGACATGCTGATTCGGACTGATTCCGCAGAGTACTATCAGGTGGGACAGACGGCGAAGCTGAAGGGCGTTTACAATATCAATAAGGGCTACACGGTATTTAGGCAGATTCAGATTCTCTATGAGAATGAAGAGTACTGTATCGTAAAGGAGGGAACCAGCTACGGGCTGTCCGTTTACGATCATATTGTGCTGAATGCGGATACGGTGAATGAGGATGAGGTAATTTATGACTGACAATCTAGTAGTTAAAAATCTGGCAGAGGTAGAAAAAAGAATCCGCGGGGCCTGTGAGCGTTCCGGGCGGAAGAGAGAAGAGGTGACGCTCATTGCGGTGAGCAAGACAAAGCCCGTTTCCATGATCGAGGAGCTTCTCCCGGGAGGAACCTTAGACTTTGGAGAGAATAAGGTCCAGGAGCTCTGCAGCAAATATGAACAGCTTCCTAAGAATATCCGCTGGCATCTTATCGGGCACCTGCAGCGGAATAAGGTCCGGTATGTGGTGGACAAGGCGTGCATGATTCATTCCGTGGACTCCCTGCGGCTGGCTCAGGCCATCAGCGAGGAGGGGGTCAAAAGGCAGCTTACTGTGCCGGTGCTGATTGAGGTCAATGTGGCGGGGGAGGAGAGTAAGTTTGGCGTCCGGCCAAAGGAAACGGAAGAGCTTATCCGGAAAATCGCAGAGCTTCCGGCAATTTCCGTCCGCGGATTGATGACAATTGCACCATTTGTAGAGGATCCGGAGGAAAATCGTGCACATTTTGCCAATTTGAAGAAATTAAATGTTGACATAAAAAGGAAAAGCATTGATAATGTATCTATGAATGTCTTGTCCATGGGCATGACAGGAGACTATGAGGTTGCGATTGAGGAAGGCGCTACCATGGTCCGCGTTGGAACGGGGATTTTTGGGGAACGCAATTATAGTTAGATTGGAGAAGGTAAAATGAGTGTAATCGATAAATTCCTGGACGTCATGAAGCTGGGCGGTGATGACGACTACGATGATTATGACGACTATGATGATTTCGATGATGACTACGAGGACGAAAAGCCGGAAAGAAAAAATCCTTTTCGACGCAGAAAGGAAGAGGACTACGACGATTATGAGGCGGAAGAGCCTTCCAGGGAACGCAGCAAGGTGACCCCGATTCGTCAGACTTCGAGAAAGCAGGGGAAGGGTAGTATGGAAGTATGTGTGATTAAGCCCACAAGTTTTGATGATTCCAGAGAGATTGGCGAGACGCTTCTCAGCAACCGCACAGTTGTATTGAATTTTGAAGGCCTGGATGTGGATGTGGCACAGAGGATCATTGATTTTACATCTGGTTCCTGCTTTGCCATCGGCGGCAATCTGCAGAAGGTTTCCGGGAGTATCTTCCTGGCAACGCCAAGGAACGTGGATATTTCCGGCGATCTGCAGGATATTATCAGCGGCTCTATTGAGATACCTTCCGTGTACGGTAAGTTTTAGCCTATGACAAGGGAAGAACAGCAGCTTGAAAAGCGGTTTCTGGATTTGGCGGAGACGGCTTATCAGCGTGGAATTGTAACGTATTCGGATTTTCTGAATCTGAATGAACAGCATATTTTTCACAGTATCCGACCCAGGCTTTCCTACATACAGGCAGAGAGCTTTGGCGGATACGAAGCAGCGGAGCGTCAGATGGCAGCTTTTGTGCCTGATGCTCCCATGTTTTGTCCAAAATATCCCATTGCCTGCATCAAAATAGAGCCGCTTCAGAAGAAGTTTGCGGAGAAGCTGGCTCATCGGGACTACCTTGGAGCGCTTCTGAATCTGGGAATTGAGCGGTCTAAGACAGGAGATATTCTTGTGGAGGAGGAGCGGGCTTTTTTGTTTTGCCAGGAAAAGCTGGCGGATTTTGTCTGTGAAAATTTAACCCGGATACGCCATACTATGGTGACGGCCCAAGGGGTGGAGAAAGAGGATTTTTCCTATGAGCCTAAGCTGCGCGAGATTACCGGGACTATGGCTTCTGTCCGATTGGACAGCCTGTTATCCCTGGCTTTTGGCGCTTCCAGAAGCAGTCTCACCGGGCAGATCGAGGGCGGCAAGGTCTTTGTCAACGGAAGACTGGTGACTTCCAACGGCTGCCAGCCTAAGGAGGGAGATCTGATATCGGTCCGGGGAATGGGCCGTTTTCGTCTGGAAGCCATTGGCGGACAGTCGAAAAAGGGAAGAAGCTATGTGACGGTTTTAAAATATATTTAGGACTTCCTGTGAAGGCAGGTATCTTATGTGTTATTGTTTACAGAGTGAACAGTAACTCTTATGCAAAGCAGGAAAGGCCGGAGGAACAGGATGGAAGAGAAAAAGAGAGTTGTTTTGCCGGTGAAGATGGACGGAAGGTTCAGCTACTCCATTGTTCTGGAGGACAGCTTTGAGCAGCTTGCCCGAGAGCTTGCGCCTCTTGAGACAGAGGAGCGCAGGATCTGTATTGTGACGGACAGTCAGGTTGGTCCTTTGTACGGAGAGCTGGTAAGGCAGGAGCTTTCCAGGGTTTGTAAAAAAGTGACGGTTTATACCATAGAGTCCGGGGAAGCCCATAAGACGCTGGATACGGTGAAGGGGCTTTACGAGCATCTGATTCTGGAGCATTTTGACCGGAAGGATATCCTGGCGGCCCTGGGAGGCGGTGTTGTGGGAGATCTGACGGGGTTTGCGGCAGCCACGTATCTTCGGGGAGTCCGTTTTATCCAGATCCCGACGACCCTTTTGTCCCAGGTGGACAGCAGTATCGGGGGAAAGACGGGGGTGGACTTTGACAGCTGGAAAAATATGGTAGGGGCTTTTCATATGCCCGGCCTGGTGTATATGAATCTGTCTGTCCTTAAGACGCTTCCCAAGCGGCAGTTTGCTTCCGGCATGGCAGAGATTTTGAAGCATGGCCTGATACGGAATGCGGCATACTATGACTGGCTCCTTGAGAATCAGACAGCTATCCAAGGCCTGGAGTATGAGGCGCTGCTTCCTATGATAGCAGAGAGCTGCCGGATCAAGCGGGCTGTGGTGGAGGCAGATCCTACGGAACAAGGCGAACGTGCGCTTCTGAACTTTGGCCATACCATTGGCCATGCAGTGGAAAAGCTAAAGGATTTCCGGCTGCTGCATGGGGAGTGCGTGGCGGTGGGGATGGCAGCGGCAGGCTTCATCTCCTGGAAGAGGGGCTTATTAGATACGGCTGATTTGGAGAAGCTTACCGGGGGGCTCCGGGCGTTTTCCCTGCCGGAGACTGCGAAGGGGCTTGAGGCCGGGAAGGTGGTTGAGACGACCCGTTCGGATAAGAAGATGGAGGCAGGCAGCATTAAGTTTGTCCTTCTGCGCCGCATGGGAGAAGCCTTTGTGGATCGGACAGTAAGGGAGGAAGAGCTTCTTGAGGCTGTTTCCTGGATTTTAGAGGATCGATGAGATGAGAAAAAATATGAAATATAACCTGGCAGGCTTTGGGGCTGTGATTCTGCTCACGCTGTTGGATCAGTGGAGCAAGGCTCTCGCAGTCCTGCATTTGAAGGGACAGGAGCCCCTTGTATTGTGGGAGGGTGTGTTTGAACTGAATTATCTGGAGAACCGGGGGGCGGCCTTTGGCATTTTCCAGGGGCAGAAAGCGGCTTTTTTGGTGTGCACGGTTCTTATACTTGGTCTGGTGGCCTTTTATTATTTCCGGCTTCCGGAAGGGCGGCGCTTTTTCCCCATACGTTTTGTGGGAATTCTGCTGGCTTCCGGAGCTGTCGGGAATATGATTGACCGGATAGAGAACTCTTACGTGGTGGATTTCTTCTATTTTAAATTGATTGATTTTCCGGTGTTTAATGTGGCGGACTGCTACGTGACGGTGGGAGCGGCTCTTCTGGCGGTTTTGATTCTCTTTTACTATAAAGAGGACGAGCTGGAATTTTTCACGATGAGAAGGAAAGGGAAAGCGGCGGAGGATGGAAAGAAAGAAGAGCTTTGAGGTGGAGGGGAAGGCAGGGCTTCGGATTGACCGTTATCTGGCGGAGGAGCTGCCGGAGCTTTCGCGCTCTTATCTACAGAAGGTGATTAAGGAAGGCGGGGTCTGCCTTGGGGGAAGGCCCCTAAAGGCAAATTATAAAGTGAATCCAGGGGATGTGATTGAGCTTGCGCTTCCTCCTGCCGTGGAGACGGAGGTTGAGCCGGAGGATCTGCCCCTGGATATTTTATATGAGGATTCGGATCTGATTTTTGTGAATAAGCCGAAGGGGATGGTGGTGCATCCTTCGGCCGGGCATGCTTCCGGGACTCTGGTGAACGGGCTTTTGTATCACTGCCGGGGGGAGCTTTCGGGGATCAACGGGGTGATGCGGCCGGGAATTGTGCACCGGATAGACAAGGATACTACGGGGGTGCTGGTTGTGTGTAAGAATGACAGGGCACATAACGGGGTGGCGGAGCAGCTGAAGGTGCATTCGATCACCAGGCGGTATCGGGCGATTGTCTGTGGGGATCTGAAAAATGATACTGGGACTGTGGATGCGGCCATCGGGAGGCATCCGGTGGATCGGAAGCGGATGGCTGTGACGGCGAAAGGCGGAAAGAGGGCAGTTACGCATTACCGGGTGCTGGAGAGATTTGGAACGTATACGTATATTGAGTGTGAACTGGAGACGGGGAGAACTCATCAGATTCGGGTGCATATGGGGAGTATCGGGCATCCGATTCTGGGGGATGAGGTTTATGGGAGGGGGAAGCTGCCTTCCTGGATGCAGGGGATTCGAGGGATGCAGGGGCAGGTGCTGCATGCTATGGTGCTGGGGGTGACGCATCCTTCTACGGGGGAGTATTTGGAGGTGAGGGCGCCGCTGCCGGGGTATTTTTTGGAATTATTGAAAAAGATGTGAGGGGGACGGGATTTTTGCAGAATAAGCCGCCAGACGTTTCCGTATCCCGTGTCCGCGCGGTTCTCGTACACGCTGTCTGCTCTGGATGGACATTACCTTTTGTGTTTTTTGGATGCTGAGGTTTTTGGAGGTAATGTTCATCCATATCAGACAGCGTGTGCGCGAACAGGCGGACACTGGGATATCGGAAACGTCTGGCGGCTTATTCTGCAAAAATCCCTGTGGGTTGGGGGTGGCAGGGATGAGGGATATTGGTTTTGTGGCAAGGGGCTGTTTTATTTGGTGTTGGTTTGCTGGTGGGTAGAGGTGTGGGGGGCTTTTTTGGGGGTTCGCAGTCTGGGGTGGATGGTTTTGTCTGGCAGGAGGTAGAGGAGCCAGAGGGTTAGGGCCAGGGCAGTGATTAGGAGGCCGGGTTTTAGGCCGGGGGTGGTGTAGTGGAGCCGGATGGTGTGGGTGCCGGCTTCCAGGGGGAGGGAGAGGTACATGGTGTTGGACTGGAGGAGAGGGGCCGGGGTTTCGTCTACCTGGGCGGTCCAGCCTTTGGAGTGGGGGATGGACAGGCAGAGGACGCTGGGGCCGGACAGGGTGATGGCGCCGGTTATCTGGTTGTCGGTGAAGGTTACATTTTCCAGGTGTTCCTGGCTGAGGGCGGCTATCTGCTGGGTGAGGGAGTCCAGGGGGAGGCTGTGGATGGAGATGCCCTGGAAGGTGTAGGCGCCCCGGTAGGGGAAGGTGATGGTGATGGTGTGCTGGCTTTCCTGGGTGCAGCCCATGTTCAGGAGGAAGTCGGAGCGGTCGTAGGAGCTTTCGGTCAGCTGGTTGTAGTAGCAGAAGGTGGTTTCCAGCGCTTCGGAGGTGCAGGTGATTGGGAAACGGGATATGTTGGGGGTGTTTCGGTGGTCTTTCTTTTTCTGGCGCAGCTCGCGGGCAGTGAGGGAAGCCAGTTCTTCCTCAAAGTACGGAGCGGCGGCGTCCAGGGTGTAGAGATCCAGCTGGCTGAGGCTGTGAGCTTCCATTCCTTCCAGGAGGAGGTAGGTTTCGCAGCCGGGGACGCTCTCGAAGCTTATGGTCAGCTGGGCTCCTTCTTTCATGCAGTAGTAGGTGCCGTTTTCTTCGCAGATGTCGGAGCCGCAGGTGATGGATGCCGGGAGGGGCTGATCCTGGAAGGTGAGTGCCGGGGCTTTTGCGCCGTCTGGCAGGGTTTCGCAGACTACGCCCTGGAGAAGGGCCTGCTGACGCTCAAGGTAGGTGAGGGCGTTGTAGGTTTCCCGGGGAATGAGATTGCTGCAGGTGTAGCCAAAGGGCAGGTAGTCGCTTGTTTCGGAGACATAGTAGAGATCCCCCTGGTAGTCGTACACATTCAGGCCGTCGAAGGGATAAGGGAGGTATTTGTTGGGGTCATACTGGATGTACCAGCGGACACCGGCCAGGGCGTGGAGCTGTGCCCGGTTGTCCAGGCTGTCGTATTTGAAGGAACGCTCTTCGAAGGGAAGGGCCAGTTCGTTGAAAAAACGGGTAACGGCTCCGTTGGAAAGGCTCCAGTAGTAATGGATGCTGTTTGCTTTCTGAATGAGGGTATCGTTCCGCAGGGGGACGATGTCCTGGGCATAGCGGCAGAACTCGGAAGGATCCTTGAGGAAAAGGCTGACCATGCCGGAGGCGGAGTGCTCCAGGACAGCGAAGCCTTCTCCTCTGTCTACAAAACGGCTCAGATGGCTTTCTACGTTGTTCCGATAGTAGAAAAGGGAATTGGCGCAGATGTTTATGGATATCAGCAGGAACAGGCAGAGCTTAGCGCCCCTGGGATGTTTCTTCACATAGGGGGAGAGAGCCGTCAGGAAAAAGAGGGTTAAAAGCAGCAGGAACAGAGCGAAAAAGGCCTGGACGGATCCGATATTGGGCAGCAGGAATAAAAGGGCTCCATATACGAGAAGCAAAAAAGCCAGACAAAAGGCTTCTTTTTTGCTTAAGGAAAAGAGCTCGGGCCACAGATAAGCGGTGATAAAGGCAATGAGAAAGGAATAGCCGAAGCACCAGCGGTTGGCCGGATAGGAAAAGCCGTTCAGGAAGGAACCGGCAGCCGGGAGCAGGAGCGTAGCAGTCAGAATCAGAAAACCGGCTTTCAAAGCCTTCAGCCGCTTCCTTTTTAGGAATAGAAGGAATACGCAGAGGAGGGCCGGCGCTGCGAAGCAGAGATTCGTCCAGCTGGAAGAGTAGGACAGGGAGAGGAACTGATCCAGGATGTGCTCATAGTAGTCCGGCCTGTAAAGGGGGGAATAGGTAAGGCTTGTGTCGGAACGGGAGTCCGAGAGAAACTGCAGCAGCATGGGCAGCAGAAGAACAGCCGAAAGAGCGGTTCCTGTGAGAGAAAAGAACAGAGTCCGCCCCAGGCTGCTTCCAAGGTCTTTTTTCCAGTTTTCATGCTCCATGGTACAAAAACGAAGGATAAAGTATATCACAGTCAGTATGGCCAGCATGTAAAAGAAGTAGAAATTGCTCAGGGAAGCGAGAGCTGTCACGGCAATGAGCAGATTCCCTTTTTCTTTGTGAAGTACGCGCTCTACGCCGATAAGAAGCAGGGGGAGATAGATCATGGGATTGATAAAATATGGATGGACGGGGGCAAGGGCAATCCCGTAGCCGCAGAAGGTATAAATGAGGCTCCCGGCAAAGGCAGCCATGCCTTCACGCTTCATCCGGAAACAATAGCAGGAAAATGCAGCCCCGGCAAGATACAGGCGCAGAAGAACCAGGAAGGCGTATAAGCCTTCCAGAAAGCGCACCGGTGTCAGCAGGGACAAAAGATTCAGGGGATCTCCGATTACATAATAGTGAAGGGTCGTTAAAATATCGGAGCCGTAACCGATAGAGAAGTCCCACAGGGGGATGGAAAGCCGGTGCTCCGTAAGCAGCGTGCGCACAATGGACACTGCCCAGTTGCGGAAGTAAACCAGAGAAGTGAAGTGCTGGGTCAGGCCGTCCGGCTTCCAGATAAAGGATTTTCCGCTTAGGATAAATGGTGAAAATACAGCGGCAGACAGGAGAAGAAACGCCAGGGTATAGCAGAGAAAATAAAAACGCCGTCCGGCGGTATGTAATCGGAAGGTAAAAGGTTTCATAGCTGTGCCTCACAAATATTTTTTTTATTATTATATAGGATAAAAAAGGAAAAGTCTATGAACTTTTTGCTTGCCATTTTCGAAAACTTGTGATACAATGATCTTCGTTGCAGAGAAGAAAACACGCAGGCCGGCGTGTCGGAATGGCAGACGAGGCAGACTCAAAATCTGTTGTGGGCAACCACGTATGGGTTCAAGTCCCATCGCCGGCAGTATTAAAAAAGTTCGTAATGTCAGCAGATTAAGACATTTCAGAACTTTTTTTATTTTTGTATATTTTATCCACTTTTAGCATATGCTTCAAATATAATAAATAAGTGTGCAGATAAGGAGGACAAACTACAATGGCAGGAAGACCTGGCAGAAAGCCAAAGATGACATTAGAAGAGCAGATTGAACAAGTTTCGAATGACATAGAAGCATACAAGGAATCTGTTAAAACCTTAGAGGATAAGAAAAAAGAACTGCTAAAACAGAAACGTGAAGAAGATTTGTCTGCATTATATGAGCTTATGCAGGATATGAATTTATCGGTTGATAATGTCAAAGGTATTTTAAATGATATAAAAAATCAACAGGGTAAAGAGGAAAGTGATAGTTTGGAAGCTTTAAGGGTGGTGTGATTTAAAATGGCCTCTATATTGCCTTTATTTGGGCATATAGGGGTTTTTGTTTCTTTTATAGATATACATAGTAACTATAGATAGTTGCACGCTTTCTTGGCGGATGGTACAATATAATAAAAATAACCAAAGGAGAAATATAAAATGCCGGAAATAAGTAGATTTTATGGAATAGATTAAAATGTTTTTCAAACCGAAGGAACATGAACCGAGTCATTTGCATGCTCTATATGGTGAACATATAGGAATTTTTGATTTACGGACAATGGAAATGACAGAAGGCGATCTTCCAAAAAAGCGCAAGAGCTTGTAAAAGAGTGGATGAGAAACAATCAGAAAGAGCTGCTTGAAATGTGGGATAGTCAAAATTTAAGGAAATTACCGCCTTTATAAGAAATGGAGGGTTTATATGATTCCTAGAATTAAAAGTGTAAAACCATTAGAAAATTATATATTACATGTTATTTTTGATGATGGACGGGATTGTTTATATGACGTTGGAGAAGATATAGAAAATATAAAAGAATATGAAGATTTAAAAAGTGTTTACGGCCTTTTTGAAAATGTACAGCTTGATGAAAGCCGGACTTGTGTTTTCTGGAATGATTTTATTGATCTTCCGAGTGACATTATATATGAATACGGAAAGGAAGAAGCAGAATTACATGAGTGATTTATTATCATATAAGAATTACAATGGTACAGTAGAATACTCCAAAGAAGACAGCTGCCTTTTTGGAAAAGTGATGGGAATAAAGTCTTTGTTATCTTATGAAGGAAATTCTGTACAGGAATTAGAACGAGGCTTTCAGAATGTGATTGATGAATACCTGACAGATTGCAAAGAGCGAAATGTGGAACCTGAACAGCCTTATAAGGGTTCATTTAATGTTAGGATTAGTCCGGAGCTTCATCGAAATATTGCCGTGTATGCTATGGAACATGGAAAGAGTTTGAATGCTGCTGTTGAGGAAGCAATCGGAAATATGGTTGGATAAAAAATAGAATCAAGGAAGCTTTCACCGATTTTTTTGCATAAATTATCCAGGACAGGCATATACTGTCAGTAGTATATCCGCGATATTACGGAACTCAAAACAGTAATATCCTTCACAATGCACAAATCGATTTCCAGACACATGTTTTCTGTGGCTGGAAATTGATTTCAGACCAGTGTATTGTGGAGGATATTACGGAACTAGAAATAGGAGGACAAACATATGGCAAGGCCAAGAACAAGAGCAAGAAAAACCTACGACGAACTACTGGCAGAAAACGAGGAGAAGCTTAGAAAGCATACAGAAGCCGTTTCCCTGCTTCAAAAGGAAAGGGAAGAGCTGTTAAAAGCAAAGCGTGACGAAGAGATGCAGGAGCTTTATACTTACATGCAGGAGAACGAGCTTTCCGCACAGGATGTTCTTGTAAGCTTAAGAGAACAGAACAGCGATCTGGAAGAGCGGGAGGCTTCGTAAAAAGCCCGTCCGCTGCAAAAGCATATGGGGCGCCCCCGGCAGGCGCTAAAAGGCCTCCCGGAACTCGCTGGGCGTCATATCCATCAGCTTTTTAAAGGCCCGGCTGTAGGTCAGCGTATTTTTAAAGCCCACTTCCGTGGCAATGGCATGGATAGACAGCTTAGAATAGGTAAGATACTCTTTGGATTTGTTAACCCTGTATTCAGTCAGATACTGATACAGGGTTTTTCCTGTATGTTCCTTAAAAATCTTGCAGAAATAAAACTTGGAAAAATTCACCTTCTGGCAGATGCTGTCCACGGACAGGTCATCCTTGTAATGTTCGTCGATGTATTTCAGAGCTGTATTCACGATGGTCTGCTGGACGGGTGTGAGGAGCCTGGCCTCGTCAATCTCATGGGTGACGATCAGAAGCTCATGGATAATCTGATGGAGCAGGTAGCAGGCCTCCATCTGAATAAACAGATCCTTCGTATAATGATAGGAACACAGAGAAGTAAAATGTACGGAAATATTGTGAAGAGGGGTAACCGGAATCACGCCCTTCTTTCCGCGTATCATATTGTAATACAGCTTGGCATGGGTTCCGGAGAAAATAATATAAAAATACCGCCAGTTAGGCGTAGCCTTTGAAAACCGCAGCCGTGTATTGCAGTTGGAAATGATGATATGCTCCTTATGGACGTACTGGACATCCTTATATTTGGTATACTGGGCGATACCATCCAGAATATAAAAAATGATAAATTCCGAATAGTTTGCATTGCATTTTAACTCCCGTTCGTTGGAATATCCGCACTGGAGAACTTGAAAAGGCAGGTTCACGGACTTGTCGGACAGAAGATTTGACTTATGGATATATTTTGGGGGATATTCTTTTTGTGGTAATTTCATACGAAATAAAGTCCTTTCCTGGGAACAATTGTTTGAAATGACAAATAATTCACATGTTTTCCATCACTATAGCACAAAAATGCCAGAAAAGCAAGAAATGATACCGAAAAAACAATATTTGATATTGAATATTCCATATTTTTGAGGTTATCTAGTAGCATAAAGACCAAGCAAGGAAGGAGAAGACAAGGTGAACGAGCAAAATTACATTCTCGAGCTGAAGGATGTGGTCAAAACCTTCGGCGGCGTCACCGCCCTGGCAGGTGTGCAGTTTCAACTGAAAAAGGGTGAAATACACGCGTTGATGGGTGAGAACGGCGCAGGAAAATCCACCTTCATCAAAGTTATCACAGGCGTTCATAAGCCGGACAGCGGAATCATGCTGCTGGAGGGAGAGCGGATCAGCCCCCGGAACACCATGGATTCGGCAAAACTGGGAATTGCGGCGATCTATCAGCACGTAACGGCATTCCCGGATCTGTCTGTGACTGAAAATATTTTTATGGGGCAGGAGATTAAGAACAAGCTGGGCATGTACGACTGGCGTCAGATGAACCAGAGAGCCAAGGAACTGATTGAGCCTCTGAGCAAGGAGATTGACGTGACAAAGCCTATGGGTTCTTTAAGCGTTGCGGCACAGCAGCTTGTGGAGATTGCCAAGGCTCTTTCCAGAGACGCAAGAATTCTTATCATGGATGAGCCCACGGCTTCCCTGACTGCCAACGAGTGCGAGGAGCTTTATGCCATTGCAGAGCGGCTCCGGGACGAGGGCGTTTCCATTATTCTGATTTCCCACAGGTTTGAGGATATGTACCGCCTGGCAACCCGGGTAACCGTATTCCGTGATGCGCAGTACATAGGCTGCTGGGATGTGGATAAGATTTCCAACCAGAAGCTCATCGGTGCCATGGTAGGCCGCGAGCTGGATCAGATGTATCCGGAAAAGACGGCCAAGATTGGGGAAACCATACTGAAAGTGGAAGATATCTCCAAGGAAGGGTATTTTAAGAATATTTCCTTTGAAGTAAAGAGGGGCGAGATCCTGGCGCTTACGGGGCTGGTAGGAGCAGGGCGTACCGAGGTCTGCCAGACTATTTTCGGTATTATGAACCCTGACAGCGGAAGAATTCTTCTGGAGGGACAGGAGATTCATGTAAAGACGCCGGTGGAGGCTTTCCGCTACGGCATCGGCCTGCTTCCGGAGAACCGGCAGACACAGGGGCTTGTCAACGAGCTTCCCATTTATCAGAACGTGTCTTCTGCGGATATGACGCAGTTTGCAAAGGCAAATATGCTGGACGAAAATGCAGAGATTCAAAAAGCCATCGAGCTTTGCCAGAAGATTTCTCTCAAGGCCAAGGATATCAGCGCACCGCCTTCCTCATTGTCAGGCGGAAACCAGCAGAAGGTAGTATTTGCCAAGCTGCTCAATTGTTCCCTTAAGGTTCTGATTCTCGACGAGCCTACCAAGGGTATCGACGTAGGCGCAAAGTATTCGATTTATGAGATTATGAACGAGCTGGCGGCAAACGGCTATGCGATCATTATGGTTTCCTCCGAGATGCCGGAGGTTCTTGGTATGGCCGATCGGATCGTAGTTATGAAATCCGGCCATGTGACCGGCGAGTTTGACAACAAAGAAGTATCCCAGGAAATGATTATGGCAGCTTCCTTGGGAGAGCAGAGGAAGGAGGCCAGGGCATGAAAAAAGTATTCGGATACCGTAACATCGGTCTTATTTTCGGTCTGATAGGGCTTCTGGCGCTGGCAGGAATCATTACGCCCTCGATGTTTTCTCTCAATACCATTATTTCCATGCTGAGAAATAATGCGGTTTACGTATTCCTGGCTATGGGTATGATGGTCGTTCTGGTGACAGGAGGAATTGATCTGTCGGTTGGTTCTATTCTGGCTTTGTCCGGCGTGGTCTGCACCTCGCTGATGAGCAGCCATATGGAGATTCCCAACATCGTGTGGGTGATTTTAAGCCTTGTAATCGGAATTGTCTGCGGAGCCTTTAACGGTTTTGTAGTCGGCTATCTGAAGGTGGTTCCCATGATTGCGACACTGGGCACCATGTATATCTACAGAGGCTTTGCATTCCTCTTAAGCGGCGGCAACTGGTGGTTCCCCCATCAGATTTCCGAGGGCTACCAGGCATGGGCAGGCAGACAGATTCTTGGAATCCCAAGCATTCTCTGGATTGCGGCTATTGTATTCCTGACAGCGTACTGGTATCTCAGCTACCGTACCACCGGCAGGCGCATCTATGCGATCGGAACGAATGTAGAGTCTGCCAAGGTTGCCGGTATCAAGGAAGCGAGAATCCGTTTTCTGGCATTTGTAATCTGCGGCGCGCTGGCCGGCATCTCCGGTATGCTTTACACGGCCAACTATGCAATGTGTACCTACACCATCGGCGACGGCTATGAGCTGCAGGCCATCGCAATCTGCATCCTGGGAGGCGTCAGCATCACAGGAGGCCGCGGAACCGTGGACGGCGTATTCATCGGATGGCTGATGATGAGCGTGATTACGCAGTTTATCAGTCTGCTTCCGGGCTTGTCCGTATGGCAGAAGGCTCTGCAGGGCGCTATTATTATTGCGGCCGTATTCTTAAATATTGCGATGACACGCTCTTCTGAGAAGCGTTTCCTCAAAGAAAGGGGGGCACTGCTCTAATGGCTGAGAATAAAGCTGCGGTCAGAGATCTGACTGTCAAAGAGGGTTTTCAATTAAGCAAGTTTCTAGTAAAATGGGAAATGATCCTGGTTTACATATTGATTCTTATTAATCTGATTCTGGCGGCTGCCAGACCGGGATTGTATTTTAATATCGGCACCATTCAGTCTATTATTCAGTCCGGACTGGACCTGTCGCCTATGGTAATGGGTATGGTGTTTGTGCTGATGCTTGGAGACATTGACGTATCCATTGCTTCTAATATGGTACTCTCCGGTATGACAACGGGACTTCTGTATCAGAACGGAGCTCCGGCTGTTGTGGCTGTGCTGGCAGGCATTTTGACAGGGGCAGTCTGCGGAGCCTTTAACGGTATCCTGGTTGGATATGTGAAGATGCCCGCGGTTATTGTAACCATTTCCACCTCCATGCTGTTCCGCGGAATTGTAGAGATTATCCTGGATGTGAATTCGCTGAAGAATTTCCCGCCCTTCTACAATGCCATCGGCTGGAGAAACTGGTGGATCTTCCCCATTTGTATGGTGTTGTATATCATCATTACCGTGATTTTCTACTTTGTCCTTCATCGGTCTACCTTTGGACGGAAGCTGTATATCGTGGGAAATAATCCTGTGACGGCGGAATATTCCGGTATCCGGGTAGAGCGCGTAAAGCTCATTGTGTTTATCCTGATGGGCGTGATGGCGGGAATCGGTTCCATTTTCTTTGTAGGACGTATGGGCGGCGGACTTTCCTCCTCCATGGGTACAGGATATGAGATGGACACCATCGCTATCTGCGTATTGGGCGGCGTGTCTACCAACGGCGGTAAGGGTAAGGTATACGGTCCCTTTATCTCCACCTTTATTATGGCCTTCCTGCTGTACACTCTGGGACTGATTGGCGTGGATGCCAACACCCGGAAGATTGTAACAGGTATTGTGCTTTTGATTGCGGTTCTGATTCCCAGTGTGAACCGGCAGCTGATTGCAGACGTGAAGCTCAAGGTTCTCTATAAGAACAACAAGAACATTGAGGCTCTCAACATAAAGACGGCCGCTGAGGTAAAAGAGCTTAAGGCAGAGATTGCAAGGCTGAAAAAGACGGGCGATCCCGATGGAAAGATCCGTAAGGCGGAGGAGAGAATAGCATCCCTCCAGAATACCTGTAAGGAAAAAACCGCCCAGATGAAGGCGGAGCTGGAAGAGAATGCCCGGAAGAATAAAGAGCGTTTTTCTTAGGGAGAAAGCTTAGTATCTGTGAGGAGGGTATCTCACGGGCCAATTAGGAGAGCAGACCTTATTCTGCTGACATATGGTATATCCGGGGTTTAGAGCGCCCCGTATATATAAAAAGAGCTATAAAGCAAAAATAAAAGGAGGATATTTCATTATGATGAAAAAGATCTTAGCTCTGATGCTCAGTGTGAGCATGATTGCAGGACTTGCAGCCTGCGGTTCCAAAGAAACAGAAGCTCCGGCAGCTGAAGCTCCGGCAGCAGAGGCTCCTGCCGAGACAGGCGGAGACGACGCAGAGGCAGAGGCTCCTGCAGCACCGTCTGCAGAAGGCGGAAAGCATGTATTCATGTTCAAGTCCACCGG
Source organism: Candidatus Merdisoma sp. JLR.KK011 (assembly GCF_036941125.1). Taxonomy (NCBI): domain Bacteria; kingdom Bacillati; phylum Bacillota; class Clostridia; order Lachnospirales; family Lachnospiraceae; genus Candidatus Merdisoma; species Candidatus Merdisoma sp. JLR.KK011. The sequence continues at coordinate 1,760,158 of NZ_JAYWSZ010000003.1, read as the reverse complement.
CAACAAGTTCGGCGATCTGATGTATGAAGGCTACAAAGAGTACATGGAAGCAAAGGGCTACGTAACCGAGTATGACAGCCCGGCTGAGACAACCGTAGCTGCTCAGGTTCAGATGCTTGACGAGCTGATTACCCAGGGTGTTGCTTCTATCGTTATTTCCACCAACGGAGATACCGGATATGATGAGATTTTCCAGAAGGCAAAGGATGCCGGAATCCCCATCGTTTCCATCGACTCTGAGGCAAGCGTTGATTACCGTCTGGCACACATCAACCAGGCAGAGGTACAGGATATCGGATCTTACCTGGTACAGGCAGCCGTTCTGATTACCCTCGGCGTAGATTATCCGGAAGATAAGACCATGGAAGAGGTTGTAGCAGAGCAGCTTGGAAGCTACTCAGGCGATGAGATCGTTCTTGGCGTTCTTTCCGCTGGTATCGACACTCCGGTTCAGAACAGCTGGATCGCAGCAATGGAGACAGAGCTGGCAAAGGATATGTACAAGGGCAAGGTCAGCCCGGAGCTTGACAAGAAATACGGAAATGACGACCCGGTTGAGTCCACAACCCAGGCAAATGCTTTCGTAGCAGAGAACAAGGTTGATTGTATCATTTCCCCGACTACTGTTGGTATCGCAGCAGCAGGACAGGTTCTTAAGGGCGCTAACAGCGAGATTAAGCTGACAGGTCTTGGACTTCCTTCTGAGATGCAGTCCTTCATGCCCAACGCAGCAGAGGATGATGCATTTGCATCCGTGTGTCCTTACATGATGCTGTGGGATGTTATCCATCTTGGCGCTGTAGCAGGTGCTGCAATTGACGCTGCTCTGACCAACGGATGGGCAGGAACTGACGGCGAGACCTTCACCATGGCTGCTTTCCGTGACTATGCTGAGGAAGATTACACTGTTTATACACAGGGTGACGGAACTTTCGTTCTGGCCGGTACACCGTACATCTTCTACAAGGGCAACATGTCCGAGTGGATCAGCAAGCTGTAAGATTTTAAATGTTATAAGCACTGGGGGACTGCACCTGCAGTCCCCCAGTTTTAAAGAAGGAGAAGAGGGATGGGAAACACCTATTATCTGGCAGTAGATATCGGGGCCTCCAGCGGACGCCATATTCTGGGACATCTTGAGGACGGGAAAATGGTTTTGGAGGAGATCTACCGTTTTGACAATGGCATGAAGCCGAAAAACGGGCATTTGTGCTGGGACGCAGAGGGTCTGTTTGGAGAAATCAAAGCCGGGATGAAGCGCTGTAAGGAGCTCGGTAAGATTCCGGCAAGTATGGGTGTGGATACCTGGGCGGTAGACTATGTTCTTCTTGACAAGAACGGGGAGCGTCTGGGGGATGCGGTGGGCTATCGGGATAAACGGACAGAAGGCATGGATCATAAGGTCTATGAGATCATTTCTCCGGAAGAGCTGTATGGGAGAACGGGAATCCAGAAGCAGATTTTCAATACCATTTATCAATTGATGGCCGTAAAGGAACAGCAGCCGGAGCTGATGGAAAAAGCGGAGCGGCTTTTGATGCTTCCGGATTATTTTCACTATCTGCTGACAGGCGTGGCAAAGACGGAATATACCAACGCCACTTCCGGTCAGCTTGTAAGTCCTGCGACAAAGGATTGGGACTATGAATTGATTGAACGTTTGGGGTATAAAAAGGAAATCTTCGGGCCTATCAGCCTTCCGGGCACAGTGGTAGGACCCTTAAAAAAAGAGGTGGCTGATGAGGTTGGCTTTTCCTGCATGGTGATGCAGCCGGCCACCCATGATACGGCTTCTGCGGTTCTGGCCGTTCCTTCCACAGAGGAGGATGTGATCTACATAAGCTCCGGCACCTGGTCTTTGATGGGAACGGAGTTAAAGGAAGCAGATTGCAGAGAGGAAAGCCGCAGGGCAAACTTTACCAATGAGGGCGGCGTGGACTACCGGTTCCGTTTCTTGAAGAATATTATGGGATTGTGGATGATCCAGTCTGTCCGCAAGGAGCTTCCGGTAAAATACAGCTATGCCGAGCTTTGCAGGATGGCCGAGGAGGTTTCGGCCTTCCCTACGGTGATTGACGTGAACGATCAGAGCTTTCTCTCCCCAGACAGCATGATTGAGGCCATCAAGGAGTACTGCAGGAAGCATGACCAGGCAGTGCCGGAGACACCGGGAGAGCTGGCGGCGGTAATCTACCAGAGCCTGGCCCGCAGCTACGGGGAGACGGTCTGGGAGATTGAGGAGCTTACCGGAAAGACTTATGACAAGATTCATGTAGTGGGAGGCGGCTCCAATGCGGATTATCTCAATGAGCTGACCGCCTGGTATACAAAGAAGGAAGTCCTGGCAGGGCCGGGAGAGGCCACGGCGCTTGGCAATCTGGCGGCCCAGATGATTGCAGCAGGGGAGCTTAAGGACATCTGGGATGCAAGGGTGTGCATCCGCAATTCCTTTGAGATACGCTCTTTTCGGGCCTAAAAGCAGTCATATCCTTCCCGGCGCCCAGGGAGAGATAAAAACGCAACTAGCAGAGCTGCCGCGCAGCGGCTATAATTAGTCCGGCTAAGAAATGTCAAGTATTTATTAGAAAAAATTTCTGCTGAACGGTAAAGCTGCAAAGGCGCACGAGAGGAACTTTTATGAGAGCTTTTTCGAATAAAAGTTTCTCTCACTACCGGTGTGTCGAAGCAGCTTTACCCTTTAGTGCTGTCGCGCAGCGATTTAGAATAGGAGGATGGTAAGTATGAATGTGAAAGAAAGATACGAGTCAGCAAAGGCAATGTATGCGAAAATCGGTGTAGACACAGATGCGGCTCTGGAGCGTCTGAAAGGGATTCCCATTTCTATGCACTGCTGGCAGGGAGATGATGTAATCGGATTTGACCATGACGGCCCTTTGACCGGGGGAATTCAGACTACAGGCAATTATCCCGGAAGAGCGAGAAACCCCGAAGAGCTGATGGCAGATATTGAGAAGGCGCTGAGCCTGATTCCCGGAAAGCATAAGGTGAACCTGCATGCATGCTATGCCATTTTTGAGGACGGCGAGCGGGCAGATCGGGATAAGATTGAGCCTAAGCATTTTGCAAAATGGGTGGAGTTCGGCAAGAAGAACGGGGTTGCCTTTGACTTCAATCCCACCTGTTTTTCTCATCCCATGGCAGAGGACAGCCTGACTCTCTCAAGTCCCAACGAGACAGTCCGCAAGTTCTGGGTGGATCACTGCATCGCATGTATTAAGATTTCCGAGTATCTGGCTGCAGAGCAGGGCTGTCCCTGCGCCATGAATATCTGGATTCCCGACGGAATGAAGGATGTTCCGGCAGACCGCCTTGGGCCCCGTGCAAGATTTAAGCAGTCCTTAGATGAGATTCTGGCCGTACCCTATGACAAGGAGAAGGTACTGGTGTGCCTGGAGTCTAAGGTGTTTGGCATCGGCATGGAGTCTTATACCGTCGGCTCCAGTGAGTTTACCATCAATTATGCCGCAAGAAACGGCATCATCAGCCTGATGGACAACGGACATTACCATCCCACCGAGGTGGTGTCCGATAAGATCTCTTCCATGCTGCTGTTCAATGACATGATTGCCCTTCACGTGACAAGAGGGGTGCGCTGGGACAGCGACCATGTGGTGCTCTTTGACGATGAGACGAGAGAGATTGCCAAAGAGATTGTCCGCAACGATGCCATTGACCGTGTTCTTCTGGCTCTGGATTACTTTGATGCAAGCATCAACCGGATTTCCGCCTGGGTAACGGGTATGCGCAATATGCAGAAAGCGCTTCTCTACGCCCTGCTTTCTCCCAATAAGAAGCTCAAAGAGCTGCAGGATGCCGGAAAGTTCACGGAGCTGATGATGCGCCAGGAGGAGATGAAAACATATCCTCTGGGAGATGTGTGGAATTATTTCTGTGAGCTCAACGGCGCTCCGGTGCAGGAGGATTGGTTTGCAGAGATTGAAAAGTACGAGGAAGAAGTGCTCTCCAAGCGAAAATAGACGGTAAAGCTGCAAAGGCGCACGAGAGGAACTTTTATGAGTGCCCTTTCGAATAAAAGTTTCTCTCATAACCGGTGTGTCGAAGCAGCTTTACCCTTTAGTGCCATCGCGCAGCGACTATAATAAATGGTAAAGCTGCAAAGGCGCACGAGAGGAACTTTTATGAGTGCCCTTTCGAATAAAAGTTTCTCTCATAACCGGTGTGTCGAAGCAGCTTTACCCTTTAGTGCCATCGCGCAGCGATTATAATAAATGGTAAAGCTGCAAAGGCGCACGAGAGGAACTTTTATGAGTGCCCTTTCGAATAAAAGTTTCTCTCATAACCGGTGTGTCGAAGCAGCTTTACCCTTTAGTGCCATCGCGCAGCGATTATAATAAATGGTAAAGCTGCAAAGGCGCACGAGAGGAACTTTTATGAGAGCTTTTTCGAATAAAAGTTTCTCTCATAACCGGTGTGTCGAAGCAGCTTTACCCTTTAGTGCCATCGCGCAGCGATTTGAAATAGGAGGAACGTATGATTGATTTAACGAAATTGGTGGAGATGTCAAACAAACACGGAAAGAATCCGGATCTGGTACTGGCCGGCGGAGGCAATACCTCTTACAAGAAGGACGGGGTTCTCTATGTAAAATGCTCCGGCACCAGTCTGGGAACCATTACAGCCGACGGCTTTGTGGCTATGGATATTGCAAAGCTTACGGCTCTTATGGAAAAAGACTATCCGGCGGAGGATGCGGCAAGAGAGGCGGCCTTTCTTACGGATGTTATGGATGCCCGGTGCGACGAAGATCTGAGCAAGCGTCCCAGTGTGGAGGCCCTCCTTCACAGCCTGTTTCCGCAGACCTATGTGCTTCACATTCATCCGGCGCTCATCAACGGCCTGACCTGTTCTAAGGGCGGGGAAGGACTTGCAAGGGAGATTTTCGGAGCGCAGATGATCTGGATTCCCATCTGCCGTCCCGGTTATACCCTTGGAAAGCTCTGCAATGAGGCTATGAAGGTTTACAAAGAAGAGCAGGGCCGGGAGGTACAGGTTGTGCTTCTGCAGAACCACGGTATCTTTATTGCGGCAGAGACTACAGAGGAGATTGACCGGATACTGGAGGATGTGATTGACAAGCTGGAGGCTTATGTGCGCACGGAAGGCAGAGAAGAGCTGACGGCAAAGCTTCACTCCATTACGGGCCGCGCGGCGGAGTTCCTGCCGATCCGTGAGGCTGTCCACTTTGTGAGCAGCAGGGAGAAGGCCCAGGCGCTTTTAAAACCCTTTACGCCGGATCACATTGTGTACTGCGGTGCGTTTCCGCTTTTTGTGGGAGAGGACGAGGATCTGGAGACGGCTCTGAATGCATTTAAGGAGAAGGAAGGCGATTATCCCAAGATTGTGCTTTTGCAGAATGTGGGAGCCTTTGCCCTCTGCCAGAGCGAGAAGGAGATCGGTAATGCCGAGCTTCTTCTGACAGACGCCATGAAGGTGGCTTATTATGCGGAGAAATTCGGGGGAATCCTGCCCATGACGGATGAGCTGACTTACTTTATCACCCACTGGGAAGCAGAGTCTTACCGGAAGAAACAAGCTTGATAATTTGATTTTGCCTGTAAAAACCAGGGATAGCTGTTTGTGCGGCAATCCCTGGTTTTTTATAGGCTTGTTTTGAATGTGAAGAACCCCATTGTATTGTTGAGATAAAACGAATATTATTAAGGTATACCCCGTCGGGAAGAGGGGACTTCGTCCCATAAGGGTATACCTTGCGGGTATCCCATTCATGCATGCCCCTCTGGGGCTGGCGGACTATGTCCGATAAGGTAAAGTAATAAAAAGGAGAGTATGCGGTATGGAAACAAGGCCTTATGTATCATGGGAATTAATGAATGATTTTATGATTGACGTTTTTGAGGCATACGGAGTACCTCGGGAGGAGGCGGCGATTTGTGCCGATGTGCTTCTGGAATCGGATCGGAGAGGGATTGAAAGCCACGGCTGCAACCGGTTCAAGCCGATTTACCTGGATCGTATTAAGAACGGCACGCTGCTTCCTGTGACGAATATCGAGATTTTAAAAGAGACGGAGACCACCTGCGTGATGGACGCTCACGACGGCATGGGAATGGTGGCCAGCTTCCGCATGATGGAAAAACTGATTGAAAAAGCAAAAAAATATGGAATGGCAGGAGGAGCAGTCTGCAATTCCACACATTATGGAATTGCCGGGTACTGGACAACCATGGCCTGCAAAGCCGGCATGATTGGAATTTCCGGAACCAATGCCCGTCCGTCCGTGGCTCCGACCTTTGGAATTGACACGATGATGGGAACCAATCCGCTGACATTTACCATGCCAACCGATGAAGATTTCCCTTTCAATTTTGACTGCGCAACTTCACCGATTCAGAACGGCAAGATTGAGTTCTATGCCCGTTCCGGCAAGGAGACGCCTGCCGGGCTGGTGGTAGACAGGGAAGGCAATGCCATGACAGACTCAGCCAATATCCTTACAGAAATGCGTGCCGGGAGAGCGGCTCTTGTACCCTTAGGAGGACTTGGGGAAGCGACTGCCGGATTTAAGGGATATGGATTTACGACGGTTGTGGAGATTCTTTCTGCAGCTTTGGCAGGGGGGCCCTTTATGCTGGATCTGAGCGGCAGGGATGCGGACGGCAATCATCAGATGTATCATCTGGGGCATTTCTTCTTTGTTATCAATCCGGAATTCTATATGGGTCTGGAAACATTTAAGAAGATTGCAGGCGGCATCTGCCGCGGACTGCGGAATTCAACGGTAGCCCCCGGAGCGGAACGAATCTATACGGCGGGAGAGAAGGAGTATCTGGCATGGCAGGAGCGGAAAGACAAAGGAGTGCCGGTGGGAGACGCCATTCAGAAGGAACTTATCTGCCTGCGGGATGAATTAAATTTAGATTATCATTTTCCTTTTGAGACGAAGGAATGATTAGCGACGTGTGAACAGCAATGGATATGATGGAAGTATAAAAAGAAAATGCGCCAGAGGTTTACTTTCATTGTTGAAAATAGTATACTGCTAATGATGGGGCTGTCTTATTTTGCAACAGCCCCTGATACATTGACAGAGAGGAGCCTGTCCATGACCTGTAAAGAAGCAGAGCAGATGGTAATGCCATACATTAACAAAGAGCTGACAGACAAGGAGTTAAGCGCCTTCCTGTCCCATATCCGCATATGCCGGGACTGTTACGAGGAACTGGAGATCTACTACACCATCTACACCGGCCTGGCCCAGTTGGAGGACGGAGGGAAGGATCAGAATATTCACAGGCTTCTGGAGGAATCCTTAAGAGTATCGGAGCTGCAGATCCGGGGCAGGAAGTTTTTTCAGGTGTACTATGTACTGTCTCAGGTACTGGCTATGGCGGCTTTGACAGCCATTATGGTAATGGAGTTTTTAAGCATTTAAGGACATATGCTCCTTCGGCCGGAAATGGTTCCGGGGCAGGGGGATTTTACGAGGATTCGGAGGAAAAATATGAGCGAAAAAATATTACTTGTTGACGGACACAGCATTATAAACAGAGCCTTTTACGGAGTGACCAATCTCACCAATTCCCAGGGGCTTCACACCAACGCTGTTTTCGGTTTCTTAAATACGCTGTTCAAGGTTTTGGAGGAGGAGAAGCCGGATTATATCACGGTAGCCTTTGATGTCAAGGCCCCCACCTTCCGCCATGAAATGTACGCAGAATACAAGGGAACAAGAAAGCCCATGCCCGAGGAGCTTCACGAGCAGGTTCCGGTATTGAAAAAGCTGCTCCATGCCATGGGAATCCTCACTATGGAAAAGGCCGGCCTGGAGGCGGATGACCTGTTGGGAACCGTGGCAAAGCGAAGTGAAAAAAGGGGGTTGGAAGTTACGGTGCTTTCCGGCGACCGGGATCTTCTGCAGCTTGCCACAGAGCACATCCGCATCCGCATGCCCAAGACCAAGGGGGGCGTGACGGAGATTGAAAACTACAATACCCAGGATGTAATCAACCGCTATCAGATTACGCCTTTACAGGTGATTGAGCTGAAGGCCCTTATGGGTGACTCCTCCGACAACATTCCCGGCGTTCCGGGCATCGGGGAAAAGACGGCTACCAGCCTTGTAGTCAAATACGGAACCATTGAGAATGCCTATGCCCATGTGGAGGAAATCACGCCGAACCGGGCAAAGGAGGCTCTGCGCAATCACTATGATATGGCCAAGCTTAGCAAAACCCTTGCCACCATCAACATTGACTGCGGCTGCGAGTACGACTGGGAAAAGGCCCGGCTGGGAAATATTTATACCCAGGAGGCCTATGAGATACTAAAGGAGCTGGAATTTAAAAATATGCTGTCCCGGTTTTCGGTGGAAGCCCCGGCCAATGAAGCCATTGAAAAGAGCTTTTTGACGGTGTCGGACCTGGGCGGGGCGGAGAATATTTTTGAAAAAGCAGGGAAGAGGGAGCGCCTGGCTTTTGAACTGATTCGGGAAAATGGGGCAGTACTGGCTCTTTCTCTGGCCTTATCAGGGGAAGAGGTATACATTTTCCCGGTACAGGGCTTTCTTACGGAAGGGTGGCTTACCGAGCGGCTGTCCCGTACCCTTACCGGAGTGAAGGAGATTGTATGCTTAGGGCTTAAGGAGCAGCTCGGATTTTTAGAGGTAAAGGAGCCAAAAGCCTTCCGGGATGTGGAGATTGGGGCATACTTACTGAATCCCTTGAAGGACAGCTATTCCGGTGAGGAGCTTGCAGGAGAGTACTTAAGCCTGTCCGTGCCTTCCAGGGCAGAGCTTTTCGGAAAGCAGCCCTTGAATGGGATTCTTGAGGAAAAGCCGGAGGAATTCTGCATCTATGCAGGCTATCTAAGCTATGTGCTCTATGAGGTGTTTCCCTTGGTGGAGAAGCGCCTTCAGGACGAGGGCATGGAGGCTCTTTACCATGATATGGAGATGCCTCTGGTATTTACCCTCCATTCCATGGAGCAGGCAGGCATACAGGTGGAGGCAGAGGAGCTTAAAAGCTATGGCGATGCTCTGGCTGTGCGGATAGGGGAATTGGAAAAGGAGATTTACGTGGAGGCTGGGGAGGAATTCAATATCAATTCTCCCAAGCAGCTGGGTGTTATTTTATTTGATAAAATGGGGATGAAGGGCGGAAAAAAGACGAAGACCGGCTATTCTACCTCGGCGGAGGTGCTGGAAAAGCTGGCCCCCGATCACCCTATTGTCTCGCACATTCTGGAATACCGGCAGCTTACAAAGCTGAAATCAACTTATGCGGATGGCCTGGCAGGGTATATTGGGGCGGACAGACGGATTCATACCACCTTTCAGCAGACGATTACGGCTACGGGACGCTTAAGCAGCGTGGAGCCCAATCTGCAGAATATTCCCATCCGTATGGAGCTTGGAAGGCTTATCCGCAAGGTTTTCGTCCCGGCGGAAGGCTATACCCTTCTGGATGCAGACTACTCCCAGATTGAGCTTCGGGTACTGGCTCATATGTCCGGGGACGAGAACCTTATCCAGGCTTACCGGGAGGCTCAGGATATTCACCGGCTCACGGCTTCCCAGGTGTTCCATATTCCCTTTGATCAGGTAACGGATCTTCAGCGGCGCAATGCTAAGGCGGTGAACTTTGGGATTGTGTACGGCATCAGTTCCTTTGGGCTGTCTCAGGATTTGAGCATTACCCGGAAAGAAGCCCAGGAATATATTGAGAAATATTTTGAGACATATCCCAGAATCAAGGAATTTCTGGACGGCTGTGTAAAGGAGGCCAGGGAAAAAGGATATGTGACGACGATGTTCGGCAGGCGGCGGCAGGTGCCGGAGCTGAAATCCTCCAACTTTATGCAGCGGTCCTTTGGGGAGCGTGTCGCCATGAACGCGCCGATTCAGGGAACAGCGGCTGATATTATTAAGCTTGCCATGATACGGGTGGATCGGCGGCTTAGAGAGGAAGGGCTGCGCTCAAGGCTGCTGCTCCAGGTTCACGACGAACTCCTGGTGGAGGCACATTGTGAGGAAACGGAAAAGGTGAAGGAGATTCTCTCTGAAGAAATGCACGGCGCAGCTAAGCTTTCGGTGCCTTTGGAGATTGATATGAAGCAGGGAAAGAATTGGTACGAGGCCCATTAACGGCAATGCCGGGAAAGGATGGAATCCGGCTTTGGGAAGCAGAGGAATTTAAAAGGGATGAGGGTTATTGGAATTACAGGAGGCGTAGGGGCCGGGAAAAGTGAGATTCTGGCCTTTCTGGAAAAGGATTGCAAAGCCAGAGTGTTCCAGGCGGACGCAGCCGGGCATCGGGTGATGGAGCCGGGGACGGATGCCTTTGAACAGATTGCAGCCTTGTTTGGCAGCGAAATTCTGGGACAGGAGGGAAGGATTGACCGCAGGGCCCTGGGAGCGGTGGTATTTTCTGATGAGGAAAAGCGGAAAGCCCTGAATCAGATCATCCATCCTGCGGTAAAGGCTATGGCTTTGGAAGAAATTGCCCGGGCGGGGGAAGAAGGAGGCTGTGAGCTTTTCGTGATTGAGGCGGCTCTGCTGATAGAGGATCATTATGAGGAAATTTGTGACGAGCTGTGGTATATTTATGCGGAACCCCAGGTGCGCAGAGAACGCTTAAGGGCATCCCGGGGGTATTCGGATGAGAAGATTTCGGCTGTATTTGCCAGCCAGCTTTCGGATGAGGAATTCCGGAAGCACTGCCAGGCGGTGATTGACAACAGCGGTTGTATAGAGGAGGCTTATAAAGAGATACAGGGGCTGCTCACTTCGTGACCGGTAACCTGCCGGGAGTTCTGCTGTTTGGTTTTGCCGGGGCAGATTGACAAAGCGCTTGAAATAGCGTATCTTTTAGAAGAAGCTGACAGTCTGCCAGGCGCCGGCAGAAAGGAGCCGGGGACTGCGTGTCTAGATTAGGAGAACGAAAGATATGAGAATGTGCAGTATCGCCAGCGGAAGCAGCGGCAACTGTATTTACATTGGTTCCGGGAGCAGTCATATCCTGATTGATGCAGGAATCAGTGGGAAACGAGTGGAAGCAGGCCTTAAGGATCTGGATCTGAAAGGAACGGATGTGAATGGAATTCTCATCACCCATGAGCATTCGGATCATATCCGGGGACTTGGCGTGCTGGCCCGGAAATATGAGATTCCCATTTATGCCACGCCGGGGACGGCGGCGGCTATCCGTGGGATGGACGGTCTTGGAAAGATAGAGGAAGGGCTGTTTGTGGAGATTGGGGCGGATGCGTCCTTTTTCATTGGGGATTTGAAGATTTCTCCTTTTCGGATTTCCCACGATGCGGCGGAGCCGGTGGCTTACCGGGCAGCCTGCGGGGGGCGTTCGGCTGCAGTGGCTACGGACTTAGGCGTTTATACAGATTATACGGTGGACAATCTGAAGGATCTTGATGTATTATTGTTAGAAGCGAACCACGATATACATATGCTTGAGGTGGGGGGCTATCCCTATTATCTGAAACGGCGGATTGCCGGGGAACGGGGGCATCTGTCCAACGAGTCTGCAGGAAAGCTTCTCTGCCGGGTGCTCCATGACAATCTCAAGGCCGTGTTTCTGGGGCATCTGAGCAAGGAGAACAATTATGCCGAACTGGCCCGGGAGACGGTAAGGCTGGAGATTCAGCTTGGGGATACGCCTTACCAGCCAGAGGATTTCCCTATCAGCGTTGCCAGCCGGGATGAGATATCGCCTTGTGTTGAGATATAAGCGGGATATTACGGAACTGGAATAGGAGGAACACTATGAAAAGAACGATTATTACGGTAGTAGGAAAGGATACGGTAGGCATTATTGCAAAGGTATGCACTTATCTGGCACAGAACGGAGTAAACATTCTGGACATTTCCCAGACCATTGTACAGGGCTTTTTCAATATGATGATGGTAGTGGACACAGGAAAGGTAAAGTCCTTTGAAAGCCTTTCTTCGGAGCTGGAGCAGATCGGAGAGGAGATTGGCGTTGTAATCAAATGCCAGCAGGAAGAAATTTTTAACCAGATGCACCGGATCTAAAGAACCTAGGGGGAAATGTATTTATGATTAATTTATATGAAGTAAGAGAAACCAACCAGATGATCGAGCAGGACAACCTGGACGTGCGCACCATTACCCTGGGAATCAGTCTTTTGGACTGCATCGACTCCGATTTGGATAGGCTGAGCCAGAAGATTTACGACAAAATTACGACTGTGGCAAAGGATCTGGCGGCCACGGGAAAGGCCATTGAGCGCGATTTTGGAATTCCCATTGTAAATAAGCGGATTTCCGTAACGCCCATGGCTTTGATTGGGGAAGCGGCCTGCCGTTCGCCGAAGGATTATGTAACCCTTGCCGAGACCCTTGACCGGGCGGCAAAGCAGGTGGGCGTAAACTTTATCGGGGGCTTTTCCGCCCTGGTATCCAAGGGTATGACAAAAGGGGAGGAATATTTAATCCGTTCCATTCCGGAAGCCCTTGCCAAAACAGACAGGGTATGCAGCTCTGTCAACGTAGGCTCGACCAAGTGCGGAATCAATATGGACGCCGTGCGTCTGATGGGTGAAATGATTTTAAAGACGGCGGAGTATACAAAGGAGCGTGATTCCCTGGGCTGTGCCAAGCTGGTGGTATTCTGCAACGCGCCGGATGACAATCCTTTTATGGCAGGAGCCTTTCATGGAGTGACAGAGGCGGATGCCATTATCAATGTGGGGGTCAGCGGCCCCGGTGTTGTGAAGCACGCACTTAAAAAGGTCCGGGGGGAGAGCTTTGAGGTTCTCTGCGAGACGATTAAAAAGACGGCCTTTAAGGTGACGAGGGTGGGCCAGCTTGTGGCACAGGAAGCCTCTAAAAGGCTTGGAGTTCCTTTTGGAATCCTGGATCTTTCTTTGGCTCCCACTCCGGCCATCGGAGACAGCGTAGCGGAGATTCTGGAGGAAATCGGCCTGGAGCGCTGCGGCGCGCCCGGAACGACGGCGGCCTTGGCCCTTCTCAATGACCAGGTGAAAAAGGGCGGCGTGATGGCTTCCTCCTATGTAGGCGGCTTAAGCGGAGCTTTTATACCGGTCAGCGAGGATCAGGGAATGATTGACGCGGTACAGGCCGGGGCGCTGACCATAGAGAAACTGGAGGCTATGACGTGTGTCTGCTCGGTAGGCCTGGATATGATTGCGATTCCTGGGGATACGAAGGCAGCGACCATTTCCGGCATCATTGCAGATGAGATGGCTATCGGCATGGTGAATCAGAAAACTACGGCAGTACGCCTGATTCCGGTGATTGGCAAGGATGTGGGAGAGATGGTAGAATTCGGCGGTCTTCTGGGGTATGCGCCTATTATGCCGGTGAACCGCTTCTCCTGCGACGCTTTTGTGGGGCGTACCGGGAGAATTCCGGCTCCTATCCATTCCTTTAAGAATTAGACAGGAGCTGCAGGGAGGGACAGCTATGAGGACTTATTCGCATTTGGTGTTTGATATTGACGGCACACTGATTGATACGGTGAAGATCCATATGATTTCCTTGGAGAGGGTTCTGAGGGAATACTGGGGAGAGGATGCAAAACTTCCGGATCTTAGATTTTCCTTTGGCATCCCAGGGGGAGCAGCGATGGAGGCTTTGAAGCTTCCGGATCCGGCAGAAGCTCATAAAAGATGGGAAAAAGAATACTTATCCTGTGCAAAGGAATCCCCGGGACAGCTGTTTCCGGGGATGGAAGAGACACTGGAGAAGCTGAGCGGAAGAGAGGTTCATCTGGGACTTATCACCTCCAAAACACGCTCTGAGTATGAGGCGGACTTCCGTGACCGGGAGCTTGGGGGGTATTTTGACTGTGTTGTGACATCCAGTGATACGAGGAAAGGCAAGCCTTTTCCTGATCCCATGCTGGAATATCTGAAACGGACGGGAGCAGAGCCCGGAGAGGTTCTTTATCTGGGAGACAGTGTCCACGACATGGCCTGCGCCCGGGATGCCGGGGTGGATCACGGGCTGGTTCTCTGGGGCAGCCTGATGCCGGATGGGATTGAGGCTACTTACCGGCTGGAGAAGCCGGAAGAGATTCTGGGCTTTGTGAAAGGGACGGATGTCTGACTCAAGGCAGTATGACGGGTGTCCGGGTGTATTCGTGGATAAAGTCTGCGCCATACCGGCACAGGCTCTCGGATTCGCAGATATGGGCTGCGAGGACGTCTTTTTCAAAAAGTGCATATTGAACTGGTGTGAGAATTGTCTGGGCGTCTGCCGCTTTTACAAGAAGCGGCGAGGCGCCTTTTTCCTTGACGGCGGCTAAAAGGGGGGCGGCGCTTTTTCGAAAGCCCAGGGGTTTTAGGTAGACGGGCCAGCCCTCTGCTTTTAAGGCGTCCAGCTCTGCCTGGCGAAGATCGAACAGGATATGGCAGAGGGCACGGGTGATGCGGCTGTGGGTCAGATCCTTTGTTTTTAAGAGATCGGCAAAGGCAGTGCAGCAGGTAAAGCGGAATCGGTTGTTTTCTATACGCGCAGCCAGTTCCGGGGAGATGTCCTGGAAGGAGGAGAGCTCCTGCCGGGAGAGGGTGAGGAGGCGGTAGAAGAGGAGGGAGGAAAAATCGTCTATGGTGAGGGGAGGGCAGACCTTGAAAGCCTCTTTTAGAAGCCGGAAGGAGGCTTTGGGAAGCTGGGCCTCTACGGACGCAGACAGGCCCTCCCTTTGAATGGCTTTCCGGATAGCCGAGGCGGAGGCGAATTCGCTGTCCATGGCGGTGTCGTGGTAGCCTGCAGAGACGCGGCGCAGGGTTATGGGGCGGATGCTGCTGCGGCGGCTTAGGAGGGCGCGGCAGTATTCGATTCCCAGTATGTTGTTGGGATGCTCAAGAAGCTCGGACTCCTGTCGGCAGTCGGCATCGTCCCGGGAGCAGACGCAGACGTGCTCGGTGTAATGGAGATATTCTTCGGCGGCTCTGCTTCTGGAGGCCGGGAATGAGAATCCCTGTTTCAGATAGTATTTTAGAAGGCTTTTGTAGTCCTCTGGCTCTTCTTCGAAAAGACGGGCGTAGGAGGAAAGGGCGTTCACATCTCCGCATTCGCTGCCAAAGCACAAGGCGTCGATGATGCCCAGCTCTTCCAAAAGGGATACGGCGCCTTGGGCAAAAGCCTCGGCGCTTCCGGCGGCGTAGGGGATAGGGAGCTCCAAGACGAGATCGGCTCCGTTTTCCAGGGCCATTTTGGCCCGAGTGTATTTGTCGGTTAAGGCTGGGAGGCCTCTCTGGGTAAAGGGGCCGCTCATAGCAACGACTGCGTAGTCCGCGGCGGCGAGGGATTTTGCTTTTTGGAGATGGAAGGCGTGGCCTTTGTGGAAGGGGTTGTATTCGGCTATGATTCCTACGGTTTTCATGGGGGCTCCTTTCTGCTTGGCGCCTTAGGGTGATATGGGGTTATTTTAGCATGGGAGGACGGGGGAGTAAAGGGGGCGGACGGGGATGCGGCAAAATAAGACAGCCTCCCTTTCCATATCCTGTGTTCGGACGGTTGGCGTACACGCTGTCTGCTCTTGGCGGACTAACGTTTGGGCTTGGGTGGCAGGCTTCGCCTGTTGGAGGTCTTGTATGTTAGTCCGCCAATATCAGACAGCGTGTGCGCCAACAGCCGGACACTGGATATTGGAAAGGGAGGCTGTCTTATTTTGCCGCATCCCCTGGAAATGGGGGAGGTTTTTGGGGATATTTTGCAATGTGCACAAAAAAGAAGGGGAAATTGGGAAATATGTGTATGGGGTTTTGTATTGTAAGATTGGGTGCAAAATGTTATGATGTACGCGGTAACGGAACGAATGGAAAAGGAGTTGGCGGATATATGATGAAGAAAGTGTTGGCGGTTTTGCTTGTGTTGTGTATGACGGCTGGTCTTGCTTCCTGTAAGGGAGGAAAGGAGGAAGAGCCGGGTTTGGCGGAAACGGAGGAGGGGCAGGAGGAAGCGGCGCCTCTTGGCAATCAGATTTATGTGATGACGGCGGCTCCGGACCACGGATGGACGGGTCAGGGGGCGGCTTATGCGGCAGCTTTTGTGGATGAGATTAATATGGGCATTCATGGGGATTATGCGGCTACTCATTATATTGCGGATAATGGGGAGACACAGAATGAGCAGGTGCAGGAGATTCTGGCCAATCAGGATGCGGCGGGAGTGATGTTCTGGGGCTGTGACGAGGCGGCCGGGGAGGGGCAGCAGGCTTTGACGGATGCGGGAATTCCTTGGATTTCTTATGACAGAATTATTGAGAGTACCATGAATGGCGCTGTTCTGAATTATTCCGGTGATAACTGGCAGTCGGGAGTTGCCGTTGCCTATTATTTGATTACCAATGGAATGACGCCGGACAGTACGCTGGTTCAGTTTTCCGGTGATGCTTCTACGGTGTCGGAGCGGAGGCTTGAGGGCTTTCAAAGGTTCCTAATGGGACAGGAGGATTATTACGATGCGGAAGGTGACCGGATCTATACCATGGAGGAGGTAAACCAAGGGAAGATCTGGACCCAGGAAGAGGTGGACAGGCTGTGCACGGAGAATTATTTTGAATATAATTGTGAGTGGTCCAATGAGAAGGCGAAGGAATACATTGGGAGCAATCTGCCTTCCTGGATTGAGGCGGCCAAGTCTACGGCTCATACGATGTTTATATTTTCCATGGATGATGAGATGTCTATGGCTTTTCTGGAGGTTCTGAGCGGGGACACCTTTGATGAGAGTGTGAAAGGGGATCTGGAGGCTCTGACGGTTTATATGTCTGCGGTGGGCGGTATGGAGGAGATGTATGCGGTTCTCCGAGGAGATAACCAGGAGCTTTGTGCTGCGGCGGATACTTATTTTGATGGCCTGATGTCGGTGTATTACAATCCTGTTATGACGCAGACGGCGATTCGGAAGCTGCTCGATTACCTGGATGGAACCTGGGATTATGTTCTGGGGGCGGAAGATTATGAGCCGGTATTTATTGTGGATTCGGAAAATGTGAAGGAGTATGAGGGATTTATCGGCAGGTAGGCTTAAGAGCAGGCTTTGCTGCGGCCAGTTTTTGAATATTTTTGAAAAATAGTACTTGACAAACCCTCCTGTGGTAGTTAAGATATTTTTAGAGTGTTACTGGTAATGCAGGCATGACTGGAAGAATGTACATAGTACATCTTTGAAGTCATGCCTTTTTGTTTTGCAGAACAGGAAGGATGCAAAGCAGAGGACGAAAGAAAAACGAAGGGGAGGGGACAGCCGTGAAGCTGATTAAGGCACTGAACAACAATGTGGCGCTGGTGCGGGACAGGAAAGGACAGGAGGCGGTTGTCATGGGCAGGGGGGTGGCCTTCGGGTGTAAGCCCGGAGATCCCGTTCGGGAAGCTCTCGTTGAAAAGCATTTTGTACTGAACGGAGACAACGGTAAAAAAGATTTTGACAGTCTCTTAAAGCGCATCACTGTGGATGATATCGAACTGGCCAGCGGTATTGTCCGGGAGGGCGAGGAGCAGCTTGGCTACCGCTGCAACGACAGTATTTTGCTGACATTATCAGATCACCTGGGAATGCTGCTGGAACGCATGAAGGAGGGCATCCATTTCGGGACGCCTCTGGAATGGGATATTAAGCTGATTTATCCAAAGGAATATGAGTTTGCAAGGAAGGTCGTAGCAGATTTGAGCAAAAAGACAGGCTATGAGATTCCGGAGCAGGAGGCGGCTTTTATCGTTCTGCATTTTATCAATGCCAATTCCAGCGGAAGCGGCATGGAAGAGACCATGATGTATACGAAGATTATCCAGAATATTCTGAATATCAGTAAGCTGCATTATGGACGGGAATTTCAGGAGGACAATTTTGATGTGAGCCGGTTTGTGACCCATGTGCGTTATTTTGTGAAACGGCAGATGAGTGGGGAGCGGCTGGAAATTGACGAGTCTATTGCGGCTGTCATTGCGCAGAAGTGTCCTGAGGATTACAAATGTGCCAGAAAGATTTCCCGGTTTCTTCACCAAACCTATGGATGGGAGGTCAGCGAGGGCGAGGAGCTTTATCTGACACTTCATCTGAATCGAATGAATAATTAAAGGAGAGTGCGCTATGAAATACACTGAGGAAGCAAAACAGATTGTAGCCCTGGTGGGCGGAGAAAAAAATATCAACAGTCTGGTGCACTGCGCCACAAGACTGCGTTTTGAATTGAAGGATGAGGGGAAAGCGGATAAAGAGGCTTTAAATAAGCTTTCCTACGTGCTGCAGGTGGTGATAAGCGGCGGACAGTATCAGGTTGTGATTGGGCCGGCAGTCCATGACTATTACGAAGCCATCCTGTCCATTGCCAGGATTGGAGGAGGAAGCGGCAGCTCCAAAAAGGAAGAAGGCAAAAATCAGAGCCTGATGAGCCGTGCCATGAAGGTAATTTCCGGTGCATTTTCTCCATTGATTCCGGCGCTGGCAGGTGCAGGTATGGTGAAGGCGCTGCTGACGCTTTTTACAGAGTTTGGAATTATGGGATATGAGGATCCGACCTATCTGATTCTGTCAGCGGCTGGCAACGCAGTGTTCTATTTCCTGCCTGTGTTCCTTGGAATTACCCTGTCTAAGCAGTTTGGGGCCAATCCTTATGTGGGAGGCACCATTGGAGCGGCCCTGCTTGAGCCGAACTTTACGGGACTTTTGAGTGCCGAGGGCGTGAATTTCCTTGGGATTCCGGTAACGCCTATTGATTATGCGGCAACGATTTTCCCGATTTTTATTGCAGTGATTATTTACAGTCTTTTGGAGAAAGGCCTTAAGAAGATTATCAAACAGGAACTGCAGCTCTTTCTGGTTCCCATGCTGTCTGTAATGATCATGGTGCCCTTTACGGTGATTCTTTTCGGACCCTTTGGAACAACTGTGGGCAACGGGGTTTCGGATGTCGTGGTGGCGTTGTTTAACTTTAACAGTCTGATTGCAGGACTTATTCTGGGCGCTGCATATCCCTTCCTTACGATGCTGGGACTGCACTGGGGATTTACGCCGGTAACCCTTCAGAACCTGGAGATGTTTGGAGGCGATGTCCTTGAGGGCGCGGCTGTCTGTGCGGTTTTTGCGCAGATTGGCATTGCCGTCGGCGTTTATCTGAAGGGAAAGAAGCATTCGAAGATCCGCGGGATTGCGGGCCCCACAATTATCACCGGCATCTGTGCAGGTGTGACGGAACCGATTCTCTATGGTATTGTGATGAATTATAAGCGGCTGATGGCTGTAGTTGCCATTGCCGGAGGCGTGGGCGGAGCGATCAACGGAGCTTTCCATGTGACCTGTGACGCTTATGTGTTCCACAATATTTTTGCCCTTGCCATGCGGACCTACTCGCCTTTTGCAGGATATCTCATCGGAATTACGGCAGCCCTGGCGGTTGGACTTCTGCTTACGTATTTCTGGGGAATTACAGAGGATGATAAGGAGGCCTTTGAGCCGGAGCAGCATGGGGATGAGAAGAATCCGGAGCTGTCCGCCGCCCTTGAGATTGCCGGGACAGACAGTGAAGAGGCGGCAGGAGAAGAGAGTCTTGAGGTTTGTTCTCCTCTGTCAGGCGAGGTTGTGGAGCTGAAGGATGTTCCGGATGAGGTGTTTGCAAGCGGCGTGGCCGGACAGGGGGTAGCGGTGAAGCCTTCGGCTGGCGAGGTGAAGGCTCCCTGCAACGGAGTGATTTCCGTGCTGTTTCCCTCAAAGCATGCCATTGGGATTGCGGCGGAGGACGGTACGGAGCGCCTGATTCATATTGGGCTTAATACGGTGATGCTGGACGGACAGGGCTTTGAGACTCTGGTGGAACAGGGGGATAAGGTGAAGAAAGGACAGCCTCTCCTTAAATTTGATATGGATTTTATTGAAAAGCAGGGATATTCTCTGATTTCACCAGTGCTTGTGACGAATGCGGATGATTATAAGGAGATATGCGTCCTGGGGAAAAAGCAGGTTGAGACAGGCGAAGCGATTTACCAGGTGATTAAGTAAAAGAGTATTGGTAAAAAGGAAGCTGCCAAGAATGAAACGGAAAAGGAGATTGCCATGAAAGAGAATTTTCTTTGGGGCGGCGCTGTGGCTGCCCACCAGGTAGAGGGAGCCTGCCAGGCCGGCGGTAAGGGTTTAAGCATTGCAGATGTAATGACGGCCGGGAGCAGGACGAAGGCGAGAGAGATTACGGACGGCATTGTGGAGGGAAAGTATTATCCCAACCATGAGGGAATTCGGTTTTATGATTTTTATAAGGAGGATATCGCCTTATTTGCGGAAATGGGATTTAAGTGCTTTAGGACTAGTATTGCCTGGAGCCGGATCTTTCCCAACGGGGATGAGGAGACGCCCAATGAGGAAGGCCTGCGGTTTTATGATGCATTGTTTGATGAGCTTCTTTCTCATGGGATGGAGCCGGTGGTGACTTTGTCTCATTTTGAGATGCCTTTTGGCCTGGTGAAGAAGTATAGGGGATGGCGGAGCCGGGAAATGATTGGTTTTTTTGTACGGTTTGCAGAGACGGTTATGGAGCGGTACCGGGATAAGGTGAAATATTGGATGACCTTTAACGAGATCAATAACCAGATGATTCTTTCCAATGGAATTTATGCTTTTACAAATTCCGGCATTTTGTTTGAGGAGGGGGAGGATCGTCTTAAGACGGTTTACCAGGCGGCCCACTATGAGTTTGTGGCCAGCGCTATGACGGTGAAGCTGGGGCATGAGATAAATCCGGAGTTTAAGATTGGCTGTATGGCTGCGGCTACGCCTGTTTATCCCAGGACATGTAATCCGGATGATGTGCTGCTGGCTATGGAGGAGGATCGGAAGAATCTTTTCTTTACAGATGTTCATGCCAGAGGCCGTTATCCTTCCTATGTGAAAATGGATTGGGAACGGAGGGGTTACGTCTTTGATATAACGCCGGAGGATTTGGCGGCTATGGAGCAGGGATGTGTGGATTTTATTGGGTTTAGCTATTATCTCAGCAGTGTGATGAGTGCAGATCCTAAAGTGGAAAAGCTGGGGGATGATCTGGCCGCAAGTCTGGATGCGGTGGAGAATCCGTATCTTGAGATGACGCCCTGGGGATGGACGATTGATCCGAAGGGGCTTCGTTATGTGCTGAATCAGTATTATGACAGGTATCAGCTTCCGCTGTTTGTTGTGGAAAATGGTTTTGGGTATGAGGATCGGCTTGAGGATGGGCAGATTCACGATGGGAACCGGATTGAGTATCTGGGGAATCATATTCGCCAGATGGTGATGGCTGTAGATGAGGATGGTGTGGATCTTTTGGGATACACGGTCTGGGGATGTATTGATCCGGTTTCCTTTGGTACGGGGGAGATGCGGAAGCGGTATGGGTTTATTTATGTGGATAAGGATGATGAGGGGAATGGGTCTTATAGGAGGATTCGGAAGGATAGTTTTTATTGGTATCGGGATGTGATTGCCAGGAATGGGGTTGATGTTTAGCATCGGGTTTTTGGATGAGAATAGGTGAGGGACGGACGCAGTCCGCCAGCCCTGAAAGGGCATGAATTACGGTGTTATACTTTAACATAGTCCAGCTAAGAAATGTCAAGTGTTTTTGAAAAATAAATTTTGCTGGACAGTAAAGCCGCAAAGGCGCGCGAGAGGAACTTTTATGAGAGTCCTTTCGAATAAAAGTTTCTCTCAATACCAGTGTGTCGAAGCGGCTTTATCCTTTAGTGCTGTCGCGCAGCGACTACAAATAGGAGGTTTTTCAGATGGATTTATTAAATGTTATGCAGAAAAGACGCAGTGTGAGAACGTATACGGAGGAGGCTGTGACTGAAGAAAAGTTAACTTGTATTTTGCAGGCGGGATTATTGTCAGCTTCCGGAAAGGCTATCCGGCCTTGGGAATTTATTGTGGTGCGGAATAAGGAGGCTTTAAAAATTATGTCCCAGTGCCGTGTGGCAGGATCTAAAATGCTTGCATCTGCGGACTGTGCAATTGTTGTCCTTGGAGATGAGGAAAAATCGGATGTCTGGGTTGAGGATTGTTCTGTTGCAATGGCAAATATGCATCTGATGGCAGACAGCCTTGGCGTTGGAAGCTGCTGGATTCAGGGAAGGCTTCGTGAAGCGCCGGAGGGAAGAACTACGGAGGATTTTTTAAGAGAGCTGCTTAAGTTTCCCGGCAGCTGCCGGTTGGAGGCGATTCTTTCTCTGGGAATGCCCAAGGATCATCCGGCGGCACATGAGCTGGAGAAGCTGCCTGTAGAGAAAGTGCATCGGGAAGTATTTTAAGGAAAACAGAAAAAGGATCACAGAGGCAGATTTTTCCAATTTTGGGAGAGCTGCCTTTTTTGTTTCAAAAGTTCTATCACTTTCATTTTGCCGGAAAAATACATTTTTATGACCGCTTATACTCTGAAATTAACCGACTATCGCAAATCTATTGAAAACAAAAGCTATTTTTCCTATAATGAGGTCACAAAGGAGGGGGCCTATGCAGGTTGAAATTAAGATGGACAATGCATATACCGAACCAAAGCTAATCCTAATGACCGCATCCATGACGAAGGAGGTTCAGCGCATATTAAGAAAGCTGTCTGAGGATGCGCCGCAGATTATTTCCGGCAGCAGAGATGAGAAGATTGAGGTGCTTAATCAGGAGGATTTGATTCGGATCTATGCAGATGCCGGAAAAATCTACGCTGTAACCGAAAAAGGAGAGTATACTTTGCGGCTTCGGCTTTATGAGCTGGAGGAACGGCTGGATGACCGGAAGTTTGTCCGCATTTCCAATTCAGAGATTATTAATCTGAGAAAGGTTGATCATTTTGATCTGAGCTTTACAGGTACCATTTGCGTCTGTCTGTCCAACGGAACCACAACCTATGCTTCAAGACGCTATGTTTCCAAAATTAAAAAAATTTTAGGAATATGAGGTGGAGATTATGAAAAAGAAAATCCTTTTACGGGGGGCTTTGGGATTCCCTCTTGGAATTACAATCGGATATATAATCAGCATTTTTGTCTCACTTCTGTGGGCCAGGGGCTATTATGTGCCCTGTGAACCGGAGCTTGTGACCATAATGGGAAATGAAATTAAAGCCGTTATTTTTCAGGCGGTGCTCTGCGGTATTCTGGGTGCAGGTTTCGGAGGGTGTTCCGTTATTTGGGAAGCAGAGGAATGGAGCCTTGTAAAGCAGACGGGAATCTATTTTCTCCTTGTTTCCATTATTATGATGCCGGCTGCTTATTTTAACTGTTGGATGGAGCACAGCGTAGGCGGATTTTTAAGCTATTTTGGAATTTTTGTTCTTATATTTGTAATTGTCTGGGTGGTACAATTTCTGATTGGCAGGCAGATGGTTAAGAAAATGAATGATTGTCTGTATCAGGTGAAGGATGGCATGGATGGGTAATGGGGGCGCTTTATCTGATGGGATCAGTATCATATGAATGAAAAAGAGCTTGTTGTTATGGAGGCCACAGCCGAAGGGAGCAAGAAAGCCAGAGAAACGGAGCTTCTAAAATAGGAACCTCCGTTTTTTCTGTTTTCAGAGAACGAGCAAAATCAAGGTTGATTTAGTACTTGCAGAGAGAAAAATTTTGTGTTAAGATAAGGTCTATGGACAGGAATAATTTTCCAGTTGCAATTCTTTTGCAATCAAAAGTCTTTTTGTCAATGTCTCCGGTTCGGAGAGGTTTTCAGCAAATTAAGAAATGGTACACCCGATAAGTATCCTTTATAGGAATAATGCATTTTGTGTCTCTTTTAGGCAGCGGATTTCATCCAGTAAGGTTATAGTTCAAAAATGTCCGCTTGTTCCATGGAGTCAAAATGTGCAAAAAATATTGTGGCGGAAAGGAGAAGGTGTATGGCAGATTTGAAGGAGTATTTTCCCATGATTCGGGAACGGAAGGAGGTTATGGAGGAAATAGGGAAGAAGGACAGTCTACGGGTGATGTTTGCATCCTGGACAGAAGAGCAGCAGGAAGAATTTCTGGACTGGTGTATGGGTGTGAGAGGTATTCGGATGCTCTATGACGGATTTTTTAAGGAGATTATGAATCCGGAAAGCACACCGGAACGATTGGACGAGCTTTTATCATTGCTTCTGGGATTTCCGGTGAGGATTCGCATGGTGCTTCCTAACGATTCCACCAGGCTTGCGGATGAATGTTCTCTACTGGTTACGGATTTGGTGGTGGAGCTTAAGGATGGAAGTCTGGCAAATGTGGAGGTGCAGAAGATTGGCTATATGTTTCCCGGACAGCGCAGTGCGTGTTATTCGTCCGATATGCTGCTGCGTCAGTATAAACGTGTGAGAAGCAAAAGAAGAAAAAAGTTCAGCTACAGGGATGTAAAACCAGTCTATACAATTGTGCTTTTTGAGACCAGTACAAAGGAATTCCATGAGTTTCCGCACGTGTATGTTCATCGGTTTGGACAGAGATCGGACACGGGGCTTAAGGCAGAGCTGCTGCAGAAATATATTTTTATCCCTATTGACATTTTTAAGAAAACACAGCAAAATAAAGATGTAACAGGGAAATTAGATGCATGGCTGCTGTTTTTGAGTACGGATGAGCCGGAAGAGATCATAAAGCTTATCAAAGCCTATCCGGAATTCAAGCCCATGTACCAGCAGGCGTATGAGATATGCCGGAACATGGAGGTTGTGATGGGATTTTTTTCAGAGGAACTGCGGGAAATGGACCGGAATACGGTACAATTGATGATTGATGAGATGCAGGAAGAACTGGATCGGAAGCGTGGAGAGCTGGAGAAGACGAGTGAGGAATTGGCTCGAAATAAAGGGGAACTAGCACAAAGCAAAGAGGAATTAGCACAAAGCAAAGAGGAATTAGTACAAAGCAAAGAGGAATTAGCACAAAGCAAAGAAGAGTTAAAACAGGCTCTCCTTCGAATCGCACAGTTGGAAAAGGAGCAGAGGCAGCGGGTTTAAAAATTTAAACAGAGAAAGCAGGAAAGGCTTTTTCATCGAAATGATTTTGTATTCACTATTTTTCGTAAATATATTTGACAAACATACTGATGGTATGTTAATATACATACTATCGGTATGTTTGGTGAACAACAAATTTTTAGTTTTTGTTCTGTCAAAGGAAAACGGGGAGGTACATGTACCATGGCGCGCAATAAAAACCCGGAGGAAACCGTAAATCGGATTTTGGACACGGCATACCGTTTGTTTTTGGAAAAAGGATACGAGCATACTTCCATCCAGGACATTATTAACCATTTGGGCGGGCTCAGCAAGGGAGCCATTTATCACCATTTTAAGTCCAAGGAGGATATCTTAGAGGCAGTAACAAACCGGATAACTGAGCAGTCTAACCGGATGCTTGCCGAGATTCGGGATAGAAGGGACTTGAATGGAAGTGAAAAGCTGAAGGCAATCTTTCAGGAATCCATTAACCGGCCGGTGCAGGATGAGATTTTTGCAATGGCTCCCAACTTTCAGAATAATGCCAAGCTTATGTTCAGTATGGTGACTGACAGTATAAAGCAGGTGGCGCCGAACTATATTCTTCCTATTATAGAGGAGGGGATTGCAGACGGAACCATTGTCACTGATTATCCGGTTCAGCTTGCGGAGCTGATTATATTTGTGGCAAATATCTGGATGAATCCGATGAATTTTGGGGATACCCAGGAGGAATCTTTCGGAAAATTTATGGTATTTCAGCAGATGCTCAAAGGATTTGGGCTGGATATTGTAGATGAGAAGATGCTTGAGCGTCTGCAGGAGCTTACAGTCATTTATCTGAAGAAAAAGTAGTACATGGGCAGTTGTGAAAATGGGGCTGCTGATTGAGAAGTGAGCAGCGGCTGATTTAACCGCAATGAGCAATGCTTAGTAATTGAAAGGCTGTTGATAGGCAGCTCTTTCTTTTAATCTTATACATACCAACGTTTGGTATGTAATGCTGCCAATATTTATTGTGGAAAAATTGCGGCACTTCTGCTAAGCTGCTCAATAGGACAAAAAGAAGTATCATATATCGACGGCTTAAAACTAGTAGTCCGTACCGGAAATCCTTGTGCATATTTCCGGTACAGACTACTAGTATTGAAAACATGGAGGTTTAAAAATGAAACAGAACTTATTTTCCAGAGACTTTACCCTGGTGGTCATCGGACAGATTATTTCCCTCTTTGGAAATGCGACCATACGATTTGCGCTGCCCCTCTATCTCCTCAACCAGACTGGTTCCTCGGCTCTTTACGGGACCGTGATGGCCTGCGCTTTTATTCCAACCATCCTGCTGTCCCCCATAGGGGGCATCGTGGCGGACCGGGTAAATAAGCGAAATATCATGGTGATTCTCGACTTTTTTACGGCGGCTGTAATCCTTATTTTTTCCCTTTTGATGGGTAGTGTGAACCTGGTAGTGCTTTTGACAGTGACAATGATGCTGCTGTATGGAATTGCCGGCGCCTATCAGCCTGCCGTACAGGCTAGTATTCCGGCTTTAACAGATCCGGAGCATTTTATGGAGGCCAATTCCGTCATCAATACCATCAGTTCCTTTGCCAATCTCATCGGCCCGGTGCTTGGCGGCATGCTCTACAGCGCCTATGGTCTGAAAATGGTGCTGATACTCTGCATGGTGTGCTTCTTCCTGTCGGCGGTGATGGAGATTTTCATCCGGATTCCTTTTGTCAGGCAGGCTTCAGAAGGAAGCATTTTGAAAATGGTAAAAGGTGATTTTTATGAAAGCTTCCGATTTATCCAAAAGGAAAAGCCCCAGATCGGGAGAGTGACCCTGGTGGTCTGCGGAATCAATCTCTTTTTATCTGCCATGATCATGGTAGCAGTGCCGTATCTGGTTACGGAGGTACTTAAGTTTGGCTCAGAAAATACGGCCAATACCCTTTATAGTTTTTCACAGGGAGCCTTGGCGGCGGGCGGTCTGACAGGCGGCATTCTGGCAGGCGTTCTGGGGAAAAGACTGTCCGTACAGAAGGCGGGAAGCTTGATTGCGGCAGCGGCGGCAGCAGTTTTCCCCATGGGAATTGCTTTGGCATTGGATCTCCCTGCCATGGAGAGTTATCTGGTGATTACAGGCTGCTGCTTTGCGATTATGGTGCTCTCAACTATGTTTTCCGTGCAGATGATATCCTTTGTCCAGGCAGAGACACCGGGACACCTTATCGGGAAGGTGATTGCGGTGATTCTCACCATTGCCATGTGTGCGCAGCCCTTGGGAAATGCCTTGTATGGAGTGCTGTTTGAGCTTTGCAAAGGCTTTGAGTTTGCGGTCGTTCTGTTTGCAGGGGGGATTTCTCTGGTGATTGCACTTGCAGCAGGGCGGCGGTTCCGGGAGCTTGCCTGAGAATTTGGGAGAGAGGGCGGAAAAATGCGTGTTACTGGACACGGAATGAACAGTAACAAATGCGTATGGAAAAAAGCCGGATAGCAAAAAATAATTTTGCAGGCACTGTTTTTCTGTGGTAAAATTTGGTCAGAGATATACACCACAATCTGTTTGGACAGAGGGGGCGGAAAAATGGATTTGAATACATTTCAGTCTATACTTACAATCGGAGAAACCATTGCGGTAGAATTTAAGCGCTGCGGAGATGGAATCGGGCCGGATGTTTACGAAAGCGTATGCTCCTTTTTGAATCGTTTTGGAGGGGATTTGTTTTTAGGTGTACTGGATGACGGAACAGTAACAGGCGTGCCGGAGAAAGCGGCGCCGGGTATGATTAAAAATTTTATCAATGTTATCAGCAATCCCAATCAATTTATGCCGACTATTTATCTTGCGCCGGAGCTGCTGGAGTACGAGGGTCATACGGTGATCCATGTTCACGTACCGCCTGGCGCCGAGGTTCACAGCTATAAAAAAGTCATTTATGATCGAATAGATGATGCAGATGTTAAGGTGACTTCTACGGCGCAGATTGCCTCTATGTATATTCGCAAGCAGAATATTTTTACAGAGAAACGAATTTATCCTTATGCGTCTTTGGATGATCTGCGTCTGGATTTACTGCCCAAGGTAAGGCAGATGGCTGTAAATCATGCAGGAGGCAGGCATCCGTGGGAGAATATGAGCGATCAGGAGCTGTTGATAAGTGCGGGACTTTATGGAACAGATATAGCAACAGGCGAGAAAGGGTATAATCTGGCTGCCTTACTTTTGCTAGGTAAGGATGAGGTGATTTTAAATGTCTGTCCGGCATACGAGACAGATGCTCTGGTTCGCAGAGTGAATGTGGATCGGTATGACGACCGCGAGATCGTCCGGACAAATCTGATAGAAAGTTATGATCAGCTGATGGAGTTTACCAGAAAACATCTGCCGGATAAGTTTTTTCTGGAAAATGACAACAGAGTGAGCCTAAGGAATATTCTTGCAAGAGAAATGATCAGCAATATTTTGATGCACCGGGAATTTACCAGCTCTTATGCGGCAAAAATGGTAATTCAGAAAGAGCGGATGTATACGGAAAATGCCAATCGTGCCCTGGGGGAAGGATTTATCACACCGAATAATCTGGAACCAAATCCAAAGAATCCGATTATTGCATCTTTTTTCCGAAATGTCGGCAGAGCGGACAGGCTTGGCTCCGGAGTGAGAAATTTGTTTAAATATAGTAAGCTTTATTCCGGAAAGGATCCGCAGTTTCAGGAAGGAGACATCTTTCGTTTGATTGTTCCGTTGAATGAGGAATATTCTTTTGATTATACTTTGTTAGACAAAGTCCCCTATCCCGAAGAAGTATGCGTTAATGAGGTATCTGTAAAGTATAGATTAGCCAATGAGATAAATGAAAAGGTTGAAATGGAAACTAGCGCAATGACTAGCGCAATGACTAGCGCAATGACTAGCGCAATGACTAGCGCAAAGTCCGGTTTAAAAAGCGAGAAAGAAATATTACGGAAATTAACAGATACAGAGCGCAGAATCATAGAACAAATCAAAGAGAATCCTTTTATTACACAAAAGGAGCTGGCTGCCGCAACGGGAATCTCTCATGCCGGAATTCGTTATGCAATGAAGGGGTTGAAAGAAATGGGCCTGGTAATTCGGATTGGAACGAACCGGATTGGAAAATGGCAGCTAAAAGACTAGGAGAGCAGCAGTGAATCAAAAGGTTTATGAATATGAGTCACTTATCTACGCAGCCGGAGACACAGGGGGAGCGTATGTGATCTTCCCCTATGACATCCGGAAGGAATTTGGCAGAGGCCGGGTGAAGGTGCACGTCACCTTTGACAGCGAGCCTTATGACGGCAGCATTGTCAATATGGGCGTGAAAAATGAGGACGGAAGCATCTGCTATATCATCGGCATCCGCAAGGACATCCGCGAAAAAATCAAGAAACAGCCGGGAGACTGCGTGCTTATACGGTGTGTTCAAAGAGAGTAAACCAGAGTTCCTGCGCAGAATGCAAATTACAAAGTACGCTCATCAAAGCAGTATATGCTGAAAAAAGCCGTAATACCCGGGGCGCAGTCGTAATCCATATGGCAGCGCTCCGCCATATCCTTTACAAAGATACAGTAAGCGGACATACAGGAATATTGAAGCTTTGGAAAACGGCAGGGCTGTTCCTCTGTGACGGCACAGGGATTGCAGAGGCTGCAGCCGCTGGCGCCGATCATCAGCCCCGGTTCCCCTGCCTTGTCAATCAGCTGACGGGTCAATTGGTTGTGCTGTGACTTGACCGGCTTAATCTGCGCTTGATCCAGGGGATCGTCAATATCCCACATGGTCTGCAGGACAAGGGCCTGCCGCCAGTGCAGGACTTTTTCGCGCATTTGCGCCACCGTGCCGCAGTCCGGGGGACAGGCGTAGTTGA
This sequence comes from Candidatus Merdisoma sp. JLR.KK011, assembly GCF_036941125.1. Classification (NCBI taxonomy): domain Bacteria; kingdom Bacillati; phylum Bacillota; class Clostridia; order Lachnospirales; family Lachnospiraceae; genus Candidatus Merdisoma; species Candidatus Merdisoma sp. JLR.KK011. The sequence continues at coordinate 1,730,330 of NZ_JAYWSZ010000003.1, read as the reverse complement.
CGCCGTATTTTCCGCATAGGTTTTCCTCGCAGAGAGCGCGGAAGTTAGGGACAAATACCAGATCCTCCGTATGAATAACGGCCGCGTCCGCAAAGCCGAGATCCAGAGCCAGTTTTATAAGTTCTTTTCCATTCATAATGTTCCTCCTGTCTTTTTTGCATGTTTTATCGTAGATACTTCTTTTGGTACATGTTCTATACCGAAGTTCCCTTATTCCTAAGCTTTTCCTTTTCCAGAAATCACAGGCTTACCTTTTCTGGTTTATCAGCTCCCGAATCAATTCCGGATTCCCCTGCTTTGTAGAAAATACAAACCCAATCTCCCGGGAAGCAATGGGAAAGGGGGCAGGCAGCTCCAGAAGGGTTTCCTCCCTCAAATCAGTCTCCACAAACTCCCGGATTACACAGGCGATGCCAAGGCCGATTTTTGCAAAATCAATCAGAAGATCCATGGAGGTCGTTTCCAGTATATTCTCTGGGAAAAGCTGATGCTCCTTGAAGTATTGATCCAGATATTGACGTGTCAGATTGTCTTTATCCAGGAGCATTAGAGTTCCGGATTTCAGCAAAAGGGCAGAGTCAGAGGAGGAGAGGCTGGAAAGATTGGAACAGCCTTCAAGGCCTTCCTGCCCCGGGAACAGCAGCAGGTGTTCCAGATATTCCCGGGATGCCACGAATATATCCTGGATGTTTCGAAGAGGATAAAACTTCATGCCGTGCAGATGCTCAGGGCGTCCCGTAAGTCCAAGATCCAGCTCTTCCTGTTCCAGCATTTGAAGGGTATGGTTCGTAGACTGGCAGGCAATGGTCACCTGGACATGGGGATGAAGCTTTACAAAATCCGTAAGATAAGGCAGCAGCACGTATTTGCAGAGGGTAGAGCTGACCCCGATGCGCAGATGCCCCACCCCAAGCTCCCGGCGCAGGCGGAGCTGATGCTCACCGGCTTCCAAGGTCTGGAAGGCAGATTTTACATGAGCAAAAAGAAGCTCTCCTTCCTCCGTAAGCTGAACACCCCGGGAATTGCGGACAAAAAGGGCAGTGTCCAGGGACTGCTCCAGCTTTTTGATTGACTGGCTGATAGCCGGCTGACTGATAAAGAGCTCATCGGCTGCCTTGGAAATATTTCCGGCCAGGGCCGCGGCATAGAAAATGCGGTACAGGGATAGATTCTGGTTCATGGGCGCTGCTCCTGCTTCTGTGTTTTGGTTTCATAAGATAAAATTATGACAATGTGCTTTGCTATATGGTTAAATTATAAAATGCCTGTTTTGGAAATGCAAGAGGAAAGGTTAGAGGTTACTTAGTCTTTTCCTTAATTAGCTGACATTGTGAGAGAACCGTAACGGTCAGAGAAACTGTCTATGATTTTCACAGAATATTCACTTGACTTAAGTATGATTTCGTACTATACTAGCAGACATATTGGTACGAAATCGTACAAGATATTACGGAACTGGAATAAACAGTAATATCCCTCAAAGTGCACAAATCGATTTACAGACGCATGTTTTTGCGGCTGGAAATTGATTTCATACCAGTGTACTGGGAGGGATATTACGGAACTGGAATAAGAGGAATACCATGAAGTCCTATAGCTCAAAAGATATGAAGCGCTGCAATCACCTTCTTGGGGAGATTGAGGCAGTATACCATGAAATAGCTTTAAAATTCGGTCTTTCCGACAGCACTATGATCATCCTTTACACCATCTGCGACGAGGGGGACAAATGCCTCTTGAAGGATATCTGCCGCCGCTCGGGGCTTAGCAAGCAGACCGTCAATTCGGCTCTTCGCAAATTGGAAAAAGAGGGGATTGTACGCCTGGAGGCAGCGGGAGCCAGAAGCAAAAATGTCTGTCTGACGGAAAAGGGAAAGGATTTGGCAAAGGGAACGGCCGTCCGTGTGATTGAGGCGGAAAATGAGATCCTGGCTTCCTGGGGCCAGGAGGATGTGGAGAAATATCTGGAGCTTTTGGAGCATTTTTTAAGGGATCTTACAGAGAAAATGAAAGAGATAGTCCCGTGAAGGAACATAAAACGTTCCTTTGAATTTGCGCCGGGAGAATATGGCACCGGCTGGAACGGGAGGATAAGATGAGAATTTTACTATCGGATCACTTTAACTATAAAAAATTACTGCGGTTTACGCTGCCGTCCATGGTTACTTTGGTTTTTACATCCATTTACGGTGTGGTAGACGGATTTTTCGTGTCCAATTATGTAGGGAAAACGCCCTTTACGGCTGTGAATTTTATTATGCCTTTTTTGATGATGCTGGGCTGCGCCGGCTTTATGTTCGGGACCGGCGGAGGTGCGCTGATTGCCATGACTCTGGGACAGGGAAAGAAGGAAAAGGCTGTGAGCCTGTTTTCCCTGATTGTGTATGTGTCTGGGATACTGGGGATTGTACTGGCGGTTCTGGGCTTTGTTTTTCTTGAGCCCATAGCGGTTTTTCTTGGGGCAGACGGACAGCTTCTGGAGGACAGCCTTATCTATGGGCGCATTATTCTGCTGGCGATTCCGTCGTATATTCTGCAGTATGAGTTTCAATGTCTCTTTGTCACGGCAGAGAAGGCTGCGCTGGGGCTTTATGTGACCATTGCGGCAGGATGCACCAATATTGTTCTGGATGCCCTTTTTGTGGCAGTCTTTCACTGGGGGCTTCCGGGGGCGGCTGCGGCTACGGCGGTCAGTCAGCTTGTGGGCGGCGTGATTCCGCTGGTTTACTTTGCCCGGCCGAATGACAGCCTTCTGCGTCTTGGAAAGACAAGGTTTGACGGAAGGGCTTTGGTAAAGGTATGTACCAACGGCTCTTCAGAGCTTTTGAATAATATTTCCATGTCTCTGGTGAATATGCTTTATAATCTGCAGCTTTTGAAATACATTGGCCAGGACGGGATTGCGGCTTACGGGGTACTGATGTATGTGAGCCTGGTGTTTCAAGCGGTTTTCATCGGGTATTCCGTGGGCGTGGCGCCGATTATCGGTTATCACTATGGGGCGCAGAATTCTTTGGAGCTGAAAGGCGTGCTGAAAAAGAGCCTGGTGCTGCTGGCATTTTTTTCCGGGGCTATGTTTGGAGCCTCTTACCTGCTTGCGAGGCCCCTTTCCTTTGTGTTTACCGGTTATGATGCAGAGCTGCTTGCGCTGACGGTACGTGCTTTTTCGCTGTTTGCCTTTTCCTTCCTGTTTTCGGGGTATGTGATTTTCGGCTCCTCCTTTTTCACGGCTTTGAACAATGGGCTGGTTTCTGCGGCGATTTCCTTTCTGCGGACGATGGTGTTCCAGACAGCGGCGGTTCTTATCTTTCCGCTGATTTGGAAGGTGGACGGGATTTGGTTCTCCATGGCCGCTGCGGAGATACTGGCTCTAGGGGTGACGGTGATCTTTCTGGGAGCGGAAAAGAGGCGGTACGGGTATTGGTGATGGTTCCTATATCATTCTGCATTGCGAAGCGTGTTACTGGCCACGGTGTGAACAGCAGTGCGAATTGAGTTTTAAGCAAAGTTTTTAAAGATAGATACTTGACAACAGGCTTTGGTTTTTGTTATCTTAAACAAGAATACAACAGAAAGATTGACGAATTGACGAACAGGAAAAGGAGCTGAAAGGATGATTATTTATTTCTGCTAAGCAATGGTAAGTGAACAGTGAGCGAGATCGGGGCGGCGAAGGCGGCTCTTAAGATGTCCGGCAGAAATGAAATTCTTTCAGTGTATACCCAGTTACCTTCCTTTCCGCACAACTTTTGGGGGCAGGGGGGCGTCCGGTAGGGATAAAAAGCAGACAGACGCATAGTTTCAGTGGGAGCAGCAGGCGATACCTTCTTTTTGCGCATACGAAAGGGGGATGGCTTCGAAGATAAGTTCCATTGGGAGAAGGCGTATATGCGGCACGGAGAATGAGTTCTTCGTGCTTTTTTGTATAGTAAAAAGGATACCGCATCAGAGAAATCTGCTTATTCTGCAAAGGAAGAAGAGGGGATTTAGGAATTTCAGGATTGCTTTTTGATAGAGAAGAAACATCTGCCGAACAAGCAGGAAAAGCAGCGGGAGGGCTGTGAATGAAAGAAAGGATGTGGCTTGTATGGCTCAGATAAAAGTGAATGATTTAACCTTCTGTTATGAAGGCAGCTATGATAATATATTCGAACATGTAAACCTGCAGATAGATACGGACTGGAGATGCGGCCTGATTGGGCGGAACGGAAAAGGAAAAACGACGTTTCTAAAGCTGCTGACAGGCGCCTATGAATATTCCGGTTCGATTACAGGGCCGATGGAATGCGTATATTTTCCCTATACTTTACCGGACGAAGAAGGGGTATGCGTTAATGGGGTTACCTTGCCGGATGCAGCCGGTTCCTCACAGACTACCATGGAATTGCTGGAGGCGCTCAATCCGGAATACGAGCTGTGGAAGGTGTGCCGGGAGCTGGAGCAGCTTTCGGTGGATCCGGAGGTCTTAGGCCGCAGTTTCTCCACCCTGAGCGGAGGCGAGCAGACAAAGCTTCTCCTGGCTCTGCTTTTTTCGGGAGAAAACCGTTTTCTCCTGATTGACGAGCCAACCAGCCATCTTGACATGGAAGGGAGAGAAAAAACGGCGGAATATCTGCGGAAAAAGAAGGGCTTCCTGTTGGTCTCCCATGATAAGTGGTTTCTGGATCAATGTGTGGATCACGTACTGGTACTGGAGCGGCAGGGCGTAACCGTTATGCAGGGGAATTTCACCTCCTGGCAGGAGCAGAAAGCCAAAAGAGACGCCTGCGCCCTGGCGGAGAATGAGCGGCTGCAAAAGGACATTTCCCATCTGAAAAAGGCCGCGCGCCAGGCAGAAGGGTGGTCCAATGCAGTGGAAAAGACAAAGCTTGGAACACGCACCGGCGGCCTGCGTCCGGATCGGGGCTTTATCGGCCACAAGGCCGCCAAAATGATGAAACGATCCAAAAACACACAGCGCCGTATGGAGAAGGCCGCCCAGGAAAAGGAAGGGCTTTTGAACAACCTGGAGACAACGGAGGAGCTGAAGCTCTTCCCCTTAACCTACCATAAAGAATGCCTTATAAAGGCAAAAGGACTGTCTCTCTCTTACGGAGAAAAGCCCGTCTGCCGGGATGTCAGCTTTGAACTTAAAAATGGCATGCAGTTAGCCCTAAAGGGCGGAAACGGCTGCGGCAAGAGCAGCATCCTGAAAAAGATCCAGGGAGCCGGCATAGAGAGCAGCGGAGAGCTTCTTACGGCCTCCGGCCTGGTGATTTCCTATGTGCCCCAGGATGTAAGCCGGCTTTGTGGGAAGCTTTTGGACTTTGCCAGGGAGAGGGGGCTTACAGAGCATCTTTTTTTAGCCCTCCTTCGGAAACTGGATTTTCCAAGGGTGCAGTTTGAAAAGGATATGAGCTGCTACAGCGAAGGGCAGAAAAAGAAAGCTGCATTGGCGGCAAGCCTTCTGACAAAAGCGCACCTGTATATCTGGGATGAACCTTTAAATTACATTGATATCTTTTCCAGAATGCAGCTGGCAGATCTGATTCGCACCTACCGTCCCACGATGCTTCTGGTGGAGCACGACAGGAGCTTTCTTGAGGAGATCGGGGCGGAGCAGGTGGAGATAGAAAAATGCTTCTAATCTGCCGGGAAATAAAATATCGGCCTTTTGGTTAATAGAGTTAAGAATTTAACAATCTATTCCGGAATCTAAGGAGCTGCTCAAATGTGTATAAAAAGGCGAAAAAAAGGAATAATTGGAAAAACACAGAGAATATTCAAAAAGCAAAGAGGTTTCCTTTGGATTCATGTGGCATTATGTTTTTAAAAAAACTTTAAAATAATCTTTTCCAGGGGTTGTTAATTGTTTAACAACGTGTTATAATAAATCCAATTGATATAAAATTATCAATCAGTCCCGAAACAGAAAAGAAATCTGCTGTAGTTCCCCTTCCTGCCTTTACACGGATGACCGGCAAGGGGCCGGCTGCGGCAGAAATCAAAGGAAAGAGAGAGGTAAAAGTATGAGTCAGCAAACAGCAAACAAGATCGTTGTAGTCGGCGCAGGTAAGGTAGGAGAAACCATTTGTTACACCTTGATGCTGAAAACACAGGTAAGCGAGATTGTCATCATCGACGTAGACGAGGATCGCGCCAAGGGCGCAGCTCTGGATATCTCCCACGGCACGGCATTCTACAGCCAGGTACGGGTACGCCAGGGCGGCTATGAGGAGTGCGCCGATGCGAAGGCAATCATCGTGACGGCAGGCGTTCCCAGAAAGCCCGGCCAGACACGGCTCGATCTGGCAAAGGTTAACACCGGTGTGGCGAAGAGCATTGCCAGAAACATTATGGAGTACGCCAAGAATCCGCTGATTATCGTAGTTGCCAATCCGGTAGACGTGAATACCTACTTGATTCAGAAAGAAACCGGACTGCCCACCGGCCGTGTCATCGGTACGGGAACCTCTCTGGATACAGCCCGTTTCCGTTATCTCATCAGCGAGCGCTGCCATGTGGATATCCGTGACATCCAGGGCTACATCTTAGGCGAGCACGGAGACGCACAGGTGCCCATCTGGAGCGGCGTGAACGTGGCAGGAGAGCCGGTAGATCACTTCCTCTCCCAGGATCCCGAGGTACGGGCAAAGGAAAAAGAGGAGATTGCCCAGAAAGCACGCTCCGGCGGCGCAGACGTTATTTCTTTAAAAGGAGCCACCTTTGACGGAATCGCTATGTCCACCCTGCGAATTGTAGAATCCATCATCAAGGATCAGAACACGGTACTTCCCGTAGCCCATGTATTAGGCGAGGATTACGGCGATATGGCAGATTCGTGCATCAGCCTTCCCTGCGTGGTAAACAGCGACGGAATCGGCAAGGTTCTGAAGATCAGCATGACGGAGAAGGAAGAGCAGCAGATGGTTCATTCCGCAGACACCCTGAAGGCATTTATCAAAGATGTGTGCAGTAAGGAAGCATAATTTCATATATTGGAAAATGACTTCTAAGAAAAGATATGTTATTATTTAAAGAAGTACATTTTGGAAGTTAAAAAGCACGATTCACAGCAGCCGTCCGCCCGTGCATGCAGGCAAAAAAAGACTGTGGATCGTGACATCATGTATGCTCAGACTGCTCACGATAAGCATTGGGACAGTTCTGAGCGCATCAAAAAAGGAGGTTAGCCAAATGGTATACAGCTATTATCCGGGCTGTACCTTGAAGAACAAGGCCCAGGACCTGGATCAATATGCCAGAATGTCGGCAGAGGCTCTTGGCTTTACCCTGGAAGAAATCGAGGAATGGCAGTGCTGCGGCGCTGTCTATCCCCAGGCTTCCGACGAGATAGCCACAAAGCTTTCAGCAGTGCGCGCATTAAATGACGCAAAGGAAAAGGGCCGGGATCTGGTAACTCTGTGCTCCGCCTGTCATCATGTCATCAAGCGCGTCAACGATGATATGAAGCATGTGGAGGACATCCGCACAAGAGCCAACAACTACTTAAAGCTTGACGCGCCCTACGAGGGAGAGACGCAGGTTCTTCATTTCCTGGAGGTCTTAAGGGACAGGGTCGGCTTTGACACCGTAAAGGAAAAGGTGGTAAATCCCTTAACGGGCAGAAAAATCGGAGCCTACTACGGCTGCATGCTCCTTCGTCCAAGCGGCGTTATGGCCTTTGACGATCCGGAGAATCCCACGATTATAGAAGATTTTATACGTGCTCTGGGAGCCGAGCCGGTGGTGTATCCCTACCGGAACGAGTGCTGCGGCGGTTACATATCCTTGAAGGAAAAAGCCCTGGCCGGAAATCTCGTAGACCAGGTGATGGAATCTGCCGCAGACAAGGGAGCGGAAGAGCTCATCACAGCCTGCCCTCTGTGCCTGTACAATCTGAAAAACAGCGGAGGGGCGAAGAAGCTTCCCGTCCGTTATATTACGGAGCTTCTGGCAGAGGCCCTTGGTCTTATCACAGAATAAAGGAGGTCGGAAAAGGTGCACAGAACAGAACAAGAACAGGCAGAGCTGATCAAAGAGATCAGCGGCGTCAACACAAAAAAATGTATGAAATGCGGAAAATGCTCCGCCTCCTGTCCGGCCTATGAGGAAATGGACATCCGTCCCCATCAGTTCGTATCCTACGTGCAGAATGGAGATGTCAATGCACTTCTTGCATCCAAAAGCATCTGGAAATGCTTATCCTGCTTTGCCTGCGTGGAGCGCTGTCCCAGAGATGTAAAGCCGGCGAAGCTTATCGAGGCAGTCCGTCTTATGGTCATCCGTCAAAGAGGCGGCAATTATCTGACGCCGGACGAGGTGCCGGAACTTCTCGATGAAGAACTTCCGCAGCAGCTCCTTGCAAGTGCATTTCGCAAATATAGTAAATAACAGAAAGGTTGGAGGTGAATCGCGTGCAAAGAATAGGAGTATTTGTCTGCCATTGCGGCACCAACATAGCGGCAACCGTCGACGTTGCCCGGGTGGTGGAAGCGGCGGCTCGTGAGCCGGGGGTTGTCCATGCAGAGGACTACCAGTATATGTGCTCCGAGGCCGGACAGCTCAAGATCCGCGAGGCAATCAAAGAAAAAAACCTGACAGGCATTGTCGTCTGCTCCTGCTCCCCGCGGATGCATGAAAATACATTCCGCCAGGCCGCAGAGCGCGCAGGCATCAATCCCTACATGGTAGAGATCGCCAATATTCGCGAGCATTGTTCCTGGATTCATAAAGATATAGAAGAAGCAACAGAAAAAGCAGTGATTCTGGCAAGGGCGGCTATCGCAAAGGTAACCTTGAACGCCCCCTTACAGGCAGGCACCAGCAGAGTGGTAAAGAGAGCTTTAGTCATCGGCGGCGGAATCGCCGGTATTCAGACAGCCCTTGATATTGCGGACGCAGGCTATGAGGTAGATATCGTAGAAAAGACGCCGAGTATCGGCGGAAGGATGTCCCAGCTGGACAAAACCTTCCCCACCCTGGACTGCTCGGCCTGTATTCTGACGCCGAAGATGGTGGAGGCGGCGGCCCACGACAAGATCACCATTTACACCTACAGCGAGGTGGAAAAGGTATCCGGCTTTGTGGGAGACTTCCAGGTGGACATCCGCAAAAAGGCCAGAAGCGTCGATATGAGCAAGTGTACCGGCTGCGGCGTCTGCCAGGAGAAATGTCCATCCAAAAAGACGCCCAACGAGTTCAACCGGGGGTTAAATAACAGAAGCGCCATCTACACGCCCTTTGCCCAGGCCATCCCCAATGTGCCGGTGATTGACCGGGAGAGCTGCATCAAGTTCAAAACGGGAAAATGCGGCGTCTGCTCCAAGGTCTGCCAGGCCGGAGCCATTGACTATGAGCAGAAGGATGAGATCGTAACCCAGAATTACGGCGCAATCGTAGTAGCTACCGGCTTTGATACCATCAAGCTTGACAAGTATGACGAGTATTCCTACAGCACCAGCCCCGACGTCATTACGTCCTTAGAGCTGGAGCGCATTATGAACGCTGCAGGGCCGACCAAGGGACACCTGGAGCGTATGTCCGATCACAAGGCGCCCAAGTCCATGGTATTTATCCAGTGCGTGGGCTCCCGCTGCGCAGACAAGAGAGGGAAAAGCTACTGCTCCAAGATCTGCTGTATGTACACGGCCAAGCATGCCATGCTCATCCGCGACAAGTATCCGGATGTAGAGGTAACCGTATTTTACATAGATGTGCGTACACCTGGCAAGAACTTTGACGAGTTCTACCGCAGAGCCGTGGAAGAGTACGGCGTCAATTACATCAAGGGCCAGGTAGGAAAGGTAGCCGAGAAGGGCGGCAGGCTTCTGGTTCAGGGCGTGGATCTTATTGACAACAAGCGGATCCTTATGGAGACGGATATGGTGGTTCTGGCAACAGCCATTGAGCCCAATCCGGATGTGCGTAAGATTGCTACCATGCTCACGGCAAGCATTGATACGAATAACTTCTTAACCGAGTCCCACGCAAAGCTGCGTCCGGTGGAATCGCCTACGGCAGGTATCTTCCTCTCCGGCGTCTGCCAGGGACCCAAAGACATTCCGGAGACCGTGGCCCAGGCCGGCGCAGCCGCCGTGAAGGTGGTAGGGCTTCTGGCCAAGGATCACCTGGTGACGAATCCCTGCACGGCCAAGTCCGACGAGCTTTTGTGCAACGGCTGCTCCTCCTGCGAAAAGGTATGTCCCTACGGCGCCATTTCCTATGAGGAGAGGGAGGTCAACGATCACGGCATCCGTGAGACAAGAAGAGTGGCAAATGTCAACAGCGCACTCTGCCAGGGCTGCGGCGCATGTACCGTTGCCTGCCCCTCAGGAGCCATGGATCTGCAGGGCTTCTCAAACAGACAAATTCTTGCGGAGGTGGATGCGATATGCAAGTAGACAAAACAGAAGAATTCCGTCCGAAGATCGTAGCCTTTTGCTGCAACTGGTGCAGCTACGCCGGAGCGGATCTGGCCGGCAGCAGCAGACTTGCCTATCCGGCGGACGTGAAGATTATCCGGGTGCCCTGCTCTTGCCGGGTGAATCCCATGTTTATCTTAAGAGCCTTCCAGAGAGGAGCCGACGGCGTGATTTTGTGCGGCTGCCATCCGGGGGACTGCCACTATACAACGGGGAACTATTATGCCAGAAGAAGAATGACCTTACTGTTCTCCATGCTTGATTATCTGGGCGTGGAAAACGGCAGGACCCGTGTGGAATGGGTATCCGCCGCAGAGGGCGTGAAGTTCTCCACTACCATGAATGAGTTTGCAGCCAAGATTCATTCCCTGGGCGAAAATGTAAGATTGGGGGATTTGCGATGCAAGAGAGATTAATGGAACGGGCAAAGGAACTCCTGGCAGACGGAACCGTGGTACGCGTTCTCGGATGGAAACGGGGAGATCTGGGCTACAATCCGGAGCCGGCTTATTTCAACAGCCCGGAGGAATTAGAGGATTTCGTGTACGACGGCTTCTGCGGAGCCAACCTAAGCAAATATATGATAAATGCCGGAAAGCAGGAGGGAAGCACCCTGGTATTCTTAAAGCCCTGCGACACGTACAGCTTCAACCAGCTTATCAAGGAGCATCGGGTAAACCGGGATAAGACATATATCATCGGCGTGGGCTGCAAGGGAACCCTGGACATTGACAAGGTAAAAAATGCAGGCATCAAGGGAATCGAGACCATTGCTGCAGAGGGAGACACCCTGAAGGTACAGACCATTTACGGAGAAAAGGAATTTCCTTTTAACGATGCCCTTTTGGAACGCTGTACCGTCTGTAAGGGCAAGACTCATCAGGTATACGATGAACTGATTGGCGCAGAGGAAGGCGAGGAAGCGGGCCCGGTGGGAAACCGTTTTGAAATGGTGGAAAAGCTGGAGGCCATGACGCCCCAGGAGCGTTTTGCATTCTGGCAGGGCGAACTGTCCAAATGCATCCGCTGCAATGCCTGCCGCAACGTATGTCCGGCCTGCAGCTGCTTAAAATGCGTCTTTGACAGCAATAAATTTGACTCCGTCCAGAAGGCCAATGTGGATACCTTCGAGGAACAGATGTTCCATGTAATCCGGGCCTTCCATGTGGCGGGACGCTGTACGGACTGCGGAGAGTGCAGCCGGGTATGCCCCCAGGGCATTCCGCTTCATCTCTTAAACCGGAAGTTTATCAAGGATATCAACGAGTTCTACGGGCCTTACCAGGCAGGAGAGGACACGGACAGCCGGGCGCCTCTTACGGACTTTACCTTTGAGGATGCGGAACCCGGTATCGTGGCCGAGAGAGGAGGGAAGCGCTAAATGTACCAGATAAAGAAAGACCGCCTGCCGGAATTGTTTGCGGCTATGGCAGAGGCACAGGATTTGTTTCTTCCCATCCGGAAATGCAATCAGACCAACTACGGTCTCTGGAGCGAGGAAGCCCAGGTGGATCTGGATACCTTAAAAACCGTGAAATCCGGCAAAGACTGCTTCTTCCCTCAGAGCGAGACCTTATACAACTGCAAAAAGGAAGAGGGAAAGCTTTCCATCGATCCGGCAAAGCTTACAGATACGCCTTTTGTGGTGTTCGGTATGCGTGCCTGCGACGTACAGGGCTTAAAGGTTCTGGACAATGTATTTTTAAACGACCCCGTGGACAGCTTCTATGCGGCGCGCCGGGAGCACGGCACCGTGGTAGCCATTGCCTGCCATGAGCCGGAGGAAACCTGCTTCTGCAAGGTCTTCGGCATTGACGCAGCCAACCCGGCGGCAGATGTGGCGGCCTGGTTTGTGGGAGAGGATTTTTACTGGAAGGCGCTTACCAAAAAGGGCGAAGCTCTTACGGAATCTGTGAAAGAGCTTTTGACGGATGCGGACGAGGCGGCTGTGGAGGAAGAAAAGAAGCAGATTCAGGCTGTCATCGAGAAGCTTCCCTATTCCCATCTTGACCTTTCACGGTTTACCCCGGAAAGAACCATGGAGCTGTTTGACTCTCCTTTGTGGGAGGAAATGTATCAGCCCTGCCTGGCCTGCGGCACCTGTACCTTTGTGTGTCCCACCTGCCAGTGTTACGATATCAAGGACTTTAACACAGGAAGCGGCGTTCAGCGTTACCGCTGCTGGGATTCCTGCATGTACTCTGACTTTACTATGATGGCTCACGGCAATATGCGTACCAGCCAGATGCAGCGGTTCCGCCAGCGTTTTATGCACAAATTAGTATACTATCCGGCTAACAACGACGGAATGTTCTCCTGTGTGGGATGCGGCCGCTGCGTGAGCAAGTGTCCGGCTTCCTTAAATATAGTAAAGGTGATTAAGAAACTGGGAGGTGAAGGGTAATGGGCGAGTGTACCTGTGGAGGAAATCATAAACACGACAACCTGATCCCCATGATTGGTGTGATTACGGATATTCGTACGGAAACTCCCGATGTGAAGACCTTCCGTGTGGTAGGACGGGACGGAAAGAAGCTTTTTGAGCATATGCCGGGCCAGTGCGCCATGGTATCCGTACCAGGCGTGGGAGAGGCTATGTTTTCCATTACCTCTTCTCCCACCAACAAGGAATTCCAGGAATTTTCCATCAAGCGCTGCGGCAGCCTTACGGACGTCCTTCACGGAATGAATCCGGGGGACGAGATTACCGTGAGGGGACCTTACGGAAATGCATTTCCGGTGGAGACGGCCCTGAAAGGGGAAAATCTTCTGTTTATTGCCGGAGGAATCGGCCTTGCGCCCCTTCGCTCCGTGATCAATTATGTACTGGACAACCGGGAGAATTACGGAACGGTGGAGATTCTTTACGGCTCCCGCTCTGCGGATGATCTGGTGCAGCTTGAGGAGATTCAGCAGGTATGGTGTAAGACAGAGGGCGTGGATGTGTATCTGACCATTGACCGGGAGCAGGAGGGCTGGGACGGCCATGTGGGCTTTGTTCCCTCTTATCTGAAGGAAATCGGATTTACCACCAATAAGAAGGTTCTTGTCTGCGGGCCGCCCATTATGATTAAGTTCGTTCTGGCAGGCCTGACGGAGATGGGCTTTACCAAGGAGCAGATATACACCACCCTGGAGCTTCGCATGAAGTGCGGAATCGGAAAATGCGGCAGGTGCAACATTGGCTCTAAGTATGTATGCAAGGACGGGCCGGTGTTCCGGTTTGATGAAATCGACGAATTGCCCCCTGAGTACTAAGAAAGGACTGGTATAAATAAAATGCAGGAAATGGTAAACGTATATTTTTTTGGAAAACAGTATTCCGTACCGGCAGAATTGACCATTATGACCGCAATGGAATATGCAGGCTATAAATTAGTCCGGGGCTGCGGCTGCCGCCATGGGTTCTGCGGTGCCTGTGCAACCATTTACAGAATCAAGGGAAATAACGAGCTGAAAACCTGTCTGGCATGCCAGACACAGGTACAGGAGGGCATGTATGTGGCCACCCTGCCGTTCTTCCCTACTGACAAGCGGAAATATGATATCAACGAGGCAGAGGCCAAGCAGAAGATTATGATGGAGCTTTATCCGGAGATCTACAGCTGTATCGGCTGCAATGCCTGTACCAAGGGCTGTCCTCAGAGCCTGAATGTAATGCAGTACATTGCATACGCCCAGAGAGGCGATTTTGAGAAATGCGCAGAGGAATCCTTCGACTGCATCGGCTGCGGCATCTGTTCTTCCCGGTGTCCGGCAGGCATTTCCCATCCTATGGTAGGCGTGCTTGCAAGACGCCTTACGGGAAAATACATTGCTCCCAAGTCCCAGCACCTGGCCGAGCGTGTGGAGGCTATTAACAGCGGCGAGTTCGACAGTCTCATTGAGCAGGTGATGCAGAAGCCTATCGAGGAGATGAAAGAACTCTACAACAACAGGGATATTGAGAAATAGGAGGGGAGCGTATATGTTTACAGCAGAAATGTTGGAATCCATTAAAAAGGTAGAGGCTACCAGAGCCGGGCGCATCGGCATGGAGCCCAGAAGAATGACGGCTGAAGAAAAAGACGAGCTTCTCCGCAAATTCCATCCCGATTACCGGCAGGAGGGCTTTCAGGAGCTGAAGGTCGGCCCCAATAAGGGAGAAAAGGTGCCCTTTGAGCTTGGAACCTTACTTCACTCCAACAGCCGGATCAAGGATGTTCCCATTGACTTGAACCAGGCAGCTTATGACGTGGATGTGTTGGTCATCGGCGGCGGCGGCGCGGGCTCTTCCGCAGCCATTGAGGCTCATCAGGCAGGCGCCAACGTAATGATGGTGACGAAGCTGCGTATCGGCGATGCCAATACCATGATGGCAGAGGGCGGTATCCAGGCGGCGGATAAGGAGAATGACTCTCCCCAGCAGCATTATCTGGATGCTTTCGGCGGCGGACATTTTGCCGCAAGGCCGGAGCTCCTCCGCCGCCTGGTGATGGAAGCGCCCGATGCGATTAAGTGGCTCAATGAGCTGGGCGTTATGTTTGATAAGGATAAAGACGGAAGAATGGTAACCACCCACGGCGGAGGAACCTCCAGAAAGCGTATGCATGCCTGCAAGGATTACTCCGGCGCAGAGATTATGCGTGTGCTTCGGGACGAGGTTTGGAACCGTCAGATTCCCATTGCAGACTTTACGGCGGCTGTGGAGCTGATTAAAGATGACAAGGGACAGGCGGCCGGCGCCGTACTTCAGAATATGGAGACCGGCGAGTACAAGGTGGCCAAGGCTAAGACGGTGATTATTGCTACCGGCGGCGCAGGACGGCTCCACTACCAGAATTTCCCGACCTCCAACCATTACGGGGCGACTGCAGACGGTCTGGTGATGGGGTATCGTGCAGGCGCGCCTCTGTTGTACCAGGATACCATTCAGTATCATCCCACCGGTGTGGCTTATCCGGCGCAGATCTTCGGCGCACTGGTGACGGAGAAGGTGCGTTCTCTGGGAGCTATGCTGATCAATGCAGAGGGCGAGGCCTTTATGCATCCTCTGGAGACCCGGGATGTGTCTGCGGCTTCCATTATCCGGGAGTGCAAAGAGAGAGGCAAGGGCGTGCCTACGCCTACCGGCTTTGGTATCTGGCTGGATACGCCTATGATTGAGATGATTCACGGCGAGGGAACCATTGAGAAGCGGATTCCTGCCATGCTTCGGATGTATCTGAACTATGGCATTGATATGAGAAAGCAGCCCATTTTGATTTATCCTACCCTGCATTATCAGAACGGCGGTCTGGAGATCGGCGGCGAGGGCTTTACCAAGGCGATTCCCAATCTTCTTGTGGCTGGAGAGGCCGTGGGAGGCATTCATGGAAGAAACCGTCTGATGGGCAATTCTCTGCTTGACATTATCGTGTTTGGCCGGAATGCGGGTAAGGCTGCGGCGGCCAAGTGTAAAGAGGTGGAGCTTGGAACCATGAACCTGGATCACATCCAGGCTTATGCAGGAGAGCTTGAGAAAGCGGATCTGCATACGGGAGAGGTTTCTCCGCTGCTTCTGCCGAAGTATACCTTTGGTATGCCGAAGTAAAATATCACACAGTAAGCTGTGAAGTGTTTCATTTCTGCGGCGGCTGCCGGATCTTCATGCTGGCACAAAGTAAGCCCTGGGGCGAGAGGGTGTCTTGGGCTATGGATGTCCGGTTGGCTGTCCGCAGGAATAAAATTGAAAGGGAGTGTGTTATGGGAGTCGTAACATGGTTTCAGGAAAGTATATTTTCCAATACACTGATGATGGTGTTTCTCATTGCCGTTATCGGCTATTTGGTTGGCAGTATTAAGATTTGCGGATTGGAGCTGGGGACTGCCGGCATTTTGCTGGTGGCTCTGGTTTTTGGACATTTTGGAGTGGAGATTCCATCGCTGGTTCGGGAATTGGGTCTTATCTGCTTTGTGACATCCGTAGGATTTATTGCGGGACCGAAGTTTTTCCGGAATTTTAAGTTAAATGCTACTTCCTATATTTTGCTGGGAATTATTGTGATTGCGGCAGGTGCCCTTACTTGTGTGGCAGTGATTAAGATGTTTGGCGTGCCTGTGGATATCAGTTTGGGTATGATGACAGGAGCACTTACCAGTACGCCGGGACTTGCGGCGGCTTTGGATGCTACGGGATCGGATGCGGCGTCCGTGGGTTATGGAATTGCTTATCCCTTTGGCGTTGTGGGCGTGGTTCTGTTTGTGCAGCTTGTTCCGAAGCTTTTGAAGACGGATATGGCGGCGGAGCGTGCCAAATATGAGGCGGCGGCTAATGTGAGTGAGGAAGAGTACCACAAGACGAAGAAAGAAGAGCTGTTCTATGCGGACAGTATGGGATTTTTTCCATTTTCCCTGGCAATTGCTTTTGGGATTATTCTGGCGAAGATTGAGATTCCTCTGCCCGGCGGTGCGGTGTTTGCTCTTGGAACTTCCGGCGGGCCTTTGATTGCCGGATTGATTTTGGGGCATTTTGGACATATCGGCCGTTTAAGTGTTAAGGTGGAGAAGCATGTTCTGGAGTGTCTTCGGGAATTTGGACTGGCGTTGTTCCTGCTTGGGGCAGGTTCTCAGGCCGGGGCGGGCTTTGTGGAGATCTTAAAGGAACAGGGTGCGTTGTTGTTCCTTTATGGTGCTTTGATGACGCTGATTCCTATGCTGCTTGGGTATGTGTTTGCGGCGAAAGTGCTGCGGCTTAGTATTTTTAATACGCTTGGGTCTATTTGCGGCGGAATGACCAGTACGCCGGCTCTTGGAACGCTGATTCGTGTGACGGAGACGGATGATGTGGCTTCGGCTTATGCGGCTACTTATCCCATTGCGCTGGTTATGGTGGTGCTGGCCAGTCAGTTTATTGGGATCTTTTTGTAGCGGGAAGTTATGTACAAAGAGAACGGATGGCGTTCGGGATATTTTCGTACAAGGCAGAGGCTTACATGGACAAAGGATATCAAGCGGCCCCGATTTATAACAGCATACTTTACCCTTAGTGTGTAAGGGGACACACGCCCCATAATCGCAAATCTGTGGTGCAAAACCGTGTGACTGCTTGTACACTGAGGGTATTCGCATTGGAGCCTGAAACATGGAGATAAATATGAAAAAGAAGAAATTTTATATTTCTGTTCAATGGAAGATTTATGGCTGCATAGGGATTCTGCTTTTGTGCATTGGATATTTGAATGGCTGCGCCAGCCCTGTAAATAATGCAGCGGCAAAGGAAAGCACAGAGGATGAGTTTCAAGGTATCTATGCAGAGGATAACAGATTAGAATTCGTCAGTCATGAAACCTATGAGTATGACAAAGACGGTTCTTCCAATAGCAGTCTCTACTATGCACAGATAAATAAAATCTATGATGAAGAAGAGATTGCAGAGATTTCCCATGCATATTTTGACGAACAGAATCGTTTGCTCTATGTGTTAGGGTATTCGCCTAATATACTCGGCAACAGCTGGAGCTACTGTGAAGAAAATGTTTACCAGCGAGATGATGAAAAAGGTACGTGTAGATACATTTACTTTAAGTCGAACAGTATGCCTTACAGGGACGGCTATTATGTGGCGGCCCGGTATATGTTTGAGGTTTCGGATTATCAGTTTGATGAAGAGGGCAGACTACAGCGGAGTTTGACCTACAGGCGTGAGGTAGGTTCTGATCCCAACGGTTACAGCCCGGAGCTTTTTTTCAGCCGTGGATATCAGGCCTCTTATGAGGGAGCCCGTCTTATGGAGGAGCTGCAGTACTATGATTACTGGGGAACAAATGAAGTGGGTGCATGGGAGCATCGCCTCTATCAATACAATGATCAGGGAATCCCTATTCTGGAAGTGGTAACAACAGAGGACGAGATCACGCTCTATTCCTATGAATACCATGAGGACAGAGGGCAGGCAGAGGTATATACCTATCTGGTTAAAGAGGATTGGGAGCTTTCCTGCGAGGATGGAAGCATTTATTGTTTTCGTCCCCAATGGGAATCGCCTGCAATTAAGAAAGTGGCAGCGGACGGGACTGTGGAAAAAGAACTATTTTATGGAAAAGGGATGGATCTGGGGCAGCAGCATTATCTGATGCCGGAAGAAGTGGAAGAAACGATGGATGATCATAGGTATATAGTAAGTCCGGGGGACTGTCTGTGGAATATTGCGCACAAAAGCTATGGATGTGGTGAATATTATGACCTAATCTATCGTATGAACAGAAGTGTTATTGGCTGGGATGAAAATCTGATTCTGCCGGGAACACGATTATATATACCAGAAGTAGGAAATGAGCAGGATACGAAAGTGGGCGGCTGATGAATTTTCAGAACAGTCAGAGATGTATTCCTTGGATATTTCCTGTAATTTTAATTCTTTTATTGATACCCTCAGTGTACAGAGGTGTATATCCTTCTGTACATTGAGGGTATTTTTGAAATATTTCTATAAAAATAAAAAATCTTGTTAATGAAATTTGGTGATAAACTATATCAGGATAAAAAATGGTGTTTCTTTGTTTTTTCAATAAATTTTCTTAAAAGTTTCCTGCAAAGAGCCGAATCTATCTTTATCTTTTACAGTGTCCATATTAGTCAAATGGAATGACAAGTACGATTCTGAAAAATACTTTAAAACTTTCAATATATAATTTGACTTTCATTTTTTTGTGTGGTATATTTATAACATAAAGAGCGAAATACACCTCATACGAAAGGAGAATTTTTATGAAACGCAGGATTAACTACTTAGGACTTTTATCTCTGTTAGCATTGATAGCGATTTTAGGGTGGCAGACAGAAAATAAAGGTCTATATGGCTTTTTTGGATTTGCATATTATTTTCGTTATTTCTGGGTAATACCAGATGAATTTTTTCGGCTTAATGTACAAAAAGCTGCTGTATTTGCATTCATGTCGGAAATGATTTTGCTGGTTCCTTTTATCTTTGTCTGTACTTTTATTTATGGTGCTGCGAAAGCTGTTCCTGCTTCTTTTTCCTTAAGTTTTGCAGTAACCATTTTAGCGTTTACTATTGCTCTTATTTTTTTAGAGTGGAGAGAACGAAAGGGAGCAGAGAATGATTAAAAACCGGATAAAAGAATATAGGGCAAAGTACGACATGAAGCAGGAAGATTTGGCTAAACTTGTAGGAGTTCGCAGAGAAACGATTGGAAATCTTGAAAAGGGTAAATATAATCCCTCATTGGTTCTGGCATGGAACATTGCAAAGGTATTTCATGTTTCAATCGAAGAAATTTTTACTGTTGAGGAGTAGAGCCGATCAAGGGAGTAACAATACAAGAAAATTTGACCAGACAATCGTGTCTAATGGTGAAAATAGGGAATTTCCTGCTTTGTGTCGTGTTTTGCTGTCGACATTTATGGTAATGTGCAAGGAGGAAAACAGGATGGATACGAAAAAGGAGGATTTCTAAAGATACTTCGCAGGGAAAAAGGACTGACACAAGAACAACTTGCGGAAATTCTCCTTGTATCGGGAAGGAACGACTTCCAACCGCTTCCCGGTATCATTATCAACGAAAATAGAAAAATAAATCTTTCGTTTGCAATGTGAAAAATCATCGATGGATATATTCTTCACTTCGTAATTGATGACTGGATCAGCTTTTTTAATGATTCTCAGAATGATATTGTTTAGAAAGAGAGCTTGACAATAAGAAGTGCGAGCTGATCGCCTATGAGGATCTGGGCACGGAGTGAACAGTAATTAAAGAACAGGCTAAGGTTATGGTTACATGATTTTAGCCTTTTTTATGATGGAGTTAAGAAGTCTATGATGAGCCTAAACTGCTTATCTTTCCAACAAGGTGTGGTTTGGGGTGGTGAAAAAGTGAATGTGTGTTGTAAATGGGGGGTGGTTATTTTATAATGGGGTTAGTTTGTTGGAGTGATTGGATAGGCGAGGGGTGTTTTTGGGCTTGTGTTTTTTGGCGGGGGTTGAATGATGGAAGGATTGGAGGAGAGGTTGTATGAGAAGGAATTTGAATGAGGTAATACGGTTGAGTGACAGGCAGAAGGAGCGGCTTGTTCGGGAGATTAGGGCGTTTTATCTGGATGTCCGGGGGGAGGAGATTGGGATTATTGAGGAGCGGCAGCTGCTGGATTTGTTTTGTGAGCATCTGGCGCCGATTGTTTATAATAAGGCGTTGGATGATTCTATGCGCTGGTTAAAGGAACAGGTGGGGAATATTGAGGTTGATTATTATTTGTTGTATAAGGATGTGGAGTAGAGGGGGAGTTTGTTAAAAAATGTTGATTATCACCCTTGCCACTGCCAGTGGCGGATATTCCAAGTAAAATCGGTGGATTGCTGCATCAATATTTGGTAGGATAAAAGCGGCTGCCTGTGTTTCGAAAAATTTAGTCTCTCTTAAGCCTCATATGGTAAGCTATGCTTACTGGATGAAGTCCGGCTGTCTTGATGGAGCAGGCATTCACAGGTATTCCAAGGCTGCGAAGAAAGCGAGGTGAGAACATGAGACTTTTGATAGCAGAAGACGATCCCAGACTGCTGAAAACATTAATTCATATCTTTGAAAGCAATAAATTCATCGTAGACGGTGTATCAAACGGCACCGATGCCCTTGCCTATGGGGAGACGGAAGAATACGACGGCCTGATACTGGATATTATGATGCCTGGGTATGACGGCATACAGGTGCTGCAGGAATTGCGCAAGAAAAAGATCACAACCCCGGCGCTTTTTCTGACGGCTCGCACGGAGGTGGAGCAGAGGGTGGAGGGGCTGGATGCCGGGGCGGACGATTATCTGCCGAAGCCCTTTGCGGCCTCCGAGCTTCTGGCGCGGACAAGGGCCATGCTGAGGCGGAAAGACAACTACTGCCCGGATCTGCTGGCGCTGGGAGATGTTTTTCTGAACCGCTCTACATATGATTTAAGCTATAAGGAAGGCATACAGGCATTGAGCGGAAAAGAATTTCAGATTATGGAAATGCTGATGCAGAAGCCTCATATGATTATATCGACGGATCAGTTTATATCACATATCTGGGGATGGGACAGCAACGTGGACACCAGTGTGGTGTGGGTACACATTTCCAATCTGCGGAAGAAAATCAGCGGGCTTCATGCGCCTTTGGAGATCCGGTTTGTCCGCAGTGCGGGATATGTGCTGGAGGAAATCCCTTAAAACGGTAACGCAAATCTACCCGGATGATGCAGTGATACCCATGGGCTTTTGACTGTGTCAGAAAAGAGGAAATAATGATTTACAGCTTACGCAGGAAATTTATCCTGATCTCTACCATTTCCGTATTTTCCGTACTCATTGTTATCTTTGCGGTTATGTATGTGATGAATCATATGCAGCTAAATCACACAATGGATACACTGGCGGATGCCATAGTTTCAAATGACGGTGTTTTTCCAAGACATGATAAGGGGGGACGGCCCTTTCCATCCGGCGGTGCACCACACATGGACATTATTACAAAAGAAACCCCTTTCAGCACCCGTTTTTTTACGGTGTGGCTTGGGGCGGATCACCAGATTGTAAAGGTAAATGTGGAATCTGTTTTTTCCATCACAGAAGCAGAATCCCAGGAATATGTAGATCATGCACTGGGAAAAAAGTGTGAAAGGGGCTGGGTATCCGATTACCGTTTCTGCGTTTTCCAGTCGGGGAATCAGACGGCAATCGTTTTTGTGAATGGTGAAATGAACCGTATGATGTCTAACCGCTTTCTGCTGACTGCCCTTCTGACTTTGGTGGGAAGCGGTATGGCCGTTCTGTTATTGATTATTTCTATTTCAAAGAGGGCCGTTTATCCGGCTGCGGAAAGCTATGAAAAGCAGAGACAGTTTATCACGGATGCAAATCACGAATTAAAGACGCCTCTAACACTGATATTATCGGACTTGGATATCGTGGAATCGGAAGTCGGAAAAAATGAATGGCTTGACGATATGCGAAGCGAGGGCGAGAGAATGCGTACCCTGATTAACCAACTGGTTACCTTATCCAGAATGGATGAGGATCAGGCGAACTTAAGCATCGCTCCCTTTGATTTGAGCGGAGCAGTATTAGACACCGTATCCGAATTTCAGTCCCTGGCGGAAGAACGGAAAAAGCATCTGACGGCCAAAGCGGAGCCGTCGGTAGAGTATTGCGGCGATGAAGGGCTGATCCGTCGTCTCCTTACAATTCTTCTGGACAATGCAGTGAAATACTGCGACGAAGGCGGCAGCATAGAGGTCATGCTCTATCGGAAACGCCGTCCGGTCATCAAGGTTGAAAACACCTATGGAAATGTGGACAGCCTTAAGCTTGACAGGCTGTTTGACCGTTTTTACCGCGGGGATAAGTCACGAAGCTTTGACGGAAGCTTTGGCGTGGGCCTGTCCATTGCCAGAGCAATCGCCAAAAATCATCATGGAGACATTGCTGCGTATAAAAAGGAACAGACCATCGGATTCAAAGTAGAGTTAAAATAGAGAAGCAAAAGCGGCTTTACCCTTTAGTGCTGTCGCGCAGCGACTATAGATAGGAGACAATTCATGGAACAATATCAGAAACAAAAAGCCTCGTCTGAGGGCATCCGAATTACGCTGAGTGATTTAAAGGAGCAATTATACACCCTTAACATGCAGATGCTGCTGGCAATACAGTGCCGGGATGAGAAGACACAGGAGGAAATCAGAAAGAAAATGGAGGAGCTGCAAAAGCAGATGGCTCGTTTGAGTATGGGAGAAAGGCTGTCCTCCTAAAATATACTTACAAATTTACAAAAATCCCCGTTAGGAAACACAATGCACCAAGGCATTGATTCCTGTGGGGATTTTTTTAGCTTTACAGCAGTCCGGAGCTTACGGCGGCCCCTTATTTCACAGACTGTTCACAAGCTTCTTTAGGTAAGCTTTAGGCCGTGCTGGTATCGTAATGGAAGCCGGCACAGCCTGCATTTTTGGGCAGGCGGATGCAAAAAAGCAAATGGCAAAAGCAGCAAGGAGGCTTACGATGATTTCAGTAGAACATTTAACAAAATGCTATGGAGACGTAACGGCCATTGATGCTCTCTCCTTTGAGATTGATGAGGGGCATGTATATGGATTCCTCTGGCCAAACGGTGTATACATTTACCTCGGAAGAAAGGGATGAAGAACAGATCTGGTATTACCAAGAGGAAGAGCTTTCAGACTTAAGAACGGCATTGGTATACCTGGAGGCAGACCGTTTTACGGAGGAACAACAGGCCGGGAAGGAGGAAATCAGTCTGACGGTCTATCTGGAAAATGAGAATTGGCCCAAAATCGAGATAAAGCTGTACCGGTATGACGGGGAATACTGCCTGGCCGCAGTGGACGGAGAGCCTGTTTCCCTTGTCAAGCGTTCTGTGGCAGTGGATTTGATGGAAGCAGTACGCGGGATTGTGCTTTAGAATACAGACTGTTTGAAAGGAGTGGGATTGCGTTGAAGGATAAAAGCGAAGCATTCCGGCACGAATTGAAATACCGGATCAGACCAGCCGACTACTATGCCATCCGCCAAAGGCTGCGCCCGGTTATGAAGCCGGACGAGCATACAAGAGCAGACGGGCGGTATCTGATTCGGAGCATTTACTTTGACAATGTGCAGGATAAAGCGCTGCGCGAAAAAATAAACGGTGTGCAGAAGAGGGAAAAATTCCGCATCCGCTATTACAATGATGATTTTTCCTTCCTTATGCTGGAGAAAAAGATAAAACGGAACAATCTGTGTATGAAAATAGACGCAGAGCTTACGAAAGAGGAGTGCCGGGCTATGCTGGCCGGAGATATGGGATGGATGATAAGCCATCCTTCCGGCCTGGTGCAGGAGCTGTACTGCAAAATGAAGAGTCAGCAGCTGCGCCCAAGGGTTCTGGTTTCCTATGTAAGGGAACCATATGTATATAAGGCAGGAAATGTCCGTGTTACCTTTGATTCCAATATTCGAAGCACCCTTTTTCACAGGAGATTTTTAGAAGAAACTGTGACAGACATCGGCGTGGCCGGCAATCCGGGCGAGATGATATTGGAAGTGAAATTTGATGCTTTTCTGCCGGAGGTGATTCAATCCCTTCTGCAGACAGAGGGAATCTGGCAGCAGGCATATTCAAAATACAGCGCATGCCGCAGATTTGGTTAAAAAAAAATTGGAATATTACGGAACTGGAATAAAAAACAGTAATATTTCTCACAGTGCACAAATCGATTTCCAGGCGCATGTTTTTGTGACTGGAAATTGATTTCATACCCGTGTACTGGGAGGAATATTACGGAACTGGAATAGGAGCAAAAAGATGAGTTTTAATGACATTTTCAAATCAAGTTTTCTGGAAAACGTATCAGAATTTTCTATGATGGACACTTTTATTGGATTGGCAGCGGCCCTGGTGATCAGCCTGTTTATTTTTGTTATCTATAAAAAGACCCTGACCGGCGTGATGTATTCCGACAGCTTTGCCTTAACGCTTGTGGGGCTTTCTCTTGTAACAACACTTGTTATCATGGCGGTTACGTCCAACGTGGTTCTGTCCCTTGGCATGGTAGGCGCTCTGTCTATTGTCCGCTTTCGGACGGCAATTAAAGAGCCGGTGGAAATTGTTTTTTTATTTTGGGCCCTGGCCGCCGGTATTGTGATAGGAGCTGGGATGATTCCCCTGGCCATGATTGGATCGGCGGTTATCGGCGTGATTTTACTGTTGTTTGCCAATCGAAAGATACATAGCTGCCCTTATATTCTAGTCCTGGAACTAAAGAACGAGAAGACGGAAGAGGCTGTTTTGCAGATTTTGAAACAGAGTGTTGAGCATTACATCGTAAAATCCAAAACAATAAATGCAGCCGGTATGGAGCTGACAGCAGAGCTGCGCACAAAAGACGCCGGGACGGCATTTGTCAACCGAATTCACGATGTTCCGGGAGTGGAAAACGCAACGCTTGTGAGCTACAACGGCGAATATATGTCTTAACGGAGGAGCAAGCTATGATCGCACAGAAACACATGGCCAAAATCGCCGCTGCACTTATGGCCGCTGCCGTCTGCCTGTGCCTGGCCGCAATCATTTTTGCAGGAAAGATTTCAGAGAGCCTCGGCGGTTCGGGAATCGGGATGGAGTATAAGTCCAGGCTCTTTGACACGGAAGAAATCCTCTGCATCAATCTAGTGATGGACGAAGAGGATTGGGTGGATATGCTTGCCAATGCTGCGGCAGAAGCCTATTATTCCTGTGATGTGGAAATCAATGGAGAAATGTTTTACAATGTAGGGATCCGTCCCAAGGGGAATACGAGCCTTACTGCCATTGCCGGTGACCCGGATACAGACCGGTACAGCCTGAAGCTGGAATTTGATCAATATGTGGAAGGCCAGACCTGCTATGGGTTAGACAAATTGATTTTAAATAACGGCTATGCCGATGCAACCAGTATGAAAGAGGCATTGGTTTATGATATGTATCAATACCTGGGTGTGGATGCCTCTCTTTATAATTACGCAAAAATATCGGTCAACGGCGAATACTGGGGTGTGTATCTGGCGCTGGAAGCAGTGGAGGACAGCTTTCTTCTGCGCAATTACGGGACAGAAAAAGGCGCGCTTTATAAGCCGGACAGTATGGATATGGGAAACAAAGATGGAAAAAGCTTTGGCGGTATGCAGCCGCAGGAGCGCAAAGAGAAGAATGATTTTAACCCCGGAAGGCAGGACGGACCCACAAATGAAAATGCTTCCGCAGAAAAAATGCCTGATATAGAAAGAATGCCTGACGCAGAAAATATGCCTGACGCAGAAAATATGCCTGACGCAGAAAATATTTCCCCTCTGAGAGACGGCAAAGACGGCGGTTTTTCTATGAACGGCAGCGGAGCTAATCTGAACTACACGGATCAGGACTTGGACAGCTATTCCGCTATCTGGGAGGGAGAGGTGACAGATACCACGGACGCGGATCATAAACGTGTAGTAAAAGCGTTGAAAAATATTTCAGAAGGTACAAACCTTGAAACATATATGGATGTGGAGAATCTTCTCAGGTATATGGCGGTTCATGTGTTTTCTGTCAATGAGGACAGTCTTTCCGGAATGATGGCGCATAATTATTATCTGTATGAATCTGGCGGCCAGCTCAATATGCTTCCCTGGGATTACAACCTCGCTTTCGGCGGTATGGGAGGTATGGGAGGAAAGGGCCGCAGCGACAGCAAAGATAGTACGACAAGTATGGTCAATGACGCCATCGACCATGCCTTTTCCAGTACGGAATTTTTTGATATGCTCATGGAAAATGAGGAATATCATGCAAGGTATTATGGTTATCTGAAGCAGCTTGCGGAGGAATATATAGATGGCGGTGGGTTTGAAACGTTTTACCACCGTACGCGCAGTCAGATTGACTCTTTGGTTGAACAGGACCCTACGGCTTTTTATACCTATGAAGAATATGAGGAAGCGGCAGAGACCCTTTACGAAACTGTACGGCTTCGCGGCCAGTCCATAAGTGGGCAGATAGAAGGGACGATTCCGGCCACGGAAGAGGAACAGAGAGATTCGGATGCGCTGATTGATGCCTCCCATCTGGATGTGAGCGTCATGGGCAGTATGAGTATGGGGGATCGTATGAGGGACTGGAACGGAGAGGAAGGGGAAGACACGGCGTCTCCATCCGATGGCAGCGAAGCTTTGCAGAACCTAGAGACACCTCCATTTGACGAAGAAATGCCAGGCGGCGCACAGCCGCCTGGAACTGGTATGGAAAACATGCCCAATATGAATTTTGACAGAAGCAGCGCAGGCAAGATGACAGCGGATAATCTGCTCTTGTATGGCGTATGCGTGGGCATTTTGGTGATTGCGCTTGTATCTGCAAAGCGGTATCGAAGGCGAAAACATTGATGTTTGCAATAGCGAGGCAGCGGATTCATCGAACATAGAGGCTGTCGAACATAATAGGATGTATATAAATATCACGCCGAAAGAAAATGAAGTGATTGTAAAATCCTTTAAAACTCGTTATACTAGGAGGAATGATGATGAAAGCAGCTTTTATGGATTATACAGGTACGATTGTGCAGGAGGGCGGAAAGGAAATGCAGGAAACCGTCATGACGATGTGTCAGAATAGTAACCTGCACGAACCAAAAACTTTACTAAAAGAATGGTGGGGAATTGTCAAGAGATTGGAAGCGGAGAGCTGCGGCGATTCTTATTTGTCTGAGGATGAGATTGCAGATCGGGCGCTGAATTTCTTTGTAGAAAAATATCAACTTAAAGCAGACCTGGAAGAATTACATAAATTGATACAAGGTTTTTGGGTAAATGCTCCTGTTTTTTCAGATGTAAAGGAATTTTTTGAGGCATGTCCCCTGCCGATTTATGTAATCAGCAATAATGGAATACAGTATGTGAGCCGGGCAATGGAATTAAACAGCCTGTCACCGGCGGGGATTGTGTGTGCAGATATGGTTCGTGCCTATAAACCTCATAGGGAATTATTTGAAAAGGCATTAGAAGTCAGCGGCTGTGCGCCTGAGGAAGTGCTTCATGTAGGGGATTCTTATCAATCAGATGGAATTGGGGCAGTATCGGCGGGAATTAAACCGGTCCTGATTATAAGAAATGGGCCCAATGAACATCCGGAAATTACGACTGTAAAAAAATTATCCGAAGTATTGGATTTGCTGCATTGATGGAGAAGCACGAAAACAGCAGGCAGCATCCTCCCACTGATGAGCCGGGAACCAAAAAACAGGTTTCCGGCTCTGATACTATTTATTTACTCTTTCAAAACAGCGATATAATAAAAAAGTACAAAATCAAAAAAGAAAAATGATAAAAATTGGTATTGCGGCCGGTTTGTTCATTGGCGGATTATTTCTTTCTGGGACACAGAAATAAGCATGAATCAGAATTAACCGCTGCTTATGCCGATAAAAAGAAATCATCTCATATTCTTAATCTTGTTGGGATTGCTTTTATTGCCATTGGATTTTTATTCTGTCCAATGATTGTGCCTGCTGAAATGTATGTTTTAGATAATATCGTTTTGGCTTGCGGAATGGTATTAGCCGGCACAGGAGCTTTCTTATGCGTATATATGGCTGGTATTGTCCGGGCATACCGATTACTGATTATGAATGAAGAATATCATGAAAAAAGAAAGGCTTCCTAAAGGGGCAGAATTCGTTGGAACATTTCAGCTTTCACAGGAGGAGACAATAAAATTCGGAGAAAGCGAAACGAACAAAGAATTGTATCCTGTATGCGAAATACTCTGTTATAAGGATATACCTTATGTCACACTGGAGATTGCCGGTATGAAAATGATATTTAAGATATCAGACACGGCTATGGAATATCTTGCAGGTTATTTTCGCTAATACATTTTTAATACTTGTTATCAATTCCAATCAAAAGCACACCGGCTTCCGGCTTGTAAAATCAGGAGGTTTATGGTAGTATGAAGATACAAAACGGAAAGAAAGGCAGGTGTGGGGATGTTGACAACGGCGGAACAGCAACATCAGGAAGATCTACAGCGTCTGCGTGATTTACGGCCGATTGATGATGACTTCATGCGTTGTCTTTTTAAGGATAATATACCATTAGCAGAATTGGTGCTGCGCATTATCACAGATAAGCCGGATTTGATTATTACTGATTGTGAAACGCAAAAGGATATGAAAAGGCTGGCCGGGGCACGCTCTATTTGTCTGGACGCATACGGCACAGATTCAGCCGGAAAAAGATACGATTTGGAAATTCAAAGGCAGGAAAAAGGAGCAGATCCCCATAGGGCAAGATACCATTCCAGCGTGATGGATGTAGAGAATCTTCATTCCGGGCAGGACTTTAAAGAACTGCCGGACACCTACACGATCTTCATTATTGAGAAAGACTTTTATGGCAAAGGAGAGCCGGTTTATCCGATTGAGAGGATCAACCTTGCTACAGGTAAATTTTTTGAAGATGGGGAACATATCCTTTATGTAAATGGCGAATACAGGGGAGAATCCAATCTTGGAAAACTCATGCATGATTTTAACTGTACACAAGCATCTGATATGAATTTTGAACTGATGGCAGACCGAACACGGTATCTGAAAGAAAACCCGAAAGGAGTGAGTGAGATGTGCCGCATCATGGAAGACATGAGAAATGAATCACTGAAAGAGGGAATAAAAGAGGGAATAAAAGAGGGAATGAAAGAAGCAGCACTTCGTATGTTAGCTGCCGGAAAATACGCCTTAGAAGAAATTGCGAATATTTCGGGGCTTTCCCTGGAAGAAGTAAACCAACTGAAAGCAGAGCGAAACGCATAAGTTGTTCGTATCAATGGGCCAGGAATCTAAAAACAGGTTCCTGGCTCTGATATTGTAAATAAATGGGGCTAAACCAAATGAACCATTTCACAACAGGAAAATTTATATCAGAAATAACAGGAAAAAAATTTGACACAGGAACAGCCGGCAGATTATGATATAGTTCTTAAGGAAAGTATCAGATTCAGAGCAGAAAAAGAGAACAGCTTTATACAAAAGATAAAACTGCTCGGAATGTGATTCTTTCCAATTGTACCAATTCGCGGACGTGCAGCCGGTATGTATATGGGGATAGTATCTTTTCCAGCTCCCCTAAACAGGAGAATCCTATGAAAAAAGGCTGTGAAGGCAGGTCTTTGTTATGCGGTATTCGTATTTAAGGGCATGCTTCACAGACCTTCCGCCGGGAGGTCTTGAAAAACAGTATGAAAAAACGCTGTTTTATCCGGAAGGCGCATGCATTCTTCCAAGCTGCTTCATGGAAGCACAGCCGCACTCCGGGCAGATGCGGATATCAAAACCCCAGACCGCTTTGAGCAGTTCTGCCATGGCCATACCGGCATAACGCTGCCGGAAACGCTGTCCGCCCTGAAGTTTAAAAATAACCGTCAGGTTGTGTGTCTTCATGCGGTTGTTCAGGAAACCATAGTACCGGATTTTCTGAAAACCGGAAGGCAGGACGTGCATCAGATAGCGGCGGATGAATTCAATGTTGTCCAGTGTAATGGTGCGTTTTGGGTCATTAGGTTTTAAACCTCTGGCAGAAAAAGAGACCGAATCCCGTGAAACGGAAAGGAGCCTGCTGTTTGAAACAGCAATTCTGTGGGTGTAACGCCCAAGATATTCAATTGCATTGCCGAATCCGTTGAATGTTTCTTTTATGTAAGGGCACCAGTCCTTTGCATAAAGGGAATCCTTCCACTCCCTGAAAGAGCAGGGATTTTTAAGAGCGGAGCAGGAGGAAGGAAAAGCAAGGGAGCCGTCTTTGTAAAGCAGGCTGAGGCAGGCCATAAACTTTCCCTTGAATTTATCCCTCAGAACCCTGACCGGAATAAAAAAGTTATTGGAAGAGAGGCGTATCTTATGGTCCTTTGTAAGACCGCCTCCGGAAACAATACAGTGCATATGGACATGGTAGGAAAGCTCCTGGTTCCAGGTATGGAGGACCTGTATGATGCCGGGCACAGCCCCGAGATATTTCCTGCTTGAAGCTAATTCGAGAAGGGTCTGGGCGCAGCATCTGTGGAAAAGTCCGTAAAGAAGCTTTTGGTTGTGGTAAAAGAGCGGCCCCAGTTCATGCGGAAGAGTAAATACCACATGGAAATAGGGGGAATCGATAACCTCGGCCCTGCGCTTGTCCACCCAGATTTCTTTTAAGACAGCCTGACAGTCAGGGCAGCTGCGGTTACGGCAGGAATTATTGTGGAATACCATATGTCCGCAGCAGTCACAGCGGCTTACGTTACACCCGAGGGAAGGGGATTTACATTTCAGGATGGAATGTGCCGCTTTACGCTGTACATCCGACAGATAAGGCGCTTTTGCGGAATAAGCCTGATAAGAAGCTTCAAATACCTGCCGGATCTTAAATTCACCCATGAGAAACACCTGCCATGCGGTCAAAAGGGCTGACGGCGGAGCCGGTGCCATTGGAGGCCAGATGGACATAAATGGCGGTGGAGCTTAAAGATTTATGTCCCAGCAGAGCTTTAATGGTAAGCAGGTCAACGCCATCCTCATACAGATGGGTGCCGAAAGCATGCCGGAAAGAATGGCAGGTGAGCCTGCGCTCCCAGCCAAGGCGGTCCTCATGGGCATGGATATGCCTGGAAAGGAAAAAGGTGTCAATGGGCCTGTCCTGTCCGTTCTGCTTGGGGAAAAGATATCCCCGGGGCTTTCCGTATTGAAACCAGTACTGGGTAAGCAGGTCAAGAGCGGCTGTTGAAAGGATGGCATAGCGGTCATGGCGGTTCTTGCCATGAGTGATATGGAGTCTGAGATTCTTTCTGTCAACATCTTCATAACGCAGGGAGCATACCTCCCCGATGCGGAGGCCGGAGGAATACATCAGGGCAGTCATGGCCTTCTGCTTTAAATCAGGCATAGTGGATATGAAAGTCCAGGTATCCTGTCTGGAGGGGACATAGGGAAGATATTCATCGAACCTGCGGAAGGGTAGCTGGGTATCGTCCCATGTTTTGTGGAGGACATAGATGGTAAAAAAGCGGAGCTGTGAGATGGCACAGTTGATAGTCCTGTCAGAAAGGTTTCTGGATTTCTGGAGCCAGCGGATATAATCACGCAATTCATTCCAGGAAACATCTTCGGGAGCTTTAAGGAGAAAGCGGGAAAGGTAATCCAGATAGGCACGGATATAGGTGCAGTAATTTTTGAGTGTATGGTCCGTAAGGCCACGCAGGGAGATCATCTCCCGGAAAGTGTTTAAATAATTGTCCATAATAAAATCTCCTTTGATGAAATGTAAGAAAACAACGGGTTACATTTCAGAAAAGGCGGCGGACGAGGAAAATAAGATATACAGTTGTTGAAATGAGAAATCCATGATAAAATAAGCATAGCAGTTTTGGTTGTTATGTGATTGTGGATTAGGGGTAATTCAACAATACAACATAAAAACAAAAACTGCTACTTTTTTCTATAATGTAGCGAGAATAATTATAACTGGAGCTAGCCGTCGCGCTAGCGACTTGGTACAATATACCATATTATAAAATAAACATTTACAAACGCTGAATATACGGATGGCAATAAGCAGAGTTTCGTTTCAACGAAATTTGAAGTAATGGAGATAAAGGATGAACAATAAAGACATTGTAAAATATTTTTACGAAGTGATCGTTTCAGAAAATAGACTTGAAGCTCTTTCTAAGTACATAGCAGAGGACTGTATGCAAAGAACTGGTGAAAAAACAATTTTCATAGGAATAAACGGAATGAAGCAGCATGTTATAGCTGTGAAAAAAACGTATCTTGACTACACTATGAAAATTATTCGCCAATATGCAGAAGATGATTATATTATTTCAGAATTTATTATGAGAGGAACACACAGGGGAGATTTTGTCGGGATAACACCTACAAATAAAGTTTTGGAAATTACAGGGGTTAATATTGATAAAGTCATAGATGGAAAAATTGTTGAACATAGTGGTGCTGCGAATACCTTTGAAACCTTTTTTGAACACCATTTAATTAAACCCGTATAAAAGAAACCAAAAGAAATATGTTTGATTAGGTATTGTTCAAATGCTCTGCCCGGAGCTTTGCTGCATGGGGGTGGATAGAGGAAATCTGCAAAATGGGGTTATTTATAGAAAAAATCTCTTATCTGCTAACCAAAGAAAATGTATCCATTCCAATGATAAGATTAAAAGGAAATGAGAATATCATAGAAAAACTACAACATTTACTCTAAATCGTAAAAGGGAGGATATCATGTCAGTTCATGTAGCAGAAACATTTGAATTGTTGTTTGATAAAAATAATACAGCTGCTTATAAAGCATTACAGGAGTTACAAAAAGAAAGTGAAAACACGAATAGCGTTTATCTTTATATGGACAGATTAAGCGATATGCTTGACAGTGATAATTCTTATATTTGTACAAGAGGGCTTGTATTGCTTGCTCTTTTTGCACTTCATAATGCAGACACATCGGTTTATGACGATAGTATGCAGCCACTCGTTTATAAGGATATTCAAAAAGCATTGAAAGAAATAGAAAAATTGTAACAGATGCATTCAGAATTTAAAAGAGACCATCAATGGAAAAAGCAGATATAAAAGCAATTGTTGAAAACAGGTTCCGTGAACTTGGAGCAAAGCAAGTAGAATTATATCCCTCCGGCATTTGCTGGACAATGAATGGAGAATTTTTCAAAGTATCTACATTAACAGATTTTTGGGTCATAGAGTGGACGGATAACCATTCCTATGCTTCAAATTACTGCTTTGAAGATATTGACCCAATGCCATATGATCTATCTGAACAAGAGATAATCCGGCACATAGATCAATTATTGCTACAATAACGCATTGCCGCAAAGCAAAGTTTGCAAAGGAGAAATGTTCAACTTTTTCCCTTTCATTGGCAGTGATTTGACAATTAACCTTGTGGGATTTACTGGACTTCTGCTTGTAATTGTAATAGGCATCTGCCGGATTATTGATACAATCCGAAACAAAAGTGAATAATTCCGGCTTATGGAGACAGACAAATGATTGAAAAAACATATACAACACCATCAGGCACGATCCATTATTGGATTCATACAATAGCTGCTGACACCGCAGCCTTGGTTTTCCTGCCGGGACTGACAGCTGACCACAGATTATTTGACAAACAAATCGAATACTTTAAAAACCGCTACAATGTCCTTGTATGGGACCCGCCCGCCCATGCATCCTCATGGCCCTTTCAATTTGATTTTGATCTGATGGATAAAGCAAAATGGCTGAACGGAATCTTTGAACAGGAGAAAATAACAAAACCCGTGATTATAGGACAATCCATGGGCGGCTACGTTGGACAGGCCTACGCCCAGCTATATCCGAAGAACTTAAAGGGATTCGTTTCTATTGATTCCGCTCCATTACAAAGAAAGTATGTAACAGGAATCGAGCTCTGGTTATTAAAAAGAATGGAACCCGTTTACTTTTATTATCCCTGGAAATCCCTGTTAAAGTCCGGTACAAATGGTGTTGCAGTATCGGAATATGGGAGAAAACGGATGCATGAAATGATGATGGTATACGACGGAGATAAAAAGCGGTATTCCCAGATAGCCGGTCATGGATTCAAAATTCTTGCAAATGCAATGGAAAAGGATCTGCCCTATGAGCTCAAATGTCCTGCACTATTAATCTGCGGTGAAAAAGATCACGCCGGTTCCTGCATCAGATATAATAAGGCATGGCATCGAAACACCCATATCCCTTTAAAATGGATAAAAGACGCAGGACATAATTCAAACACAGATCAGCCGGAGATTGTAAATCAGCTGATTGAAGAGCTGGTAAGAAACATTTGATCAAATCGTCCCTGCCAGTGTAAAACCGCACCTTTATTCCATTTGTTAATCAAATATGGCAAGGGGATTATGACATAGAAAGAACACAGTGTGCATTATCCAGAACACGAAACATAACCGCCTATGACAATAAAATGCTAATAGGGTGCTTACGCATTCTTACGGATGGCTATTTTTTCGGAACAATTACGGAGCTGCTTGTCCTGCCGGAATATCAAAAACAGGGAGTGGGAAGCAAGCTTCTTCAACTGGCAAAGGAAAATACGCCTACTATGTTGTACTTTGGTGCACAGCCGGAGGCAGAGGGATTTTATGAAAAAAATGGCTGTCAAAAGAGCTTACAATCCTACCTCATAGAAAAGCAACCGATAACTTAAAATTTATATTAGGAGGCTGTCATGCTTGAAACAATACCTAACGCAGAAGAGATGACAATTTTAGTGGGAGAACCACTATACGATATCTGGAATCAATTAATTGCTGTCATTGATTCCAGATATGACATGGACTGTTCCTGGAATAAAGGCGGTAAAGCGTGGAAATATGAATATAAATACCGTCGGGGCGGCAAAACTTTATGTGCATTATATGCAAGAGAAAACTGTATCGGATTTATGGTTATCTTAGGGAAAGACGAAAGGTTAAAATTTGAGACAGATAGAGAGAATTATTCAAAAGAGGTTCAAAGGATTTATGATGAAACGAAAACCTATCATGATGGAAAATGGCTGATGTTTGAGCCGATGGATACGACCTTGTTTGATGATTTTATGAGACTTCTTGGAATCAAACGAAAGCCAAACAGAAAGTAGCTTCTTCGTACACATATTTTTGATAAAAATTAAATAAGGATGAGACATTTCATGTAAAAACCGTAGTATAAAGGTGAGGCAGAAAGGATGTGAAGAATTGGAAGATAGTAAGATCATCGATTTGTTCTATGAGCGCTCAGAGCAGGCAATCGTTGAACTATCTAAGAAATACAATTCTGTATTCACCAAGGTTGCAGACAATATATTAAATGATGTACGTGATACGGAAGAATGTGTAAATGACGCATATCTCGGAGCATGGAATACAATACCGCCTCAAAATCCAAATCCACTCTTGAGTTACGTCTGCCGCATTGTTCGTAATCTCGCCATCAAAAAGTATCATGTAAACACTGCAGCAAAACGAAACAGTATTTACGATGTTTCCCTGAATGAACTGGAAAACTGTTTTCCGGCATCCGCTTCGGTTGAAGATGAATTTCATGCAAATGAGCTTGCTCTTGTTATAGACAGATTTCTTGAAACACTGGATCAGGAAAATAGAATCATGTTTGTCCGCCGATACTGGTATTCCGATTCCATTGGAGATATTGCGGCGCTGTTTCATACAAGCAGCCATAACATATCGGTTCGGCTCTCCAGAACCCGTGGGAAACTGAAAAAATATCTGATACGAAACGGGGTATCCTTATGAGAAAAAGAAAAATTTCCGAAATCATCGGCAATATCAATCAAAAATATGTAGACGAAGCTGCCGCTTATACCGGCATTGAAAAGCATGACCGCCCTTATGCCTGGAAAAAATGGAGTGGGCTTGCAGCCAGCTTTGCCCTGCTTATGCTTGCAGGAGCAGCAATCCTGCCGGCAGTCCTTAAGGGCAGCGAAGCGGATTCGGCAAAATATAAATATCATATTTCTGGGGCGGAAGGGGATATGGAATGGCCCTGGGAATACAAAACCGACAGCGAGAAATATCAAACCATCGAATTTAACGGCAATGCATATAGCATTAAAAATCTAAATTCCATTGACACAGAATTGCTTGGAGATGCCCTTGGCACCTGCAAAGCAGAGGGGATAGATCCCTATACCGGAAAAGAATACACCGAGACATTTGAAGTGCGAAAAATCAATGGTGTATCAGAGGAAAGACTTGTTGCAGCCGGCAATGACAATGGATTCTATGTTTACCGGCTAAACGAAGAAACAACGCCTGCAACGTTCGGAGAAATGATAGAGCTCTATGGGCTGGCACAGAACCTCCAATTCAATCACTATACGGTCTGTGAGGGATATGATGAAAAAGGTTACTTTACTGTAAATGATGATGCGTATATCTGGCAGATCCTTTCAGAATGCCGTGATGCCAGGCTGTACAGCGAAACGGATGTATTTGACGGAAGTAATCGAAATTATCTGACATTTACCGCAACATCGGATGCTCTGGGGGTATACAAAGGGGCAGTATATATTTCTGAGGACGGATACTTTGCAACCAATATCTTTGACTACAGTTATATTTATTTCATCGGAGAAGAAGCAGCGGGAAAAATCATCAACTATGTTAAAAATAATTCTGCAAAGGCAGCATTTGAGCCTTATGAGCTTACCATAGCCGGAACACTGACTGAGATTGGTGACGGCTATGTGCTGGTTGACGATCGTGTTCTTTGCACAAACGAAGAGGACGGTACGGTCTACAAAATCTATACCGGCGATATAAGAATGAGAAGATGCATCGAATGCATAGACATAAAAGTTGGAGATACTGTTGCAGTAAAGTATAGAGGGAATATTTCTGATGGCAATGAAATTGGCAGTGCATATTCCATGTATAAAGGAACACTGGTTGACGGCGGTTTAGCCATCCCCGAATAATAAAGGAACAATGGACGGCATCACAGAAACTGAATTATTAAATCTGATTTGCATGGAGGAATCCGTACCTATGAAGAGATATATTGCATTTTTGCGTGGCATTAATATAAGTGGGAAAAATAAGATATCAATGGCAGAATTAAAGAAAGGCTTTGAAGAACTTGGCTTTCAGGAAGTTAAAACATACTTAAACAGCGGCAATGTGATTTTTTCAAGTGAGAAAGATGATACAGGAAGCCTTATAAACCAGATGGAAGCCATGATAAAAAACAAATTTGACTTGGACATTCCCGTTTTTGTTCTGTCACAAGAAGAGCTTGCGGACATTCTGCACCATGCACCTGACTGGTGGGGCGGGGAAAGCAAAGAAATCTATGACAATCTGATTTTCATGATACCTCCGGCCACATCAGCCGAAGTATTCAGTGAAATCGGAGAGCCCAAGGCAGAATTAGAGCAGGTAAAGGGTTACAAAGAAGTGATATTCTGGTCGTTCAGCCGAAAGGATTATCAGAAGACAAACTGGTGGTCAAAGACAGCAAGCACAAATATCAGCAGCAAACTGACAATCAGAACGGCAAACACGGTCAGGAAAATCGTGAACATGTAATTTGCTTTCCGGGTTATTCCTGCAGGCAATGAGCGAGACAGATATGTTAAATTCCGGCTTGCCGGTTTATAGAGTTGTTAAAAGGGGAGCAAAGATCAAAGAAAATCTGTCAGCAGTCAAATCCGGCCGGATAAACGAATGAAAGTGATTTTGATGGTTTGTGGGGATTTAAAAATCCCCACAATAAGCGGCAAACTGATCCTTTTTCTGCTGACAAAGGACAACTCTTATAAGCGGTACTTTATTGAATAGCATATATTTCTCCCTCGTCAGCAATATCTATCAGTGTAATTTCAAAGGACAATGTCATAGCTTCGCCGGACAGGCTGTCTGCAAGCTTAGCGGCTTCGTCTGTGAGGGCTGCTTTGATGCTGCCGTCTATGGCGCCGGCCGTAATTTCCGCTTCGCTTAGGCTGTCCAGGTAGTTTTGCATTTCTTCTCTGAAAGTTAATAAGGTCTGCTCCCTTTTGGCAACCGTTAAAAGTTCCGGTTTGCTGATGGAGTAAGTGACCTGGAGATCAACAAAGCAATTGAAGTCATACATGATTTCCCCCTCATTCAGCTCTTCTAAGGGCCAGCTCATTTTTGATATTGATGCGAAATATGTAAATTCTTCTCCCATTTTCTCGCAGTATAATTCGTTGGTGGAAAGATTCATGGTTGTTGCGAAAAAGTCATAGTTTTCATCATAGGGCGATATGGTGTTTATTACATCGGCCTGTGCTGCAAGCAACTCTGTTAATTCATCGGGTGTTGAGGCCAGTGCGGCGTTGAAGTCGGCTACACTTTGGTCTAAATAGTTTTCGGTTTTGTATGTTAGCAGCTTTGCATATGAGGGGGAGGAACTGGAAATGCCACCGATACCTGCTGCGGTTTTCATGATGAGTTCCTTTTCTGCCGCCGTAAGGGATTTCATTTGTTCGCATTGTTTTACAACGTCTTCCAAAAGTGTTTCCGAATTGGGGAAAGGACCGACAGTAGTATAGCTGCCTTTTCGCACTAATACAAACTGGATGTTTCCGGCGGTAACGGAAGCCTGCGGTTTGTCTTTTTCTTCTGCGCCATCGCAGAAGATGTAATAAACACCGTCTTCTGTTAAAACTTCGTTCTGTATTTCTCTGTCTTTCCATGTGGTTTTATTGCCGGATACGGCGTAGGCGCCCATTGCAAAAAAGCAGATACAGATCGCAGTGGAGAAAACAGCGGTAGCAGCAATAATGGTTTTTGATTTTTTCTTGAAATTGATAATAGCACCTAACCTTTCTTTTAATTGTTCTGCTCCTTCTGTCAAGGTGAGGGAAGCCAGGGAGCTTTTGTAAGGATTGCCTGTTTTTATAAAGGATATGAGTGTATCTCCATATTCACGTCTTGCCTTATGGTCAAGTAGGCTTATAACTTTTTCATCACATGCTAATTCACAGGCTTTATTTACCTCTGTTTCCAGTAAATATACAAAGGGGTTGAACCAGTGGATGCAGACAACAAATTGTATCAGCCATTTGTATAACAGGTCTTTTTGTCTGCAGTGTGTCAGTTCATGTATAAAGATATAGGAGAGCTCCTTATCTTTTAATTCGCCGACGGGTAAAATAATGTCTGGACGAATGAAGCCGGTCATTATGGGAGAAGCGGTCAATGAATTTTGGGATAGTTCTACGCTCGCTTTGATATTCAGTTTTTCTTTGCAGTCAGACAGGAGGTTTAAGATTTTGATATCGGATACCTCCGTACTACCGGCGTTCATGTATTTTAGAAAGCTCTGATACATGGTTATTTTGCGGACAAACAGAACCAGTGCGGATACGAACCAGATGAGAAACAGACAGATGTATCTGTCAAATGGCTTATCCGGGGCAGGGGCGCTTATATCTTTAATTATCTCTGGCGGTTCTGGGCTG
Source organism: Candidatus Merdisoma sp. JLR.KK011 (assembly GCF_036941125.1). Classification (NCBI taxonomy): domain Bacteria; kingdom Bacillati; phylum Bacillota; class Clostridia; order Lachnospirales; family Lachnospiraceae; genus Candidatus Merdisoma; species Candidatus Merdisoma sp. JLR.KK011. The sequence continues at coordinate 1,690,394 of NZ_JAYWSZ010000003.1, read as the reverse complement.
TTGTCAGCCGTATTGATGGAAACGGGTGTATGCTGGCCTGTGGAAATTGTGTTTGCCTCGGGGGCTGTATCAAACCTTTCGAACAGGCTTCCGACAATCGTAGTGTCGGGGGTAAAGGGGAGCAGGAACCGCAGCGCTGCGATGATAAAGATGTAATACTGCCAGCGTCTGCCGAAAGAATGTCCTGCCGCAATAGGGTTGATACCAGATTTTTTACGTTTCCCCCGTAGACTTTGTCAAGAAATCTGTGGGTCTGCATGGCCTGGTATTCTGCCTCTGTTACAGTTGCCGTATATTCGTTCCGCCTGCCTATTTTCTTGATTTTCAGGAACTTTTTTTCTGCCAGACGGGAGAGCAGGGTGAGTACGGTGTTGTTCTTCCATTCGTTTTTGTCTTTTTCCAGTTCTTTTTTGCATCAGGGATCATATTGCTCAGCTTTCATATTCCCTTTCATTCCGGTTCCACGGATGAAGATCGGGAAGTGATTCCTGCAAAGAAAAAAATCAAAGGGTGCTCATAGCGCTCACCCTTTGATTTTAAAGTCTCCCACTGTCTGGCAGGAACTCTCCTGATGATGGTTTCCCATCTCTGATATTGTCATACGTTTTGGTAAGAAATATGTCAATAAAAATGAGCATTATATTGTACAGGGATTTTAGTCCTTATGTTTCACATAACAGCCAGTCAATCAAGTACAGGGACTTGATTCCGTCATAGGAATTAATATAGCTTCTATCCATGGACAATACAATTTTCTCGTAATTATCAGGTATCAGGCGCAATGGTCTGAGTTCCCGTTCACGGGTTTCAGGTGACAGCATGCTTTCCGTTACCTGAATATACAGCTTGTCATTGGGTTTTTCGGCCACAAAGTCAACTTCTGTTTCTCCCACCTTTCCGATAGAGACACGGTAGTCACGCCGAATCAGTTCCAGGAACACGATGTTTTCGATAATATGGCCCCGATCCCCGTCTCGATAGCCCAGGAGCATGTTGCGAAATCCCATATCAATGATGTAGTTCTTTCCTAATGTTTTCAACAATTGCTTGCCTTTTACATCATATCTTCCAACAGAGTAGAAGATAAATGCGCTGTGCAGCATGGAAATGTATTTATCTATGGTTTTTCCTGCGATATTTTTGCCTTTTCCATTTTGAATGCCGCCCTCATTGGACAGAACATTGCCGATGCTGTTGGGAGAGGTAATGCTGCCAATATTGGAGCAAAGGAACAGCACGATTTTTTGGAGGATTCCTTGATCCGCCTGATTGTTTCGCTGGAGAATATCACGCAGTACGACGGTGGAGTAAATACCCTCCAGCGCCTGATTGCTTCTTGCTTCATTGAAGTGATATTCTCTCAAAATCGGCATACCGCCAAACTGGAGATATCTCTGGAACTTCTCTTCCGCCGTGACAGAGGGGTCAAATTCGTAGAAAGTCAGAAATTCCTGAAAGGACAGCGGCAGCATACGGATTTCCACGTATCTGCCGGACAGCAGCGTAGAAAACTCCGTAGAAAGCAAGTAGGCATTGGAGCCGGTAATGTAGATATCTACATCAAAATCAAGGCGAAACGATTCCACGGCCTTTTCCCAATGCTCCACAGCTTGAAGCTCATCAAAAATCAGATAGGTCTTTTGTCCTTTCGGAATGCGCTCACTGACGTAGTCATAGAAAGCAAGGTAATCAGAAAGATTCCGATAGCGCAGGGATTCCAGGTTCATATGAATGATATTGGAATCAGCCACTCCATTGTCAGACAGATACTGGTGAAACAGATCCAGCAGGGATGATTTTCCGCATCTGCGGATACCGGTGACGATTTTGACCAGATCCACATCTTTGTTTTGGATAAGCTGATTTAAATATTTAGGGCGATTTATAAGTTCAACCATAGCGCACCTCCTAAAGCTCTTATCCTTATTATACCCAAAAAACCGGAAAAAGCAATTGTTTCGGACTTGAAATTCAGAAAATTAATAAAATAATATATTTTCAGACTTATAAGTCTGAAATTCTTATAATAGATAAAGTTTCATATGTGAAGGTCAGAAAAAATATTCAGAATACTTGATTCAAGGTCAGACAGTCAACAATTCCGGTCCGCCTTTTTCTTTTAGAATCATACGGGATACTGTATAATGTGAAAAAAATGAATAAAAAAACGTAATTCTCCCAATATTATTCCCTGTTTTGCGGCTATATAATGTGAAGAAACTCAAATTTTTGGGAAAGGAGACTGCAGGTGGAGGATGAACAGATTATTAAATGGTACCTTGAACGCAATGAAAAGGCGCTAAAAGAAACACAGAATAAGTATGGCTCCTATTGTTTTGGCATTGCGAAGAATATCCTTACTGTCCGGGAAGATGCGGAAGAGTGCGTAAATGATACCTGGCATTTATCATGGAATAAAATTCCGCCGGTTATTCCGGTGTCCTTAAAGGCATTTCTCGGAAAGCTTGTGAGAGACACGGCAATCAGCCAATACAGGGCAAATCATGCGAAAAAGAGATACAGAGGAATGGAAATGCTTTTTGATGAACTGGAAGAATGCATTCCCTCAGATTTCGATGTGGAAGAAAATTTTGCTCATCAGCAATTGGCGGAATGGATAAATAATTGGCTGGGAGAGCTTCCGAAAGAGGATCGGGTTCTGTTTATCAAAAGGTACTATTATGGTGATGCAGTAAAGAAATTGGCAAAAGTGACTGGCTGCACGGAAAATCAAATGGCACAAAGGATGCTGAAATTAAGAAAAAAATTGAAAATGTTTTTATACGGAAATGGGGTAAGTGTATGACGGTAGAGGATTTGTATCATGGGATATCAGAAATTCATCCAAAGTATTTAGAAGAGGCTGATGCTTATAAAGTACGAAAGCCCGCCGGGTGGAAAAAATGGGCAGCTGCTGCATGCATATGTGTCTGCTTTGGTTCTGCGGTGCCGGTTTTATCGGCTGCGGATAATAAAATTGCGTATGAGTTATTATATATGATTTCTCCATCTGCTGCTCAGAAATTAAAACCTGTCAGGATTTCCTGTGAGGATAATGGGATTAAGATGGAGGTAGCGGCGGCAAATATTGAGGGTCATAAGGCCGCAATCTTAGTGTCTATGCAGGACGTAAAAGGAAACCGCCTTGATGAGACCGCAGACTTATTTGACAGTTATAGCATTCATACTCCGTATGACCAAAGGGGAGGCTGCTTTTTCGCTGGATATGATGAGGAAACTGCAACAGTCACATTTCTGCTGGAGATTGAGCAGATGAATGAAGTGCTGATTCCCGGGGACAAGATTACTTTTTCAGTCGGAGAAATCCTGGTTGGAAAGAAACACAGCGATTTGAAGCTTGAGACAATAGACTTAAAGGAATTACCGGTGATAAATAATTTTAAGGCGAATCCTGATATCAGCGGATATGGCGGAATGGATCTGGATTCTTTGGAGGAAGATAAGATACGGCTTATGGAACCGGATAAGGAATCCGCAGTTGTTCTGGAAAAGGGTGTTGCCTTAACCGGATATGGAATTCTGGATAATGAGCTGCATGTACAGGTGCGATACGCTGATATTCTTGAGACAGATAACCATGGCAGGATTTATTTGAAAAATGAAAATGGGGAAGCAGTCTATGATCAGTATAGTGTCAGCTTTCGGGATGACGATGGAAGAGACAATTATCAGGAGTATGTTTTTCCCATACCTGCTGATGGTTTAGACAGCTATGAAATATGGGGGGAATTCTGGACGTGCAGCAGCGGACCCATAAAAGGCAATTGGCAGGTGACTTTTCCGTTGACTGATTAGCAGCGTGCCGGGGAGTGGGAGTGCTCCCCGCAATAGAAAAGGATAATTTCCATAAGTTGGAAAATATCCTTTTAATGGTGCAGTCACTTTTTCTCGCCTATCCCTTTTTACAAAATACTTTATTCAAATTCGATCCTGTACGCATGGGGATAATAATTCTGCAATTCCTCTACCTCCGTTTCCTGCCCCGCATAGGTCTGAAACCAGTTTTCATAGTCCGGGTTATTCCAGAAGCTTCCGTCCTCAAATACAACCTGCTTTAAACAAAGCAGTGCGTATGACGCCTGATACGCTTCGGCATACATAACTTTCGGGAAATCCTCTGTTATTTTATTGTGATACAGCGACCAGCCGCCGCTGTATTCCTCTGTTTCACCCGGTAAAATGTTCTTTTTTGCACGGACAATATTTTCAAAGCTGCCATCCGAACTGCTGTCAATGAAATACCAATGGAGCTTTAATGGGGAACCGTTTTCCTTGTACGCCAGCATACAATACTGGATTTCCGTAATGGTTTTGTCTGTATTGTTGGTAAGTATATCGTGAATGTAAGCATCCCCGTTTTCGTAATAGAGAATATCTGCGCTTTCATGGACAATGGACATGGCGCTTTTTTTGTCTGCGGCAATTGCTTTTGCATTTGTCCGTGGGTCACGGACCGGGGGCGTCCCGGTAAGGCTGCCGTCCGCTGAAACTGCCGGAGAGGTGGCGAACAGGCTGACCATAACAAATACGGTAAGGCAGGCGGACAGAAGAGCGGCAAGAGTGGTCCGTTTTGTTTTCATAATTGCAGTAATCCTTTCTTCGGCGGCATTTTTGCTGAAATTGCTGGAAAAGGGTGACAGTCCGCTTTTCTCCGCTTCCATGCGGATAAGCATTCGGGAATAGTCCCCTTTCGACTTTTCGCCCAATTGTTTTATAACACTTTCATCGCATGCCAGTTCTATGTCACGGTTGAAGAGAATGTACATAAGCCAGACAAAGGGATTGAACCAGTGAATACAAAGGGCAAGTGCCGCAATCAGCTTTGTAAGAGTGTCAAAACGGCGGATATGTACATATTCATGTGTGAAAATATATTGTAACTGGCTTACATTTTCCCAATCCGTTGTTTTCGGCATTAAAATAACAGGACGGAAAATACCATAGGTCAGCGGCGCAGAGATTCTGTCCGACTGCCGGACTGAGATTTGGCGCTTCAGGGAGTGTTCCTTTAACCATTGTCTGGCATAAGTGTTGCTAACAGGTAAGGCGGTCCGAAATTCCATCCGGCAGCGTAAGTAAGACAGGATGAAAAATACGGTCAGAAGTATCATTCCGGTGCACCAGATAAGAAACCAAACAAAGACAGAGAGACTGCTTGCCGGCAGTAAATCCGGTCCCTGTGTTGTGATAAGAGGTTCCTGTGATACGGCGGAAGTCACAGGGGCCGCTGGGGCTTTAAAAAACGGCGGAAATAAGGTATCGAATATCTGGTGATTGACACCTTGACGGAGGAAGCCCGTCTGCTCCAAAGGGGCTTGTATTAAGGGGTACTTATAGGGTATAAGTGTATAGACACTAAAAATGGACGGGATGGTAAAGGGAATCATCAGTCTTAAAAGTATCATTTCCCACAAAACAAGAAAGGTTTTTTTCGGAAGATGATTGATTGCTGCTGCCCGGATAATAGCAGCTGCAAGGATAAAGACAGCCCCGGAAAAACTTATTTCCAGTAAATTCATGGATTTTTCCTCCTGACATGGTTGCTGTGAAAGTAGTCTTCCAAACTTATTGCCTTATTCCAAGTCCGTAACAATCTGCTTCAGATTTTCTATCTGTTCTGCAGAAAGCTTTTTCCTGCTCAGCAGGGCGGCAAACAGCTTGTCTGCGGAGCCGTCATAGACTTTGTTAATCAGTTCGTTTGTCTCTGCTTCCTGCACTTCTTCCTTTGGAATCAGGGCATGGCACATGAATTTAGGTTCGGAACGCTCAATGGCTCCTTTTTTGATGCAGCGCTTGATCAGTGTATAGGTAGTGTTCACGTTCCAGCCTGTTTCCTCTTTTAAAACATCCGAGATGTGTTTTGCGGTTGCGTCGCCCTCCCTCCAGAGAACGTCCATTACTTTTAGTTCGGAATCGAAAAGTTTGATATCCATTGCTGTTTCCTTTCGTATACTACTGTAGTAGTTTCTGATATGTATATATTACCCTGTTTGGGGTTGATTGTCAATACTATCGCAGTAGTATTACGGAAAATTATGAAATTGCCGAGGGGTAAGTATTTGTCTTGAAGCGTATGATTTGTCTGCTGATTTAAAAGAACGGATGGAACGGTTCCGTGAAGGTACTGATGAAATTCTGGCGGAGCGTAGAAATGAGGAGCACAATAAAACCTATCAGGACCACAGAGCACTTCGGCATTAGTCAATAGGGAAAAAGAAAAAATGTATCTTTTTTCAGTAGGTTACACTGTCCTTGTCATTGTTCGTAGGCTCTCCTTTCCGTTCATCAGTTATTTTAACTGTTCCATTTTCCTCTGTGCCGTGGATTTTCTGATATTCTCTCCAGTAAAGAAAAGAGGGCAGCACATTTCAAGCAGACGGTCATAAATCCGGGCATGGGCAGTGCCCTCCGGGTGCTGCAATTCCTCCAGCGTCAAATTGGTTGTGACTATCAGCAGCTTCCAGCTTCCCGTCAAAGGGAAGCACGGCGGCAATGAACCAGCGGCAGAGAAGCGAATAGCTGATACTCTGCACATATACGTATGACGACTTTGCAGAAACCATTGAAAGAATACATGATATGTTCCCTGTATGCTTCTGTGCAATCCATAGAAAATCCCCCCTTTCTCCCACATGGGAAACAATATTGATAAGTTCATTTATTTTGCAAGAGGCAGCGTTGTTTTAGTCGGCTGCCCCTTGTTAAACCATAACAATTTAATCAAGCAATTCATCAGATAAGACTGCAGCAAAATTAGTTTTCTTATCTGTTTGCACCCTTTTCAGCCATTCCTGTTTTTCTTCCTTTGTCATGCAATCAAGTAGAATTGTAAACCGGGCAATATTATTAGCTTCATAGTATTTCTCGGCATATTTTTTCAAATCACTTGATTGCATATAATCTGAAAGTACGGCAAAGAAATTTGATTTATTATCCTGTTCCGATTTATCTACATACTGTAAAATTAAATCTGCGTCCATGTCCTGTACAATAGTTGAAAAGAGCGCAATTTTATCAGCGTCATATGCTTTCTTGTAGTAATTTTTTTGAGCTGCTTCGTCTAATACCGAAAAGAGTGCAGAAAATCTAATCAAGTCCTCATTTTGAAAATATTTTTCCGTCAATGCTGGTATATCATCAGCTGCAACAGGCGTTATGCTCATAATCAAAGGCATTTCTATTGCCGGACTAATATTGGCACTTTTCAAAGAATAAATCAATTCTTCTATTGCCGAAACAGCTCCGCTGTCATTTATATAATCTTTCGCAGTATCAGAAAAATACACTGTCATTTTCGAGTTGTCTTTCATGACAATTTCTGTTACTCCATAGTATTGCTGGGCTTTTGCATATACGTTCCAACCCATTTCAATAATATAGGAATTGCAGTAATATCCGTTTTGTGTATAAGTGTATTTGTATGATTCATCATTTTCAAAATCTGTTCTATCCAAATTTTCATTATCCAGATACCAACCAACCCCTAAATTTTCATCATAAATATATGTATCTGTTCCGTTGTTTTTCTTCTCTGCTATTGATGCCGCAGTTTCTATAACTAATTCCTTTTCTTTTTCTGTAAGATTTTTCATATATTTGCACTGTTCTGTGACATCTTCAAGAAGTGTTTCCTTATTGTCAAACGGTCCAATAGATGTCCAGCTATCTTTTCGCACCACAACAAACTTGATGCTTCCAACTGAAACAGATGCCTGTGGTTTATCTTCTTCGTCCGCACCTTCACAAAAGATATAGTACACTCCATTATCTGTTAAAACTTCATTCAATATTTCGCTGCCCTTCCACGTTTTCATATCATTAGCAACAGAGGGGGCAGCGTATGCACCAGTCACAAAAAAGCAGACACAGACAGCAACCGTAAAAATAGCAGTGACGCCAATAGTTATTTTTGATTTTTCCCTAAATTTCATAATCGCACCTAACCTTTCTTTTAACTGTTCTGCTCCCTCTGTCAAAGTGACGGAAGCCAAAGAACTTTTGTAAAGATTGTTTGACTTCAAAAAGGAAATCAGTGTATCTCCATACTCTCGCCTTGCGATATCGTCAAGTACAGATATAACTTTTTCATCACATGACAATTCACAAGATTTATTCACTTCCTTTTCCAGCAAGTATACAAAAGGATTGAACCAGTGGACGCACACAACAATCTGTATCAGCCATTTATAAAACATATCCCTTTGTTTATAGTGAGTTAGCTCATGCACAAAGATATAAGACAGCTCTTTATCTTCCAATTCGCGGACAGGTAAAACAATTCTTGGGCGAAAGAAACCAATCAGCATAGGGGAAGCAGCCAACGGATTACAGGATAGTTCCACCCTTGTTTTGATATTCAGTTTTTCTTCACAATCAGATAGCAGATTCAAAATTTTTATATCTGATACCTCTTTATTTCCCATTTTGATATATTGGATAAATCCTTGATAAACCGTTATTTTACGGACAAATAAAACCAGTGCTAATGCTGACCAGATAAAAAACAGGCAGACATATATATTAAATGGCTCACGCATAGCAGTGCCGGTTATTTCCCGGTTTGTCTGTATTGGCTCTGCTTTGCTGTTACCCGTACCTGCTGGAACGAATACGTTGGGGCTTGTAGGGATTTCATTTGTTATTGCTGCCGTATCGAATTTTTCAAACAGGCTCCCGACAATCGTAGTATCGGGAGTAAAGGGAAGCAGAAACCGCAGCGCAACAACTATCCAGACATAATACTGCCAACGCTTGCTGAACCTGTTTTTATACAGCGGCTTCAATCCCAAAATGAAAAGCAGTAACAGTGTGCCGGAAACAGACAGCGACAATAATATTTTTATAAATTCATTCATTTTCTTTTCTCCAAAATGTTTCAATCTCTTTCAATTCGTCTGCCGAAAGAATATCCTGCCGCAACAAGGTTGATACTAAGTTTTTCACATTCCCGCCGTAGACTTTAAAGAGTAAGCGGCTATTTGTTGTATAGAAACAAAAGCCGCCTTTCTTTAACAAAAAGCCCAGTATATAGTTATTTCCCCGTTCAATACTACAACCTTTTCTATAAGGCTATGCACCAGCGAATAGAGCCGATCAGCGTCCCCGGCTTCAATTACCCCGGCGAGAGAGGCAAGGGCGTCCGTAGCTTCCTTCTTAGACATTTTCCCGGAGTTTTCCCCCTCGGCTTCTTCCAGGCAATTCTGCGCCGTTTCCCGTTCTTCTTTAAGGGAAGCAAGGCGGCCTTGTATTTCTTCCAGGCTTACGATCCCCGTTTGATAGAGATTAAGGAGCCGCGTTATTTGCTTTTCGATATTTGCCAGGCGCTCCCGGAAGGCGTCCAGGTTCGGAGCTGCACGGGAGCCGCTTCTTTCTTCCACCAGGGCATCCAGGGACGCCGGATCGAGGGCGAGCTTTTTTATTTCCCCAAGAACCAGGGCATCCAGGTCGGCCACATTAAAATGGTTTTTCCGATTGGAGCAGGAGTCCGACCGGATCATCCGTTTAGAACAGCGGCTTACAGAGTAGCATATATATTTATTTACTTTGCTTCCTTTCCAGCCCCACTGGCGGATGGAAAGCCGCGCCCCACAATCGCCGCAGAACAGCAGGCCGGAAAGCAGGCCGTCCGAACCGGTATACGCCCGCTTATAGGCTTTTTGGTTTTGAGCCAGCCGGTCATTGACCTGCTTCCAGACTTCCGGGGAAACCAGGGCCTCATGCTTCCCAGCGTATTCCATATCATTCATAAAGACGCGGCCAGCGTAAACCGGATTACGGAGGACCCGGCTGCACTGATCCGCAGCAGCCCGCCGGTCCCGATCAGCATATACACCGTATTTCTTTTGAACATATACGCCGACTTCCCCCAGGCTTCGACCGGAGCTATAAAGACGATACATATCCTGGACGGCCTGGGACATATAGGAATCCACGACAAGCGCCCGCTTTCCGTTTTCTTGCAGTTCGGACTTGTAGCCGATAGGCGTTATGCCTGAGTAATAGTTACCTTCCTTAAGCCCGGCTTGCTTCCCCATCATTAAGCGGGATTTTATATTTTCCCGTTCCATTTGAGCGAAGGCGGCCAGTATTCCAACGATACACCGACCGAAGGGCGTGGCCGTATCAAAACTTTCCATAAGGGAAACGAAGTTACAGCCGTTTTCTAAAAAGACATCTTCCAGAAGCACAAGGGTGTCTTTTTGGGACCGGGAGAGCCGGTCCAGCTTCCAGACTATAACCTTTTTCACACAGCCAGAACGCACGTCCTTAATAACTTGATTGATGCCGGGACGGTTGAGAGTAGCCCCGGAGTACCCCGGATCTATATGGACCGCGTTTACAGTAAAGCCCATAGCGGAGCAGTAGGAGCGGAGCCGGGCCTCTTGTTCCCCGACGCTATAACCTTCCTCCGCTTGTTCCGTTGTAGATACCCGGATATAGAGATCGGCAACATTATCCAGGGAGAACGCCGCCGGAGCCGGGCTTATATTTCCTTTATTCATAAATACACCACCTTAAAAAAGAGCGCAAAAATAGCCCTACCTTTTACTTGTGTTTTCCGGCGGGCTGATGTATAATTAAGTAGCTCGGAATGTTTATACATGGCAGCCAGCCAGCCCGCGCCGCTTACACCAATAGGCGGCGCGGGCTTCCTTTTTATTCTTCAACAATTTCTTTTCGGCGGAGCCTTGCCGCCGCTTTCTTTGCCAGGTAAAACAGTTTTTTCCCTAAAAACACTACGAACTTACATAAAAGCACGGTGAACTTCCAGAGGTAAACAAAGATCATGCAGCAGGCCCAGATCGTAGCGACGAGAAGCCACCAAGTAAGATTTACAATGGCGGCGATAAAACCGCCGCCGCCTTTTTTAGACGACATTACTTTTCTATAGCGGAAGTTCGTCCCAGGTATTCCAAGACTTAATCCGACACGCCCTTTAGAGTTTACGCTGACACGGGCGCCCTTGACGCCAGCACTCAACCCGGCGCTTTTCTTTCCAACATTCAGCCGGACGCCGCCGCCCAGGTTTTTAGATTTTCGATATTGCAATCCCATATTACAGCCCCTTTCTAAAATTCTATGTACGTTATTTTTCCTTCGGTTCGGTACTTGTACTTTTTGCCATTTCTTACGCTTCCCTTTTTTGAGCCGCTGGCGTTTCCTTATAGGTCATTACGGCCATTTGCATTGTTTGAAGTATATACTTTTTGCCTTCGCTATTAAGGCTTCGGAAGTCCTTTAGTAACTTTTCTTCATCCGGATGCATTGCGTTATTTTTTGGCCCCAGTTCCTTCATACCATTAAGCCGCTCCAGGGAAACACATAGCCCCTTAGAGATTTTCATAGCAACCTCAAGAGCTACGGTTTTATTTTTCCTAGTTATTATACTGCGAAGCGTTGAGTCAGAAAGCCCGCAAGCCCTGGCCGCTTCGGGAATACTTAACCCTTTTTCGCTTAGTATTTCTTGCAGTATAGAGTAAAAATCCATCATACGCCTCCTTCCTTCCCTAATACGATAGCATAAAAAATCACGCATTGCAAGAAAAAATTTAGGAATAGGGCTTGACATTTCACGCATTGCACGATATTCTTTTATTGTACTTCACGCATTGCACGATTTTAGAAAAGGAGGGAAGCAAGCATGGCAAGAACAAATATAGCATTTGAAAACCTTCGGGCCGAGATGGCGAGAAACAATATAGCCATTAAGGACATGGCGGAGGCGGCAGGCGTTACCAGGGACACCATGAGCAACAAACTTTCAAGGAAAACGCCTATAAACCTTAACGAAGCCTTTTTAATTGTTACAAGATGCTTTCCAGGTTCGGACATTTGGGTGCTATTCAAAGAACTTGCAGACGACACCCAGACAAGCAGAGCATAAAGGAGGGCGCCGGATGGTTAAACACATTTTAGCAGACGGAACGGAGCTTAAAAGCATAGAGGGGCGGATCATACCGCCCACCGGAAAAACCGAAGCCGTTTACAAATTGATTGCTAACTTTTTAGCAGGCCAGAAGCCCGGCACGGAAGCAAAAACGCGGACAAGCCAGGCGTAAGAGGGCAAAGAAACCAGATAGACAAGGAGGGATAAGAAGTGAAATACCAGGACTTAAAAGCAGGCATAAGAAGCCACCTGGAGGACGCCGCCGAAGATTTTTTTATGGTTGGTTACTTTCTTCGGCAGATCAGCGAAAACGCACTTTTCACGGAGGACGGCTATAAAAGCATATGGGAATTTGCAAAAGGCGAGTACGGCTTAAGCACTTCCAGCGCTTCACGTTTCATGGCCATTAACGCCCGTTTTTCCATTGACGGCGGGGAGCATATGGCGGAGAAGTACATCGGGATGGGCGTAAGCAAGCTGCAGGAAATGTTAGGCTTGCCGGACGAGGAACTCGAAAAGGTAACGCAGGAAACAACGGTCCGGGAGATACGCGCCATGAAGAAAAGGCAGGAGGCGCCGCGTTCCTTCTACGGCTTTCCGAAAACGGAGCGCCCGGAAGGTTCCTTACTTACCACACCAGGATGCGGCGACGGAAAATACGATTGCTTTTCATGTTGCAGGGAGTGCGCCATAAGGCAGGAACCCAGGCACTGCAGAACCGCCCCGCTGGGGAACCCGTTCCCTTGTACCAGGGTAAACAACGAAGAATGGAAAAAAAATATAGCCTACAGCCTTTACAAAGACGAGTGCCAGCTTTTACACCCGGAACTCGCCCCGGTACGGGAAGGCGACAAGGAGCCAGACCCCTGCTGCCTTAATTGCACAAATAAAACTTGCTTCAACCGTTGCGACGTCGCAAAGAAAAAGGACGAGGACGAGAAAAAGCAGGCCCAGGAGGAACTGCGGAAGCAGCAGCGCGAGGCCGAAGCAAAGAGGCCGGAACCTTCCGACCGCGATATAAAAGCCTTTTACGACTGGGCCGGTATTAAGACCACGGACAACATCACGGCGGAGGACTTAAAGAAACGGTACAAAAACGCAGGAGGCGGAGGCGGCAGGGGAGCCGCGCTGCAGGATTACACCGGGAGCGCCAGGGGCATCCGGATCAACCACAAAAAGGAGCTTACCTGGGTGCAGATTGCTAAACGGATTAAGGAGATCCAGGAGGCGGAGAAAAAGAAGGCCGACTTTGTGGAGCGTTCCAACGGGGCGCAGAAAAACGTCCGCGACCTTATTAAGCAGCAGGAGGAAAAGCGCCGGATTGAGGCTGAGGAAAAGAAGGCAGCCAGGGCCGCCGCGAAGCTGCAGGCAGAGGCGGAGGAACCGGGAAAGCCGGAAATCATAGACGGCGATTTTCGGGAAGTCGAGGACGAGCCGATGGACGATCCGGCGCAGGAGGCAGCAAAGACCAGGGACGAGCGGCAGGAGCCGGAGCCGGTACTTTGCGACACTTGCGAGCATGAGGGTGAGTGCGCGGGCAAAAAGACCCACGAAAACGGCTGTATGGGGTACGAGGAAAAGGCCCAGGAGCTGGAGGCCGAAGCGGAGCCGAACCCGGAGGAATACTCCCGCTTTGACGTTGCGGACATTCTTAAGAGAGAAAGCGCCTACCTTAAGGACGGAGGCGAAGCAGGCGCCCCGGCAAAGTTTATCCGGAACCACAAAATCCTGGTTGACGCCTTAACCCTTTTACTTGAAAAGATGGACGCCGAAGGAGGTGCGGAGGATTGACGCGCAGAGAATACCGCAGACGGAGAAGGCGGAGGGCGCGGCGCCGGTACTTGATAAAGCGGATAGCAATAAGCAGCGCCTTTCTATTGGCAACCGGAAGCGTGTTCTTTTCAGTATACGCTGTGACGAACCAGGAGCGCCCAGCATTGGAGGAAACGGAAGCGGTCGGGGAAATGCCCACCATAGCGCCGGAAGCGCCTACAGAGGCGCACAGCGAGGCGCAGGAGGGGAAGGACTTAGGCTGGACAGCCGCCGAGGAATACAAGGCCGCAAGGATGGCCATGGCGGAGGCGGAGGGCGAGGACACCGAAGGGAAAGCGCTTGTTATTCTTGTAATTTATAACCGGCAGCACTCCGGGAAGTTCCCGGACACCGTAGGCGGCGTTATTTCCCAGGAGAACGCCTTTACTTCCTACCATAACGGCAGGTACGACCGAGTAAAGCCGGATGCGGACTGCTGGGCGGCGCTTGACTTGATACAGATCCAGGGCTGGGACGAAAGCCAGGGGGCGCTATACTTCGAGCGGACGCCGGAGGACGAGGAAAGCACCTGGCACAGCCGGAACCTTGAACGGCTTTTCATACACGGGAACCATACATTTTATACAGAGAAGGAGGCGAAAGCAAATTGAAGATGGCCATGAAGGAAGGGCAGATCCTTATAAAAGAAGCCGATAACACACAATTCACAATTATAAAGAGCTGGGGCAAGATGAAGTGGAGCAAAGCGGAGCGGATGTTTTACGGCCCGGCGGAGATTGAGCTTTTAAACAAGCTGGCCGGAATAGTACGGCTTCCGGGACCCATTGAAGCGGAACGGCAGCGGCTTAATATTATCGCCCAGGCAGTAGACGCGGAGCGCATGAAGCCGGAGCCGGAACCGCTTTACAAGTATCCGGTAAAGTTCCCCCTTTACAAGCACCAGACCAGGGCGGCAAACATGGCTCTTATTACTTTCGGATTAGTACCGCCGCCGGAGGATAAGGAGGGCGGTCATGGAAGCATTGAACAGTAAAGAGCGCAAGTTTGCGGAAGAAAACCACGGGCTTATATATTCTTTCTTGAATTACTACCGGCTTACCGAAGCGGAGCATTACGACATATGCGCCATAGCTTACCTGCAGGCGGTAAAGGAGTGGCACAGAAAGCCGGAGCTTCGGGACAAGTATAAGTTTTCAACGATTGCCTTCAAAAAGATGGAGTCCGCAAAAATAAAGAAATACCACGCGGACCGGCTGAGGGACTCTTACATATTATTCAGCCTTAACGACCTTAACGCGGAGGGCAACGAGTACCTGGGACAGATTGCAGATCAGCGCGACGCCATCCGGGAGATTGAGGACCAGCAGAACATAGAGGACCTTTTAAACGAGGTTATGCCAGCGCTTACGGAGCGGCAGCGGAAGCACCTTATGAGGATGGTAAAAGGCGAAACGCCCGTAGAGATTATGCGGGGCGGCCATACGGCAATAACGGAATTTTGGAAAGACAGAGAGCGCATAAAAAAGGCAGTATCCGCAGTTTTTGTGCGGGGGGGGGGTATTGAGGCGTGGGGCGGGCGGGTGTTATTGAGCTATTAAGGCTTTAAGCCTTGATATAAATAAAAAACGAAAAGGAAGGTATAAGCAGAATGAGAAAAGTAAAAGTATTGATTGAACACGAGGACGGCCACAAACAGGAGCTTAACGGCGATACGGTTATCTGCTTCACAGTAAGCAAGGCCGGGGAGTTTTTGGACGGGAAGGCGCAGCTTATAGACGCGCAGGCAGCATTTATCGGCAGAGAAATCCCCGCCCCGATTTACCCGGACACAATAGGGAGCCTCGTCGCTTCCACGATTGAGAAAAGCAGCGGAAACGCCGTAAGGGCGGGCTTCATTCTTCACATGGTGGCGCAGATTTTAGAGGCGAAAAGCAAAGAGGTTAAAAGCGGACTTACGGAGCAGGAGAAAAAGGAAGCCTTTAACCAGGTCATGGAAGAACTTTTAAAGGCCGCCGTATTTGGCAAGTAAGGAGGAAAGCGGATGGCAAAGAGGCAGCAGGCCGCCGCCCAGGGTAAAGGCTTCGGGCTTTTGTTTGAAATGGGCTGCGGCAAGACATTAACAGCGATTGCAATCGCGGGGGCAGCATACGAAAAGGGAGCCATTGAGAAGGTTTTAGTGGTTGCGCCTACTTCGGTTTGCAGCGTATGGCCGAAGGAATTTAAGGACTACGCGGACTTTAAATACAAAGTAAACGTACTTTTGGGCGACAAGAAAAAGCGCCTGCAGGAGCTGGAAGCCCTTAACAATTTTCCTTTTAAGGCGCTTAAGGTTGCGGTCATAAACTACGAAAGCACATGGCGCGAGGGATTGTTTGAGGCGCTTCTTGATTGGAAGCCGGATATGGTTATAGCGGACGAGAGCCAGCGGATCAAGACGCCCGACGCCGAACAGAGTAAGGCCATGCACCAGATCGGGGACATAGCGAAGTATAAGCTCATTCTTTCCGGTACGCCGGTACAGAATGACGCTATAGACCTTTTCAGCCAGTACAGATTTTTAAACCCTAACATTTTCGGCTATAACTTTTACGCCTTCCGGGGGCGCTACGCCATTATGGGCGGCTTCAACCGAAAGCAGATTGTAGGCTATAAGGACTTAGATCAGCTTATCCAAAAGGAGCATAGTATAGCTTACCGGGTAACGAAGGCGGAAGCCCTGGACCTGCCGGAGCAAACATTTTTAACGCGGTATATTCAGCTTGCAGGGAAGGAGAAGCAGCTTTACGACAAGATTAAAAAAGACAGCTTCGCAGAGCTGGAGAACGGCGGCATGATAACGGCCCCGACGGTACTTACAAAACTTTTGAGGCTACAGCAGTTTACCGGAGGTTTTATCCAGGCGGACGAGGGGACGAAGCCGGAGCTTGTATTTAAGGGGAAGCTAAACGCCCTGGAGGACATTTTAGAGGATTACGTTATAGGCGAAGGAAAGAAGCTGGTTATTTTCTGCCGGTTCCGCCCGGAGATTGACTTAATACAGAAGCTCCTGGAAAAGAAAAAGATACAGTACCGCAGCATATACGGCGACATCAAGATCGACGACCGGGGGCCGATTGTAGCGGACTTCCAGAAGATACCGGAAATAAAAGTATTCCTTGCACAGATTGACACCGCCGGGCTGGGGATTACCTTAACAGCAGCCGACACTTGCGTCTATTACAGCGAAAACTTTAATTACGCAGCGTACAGCCAGAGCCTGGCCCGTATTCACAGAATAGGGCAGAGGAACACCTGCACATATATCCATTTGGTAGTAGAGAAAACCGTAGACGAGATTATTTTAAAAGCACTTTCCAAAAAAGAGGACCTGGCAAAAACCATAGTAGACGATTGGAGGCAGTATTTTTGATGGAGGCTATTAAAGTAACCCGGAACCTTGACGGCAAGGGGCGCTTAATTCTTCCGAGGGATTTTAGAGAGGCCGCAGGCTTCGAGCCGGATCAGAGGGTGAGCGTAGCCCTTGCAGATTTTGAAGGGGAAAAAGTTTTCATTATAAGCAAGAAGGAGGAAAGCCATGAGTAAACCGAGCAAAGAAAAGGCAGTTTGTAAAACCTGCAGCAATTTATTGATGGAGGGCCGGAACTGCGGGAGAAACAACTTTTATTGTATGCACCCGGAAGCTAAGACAGAAACCATGCCGCACCGCAGGATCGCGCAGGACAGGGCGGACGAAATACCCATCAAGACGGCGCCGCGCTGGTGTCCGCTTAACCAGAAGGAGGGATAAGGAACCATGCCAAAACAGACCGAGCAGAAAGAAATTGTTATTTGCAAGCACTGCGGCAAGCCGGAATATTGGGGCGCTATGCGCTGGCTTTCCGGGCGTTGCGCTTGCCGGAATTGTTACCGCAGCTTTTGGGAGGACCAGAATCACAAGCGCTACACCTGGGACGACTTAGACGGGCCGCGCCCGACGCTTGAAGAATACAAAGAGCAGGAGGCAAAGAAATGCGAAAATACGAATTAAGCATAAGCGCCGACTACGTCCCGGAGTGGGGAGTAGTTGAGGCAACAAGAGAATTTTTTCAAAATTCCATAGACGAGCAGACCAGGGACGGCAGCAACAAAATGTTTTTCAATTACGACAGCGAAACCCAGGTTATGCGGATCGGAAACAAGCATAGCGACCTGGATATAAAAACGCTTCTTTTCGGCGTAACCACGAAGGCAAAGGACAGCGAGATGATCGGGAACCACGGCGAAGGCTATAAGATCGCTACCGTTGTTTTCCTTCGTTTGGGGAAAAGCGTTGTTTTCTACAATTACTGCCGCCGGGAAATTTGGCGGCCCCGGCTTGTAAAATCCAGGAAGTACGACGGCGCCCTGGTTCCTACGTTCTTCGTTGAAAACGAAGCCATATGGAAGGAAGTACCGGAGCATAGCTTAATTATTGAGGTCGGCGGGATAACGCCGGAGGACTACGAGAAAATACAGAGTTGCAATTTACACCTGCAGGAGAATTACAGCCGCAGGGAAACCAGCTACGGCGCGATCCTTGACGACGAGGAATACATAGGCCACATTTTCGTCGGAGGGCTTCATATTTGCAAGGACCAGCGGCTGGACATTGGAATCGACTTTAAGCCGAAGATCGTAAGATTGGAGCGCGACCGGAGCATGGTAAACAGCTTCGATGTTCAGTGGTACGCAGCCCGCATGATTGAGGAATTGAAGGACGCCGAAACCACAAAGAAAGCGCTTGAATCATACAGCGGGGTATATATCAATTCCTATTCAGTTCCGGCGGAGCTTCGGGACGAGATCGCGGAGGACTTCATGAACACACACGGAGCCAAGGCCGTCCCGGTAAGCGACCAGGAGGACATGGAAAAGATAAAGAAGCGGGGATATAAGCCGGTCATTGTTTCCCAGGCAAAGCGGGACGTTATTCTGAAATCGGAGCTTTACGCAGATATTAAAGCGGAAAACGATAAGGAGAGGGAAAAGGCCCGCCCGCTTTACGACCGTTTCTGCGAATTTGCAGAGAAGATCGAGAACCGGCTGGAGGAAAGCGAAGTAGCAACGCTTTATGGATTTTTGGACGAGATATCAGAGCTTGAAGAAAAGGAGGAATAAAAGTGGCAGATATTTTTACATTGATTGACGAATACAAGGGACTGCTGGACGAGAAGGACCGGCTTAAGGACGCCACCACGGAAAACAATAAGGAGCTGGAGAAAAAGCGCAAGGAGTTGGCGCAGGCCATGATCGACGCGGAAAGCCCGAAGGTAAGCCGGGGCGGCTTCCTTTACAGCTTGCAGGATAAGACCAAGTACAACAAAATCGGTGACTGCGACGAGGACGGCTTTTTTGAAACATTGGAGGAACATGGGCTGGGGGATATTATTAAGCGCACCGTAAACGCGCAGACCTTGAACGGAGCTATGGCGGGACTTGTTGAGGAAAACGACGGGGAGCTGCCGGAGGACTTCGAGGAATATATAAAGCCTTATCAGTATTACGACGTAGCAAAGCGCAAGGAAACAAATAAGGCGGCAAAGAACGCCAAAAAGAAGAAGGGAGAGTAAGCATGGATGCATACGAGCAGATGGAGATCGACGTAAGGCTCGAATCGGAAAAGGATCTTAAAACCAACGTAGGGAAGGTTATTAAGTTCTTCTACGACAAGCGCCGGATGGAGGCTGAGGAAAGCGGCTGGCCGCTTAAGAAGGTAGAGAGCAAACACGAAGGCTACGGAATCGCGGCGGAGGCATACAGCAAGATCGGAGCCAAGGCGAAGGTCCTTAAGAACGGCATGGAGGACTATTTAAAACTTTTGCAGGTAAAGGGCGAGGACGGCGTGAGCATTTGCGGGGATATTTACAACCAGGCGCTGGAGCTTGCTATGGAGGCCATAGGGATGGCAGCAGACGCTACCCGGATATTGAACGACCTTTATTACGGCTACGACAGCCGGACGCCGATAGAGCAGGCCATAGCCGAAATGAAGGCCCAGGACGGCCAGGAGGGCGCCGAGTTTGAGGACGCGGAAGAATCCCAGGGCGAGGGCGAAAACGACGCCCAGGAGGCGCAGGAGAGCGCCGAGAGCTACGATCCGGACGCAGAGCCGGGAGAAAATTAAAGGAGGGATAAGATGGCTTTAAAAGTAAATGAGATTGTAAAAGTTGAGGTTGAGGCCAGCGACGGCCAGGTCTTGAAGGAAGGCGACGCTATTATGCTTCGCATTAACCGGAGAACCCCGGAGGACGTCGTCTGCAGATACGCGGGGCTTTCAAACGGTTACTTTGTTACCACTACCCTGGACGGGCAGCACGAAAACAAATACCGCCAGGCAAGCATTGAAACCTGTTACCGCATTAAGGACGTAGAGAAGGTCCCGCCCCAGGCATTGAAGGAAGCTGGCAAGGATGCAGCAGAGGGAGCAGCGCAGGACGCCGCAGCGCCTTTATTGACGCCGGGCGCATAAATAAAAAGGAGGACACAAAACCATGGCAAAGAACGAATTGAAAGTAGTAGACAGCTTCGACCTGCAGACCATAAGCGGAGATTTGGCGCAGGCAGTAGCGGAGGAAATGGACGGGCTGGGGAGCCTTCCGTTTGACCGCGTTAAAATTCCTTCCGGGGGCGGCCTTGCCTTCGAGGTTCCCGGAGAGGACGACGAGAACCCGGAGAGCGCAACGGAGATCGTAGGCGTTATTTTGGACCACCACCCGGTCAATGCATACTGGCGCGAGAAGTTCGCAGGCGGAAACGAGCAGCCGGACTGTTCCAGCTTTGACGGAAAGCAGGGAGTAGATCGGGAAACCGGGGAAATTAAGGACTGCGCGAGCTGCCCTTATAACCAGTTCGGCAGCGACGACAAGGGGAAGGCTTGTAAGAACGTACACCGCGTTTTCATTCTTCGGGAAGGGAACCCCGTACCCCTGGTGCTTTCCCTTCCGCCGACCAGCCTTAAATATATGCGGGACTATATCGCAAAGCGCGTTATTTTAAAGGGCTTCCGTTGTTGGCAGGTTGTAACCAGGATTACGCTGAAGAAAGAAAAGAACGCCGCCGGAATTGCATACAGCCGCGCCGTATTTTCCTTCGTTGGTAAGTTAAGCTCCGAAAAGGAAAAAGAGGCCGGAGTCATGAAGGACTTTATTAAGCAGCAGCACCGGCAGATCGACATAGGCGACGACGATTACGCAAAGACCGGCAGCAGTACCCAGGAGGGACCGGCAGCACCCAAAGCAGACGAAGCGGGCTTTATGAACGTACCGGAGGGCGCCGAGGATTTACCCTTTAATTAAGGCACAAAAGCCTGGGGGCGCGGGCGCTTACCCCCCCCCAGGCGAAAATAGACGGTTGGAGGATAAGCGCATGAAAAAGGTATACATTATTTCACGCTACCGGGCCTTTACGGAACGGGGGCGCGAGTTTAACCGCAGGGTGGCGCGGTATTTCTGCAGGAAGGTTATTTTAGAAGGTAAGCAGCCTATAGCTCCGCACCTTTACTATACCCAGTTTTTAGACGACGGGGACGAGAGGGAGCGGCGGATCGGGACGCAGATAGGCATAAAAGAGCTTCGGGAAGCTGACGAATTTCTTTTAATTTTGATTGACGGGAAGATCAGCGAAGGGATGTACGCAGAGATCCGGGAGGCGACGAAGGAAGGGAAGCGCGGAAGAATAATATGCATGACCCGAAAAGAGATTGAGGAAGTGATGGAATGAACGCCGAGCAGCTTAACATTGACGATTTTGTAAATTACGAAACAGAATACCGGGCAATCATAAAAGGCGCGAAACCAAGCGGCGGGAACCTTGTAGGCCGCTGTCCCTTCCACGACGACCAAAAAAACAGCTTTAGCGTAAATTTAAAGACCGGCCAGTGGCACTGCTTCTCAGAGGATCGCGGCGGAAATTTTATTGATTTTTGGGCGGAGCTTAACGGCGTAGACACCAAAGAAGCATATAAGCAGATTTTAGAGAAGTACGGAAAGCTGGAGGAACCGAAGCAGGATAAAAAGCCGAAGCAGAAATATAAAAATTATAGCCTTGCAGAATACACCTTTACAAAGCATTTGCCGGAGGACTTCTTAAAAGACACTTGCGGCATCACCACGGCGAAAGACAAAGACGGCTCACAATACCTTAAAATGCCTTACTTCAACGAAGAAAACACAACCCCGATTTTTCGCAAGCGCTACGGCGACAAGGAATTTAGATGGAGCTGGGGCAGTTCCGGCAAGTTGATTTTATACGGCGATTGGAGGCTGCCGGAGCTACGCAAGACCGGCTGGGCCGTTTTGGTTGAGGGGGAAAGCGACACCCAGACTTTATGGTATTTGAAGGTCCCGGCGCTGGGCGTTCCGGGCGCAAGCAATTTTAACGCCCGGATGGTTCCAAAATTGCAGGACTTGAAACTATACATCCACCAGGAGCCGGACCAGGGCGGCCAGACGTTCCTGGCTAAAATTTGCCGGATATTGCAGGAGTCGGAGTTTGTGGGCGAGGTTTACACCTGGAGCTGCAAGCAGTACGGCGTTAAGGACCCTTCGGAGCTTTATCTTAAAGAGGGCGCAGAGAAGGCCACGGAGAAAATACAGAAGGCAATAAAACGGGCGCAGAAGATAGACCTTGACGACATATCCAGCGCGATCCCGGAAGCCATAAAGGGCGCACCCGTAAACCTTAGACAGCCGGAAGGCTGGATCTATTCAGAAAAGGGCATAAGCCACATAGACGAAAAGAAGGCGATACCGACCACGGTCTGCAGGACGCCGATCATATTAACCCAGCGCTTAAAGAGCATGGAAACCGGCGAGGAAAAAATAGAGATTGCCTTTAAACGGGACGGCCAGTGGAGCCGCGCTATATACCCGCGTTCTACGGTTTTTACTTCCCGGAACATAACAGCCCTTGCAGATTTGGGATGCACCATCACCAGCGAGAACGCAAAGCAGGTGGTGAGCTTCCTGGCCGCATTGGAGGCGGAGAACATAGACATCATACAGAAGGCAGACTCAACGTCCACCTTCGGCTGGCAGACAAAAGGGCGCTTCCTTCCAGGACACGGGGACGACATAGTCCTGGATATTGAGCCATCCTTAAGAGGCTGGGCGGCAGCATACCACGCCGCCGGAACCTTCGAGGGATGGGTGGACACCATGCAGCCACACCGGAGCCGGGACAAGTTCCGCTTTATTTTGGCGGCCAGCTTCGCGGCCCCGTTGCTTCGGATATTACAACAGCGGATATTTTTTGTATATAACTGGGGCGGCAGCAAGGGCGGAAAGACCGCAGCACTTAAGGCGGCGCTTTCGGCCTGGGGCGACCCGGAGCGCCTTATGGTAAATTTTAACGCCACCCAGGTCGCCCTGGAAAGGATGGCGGGCTTTTATAACGACCTTCCACTCGGCATTGACGAGCGGCAGCTTGCAGGCCAGAAGCAGGAGAACCTGGAAAAGATTGTTTACATGATCGCCAGCGGAACCGGACGCGCCAGGGGCAGCAAGGGCGGCGGCTTGCAGGCGCTTAATACATGGCGCACCGTAGCCCTGGCAACCGGCGAGGAACCCTTAAGCACAGACACCACGCAGACCGGCGTAAGTACCCGTGTTCTGGAGATATACGGCGGCCCTTTCGACGACGAGAAGTCCGCCAGCCTTATGCACCAGCAGGCGCCCGTAAATTGCGGCTGGGCGGGGCCGGAATTTATAACCCGGCTTCTTGAAACAGACGAGCGCACCATAACGGATCAATACGAAAAGATGGTAGAAGAAATTTACGCAGCAGCCAACGGAACCAGCGGCGCCCACATAGCCGGGATAAGCGCGGTCGCCCTTGCGGATGCGATCATAGATACATGGATATTCAGAGAGGGAAAAGCGGAGCAAAACGGCCAAAATTGTGACCAGGAAGCCGAAAATTGTTATCAAAACGGCGAAAAGCGTAAGAAAGCGCTTGAAATACGGAAGGAGTCATGGGAGCGGGCCGTACAGATGGCGAAAGCAATTATACAAGAACAGCTTACCGCAGGAGTAAGCGACGTAAACGAGAACGCGACACAATTTATAGTTGATTGGATATTGAGCAACCGCGCCCAGTTCGGGGACAAGGCAATCGGAACCTGCCTGGGCTTCATAAGTTCGACACAAGACAAGGCTTATATATTTCCTTCGCTTCTTAACCAGGCATTGACAAAAGCAGGATATAGCCCGCGAAAAACCATGAAATATTTAGCGGATAAAAATATTATTGCTTCCCAGCCCAAAAAGAACGGCGGCAGAGAATACAGTATTTCAAAATGGTTTGATAACAGATCAAGCCGCTTTGTTGAATTTGATATAGGGAGATTTTCAAAAGCTATTGACCCATTGGAAGAAGATGAGGCAGCAGAAGCCGCAGGAATTAAGGAAAAACCGAAAGCGGAGGAATGGCAGCAATTAGACTTTGACACAAAGTCGCCTTTCGAGGAAGAAGAAACGGAGCTGCCATATTAAACTATACCTTCTTCCTATCGCCTAAAAAATAGGCGATAGGTTAGGCGATAGGTTAGGCGATATGTAAAAAACACCGAAAACAAGCGGGCTTTTAAGCCTATTATATATATTCTTACGCCCTATCGCCTATTATATAGGCTTTATTGCAAAATAAAAAAGGTAAGAAATTTTAGACCTTTTTCAAAAAGTACGGGTATATTTCCGAAAATTAGGCGATAGGCGATAGGAAATACATTTAAGCCCCATAAATACAAGATTTTATTCATGTCGCCAAAGAGAAATAAAAAGGCGATAGGAAGAATAGGCGATAGGAGGTGAGCGGCTACGGAAAAAGCAGAAAAATCCCTTGAAAAAGCGGCGGTAACGCTTGAAAAATACCGGAAAAACAAAACGCTTGTCCCGCCGGAGGAATTGGCCGGGAGGTATAAAAAACCTTTTGAGAAATTGAAGCAGCAGCTCAAGGAAGAATTAGAGGAATATTTAAGGCTTTTTATTTTGGACGGCCTACAGTTCCGGGACGACGACGAAGGGCGGCAGCTTGTAGACGAGATTAACCGGGCCTTTAGGGAGGGGCAGATCGGAAAGCGAGTGGGGCGGGCAGCCTTCCGGGAATTTGACTTAGAGAAGATAAAGCAGATCGCCCAGGAACACCGCCAGAAGGTAGAGGGGATATATAAAGCATACTTCGACCGCCACACTTGCCTATACGCCGCCGGGCCTTCCTGGGACCCGGACAATCCACAGCCGCCGCTTATTTACAACGATATTGTGGACAAGTTTTACGACGAAGCAGCGGGCGGGTGGATAAGCAAAGAGAAGCCCCCAGGGGCGGCAATATTGATTTTCATAAAAAGTGAAAATAAAACAACCGAGCAAAAGGAGGAAACACCATGAACAGAGAGGAAAACGTAAAGAGCTTTGAGGAACTTATGGGCAGGGTAAACCGGGAAGGAAAAGACGCCTTGATGGACTACATCAGAAAAAGCGACTTCTACACGGCCCCGGCTTCTACCCGGTTCCACTTAAGCACCGAGGGCGGATTATTGCAGCATAGCCTAAACGTATACCGCTGCTTAAAGGCGAAGCAGGCCAGCATTTACTGGGGGCCGATTTTGGAGGCAGCAGGAAACGACGCCCTTATAATTTGCCCCTTGCTTCACGACCTTTGCAAGACGCATTTTTACAAGATCGATTTTAAGAACCAAAAGACCTATGACCCGGAGAAGGTATTAGCGGCGGAGCGCTGGCAGGTAAAGAAGGATAACGCCGGGGCTTTCATTTGGGAGAGCGTACCTTGCTACACCATAGACGACCGGGTGCCATACGGCCACGGAGAAAAGAGCGTTATGATGATTGAGCAGTTTATGAGGCTTACCGGCCCGGAGCGCTTCGCGATCCGCTGGCACATGGGATTTTCAGAAGCGCCGCAAGTACATATGCAGCTTACCCAGGCAATGAACAAATACCCGCTTATCCTTGCCTTGCACGAGGCGGACCAGGAGGCCAGCACGCTGATGGAGGACGAAAAGGACAATAAAGCCTGGCCGACCGAGAAGGCGCAGGACGACGCCCAGGAGAAGCCTGCTGCCGGTTGCGACTTTGAGGACGCGGAGGCGATAGGGGAAGAAAAGAATGGAATTTAATATTTTTCAACCGTTATGCCCTTACAACAGTTTAGCCTACGCATACCAGGACGACCACACGCGGATGGAGCCAGTATGCAATAGGGACGACCGGAGGCCAGACGGCCATAGTTGGAGTATTTGCGACGAGGCGCACTGCCCATATTTTGGAGTCCGCATAGTTGGAAACAACGCCACCATATACAACGGCCAGGGCGCAAGGCTGGGGGATTGTAAAAGTATTGAGGCAACGGCAGTATTAGATCCCGAAGATTACGAGTAGGAGGTGGAGGCTTGAAAGCTATAACCGTTTGGCAGCCCTGGGCGCAGCTTTTAGCGGAGGGCAAGAAGCACGACGAAACGAGAAGCTGGCGGACAAATTACCGGGGCGAGATATTAATCCACGCAGCGAAGAAAGATCCGCTTTTTGGAATTTCACAGATGCCGGACGAGGGATGGGAAAAGGCGTTACTTTCCTTCGGATTATACGAAGCATTTAACCGCTTTGAGAGGTTCCCGACCGGAGCAATAATCGGCACGGCGATTTTAACAGATTGCAAGCTGATAGATCAGACATACCACGACTTCATAAAGGAACTTTGTCCGGAGGAATTTCTTTACGGCGACTTCACGGTCGGTCGGTATGCCTGGAGGTTTGAGAAGCCGCAGCTATTCAAAAACCCGATACCGGCCTCCGGGAAGCAGGGCTTATGGACTTTCGGAGAAAACGTCCAGATCCGGGGCGGCGAACTATTCATAAAGGAGGCATAGCATGGAGGACAAAAAAGTGGAATTGACCAAAGAGCAGATCATAGAGAACCAGAAGAAAGAGCTGCGGACGCTGGCATCCCAAAATTGCATTTTAGGGGACCAGTTAAAAGAAGCGCAAAAAATAGCCGTGCAGCTTAAGGAGGAATTGAGGATCACCAGGAGCGACAACGAAACATTAAAAGAAGCTATTGTAAACCGTTTTATTTCAGATTGGGGGATAAGGCATGAATAAAAGCAGAGAGCCGCAGCGCTTCCCGGTTGAGCCGGAAACGGTTATGGCGGCATACGAGATTTTAATAAAAAATTGCAGGAACCATCACCACACCTGCCAGGGCTGCCCGCTTCACATTACAGATCCGGAGCCATACCAGAGCGGAATCCCGCGCTATACCTGCGCCGCATTTCCGGGCGACAATATACCGCCAGCAGCATGGCCGGAGCTTGACGCGGAAAACGCGGAAGGCGGGCAGGTCGTAGCAGTAGAGCAGGAGCCGCAGCGGATCGCCATAGCGATGGCCAGGGCAGGCCAGCGGAACCCGGAAGGGGCGCGGGCGTTCTTTAAATTGATTGAAAATTTTTGTAAGGAGGCGGAGCATGGGAAAGCAGAAAAGAAGTGAGTATTTGATAACGCGGGCAAGGTATAAGTCAATAAAGGCTTTCGACCACCGGCAGATGGAAAACTTTTGTGCGGACATTTATAAGAGCGGCTACGAGGACGGAAGGGCGAGCGTTCCTGGCGTCGACGTTGAAACCATTATGGAGGCAATACGGAGCGTAAAAGGGATCGGGGCAAAGAGGCTCTACGCCATCCGGGACAGCATAGAGGCAACATTTAAGGGAGCCGGAGAAGATAAAAAGGAGGAATAAGATGGATATTGAACAGAGAACTAAAACGCTTACTAAAGCGTATATTCATTCCTACAATTTGGCGCTGCAGGAGGTAAAAAATCCGAACCTTGCGGTGCAGATAGCAACGGCGGTTATTATAGTTATTAATACAAACATCCCGGAGCAACCGGCAATAAACCCTTTAGCGGCTTTCTTCGCACAGTTGGCAGAGCAGCAGAGGAAAGAGCCGGAGCCGGAGCCTGGGGAAAAGGAGGCAAGCAGTGACTAAAGAACAATACGACAAGGCGACGAAGATTAACGAGGAAATACGGAAATATACGAACCTGCTTAATAGCATTGAGTCCGGACGTTGTACCAAAATAATAAAGGACAGAGCAGCAAGAAAAACGCTGGAGAAAAGAGGCGGCGACCATAGCACGAGGTGGCAGCTTCTCCGGTTTTTCAGTTTAAAATTTGAAAAACAAAAGGTTATTGCTATACCGCATTACGAATTTTCACAAGGAATAGAGATGGACGCAGACCCGGAGCTGATCGCCGTTATTATTGATTATTTGAAAAAGAAAAAGACAGCCTATGAGGCAGAATTTGAGAGAATAGGAGGCGAGGACCGTGACAGAACAGAAAATGCAGCAGATAAACGCATGGCTTAAGAGGATAAACAAGGGCAAGCTGGAGATGCAGGAGAAGATGGCCATAGCCAACGCCACTATGGAGATGTTGGAGAAGTTGGAACCCATTTACGACAAATACAACGGCGGAAAGAAAGCGTAACCGTTGCGACGTCGCAACAAAAGGAAGAAAAGATGATTGATTTTGAACAGTTCAGAAGCAAGGCCGAGGTCATAAAGTACCTTAAGGCCACGAAGGACATATCCTGCCGGACAACCAAGGAGGCGGAGAAGTACCTGCGGGCGCACTTGCCGAAAGAAAGCTATTACCAGGATAAGATCATAAAACACATAAGGGAGCTGCTGCCTTCCGCTTTTGTTTGGAAGGCGGCGGCGGGGCCGTATAGCCGCCAGGGAATACCGGACGTTTGCGCCATAGTAAATGGCAGGTTTTACGGCTTCGAGGTAAAGCGGCCCTTTGTCGGAGTATTGAGCAAAATCCAGGAGCGGACCATAAAGCAGATCCAGGAGGCAGGCGGGAAGGCTTACGTTGTTACATATCCGGCGGAGGTTACAAGGATATTGCAGAAAGAGGTGAAATCATGATACAACCAAAGACCCCTAAAAAGATTAAGGGAGCCAGGAAAAAGCGAAGGGCGCAGGAAAAGGAAAAAGAGAAAGAAAAAAGAGAAGATACCGGGATATATAAATGCGGGAACACGCTATACATAAAGCGAGAGGTGCTTAATTCATACCTTGAAGCCGGACTTATAAAAAGCGGTATTGAATATTGCGCTATACCAGAATTACTTTCTTATTTACAAGTTCGGGGATATTAGGAAGGAGAAATACCATGAGCAGAGAAGCGGAACTTATACAAAACATTGACGAACACATAAAAAAAGCGGGCGGTCTTTACGGTTTGGAGCTTCCAAACAGCGACCTGCAGATCATACGGGCGGCACTTGTTGAGAAGAAAATCCGGAAAAGCAGGATCGAGGCGGGTGACGTTGTAACAGACAACGGCTACCACGGCCAGGTCGTTATAACACGCATTGACAAAAAGGGATATTTTGAAGGCTACTATGTAGTGGATGGCGTAACAGTAAAGGGGCTTGAAATTAAAGATTTTGTTAAGATTGCAGACAAAAGCGGAGAATGGAAGTCTTGCAGAAACGGCGCATATTTTCAGCGCAAGGGAGGCGATCCACCCATTGAGAAATAAAGAAGGATATAAGGACCCGACCGCCGGAGCAGCAATCGCCAGCGTAAGGCGGCGGGAGAAGCGGCGAAGGAAGGAGGAAAAGCGTGAACAGAAAGCAGGCACGAGCCATGAAGCACGGGAAGGCGAAGGGGCCGAACCTAAACGACCCCAGGCAGGCGCAGGAAATGCTTGAAAATTTACCTATTGCCACATTGGTGGCCGGAATTAACAATAGCCTTGCAATTCTTCAAAAAAGAGGTATTCCCATTTCAGACTGGGACCAGAAAAAGCGGGAATTGTATCGGCTTAAGGTTTTCGGCGGCAAGGTTTATTTTTTGGCGGCTAAGTTAGACAGATCCGAGCATTAAAACAGAGAAGGAGAACAAAGCCGATGGATCAGAAAAATAAACAGCGGAAAAACGAAAGAAACGAGGACAAGGAGCTGCTTAAAGCATATTTAAACCAGTATTACGCGGGCCGGATTAAGCGAACGCAGCTCGAAAGACGGCTTAAAAATATCCGCGAAGAAATGGCTACCCCCATAGGCGGCTACGGATATTCTCCGGTAAATTACGGAGGCACAAACAAGGTCGGACCCGGCGCCGCTTCTTTCGTTTACCGCATGAGCGAGATCGAAACCCGGATAGAGAGCCAAAAAAGCCGGGTAGAAAAAGCCCTTTTAAAAGTCATGGATATTATGGACTTTTTGGAGGAAAGCAGCACGGAGCGGATGGTTTTAGAGCTTCGCTTTATTGATTGCAAGCCCTGGGCAGCCATTGAGCGCGAGTTGAATTTAAGCCGAAGCTCGCTTTTTCAGTACCAGAACGAAGGGCTTGAAAAATTATTGCAGTATAAAAAGGTCCGCCAGATTTTGAGGGAGTATAAAAAGGCCGGTTAAATATAGCCCCCCTATGATACCCCCATATAATACCCCGTATTTTTCCCCGCATTTTTTTACAAGGGGAATTTATACGGGGCATTTTTTACCCAGGCAAAAGCGCGGAAAAGCCAGTATATACAAGGCTTCGGCGGCTTTTTTAAAGTTCGGACTCTATTGGACTTTTAAGTGTGCTATTATAGTAGCATGGGAAATAAAGAACAGCACCCCCACATATAGGCCAGGAAGCAAGCCCCTATTTTATACAGCCACTATTATATAGGCGTATTATAGGGGCGTTATTTATATACACCCCCATATAATAGCGGGCATATATAAGCCTATTATTATGCACACCCCCAGGCATAGCCACGCATAACAGAGCGGGAAATATATAGAGCATACACAAGACAAGGGCGCTCTATAGCATGGCAGCACAGAGGCAAGGCAGCCACGCAGCACGAGGCAGAACAAGCACAAGCGCAGGCGTTGAGGCAAGGAAGGCGAGGCAGGCAAGGCGCACCACGCACAGCCTAAACGAAGAAACAAAGCGCAAGGCGGCCAGGAGGACAGCGCGGCGCGGAGGCATACCCGCGCAAAAATTAAAAGGTACTTCCAGGACCTAAAAAGCCATGCGGGGCGAGGAAGGCGCAGTATTTTCGGCGCTGAAATCGAAAAAAAATTTTGCTTTTCGTTACGCGAAGCATAGGAAGGAGGGAAAACGGAACCATGGAGCTGATAAAACGGAACCTTTCAGACCTTAAACCGGCGGAGTATAACCCGCGCAAAGCGCTGACGCCCAGCGATCCAGAATACCAGCGCATAGCCGCCAGTATAGAAGAATTTGGGTACGTTGACCCGATTATTATAAATTCAGACAATACCATCATAGGCGGCCACCAGCGCCGCACGGTTATGCTTGATTTAGGCTATACGGAGGCGGACTGCATCCTGGTGGAGATGGACAAGACCAGGGAAAAGGCGCTTAATATTGCCTTGAACAAAATAACCGGGGAGTGGGACGAGGCAGCCTTAAAAGATTTATTGATTGATTTGGATAAGGCAGACTACAACGTGAACCTTACCGGCTTCGACGGCGACGAGATCGAAAAGCTCTTTGCAGCCGTTGAGCTTACCCAGGAGGCAAACGACGACGGCTACGATCCCGAAAAGAAGCTGGCGGAGCTTACCGAGATACGGACGCGGCCCGGCGACATTTGGCAGTTAGGCAGCCACCGGCTGATGTGCGGCGACGCTACGGACCTTTCCGACGTTGAGCGGCTTATGGAGGGCGCAGCGGCAGACCTTATCATCACCGACCCGCCGTACAACGTAGACTACGAAACCAAAGACAAGAGCCTGGAGCGTTCCTATAAGCGGAACCGCACCCGGACAAATAACGAGATCCAAAACGACAAGATGAGCGATAACGCCTTTTACAGTTTTCTGTACAAGGCGTTTTGTAATTTCAGCGAAGCAGCACGGCCCGGCTGTTCGGTTTACATTTTCCACGCCGACAGCGAGGGTATAAACTTCCGAACCGCCATGAGGGAGGCGGGCTTTTACCAGGCGCAGACGCTTATATGGGAGAAAAACCAGTTTGTTATAGGCCGCCAGGATTATCACTGGAGGCATGAGCCTATTCTTTACGGTTGGAAGGAGGGCGCCGGTCATTACTTCGGAGGCGGGCGCGGGCAAGATACCGTTTTTATTGAGGACGATATAGACTTTTCAGCCATGAAGAAAGCGGAGCTTATCGCCTACATTGAGGGCATCCGGGAGAAGCTGCAGCAGGACACAACGGTCTTATACGAGAAGAAACCGGCCCGCAGCGATAAGCACCCGACAATGAAGCCCGTATCCCTTTTCGGGCGGCTAATTTCCAACAGCAGCAAGTACGGGGACAGCGTAGCTGACTTCTTCGGAGGCAGCGGGACGACGCTGATCGCTTGCGAGCAGCTAAACCGCAGCGCGTACCTTATGGAGATCAACGAAAAGTACTGCGATATTATTTTAGACCGTTGGGAGGAATACACCGGCCAGAAAGCCGTAAGAGTAAGGGAGGGCGGAGAGTAATGGCGGAAGAAAAAAACAACGGCGGCCAGTTCGTAAAGGTTGAGGTCATAGCTCAGATTTTCGGCGTTACCGTCCGGAGAGTACAGCAGCTTACCCAGGAGGGCGTAGTTAAGACTACGGAGATCCCCGGAGAGGGCAGGCGTTACGAGCTGGTGCCGACCATTAAAACGTACATTCAATATTTGAGCGATAAGGCATACGGCAAGGGGAAATCCGAAAAGGAAACGGAGTTAAGGCAGCAGAAGCTGGAGGCGGAAATCGCCTTGAAGGAAAGCCAGGGAGAGATGCACCGCATGAGGGCGGAGATCGCCGCCGGGAAATATGTTGACGTTGAGGAAGTGGCGCTGGATTACCAGAAATTTTTTGTTACGTTTAAGCGCTTCGCGTTAAGTATTCCTTCCCGGCTTGTAAGCATGATCAGCGACAGCCTGGAACCGTTGGAGGCCCGCCGCGTAGAGAAGGAGATGAATGCCGAAGTAAAGCGTATGCTTCGGGCTTTTGTTGTTTCCGGTTGCGTACCGGAGGAACCGGGGGAGAAAAAGGCAAAGAAGAACCGTGCAGAAGCCTAAACAGCTACGCATAAGAAAATACGATTGCAAGCAGTACCAAAAAGCCGCGCTTGAATACTTAAACCCCCCGGAAGAAATGACGGTATCCGAGTGGGCGGAGCAGTACAGGATGCTTGACAGCAGGACCAGCGCGGAACCAGGTCCATGGAATAACGAGCGGACGCCGTACCTTGTAGAGATAATGAATGAGCTTCTAAACTACGAAACGGAAGAAATTATTTTTTGCAAGTGTACGCAGGTAGGCGGGACGGAGGTCGAGCTTAATATGTTAGGCTACGCGATCCAGCAGGACCCCTCACCGGTTGAAGTTGTTTACCCGACGGAAACCATGGCGAACAGCGTATCGGAAAAAAGAATAAAGCCCATGATTGAAAGCACGCCGACGCTTTACAAAAAGTACGACAAGAACAGCAGCAACCTGGAGCTTGACTTTGATGATATGTTTATAAAACTTGTTTGGAGTAACAGCCCTTCCGGCCTTGCTTCCTTTGCCATGAAGTATCTTTTTCTTGACGAAGTAGACAAGTACCCAGGAGCCAGCAAGAAGGAGGCCGACCCGATCAGCCTGGCGAAAGAACGTACACACACTTTCCGAAACAGCAAGGTCTACATAACCAGCACCCCGACCATACGCACGAACCACATATGGAAGGCGAAGGAAGGGGCGGACGCGGAAAAGCATTTCTTCATACCATGCCCGCACTGCGGGGAGTTTATAGAGCTTATCTTTGACAACCTTAAGTGGCCGGGCAAGGATAAGGACCTGGTGGAAGCATACGGCGAGGAAGCCATAAAGGAGAAGCTCGGCACATTGGAGCCGGTAGACGAGTCGGAAGGCTTAAGCAACGCGGACCGGGCGGAGTTTGCCTTTTACGTTTGCCAGGAATGCGGCTGCATTATTTCAGACGCGCAGAAGCAGCAGGCCGTAAAGAAGGGACACTGGGAAACGGTAAGGCAAAGAACCCGGTTCGTAAAAAAGGTTTGCTTTTGGATAAACGTGCTTTATAGCCCCTTTGTCCGCTTTTCAGAAATTGCGAAGGAATTTATGGACAGTAAAGACGATCCGGAGCAGCTTCAAAACTTTGTAAATTCCTGGCTTGCGGAACCGTGGGAAGATACCAAGCTAAAGACCAGCAAAGAGCTGGTTTTAGATAGGCAGACGGAGCTACCGGAGTTTATAGTCCCAGGATGGGCGAAGCTACTTACCGGCGGCGTAGATGTTCAAGAGAGCTGCGTATATTGGACCATAAGAGCCTGGGGCGATTACGTTACAAGCCAGAACGTAGCCCACGGCCAGGCATACAACCTGGCTGAGGTTGAGAAAATTATGAACCTTGAATATAAGACGGAGGGCGGCGGCGTTGCAATAGTAAACCTTTGCTTCATAGACTCCGGCTACGAGGCCGACGCGGTTTACGATTTTTGCGTCGACAATATGGACTGGGCGAAACCGGCCAAAGGTTCCAGTAACCCCATGCAAAGCCATTTCAAAATAAGCACCATAAACAGAGAGGCATCCAGGGCATACGGAATGGAGCTTGTTATAGTTGACGGCGACAAGTATAAGGACATGATCGCCAGCAGGATGCATAAGAAAAACGGGCGGGCAAGTTGGATGGTTTACCAGGGCTGCGACGAGGAATACGCCGAGCAGGTAACGGCGGAGCATAAAATCCTCGTTAAGAACGGAAACAGCAAGCCCCGGCTTAAATGGGTGCCGAAGCACAGCCACGCAGACAACCATTATTTAGATGCCGAAGTATACGCTATGGCAGCAGCCGACACCATGGGCGTCCGGATGCTTCATTTGCAGGGCGAGCAGCAGCAGGCGCAGCCGGAAAAGAAGGAGCAGTACACGCCGGAGGAAGAATGGATCAGCCAAAACGAGAGCTGGCTATAGGAAGGAGGAAACCGGGTGGAACAACAGATGACAGCGCAGGAAATGCTTACCGAAGTAAATAACGCTATTTACGCTATTTGCGTAGGAGGGCAAAGTTATAAAATCGGTTCCCGGCAGCTTAACCGGGCAGACCTTAACACGCTATACAAGATTAAGAACGACCTTATGGCGCAGGCCGCCGGAACTACGCCGGGCTTTTTGGACGATTGCTACGTCGCAGTATTTGACCGGAGATAGGAGGGCAAAAGTTGAGTAATTTTTTAGACAATATAATCGGCTTCATTTCCCCGGCAGCAGGAGCCAGGCGGGAAGCGTGGCGGCAGTACCTGGACGAACAGCGCCACTATGACGCCGGAAGCTACGACCGGCTTAACGCCGGGTGGGTGGCTTATAACCAGAGCGCGGAGCAAACGGACCGTTACAGCAGGGACACGATCCGCGCAAGGGCGCGGGACCTTGAACGAAACAGCGACATGGCGAACAGCATAATCGGGGCTTACCGCCGGAACGTAGTAGGCCACGGCTGGACGCTTCGGGCGAGGACCAGCAGCGAAACCCTTAATAAAAAAATCCAGGAAGCCTGGGCGGAGTGGTGCAAGCGGAAAAATTGCGACGTAACCGAAACGCAGAGCTTTAACCAGATGCTTAGAATGGCGGAGCGCCGGAAGAAAGTAGACGGCGGAATCCTTTTTAAGAAATGCTACACCGGCGGCGGCCTTCTTCCCTTTAAGTTGCAGGCGCTGGAGGTTGACGAGCTGGACACCGGCAGAGTGGCGCCGCATAACCCGAAGTGCCGCGTTATTGGAGGAATAGAGCTTAACACCTATAACAAGCCGGTCGGCTATTGGATAAGGCAGTATAACGTAGACGGCTTCGGGCAGATCGACCCCGTATACGTTCCGGCGAAGGATATTATTTATTTCTTCACGAAGGACCGCCCGTCCCAGGTGCGCGAGATGAGCGACCTGGCCCCCACCATTACCAGGGTAAGGGACGCAAACGAGTTTATGACAGCCGTAAGCGTAAAGGAGCGTATAGCCGCCTGCCTTGCGGTTTTCGTAAAAAAGATTATTCCCACAACGGGGAATTTTGCGAGGGGCATAAACCAGGACAGCAGGCCGCGTGAGGACTACGACGGGAAGCGGATCAGCCCCGGCATGATAAAGGAGCTTAACGCCGGGGACGAGATCCAGGTCGTAAACCCGACCGGGCAGGCGACGGACGCCGCCAGCTACATCAAGCTGCAGCAGCGGCTCATAGGAGCCGGGCAGGGCTTAAGCTACGAGGCCACGAGCCGCGACATGAGTCAGAGCAATTACAGCAGCGCCCGCCAGGGAATTATTGAGGACGGCCAGACCTACATAGAGGACATAGAGCTGCTGCAGGAGGTTGTGATGGATGAGGTATACGAAACCTTCATAATTTCCGGCGTTCTTTCCGGCCTGTTCAATATTCCCGGATTTTGGGAAGATAAGCAGAAATATTTTAAGCACGAATGGGTGGCAGCCCCGAAAAAGTGGATAGACCCAGGCAAAGAAGCGACAGCTACAAAGATCGCGTTGCAGACCGGACAAAAGACATACCAGCAGATCGCGGCGGAGAACGGCAAAGACTGGAAAGAGCAGATAGACGAAACCGTCGCCGTTTTGGAATACGCCAGGGAAAAAGGCTTAGAGATGGGAGGTGTTATATTTGACAGAACAGAAGCAGACCTTACCCCTGCAGACGAAAAAGACAAGCAGGACCCGGCAGCCGTACCAGTACCCGCAGACCAGGGCGGCGGAAACCAGCCCCCAGGGCAGCCGGCAGGACAGCAGCCAGGGAACCAGCCGGCAGAACAGCCAGCAGCCGGCAACGGACAGCAGGAGGGAGAATCAAACAAGGGCGTTTAGTACGGCAACCATACGCGCTATGGAGGGCGAGGGGAACGAGCGAAAGTTTATTCTTTCCTTTTCTTCGGAAGAACCCTACGAGCGTTTCTGGGGGAAGGAGATTTTAGACCATAACCCGGCAGCCGTTGACCTTACCAGGCTTAACAGCATAGGCGTCCTTCTTTTCAACCATAACCGGGATAAGGTTATAGGCAAAATTAACCGGGCATGGATTGAGAACCAGCGCGGCATGGCTGAGGTAGAATTTGACAGCGACGAAAAAAGCGAGGTTATTTTCCAGAAGGTAAAAGGCGGGACGCTTAAGGGCGTTTCCGTTGGGTACAAGATCGGCGTGATTGAGGAAGTTATGCCGGGGAAGGTATCCACCGACGGACGCTTTAACGGCCCTTGCGACGTCGCAAGAGAGTGGATGCCTTACGAGATAAGCATAGTAAGCGTACCGGCGGACGCTACCGTCGGAGTAGGGCGTAACTTAAGGGAGCAGAAACCAAAGGCTCCGGAAACTTTAACTTGCTTTGAGGCACAGCTTCAAATAAATAAAAACAGAAAATAGGAGGTAGACCACATGACACCGAAACAGAGAAAAGAAGCCGCCATGCTGAAGCAGCAGGCCATTGTGAACGCCGCCAAAGCGGACGGGAACCGGGCGCTGACGGCGGAGGAGCAGGCACAGTTTAACGACCTGCAGCGCGAGATCGACGACGCCCAGGCAGAGATCGACGCCCAGGAAAGAGGGCTTGCAGGAGGCGCAGGAGCGCCGTCAGCGCCCCCGGCAGCATTACCCCAGGGAAACACCGCCCAGACGGCTACAGCGGCAGCAGGGGCGCCCCAGGACGGCCAGAGGGCAGCAGAGGCAGAGCGCACCCGCGCAGCGGAGATTATGGCGCTTTGCAGAGATTTTGACATTGACCCTACGGAGTACGTCCGCAACGGTTCCACCATGGAGCAGGTACGCAGCGCGATCCTTGACAGCATGAGGCAGACCGGAAGCCCGGTGGGCGTCCAGGTTACGAGGGACGAGGGCGACACGTTCAGAGAGAGAGCAACCGACGCACTTATGATGCGGGCGGGCGTTTCCGTTGAGAACCCGGCAGACGGAGCGCAGGAGCTTAGATCCATGAGCCTGCGGGATCTGGGTATTGAGTGTTTGAGCAGGGACGGGCGCGACGTAAGAACCCTTTTACGGATGGACCCCGACGAGATGTACGGCGAGCTTTGCCGCCAGTTCTACAACCCTACGTCGGCCTTTCCGGCGATCCTTGACAACACGATCCGGAAAAGCATTGTGCAGCTTTACAACGCAGTACCTACGACCTTCCAGGCATGGACCACGAAGGGCAGCCTGAAGGACTTCAAGACCACGGCAGACCACGAGTACGTGATCGGAGGCATGGGCGACTTTTTACTGGTTCCCGAAAACGGAGAGCTTAAGCCGGATAAGCCGAGGACGGAGCTGCTGCCGAACCGTAAGCTGGATACCTACGGGCGCACATTCAGCATGACCCGCCAGGCGTTTATTAACGACGACATCGGCTTTTTAACCGAGGTTCCCGGACTTTACGCCCAGGCCGCGAAGAAAACCATTGATAAGCAGGTCTACAGCTTGCTTTACAACAACGGGAAAATTTTCGACGGCGTAAACCTTTTCCACAAGAATCACGGGAACCTTATGACGACGGGAAGCAAGCCGACGCAGGCAAGCATCCAGGCGATCATATTGCAGATGCAGCACCAGAAAGACCAGTTCGGGGAAGCGATTTACATTACGCCGCAGCACATGATCGTGCCGGTTGGGTACGAATTTGAGCTTGCAGTAATTATGAGAAGCGCCCAGGTAGTAGGCAGCAACAACAACGACATTAACCCGCTGTACAACTACCCGCTTAACATCATTCAGACCCCGGTACTTAACGCCCTGGCAGGGGAAAACGAGGTGCCGTGGTTTATGGTTGCGAACACCGCAAGCGCAAAGCATATCCAGGTGGACTACTTGAACGGGCAGGAAACCCCGACCGTAAGACGCATGGAAACGCCGGGCGTTTTGGGCTTCCAGTGGGACATTTATCTTGACTGGGGTATTTCAGTAAGGGACTTCCGCGGGATTGCAAAGAACCCCGGAGCGAAGATCGAATAAGAGAAGGAGGACAAAACCATGACTAAAGCCGCATTTTGGCAGAGAGGGGAAACCCTTGATTATACAAACCCCGGTACAAGCACCATTGAAGCAAATACAGTTATTTCCTTCGGAGGGCATATCGGGATCGCCGGAACGGACATTTTACCCGGCGAAGTTGGAACGCTTCACGTTACCGGAGTATTTGAGATGCCCAAAACGGCAACCACAGCCATCGAGATGGGGGCATCCGTATATTTTGACGGTACGGGCATTACGACCGCAGCCAACGACGGAGCAACGTCGAACCCGACAGCGTACCCCCTGGCAGGCTACGCGGCGCAGGCAGCCGCCGCAGGCGATACGGCTATCCTCGTTAAGTTGGCAGGCTGATGAAGCAGCTTATAGCCGTTTCCCCGATCCTTTTTGAAAGCGTAAATTATGAGCCGGGCAACGAGCTGCCGACACATAACGCCGGGCTTGTAGAAATATGGATCGGGAACGGCGCGGCCATTTGGCAGGACAACGAGGAACCGAAGAAAAAACCGGTAAAAGGGAAAGCGCAGACAGCGCCCGCAGGTCTTACGGGCGACGCTTACCCTTCCGCCGGGCCGGAGCAGGATTTAGTAGGGAAGCCGCCGTCCAGGAGCGCAAGGGGAGCGCCGCCGGAGCCGACGAAGGGAAGGAGGAAATCCCGTGCTTAAGAAGATGGGCTTTAAGGAGCTTTTGCGCCAGGACGTAAAAAATGTTTTTCTTAACCCCGCAGAGTTTGGAGAGGAACACACCGTAAACGGGAAGCGGATGCAGATCATAATTGACGACAACGAGCTGACGGAGCGCGAGAAGCGGATGAAAAGCAACATGGACGGGATATACAAGAAGCAAACGCTTATATACGTTTCCGCTTTGGATTACGGCCCGCTTCCGGGAATCGGCAAGCCGGTCAAGATTGACGGCGCAACCTTTATCGTTACCGACAGCCTTAACGAAGGCGGCGTGTATTCCTTGCATTTGGAGGCGAATAAAAGTTGATAGAAATAAGCTACGACCGGAATATGCTGGAGCAGGTTGAACGGCGGTTAGGCAGGATGAAAAGCGAGGCGCCGAAGGCGCTAAAAAACGCGATTAACCAGACAGCCAAGCAGGCCAGGAAGGACCTGGCGACCGAAGCGCAGAAAACCTATACCGTAAAAACCGGGCGCTTCAACAAGGCAATGAGGATTAAGAACGCGACCCCGTCCAGGTTGGAGGCGACCATAAAGGCAACGGGCAAGGTTATGGGGCTGAAAGATTTTAAGGTAAGCCCCGCCACCATGCGGACCGGAGAAAACCGCCCGGAGGTAGTAAAGGCGAAAGTATTAAAATCCGGCGGCATGAAGCCCCTGCAGATGGGCAGCCTTAAAGCCTTCGTTACAAAGTTCGCAAGCGGCCATGTTGCAGTAGCGCAGCGGCGCGGAGGCGAGCGTAAACCGATTAAGACTTTTTCCGCCAACTCCATCCCGGTTATGTTGGGAAACGAAAAGCGGGTATACGGCGTAGTAAAGCCGCATATTAAAGAAAACCTTAAGCGGAACGTACAAGCCCAGGTAACAAAGATTTTGGAGGGATAAAAAGATGGTTGCTACATTTCTGCAGCAGGAGCTGGCCGACGAGCTTAAAAAGATTTTTGAAGGCTTCCGGCTTAAGAATCCGCAGGGAGAGGAAAGCGAGCTTAATATATTTGAGCAGCTTTTACCCATGCCAGAACCGGCGGCGCAGGAGGAAGCCCCTCCGGAGCTTTTAGAGAACGGCCTGGCAGAAGAACAGACAGCGCCGGACCCGTACCCGTATATAATCGTCCGGATTGCCGACGGGGAAATAAAAGACGAGAACAGCGCTCAGGATGCCAACGTAACCCTGCTTTTTGGCATATACGAACCGGACTACGACAAGCAGGGACACAAAGACATATTAAACATTATAGCCAAAATCTATGAGAGGTTCGCAAAGTACCCGGTACTTAACGGAAAGTATACAATACAGTACCCCATATTATGGACTTTGCAGGACGAAGAATCCTACCCCTTTTATTTTGGGGGCATGAACTTAACTTTTGAGATTGCGGCAATAAGAAGGGAGGACCCATACGCATGAGCGAAGCAACAGAGAAAAAGCAGACGCCCAAAAAGGCAGCGGCAAAAGAGCCGGAGAAGCAGGCGGGGATCGTGGTCTATATTGGCCCGGACATTCCCGGAGCGAAGCAGTATACGACATACAACAACGGCTTGCCGGATGCATTGAAGGACCGCGTAAAAACGCAGCCCTTTTTTAATTCACTTATTGTGCCGGTTGAAAGACTGGCGCAGGCCAGCGCGGAGCTGGCGAAGGAGGGAAGCGCCTTAAGCGTTTTCTTCAAAAGAGCAGCAGAAAGCAGAAAATAAAGGAAGGAGAGAAAAGAGATGGCCTATAATCACGGCGTAAGAATTTTAGAAAACCCTACCAGCCTTACGGCGCCGATCCTCGGTACGGCGGCTTTCCAGGTAGTAGTCGGCGTTTCCCCGGTCAATTTGGCAGCGGACCCCTATAAGGCTACCAACGAAGTGAAGCTGGCTTACAGCTTCGCGGAAGCCAGCGCAGCGGTCGGGTATTCTAATAACTTAAAAGATTACACATTAAACCAGAGCATAAGCGCGACTTTCAAAAAGTTCGCGGTTGCGCCGATTGCGCTTATTAACGTCCTCGACCCGAAGAAACATAAGGACGCGATCCCCAAAAAAAGCTACCAGGTAGACGCCCTGCAGGCGACCGTAGATATTGAGGGAATCCTGCTTGATACCTTAGTTATTGAGAGCGGGGAAACCACGCTGCAGGCGGACACGGATTATGTAACGAGCTTCGACGACAACGGCTACGCGGTTATTACGCTTCTGGAGGACGGAGCGGGAAAAGACGCGACGTCCTTAAGCGTTTCCGGCGACAAGATCGACCCGTCCAAAGTAACAAGTAACGACATTGTGGGAGGCTACAACGTAAGCACCGGCAAGGAAAGCGGCCTGGAGCTTGTACGGCAGGTTTACCCGCTTTTCGGCATGACGCCCGGCCTCATTACCGCGCCCGGCTATTCAAAAGATCCCGTTGTTGCTTCGGTTATGGCGGCGAAGTGCCTTAAGATTAACGGTATTTTCACTTGCGAGTGCATCGTTGACCTAGACAGCACCGCAGACGGAGCGACGAAGTATACGGACGTAAAGACCGTAAAGGAGAAATCCGGCTTTATAAGCGAGCATATGTCGGTGGTATGGCCGAAGGTAAGGATCGGGGACGAGGTTTATTATTTCAGCGCCATTTATTCAGCGCTGATCGCCTACGTTGACGCCAGCAACGACGACGTGCCGAACCTTTCAGCCAGCAACAAGCCTATTCCTATTACCGGCCTTTGTTTGGACGACGCCACGGACAGCGAGATCGTCGTAGACCAGGAGCAGGCGAACCTGGTAAACAGCTTCGGAGTATCCACGGCGATCAATTTTAACGGCTTCCGTTCCTGGGGAAACAACAGCGCAGCATACCCCGGAACCACGGACCCGAAGGATCGCTGGTTTTGTTGCAGGCGCTTCTTTTCCTGGTGGGGGAACAGCTTTATTTTAAGCTATTTCCAGAAGGTAGACGATCCCGCAAATACGCGGCTCATTGAGTCGATTTGCGACGCGGAAAACATCCGGGGCAATTCTTACGCAGCCCAGGGGAAGTGCGCGGGCGCAAGAATTACTTTCAACCAGGACGAGAACCCGATCACGGACATTTTGAACGGAAAAATCCAGTTCCACCAGTATCTGGCGCCGTATACACCGGCGGAGGATATTCTGAACGTATTGGAGTTTGACCCGACCATGTTAGAGGAAGCGTTAGGAGGTGGCGAGTAATATGGCTTACAATATTCCTTCAAAAATAAATTCATTCAACGTATACAAAGATGGGACGAAGCTGGTCGGCATTTCCGACGAGGTAACGCTGCCGGACTTCGAGAGCTTAACGGAAACCTTAAGCGGCCCCGGCATTTTGGGCGAGATTGACGACCCCACCCTGGGGCACTTCCAGAGCATGGAGATGGAGATCCCGTTCAGACAGATGGACAAGGATTTATTTATTCTTTCGGACGATATTTCAAGCGTTACGGTTACTTTGAGAGGTTCGATCCAGTACACCGTAAACGACACCGGAGCAACGGCCTTTAAGCCCATGCGCGTGGTAGTTCGCGGAAAGAATAAGGGCATCACCGGCGGCAAGGCGAAGCAGGGGACCGGGACGGGAAGCAGCATAAAGCTGGAGCTTCTTTATATTTTGATTGAGATCGACAACGTAACGGAGATTGAGCTTGACAAGCTCAACTTTGTTTACAAGGTACACGGCAAAGACTTATTAGAGAAAGTGAGGAAAATGTGTTGATGGATAAGGAGAAAAATTTAACCCAGGCAGCAGAGGCAGAGGCGGCAGCAGTTGAGGCAAGAAAAA
Source organism: Candidatus Merdisoma sp. JLR.KK011 (assembly GCF_036941125.1). Classification (NCBI taxonomy): domain Bacteria; kingdom Bacillati; phylum Bacillota; class Clostridia; order Lachnospirales; family Lachnospiraceae; genus Candidatus Merdisoma; species Candidatus Merdisoma sp. JLR.KK011. Next base: position 1,647,233 of record NZ_JAYWSZ010000003.1, on the reverse strand, counting down.
AGCAGGAGATGGAGGACAACCCCTTTCTGGTATTCTTTAAGAAGCCCTTCACCTTCGAGGGAACGACCTATGAAAGCGTGGACTTAAGCGGCTTAGAGAGCTTAAGCGCAGCAGACATGATCGCGGTAAACAAGACCATTGAGCGCGGCGGAACGGTAAACGTATTACCGGAAATGTCCCTGGAATACGCCTGCCTTATTTCCGCCAGGGCAAGCGGGAAGCCCGTAGAATTTTTTAAGGCACTTCCGCCGAAGGAGGCGCTCAAGATTAAAAACCGCGTAACAAATTTTTTGTACGGCGAGGACTAAAACCCACCGACGGCTCCAGCCTTCGGAAACTTACAATACATCTTTCAATTATTTTGCGGACAGGCTTAGACGCATTAGAGAGCCTGTCCGTTTTTGAATTATTGGAGATAGCAAAGGAGGTGACGGAGATTTATGGCAGCGAGCGGCGGCAAGGAAATGGAAATCGCTATTAAAATAGCGGGCAAGGTTGAAAGTTCTTTTAAGAGCGCCATCGGAGCGGCCACAAAGGGCCTGGGCAGCATTACGAAAGCGGTCAGCGCAGCGACAGCAGCAGCGGCGGCAGCCGTAGGAGCCATAGGCATGGCTGCCATAAATACCGGTAAGGAGTTTGAAGGAGCCATGAGCCAGGTCGCCGCCACCATGCTGATCGACAAGACCACGGCGGAGGGGCAAAAGGCTTTTGAAACATTGGAGAACGCCGCCAGGGAGTGCGGGGCAAGTACAGCCTTTTCAGCGACGGAGGCGGCGGAAGCCTTGAACTATTTAGCCCTTGCAGGTTACGACGCGGACAAAGCAGCGACGGCGCTGCCGACCGTTTTAAAACTTGCAGGGGCGGGAGCCATGAGCCTGGCAAACGCCAGCGACATGGTAACGGACAGCATGAGCGCCCTGGGGATTGCAGCAACGGAAGCGAACCTTACGCAGTTTTCCGATCAGTTGGCGCAGACGGCCAGCAAGGCGAACACCAGCGTCGCGCAGTTGGGCGAAGCCATTTTAACAGTAGGCGGAACGGCAAAGGGACTCGCCGGAGGGACTACGGAACTTAACACAGCGCTCGGCATTTTGGCCGACAACGGACTAAAAGGAGCGGAAGGAGGTACACACCTTAGAAATATTATTCTTTCCTTGCAGAACCCGACGGACAAGGCGGCAGCTTCCCTGCAGAGCTTAGGCGTTGACGTATACGACGCCCAGGGGAATATGCGCGGCCTTAACGACGTATTTAAGGACTTGCAGGGAGCCATGGCCGGGATGGATAACGCCTCGAAAGACAGTATTTTGTCTACGCTATTCAATAAAACCGACCTTACGGCAGCAAACGCCATGCTTTCAAATTGCGCGGACCGGTTCGACGAGTTAAGCGCAGCGGTAGAGAACAGCGCCGGAGCTTGCGAAAATATGTACGCTATTCAGCTTGACAACCTTAACGGGGATATTGCCATCTTGAAGTCCGGCCTTGCCGATTTGGGAATCAGCATATACAAAGACCTAAACGGCCCATTACGGGAAATGACCCAGTTAGCCACCAGTATGGTCGGGGAGCTTTCCGACGCATACAAGGAAGGCGGCATGGAGGGCATGGTCGGAGCAGTAGGCGGCTGCCTTTCCGAAGTAGTAAACACAATAGCGGAATACGCCCCGCAGGTAGTAAGCATGGGCGTGGACCTTTTGGAGAACTTCATAGGAGGGATAACAGAGAACTCCGGCGCACTTGCGGACGCAGCAGCGGACGTATTGAGCGCTTTTGTTGAGGGGCTTTTTACTTTGGTTCCGCAAGTTATACTGGCCGGAATAGACCTTATAACGGAGCTTGCGGACAGCGTAACACAGCAGGCCCCGCAGCTTATAAGCAGCGGAACGCAGGCAATCACGAATTTTGTAAGCGGAATTATTCAGCGCTTGCCTTCGGTTGTTTCTACAGCATTAACGCTGGTTCAGACACTTGTAAACAGCATAGGCAGCAACGCCCCGCAGCTTTTGAGCGCGGCGATCCAGCTTATAGGCGGATTGCTGCAGGGGATTGTAACCATGCTTCCCGAAATTGCAAATATGGCGGTCCAGCTTGTAACGGGCCTTGCTTCGGCAATTTTGGAAAACGTACCTTTGCTAATTGATACGGCGGTACAGCTTGTGCTTAACCTTATAAACGGGCTTCTTTCCATGCTTCCGCAGATTTTACAAAGCGGAGTACAGCTTGTAATGAGCTTATTGCAGGGGATTATATCAGCCCTTCCGGGAATAGCGCAGGCGGGCGTCCAGCTCATACAAGGGCTTGTGCAGGGGCTTGTAAGCAACTTACCGGCCATTTTGCAGACGGCCATGCAGATGGTTATGCAGCTTATACAAGGCATTGTAACCATGCTTCCCCAGATAATTAACGAGGGTATGCAGTTAGTATTGAGCTTAGTCCAGGGAATAGCGTCGGCGCTTCCTTCGATATTACAGATGGCCGTACAGCTTGTTGTACAGTTTGTAACCGGTTTAGCTTCCATGCTTCCGACGATTGTGCAGCAGGGCCTACAGCTTATTGTAAGCCTTGTCCAGGGAATAGCGGCTAATTTACCGGCCATAGTTCAGTCAGCAGTACAAATTATTTTTTCATTGATTACGGGCTTAATCCAGGCGATACCGCAGCTTATAGCGGCCATACCCCAGGTAGTAGGCGCGATAATTGATACGATTTTAAGCACAAACTGGCTCGACGTCGGCATCCAGATTATAAAGGGATTGATTGACGGAATAGTCAGCACCGGAAAGAGCTTGTGGAACGCTATAAAAAGCCTATTCACGGGCGGAGAGGTTGACATCCCGGACACTTCCAGCCAGAGCGCGGCTGTTGTGAACAGTTACGCATCCGGAATAAACAGCAACGCCGGAACGGTAACGGCAGCAGCGAACAGCATGGCAACAAACGCTTTCAGCAGCATGGAAACAACGGGAGCAACGACAGCGGGAGCGCAGGCCGGTCAGGCATTTTCTACCGGCTTAACAGACAGCCTCGCGGCGGCGCCTATCAATACCGGGGCGCTTACGGTTGATACTTCCGCATTTACCACTACCATGACGACAGCCGGAACCCAGGGAGCGACAGCAATCGGAACCGGGATGACCGGAAACAGCCAGGCAGTAACCCAGGCGGCAACGACCATGGGGACAGACATAAACACCGCTTTAGACAGCGGATGGCAAAAGGCCAACACAAACGCGCAGACGGCAATGCAGCGCCTTGCAACGACCGTAACGGACGCGGCCCGCTCCGCAGCGAGCGCGGTAAAAGCAGCATTTGAAAATATGACCATAACGATCCCGAAGCCGAGAATACCGGTTATAAGCGTTTCAACGAACTCGGTATCCTACGGGGACGGCGGAAGCGTAAGCGTACCGCAGTTTTCCGTAAATTGGAACGCGCTGGGCGGCATTATAGACCAGCCGACCATATTTAACACGTCCGCAGGAATGCAGGGCGTAGGCGAAGCGGGGCCGGAGGCAATTCTGCCACTTGATACATTATGGGCGAAGATGAAGGAGATCTTAAACGAGGCCATCGCGGCCAGCGGCGGAGCTTCCCTTATTGACGCCTTTATCGAAAAGCTGAAGGGCATAGGAACCGGAGGCGGCGGCCAGGGTACGCCGGAGCTTGCAGGAGCAGGCGGCCCACCAATTCAGTACAGCCCGGTCTACAACCTTTACGGGAGCGCCGGGAAGGACGAGATCGCGGAGGCCGACAAGTTGAGCCAGGCAGAATTTAACAAGCTGATGAAGCAATACGAGAGAGATCGGCAGAGGCGGAATTTATAGGAGGTGGCAAAGTTGGCAGCAACATATACCACGATACAAGGGGAAACCTGGGACCAGATAGCCTATAAGGTATACGGCGGCGAGGAATACGCCGCCTTCCTTATGGCGAACAACTACCCTTTTTTGGATATTCTTGTATTTTCAGCGGGAACCGTTCTTAATACTCCAGGCTTGCCGGAGGAAGAGGACGGGGAGCTGCCTCCGTGGAGGATCGGAGCAGAGGACGACGGGGACGACGACGAGCCGGACCCTTACGACGATTTTAACGACGAGGACGAAGCGGAGGACGACGAATGACAAAAGAAACACCCAGGCAGGCGAGCGTAAACGTAACATACCAAAAAAAAGTAAAATCCAAAAAGGCGGGCGGGGCAAAGAAGCGCCCCGCGTCCGTCATGGCGGAGTACAACGAAGGCTTTTCTTATACCGATCCGGCATCCGGAGAAAGCGACACTATAAGCATAACCTTAACAAATATAGACTTGCGCTGGGCAAACAAGTGGATGCCCAAAAAAGGCGACAAGTTGACAGCTAAAATCATTGAAAAGAGCTGGGACAAGCAGGGGAAAAAGAAAACTTTCTATTGCGGCAAGTTCTGCCTTGACGATTTGAGCTACGACGGCCCGGAGTGTACCTGCACGATTGGCGGGCTTTCCGTACCGGAAGGAAACGCTTTCAGAAGCACCGGCAGGAGTAAGACCTGGAAGAAAGCGACGCTTAAGGAAGTGGGTACAGAAATAGCTAAAAAGTACCACCTTAAGCTGCACTATACCGGCGGGACAATTAAGCTCGGAACCATAGAGCAGAGCAACGAACCCGACAGCAGCTTTTTAAAAAAGGTTTGCGAAGATTACGGGATGGCCATAAAAATCTATAGCGGGAAAATTGTTATTTACGACAAGGGCGCCTTTGAGGCGAGAAAGCCCGTTGCAACCTTGAAGCCCGTAGACCTGCAGGACTGGCACTACAACACCACCCTGGTCGGGACGTATACGGGCGCCCGCATAAAGTACACTTCCGGCAAAGACGACAAGGAGATGAAATGCGTTGTCGGCAGCGGGAAGCGCATACTTAACATTAACGAGAAGGTCGAGAGCTTGCAGGAGGCACAGCTTAAAGCCTGCGCCAAAGTAAACGCCGAGAACGAAAAGGCCGTAACGATGAGCGTTACCATCATGGCGAACAACCGGATCGCAGCGGGAAGCACGATACGGATAAAAGGGCTTTACGAGCTTTCCGGGAAATACTTTGTTGACAAGGTAACGCACAACATAGGGACGGACGCAGCATACACCATGAGCCTGGAATTGCACCGCTGCCAGAAGCGCATAACAAAAGCTACGGTTATGAAGGAATACCAGGGGCAGAAAAAGGCAGTTGCTACAAAGAAGGCAACCGCGCCGCCAGCAGCAACGGAAGCGCTCGCCGTGGGCGATAAGGTTATCGTAAACGGCCCGGCATATTGGGGCGGAAACGGCGGCAAGGCAAACCAGTGCAGCAACATGACGATGTACATTACGCAGATTTTAGGAGGCGGCTATAAATACCAGTACGGCGTGGCAAAGCGTAAGGGCGGGACCCGGTACGGCTGGTGCGATAAAGGCAGCCTTAAGAAAGCATAAGGAGGCGGGAGGCATTGAGCGACGGAGGAAACAGAATCGGAACCGTAAGCAGCGTAGACGCGGACACGGGAATGGTAAGCGTTGTCTTTGAGGACCGGGACGGCGAGGTCACGGAGCTACTACCCTACGCCACCTTTAACGAAGAATATAAGCTGCCGCAGTTGGGCGCGAAGGTTGTCGTTATTCACTTGAGCAACGGCGGGGAGATGGGGATCATCTTAGGGACCTATTGGAACGAATACAACGCAGCAGGGAACCCCGGAACCTTCCATAAGGACCTGGGCGGCGGCGCCTATATAAATTACAAAGATGGCGTATTGACGCTGGCGTCGGAGCATACCGTCATAGCTTCTTTAGACGGCAGCGAAACACACCAGGGCGCAGACGTTGAAACAATTCTTCTGAAGCTACACGACCACGAAAAGAGGATCGCAGCTTTAGAGAAGGCCGTAGGAGTAGGGAAGGGGGTAGTTGAATGGCCATAGGACACATCGGGAAAACGGTTGTATTTGAAACCAGCGACCGGAAAATCCTTAATTTTACAAAGATGCAGCGAACCGTAAAGGGGCGCTGGGCTTCCCATTCCCGCATAGGCAAGAAGCCGAAAAAACAGTTTTTAGGCCCGGACGCCGATCAATTAACTTTCAGCATTACATTGAACGCGGAACACGGAGTGCGGCCACGAAAGACCATAGAAAACATAGAGAAGCTGATCCGGACGGGGAAGCCCCAGACCGTAGTTATTGGCAGTAAAAAAGTCGGTTCCAACAAATACGCCATAACGGAGATCAGCGAGAGCTGGGAAACCATTCTAAACAAGGGCGAGGTCGTAAAAATTACTTGCGACATTACCCTGGAGGAATACTTATAAAGGGAAGGAGGCGGCCAGATGTTCAACGCACCGGAGGTGGCTATAATTGGCTTCGACTACCTTAACGCGACGGAGCTGGAGGAAATGCAAAGAAACCTTGATTTACTTTACAGCACCAGGGCTGGCACTTGCCCAGGCGACCGTAATTTTGGTTTGGAGCAGACCTTTGAGAGCTGCCCGACCAACGTGGCGCAAAATCTTTTTGCATTGGAAGTAATAGAGAAAACGGAGATATACGAAAATAAGGCGGAAGTATTAAGCATTGAGTACACGCAGGCTGAGGACGGAAACCTGACTCCGAAAATAACCATCGGCCAAAAGGAGCCGGACGACACCGACGAGGACGCCGACACCGACGCGGAAAACCAGGAATAAGGGAGGTGGTAGACATTGTCGGACATTCTTAACACAATAGATAATTTACCGGATATCAGCTTTATAGACGGGCTTACTTTGGAGGACTTGCAGAGCCAGATGTTAAGCGACTTCATGGAGAAGTACCAGGAGGTCACCGGGAAGAAAATACAGCTTTCAAAATCGGACCCGAACCGCATTATTATGCTTTCTTGCGCTCAAATAATTTACCAGGGCTTGCAGAACGTAGACAAGGCGGGCAAGATGAATTTTCTTAAATACGCCTACGACGACTACCTGGAGAATATGGGGGCTCTTAAGAAGGTAACGAGGAACCCGGCGAAGTTCGCGCAGGTTCCGGTCAAGTTCACGCTTTCCGGGAAAAGGGAGGCGGCCACCAGCATCCCCCAGGGGACCAGGGTAACGGCGGCCTACGAGGTTTACTTTGCTACGATTGAGTACGCGGAGATCCCGGCAGGGGAAACGGAAATAACAGTTATGACGGAATGCACCGAGGCCGGGACGATTGGAAACGACTTTGCAGCCGGAGAGCTTACGACGCTGGTGGACCCTATAGGCTTTATTTCAAAAGTATCCAACACGGAGAAAAGCACCGGAGGGACAGAGGTGGAGTCCGACCAGAACATGGCAGAAAGAATTTACCTTGCACCTTCCAGCTATTCAACCGCAGGACCGGACGACGCCTATGAGTACTGGGTAAAGGATAGCAACCCGAACATAGGGGATGTTAAAATAACCAGCCCGACACCCGGCGTCGTAGATATACGCTTTGTTATGACAGACGGGACGGTCCCGGACGATACCACAATAGCAGCAACTACGGCAGCAGTAACCCAGAGAGGGAAACGCCCGCTTACGGACCATGTACAAGTAAAGAAGCCGGAAATTGAGGAATACAGCATAGACGTGACATATTACATTAACACCAGCGACAGCAACGCGGCCACGGCCATCCAGGCGCAGGTGGAAAGCGCCGTAGAAAAGTATAAGTTATGGCAGGCTTCCAAAGTTGGCCGGGACATTAACCCGGACGAGCTGGTCGCCAACATAAACGACGCAGGAGCCAAAAGGGCGGTCGTAAGGGCGCCGGTCTTCCGCGTTATAGGCGAAACGGCGAAGGCCCAGTGTACCGGCGTAAACGTAATTTACGGAGGGCTTGAAGATGATTAGTTACTACGACGGGCAAATAACAGACATTCTGCCCGGAAACATAACCAAAAAGCCGGAAGTAAAGGCGTTAAGCTACGCCCTGCAGCAAGCCTGCCGCCTTCTTTACCGATACAGCAGGCGCTTATATATTTATACAAGTTTGGACGAGCAGCCGGAGGAAGTTATAGACCTTCTGGCTTCGGAGCTTCGCACCCAGTATTACCGGAGTACCCTGGACCTTGACACGAAGCGGCGGCTTGTAAAAAATACGCTTATTTGGTATATGAGCGCAGGAACCCCGGAGGCCGTAGAGGAACTCGTAGCGGTTGTTTTCGGGGAGGGCGAAGTAAAAGAGTGGTACGAGTACAGCGACGATCCTTATTACTTCAAAATTGCCACCAACGCCATATTAACGCCGGAGATGAACGACTTTTTTTCAATCATGATACGGCGGGTAAAGAATACCCGGTCACACCTTCGGGCGATTGACATCCACCGGACCATAGATCAAGAGCTTTTCGCAGGCGTAGGACAATTCCCGAACTACCGGCCCCCTGCAGTTATTGACGGCTACAGCGTAGACCGGAGGGCGGAGCAGATCATACACGCCGGAGCAGCTACGCGCCAGGAGAACCGCCCTGCTGCCATTTTGGACGGCTTTAAGGTTGAGGGTAAGGAAATCACCGGCGAAGTATTCACGGGCGCAGCAGGAGCCACCAGGACGCGCCAGGCGGCCATTGTGGACGGTTTTAGCTTCGAGGGTAAGCAAGTCATAGGGGAAGCGTATATAGGCGGCGCTGTGGCGGCCACAGAGCGCCAGGCGGCCATTATAGAAGGTTTGGAGGAACACGCGGAACCGGTAGAAGCCCAGGCACACGCCGGAGCTGCAGCAGGCCCAGGAGCGCCACAGAAACCGGCAGCAGTACGGGAGGGCTTAAGCACCCAGGGGCAGACCGTAATAGGGACTATTTCAGCCGGATCGGCGGCTGGTAGTAAATACAAAAATATTGTAAGAGAATAGGAGGAAACAAGATGCCACAGCCATTTAACAACGCAGTCATGACCAACGCGGGGGCGCGGCTTCTTACCAGGGCGCAGGCCGGGGAAATTAAAATAGAGTTTACCCGGATCGCCACCGGAAACGGAAGCTACACCGCAGCGGAAAAAACGCTGGATGCCTTGCAGAAGCGCACGGCCTTAAAATCGCTTAAGAATAGCTATCCCCTTTCGGATATTGACATATTCAGCGATTACAGCGTGAAGGTAACGGCGCTCATTACGAACCAGGACCCCGTAACGGGGCAGACGCTTGTAAACGCCGGGTACTACATTAACGAGATGGGCTTGTACGCCAAAGTAAAGGACGGGGCAAGCAGCACCGAAGTGCTTTACAGCATCACCACGACCGCAGGGGACAACGGCGACTTTATGCCGCCCTACAACGGCTATAACCCGGCGCAGATTACGCAGGATTATTTTGCAACCGTAAACAACAGTGCGGAGGTAACGATCAACAGCACCGGCGCGGCCCTTCTTGTTGAGGATGCAAACAAGATTAAGGACGACGCCACGAACCAGAAGTACAAGCTGGGAATTGATAACGGCTTGATTTATATTCAGGAGGTAGACGAGTAATGGGAGAAAAAATTTATATTGCAGACAAGGAAACGCTGGACAAGGTTTATAATATTTTGGCTTCCGATCCGGTTTTCGGATTTATTGAGCATAACAATATTTTAAGCCCCGGCAGCCGGATCGAGTACATCGGGCTTAACAAGGATTACGCGCCCCTGGTAAGGAATAAAACCAACGGAAGCATGGCCTTGAATAGTTGGGCGGACTTCCCGCTCATTAAGGCGAATAAGCCTTACATGGTTCGGGCAGACGGCACGCCGGACTACAGACTGAAGGAAACGGACTACACCCAGCGCGAGAGCGGCGGAGCTTCCGACGTTGCAAACAGCAACTACAACGGCGGCGCCTTTTCGTGGCTCATGAAGATTTATAAGAACGAAGAAATGGTAGGCGACGACCGGATCGTGCGCTTTTCCTTTACCGCCCGCGACGGGTATGAGCCGGTGGGCTTCATTGACCCGAACAATAAGGAGCTGGAGGGCGTATGGCTTCCCATGTATTACGGTTCCATTTTGGGCGCGGACGGAGCCACGCCGAGGATGGTAAGCCTTTCCGGTATGCAGCCGCACCACACGAAGGACACGGCAGCGCAGAAAACGGCAATTACTAATTTCAGCAGCCGGGCGGTATTCCTGGGCGGGCCGATTGTAGAAACCATTACCGACCTTCTTATTATGTTCGCAAAGACCACGAACCTGCAGGAAGCCTATGGGTACGGAAATTGTGCAGGCTACGACGCCAGCCAGTCCCCGACCTACGGAGTAAAGCAGAACGCCGTAGTGGGCGGCGGGCAGTTCTACGGAACCGACGATCAGCACAGCCTTAACAAGATTTTCCACAGCATAGTCCTGGGCAGCTACCAGCAGTGGATGCGCGACCCTTACGAAGTAGTTGTAAACGGGCGGGTGAAGGTAAGCAAAAATTACACCTACGACCCGACCGGGGCAGCATATACGGACACGGGGATCGTCGTACCGGACAATAAGACCTGGGACACGAACCACAACGCCCTGGACTACCCGGCCCATTTCAGAACCGTTCCGGGGTACGGCAGTATCCCGGCTTTAGGAATGGACGGAGGGAGCAGCGCGACCGGAGGATGCGACGGCTTATGGAGAAAAGACCCGAAGCAGACTTTCACGGGCGTCTGCCTACGGTTCGGTTCTTGCAACTATGGGCTTTATTGCGGCTTGCGGGCGCGGGATTGGGGCAACACGGCCGCGAATGCGGGCTGGGGCATCGGCGCCGCCGATCTTCTTTTGCCACCTGTCGGCGTAGCCGTATAAGGGGGGACCGGGGGCGCGAAGCACTCCCCCGGAAGATACCGGAGCTTTGAAGCAGCGTAAATTATAAACAACAAAATATAAGGGGATAGGGACGGCGTCACCTGGGGGCGTCTGCCTACGGTTCGGTAATTGCAACAATGGGCTTAATTGCGGCTTGCGGGCGCGGAATTGGAACAACACAGCCACGAATGCGAACTGGAACATCGGCGCCGCCTTTATTCTATTCATACGGAGTATTAACTTAAAGCCGTCCCTATTCCTACACCCCTGGGCGTTGAAATACGCCTTAACCGCCATAATTGGAAGGGTAAGTGGTAAATTAACTTGATACAGGGCGCACGGTAAAGCGGTCGCACCTGCCGTGCGTAGAGGATAGAAGAAAAAATATTCTTATAGGAGTATTGCTTATGCGGAGGAAGGAGCTGTGGCGGAAGGCAGAGGAAACCGCCCAGGAAAAAGGCGTAAAACAATACAAATATTTGTATCGACGGATGCTTGACGAAAATATTATACGGAAGGCATACAAGAAGCTGCGGAAGGGCAAAACGAAGCGAAAAGAGATACAGCAGATAGACGCCGATTTGGATAACGAAGTCGCCGCCATGCGGCGCATGATAGAGAACACGAAACCGCCGGACGTTCCGGTGGAACACCCGGAACTGGCATACAGACCGAAAAGACGAACCCCGAAACTTATAAGAGAAAAGGGGAAGCTCCGGAAGATTTTTATGCCGGAGATACACGAGCAATGGCTACACCACATAATCGTCCTTATTTTGGAGCCGATTATAACGGCCACGGCTTACCCATATTCCTGCGGCAGCTTCCCGAAGCGGGGCGCCCATTACGGAAAGAAGCGGCTTTTAAAAATTATACGGGGCGGAAAGAATATCCGAAACTTTGCAAAGATAGACATCCGCCATTTTTACGACAGCATACGCCTGGACATTCTTATGCGGGAGCTTCGCATAAGAATAAAAGACGAGCTTTTTCTTTACATAGTTGAGCTTTGCTTACAAGGCTTTAAGAAGGGAATACCCCTGGGCTTCTACATTTCCCAGTGGCTGGCAAATTATTTGTTGGAGCCGCTGGATCACTTCATAACGGACAAGCTGGGAATACCGAACCTTATCCGCTATATGGATGATATTGTTTTAGGACACGACAACAAAAAGAAGTTGCACCAGGCAATAGTAGAAATTAAGAAATTCATAGGGCGGAGGTTCCGGCTGAAGCTGAAGCGAAACTACCAGGTCTTTAAGTTCAACTACCAGAAGAAGAACGGGAAGGTCGTAGGGCGCGTTATTGATTTTATGGGCTTCCTTTTCTTCCGCAACCGGACAACGATGCGGAAAGCTATTATGCTTTCAGCCACCAGGCTGGCCAGCAAGCTACACGCAGCAAAGGAAGCCGGGAGGGGATATTTTAAGAAACACTTAGAGGCAATGTTAAGCTATATGGGCTGGTTCAGTTGTACGGACACTTACGACGCATACCAGGACTATATAAAGCCTTACATAAAAGTAAGACAGCTTAAGAAAATTATTTCAAAATTGACAAGGAGGGCAAACAGAAATGAAGCAGTGGACACAGGAACGAAGCGCAAGCCGGCCGGCAGAATTGCAGCTTGTGGCGCCTGATACTTTCATCCAGCGCCGGAACATTCAGCAGGAGGAACACGAAGCCACGGAGCAGGCGGCAGCCTATACGGACTTCGTATGCGAGAGCCGGGAGATCAGCGTCGGAGAGTACGAGATGCTTAAGAGCATAGAGGAAATCCGGACGGACGAGGCAGTGAGCGCAGCTATTGACGAGTACACGATGCAGCTTATGGAAGGAGGGCTTTTATAATGGCTTCGATTTTAGTAAACAGCCTTAAGAGGCTTTATGCAGCAGGCAGAGTCACCAGGGAACAGATCGGGGAACGGGTAGAGAAGGGAACCATCACCGAAGCCGATTACCAGGAGATCACGGGGGAGGAATATGGAGAATAGGAGCAGCGGCCCGCTGGAGATAGTAGAGCAGCAGAACGCCATTATAAGAATCCAGAGCGGCGTTATTGACGAGCTTTTCTTGCTTCTTATGCAACACATAAGCGCAGAAGAAGCGGACGGCCTTCCGTGTATTGCCAGGATTAACCAGGCGGCGGAAATCCGGGCGGGAATCGGCTTAGACTAATATTTCTACACTAAAAGGCAAAAGGCCCAGGAAACGGCGCAGGACGCGCCGTGGAAGGGGCTTATTTTATTGCAAGAAGGGAGGGCAAAAGCATGGACACACCCATCACCAGGGCAGAGCATCAGGAATTTGCAAAACGGCAGGACGAGGAAAACAAGCGGCAGAACAAGCGGATCGACGAGCTGGAGGAAACCGTGCGCCAGATTGGAACGCTTACCGCTTCCGTTGAAAAGCTGGCCGTAAGCATTGAGAGCATGGCGAAGGAGCAGGAGCAGCAGGGAAAACAGCTCCGGGAGCTTGAAGCAAAGGACGGCGAGATGTGGCGGAAGATTGTAGGCTACATAGCAACCGCCATTGTCGGCATTGTTATCGGCTTTGTTTTCAAGCAGATCGGGATGTAACAGGGCAACCGCGCCGGAAGGTTGGGAAACCCCGGCGCAAAAAAAATAAACCTTAAAGGAGGACAACACCATGAAACAGATTAACTGGGTAAAGAAACTTACAAGCCGGAAACTTTGGACGGCGGTCGCTTCCTTCGTTTCCATGATGATCCTGGCAACGGGCGGAGCCGAGAACACGGCGACGCAGGTAACGGCACTTATTATGGCCGGTGCTTCCGTTATTGCCTACATTATCGGGGAAGGATTGACGGATGCGGCAAACATTGAGGGCGAGGTCGGGATCGAGGTCCAGGAGGATACCGAGGAATAGGAGGCAGACCATGGGCATTATTTGGGGAGGCGTAGAGCGTGAGCTTTACGCCTTTTACAGTAGCAAGGGACTTTGTAACAATGGCATTTTCGGGCTGTTCGGCAACTTTTACGCAGAGAGCAGGATGAACCCGAAGAACCTGCAGAACAGCTTTGAAAAGAAACTCGGCTTTACAGACGAGAGCTACACGGCAGCAGTTGACAATGGAAGCTATAAGGACTTCGTACACGACGGTGCAGGCTACGGCTTACATCAATGCACATTTTGGAGCCGGAAACAGGCTATGCTTGCTTTCCACCAGGCAAAGGGCGTATCCATTGGCGACACCTTGACGCAGGCGGAATTTATTTACAAGGAGCTTTCCGAGAGCTTCCCGGCAGTCCTTAAAGTTCTTAAGACAGCCGCCAGCATCCGGGAGGCTTCCGATGCCGTACTGCTACAGTTTGAGAAACCGGGGGATCAGAGCGAAGCCGTCCAGAAGAAGCGGGCGGGCTATGGCCAGGAGTACGAAGCTCTTTACCAGAAAGAAGGAGGGAACGAAGGTATGACAGAGGCACAGGCAAGACAGAAGGTCGTAGGCATTATGCAGGGCTGGATCGGGCTTAAGCGTTCCGACAAAAGCCACGCCCCGATCATTGACACATATAACGGCGATAAGCCGCTGCCCAGGGGGTACAAGGTTACTTACACTGACGCATACTGCGCCACCACGACCAGCGCGGCGGCGATCAAGGCAGGCTATACGGATATTATCCCGGTAGAGTGTTCCTGCTATTATTTGATTGAGAAAGCCAAGGCTATGGGCATTTGGCAGGAAAACGACGCATACATCCCAGCACCGGGCGACGAAGTTCTTTACGACTGGGACGATGGGGCGAACTTTGCTACCACGGATTGCACCGGAACACCGGAACACGTCGGCATGGTTGAGGCAGTAAGCGGAAACACGATAAAAGTTATGGAGGGCAACATGAGCGGCGGAGTCGTAGGACGCAGGAACCTGCAGGTCAACGGCAGATATATCCGGGGCTTTATTTGCCCGAACTACGCCAGCAAGGCGACGGAGAAAGCTCCGGAGAAAAGCATAGACGAGATCGCCACGGAAGTCCTGGCAGGAAGATGGGGGAATAACCCGGAGCGCAAGCAGAAGCTGGAGGCGGCCGGCTACAACTACGAAGCCGTCCAGGCAGCAGTAAACCAGAAAGCGAAAAGCGGAGCTTCTGCAAAGAAAAGCGTTTCTGCAGTAGCCCAGGAGGTACTGGCAGGCAAGTGGGGCAATAACCCAGCCAGGAAGAAAGCCCTGGAGGCGGCCGGCTACGATTACAACGCCGTCCAGGCGGAAGTAAACAGGCTTTGCCAGAAGTAGTCACATTTTCACAAAGGAAAGCCCGGTATTTTGTCTATTTCAGTGAATAGATGAAATCGGGAAACAGGCGTATAATTGTGCGCCAGAGGGGGGTATAAGGGGGTAAAACCCCAGCCCCGAAAAGCGAGAAAAGCCCCGCTGCCGTTTTGGCAGTTGGGGCTTATTTTTTAATTCCAGATATGATTATTTTGTCGCCATCGAAAGAGGCTACGACGCTTCTATTATTCAGATCCACACCCAGGGCAGCCGCCCAGGGCTTCGGTACTGAGAGCTTGAAACCAACGGAACCAGAGCCGCCCTTATTGGCGATTAAGTTAAGTTCCCTTGTTTCAATTCCTTCTGTTGTTTTCTTCATTTCCTACACTTCCTTTTGCGACGTCGCAACGAATTTTATATAAAAGAGGCTTCCCGGCCGCCCTTCGGTATAGCCCGACGGGTAGAGCTTGCATAGCTCGGCTTCACATCACCTATTAACCTTTCTTCCACGCGCCAGGCGCAGATCCTGCGGAGGTTTACGAGTTGCACCGTTTCCCCGGACGGTTTTAAGATTTTCCCATTAAAAATCAGTAAAACTTGTTGAACGACACTCAGGCCGGGAAGCCTTGATTTATACATAGCACCCATCCCACAAGCTGGGGAGCTTGCTTTACTTCTACCCGCCGGGCTTTGGACCGGCCGTCGGTGGTTTAGTGCCAGGGCAGCAGCTACGCCGCCGCCCGTTCAATTTTAAATAACCAGTTTTCCTCGTCTTCGGTTACAAGCCCGAAGTATTCATCCGTCCGGGTAAAGTTGTATTCGATACCGAAGAACTGAAGGAGAACCATTTTATATACTTCCCATTGAGCCTGGCACCAGTCCGCAACCTTACGCTCGCGCTTGTATTCTTCGGTATAATATTCATTTACCCGGCAGGAGTCCAGAGCTTTGTCCCAGGATATAATACAGCACTTAAGCTCCGCCCCTACTTCCGTCTTTAAAAACTTTTCCTTATTCAGCTTCATAATTGCATCCTCCTATTTGTTCAGAGCTTTAACGGCATTTTTAAAACAACGCTCTTTTGCACTCGGTTCGTTTCCATATTCCCGGCGGCTTTTCCGCTTTCCGTTTTCCATAACCATATATCTCACACAGCAATCATCCAAGATGCAAACCACGCAGCGGGAGCAGTTCAGCCCTTCGTAATATTCCTTAAACATTGTATCTTTAACTTTCTTTAATTCAGCCATTTTTATCACCTTTCTTGCTTCCGTTTTTTTGTTTCCGTTCCCTTAAGGTGTGTGTATGGTAACTCTGAAAAGACGGTACGTCAAGTCTTTTTTGAAAGTTTTTTAAAAGAATTTTTAGTGGCATTTCTTACGGTTATTTACACAACAAATACCAGCGTATTATAACAAGAAAGCTGTGGGTCTGCATAGTCTGGTATTCTGCTTCTGTTACCGCAGCCACATACTCATTTTTCCTGCCGATTTTTTTGACTTTCAAAAATTTTTTTTCTCCTAATCGGGAAAGCAGCGTGAGTACGGTGTTGTTCTTCCATTCATTCTTGTCTTTCTCCAATTCTTCCATGATGAGGGAGTATAAAGCTGCCCCTCCATTCTTCCAAATGATTTTCATTAGTACCAATTCGGATTCAGAAATTTGCTGTGCCATAGGGTCCTCCTCTTATCTTAACGCTTTGTAGGTGTATATTCATCTTAACACTTTGTAGGTGATAATGCAATACTATAAAACAAATTAACAACATTTCCAACGGGCGGTGGGATAATCGATATGGAAATAAACTATGCTGCCTTATAGCTGCCCTTGCCCATATAATACCGCTGGAAGCCATGCCGCCGCCACACTTCCCCGCACTGATTTCTACCTACATAAAGACCGTTATAGGCGTGGGCTATAAGTTTGCTTCCGAAAAATGACAGACAGATTGCTATTGCCGGATAAATATAATACCCTCAGTGAATCCCCATAGAATGTAAAGGAGAAAATCGTATGGAAAAATTGATGTACATGATGATGATTGAGAAAAGCAAGACCTATAATAAAATGACAAAACAGGTAGTTGTGGAACACGTTGAGAACATAAGAAAGCTGGACGATGAGGGAAAGCTGGAAATCTGCGGTGTCTTTAAAGGTTATCCGGGAATGGCAGGTATGTATATCCTAAAAACAGAGAGCCGTGAAGTACCAAACTACCTGCGTTTCTTAAACTTCTCCTTTGCATACTCATAGGCTTCTTGGATATATGGTTTCAATTCCTCAAATGTCTTTTCAGAGGGGTTCAATGCACATATCCACGCCATCCATGCGTAGACAGGATGGGGGAGTATCTCATTCAATACGGTAAAGTCATAATCCATATCTACAACGCCGTCTGCTGGCGGACGTTTTGGGATTGCTCCAAACAATTCCGCAAAAGTGCTTTTCCGTATTCCCAGATTCACACGGCAGACGTTCTCTCTGTTTAAACCAGAACCTTTGTCATTATCACCGTCTTTTTCCTTAACAGTCAATATATAAACGCCACGCTTCAGCACATGGTCTGGGTTATAGAAAATCCCTTTCTCGCCCCAACTCTCAACTATGACTGTCCCCTCAAGATTTTGGGCAGATTTTTTAGTATTCCCTGCGGATGGGAATTTGATTCATATAATTTAAAATTGGGTGAGAGAATTTTATCCCTCACCCAATAGCCCGTTGGAAAATGGATTGTCTTAGAAACTTATAAGATTTTCTTCAGCTTTTCCATAAGTGTTCCAATCTTGCATAAATCGCTCCTGCAATCAATACCGATAATAGAGTTTCATTTTCAATATCATTCAGCAAGCCCTCAACGGTCTGGCTCTTTGATGACGGTTACTTGTAAATGTGTTACTTCAACCAATGTTTCCTGCTTGCATTTTGGACAGAATAGTGGGAAATTCTTTAGCTCTGTATCTTTCCTAATTCTGGTTCGGCTCTTGTTGCCGCAAATAGAGCAGTATATCCATTGTGTCTTAGTATCCATAGCTATTTTTTTACTACAGGTATCCATACTTCATATTGTGCATTTTGCGGGTCTGGATTTAGGTAAACCTCGACATCGGGAGCATTACCATATTCGTATCCCGATGTCGGCAGCCATTCTGTTACGATACGTCGTTCTAATTCCTGAATAGACTGATTTGTACCCTCTCCAGAAAAGATTGCCCATGTAGCTGCTGGCACGATATATTCTTCAAGTTCATTCTTTTCTTGTGAAGTTGATACTGCAATATAATACTTCCACGGTTCCGTATCATTACAAGTGCTGACGCCAAGTACTCCCATAGGCGGCGTATCCATCATACCGATTAATCTTTGCAATGTTCCGTTCATGGATATTTCCTGCCACTTTGGAGGTATCACTGTAAAATTTTTTTCAATGTCCTTATGAAGCGGTACCGATACGCCTACAATACGGAATGCATCTTTTGTTTCAATTCGATAATTCATTTCTTCCACTCCTTTAACTGTAATTTTAAATAAGATAGGCGGGAAGGATTTTACGGATACACCCTCGTTTTTAACAGCAGATGGGGCGACTCCATGAACAGATTGAAATGCTCTGTTAAATGCAGTAGGGGAATTATATCCATATTTTCCTGCCGCATCAATGATTTTCATACTTTTACTCTGTAAATCTACAGCGGCAAGTGACATTTTTCTCCTGCGGATGTATTCAGATAAAGAAATTCCTGCCATATAGGTAAACATTCTCTGGAAATGATAAGAAGAACAACAGGCAATCTGCCCAAGCTGTTCATAATCCATTTCATCTGTCAAATGTTCCTCAATATAACCGATTGCATCATTTAATCTTTCAATCCATTCCATAACAAAAATCCTCCTAACAGTTTTTAGTATAGATTATGATTCCGTTTTTTTCCTCTCAATCTTTGCACAAAAAAGAGAGGTGATTATTTTAGTAATTGCTATTTGCTTTTCTTGCTTGACTGCATAAGTTACGGGTAGATAAAGTATAGCTTTTTCCGTCTTTGATAAAATGTGTCCCACACTGCCGAAATTCAAAATGGATTTTCGTTTGTTTATGCTGGAGTGTGTACCCCGTTGTCATTGATGGCAGCTTTTATTCATATAATTCCTATCTCATACCACCATATTTATTTTTCAGCTTCCGAAGCTTAAATCCGCAATGGATAAATAAGTAAAGATACACGATCAGCAGAAGGGATATTAGAATGGTAAACATATCCGCAAAAGGATGGCTATACTCCATGCTGTTAACGAAGCTAGGGAACAGACAGCAGAAAAAAATGCATATCAGCGGAAGCATACGGGTTTTGACAATGTGGTTTACCATATCAATGCGGGAGTTGGCATCGGAGAATATCTCCGTATCCTGTTCCATATTTGTCTCTGACACAGGCTTTCGGAAGTAGAGCCATCCCGTGCAGCGTGTAACATATTCCCAGCCATAGTCCCGGAAGATTTGAAAATAATCATTGTTTTCCGTATTATTTTTATAATCCAGACGGTAGACAACATCCTTAGGCGTACAGCTTTCAAAAATAAAGAAGCATGGTACAATCATTTTCACCAGCTTCCAGCCATTTTGATGCTGACTGCGAAGCCAGATTTCTTCCTCCTCATAATCGGAAATGGTAAAAAAGCGTATCAGGGTCTTGCGGTTATTCATTTACATTCTCTCCTTTACTGTTTTTATACAGGCGTTCGATGCGGTGAAGCTCAAGAGTTAAGATTTCCTGCCCAAGCTCGGTGATCTGATACAGCTTTCGCTTTTCTTCCTCCCGCACAAAGGCAATCAGTCCGTCCTTTTCCATTTTGGAGAGGGTTCCGTACATCGTACCTGCGCTGATGGTCAAAGCGCCTCCTGTCATCTGCCTGACCTGCTGGCTGATTCCATAGCCATGCTGCGACTGCTGCAGACAGAATAAGATATAAAATCCGCTTTCTGTCATAGGTACATAGATTCGTCTGATCCTGCTGTCCATAAGTGCTCCTTACTATGAAAGGTTTACTATCCTGCTTCGATATATCGAGGTTCGAACTATATTATATCGAACCTCGATGTATTTGTCAACATTTTTTGCAATTGATTTGTCACTTATCATACTTATGAAAGGAAGAGATTATGGGCGGCAGCTTGCCATTGTAAATAATCAGTAATTATTTTATAATGAAAAATATAAGCCAGAATTTGAGATTTTGAAAGGAAGGGTGATTCTTATGGAAGAAATTATTAGAAAGCGTGAAATTCCGCCTATGCCGGAGGGCATCAAGATTCGTATGGCCAGCCGTGGATCATTGCCCAGTCAGGAAATCAGTGACATTTCCCAGTTGGGCGTTCAGGATATAGTCAAAAAAGTCCGCACCGGAAAATACCGTAGCGTGATGATGGCTCCGGATGAGGACAACGAGGAGGGCTTTTTAATGATGGAATCCTCTTCGGACTTGATTTTTTTGCAAATTTGGGATGCTGAAACGGAGACTGCCTGGGCCTGTTTTAACCCGGGATTGCTGGATTCTGATGAGGAAGCTCCCATTGAGCCAAGTGATGGGCAGTCCGTTTTCCCTTTGAAATGCACCATGGGGGATCGGGAGCTGGCGGCAAAATGCGTGGAATGGTATGCACACACATGTGAGCCGTATCCAGGTATGGACTGGCTGAAGAATACGGAGGAATAAATATGTCAGAATTAACATCCATGATGAATATTGGCAAAGAAATGGCAAATAAGCTCATATCGGTTGGCATTGAATCTTCCGAGGAGCTAATTGAGACAGGCGCAAAAAACGCATTTCTTAAGCTAAAGCAGAAATATCCGAAAGTGTGTCTGGTACATTTATATACATTGGAGGGAGCAATCCATAATACGGAATACAACAGACTTTCAGAGGATACAAAAAAGGAATTAAAAGAATTCAGCGATTTTCTGAAAAAATAGCAGGGGTGTAAAATGTTTCTATATGCATATTAGAACTGACGGAGCAGGAAAAGAAAAAATTCTGGGGAGTAATTGTAACTGTGGTAATTGGATCCGTGCTGATTTTGTTAGTGCCTGTAGTCTGCCATATTATTTTTTATGAGAAATAATTCGGACTTTGGCTAGGCAGTGCTTGCAGTTTGCTCTGAAAATAATTGAAATACTTTGTAAGAGACAGTATAATTAAATGAAAAATAAACCAGTGAATATGCATTGCAATTATTACGGATTTATTTTAAAATCAGATATAGAATTTGAAACCATTTCAAAATCAATGCAGATATTTAGGTAAATGTATTCATATTCATTCTCACCAAAAAGGAAACAAAGATGGGACAGATTGCGAATCAGATGGCCATTGAGCTTTACTGCAAGCTCAAGAAAAAGGCAAAGGAAGCAAGACTGCAGAAGCAGTCAGCCAAAAAACAGAATGGAATGAAACAAATTTCATTATAAATATTAAATTCAGGAGGTGGTTGCTCATGCGTGAGATTCAGGCACAGCAGATTACGGATGTTGTGGAGAAATTATGTATTGAAGCAAATCAGTATCTTCCCGAGGATGTTCAGGGTGCCATTCGGCGCTGCCGGGCATGCGAGGACTGGGAGATTGCCCAGGGGGTACTGGATAAGATTATTACAAATTTTGAGATTGCAGAACAGGAGAACGTTCCTATTTGCCAGGATACCGGAATGGCTTGTGTATTCCTGGAGATTGGACAGGATGTGCATATCGCGGGCGGCGATTTAAGAGAGGCCGTGGACGAGGGTGTGCGCCGGGGCTATGACAAGGGATATCTTCGGAAATCTGTAGTAAAAGACCCGGTGCGCCGTGGAAATACGGGAGACAATACACCGGCTATGCTCTATACGGAGATTGTTCCCGGAGAGCAGATTAAGGTGACAGTTGGGCCTAAGGGCTTTGGAAGCGAAAATATGAGCGCTATCCGTATGTTTAAGCCCTCCGCAGGAATTGAGGGAATCAAGGATTTCATTCTGGAGACTGTGGAGACGGCCGGTCCCAATCCATGTCCGCCTATGGTTGTGGGCGTGGGAATCGGCGGCACCTTTGATAAGTGCGCATTGCTTGCGAAGAAAGCTCTCATGCGCAGCACGGATGAGAGGAACCCGGACCCCTATTATGCGGATCTGGAGGCTGAGATGCTGGAAAAGATTAATAAGCTTGGCATTGGACCTCAGGGCTTTGGCGGAAAGACTACGGCTCTGGCTCTTAATATTGAGACGCTGCCTACACACATTGCAGGAATGCCCTGTGCAGTGAATATCAACTGCCATGTGACGCGCCATAAGACGGAGGTGATCTAGAATGGAAAAACATATTCAATTGCCGCTTACGGAGGAAATTGCAAAGACACTTCATGCCGGAGACAGTGTTTATCTGACCGGAACGATTTATACATCCAGAGATGCGGGGCATAAAAGGATGTGTGAGGCCCTGGCAAGGGGCGAGGAGCTTCCCTTTGATCCAACGGATGCGACTATTTACTATGTAGGGCCTACTCCGGCTAAGCCGGGACAGGTGATTGGTTCCGCAGGGCCTACTACCAGCGGCCGGATGGATGCTTACGCACCTACCATGATGTCAGTTGGCGCCAGAGGCATGATTGGCAAAGGAGCCAGACTGCCGGAGGTTGTGGACGCCATGAAGAAGTACCACGGCGTTTACTTCGGAGCCATCGGCGGAGCGGGTGCGCTTCTGGCAAAGTGTATTAAGAAGTGTGAGCTGATTGCCTATGAGGATCTGGGAGCAGAGGCTCTTCGGAAGCTCTATGTGGAGGATATGCCTCTGGTGGTGATTATTGACAGCGAGGGGAAGAATCTTTACGAGGACGGGAAGGCCGCTTATCTGGCTTCGCAGAAATAGAATGAAAAATACATAAAAAACAGGCCAAGGTTATGGATACATGATTTTGGCCTGTTTACGTTCCATAATGATTCTGGTGGCTTTTACAATGGGAAAATGATATAATTATGAAGGATACAAGCAGAGCGGTGAATGAAGGTGATTTCTGAATTTTACTGCTGCGGAAAACAAATGGAAAACGAAAACTGCTTGAAATAGATGTATTCCTGGTAAAAAGAAAAAGATTTATGAATGCTGGAGGAAAAAGAGAATGCATGATTCGGCTATAGAGATGGCAAAAAGAATGTTGGTGGATAGTATATGGAAAAGTGCGAATCTTGAAGGACTGGGAACTACATTTCCAAAGACCGAAGCAATTCTTGCAAATGCTCCTACAACTACGAAAACCGAAGAAGTATTATTTGTTATAAATATGAAGCGTGCATGGCAATTTTTGTTAGACAATCTTGAGTATCATAATTGTATTATGCTGTTGAGAGAGTTTGATAAGATTGTTGGAGAATTGTTGTTTCATTATGCTGGTGAAATAAGGACAATTCCGGTTCAGATTGGCGGCACATCATGGGAACCGGAGCTGCCGCATACAGGAATTATCATGGAAGCAATGAATGAAATAGAGCAAATAGAGGAGATTGAATTAAGAGCTTTAAAATATTTTTGTTTTATTGCGCGGACTCAAATGTTCATTGATGGAAATAAACGGGTAGCGCAGTTAATGGCCAACAAAGTTTTAATTGAAAATAATATAGGAATTTTTCAGATACCTATCGAAAAGCTGGAAGAATTTAAGGGGATGCTGATTGATTTTTATGAAACAGGAAATGATACAAAGATTATCGGATTTATGAAAGAATATTGCATTAGAAGGATACGGGGGGTAAAAGGATTGCTTTAACGATACCAATTGGAAGGGAAAGAAGAATAAAATAATAGATTTATGGAGGATTTATATGGCTCTGGAAAACAAATTAGGTATTAATGATTCGGCAGAGCTTGCGAGGGCAGAAGAAAGAATAAGCAAGACGAAAGCCGTTAGATTATATGAAAGTAAAATTGCCGAAGATTTTGAAGTTGGGAAATTTTCTGGACTTGCGAAGATTCATAAATTTTTATTTGACGAGATATATGACTTTGCCGGCAGGATAAGAACTGTAAATATAGCAAAAGGCAATTTCAGATTCGCACCTGTAATGTATTTGGATGCTGCGTTAAAACATATTGGTGATATGCCTCAATCTACATTTAATGAAATCATCGAAAAATATGTGGAAATGAACGCTGCTCATCCTTTTAGAGAAGGTAATGGAAGAAGCATGCGTATATGGCTTGATTTCATATTAAAAAAAGAATTAAAGTTAGTTATAGATTGGAATAAAGTTGACAAAGAAGATTATTTACTTGCTATGGAAAGAAGTCCGGTTAAGGATGTGGAAATAAAGGTTTTACTAAAGAATGCATTAACTGATCAAATAGACAACAGAGAAATATTTATGAAAGGAATTGACGCAAGTTATTACTACGAGGGGTACAATACATTTAAGGCAGAAGAATTGTAGAAAAGGAGGGAAAATGTGTGGCGAGAACAATCAGCATTGGATGTCAGAATTATGGGACGATTCGAAGAGAAGGCTACTTTTATATAGATAAAACCTCGTTCATCCGTGAATGGTGGGAGAGCGGGGACAGCGTAACCTTGATTACACGGCCCAGAAGGTTCGGAAAAACCCTTACCATGAGCATGACAGAGCAGTTTTTCTCTGTAAACTATGCCAAGAGGGAGGAGTTATTTGAGGGGCTTTCCGTTTGGGAAGATGAAAAGTTTCGAAAGCTCCAGGGGACGTATCCCGTTATCAGCCTGTCCTTTGCCAATATAAAGGAACAGAATTACGAGACAGCACGCAGGAAGCTCTGCCATATATTTTCCAATCTTTATTCCCAGTATGATTTTCTGTTAGAAGGGTCTTTGCTGAATGAGAAGGAAAAAAGATTTTTCGATGCTGTGTCTGTGGATATGGATGATGTAACGGCTACTCTGTCGCTGCATCAGCTGTCCTTGTACCTGTCGCGTTACTATGGAAAAAATGTGCTTATTCTATTAGATGAATATGATACTCCTATGCAGGAGGCCTATGTGCATGGATATTGGGAGGAAATGACGGCATTTACGAGAAGTCTTTTTAATGCGGCTTTTAAGACGAATTCCTGCCTGGAACGCGCCCTTATGACAGGGATTACCAGAGTGAGCAGAGAATCGATTTTTTCCGATCTGAATAATCTGAAGGTAGTAACAACTACTTCGGATAAATACGCAGACAGCTTCGGCTTCACAGAGGAAGAGGTCTTTGCGGCACTGGAAGAATTTGAACTGCCGGAGCGCAAACAGGAGGTAAAGAGGTGGTATGACGGCTTTACTTTTGGAAGCCAGACAGATATCTACAATCCCTGGTCAATCCTAAATTATCTTGATACAAAGCGGTTAGGCGTCTATTGGGCTGACTCCAGCTCCAACAGTCTGATAGGAAAGCTGATACGGGAAGGAAATAAGGAAATCAAGCAGGAATTTGAAAATCTGTTAAAAGGCGGAACGCTCAAGGTAGAGATAGATGAGCAGATTGTGTACGGGGAGCTTTACGGCAAGAAGAATTCTATCTGGAGCCTTCTGCTTGCAAGCGGTTATCTGAAAACCCTTGAGGTGGAATTCACGGAGGAAAACGGACAGTGGAATTACAGTCTGGTACTGACCAATAAAGAAGTGGGCATTATGTTTTCCAATATGATCCGCGGCTGGTTTTCCGGTTCCGACAGCAGCTATAACGAATTTATAAAAGCCTTACTGAAAAATGATTTAAAGGCCATGAATGCCTATATGAACCGGGTAGCGCTTGCGACCTTCAGTTATTTTGATACAGGAAAGCGCCCTTCCGGTTCAGAGCCGGAGCGGTTCTATCACGGCTTTGTACTGGGACTGATGGTGGAGCTTTCCGACCGCTATGTGCTGACCTCCAACCGTGAAAGCGGCTTTGGCCGGTACGATGTGATGCTGGAGCCGAAAAACGCCCAGGACGACGGGATGATTCTGGAATTCAAGGTGCAGGAAGAGGAAGAAGAGCGTGAGCTTTCCGACACAGTGCAGGCAGCCTTAAGACAGATTGACGAGCAGAATTATGAGGCTGCGCTTATGGAAAAAGGGATTGCCAAGGAGCGGATAAGAAAGTACGGCTTTGCATTTTGTGGGAAAAAAGTATTGATCGGGGCAGGACATCGCGCAGCGACTTAAAATAGGAGGGAAAATGTGTGGCGAGAACAATAAGTATTGGATGTCAGGATTATGGGACGATTCGAAGAGAAGGTTACTTTTATATAGATAAAACCTCATTCATCCGTGAATGGTGGGAGAGCGGGGACAGCGTAACCCTGATTACACGGCCAAGAAGGTTCGGAAAAACCCTTACCATGAGCATGACAGAGCAGTTTTTCTCTGTAAACTATGCCAAGAGGGAGGATTTATTTGAAGGGCTTTCCGTTTGGGAAGATGAAAAGTTTCGAAAGCTCCAGGGGACGTATCCCGTTATCAGCCTGTCCTTAGCCAATGTGAAGGAAAAGGGATACAAGGCTGCTATCCAGAGGATTTTTCAGATTTTAACGGAGTTGTACAATAAAAATATATTTCTTTTGGAAGGCGATTTGCTGACAGAGGAAGAAAAGGCTTATTTTCGCAGCGTGAATTACCGCATGGAGGAGGTAACGGCTACCTGGGCGGTGTATAAAATGTCGGATTTTCTGTCCCGCTATTATGGGAAAAAGGTGATCATCTTACTGGATGAGTATGATACTCCCATGCAGGAGGCCTATGTGGATGGATATTGGGAAGAGATGACGGCATTTACGAGAAGCCTTTTTAATGCGGCTTTTAAGACGAATCCGTACCTGGAGCGCGCCCTTATGACAGGCATTACCAGGGTGAGCAGAGAATCGATTTTTTCCGATCTGAATAATCTGAAGGTAGTAACAACTACTTCGGATAAATACGCAGGCAGCTTCGGCTTCACAGAGGAAGAGGTCTTTGCGGCACTGGAAGAATTTGAACTGCCGGAGCGCAAACAGGAGGTAAAGAGGTGGTATGACGGCTTTACTTTTGGAAGCCAGACAGATATCTACAATCCCTGGTCAATCCTAAATTATCTTGATACAAAGCGGTTAGGCGTCTATTGGGCAAACTCCAGCTCCAACAGTCTGATAGGAAAGCTGATACGGGAAGGAAATAAGGAAATCAAGCAGGAATTTGAAAATCTGTTAAAAGGCGGAACGCTCAAGGTAGAGATAGATGAGCAGATTGTGTACGGGGAGCTTTACGGCAAGAAGAATTCTATCTGGAGCCTTCTGCTTGCAAGCGGCTATCTGAAAACCCTTGAGGTGGAATTCACGGAGGAAAACGGACAGTGGAATTACAGTCTGGTACTGACCAATAAAGAAGTGGGCATTATGTTTTCCAATATGATCCGCGGCTGGTTTTCCGGTTCTGACAGCAGCTATAACGAATTTATAAAAGCCTTGCTGAAAAATGATTTAAAGGCCATGAATGCCTATATGAACCGGGTAGCGCTTGCGACCTTCAGTTATTTTGATACAGGAAAGCGCCCCTCCGGTTCAGAGCCGGAGCGGTTCTATCACGGCTTTGTACTGGGACTGATGGTGGAGCTTTCTGACCGTTATGTCTTGACCTCCAACCGTGAAAGCGGTTTTGGCCGGTACGATGTGATGCTGGAGCCGAAAAATGTCCAGGACGACGGGATGATTCTGGAATTCAAGGTGCAGGACGAGGAGGAGGAGCGTGAGCTTTCCGACACAGTGCAGGCAGCCTTAAGACAGATTGACGAGCAGAATTATGAGGCTGCGCTTATGGAAAAAGGGATTGCCAAGGAGCGGATAAGAAAGTACGGCTTTGCATTCTGTGGGAAAAAAGTATTGATTGGACGGGGATAAAGAAGAGGGGGCATGTTTCCTTGGGATGACTTGTAATATCAAAAAGAATTCGCTATACTAAAAGGAAGGCAAAAAGGATAAACAGTTTACAAAAAGGAGCGCCAAAACATGAAGCTTCGTTTGGAAAAGGCATCGGAGTCCTATTTGGTGGGTGTTTTATTGGCCATTGCAGGCGGATATCTGGATGTCTATACCTACATCTGCCGGGGCGGCGTGTTTGCCAATGCCCAGACAGGCAATATTGTCCTTCTAGGCATTAATGTGGCCGATAAGAACTGGGACAAGATTTTATTTTATATGTACCCGATCCTGGCCTTTATGGCGGGAATCCTGATTACGGAGTACGTGCGGAGGAAATTCCGCTATAATCCGGGGCTCCACTGGAGGCAGATAGTGATTGTTATTGAGTTTGTGGTACTGTGGGTGATAGCGTTTACCCCTTCCGGCGTGTGTGATGATCTTATCAACTCTGCAGTGTCCTTTGTATGCTCCATGCAGGTGGAGAGCTTTCGGCGTTTTAACGGCAGCGCCTATGCCACTACCATGTGCACGGGGAATCTGCGCAGCGCCACAGAGCAGCTTTTTTATTATAACATCAACAAAGACAAAGAAGCGCGGAAAAAGAGTCTGCAATATTACGGCATTATTCTCTTTTTTATCCTGGGTGCAGTCCTGGGAACGGCCATAACCCGGGCTTTTCTGGAACGCTCCGTACTTATTGTCTGCCTTCTGCTGCTTATGGTATTTGTCATTATGTTTATCCCCCCGGCGGAGCAGGCGCCGCCGGAGAAATAGCGTGGAATTTTTGAGAGAGGATAAAAAACGTGGATTATTCGGAAATCGTTTTATTTACCATGGAAATTGTGGGAACCATCGCCTTTGCCTCCTCCGGGGCCATGCTGGCCATCCGCAAGAACATGGACTTATTCGGTGTCGGCGTTCTGGGAGTTATCACCTCTGTGGGAGGCGGAGTCATAAGGGATCTGATTCTGGGCTGCACACCCCCGAATATGTTCCGGAATCCCGTATATACCATGGTAGCTTTAGGGGTATCAATCTTTCTGTTTCTTGTTATATATACCCTGCGCAGCTCCCGTCAGAGCATACCCTCTGGGGATGCTAAAGGAGTGCGCGCCCTGCCGGAGAAGCTTGCGGCGGCCTATGATAAGACGATGACACTCTTTGATGCCCTTGGGCTTGGAATCTTTACGGTAATGGGGATCAATACGGCCCGGACGCTTGGATATGATCAAAGGTTTCTTTTGATCTTTGTCGGCGTTATCACAGGCGTGGGAGGCGGACTGCTGCGGGATGTGATAGCGCAGGAAAAGCCCTATATACTGACAAAGCATATCTATGCCTGCGCATCCATTGCAGGCGCTTTTGCCTGTGTATACGCAGGGGAAAGACTTGGAGAGCTGGCCGCTATGGCATTGGGGGCCCTTGTTGTAATTCTTGTGCGCCTTTTGGCGATGCATTACCGGTGGAACCTGCCCCGGATTGGATGAATACGCAGCCTGCTTGTTTACTTTTCCAAAGAAAAATGATACAATGTCGAATGGTTAGTTTGAACTGGGAGGGACATAAAGGTTATGGCAACAGGCACATCCGGCAGACGCCGGGCCAGTACAAAAAAGAAAACGACAGCGGCGTCCAGAAAGGCAGCGGCAAAAAAACGGGAAGAGACGGCATTCATTCGGGATGAGGTTCTCATACTCGTTCTTTTTGCCGTGTCCGTTCTTCTGCTTATCAGCAATTTCGGCATTGGCGGGGCTGCAGGCGGATTTGTCAGCAGCGTGATGTTCGGTCTTTTTGGAATATTTGCATATTTACTGCCAATCGGGCTGTTTCTGCTTACGGCGTTTTCCATTTCCAACCGGGAGAATACCATTGCGGCGATAAAAGCGGCGGCTATGGGAACGGCGTTCTTTCTTCTGTGCGCAATTGCACAGCTTGTCAGCGGCGAAAAAGAAGGAGCAGGGACGGCTGGGGCTTTCTATGCTTACAGCGCAGAGCATAAAACGGGAGGCGGCTTTTTCGGAGGCCTGCTCAGTAAGATGCTTACGGGGGCTTTCGGAACCATCGGAGCCTGGCTGGTGCTTCTGGTGCTTCTGATTATCTGTGTCGTTGTGATCACGGAGCGTTCCTTTATCAGCGGTGTCAAGACAGGCAGCAAAAAGGTCTACAATACGGCCAGAGAGGATGCGAGACGCCATAAGGCGCTGGCCGGCGAACGCAGGGAAGCCCGCAGAAAGGCCATGGAGGAGCAGGAAGCAAAAGAGGAAGAGGAACGGAAAAAGAGCCGCATGGAGCGGAAGATTTCCGGCGTGGCCCTGGAGGGAACTACCATCAAAAAAGAAGCCTATACGGATGAGATGCGTGAGATTACCTTGTCGGAGGAACCGGATCTGAAGGATTTGGACGAGATGTTTGAGATTCCCATCCAGCGCCAGAGAAAGCTCCAGGAGGAACCGGAGGCAGAAGAGGAAGAAGCAGCAGATCAGATCGAAACAGAGACCGTAAGAGAGCTTCGGCCGGAACCGGAAGCCGTACAGGAGGAGGCTTATCCGGAGGAATGGGAAGAGGAGGAGCCGGAACCGGAACCGGAGGAGCCTCCCCGTATGGATACACGGCAGAGCGCGGCGCCTGCTTCCCGGGAATTTGCAAGACAGCCTGCGCCGGAGAATTCCGTCCGCCGTGTGGAGCCTGTTTCCCGGGCGAGCGGACAGAGTACGGCCCATTCGAATATTCCGTCCTCCGGCGGCGGACAGCGCATTTTCAAGAAGGCGCCTTATCAGTATCCGCCTATTCGGCTTTTAAGACAGGTAAAAAATAATGAAAATAAAGACGCAGACCGGATTCTTAAGGAGACAGCCATTCATCTGCAGCAGATTTTACGTGACTTTGGCGTAGGGGTAACCGTGACCAATGTAAGCCAGGGGCCGTCGGTGACGCGCTATGAGATTCAGCCGGATCAGGGAGTGAAGGTCAGCAAGATTGTATCCCTGGCGGATGACATCAAGCTGAACCTGGCTGTGGCCGATGTGCGTATCGAGGCGCCGATTCCGGGAAAAGCGGCCGTAGGTATTGAGGTTCCCAATGCGGAAAATGCCATTGTATCCTTCCGGGAGCTGATTGCATCTGCGGAATTTAAAAACCACAAGTCAAAAATCGCTTTTGCAGTGGGAAAAGACATTGCCGGAAAGATTATGGTGACGGATATCGGCAAGATGCCCCATCTGCTGATTGCGGGAGCCACAGGATCCGGTAAATCTGTCTGTATCAATACCTTGATTATGAGCATTCTCTACAAAGCCGACCCAGAAGAGGTTAAGCTGATTATGGTTGACCCTAAGGTGGTGGAGCTGAGCGTATACAATGGAATTCCTCATCTTTTCATTCCGGTGGTTACGGATCCCAAGAAGGCGGCCGGCGCTTTAAACTGGGCGGTGGCGGAGATGACAAAGCGTTACAAGCTGTTTGCGGATTATAACGTAAGGAATCTCCAGGGATACAATGAGAAAATCAAGGGAATCGAGCATATTGAAGATGAGAATAAGCCGGAGAAGCTGCCGCAGATTGTCATTGTGGTGGACGAGCTGGCAGACCTTATGATGGTGGCGCCGGGAGAGGTGGAGGATGCCATCTGCCGTCTGGCGCAGCTGGCGAGAGCGGCCGGCATTCATTTGATTATTGCAACCCAGCGGCCTTCCGTAAATGTTATTACTGGCCTTATTAAGGCAAATATGCCCTCGCGGATAGCATTTGCCGTGTCTTCCGGCGTGGATTCCCGGACAATTCTGGATATGAACGGGGCGGAGAAGCTTCTGGGAAAGGGCGATATGCTCTTTTATCCCTATGGATATCCCAAGCCTGTCCGTGTCCAGGGCGCCTTTGTCTCCGATGAGGAAGTAAGCGCTGTGGTGGAATTTTTGAAGGATACCAATGCTGAGGCTTCCTACAGCAATGAGGTGGAGGAGCATATGAATACCGTTCAGCCGGCATCACTTGACACAGGAGCTTCGGGAGAAGGGCCCCAGCGGGACGCACTGTTTGCGGAAGCCGGAAAGTTCATTATTGAAAAAGACAAGGCTTCCATCGGCATGCTGCAGCGGTGGTTCAAGGTGGGCTTTAACCGGGCAGCCCGGATTATGGATCAGCTGGCAGAGGCTGGAGTCGTGGGGGAGGAAGCAGGAACAAAGCCAAGAGAGATATTGATGACGATGGAAGAATTTGAACAATACATAGAGGAATGTGTATAAAGCAGGTGTCTTTGGAAGAGAAATGAGGGAAGTACATGCGGTGTCCCAAATGCGGTGCGGAGCTGGAAGCAGGAAGCATTTACTGTAATGTCTGCCTGCAGGAGCTTCAGATTGTTCCGGACTACGATCCTTTAGATGAAATGGTGATTGGTCAAGAGCCGGAAGAATCCCAAAAGGAAACAGAAGAACAATTACATATGGAACAAAAGCCTGTGCCAGGGCAGCTAAAGAAAAAGCTCCGGCAGTCGAAGCTGTTCTGGCAGCTTCTGTGTACATTTTTTGCTGTGCTGGTCTGCTTTGGGATCTTCCTTCTTTCCTATCGCTCCATGGGAAAGCAGAACAATTATTCCTATCAGCTGAAAAAGGGAAGAGAGTGCATGGAGGCGGAGCAGTATGAGGACGCGCTTCCTTTTCTCAAACAGGCACAAAGCCTTCTGGGCAATACGGAGGGAGGCGACATAGAGCCGCTGCGCCTGTTGGCGGAGGCTTATGTCCAGCTGGACGCAAAGGAGCTTGCACTGGAATGCATGAAGGATGCCATTTTGGTGGAAGCAGCCTGCAGAGGAGATCAATATGAGCTAGAGGAGCTTTATCTTGAGCTGATGGAGCTGCTGAACCAGACGAAACAGACAAATCTCATCGGGGAAATAATAGAGGAATGCGAGTACGAGGGGATTAAGGAGAAGCTGGAGCCTTACCGGATTGAAAAGCCTGTCTGTGATATGGCGGAGGGAACTTATCATTATTATGTTACGCTGGAACTGAAAGCAGAATATGGAACCATTTACTATACGCTGGACGGCACGGAGCCCACGCAGGACAGCATTCGTTATGAAAAGCCCATTGAACTGACAGAGGGAGAGAATCTCTTAAGCGCAGTGGCAATCAACAAAAAGGGCATGGTCAGCGAACCGCTGGTACAGATATACCGGCTGGAATTTAAATATAACCCAGATATGGACAAGGAGGACTAAAGCATGGTAAAACACCTGGTAATGTGGAATTTCAGGGAGGGTTTCCCGGAGGAAAAAAAGGAGGAGAAGGCCCGGGAGGCAGATGAACGCCTGAAGGCTCTGGTGGGGCAGATTAAAGGGCTGGCATTTGCAGAGATGCGCCTGAACCGGCTTCCTGGAAGCAGCCGGGAGCTTCTGCTGATTTCGGAGCTTGAGACGCCGGAGGATCTGGATGCCTACCAAGTACATCCCCTTCATGTGGCAGTGGCGGAGGAAGTGATTAAGCCCGCCGCCTGCGACCGGGTCTGCTTTGATTATGAAATGTAGGTTTTAGTTGAAATCTGACGAAAATTGCATTATGATATTAGAGATGAGTAATTCTGCGCAGTGGATAAGCATATATATTAGAAAATAAGGCACTGTACAAAAATGATACTCCAGGAGGAAGCATATGTTCAAGATTTTGAAAGCAGAGCAGCTCTCTGCAAATGTCTACATGAAAGTCGTTCATGCTCCAAGAGTGGCAAAGTCTTGCGAGCCGGGACAATTTATTATCGTAAAAGTGGACGAGACGGCAGAACGTATTCCGCTGACCATCTGTGATTACGACAGAGAGGCCGGAACCATCACCATCGTGTTCCAGCCCATCGGCGTTTCCACCCACAAGATGGTGGATCTGAAGGAAGGCGATTTCTTTGAGGATTTTGTAGGCCCCTTAGGAAAGCCCTCTGAGCTGGTAACGGATGATTTGGAAGAGGTAAAGAAAAAGAAGGTTGTATTTATCGCCGGCGGCGTGGGAACGGCTCCCGTATATCCCCAGGCAAAATGGCTTCACGATCATGGAATCGAGTGCGATATTATCGTAGGCGCCAGAACGAAGGAGCTTCTGATTCTGGAGGATGAGATGAGCAAGGTGGGCAATCTCCATCTGTGTACCGACGACGGCAGCTACGGCTTCCACGGCGTGGGAACCGCCATGCTGGAAAAGCTGGTGAGCGAGGGTCACAAGTACGATCTCTGTGTAGCCATCGGCCCCATGATTATGATGAAGTTTGCCTGTCTGACCACGAAGAAGCTGGGCATTCCTACCATTGTCAGCATGAATCCGGTTATGGTGGACGGAACCGGTATGTGCGGCGCCTGCCGTGTGCTGGTAGGGGACGAAGTGAAGTTCGCCTGCGTGGACGGACCGGAATTTGACGGCCATCTGATTGATTTTGACCAGGCTATGAAGCGTGCGGCCATGTATAAGACCGAGGAGGGCAGACGCCTTCTGGCTTACCAGGAGGGAGACACCCATCACGGCGGCTGCGGAAATTGCGGAGGTGACAAATAATGGGAGACGTATTAAAGAAAGTACCGGTAAGAGAGCAGGATCCGAAGGTTCGTGCTGCAAATTTTGACGAAGTATGCCTTGGCTACAACAAGGACGAGGCAGTAGAGGAAGCCCAGCGCTGTATCAATTGTAAGAATGCAAAGTGTATGGAAGGATGTCCCGTACAGATTCATATTCCGGATTTTATCAAAGAGGTAAAGGAAGGCAACTTTGAAGGCGCTTACCAGGTTATCAGCAAGTCCTCCGCACTTCCGGCTATCTGCGGCCGCGTATGCCCCCAGGAGAGCCAGTGTGAGGGACGCTGTATCCGCGGTATCAAGGGCGAGCCGGTCTCCATCGGCAAACTGGAGCGCTTTGTGGCTGACTGGGCCAGAGAGCAGGGCATTAAGCCGGAGGTTACCGTAGAAAAGAACGGCAAAAAGGTTGCCGTTATCGGTTCCGGCCCGGCGGGCCTTACCTGCGCCGGAGATCTGGCAAAGCTTGGTTATGACGTAACGATCTTCGAGGCTCTCCACAAGGCCGGCGGCGTGCTGGTATACGGAATTCCCGAGTTCCGTCTGCCCAAGGACGGCGTTGTGCTTCCCGAGGTGGAGAATGTAAAAGCCCTGGGCGTTAAGATTGAGACGGACGTTATCATCGGCAAGTCTGTAACCATTGATGAGCTGATGGAGGAGGAAGGATATGACGCTGTATTTATCGGATCTGGCGCAGGACTTCCGAAGTTTATGGGAATCCCGGGAGAGACGGCCTGCGGCGTGTTCTCTGCCAATGAGTACTTAACCAGAAATAACTTGATGAAAGCCTTTGATCCCAAGTACGATACCCCCATTGCCATCGGCAAGAAGGTTGCCGTAGTAGGCGGCGGAAATGTGGCTATGGATGCCGCACGTACTGCCCTGCGTCTGGGCGCTGAAGTACATATTGTTTACCGCCGTTCCGAGGAAGAGCTTCCGGCCCGTGTGGAGGAGGTTCACCATGCAAAGGAAGAGGGCATTATCTTCGATCTGCTGACCAATCCCACGGAGATTCTCGTAGGCGAGGACGGCTGGGTGAATGGGATCCGCTGCATCCGCATGGAGCTTGGCGAGCCGGATGCCTCCGGAAGGAGACGTCCCGTTGAGGTTCCGGGATCTGAGTTTGATATTGAGGTAGACACAGTGATTATGTCCCTGGGCACCTCCCCCAATCCCTTGATTTCTTCTACGACCAAGGGCCTGGAGATCAACCGGAGGAAATGTATCGTTGCCAGCGAGGATGTGGGAGCTACCTCCAAGGAAGGCGTATTTGCCGGCGGCGATGCGGTAACCGGAGCGGCAACCGTGATTCTTGCTATGGGCGCAGGCAAGGATGCGGCCAGAGGAATTCACGAGTATTTGAGCAAATAGCGAGTATACCCTTGTCCACTGAGGGTAAGAACGTTGTCGGAATTATGACAGCAATAAGAGGCTTTGGAGTGTATATGATGCATTCCAAAGCCTTTTTGTTACAAGATTTTTGAAAAAACAGCAGAATTATTATACAGTAAAAGAAAATGTCAGAAAAATAATAATCAGTGATTGACAAAGCCTTTTCCACAATGTTACCATAAAAGAAAGGCCAGGAGGGCAGGGCTTATGAAGAAGAAATTTAACTTCAAAAGAGTGGCAGCTTATTGTATGATCTTGGTTCTCGCTATCACAGGCACAACAGGGTGCGGTTTGAAGAAGGAGGAATTGCTGGAGGAGATAGAGCTGACGGATACTGTCCGTTGGTTTAATGCTACTTACGCCATATTGACGGAGACGAACAACTGGGATTACAATCTCTTTGGAGGCCTTACGAATACAGAGAAAAACCGGAAAGACGTCCGGAAGCTTTTAAATGAACGGTGGGGGGTTACAGACTGGAATTCAGCGGACATTAATCTGGAAACCATTCGGGATAAGGGCCAGCGTTCGGAATTTGCCAGAATTGTAAAGACGATGGAGAGGGACGGTATGAGCGATATCCCAAAGGAAGAGAGGGAAGCCTTTCTGATTGAGCATTATGATATCGGCGGCGAGGATCGGGCCGGCCTCTATGTGAGCTGGTATGAGATGTATGAGGAATACGGAATTGATGCCATCACAGGCTGGGACTACTGCCGGGCCATGAGCTTTCTGGGATATTATTACATTGCAGGCTATTACGGCAAGGAGGAGGTTCTTGACTTGTCGCTGGAGATTGCCCAGAAGATACAGCCCCTCTATGATTCCTGGGATGAGCTGATGGACAGCTATCTGCGCGGTTATGAATTCTGGTCCGAGGAGAGCAGCTCCTCCAGAAGAGCCTTATATGAGAAGATCAAGACCAGGGACGACAGTCCTTATGAGGTGGATTTTCATATGGAGCTTGAAAAGACGTGGTAAGACATATGGACACTGGAAATAAAGCATAAAGATAGAAAGGGAAGGAATGGGCTGTGATATGCGCCCTTCCTTCCCTTTCTATCTTTATGCTTCCTCGCAGAAATCGGAAGCCAGCTTATTCAGGAGATCCTCTTGAATATCCGGAAAATGTTCCCGTATCAGTTCGGAGACGGCCTCATATCTGCGAAGGTAAAAAAGCTCCTCGGGCAGGGAAACGTCCAGGGCTGTCACGGCTTCTGCGTGGATACCTTCCAAATGATACCAGTCTGTAACCTTTTCAATAAACGCATGCTCTGAAGCAGCCAGAAGTTTAAGCTTTTTTGCGCTTTGGAAGGAAACCATGCCGCCTGCAAAAAAGCCTGCAAAAAGCAGCAGCATTACAATCAGGGCAAAGTCATGGAAAGGAAAGGTCAGAACTCCAGTGAGAGCCAGGATCATAATCACAAGTCCGATACCGCCTACCGATACAAAAGTCCAGGCAGAAGAGCGCATGTCTGCATAGCGTTCCTCCGGGCTTTTGTAAGCTTTCACATATGCAGGCTTCTCCTTTGGCTCATCCAGAATGGCGGCCGGATCAAAATCCTCCGGAAATTCAAAGTCCTCGGGAATCTCAAAGTCCTCTTCCTGCTCCGGTAAAAGCTCCTCTACCAGATCTATATCACAATCAGGACAGTGGGTGATTCCTTCTCGATATTCATTTTTACATTTGGGACACCAGGCCATGGTTGTGTCCTCCTTTCTATCTGTGAACTATTATCTGAAATTTTTACGTTTGTGTCAAGAAAAACATCCTTGGAATAATTGAAATTCTGTCTTAAAAATCTTATAATAAGAGAAGATTTTGAAGTTACAATTCCCGGCCTGTGGGAAAAGGAGTGTTATTATGCAAAGGATATTAGTAGTGGACGACGCGGAGGTGAACCGCGAGCTGCTATGCGATATGCTGAAGGATGAATACCAGGTAGAGACGGCGGCAGACGGGAGGGAGGCTCTGCGGTTTCTTGACAAATACCCAAGAGAAATGGCAGCCGTCCTTCTGGATCTGCATATGCCGAATATAGACGGCTATGCCGTAATGGCGGAAATGGGCAAAAAGGAGTGGCTGAAAAAGATTCCGGTGCTGATTATCAGCAGTGAGCTGGCGGTAGAGGCAGAGAGCAGATGCCTGGAGCTGGGGGCTTCGGATTTTATTCATAAGCCCTTTGAGCGTGTTATCGTAAAAAACCGCATCCGTAATGCCATGCGGCTCTATACCCGGAAAAATCAGCTGGAGCGGAAGGTCGAGGAGCAGGCGGTGATGCTCAGAAAGCAGGATCAGATTATCCGGATTCAGGCGGAAAAGCTTAAGGAAGCAGAGCCCTTTCACCGTATGATGCTGGAATATCAGGCAGCGATCATGGAGATTGAAACGAGGCTTAAGATCCTAAATGCGGAATTTTCCCAGGAGTATAAACGGAATCCTTTTGAATCTATTAAGAGCAGGCTGAAATCTCCGGAGAGCATCTACGAAAAGCTGGAGCGGAAAGGATATCCGGTGACGGTAGAAAGCATTCAGGAGAATTTAAAGGATGTGGCGGGTATCCGTGTGATTTGTTCCTTTCCGGATGATATTTACCGGCTGGCGGATCTCTTGATTAAGCAGGATGACATTATCCTGCAGAGGAGAAAGGATTATATCCAGGCCCCGAAGTCCAACGGATATCGAAGCCTGCATTTGATTATCAGCGTGCCTGTTTATCTGTCCAGAGAGAAGAAGTATATGATGGCGGAGGTTCAGTTTAGAACCATTGCCATGGACTTCTGGGCGAGCCTGGAGCACAAGCTGAAGTATAAGAAGGTTGTGGATAATACGGAGGAAATTGTGCGGCAGCTGAAGATCTGTGCAGATTCCATTGAGGAGCTGGATTATCAGATGCAGAAGATTCGAAATCAGATTGATCATTCTAAGGAATAAAGTGAAAGACATGGTGTGGAAGTGCGGCATCCGGCGTACCTTTGGAGGGGGGAAGTTTGACGGGACGGCGTTGGAATGCGGTATTGGAGTAGGAGGGCTTATTGAAGATCACATGTATTGCCGTGGGGAAGATTAAGGAAAAATATTATACGGAGGCCGTGAAAGAGTACGCCAAGCGGCTGAGCCGTTACTGTAAGCTGGAACTCATAGAGCTGCCTGATGAGAAAACGCCGGACGGAGCAAGTCAGGCGGAGGAAGCGGCCATTCTGGAACGGGAAGGAGAGCGTATCCTGAAAGCGCTTAAGGAGGACGCTTATGTGATCGCCTTAGCCATTGAGGGGAAGGCTTTGGATTCGGTGGAGTTTTCCCGCAAGCTTGAGCAGCTTGGCGTGAGAGGGAAGAGCCATATTGCTTTTGTGATTGGAGGGTCTCTGGGACTGTCTTCTGCCGTGATGCAGAAGGCAGACGAGGCCGTAAGCTTTTCGTCCATGACCTTTCCGCACCAGTTGATGCGTGTGATTTTACTGGAGCAGGTGTATCGCGGGTTTCGGATTATGAAGGGAGAGCCTTATCATAAGTAAGGCTCTCTTTTTTTGATCCTCTAAAGTCTTAGGTTCTGCAGGGAGAATGCTTTTTCTCCGGCAAGAGCTCTTCACAGTGGGCAGATCCCAGCTTTTTCCCATAAACCTTTAGAATGTAAAAATACATACCTATCAGCAGCGATCCGGCCAGAACCCAGGCAGCCGGGCTTGCCAGGCAGACACCTAAGTAGCTGTGCTGCCTTGCGGCAATGACAGCCACCACGCCGCGGCCAGCCAATTCAGCTATGCCGGCTGTCATAGGCAGAAGACCGAAGCCCATGCCCTGGATGCCGTTCCGGTAGATATTTACAATGGTCAGAGGCAGGAAGAAATAGCCGATGCAGTTTAGGTAAAGATCAACCTTTCCGATAATATCCAGCACATGCTCTGACACAAAGAGATAGGTCAGATATTTCCCACTTGTCATTACAAAGGCAGAGGCCAGAATACTGTAGGCAAAGCCTATCAGCGTAGAGGCCCGGAAGCCCTGGCGCACGCGCTGCAGATCTCCGGCTCCTACATTCTGGGCGCAGTAAGTGGAGATGGTGGTGCCAAGAGCAACGTAAGCCTGGGTGACTACCTGCTCAATCTTGCTGGCAGCCGTAAAGGCTGCCACGGAGAGGGAGCCAAGCAGGTTCAGAGAAGACTGCATCATCATAGTTCCTATGGCTGTGATGGAGTATTGAAGGGCCATAGGGAAGCCGATTCCCATCTGAATCCGGGCCAGATGCCCGTCCGGAAGCCAGTCGTCCTTTTTAAGCTTTAAAAGAGGAACCTTCCTTATAATATAAATCAGACAGAGAAGGCCGGAAACGCCTTGGGAAATCACAGTGGCGAGAGCAGCTCCGGCTACCCCCATTTCAAAGTTGATAATCAGTACCAGATCCAATACAATATTCAAAAAGGCCGCTAAAATCAAAAAATACAGAGGCGTTTTGCTATTCCCAAGTGCCCGGAGGATGCAGGAGAGCAGGTTATAGAGCACCTGGGCAAAGATTCCGGCGCAGATGATCATAATATAAGTATAAGCATCTGCAAAAATATCATCGGGTGTGTTCATAAGCTTCATTAAAGGACGCATACCGAGCATACTGACTGCCGTCATAACCAGAGAAACGACCAGAGACAGCAGGGCAGCGCTTCCTACCGTTTTGCGCATGCCGTCCATATCTCCTGCTCCGAAGCGCTGGGCCGTGAGCACGGTAAAGCCTACGGTCATGCCCATAAGGAAGCCGAGAATCAGAAAGGTAATGGTTCCGGTGGAGCCTACGGCAGCCAGCGCCGGCGTTCCTACATATTTTCCTACAATGATGGTGTCAGCCATGCTGTAAAGCTGCTGAAATACGTTTCCAATAAAAATGGGAAGGGTGAAGCCGAGAATCATTTTCGCCGGGCTGCCCTTTGTCATATCTTTTTCCATAATTTTCATCCTCATGCGGCTGAAGCTTTCGCCAGCCGGTTTCTATCAATATCTGCGCTATTATAATAAAATGAAGAGGGAAGTGCAAGAGCTTTCAAGAAAGATTTTCAGGTCTGTGAAAATCAGAGAAGCCTGTAAAAAGCTGGATTTTCCATAGAGGGGAAAATGACAAAAATTCTGCTTTGAAGGCAGAATTTTTTGGAGATGACGGGTAGGAGGGCGGTTTGCGGTGAAGGTTTGTTTGTATCGAGAGAAGAGAACTATTGAAAATAAAAAAACAGAACCGAAGTTCTGCTTATTTTTCTTAGAGTAACCTGCTCTACGAAGAAAAAGATTAGGTTTTATGTTCAACGTTTATTATTATAACCAGATCTATGAAGTTTTTCAAGCTGAATTCTAATTTTTTCATTGTATTCTTTGTCAAATCATATAAAAATCCCCTTTTTTTAACAGATACAAGAAAATAGTGCTCTGTTTGGTGTGGTGAAAGACATATTGAAATTACAAAATTTAGAAAAATATATAAATTATTTCTTTTTGGTTTCGTAGAGCAGGTTACTCTACGAAAAATGCAGGCGCTGAACGGTTCCTATATTTTGTAGAAGAAACCGGGAAGCACAGAAAGGGGTCTTTGTTATCTGGTATGTACTTTACTGTCCCAATCAAAAGGAAGAAGAACTGCTGGGCGTATGTAAGCAGCGTTTGACCCGGGAGGCTCTGGAGGATGCTTTTGTGTTCACCTACGATCGCATGCGCCGTTATGGTGGTATATGGCATTTGGAACGCCAGCTTTTGTTTCCGGATTATCTGTTTCTGGAAAGCAGGGATGAGGACAAGCTTCGGGAAGAACTGAGGCAATATTCCCAGGTGCTTTCTGTGTTTGAAAATGACGGAAAGCTTGTACGGGTGGAACCGGAGGAGGAGAAGCTTCTGCGGATGCTCTGCGGATCAGGCCATCATTCACGGATGTCCAGGGGATATATCCGGGACGGACAGACTGTTGTGACGGAAGGGCCTTTGAGGGGAAGGGAGAATCTCATCCAGAAGATTGACCGCCACAAAAGGATTGCCCGGGTGGGGATGCCCTCTGTGGGGCGGTTGCGGGAGATGCAGGTGGGGCTGGAGATTGTGTCGAAGAGTTAGAAAAAGTATCATATCTGTTCTACAGTTTCAGACTGCGGAGCAGGTAGAAGTGCGTTATAAAGGAAGAAGATTTTATTTGGGGTATGGGCCGCAAAATGGCGAAGCATACCCATTTTCATATCCTGCCAGTATACCGTGAAGTATCTTTTGGCAGCCACAGAGTTTATCTGACAGGAGATACGCAGGGACTTTTGGAGCTTACGGGAAAGGGATAACGGGAGGAGCAGAAGTATGTGGTACGCCGTACAGACGATCACCGGAAATGAAGAAGAGGCCGCAAAGGAAATACGAAAGACGGTGGATGCAGACATTTATGAAGAATGTTTCCTGCTGAAACGGGAAGCGGTCTGGCGCATCCAGGGAAGCTGCCGGGTTCATGTGGAGCGGCTGTTTCCTGGATATGTATTTATAAGCACACAGCATCCAAAGGAACTGTACCAGCAGCTGAAACGGGTTTCTTCCTATACAAAGATACTTGGAAAAGAGGAAGAAGAATTTTATCCCGTTTCACCGGAGGAAGAGGAATTTTTAAAGGAGCTGCTTAATGGGGATAAGGAGCATACGGTGCGCCTTTCACCAGTAGAAACAGACGTGCAGGGGAATATCACAGCCTGCGGAATGCCTCTGAAGAAATATCTGGATCAAGTGGTAAAAAAACGGATCCGCCTGCGGTATGTGGTTATCCGGGTGCATCTGTTTGGAAGGAGCCGGGAGATTCTGATGGGGATCCGGCTGAAAGGGGATTAGAGGAATATGGAAAACGGGCAGGAGCTGTCTGAAGCATTATTAGGATAGATTAAGGGGAAAGCAATGGAACTTAACAGGAACAGTGAAACAGCAGAGAAAAAAATAAATATTTCATTTTCGCCTCCGGACATTTCAGAAGAAGAAATCAGGGAGGTTACAGACACGCTCCGCTCCGGCTGGATTACAACCGGGCCGAAGGTAAAAGCCTTGGAGGCACTGCTGACAGACTATACCGGGGCAGACGGCTGCGTCTGTCTGAACAGCCAGACCGCAGCCGGGGAAATGAGCCTGCGGCTTCTTG
This sequence comes from Candidatus Merdisoma sp. JLR.KK011, assembly GCF_036941125.1. Classification (NCBI taxonomy): domain Bacteria; kingdom Bacillati; phylum Bacillota; class Clostridia; order Lachnospirales; family Lachnospiraceae; genus Candidatus Merdisoma; species Candidatus Merdisoma sp. JLR.KK011. The sequence goes on along the minus strand of NZ_JAYWSZ010000003.1, from coordinate 1,604,278 downwards.
GAATCGGAAAGGATTCCTGCGGCATAGACGGGATATACGGCAGCGAAGAGGATGAGGTCATTACCTGTGCTTACACCTACACGGCATCCGCCTCGGTAATCTGCCATGTGGGCGCAAAGCCTGTGCTGGTGGACTGCCGGGAAGGGAGCGTGGAAATGGATTATGACGCCCTGGAGAGGGCTGTGAATGAGCATACCAAGGCGGTCATTCCCGTGGATCTGGGCGGAATCCCCTGCGACTATGACAGGATATTTGAAATCCTGGAGAGAAAGAAAGGGCTTTTCCATCCGTCCAACAAGCTTCAGAAAGCAATCGGGCGCGTGGCCGTAGTGGAGGATGCAGCCCATGCCCTGGGGGCCTCTTATAAAGGAAGAACCATTGGATCCATTGCAGATTTCACCAATTTCAGCTTCCATGCAGTCAAGAACTTTACAACGGCTGAGGGGGGAGCTCTGGCCTGGAAGCTGAAGGACAGGGATGCGGAAGAAATATATCACCGGCTGCAGCTGTTTTCCCTCCACGGACAGAGCAAGGACGCTCTTGCCAAGACAAAGCTCGGGTCATGGGAATACGACATTGTGGGGCCCTGGTATAAATGCAATATGACGGACATTATGGGCGCCATGGGGATAGCCCAGTTTGAAAGGTATCCGGATATGCTTAGGAGGCGCAGAGAGCTTATCAGCCGGTATGATTCCGTATTAAAGCCGCTTGGGGTGGAGGTGTTACCGCATTTTACAGAAGAGCATACATCCTCCGGCCATCTCTACATGACCCGGATTCCGGGCATAGGCCTTAGGGAGCGGCAGGAGATCATAGAAAAGCTGGCAGAAGAGGGGGTTGCGGCAAATGTCCATTACAAGCCGCTGCCTATGCACACGGCATATAAGAGGCTGGGCTTTCTGATCGAGGATTACCCCAACAGTTATAAGCTGTTTGAGAATGAGATAACACTGCCGCTGCATACGAAGCTGACGGATGAAGAGGCGGAGTATGTGCTGGAGAAGTACAGCAGTATCCTGGCTGGGTATCTGAAATCCCCCAAATAGGCTTAAGCCCAGGAAAAGGTTTCGGGAAAGGTGAAAATGGGAGAATGACTTTGAGAAAATGGGAAGATCTGCCGCAGTATATGCAGGTGAAAGAGGTAAGGAAGTATTATGATATATTGTACAGAAAAAAGAACATCCTTCTATTAAAGCGTATGTTTGATATTGCGGTGTCAGTCATACTGCTTTTTTTACTTTCACCGTTATTTTTGATTCTTGCAATTATGATAAAAGCAGATTCAAAGGGCCCGGTATTTTACCGGCAGGTCAGGGTGACCCAGTATGGGAGGAAATTCCGGATTCACAAGTTCCGCTCCATGATAGACAGGGCGGATGAGAAGGGAAGTCTGGTGACGGCAGGAGACGACAGCAGGATCACAAGAGCGGGCAGGTTAATCCGGGATAAGAGGCTGGATGAACTGCCGCAGCTTATCGATGTGCTCCAGGGGAATATGACTTTTGTGGGGGTGAGGCCGGAGGTGCCTAAGTATGTGAAGGCGTATACGCCGGAGATGAGGGCGACGCTGCTTCTGCCGGCGGGGATTACAAGCCTTGCTTCTATATATTATAAGGATGAGGGGAAGCTGCTGGATAACGCAGAAGATCCGGAGCGGATTTATATAGAGGAGATTCTGCCTAAGAAGATGGGGTGGAATCTTAGGGGGATAGAGGGGGTTGGGTTTTGGAATGATATTGGGGTTATGCTTATGACGTTTTTTTCCGTGTGTGGAAAGAACCCTCTTAATGAAAGGTAAGAAAATGATAAAAGGGCTGGTTTCTATTATAATGCCAACATATAATTGTGCCTCATTTATTGGAGAGACAATAGAGTCAATTCAAGCCCAGACATATGCGAGATGGGAACTGCTCATTGTGGATGACTGTTCTACGGATAATACACATGAAATAGCAGCGAGGTATATGGAAATAGATCCAAGAATAAAGTACTGGTGTCTGGAAACAAACTCTGGGGCGGCGACAGCCCGAAATGTGTCCATGGAGCAGGCAAAAGGTGAATATATAGCGTTCTGTGATTCAGATGACTTGTGGATGCCGGACAAGCTTGCAAGACAATTAAGGTTTATGAAAAAAACAGGATACAATTTTACATGTACTGCATATGAGCAGATAAAGGAAAACGGAAGAAGTCTGAAAAGAATTGTCAGACCCAGAAAGAAATGCAATTATAATCGAATGCTTCTTGACTGCCCAGTGGGGAATAGTACCGTAATGTACAATGTTGAAAATATGGGAAAATTTAAAGTTCCCAATATTCGTAAACGGAATGATGATGCTTTGTGGCTTACAATGTTAAAAAAAGAAAAATATATATGGGGAATGGATGAGGTTCTGATGCGTTATCGAATTCGCCAGAATTCTATTTCCAGTAATAAGCTGAAGGTTATTAAATATCATTGGATCCTTTACAGAGATATAGAGCATTTGAGTATTTTAAGAAGTATTTTTCATATTGGCTACTGGTGTTTTATAAAAACATTAAGAATAAAATAAATAAGGCTGGCTGCAGTATGTACATGAGGAAAAGGGGAATGATATGGCATCACTTTATGAGAAGCTGTTAAACAAAGAAGAAAAGCTGTCGGTAGTAGGGCTGGGTTATGTAGGAATGCCGATTGCTGTTGCATTTGCAGGAAAAGGAGTAGATGTAATTGGCTTTGATCTAAATCAAGAAAAAATAGATCTGTATAAAAGAGGGATAGATCCCACGAAAGAAGTAGGGGATGAAACAATTAAAAATACAATGGTACATTTTACAACAGATGAAAGCTTTCTGAAAGAAGCAAAATTTCATGTGATAGCAGTACCTACTCCTGTCAATATGGATCATACACCCAATCTTGCGCCTGTAACAGACGCTTCTAGGATCGTTGGCCGCAATCTGAGTAAAGATTCTATCGTTGTATATGAGTCAACGGTATACCCTGGTGTTACGGAAGATATCTGTATTCCGATTCTTGAACAGGAGTCAGGAATGAAATGTGGTATAGATTTTAAAGTTGGTTATTCTCCGGAACGTATTAACCCGGGAGATAAGATACACCGTTTGGAAAATATTCATAAGATTGTCTCTGGCATTGATCATGAAGCACTTCAAGAAATTAAAAAAGTTTATGATCTCGTGATTGAAGTCGGCACATATCCGGTATCCACGATCAAAACGGCAGAAGCTGTCAAAGTGGTGGAAAACAGCCAGAGAGATATTAACATTGCTTTTATGAATGAATTGGCAATGGTGTTTGATCGCATGGGGATAGACACCAATGAAGTAATAGACGGCATGAATACCAAATGGAATGCACTGGGTTTTAAACCAGGTCTGGTAGGGGGACATTGTATCGGAGTCGATCCCTATTATTTTACGTATGAGGCAGAAAAACTCGGATATCACAGCCAGATTATACTGAACGGCAGGATTGTCAATGACAGCATGGGCAGATACGTGGCTGATGCGGCAATTAAAAAGATGATTGAATCCGGCCAGGCGCCAAAGCATTCAAAAGTTGCTGTTCTGGGATTGACGTTTAAAGAGAACACTCCGGATATCAGAAACAGTAAAGTTGGTGATGTTATAAAGCGCCTAAACGAATTTATGATTTCTCCGATTGTTGTTGATCCCTGGGCAAATGAAGAAGATGCAGAAAATATGTATGGAGTGAAGCTCGCCCGGCTGGAGAATGTTGAAGATGTTGACTGTATAATCATAACCGTAGCACATGAAGAATTCAAAACGTTAGAGCTGGCGCAGATTAAAAAGCTGTTTAAAAAAGGCGAAGATATAGAAAAGGTTTTAGTAGATGTGAAGGGTATTTTTAAGGTGGCAGATCTAGAGGAATCGGGGATGAATTATTGGAGACTGTGATTCAGATATAGAGACACAAGGAGAAAACAGAATGCAGATTGAAATTATAAAAGGGATTAAGTCTGCTTTAAAAAAGAATGATGAATTAGCGTGGCGTTTAAAGCTTATTAATATGCAGTACAACCGGTATAGGGCGAAGCATGACAATGACAGAGATTTTATCATCAGACAGTATAAATTACGTACCGGTTTGGAACTTGATCTGGAACATCCGCAGACTTATAATGAAAAGATTCAATGGATGAAATTATATTATCGGGATCCGCTGCTTCATCAATGCGTAGATAAATATGAAGTGCGTAACTATGTAAAACAGAAATTACATGGAGATGAATATGATGATATTCTGATTCCCTGTTATGGATTATATGAATCAATAGAAGATGTAGATTTTGATGCTCTGCCGGAAGAATTTATTGTAAAGCTGACAAACGGTTCCAGTTTTAATTATGTATGTTATAAAAAAACAGAAAAAGAGATTCAAAAAATTAAAACGAGGTTTAGAAAATGGTGCAGACAGGACTACTATACGTATGGCCGGGAGTGGGCTTATAAGGGAGTGCCTAACAGGATAGTTATCGAAGAGCTTTTAAAACCTTCTAACGGTAATCCTCCGGAGGATTACCGGTTTTTTTGCTTCGACGGAAAGGTGAAAGCTATTTCTGTAGATATAGATTCCGTGGTAAATGGAGTTAAACAGGCAAATTATTATCGAAATATTTATGATTCATCCTGGAATAGAATTCCGGGCCGGATAGAATATCCGAATAAAAATGATATTGAGGCAGTATGTCCGAGGCAGTTAGATAAACTTGTAAAGATAGCAGAGATATTATCAGAGGATTTTCCGGCGGTGAGAGTTGACTTGTACTATTTTGATGAAAAAATATATTTCGGAGAATTAACGTTTTATCATTCGTCCGGATATCAGAAATTTTCACCCCAGGAATTTGCCGTACAGATGGGGTCGTGGATTAATTTAAGCAAAATGGATTCTAAGTATTGCTGAATCTTTTTTGAAACAGGAAGAGGTACAAATGGAGCGAATAGGGATTATCGGCTGCGTGGCAGAGGGAAAAAATCTATATGACGGACAGACTGTTTCTACAAGACTCTGGAAAGATGAGCTTGGAAAAAAGACAGGCCGGAAAGTGTATGTTGTAGACACATATCAGTATCGCAGACGTCCTTTTAGCGTCATGATTCACTGGCTGGTCTGTATGCTGTTCTGCTCCCATATAGTTATTATGTTATCCGTAAATGGATTACGCTTTTTCCTGCCTTTATTATACTATTCAAATAAATTATTTAAACGTTCTATTTATCATCGTGTCATAGGCGGCAATCTGCCTGAAACGGTGGAGAGGTATCCGGATTTTATTAAATATATGAATTCATTTGAAGTTAACTGGGTTCAATCATCCGTGATGGTAAAAAAATTAACGGATAAGGGGCTGAAAAATGCCGAGTATCTGGAAAATTTCCGGCGTATCAGACCGGCAGCTGTTTCTGAGATACAAAAGCCGCATTGCAAACCTTTTCGTTTTTGTACCTTTTGCCGTGTTTCAGAGGCAAAAGGTATAACAATTGCAGTTAAAGCGATAGAGCAGGTTAATAAAATCAGAGGAGAGCACATAGCAGTTCTCCATGTATACGGCCCGGTAGAAAAAGAATACCAGACAGAGTTTGAAATGCTGCAAAAACGTTACAGTGACTGCATGGAATATAAAGGATGTGTCCCTTCCAATGAAGCCGTAGGAGTATTAAAAAATTATTTTATGCATCTGTTTCCTACTACCTGGGAAGGGGAAGGTTTTCCCGGAACTTTAATTGACTGTTATAATGCCGGACTTCCCACGATTGCAAGCAGCTGGGCGTTTAATTCTGAATACGTTCATAATGGGAAAACCGGTTATGTGTATGACTGGAAAAGGCCGGAAGGACTGACAGAGAATATATTAAAAGCGATTGAAAACAGTAAAGACATTGACAGCATGAGGGCAGAATGTTTAGAGGAAGCCAGGAAGTATCACCCGGATGTAATCATGGGGAAAATAATACGGAAGATGGGACTTTAACCATACTATGTCTGTGGAGTAAAGAGAAAATATGAAAAACATATTGTTTTTGATTGAACATATACAGGGCGGCGGTGCAGAAAGAGTTATATGTGAATTATCTGCCGCATTTGAAATAAGTGATAAAGTAACGCTGGCAGTATTTGAAGAAAGAGATACTACTTATCGTCATTGCCATGATGTGATTAATCTGAATATACCAGGTACTTCAAATCCGATAAAAAAATGTATCAATCTGTTAAGACGGGTCAGGGCGGTCAGAAAGATCAAGAAAGAGAGAAAGATAGATGTTTCAATCAGCTTTATCAGTACAGCAAATATTGTAAATGTATTGTCCGGAAGAACTCATACTATCTGTTCGATCAGAACCGTGCTTTCAGATGTAAGAAAGGGAGAAATTGCGAGAAAAGCAGAAAGGTTTATTCTTAACAGATCAGATAAAATTGTAACATTATCAAAAAGTGTTGAGGCAGATCTGGTTTCTAATCTGAGTATAAAAAAAGAAAAGGTTGTCACGATATACAATCCCTGTATGGTTGATAAAAAAGAATTCGGGGCGGAATCTGCAAATAAAGATAAAGATGTTTTTGAAATTATAACAGCAGGACGGATGGTATCTGTGAAAGGACAATGGCACCTTATCAGAGCTTTCCGCCTGTTTCTGAAGAGTAATCCCGAAAGCAGATTAGTGATTCTGGGAGAAGGTCCCCTGCTGCAGACTTTGGAAGATTTGTGCATAAGCTTAGGAATCGAATCAAAAGTAGAATTCAAAGGATTTGTGAGTAATCCGGCAGAGGAATTGATGAAAGCAGATTTGTTTGTCCTTACTTCACTGTGGGAGGGGTTTGGTAATGCATTGGTTGAGGCTATGGCCTGCGGACTGCCTGTCATCAGCACGGACTGCAGCGGCGGTCCCAGAGAGATCATTGCACCAGATATGTTTGGGGAGGAACCTGTAAAAAAGGCAAAGACAGCCGACTATGGAATATTGATACCGGCTTTTCCTAAAAATGATCTGGAAATCAGAAAAAATTATGAATTAACAGAAGAAGAAAACCAGTTATACAGTGCGATGCTGAGCATTGCAGAACAGCCGGAGCTGAGAGCAGCATTATCGGCAAAAGCAATATTAAGGTCTGAAGATTTCCGGATGCCAGTTATTGTGTCACAGTGGAAGAAATGCATGGATGAGGTGCTTGCCGGTGGGATTGGGAATATTTGAATTTACGCAGGATTGGAGTACAAGTTATTTCATATTGTTTGTCGGGGTTTCTTTCGTGATTGCCTTTTTATGCCAGAAGGCAGCAGCGGCAAAAGGGCATGAGGCAGTAGAAACTTCCCGGTTTTACTACTGTATTGCATTTCTTATATTATTTAGCCTGGCAGCCTTCCGGTCAGACAAAGTGGGGAATGATACGGAAGAATATGTTGAATTTTTTGAGACAATGGGGCGTAATGGTTTTGCTTATGCAGTCAATTCTAAATTTGAGGTACTCTTTAATATCTATATTTTTATCATAAGCGCTGTTTCAAAAAATTATACGATTCTGTTTATGTGCAATGCCTGTATCACAATAGGTGTATTAATAAAATATATTTCTTTAAAGTGGAAAATGGGAGACAGTTTTGTCCTGCTCCCTTTATTTATTATTGGATTTCAATATGATCTGTCTGCCATGAGAAGCGGACTGGGTACAGCATTTATTCTGGCATCGCTGATAGCGCTTGATAATGAAAAATATATGAAAAGTATATTTTTATCAATTGCAGGGGGATTGTTTCATACAACCGCATTTTTTAATTTGTTTATTATATTCGCGCAGATATTATTAAAGATGAAAAAAAGATGGAAAGCAAAAACACTTTTTTGGGGGGCAGTTCTGGGAATTCTGGTTTTAAACGGTTCCATATATTATATACAGTCCATTCTGCTGGAAACAAGATATCAGGGCTATGTAAGGAAGCTTGGAAACGGCTGGTTTGGGAATTGGTATCTGATACTGGCAGCAATTTTGTCAGCCATAATTATAGGCAGAAGCTATAGAAAGAAGATGCCGGCTGCTTCAGAAAATATTGTAAATCTTCTTGTGTTATCTATGCTGCCTGTGTATGTAAGATTAAATGCATATAGAATTCCGAAGTATTATCTTATGTGCAGATGCTCAACTTACAAAACAATGTGCAATATTGTGGAGAGCAGGCAGCCCGATTTTCAATCAAAAATGTTTGCGAAAATCATAGAATTTATGATTCTTGTGTTTGGCTTATTATACTTTTTCAGCAGGAACGCAGCAGGAACATTATATGAATTAAGATTTTAAATATTTTTATAAGAAAAGGATAAAAAGGATTATAAAATAATGCTTAAAAAGTTATTTAAGGTCATAAAGCAATTATGCATGGATTTTAGATATTGTAACGATCACGTTTCTTATGCGCGAAGGATCGGGGTTAAGGTAGGAGACAACTGTAAGTTTTTATGCAATGTCCGCAGATGTTTCGGAAATGAACCTTATCTTATAACAATCGGGAATCATGTGGAAGTATGCGATTCTGTGCGGTTTATGCCCCATGACGGAGGACTTTGGGTATTTAGAGGTGAGAGGCCGGATTGTGCATTATATGGTTCCATTACAGTAGGAAATAATGTTTTTATAGGAATAAACAGTATTATTCTGCCAGGCGTCACAATCGGCAATAACGTTGTGATTGGAGCCGGGGCGGTGGTGACGAGAAACATTCCGGACAATACGGTGTATGCCGGTGTTCCGGCTAAGCAGGTTGGTACAATAGAAAAGTATAGAAATAAAATGGAGAGATATGGAGCAGATATATTAAAATTTTCAGCAGAAAAGAAAAAGGAATATTTAACCTGTACGACAACGGAAAGGGCCGGAAAATGAGCAAGTTTGAAGATATAGCAGAAAGATTTTGGAAAATGGAAAGGGAAGAGCGTCTGTTAGACTATGATTTGAATGGAGTTTTGATATGGAAGCTCATTCGGATTTATGTATTTGAAAAATTAGTTCAAAAAATTACTAAGACTGAGATAGGTCATCCTAATTTAAAGTGTGGTTTAAAAAAGCGGTTATATGAAAAAGTTCTGATTTTTAATCTGCTATGTACCAAGAATGCCTTTTTTAATAAGAAATCAGTTAAATATTTAGTTTTTCGCCATAGGAGAAGAATTAATGTAGATGGAAAAAATATTGAGGTTAATACGGAATTTATAGAGAACATCATAGATGATATTAATAAGGATAATACAGAATTTATAGAAACCGGCATAGCTTTTGAAAATCGAAATATTGAACAAAAAGCCCAGTTTTTGCTGGTTAATCCAATTAGAAATATCGTTGCTTATTATTTTTGCAAAGTATCGTATAGATTTAGGAATGAATATAAAGCAATTGACAGAATTAATAAAATAATTTTTTCTTATTTTGGAATTCATCTGGACATAACAGATATGGCTTTAAAAAACCGGATAGGTTTTAAAAATATGTATAATATTTTTTATAAATATATATTATTAAAAAAACCTCAGGGTATTTATCTCGTATGTTCCTATGGAAAAGAAGCATTGATAAAAGCGGCTTTTGATCTGAACGTGCCGGTATATGAGATTCAGCATGGTGTGATATCAAAATATCATATGGGATATTCTTTTCCGGGAGTTGGCAATGTTCCCTATTTTCCGGATAAAATATTAGTATATGGAGACTATTGGAGAACAGCAGCAGAATATCCAATAGATATAGAAAATATAATAGCGACAGGCAGCCCCTATTTTGAAATGCAGCTAAAGAAATACGCAGATATTTCAAGTGAAAAAAAGAGTATTATGTTTATTTCTGCCGGAGATATTGGAAAAGCAATGTCTGTGATTGCTTCAGATTTTGCGGATATGAAAACGGACTACAAAGTATATTATAAACTTCATCCCAGTGAATTTTCAGTGTGGAAAGAAATTTATCCTGCATTAACAGGGAAACAAAGGGATAATTTGATTGTTATAGAAGATGAGATTAATTTATATGAATTATTTGCAAGAAGTTCGTATGTTATAGGTGTGAATTCTACTGCTATTTTTGAATCCTTTGTGTTTGAACCTAAATTAATTCTTTTTAACAGGCCGGGCGTTGAATTTATGAGCGAACTTGTTAAAAATTATAAGATTCCAATCGTAAATAATGCAGAGGAACTAATAACTATTGTTAGTAATTATCCAGTAATGAAAAAAATAAAAAGAGACTATTTTTACAAAAATATATCAAAAATTATTTAGTATGCATAAAAATTGTGAGGCAGTGGATGTTTAGTTTAAGTAGTAATATTAAGAGTGTAAATAAAACCTTAATTCTTAATATCTGCAGTGTTATTTTACTCCAGGGAATTTCTTTTTTTACAGGCCCGATTTTTACAAGAATTTTAGGAGCAGAACAGTATGGTTTGTATTCGGTTTTTAATGCATGGGTATCTGTTCTTGCATGTGTTATGGGTTTTAACGTTAGTTCCGCTTTAGTTACAGCCAGATATCAGTTTAAAAATTCTTATGAATTATTTAAAAGCAGTGTACTATTGTTTGGAACAATCATATGTGGAGCTGTTGCTGTATTATGTATATGTTTTATTCGGCCGATTGCTGCTTTGACAGGATATTCTTATGGAATGGTAATATTGCTGCTGCTTATGGCATTTGCAAAGTTTGTAATAAAGTTTGCACAAGACAGTTGGACTTATGAAAAAAAAGCACAGATGAATTTTTTCGTTTCAGCAGCTGTAAGTATAATGAGTGTTAGTTTATCTTTGCTTATGGTATTTTCTATGAGTCCGGAAATAAGATATTTGGGCAAGATTTATGGGTATGCAATTCCTCATATAATTGCAGCTGTTATAATATGGTTTGTAATTTATTTGAAAAAGCCTGCCGGAATGAACCTGGATTATTGGAAATATTCTTTAACAATAGGTTTTCCTGTCATTTTTCATTCTTTATCACAAAATATACTGACACAATCGGACAGATTAATGATGGAGTATATGAATATCACTAATTCAAGCATAGGTATTTATAGTGTGTTCTATGGCTTGACAGCCGTTCTGGGCATTATTTTGAGTTCTCTGAATACTTCCTGGTGCCCATTTTATTATGATGATTTAGAAAATAAAAAATGGGAAGTTTTGGATAGAAAATGCAAAAATTATATAGAATTGTTTGTAGTTTTAACTTGTGGATTTATTTTGCTGTCAAGAGAAGCAGGATACCTTTATGCGGGGAAAGAATACTATGAGGGAATTAATGTAATACCAATATTAGTACTCGCAATTTTCTTTACGTTTATGTATCAGTTTCCGGTTAATTTTGAGTTCTTTCATAAAAAGACAAATATTATTGCTGTAGGCACTATGGGAGCTGCTGTTTCAAATATAATATTAAATGCAATAATGATTCCCAGGTATGGAATGTATGGCGCGGCTATGGCAACGGCAATTTCATATGCTTTTTTGTTTTTAGCGCATTATACCATAGTGAAACATTTTAAAAATAAATTTCATCTGAATATAAGAATTTTTATTCCGGGATTACTATTAATATCAGCTGCTGTCATGTTGTTTTATGTATTTCCCATGTTCTGGTATATAAGGTGGGGGATAGGCGGCATGCTGGGCATATTTGAAATATACCGCATTTGGAAACGTAAAAGTATTTTTTAAATAGATATTTGAAGGAGAAGAACATGATTGAAATAGTTTGTCTTGATATTGACGGTGTACTTACAGATGGTCTAAGCTATATTGATCAGAACGGAAATGAGTTTAAATCTGTAAGATTAACAGAACTGGATGCTTTAAATGATATTAAGAAACTTGGATACAAACTGGCAGCAATTACAGGTGAAGATACCCCTATTGTGGATGTATTCCGGAAAAGGATAAAATGGGACTGGTTTTCTTCCGGGTGCAAGGAAAAACTATCTGCAATAAAGGAGATAGAGATATATTTTGGTGTTACGAAAGAAGAGATATGCTATATGGGAGATGGAAAATATGATGTCCCGGTTATAGAAAATGCAGGGTTGGGAATATGCCCTAAAAATGCAATCCGGGATGCGAAAAATGCCGCGGATATAGTTACGAAAGGAGAGGGCGGCGAATCCTGCATAATGGATTTATATGAAATATTGAGGGGATTAAAACTACAATCTTGTAATAATAAAAAAAACTGCATAAATGATAGAAAGGAAGATGGTTATATGGATAAACAGAAAGGGATTGCATCCTGTCTTTATGATAGGTTGGACAGGCATATAGAGCTGTTCAAAGAATTGAAACAAAACAATGAGGTACAGATAAAAATACAGCAGGCAGCAGAGATTTTGTTGTGCTCCATCCGTAACGGTGGAGCGCTTTATTTATGTGGAAACGGCGGAAGCGCGGCAGATTCCCAGCATATCGCAACAGAATTTGTGAGCAGATTTTATAAAGAACGCAGGGCCATGAATGCGGAGGCATTGACGGTCAATACATCAAGCCTTACAGCGATTGGAAATGATTATGCTTTTGATAAAGTATTTTTACGGCAGCTGGAGGCCAAGGGAAAAGCCGGGGATGTGCTTATTGGTATAAGTACGAGCGGAACAGCACGGAATGTTATCAAAGCAATGGAATATGCGGCTTTTCACGGTATTCATACAATCCTTTTTACGGGAAATCGTAATAATAACTATGACGAGGAGATATATGAGTGCGTAATCCGGATACCTTCAGAGGATACGCCGCGAATTCAGGAAGGACATATATTTGTTGGGCATATATTGGCGGAATATGTGGAAGCCAATATGGATGAGAATTGATTTCATTAGCAGGGTTAGGGAGGAATGCATATGAGTAATACAATGGACATGTTTCTGATTGACGGGAAAATATGTATTATTACAGGCGGTGCAGGTCTTATGGGGTATAATCATGCGTCAGCGATTTTGTCAGGAGGAGGGATTCCGATTCTTCTGGATATAAATGAACCGGCACTTGAACAGGCAAAAATAAAGCTGTGCAGCGAATTCCCAAAAGGTATTGTGGAAACAAGAAAGGCAGATATAACAAACAAAGGCGAACTTGAAGAACTGAAAAACGAATTGCTCCAAAAATACCAGCATATTGACGCCCTGATAAATAATGCGGCGAATAACCCTAAGATGGAATCAAAATCAAAAAATCTGGGCGCTATACAGTTTGAGAATTTTCCGTTGGAAATGTGGAATGAAGATATAGCAGTCGGCTTGACCGGAGCGCTCTTCTGTGCTCAGATTTTCGGGGCACAGATGGCGCAGCAGGGAAGTGGTGTGATTTTGAATATATCATCAGATCTAGGGGTGATAGCTCCGGATCAGAGAATCTATAAAAAGGATGGTTTGTCATCAGAAGAACAGATTGTAAAGCCTGTAACCTATTCTGTTACAAAGCATGGCCTAATCGGACTGACCAAGTATATTGCAACCTACTGGGCAGATAAAGGAGTGCGGTGCAATGCCATATGTCCGGCCGGAATTGAAAATGGACAAGATGACAGTTTTATGAAAAAATTGACGAATCTTGTACCCATGGGAAGAATGGCCAGGAAAAATGAATATCAAGGAACAGTGCTTTATATGATTTCGGACGCAAGCAGCTATATGACAGGAGCAGTCGTGATTGTTGATGGCGGAAGAACCTGCTGGTAAAGAAGGAGAGAGAGTAATGATAACTTACGGTATCATGCAGGGAAGGCTGACCCCTTCGCAGGGAAGGGGAATACAGTTTTTCCCTTTTGAAAACTGGAGAAATGAGTTTTATGAAAGTGCAAAGCTTGGTCTTAATGAAATTGAATGGATTTTTGATTTTGATGATTATCAAAACAATCCGCTTTGGAGTGATGACGGATGCAGCAGCGTGAATCAGATTATAGGAGAAACAGGAGTAAAAGTTCATTCCATATGTTTTGACTATTTTATGCGGAGACCGTTTTTTAAACAAGAGTGCGATTCGGAGTATGTATTAAAAGAAAACCGGCTGATTATGAAAAAAGTCATCAGCAATATGAAAAAAGTCGGAGCTGAGCTGCTGGAAATCCCTTTCGTGGATGGTTCTTCTGTAAAAACGGAAGAAGAAGAGATACGGGCGATATCTTTTATCAAAGAGGCTGCTGATTATGCTGGAGATAAAGGAATTATAATCGGCCTGGAAACAGATTTTCCTCCGGGAAGATTTCGAAGTTTTCTGGGGGAGATAAAAAGAAGTAATGTTTATGCCAATTATGATTCGGGAAACAGTTCTGGATTAGGGTATGATCATGAAGAGGAAATCATGTCGCTGCATCAGCTGATTGCAAATGTGCACATCAAGGATCGAAAACTGCATGGGACAACGGTGGATTTGGGGACGGGAAATGCAGATTTTGATAAAGTCTTTTCTTCATTAAGAGCAGTCGGGTATGATAAAGCAATCATTCTGCAGGCAGCCCGTACAGAAGACGGCACAGAGACTGAAAACATATCTGCCCAATTATTGTTTGTAAAAAAGTATGTAGAGGAGTATGGGTTAATATGCATAAAATAGGAGCTTTTGAGGGAAAACGGATATTTATTTCCGGATCTTCAAAGGGAATTGGTTTGGCAGCTGCAAATAAGTTCTTAGAAGAAGGGGGAACAGTGGTTCTAAATGGAAGGGATAAAAACCGCTTGCGGAAGATATCAGAGCTTCTTAGTGAAAAGTATTCCCAAAAAGTGTATACTGCCCCGGGAGATCTTACAAATGGCAAAGATGCATATAGTGTTGCGGAAAGGATAAAGCAGCTCATTGGTAATTTAGATATTGTAGTAGCGAACGTTGGAAACGGGAAACCGGAGGGCGAGAATCCTCTTGAGCCTGCGGAATGGAAGCGTTTTTATGATATAAACGTGATGAGCAGCATTAATATTTTAAATGCGCTGTATCCAATAATCAGAAAACAAAACCAGGCAAATGTAATCCTGTTATCTTCTATTGCCGCGAAAGAAAAGATATCAGCGCCATGCGGATATGCAGCTGCTAAAAGTGCAATTGTTACATTAACAAGGTATCTGGCACAAGACTGGGCAGCAGACGGCATACGGGTGAACTGCGTAATGCCGGGCAATATATATTTCGAGGGGGGACGCTGGGAGGAGCTGTTTCGTGAGGACAGGGACGGCGTGAAAGCGTATATTTCAGAAAATGTGCCAATGAAAAGATTTGGAGAACCAAAAGATGTTGCAGAGGCAATTTGTTTTTTGGCATCAGAGAAAGCGTCTTTTATTACCGGAATATACCTTCCTGTTGATGGAGGACAGCTTAATATTATATAGAAATAAGTATTTAGGGAGAGATGAAAGTGGAAAAAGTTCCAGTAATAATACCTGCACGCGCAGGCTCAAAGGGGATTAAAGGAAAGAACATTATAAATTTCTGCGGCAGACCTCTTATTGCATGGTCGATTTTACAGGCCCGGCAGAGTAAGAACATTTCAAATATCTATGTCTCTACAGATGGGGAAGAAATAGCGGATATTGCACGGAAATATGGCGCAGTTGTTATCAAAAGACCTTCTGAACTTGCCTCTGATACGGCCAGTTCGGAGGATGCTTTACTGCATGCCGTAAATGAAATTACAAAAACAGAAGTATTTCATACGCTTGTTTTTTTACAGGCAACATCACCGATCCGAAGGGCATTTGATATTGATGCAGCAGTAGAAAAATTTGTGAAAGAAGGTCTGGATTCTCTTTTTTCCATGACGATATTAGAGGATTACTGTCTTTGGAAAAGGGGAAAAAATGGATTGGAAAGTTTCACCTATGATTATAAAAGTCGTGGGAGAAGGCAGGAGAGGGAACCTCTTTATCTTGAAAATGGGTCTCTCTATGTTTTTTCAAAAGAATTATTTATTAAGGAGAAGAACAGGCTCGGCGGAAATATAGGGATGTATGAAATGCCGATAGAATGTTCTTATGAAATTGATACAGAACAGGATTTAAAAATATGCGAGCAGATTATGGAAGCAATGAAGCTGAGTGCTGTTAAGAACACACATACAAAATACGAGGAGGATTAAAAATGCGTAAGGTATATTACAATGGAGAATTTGTTGATGAGGCCCGGGCCTGTATCAGTGTCTATGATTCGGCTCTTATGTTCGGAGATATGGTATTTGAAATGACCCGTTCTTTTCATAAAGAGCAGTTTAAACTTAGGGAACATATAGAGCGTCTCTATGCATCAGCAAAGTATCTTAGAATTGATCTGGAAGAAGCAATGTCAAAGGAGCAGATGGAGGCGGCAATCAAAGAAACAATACGAATAAATGAGGGAGAGTTTCAAGAGGACGATGAGCACAGGATTATGATTGATGTAACGAGAGGATTGCTGTCAATTTATGAAGGAGTTGTAGGTACACACAAAGGCTTGAATATTATTATTGCAGATTTTCCGCTTAGATGGACAGTAAGAGGGATGGGAGAGCTTTTTGACAAGGGAATCAATGCGGTTATTCCATCACAGAGAGCAATTCCGGCATCGCTGATTGATCCAAAGGTGAAAAACAGGAGCAGGATTCATTATCTGATGGCGAATATGCAGGTATCAAATTATGAAGGCAGCCGTAACTGGGCGCTCCTTTTGGATACAGATAACCATGTGGCAGAGGGGACAGGTGATAATTTTTTCATTGTAAAAAATGGTATCCTTTTAACTCCGGAGCCAAGGAATATTCTCAGAGGAATTTCCAGGGAGTATGTTTTTGAAATTGCAAAGGATCTGGGAATAGAGTATCAAGAATGTAATTTGGATGTCTATGATGTTGTAAATGCAGATGAAGCCTTTATGACAGGTACACCCTTTTGTATTCTTCCTGTTACAACGATTGACGGGCAAAGAATCGGTACAGGCAGACCGGGACCGGTTTTTAAAAGGTTAATTGATAAGTGGGGAGCAAACGTCAATCTGGATATTATTAAGCAGATTAAAGCTTGGAATGCATGCGAAGATCCTTCAGAAATTACAGTAAGTCCATATTCTTTTAAAAAATAATACAGTTAATCGAAAGGGGAAAAGTCATGAAAGAAACATTTGTTATTGCAGAAATAGGAATTAATCATAACGGTAGTCTTGAGATTGCCAAGCAGCTCATCGACTGGGCAGTTTTGAGCGGATGTAATGCCGTTAAGTTTCAGAAACGGACAGTGGAAAAGGTATACTCGAAAGAGGAACTTGACCGTTATCGAGAGTCGCCGTGGGGAACGACTAACAGAGAACAGAAAATGGGATTGGAGTTTGGAAAAGAAGAATATGATGAAATTGACAGTTATTGCAAAGAAAAAGGAATTGAGTGGTTTGCTTCTGCATGGGATATTGATTCTCAGCTTTTTCTGGCACAGTATCATTCAAAATATAACAAGATTGCATCTGCAATGCTGACAAATGTGGAACTTCTGGAAACAGTTGCAAAAGAGAAAAAATATACTTTCATTTCTACAGGTATGAGTACAATAGAAGAAATTGATGCAGCAGTTGATATATTTAAAAAATATGAATGTCCTTTTGAGCTGGTACACTGTAATAGTACTTATCCTATGAAGAATGAGGATGCAAATCTTAATGTGATCAATACGTTAAGAGAGCGGTATGGATGCTGTGTAGGATATAGCGGGCACGAGATAGGACGTATTGTGTCCTTTGCGGCTGCGGCTATGGGAGCCTCATCTATTGAAAGGCACATTACGTTAGACCGTGCGATGTATGGTTCTGATCAGGCAGCATCATTGGAGGTTCAGGAGCTGGTAAAATTAGTAAAGGATATCCGAAGCCTTCCGATGATTATGGGAAGCGGTGAAAAGACGCTCACAGCAGCAGAGACTGAGGTGAGGAAGAAGCTTAGAGGCAATTAATAGTGAAGCCAGACAGGATTACTGTGAGTGTATAATAGTTGAATTATAGTAAATGAGGGGTCATCAAAAATGGGCTGCAATAGATGAGCATAAATGAAAATGGTAAAAATTTACAGCGAGGGAAGAACCGTGAAATTATTTCCAAAATGGAAGAAAATTGTATTTACTGTTTTTGCGGCATTCACATTTATAAGAATCGTGTACATCCTAAACGGCGAAATAGAGAAAGAATATTATACGTCTAAAGACATTATTCTGGATGATGCGAGAGAAATTCCATGCAGAAATGTTTCCCAGACATTTTTATTAAATGGTGAAAAACGTTTAAACAGTATTGAGTTTGCCATGAATGGAATTCCGGAGGAAGAGAGTGGAACCATTGTTTTAACGATACAGGCGGAAGATGCATTTCTTTATCAGGCAAAGATATCTGCAGAAAATATCATCAATTGCAAGTGGAAGAAAGTCTATATTAATTTACCGGCAGTGCCGGGAAAGGAGTATAAAATCAGTTTTGATGCCAGAGATTTCACGCAGATTCCGACAATGCTGCTGACAGAAGGGGATAATGTATCTTTGGAAGCTGTTGTAAGCTATGCGGCCGGAAAACAGCTGGACGGCCAGGCAGCAGTGAAATTCGGCTATATGAGGGAACCAGTAATATTTGACAAACTGATGAATATAGCCGTCTGCTTAATCTGGCTTTTTATTGCAGCGATATTTTTGTATTATTTTGAATCTATCTGTAAAAGTCCCGGAAAAGTAGTGGGGGATATTGGCAGAAATACAGAAGTAATAGTATTCATATCTGAATTATTTCTTTGTCAGATTCTGCTTTATTCCGGAAGAATAGAGTTTCAAGAACCGACTAAAGTGATTTTTTACATTATATCTATATGCAGTGCGTGGAAATGGAGAGAAAAAAGGGCAGAGATTAGAAAACTGACTAATACGTATGGAAAGAAAACAGGATTGGTTTTATTATATTTATTTGGTTCGTTTAGTCTGGCAGGGCAGAGAATTCTGGTTTATCCGTTAAATCTGGAAATTACCCCGGATGGTCTGTTTGTATTTATTATTACAGCTATATGGTTTGTTCCGGTAATGGATACGATAATATATTTATACAGACATTTAAGCAAAAGGCTGCTCACGAAAACAGATATAAAGTACAGTAATTTTAAATTTGTTTTTATATGTGCTATTTTTCTGCTGCTGCCGGCAGGATTCAATTTGTATGCCAATAATCCGGGTATTTCAAGTTCGGATACACTTACCTGCATGGTTACAAATGCCCATCATTTAAGAGGAATGTTTGACTGGCATCCGGCTTTTTACTGTATGGTGCTAAGGGTGATTTTATCATTTTGGGATTCAACTTATGCAGTGATTCTGGTACAATATTTTTTCTGGTGCTATGTTGTGATAGAAGGCCTGTTATATCTTCGTGAAAAAGGCTTGAATCAGATATTTCTTTTGACAATCGCATTTTAAATACAATATGGAAGGATATACCGTATACGCTTTCATTATTGTGGAGTGTTATTCTTCTGGGGAAACTGGCACTTGATTTTAACAAGTATAAAAGAAAATGGTTTATCTATATAGAATTATTTGTCTCTCTTTTAGGAATATTCTTTTATCGTAAAAACGGTATGGTTTCATTCTTGATCATAGCTGTATCCATGATGTTTTTTTTAAAGCAGAACAAGAAAATGTGGATGATTCTGGCAGCGGCTGTGCTGGCGATATTTACGATAAAAGGCCCGGTTTATAGTTATTTTGAAATTGAAGATGCAGGAAAGCATGGAATTTATATTGGATTGAGCCAGGATATTCTCGGCGCGTATTATGCCGGAGGAGAGGTATCGGAAAAGACCTTACAGATGATAAATGTTATGACTTCCTACAATACTGCAGAGTATGAATATACACCTACCTGGGCAAGGCAGTCTTACGATTTGGATGTTCAGCCAGTGGAATTTATTATAAGCTATTTAGATACATTTATTAGGAATCCGGTATCTATGGCCAGGGCAGCAGCGGCACGCGAAGATGCTTTATGGAATATATTCCCTGGCGAAGATGCTGTTCTGGGCTGTGTAAATCGTACAGGGACAATTGAGAAAGAAAGCGAATGGAATCGTTTCTATCCTAAAAGGGTATACAATAGTTTTTACAATGCAATGGGGCGTTTTACTGCGTATACGGCAAGCACCCAATGGATTGCTGCACTTCAATGGAGATGCGGCGTTTTTACTTTACTTGGTCTGGCAGCAATTTTAACGATGGTATGGAGCGCAGGTTATAAAAAATATCTGCTTATATCAGCGCCGATTGCAGGCCATATTATCAGCCTTTTATTATCTACGGGATGGTCGGAGTTTCGATACTTCTGGCCGCTGAATTTAATGAACTTATTTTTACTGCTTTTTATGATCCCGGTTCTTAATGGGAACAGTGGAAAATAGACAGTATTTTTGCCTGCAGGGGAGGTAGAAATGTAAGGAACTCTCTTGCAGGTTTTAAAGAAGAGGGCATGTCAAGAGTATTTTTCATTTTATAGCAATTTTGGTGTTAGGAAAAAATCATAAATTTTTTGATTTTGCTTTAAGTATTTTGACTAAAAGCTTTATTATTAAGAATTTTCTGCGCTAAATAATGATAGATATGCTCATCTGCCTTCGTACTGATTTTATTGTATTTACTACTCATGGAGTATTCTCGCAAAAGTGATATCATTTTTACTTTATCTTCCATTTTATAAGAACCCTTGCGCAATTTTGATTCATCCATCCGGTAAACTTCTAATGATTCGCAGCCCTTTTCAAATTCGTCTATCAGTTCCCTCATTTCATTACAATCAAGAGAAGATTTTTCTGTCTTCTTTAATTTTTCATATGCATCTTTTTCTATAATAATGTCTGAGGTGTTTAACAGGAGTTGACCTCTTAAAAGTTTGGAATCCTCTGCTTCCGGATTTTTTACATCAAGGTTTATCCGACTGATCAGAAGCCTGTGCATAGTTGGACGCTTATTCCCCCCTGAAGAAACGGTTACTACACATGCCAGTCTGCATACAAGATCTTCGTGAAACAGAAACATATGGTTAAATGTCAGAAAACATATTTCGCCAATATTTTTTTCGGTTAAAATACAATAGCATGCAGACATGGACAGCGAGATTATCAACTTTCCTTTATAATATTTTTGTATCGGTTCGCCATTTTCTTTTCTTTTGTCTGTATCCAGAACCAGTTCGGCTACGCAATATTTTCCGTTGATGGAAGGTTCAAATTTCAAATTTCCCTGCAGAATTTTATTTTCAGATGAAATTGTTGAATTAAAATACACTTTAAAACTGCGTAGATAGCCTTTATATGCTGGATGGCTGGGGCTATATATGAGCATGTCTTCTTCATCAGATACATTTAAAATTTCTTCCCGGCAATCCTTGTCGTTAGTAAGAGAAAGTATATCCCCGGGATCGATCTCTAAAGCACGGCAAATTTTGGCTACATGAATCAGAGAAACTCTCGTATCTCCGGACAGAAATTTGGAAACGGTTGACTGTCCAAGTCCGCTTTTCAGAGCCAGTGTACCTTGAGAGATATCCCGTTCCTCCATAATCAGCTTTATTCTGACAATTACCTCTTTGCAGTATTCGTCTGCAAATTCATCATAGTCTTCATACCACATCATTTGTTTCAATGCCTTTTCCTCCATGCGCTTGTTTTAATTATTCTAAAAAATGTTGGCTCTTATTCCAAAACGGAATTACTCTTGGAATCCAGTTTTACCAGAAAGCGGTATAATTCCTTAGCTCGTTCCTTATAAATTTCTGCTACGGATGATTCATCCCGGCAAATATCGTGATAACGCATTACCATGTAATGAAAAATATCCTCTCGTATTTTTTCGGACATCTGGTATTTCAAGGCTTCCATACAACAGTAAATGCTCATAGAATAATAGTACAGGATAGCTGTTTCGTTTGCAGTCTGTGTTTCATATTCTTGTGCGTAATATTGGTTATCATTAGCGAGAAGCCACCATAGCTCATAGCATCCCGTATTTCCGTCAACGGTAATGGAATTTAATTGTTTTCGTCCGTTTATATATTCTTCCATTTCGGAAGAATGTGGGGCATTTTCAAGCCATTTTTTATAGTCAGTCTCCTTAGAAAACTGAGAAACTTTTTCTTTAAAATTATCCTCAGATGTTGTAAAGGTATTGTAAGTGTTTCCTTTATCATCTTTAAGTGTATTAGGAGTTGTGCCGCTTTTTTTGTGTTCGTATATTTTGTTCATAAGATTTAACACATACTCTTCTGACAGATAACTATTTTCGTTTCCCAGGAAATATACTTGTTCCTCGATCTCTTGTTGTAGAAGCAGATTTATATCTGGTTCATCTAAAATAAAGCGGTATTTTTGTGGTTTGGGAATACGCTGTTCTTCTGGCTGAGAAGATACTGTTTCAGAATTCTCTGTTTGGGGGTTATGTGTGGGTTCTTGCTGCTCTTCTTCATTTATACCTAAAATATTCAAGACGCCATTCCAACAAGCTTGTGCATTGTTAGGATTAAAGTAACAAATGACAATGAGCATGCATAAAAAAATGCTATTCTTATTAATGGCCGCTTTGAATAGTTTATAGTTTTTTTCCAGGTTTTGCGCTTTATACAATCTAAAGTATATCCAAATCCATCACAAGACAGGTGGTTGGCGTTCCTGTCATCATAGGCTTTTCGCAGTTTTTTACGTTCTTTTCTGTAATATTTGCAGCTGCCTATAATCTTTTTTAAAATAAGCAACTCGTTTCTGCATAATTCTTGCAATAGTAAATAAAGAGATATTGCAAAAACAGCACGAGGCAATTCGTTCCCAGGATGCCCCAAAAGCATGTCTTTTATTGCTAATACAGACTCAAGCAAAGGGATTGCTGCAATTATTTTATCCCAGGACCATTTTTCCTTTTGGCTATCCTTGGCTTTCATCTCCTGTTCTCCTAGGCTCGTCCGGCTTTGTATAAATTTTGTTTATTGGTATTATATCATAGTGCGCCACAAATAAAAAGTTATTTTTGGAAAAAATTCCGATAAAGAATTTTATAATTCTGATAAGGAAATAAGGGATTCTTTTTTGGAATTTGCATAGGAACATGTCAACCTTTTTGAGCGGTTAGTTCACATATAACAGGAGAGTATTTATTACGCTTTTTTCTAGATACATTTAATATATTTTATCTTGTTTTATAAATACATATAGTAATTGCCTCTTTAATTTTATATAATATAAGCAGCTGTTTTATATCAGATACTTTTAAACAATATATCAGATAGGAGAACTATAATGACAAAAGATAAAATATTAACCATTGTCAGAGGTGAAGAATTTAAAATCAATGTAAAAAAGGAGATTGAAGAAACTGACATATTTTATGAACAGTATGTAAAAGCTGCGAGAATCCTTGACGATATTGCTGCATCTGATAGTATGCCGGAAGTCAAGGAGTGGCTTAAAACAGAGTCTGAAAATAATATCATTGCTTTCTGCGGGGAACGGGGAGAGGGGAAAAGCAGTGCTATGATGAGTTTTATAAATGCAGCTTATACTTCTGATGCCGGTGCAAAAAGGACGATTTTTGGCGATTGCGAGAATGTAAAGAAAACGTTGTTTGCTGAACCGATTGTTATGGATCCATCCATGTTTGATGATGTGCATAATGTGTTGGATATTGTACTTGCGACATTGTATAGAAAGTTTCGAGTGAAGTACGATCTGGATAATCAGTGTCTCGGTATGAATGAAAGAGAAAAGCTGTTAGATCAGTTTCAAAAAGTATACCGTTGTGTGTCTTTAATTAACAACCAGGCAAAAATGCTCGATAATGAGTATGACTATGAGGGAAATATTAGTAAGCTTGCGAAACTTGGCGAAAGCACAGGATTGAGAAATGAACTAAAACAGCTTATTGAGCAGTATTTAAACGTTATGCTGGGCGTTCCAGGTCCGGATAAAAGCCAGAAAAGCTTACTGATTGCCATAGATGATTTGGATTTATGCAGTTCAAATGCTTATAAGATGACAGAGCAGATAAGAAAATATTTAATTATTCCCAAAGTAGTAATTATAATGGCAGTTAAAGTTGAGCAGCTGCAGTTATGCGTGTTGGAAGAGAATTTCAAAAGCTACGAAAATATTATAGGTTCTGGAGAACGGAAATCAGAGCTTTTTAATGAAATGAACAGTATGGCGGAACGGTATATAGCAAAACTGATTCCAAGGGCGAGGCGTATATATCTTCCCAAAGTACAGACAATCCTTCATGCAAGAATTTTGTATGAAAATAAGAACAAAGAGATTATTTTTGAAGGCAGTGTCAAGGACTCAATGAATGAAGCTGTTTTGGATTATATTTTTTTGAAAACTGGAATGAGGTTTTTGATAAATAAATCAAATGTAAACTTTCTTTTGCCGGATAATTTACGGGATATGGTAAATATGATAACTCTTTTGGGAGATATGGAAGAACCCGGAGGGGATAATAGCATTTATTACAATAACATTCAAAGGTTTTGTGATTATTTTGAAAAGGAATGGCTCCCGTCAAATTTAGAGTCAGAAGATTACAAGGCAATTCAAAAAGCTGTTCATAATAATTATATTCAATTGCATGAAGATGCCGAATTTGCATTGCGTAAATTTTACAATATGACTGAGAAAAAGGTGGATGTAGCTGTTGCAGATTATTTTCCAGAGGCAAATCACAGCTTCTTTAGAGTTATAAATTGGCTGGAGGTTTTCCGCCTAAATGTATTTGGAAATTTGGAAGAGAAATATGCATATGCATTTTATATCCTTTATACGATTCGTTTAAATGAATTATTAAGACAAAAAGAATATGATGAAATGGCAAAATTTATGGGCGGATATATATGGGCGGGCAGTTTTGTGAATGTCTTGCCAAATGTACAAGGGAATATGCTTAGCCGTTCAAGATTTATCCTTCCGACTATACGTGTTTTTAATACGATTGGCAGAATGCTTTATCCAGATGCAGATATTTTATTAACAGGTACAGCAGTTACTGAAAATTATGTGTCTAAGATTTCGGAAAAGGACGGAAATAGAGAAAAAAAGATATGGGTATGGCTGCTGCTGGGCTTATTATCAAATACGTATGGTTTTAATCAATCAAATCAAATTGTTTATACTTTTTATACCTTACGGGTTATTTTCCCTAATTATGTGCTTTTGCAGAATCTCCATGTCAGTTTGGAAAATTTTATGATAAGTCTATGTAACTTGACGAGCTTATATGAAAAAATAAACATGGAATTGCTGGGTATAGAAAAGGATGAATTTGTTAAATATATTGAAAACATAGAAATGTATAACAAAGATGTTATAGATGTTTTTAGAAATATTTTGATCAATATAGATTTAAGCTTAAAATTTAAAGAATACTGTCAAGAGCATAGAGAGAGTAGAGAAAGAGGTATAAAAGATGAGGTGGGAAGGACAAAGGCAGCTGTAGATCAATTTTTTAGAAATGTTGAAAATTTTGCAGATAAATATTTGGGAGGACCTAATGATGACTATACACGAATTAGGTTTAATTCTCTTGTATTGGACTGTGATAAGGAGGGGAATGTTACAGAGGTTGATATCAGTCAATTATATGGATTTCTGGTACAGGCTTGTGTGCAAAATGTTGAGAATATTCAAACAAATACAAACAATAAAAAGAAAGAAGAAGAAATAAACGTATTTACCTCAAAATTGAGAGAGAGAGTTCTTTTTGAAATTCCGCTTAGAGTTGTTTCTAGTTATTTACGAAACAAAAGTGCAGAAAATGTAAAAGCAAATATGGACAATCTAGCATCTAATATCCAGAGATATTATTCAAAACATCCAGAAGAAAGGATAGAAAATTCAGAAATAATGGCTCTGAGTAGTTTTTATTCTAAAATTATAGATTTGTTTATAGAAGATCCGAAAATGAATATTTCGGACGAATTACATGAAGAATATAAAGATATTGTTTATAAATTCCAAAAGACATGTTAATTTAGGGAGCGGCTATGGATATAGAACGAGGCAATCTGGAAATCCTTTTCCGGAAGATTCCATACAATTACATTGGCAGGAGATATGCACATACTTATAAAAATGTGAATAAAGCTTTGTATATGCGGTATTCCGTTGAAATTTTTGGGAATGAATCTGAAGATGAAAGAGAAAACAATTATGCTCTAATGATTCAACAGATGAGAGATGAACAAAAGGAAGGTTTAGGCGTATTTCGACTGATCTCAGATCTTGCAAAAAGAATGCTGATTCTGGACGGAGATGAAATCAAATGTAAATTTGAACAGTTGCTGCGCTGGAGAGAGATATCTTTTCAACTTGGACAGGACTTCTTTACCTGTGCATATCTGGCCGATTATGATTTAAACAGAGGCTGTGAAACAAAATGCTTTTCTTGGCTTCCTATTATCAAAAGCAATAATGACAGGCTTCATAATATCTTAAATGAAGGAATTGCTGAAAATCATTTTCATCTTAATGGCTCTACAAAGGTATTTGAATTAAACTGGCTTTGTCTGATGAATCTAATTGACGGCCGCTTACACGATTTTAAAAAAATCAACAGAACTCTCCAGGAACGGCACATGGATCGATTTGATGATACAGTTAAAAATGAGAGCTTTTATGCAGAATGCCAAAGGGCTGCTTTATACAGAGTATATCTGTTTTCAATAATGAAAAAAGATACATTTTTGACAGAGAAGCTTGAAAAATTGCTGCTGTGGATAAATAGGGGAATGGCATTGGAAGAAGTGGTGGCAGAAATACAGGATGCAATTACGATGGCAAAGAGTCTTTATGGGGCAAGGCTTGATGGAAATCTTCTTGATTATGCCCTGGAAAAGAGTATTATAGGTGAAAATAGTAATGAGTGCCGGCTGCTCGCAGGTGAAAGAAAGTTTCTATACGATTGCTATAAATATGCAGCAGCAAATCAATTTACCGAAATACAGAAAGATTTATTTTATAGTTATTTGGTGATTAGGAGTGATTTTCGTGGTGAAATTATTCAGATAAACAGGCAGGTCGGTTTTGCTAATTTTTCGGATTATCAGAATAGAAAAGAATATTTTATTGAAGGGGAAAAGGCTTATGAGAATGAACTGGTACGCCTTGCGTTAAATGAGACTCTCAGTAAGATAAATGTGATTTCACTAGAGGCACGTATTTGTCCGAAAAAAACGTCATCAGCATTATGTAAAACCTTTAAAAATTATGAAAATATCGTAAAAGGAAATAAAAAGGAGAAAAACAATAAAGCATATGAAAAGTTGATCTATGTGCTGCATTTCCCGAAGTTGGCAGACAAATCCTTTGTACCAGGCATTCCAAGAAATAACAATGTGCGTATGCTGTCCATGCAGCAGGCAAGAAGCATTGTATCATTGGTAGAAAAGCGTATGGAGATTAACCGGCATATCAGAGGAATTGATGCGTGTTCCAGTGAAATTGCATGCAGGCCGGAAGCTTTTGGTCAGATATTCCGGTATTTATCGGATGTTCCTGTGGTATGTGAAGATGGGCTTAAAAATGTGCCGGAAGGCAGGTGCCATACGAGAAGTCTGCATACAACATACCATGCAGGAGAGGATTTTTTTGATATTATAGATGGCTTGCGTGCAATTGATGAAGCATTGTTGTTTTGCGGTTTGAAAAGAGGAAGCAGGCTTGGCCATGCCCTTGCGCTGGGGATTGCGCCAGAAGAATATTATAGGTTTAAAGGATACAGAGTAGTATTATCCAAACAAATTTTATTGGACGATATTACATGGATGTTATGCAGGGCAGATGAATGGGGATGTAATGTGGATGGGGCTCTGCGAGCTGATTTGGAAGAAAAGTTTTATAGTTTATATGAAGAGATTTTCAGAGGTAACACAGGTAATAGATATCATCCGTCAATTTATGATTATTATCAGAGCTGGAAATTGAGAGGTGATAAACCGGAGTTATATAGATTGAATATGGAAGAACTCGAAAAAAAGATGGAGAATACAGAACTTCAGAGATATGATAGGTATCAGTTTAATAATAGAATTGGTGATGTCCTTAGAAAAAATGAAAATTATCGGAACTTGTATTATTGCTATCATTTTAATGGAAAAGTACGAGAGAAAGGTGATGAGATTACAGTGCTTAAAATTGAGCGGACCTATATAAGACTTACAAGACAATTACAAGATAAAATGATTCGACATCTGGTGAATATGGGAATTGGAATTGAGACAAATCCCTCATCCAATTATCTGATAGGTACAATTAAAAAATATCAAGAACATCCAATTGTCCGGTTTAATTCTAGGAAATTGAGAGAAGTGGAACCCAATATGTCTCTAAGTGTTTCAATTAATACAGATGATCAAGGTGTCTTTGATACATTGCTAGAGAATGAATATGGGTTAATGGCACTGGCTTTAAAAAAGGTAAAAGATAAGGATAACGTTTCTCTCTATGATTTAGAAAATATATATGAATGGATAGATTATGTCAGACGAATGGGAATTGAACAGGTATTTCGGTAAAATAAAAATCTGCCAAAAGTTTGTCATGTCCGCACATGGCGAAAGATAAAAATGTCTTTTTGATCCGGAGGGCAGGGTGAAGGGGGCTCATTGAGACGAAGTATAAGGAGGACGAAGCTGCCCTGGAGACTGTGCGCAGCTTGTTTGGCTATATAACCAGGGATTTTATCACCACTGTTAATGAAAAAACCATTGTTCTTGTAAAGGAAATATCCGGAGCCAGGCTGTTTAGAGATGTAAACCAATGGCAGATTGCTTTCTAAACTGCAAAGCGGTTGCTCTAGAGGTAAAGGGCGTCTATACTAGAGGAGCATAAAGCAATAAGAATAAGAAGTGGCAAACTCGGGATGATTTTGAATGGAAACGGCAAATCTGCATTGTCCATACTATCTTTATGTGAATTTTTTACAAAACATTTCCGGAAATTCTTGAAAATAATTTATGATTCTGCTATTATGATGATACTGCAATATATCTGATAATTCTGAATCTTCAGATACGTTTTGATTCAACCGTTTATGGCCGGTCGCCATAGTTTTCATTCAAATCATAATAGCAGGATCATACATATGAAATACCATCTGTTTTGCAGGCAATGCATCTTGCAGCTATTTCTATTTGTGAATCCGGAAAAGGAGGGTATGTGGGTAAGAATAGAACCCAGGAGGAAAAACAAACAGAAGAGAAGCTTTTAGAGGAAGAGAGCATGTTTTCCGATCAACTTCCGGAGGAAGTACTTAGGGAATTGACCCCGGAGATTCGGAGGCAGTACTTCCTTTGGGATGAGATACTAAAGAGAGAGGTGGAGCTCTATCCATGGCTGACCCTGCCGCTGATAGAAGAAAATTTTCACAAAAAGTACCGACAGAATACAAGGATTCAGCTGCTTTCCACAGAATATACCGTAAGCCGCATTCACAAAAAAGGGGAGAAGCTGCTGCATTCCATTCGTGCGGATTTACTGCTTCGGATTGGAACGGATCTGTACCATTTAGAATGCCAGATGAAAGCGGACAAAACCATGGCACTTAGAATGCTGGAGTATGATACTCATGTTGCCCTTGTACATGGGGCGAACAAGAACCAGCTCTCCTTTCCAAAATCCGTAGTCCTTTATTTGAGTCATTCAAAAAATATGTCGGATTATGAGGAATGTATGCTTCATTTTCAAGATGGTTCCAGTCATTTATACCAGGTGCCCATAATGAAAGTGCAGAGCTATTCTCTGGAAAAGATAGCGGAAAAGCATTTAAATATTCTGATTCCCTTTCTGCCGATCCGTTTTATGAAACGCATAAAGAACGGGAAAGGAAAGAGCAGAAAAAGGCTGAAAGAGGATTTGACAGAATTCCTGGCAGAATGTATCATGATATTAAATCGTGAGAGAGAAAAGGGAGCGTTGACAGAGCATGCACAAAATGATATAGGAGAATTTTTATATAAAGCATGTGAACATCTGTTGGCGGAGGAACCGGAGCTGCTTGGGGAGGTGTTTGAAGCTATGGAACCGGCAATTAAGCTAAATCGGGAAATTATAAAGGAGCTGCAGGATGACAAAGATCAGCTTCTGCAGGATAAGATTCAATTAAGCAGACAGCTTCAGAACAAAGATACAAAATTGGAAAGTGGAATTGTAAAATTAATCCGCAGAATCAGGGACGAGGGAAAGACTGCGGCAGATGCCGAGTATGCCCTGGAGGATGTATTTTCTCTGGAAAAAAAGGAAGCCCGGGATAAAGTGATACTTTATTGGGAAAAGGAATAAACTTAGTTTTCTGCTGTGCAGAAAAGAGAAATTTCATTGTAAAAAATAAAACGCTCTCGATTTAAGTAATCTGCTTAACCGGGAGCGTTCTTATATGGATACGTATATAATATACATGCATGTATTGTACTTAAAGGTGTGTACTAGTAGGGTGTAAATTACAGCCGGGTACAATTGTGGTTTATGAATCTACTGTATATCTGGGAGTAATCGAGGATGTTTGCATCCTGATATTAGAGCGGCAATCCGCCGAAAAAATAAAAGTATTTTCGCCATTCTGCCGAAAATACAGTTACCGTTTTCCCCACAACAGCATTCCCCCCAAAAGATCCCCAAAAACTTTGGGACATCCGCCCATACCACAACCCCGGCTCCTCCGTTATACTTTCTTTAAAGACGATTCCATGCCAGAGCCAGAGGCCGGCATGGAGAATAAAGCGAAAAAACAGAAGGCATGGAGGAAGAAAAATGGCAGGCTTATCCTTAAAGCACATATGTAAGGTATATTCCAACGGTTTTGAGGCAGTAAAAGATTTCAATCTGGAGATTGAGGACAAGGAGTTTATCATCTTCGTAGGCCCCTCCGGATGCGGAAAGTCCACAACTCTGCGCATGATCGCAGGCTTAGAGGATATCTCCTCCGGGGAATTGAAGATTGGAGACCGGCTTGTAAACGATGTGGAGCCAAAGGATCGTGATATTGCCATGGTGTTCCAGAACTACGCCCTGTATCCCCATATGAATGTATTTGACAATATGGCCTTCAGCTTAAAGCTCCGCAAAGTTCCCAAGGCTGAGATTGAGAGCCAGGTGAGAGAGGCAGCCAAGATTCTCGATCTGGAAAAGCTTCTGGACAGAAAGCCTAAGCAGCTCTCCGGCGGACAGCGTCAGCGTGTGGCCATGGGCCGCGCCATCGTGCGTAATCCCAAAGTATTTCTGATGGATGAGCCCCTTTCCAACCTGGATGCCAAGCTTCGTGTACAGATGCGTACCGAGATTGCCAAGCTTCACGAGCGTCTGGGCGCTACGATTATTTATGTAACCCATGACCAAACGGAGGCAATGACCCTGGGAACCAGAATTGTCGTAATGAGGGACGGCATCGTTCAGCAGGTAGATACGCCCCAGAACCTGTACAATAAGCCCTGCAACCGGTTTGTGGCAAGCTTTATCGGCTCTCCCCAGATGAATTTCTTTGAGGCAGTCTGTGAGGAGCAGAACGGCAGTGCCGTCTTAAAGATAGGAAATGATTCCATCAGTCTTCCAGGCGAAAAGGGCAAGGCGCTGCTTTCGGGCGGTTACAAGGGAAAACAGGTAATTATGGGGATACGTCCCGAGGACGTCCATGAAGCCAAAGCCGAAGAGACGGAAAATGTAATCCAGTCGGAGGTGACCGTTTATGAGCTTCTGGGCGCAGAGGTCTATCTCTACTGTGAGATTCAAAAAACCAATGTGATTGCCCGGGTAGCCGCTTCGACTACGGCCAAAGTAGGCTCTAAGGTACGGTTTGCCTTTGACACGGAGAAGATTCATGTCTTTGATAAGGATACGGAAAGAATCATAACCAATTAGGAGAAGGAACACAAAGCCGGATATCTGTGCTTGCACAGATATCCGGCTTTGTGTTATTTTAAATAGAGAAAAGGGAATGTATAGGAGCTGCATTCAGACAGGAGCGGAACAGAGATGATTTCAGAACAGAAGATACAGGCCGTGATTGATGAGGTGCGCGACATTGCCCGGCTGGATGTGTGCGTATTTGAGCCGGAGGGGCGGCCGGCAGCCTCTACCATAGAGCCTGGGGAGCTTCCCGGGAAAGAGCTGGTGGAGAGCTTTGCCTTGTCCCCGGCGGAGAACCAGACTGTTTTGGGCTGGCATTTTTTCAAGGTGGCGGTAAAGGGACAGACGGAATACATTCTGGCAGTAAGAGGCTATGGACAGGATGTGGATGTGATCGGCAGACTGGCTGCAAGCCAGCTGGGAAGCCTGATTTCGGCCTACGAGGATCGCTATGACAGAAATGCATTTATCCAGAAGCTTCTGATAGACAATCTTCAGCCCTCCTATATCTGCAGATGGGCCAGAAAGCTTCACATCCGGCAGGAGGCAAAGCGGAGGGTTTTTCTTATTGAGACAAAATATGAGCAGGACAAAGCTGCCTTAGAAACGGTGCGCAATTTATTTGGCCATGTGTCCGGCGATTTTATCACAACGGTTGACGAAAAAACCATTGTCCTGGTAAAGGAGATGACGGGGGAGCGAAAAGAGCCGGAGCGCATTGCCCGAACACTGGTGGATATGGTAAATGCGGAGGCTATGACCCAGGTGAGGGTTGCCTACGGAACGGAGGCGGAACGCCTGGAGGAAGTGGTGAAGTCCTGTGGGGAGGCCGGAATTGCCCTGGAGGTGGGCCGTATCTTCTATGGGGAGCGTGTGGTGATGTCTTATGAAAGGCTCGGCATCGGCCGCCTTATTTATCATCTGCCCCTTGAGCTGTGCGGGCAGTTTGTCCGGGAGGTGCTGGGAGAGGAGACGGAGGAGCTTCTGGATGAAGAAACCCTGGGAACGATCCACAGGTTTTTTGAAAACGGGCTGAACATGTCGGAGACGGCCCGGCAGCTTCATTTGCATCGGAATACGCTGGTCTACCGCTTGGAAAAGCTTCAGAAGGCCACAGGGCTTGATATCCGGGTATTCGAGGATGCCATGACCTTCCAGATTGCACTGATGGCCTCTGCTATGGAGAAATGGGTGAAGAGCAGATAATGGGAATGGTTTTGAATGAAATAGAGAGAATGTGGAGGAATGTACATCTTATGAAAAGGACTATGAAAGAGACGCTTTTAAGAGTGCTTATTTTACTGGCAGGGCTTACGATTGCTCATCTGGGCGTGACCTTGTTCCTGCTTGCGGATCTGGGGGCAGACCCTTTTAACGTACTGGTGCAGGGGATTTTCCGAACGGCCCGTGAAGCGGTGGGCTGGGAGGCTCTGACTCATGGCTATACGCACATTGCCATATGTTTTTTGATTATTGTGGTGCTTTTGTTTGTAGACAGGAGCTATATTAAAATCGGGACTTTACTCTGCATGGTCTGCGGCGGGCCGATTATTGACTTTTTTACATATTTTCTGGGATTTCTTTTTGCGGCGGAGCGGCCTTTGTGGTTTAAGCTTCCCATTCTGGCAGCCGGCTGCGTGATTCTTGCTTTTGGCATGACAATTGTGATTAAATCAGATGCCGGAACCGGGCCCAACGATCTGGTGGCCCTTGTGATTAGCGATAAGAGTTCTTTTAAGTTCAGCATTGTCCGTGTGATTGTGGATGTCTGTTTTGTGGCTGCGGGCTTTTTGCTGGGAGGGGCCTTTGGGATCGGCACCCTTGTGTGCGCCTGCCTGGTAGGGCCGGTGGCGGGATTCTTCCTGCCAAGAAGCGAGAAGCTGGTGAATAAGTTGATTTCTTTGGTAAACTAACGGTAGAATCGTGCTTCTAAACTGTAAATCGGTTGTTCTTCCCGGAGACGTCCTTTATACTGAAGGAGCGAAAAGGTTATTCACGGAAAAAACTTTGTTCACCGAGAGTAACACTATTTTACAGCGCAGAAGGAAAGGATAAATCGATGGAACGTGAATTGCATGAACAGGAAAAGATGGCTAAATTCATATTAGAAATGAGAAAAGCCAGGAATTTAACGCAAAAGGAGCTGGCGGAACAGCTGGGAGTGACAGACAAAGCCGTTTCCAAGTGGGAACGGGCGGTCAGCAGTCCGGATATCAGCCTGCTGATTCCTTTGGCGGAGGTCTTGGGCGTATCAACAGGAGAGCTTCTTGGCGGAGAGAAAGCGGAAGAACGGACAGAGGCCATGGTAAATGAGGCGCTGAAGTATTCTCACAAATCAGCCGAACAAAGGGTGAAAAGGCTGTGGGAGCTCTTGTTTGCAGGAATTTCCGCAAGCTTTCTCTTGGGGGCTGTCGTATGCCTTATCTGTAACTATGCGGTTTCGAGGGAGCTTTCCTGGTCTCTTTTGGTACTTGTGTCCCTTGGGGCGGCCTGGGGAATCCTTGCGCCCTTGTTCAAGGCTGGGCAGAAGCGCATCTTCAAAGGCCTGCTGGCTTTAAGTCTGCTGCTCTTTCCCTATCTGGCGGTATTGAGCTTTCTTTTGAAGGTTACGCTTCTGCGTACTATGGGAATGTGGATTGGAGCTGCGGCTCTTTTGGGACTGTGGGGCGTCTACAGTATTCTCATCCGTGTGGGAGGCGGAAAAAAGTATTTTGCCCTTTCCATGATATGCTTTCTCTTGGTTGCGGAAGAATATGGAATTAATCGTATTATAGACGCATTTTTGGTAAGAACGGCAGAAGAGCAGTCCTTCAATTACCTGAAAGATATCATTATTTTGATATTGGCGGCGGCCTGCCTTGGCATGAGCTATTTTCGAGAATGGAGAAAGCAATAGATATTATTTAGAGTATTGGGAAAATCATTGTTAAATTTTACCTGCTAAAAGGCTTGCGTTCCCACTCGGGTTCCGATACAATAGAGAGACATAGCGTTATCTTTTTGACAGAAGGATAAAAAGGTAAGGATGAATGTAAGGAAATACAAGGAGGACGAGAATGAGGGAAGGTGAAAATACGGGAGCGCTGCTCCATGTGGGAAGAGCCAGGAGCAGCTTTTCGGGCAAAATGGGCTATGTTCTGGCAGTTGCCGGATCGGCTGTAGGTCTGGGAAATATCTGGCGTTTTCCCTATCTGGCGGCAAAATACGGAGGAGGCATTTTTCTTCTGGTGTATCTCATTTTGATGATGACCTTTGGCTATGCCTTGATTGTATCAGAGACGGCTCTTGGGCGTATGACAAAGAAAAGCCCGGTGGGGGCCTTTGGAGCCTTTGGAAAAGGAATAGCTTTCCGGCTGGGAGGATGGATCAATGCAGTAATCCCCATGCTGATTGTGCCCTATTACAGTGTGATCGGCGGATGGGTGACAAAATATCTCTTTGAGTATCTGAAGGGAAATACGGCGGCTTTGGCGGACGGCGATTATTTTACCGGTTTTATCGGAGAGGGCTTTTCGGCGGAGCTGTGGTTTCTGCTTTTCAGCCTGGTGGTTCTTGCAGTTCTTTTTGCCGGTGTGAAGCAGGGCGTGGAGCGTGTTTCAAAAGTCATGATGCCGGTGCTTGTGATTCTGGCTGTTTTTGTGGCAGGCTATTCTATGACGCGGCCCGGCGCCTTTGAGGGGGTTAAGTATTTTCTGGTTCCCAAGTTTGAAGATTTTTCCTGGATGACGGTGGTAGCTGCCATGGGACAGATGTTCTATTCCCTGTCGATTGCTATGGGAATTCTCTATACCTATGGTTCCTATATTAAGGAAGATGTGGATATTGAAAAGTCCACAAACCAGGTGGAGATTTTTGATACGGCCATTGCCATGCTGGCCGGTCTGATGATTATTCCGGCAGTCTTTGCTTTTTCCGGCGGTGAACCGGAAACGCTGCAGGCAGGCCCGTCCCTGATGTTTATCACCATTCCCAAGGTATTTGCCAGCATGGGCTTTGGAACCGGGGCGGGTGTGATGTTCTTCCTGCTGGTGCTTCTTGCGGCTCTTACCAGCGCCATTTCCCTGGCGGAATCCGGCGTGTCTACCTTTGAGGATCAGTTGGGATGGAACCGTCACAAGGCGACCCTTTTGATGGGGGGGATTATACTGGCCTTTGGTTCTGCCTCGGCCCTTGGATTCGGCGTCCTGGATTTTGTGAAGATTCTGGGAATGTCGATTCTGGACTTCTTTGACTTTCTGACCAATTCTCTGCTGATGCCGGTGGCGGCGCTGGCAACCTGCTTTTTGGTTACCCGGGTGGCGGGCCTTGACCGGATTGCGAAAGAAGTGGAGCAGTCCTCACGTTTTCGGCGCAAGGGAATGTACTGCCTCTTTATGCGGTTTCTGGCGCCTGTCTGCATAGCGGTGATTTTATTGAGCTCTATTGCAAGCGTGCTTGGATGGATTTCTATGTAGGAGGCTTTGGGATGTCGGAGAAAGGAATATGCAGAAAGGCCTTTAAAGCGGCGTTTCCTCATACGATTCCCATTTTTGCCGGGTTCTGGTTTCTGGGAATGACGTATGGGATTTATATGAATGTTTCGGGCTTTCCCTTTTGGTATCCGATGCTGATGAGTCTGACTATTTTTGCAGGATCCGTGGAGTTTGTGGCCGTGAATCTGCTGCTTGGGGCGTTCAATCCGCTCCAGGCGCTGGCCATGACGCTGATGATCAATGCCCGGCATTTGTTTTACGGGCTTTCCATGCTTGAGAAGTATCGGGGAAATGGGTGGAAGGATTTTTATTTGATTTTCGGTATGTGCGACGAGAGCTTTTCTATTAATTATACGGCGGAGATCCCCCAGGGAATCCATAAAGGGTGGTTTATGTTTTTTGTCACCCTGCTCAATCATTTTTACTGGTTTTTCGGCGCTTCTTTGGGCGGAATTTTTGGCTCTCTCATCCAGTTTGATACAAAGGGGCTGGATTTTGTAATGATGGCTATGTTTGTGGTGATTTTTATGGAACAGTGGATGAAGGAGAAGGAGCATGCAAGCTCCCTTGTGGGGCTTGGGGTTACGCTTCTGTGCCTGATTGCTTTTGGGGCCGACCGCTTTTTGATTCCGGCGATGGCGGTGATTCTCGGTGTGCTGACCTTTCTTAGGAAGCCCCTTGAGAGACGAAGAGAGGCCGGGGATTGAGGCATGCCAAGTCTCAGGGCTGCTGAGCCGGAAAAATTACGATAGAATTGGAATATGTGATTATGACATTTACAGAACAGATGATTACGATTGGAATGGTGGTTCTGGGGACTGTGCTGACCCGGTTTCTGCCATTCTTGATTTTCCCGGCGGGAAAGCCTGTGCCCAGCTATATCCGCTATCTTGGGAAGGCGCTTCCGCCGGCTGTGTTTGGGCTTCTGGTGATTTATTGCCTTAAAAATGTGAGCTTGTTTGCAGGCAGCCATGGGGTGCCGGAGTTTCTTAGTATTGCGGTTGTTGCGGGGCTTCATCTATGGAAACGGCAGATGCTCGTTTCCATAGCGGGAGGGACGATCTGCTATATGGTCTTGGTGCAGGCGGTGCTGAGGTAGGCGCCGCTTGTTTTCGAGATTGTTGTACCAGGAAACATTTTGACTGTTTTTTGAAACAAAAACATCTAACGGCTTCGAAAAAGTGCTGATACAATAGGACAATGAAAATCACAAAACACAGGCCGGGCAGTTCCGGCGGAAAAAGGAGAATCAAATGGGAATTGTATACCACGAAAGCAGCAGAACCTTTCATCTTTATAATGATACCATAAGCTATGTGATGGTTATTTTGAAAAACAGCCACCTTGGACAGCTTTACTATGGAAAGCGGATTCGGGACAGGGAGGATTTTTCATATTTTCTGGAGACAAGTCCGCGGCCTATGACGGCCAGAGTTTTTGAGGACGATGATACCTTTTCCCTGGAGCATATCCGGCAGGAGTATCCGGTATTCGGCACCACGGATTTCCGCCAGCCGGCAGTGGAGGTCTGCCAGGAGAACGGAAGCAGGCTCTCAGACTTTCGCTATCAGAGCTGCCGGATAGAGGGAGGAAAGCCGAAGCTTCCGGGACTTCCGGCCACCTACACGGAAAATGAAGGGGAGGCTGAGACCCTGACAATTACCCTCAAGGATCCCTTGACAGGGGTCAGGGTGGAGCTTTTCTATACGATATTTGCAGAAGGAGGCGTTCTTACAAGAAGCGTGGGCTTTCGAAATGAGGGCGGTGAGACGGTGCGCCTTACCCGTGCCATGAGCCTTTCCCTGGATCTGCCGGATCGGGACTACGTATGGCAGCAGCTTTCCGGCTGCTGGGCCAGGGAGTGCCATATCCACAGCCGGAGGCTGGAGCCGGGAATCCAGGCAGTGGGAAGCATGAGGGGCAATTCCTCCCACGAGCACAATCCCTTCCTGGTGCTTAGGCGCCCCCATGCAGATGAGCGTCAGGGGGAGGTCATCGGGCTTTCCCTAATCTACAGCGGTAATTTCCGCATCCAGGCAGAGGTAGATGCCCATGATACCCTGCGCATAATGGCAGGGATAGATCCGGAGACCTTTACCTGGAAGCTGGAAGCCGGGGAGAGCTTCCAGACACCGGAAGCGGTTCTGGTCTATACGGATAAGGGAATGAACCATATGAGCCAGACCTTCCATAAGCTTTACCAGAGACGGCTTGCCAGGGGATACTGGAGAGATAGGACGCGGCCCATTCTGAACAACAACTGGGAGGCTACCTACTTTGACTTTACAGAGGAACGGCTTCTGGAGCTTGCAGCCAAGGCAAAGGAGTGCGGTGTGGAGCTTTTTGTCCTGGACGACGGGTGGTTTGGCAGGCGCAGCAGCGACCACGCAGGACTGGGGGACTGGCAGGCCAATCTTGAGCGTCTGCCGAATGGAATCACCGGCCTTGCGGAGCGGATGGAGGAGCTCGGGCTGAAATTCGGCCTCTGGTTTGAGCCGGAGATGGTGAATAAGGATTCGGATTTTTACCGGCAG
The DNA here is from genome assembly GCF_036941125.1 of Candidatus Merdisoma sp. JLR.KK011. Taxonomy (NCBI): domain Bacteria; kingdom Bacillati; phylum Bacillota; class Clostridia; order Lachnospirales; family Lachnospiraceae; genus Candidatus Merdisoma; species Candidatus Merdisoma sp. JLR.KK011. The sequence continues at coordinate 1,565,382 of NZ_JAYWSZ010000003.1, read as the reverse complement.
CATCCGGACTGGATTCTGGCGGCGCCGGGACGAAGCCAATCCCAGGGACGCCATCAGTGTGTACTTGATTTTTCCAGGCAGGAAGTGGTTGAGGCTGTCTATGAGCAGATGGCGAAGATTCTTAAGGAGGCAAAGCTTTCTTATATCAAATGGGATATGAACCGGAGCATTACGGAGTGCTTTTCCAAGGGGTGGCCGGCTGACCGCCAGGGGGAGGTTTATCACCGGTATATTCTTGGGGTGTATGCCCTCTATGAGCGGCTGACCTCGGAGTTTCCCCATGTGCTTTTTGAATCCTGCGCAAGCGGCGGCGGACGCTTTGATCCGGGAATGCTTTATTATGCGCCTCAGGGGTGGCTGAGCGACGACAGCGATGCCGTGGAGCGTCTGAAAATCCAGTACGGTGCATCCATGTGCTATCCTGTCAGCAGTATGGGGGCTCATGTGTCGGTTACGCCGAACCATCAGGTTTACCGGAACACGCCCCTTCATACCAGGGCCAATGTGGCCTGCTTCGGAACCTTTGGATATGAGCTGGATTTGAATAAGCTTTCCAAGGAGGAGACGAGGGAGGTTAAGGATCAGATTGCTTTTATGAAGAAATACCGTCATATTCTGCAGTTTGGGACGTTTTACCGGCTTAACAGTCCCTTTGAGGGAAATGAAGCGGCCTGGATGGCGGTAAGTGAGGATAAAAAGACGGCTATAGTTGGATGGTATCGTATTTTGAACGATGTGAATGGGCGGTATATGCGTCTTCGGCTGGAGGGGCTTTGTCCGGAGTATGCGTATCGGAATCGTAACAGCGGTCTTATCCATTATGGAGATGAGCTGATGTATGCAGGATTAATTACTACGGATGATACGGCAGGGCAGGTGTCGGAGGAGGCTCATTCTACGGATTTTGAGTCGCGGATTTATGTGTTGGAGGCGGACGGGTCGACGGCAAAATAAGCCAGCCTGCGTTTCCATATCCCCAGCAATAAGGAATCCTCCCGCCTTGCGGGTCCCTCCTTATCACAACGGTTCGGACGGTTCACGTACACGCAGTCTGCTCTGGACGGACATTGACCTCTCGAATCTTTTGGTTCGGGAGGTTTTTTAGGCCAATGTCCGCCCAGCTCAGACTGCGTGTGCGTGAACAGCCGGACACTAGATATTGGAAACGCAGACTGGCTTATTTTGCCGCGACCCTGCGGGTTGGGGGTGGCAGGGGAGAGGTGTGGATGTGTGTTGGAAAAGGTGGGGGGATGGGGAGGCGTTTTGGGGAGGAGTTTTTTGGCGGGGTGAAAATTTTTGTTGACGGGGGGAGGGGGTGTACCATATAATGTATTTGGTCTTTGTGGCTTTTTTTGGAAGGGTATGGGGGCTGTTTGGATTTGATTGGATTTTGGGTTTAGATATGGAAGGTACTCGGATTGAGAGAGGAGCATTTTGGCATGAGGCAGTTTTATGGTAAGAGTGAGTTTGGTGATTTGAAGGAAGCGGTTCGGGGGCTTAGTAATCCGCAGTTTCTTATGCTGTTTTCGAATAAGGATCAGTTTGATTCTCATGTGGCGGAGCTTGAGAAGCTTTATCCAGGGGTTCCCAGTATCGGCTGTGTGGGGATGTGCTATGACACGCGTGTTGTGGAGAAGGGTGTCGGGGTGATTGCTTTTTTGGATGGGGTCCAGGCTGCGGTGAATGTTCTGGAAGAGGTTTCTGTGATGCCGGTGAAGTATATCGAACGGCTGATGCAGGATGTAAAAGCGGTGAATGGCTCCCAGGAGAATACGATTTGTATTGATTTTTGTGCGGGGAATGATGCCTGTGCGCTGACGACGATTTATTCTGTGCTGAAGAATAGGGGGATTTCTCTTGTGGGAGGCACGGGGGATGCCAATAAGGTGTCGGCGAACGGACGGGTTTATGAGGATTCGGTTGCCTATGGCCTGGTGAAGAATCTGCATGGCAAGGTGAAGGCTTATAAGGAAAATATTTATCATCAGATGAAGGACTACCGCTTTATTGCTTCTCAGACGGACAAAGCCAGATATCTGATTGGCGCTTTGAACGGGCGGCCGGCTAAACGGGTGTACCAGGATATTTTACATATTTCAGACGAGGAGGTTCAGAACCAGACTTTTAAGAATCCCTTCGGCAAGCTGAATGGAAATGATATCTGTATCGTGTCTATCAAAGAGGTGGTAGGGGATGCTTTGACCTGTTACCGGCAGGTAAATGACTCGGATGTCCTGGTGCTTCTTCAGCTGGGCGATTTCAGGGCCACTGTACAGAATACGGTGCGTACTATACAACATGAGTTTCCAAGGATTTCGGCTGTGTTTTCTATTAATTGTCTTTTCCGTTATCTGCTGTTCAGCCAGAATCATTATATGGACGAGTATCTGGCGGAAATGGGCAGGCTGGGCGGTCATGCAGGCCTGGTGGGCCTGGGAGAGCACTACAATAACCGGTTTATTAATCAGTCTATGTCCTGTGTCGTATTTGAGTAGAGGGGGAGCATTATGTTGTTTGGAAGGAAGAATGGGAGAGAAAAAGGAATGCCGGCAAAGGAGAAGTCTCTGGCTCCTGTGCTGCATGTGATAGATACTTTGAAGGATTACCGTACAGAGCTGGTGCAAAAAGAGGTGAGTTCCCTGGAAGAGCTTGGGAAGATTAGAGGCTCTTTTGGAAATGTCCTTCAGGAGGCGGAGAATTTTGAAGAAAAGCTTCAGGATTTCGGCCAGAATTTTACCAGTATTGAGATGGTGTCGGAGCGGTTTGTGGAGGTAAGGGAGACGATCTCCAAGTCTGTTTCCCGGGCCCAGAATGAGGTAGAGGAGTTAAAGAGCAGCTCCATGCAGGTGGAAACATATTTTGGAGAGATGGAGAGTACCTTTGAGGCTCTGCAGGAGGCTGTGTCTAAGATTAAACAGTGTACGAATAAGATTGTGTCCATTGCGGAGCAGACGAATCTTCTGGCGATCAATGCGTCTATTGAGGCTGCCAGAGCCGGACAGCAGGGGAAGGGCTTTGCTGTGGTGGCTGTTGAGGTTAAGAAGCTGGCAGATGAGATTAAGGAGCTGACCGGGGAGGTTGACTCCGGGGTTCACGATGTGGAGAAGGGGACGGAGCAGCTCAGCAATAGCATCGCCACTTCCCAGCAGGCCCTTGGAGCCAGCATTTTTAAGGTAAATGAGACGTATGATATGTTTGATGAGATTACCCGGTCGGCGGACAGCGCCACGACGGTGCATACGGAGATCTCAGGAGTGATTGAACAGTCGAAGGAGGCTCTTCAGAGGCTTTGTGATTTCTTTGTGCAGGTGAAAGGGCAGTACCAGGTGGTGGTGAAGCATATTAATCAGGCCAGTGCTTTGGGGACGACGAAGAGCACGATGTTTGAGGATATTGATAATATGATGGCGCAGATGCCTCCGATTATTAAGGAGTATGAGGAGGGACGGAAGTAGGGAATTCTCTCGGCTTGCGTGCCCCTCTTTAAGGCAGCGGCTCGGACGGTTTACATACATGCAGGCTGCCTTGACGAGATACAGACCTCCCGGATCTTTTGGGTTCGGGAGGTTTTTTACCCCCTTTGGGGTTGGCTATCCTATAAACAGTTTTACTGAAACAGGGGTTCAAGCTCTCTTTTTATGAAAGTTACCCTGTCTTTCACTCTTGGAGCAAAGAGGGAAGAAACAGCAATCACAATTCTGCCTTTCGGATTAACATAGATCGCATTTCCGCCGTCGCCTAAAGCGGCATACGAATGCTCTGCCTCATCTATCACCCACCACAGATACCCGTACTTTAGATGGCGTGCTTTCCAAACACTTTGTACCTGTGTACTCTCTTCAATCCATTTTCCGGAGACAATCTGTCTGCCGTTCCAATATCCTTCATTCAAATACAACTGCCCTAATTTTGCCATGTCGTTAGTTGTAAGGGATAATCCCCAGCCGGCCGTATTCGTACCCTTTGGGTCGGAAACCCAGCCATTTTCACCTTTTGATTTGTAAAAAGCGAGCTGTTCTTCCTTGCTTTGAAAAGATATACTTTTATCAACAGAGATTCCCAAGGGAGAAAAAAGATTGTCCTGTGCAAATGTTAAAACGGATTTCCCTGTAGCATGGATCAGTATGCCGGATAAAATATCAATTCCGATGACAGGCGCATATTTGAAATCCCCAATCTTTCCGCTTCCGCCCAAATAGTCAAGGGAGGATATGACCCAATCCTCACTGGAAAAATATTTTGGATAAGGGTTGAATCGATACTTATAGGGGGCAGTCATGGTAAGCAGATTCCGGATTGTGATATGCTGCATTGTTTTTTCCTTTTTCTTGATTTGATAAGCCGGAAAGAAATCAATTACCTTTTCATCGAGATTTTTGATATAGCTTTTCTCTAAGGCAATTCCGAATAACATGGAGATGATGCTTTTTGTCACCGAAAAGATATGGATGGGGTCATTTTCTGAACACTGATTAAAATAATGTTCGTAAACAGTATGATTTTCTTTAAGTACAATGATTCCGGCTATATTGCCATATTTATTTTTCACTTTATTTTCTAAAGCTGCTGTCTGCTCCTGCTTCATGGTATTTGGTGAACCTCCGTTTCATATCTTTCTAATGGGATAATAGACTTCTGTAATCAGTTCATCCTCTGTTGTAACTTGAGAGGGGTCTGTTACATATACCTCAAACAATGCGCCGGTACATTCGTACCCTTTTTCTTCTGCCCATTTTGTCTGCCTGGCATATACAGAGGACAAAATCGAATAACTTCCCTTTATAACGGTTTTCAGACATAGCCCTGCCTTGAAATCCCTTGTTCCGGTTACATATTCCCTAATAGGGATGGCAAATTCGGTGTCTAAGCCGAAAGGGCTGAACTCCTTGCTGTGGAATAAGACCATTGGGGGATTGGCTATGGTTAAATTTTCTTTTCTTATCCGGCCTGACAGCTTCCCAAAACAGATACCGTATTCATCAGAAAAAATATCGGCTTGAACCATTTTGCGGACAGAGAGGAGACGCATCACTGGAACTTCTGCAAGCTCTACATCAATCATATCTAAATAGGACATGATGGGCTTTCCGTTTTTTAGGTTTGCTATATCGCATTCCAGCTGATGCAGGCTCTTTTGTTGTTCATGTAATTGTTTTTTCATATCTTCCCGTTTTTTGGTTAGGGCAGCATACAGTTTTTCCTCGTTCCATTCTCCCGATTCTATGGTCTGCTTTATTTCCTCCAATGAGAAATTGTAGGATTTCAAACGGATAATAAGCAGCATAGTTTCCAGCTGTTCAATAGCATAGTACCGATACCCGTTTTCTGGGTTGATTTCGCTGGGCAGAATGAGCCCGATTTCAGCGTAGTATCTGAGCGTTTTTGCAGACACCTTGCATATTTTTGAAAACTCGCCAATAGACAGCACGGATAACCACCTCCCTTTTCTTTCTTACAAGTATACACTTTGCCCTAAGGGGAAAGTCAAAGGCATTTTTAAAAATTCATATTTTTATCCGAAATGAAAGGCTGGGATTACTTAACATTTTGAGCGGATCATATTTTGAAACATTTCAACTTCGTGATTGATTTTTCAAGGTTTATTTTGTATGGTTATTTTATATAGAAATGTTCTAATAGGAATATATGAAATGATTTGTGGGGAGATGTAAATGAATATATCATTATATTATCAGGAAAAGGGAAATAAGGAGCCTTTCATCCTTTTGCACGGGAACGGAGAAGACAGCTCTTATTTCAAACATCAAATCGATTATTTCAGCGACAGATATAGGGTAATTGCTATAGACACACGAGGCCACGGCAAATCACCAAGAGGCACGAAACCTTTTACGATTGAGCAGTTTTCCCATGACTTATATGATTTTATGATAAGTCATAAAATTTCAAATGCGGTTATTTTGGGATTTTCTGACGGGGCAAATATTGCAATGAAGTTTGCAATGAAATATCCTGACAAGGTAAAGGCGTTGATATTGAACGGGGGCAACCTGAATCCGAAAGGGGTAAAAAGAACGACGCAAATTCCTATCGAATTGGGATACAGAATAGCCAGAGGATTTGCTTTAAAATCGTCTGGTGCAAAAAAGAGCGCTGAAATGCTTGGGTTAATGGTGAACGAACCGAATATTGAACGAACCGAACTGTCAAGAATAACTGCCCCCACGCTCGTAATCTGCGGAAGAAATGATATGATTAAGGAATCCCATACAAAAGAAATTGCGGAAAATATACCGGGTGCAAAATTGTCCATTGTGAAAGGCAGTCATTTTATTGCAAATAAGAGATACCTTGCATTTAACAAAGAGGTTGAAAGCTTTTTGGAGACAATTCAATAAAGTCTCTTTTACAGAGCAGGTACAATCAAGAAGAATGAACTTACGGAGGCAGAAGAATATAAAATGCGTATTTTGTTTGAAATGGATAAAAAAGATTATGTTCCTGACGGAAGCGTTTTTAGCAGGCCTTCTGCAAGAGCTATCATCATTAAAGATGGAAAAATAGCAATGGTTTATAGCAAGAAATATAATTATTATAAATTTCCGGGCGGAGGCATAGAAACTGGTGAATATGTGGAAGAGGCTCTGATAAGAGAAGTATTAGAGGAAACAGGTTTATGCGTTATTAGAGATTCTATTCGCGAATATGGGCAGGTTCATCGCATTCAGAAGGGTACAAAAGAGGATATCTTTATACAGGATAATTTTTATTTCCTGTGCTGCGTGAAAGAGAATATAGAACAACAAAGTTTGGACAAGTATGAAGCGGAGGAAGGCTTTACGCTTGAATTCCTGAATCCGCAGCTTGCGATAGATGTAAACAGGGAAACTATACTGGATGATTTTGCTCAGGTAATGGTGGAACGAGAGGCGCTTGTATTGGAATTACTGATACAAGAGGGATATTTTGAATGTGGAGGTAAATTAACTTGTTGTGCTAGTTGATTGTTGATATAGAAAAACTTCAACACCATATGCTGCCCTTTAGTTGTACATGACTAGTCGAAAATACGTTTTGTTGGAAATTATATTGCTTTTTTTGCAAATATCCTCAATTGCAATCCAAGATTCCATACCTGCTATTCCAGATAAGTATAGAAGTTAATCATTATTGGCGCAAAAGAAAGGTATAGATTTTCTTTTGCAAATGAAATGGGGCTGACTGAATAGTTGGCTTCTTTTCTGTTATGCTTTGATTTCTGGTGACTGGAAAGGAGTCATCATGTCAAAGTTTTGTCCTATAAAGATCGAATGCTCATTGCTCAACGCCTTCAAGAGAATGCCTCTTTTGGTGCAATCGGAAAAGACGGACAACCATCGCTAAAGAAATTAAAAAGTATTCCTACGACAAGAAAAGTGGCCGTCTCGGATACCCTTATAATCATGCAAATTCCCCACCATATGTAAAGCAAAGAAATTGTGTGGAATGAGCTGCACACATCCATCTGCTTACAAATGCAGCCTATGTTCGGAGTGTACACTTCACTGCCTGGATTTTATGGAGGATGTTTGTTCTGTTAAAAATAAACTGCCTTATTGATGAGCCATATCAATTCTTACAAACAAGAAAAGCTGAACAACCGTAGCCCATACGAAGTGTTCAGCTTTTATTACGGAGAAGATGTGCTTAAGAAACTGGGATGTTCAGTGGTTGCTTATCCAAGCAAAACAGGGATGGAATCTCCGAATACAAAAATTTTGAGAGGGAATTGAGCTCTGGCTGTTGTATACAAATTTATTGCTGAACGTATTATAACATATCGAAATAGGAATGAAAATCCGGGAATTTTACTTACAAAACGGGATTTTCAGTTACAAATAGGGAATCTTAGTTGCAAAACGAGACTCTTGGATTATAAATTGGATTCTCGGCTTGCTGTTTACCATATCCTCAATTGCAAATATATTAAATAAAAACATCAAGAACTTGCGATTTTTGTCACAAACGCAGCTTAAAATGTTGACATTTTAATGTTGGTAATATACAATCATATTTATAAAGGTAAATAGCAAGCCGAGAATCATATTTATAAAATGAGGAATGTGCATTATGAAGATAAGTTATAAAAAATTATGGATACTGCTTATTGAAAAAGATATATCTCCTGCTACGCTAAGAAGGGATTTAAATATTGCTTCTGGGACAATGACAAAAATGCGTCGAAATGAGGAAGTAGCCCTATCAGTACTTTTACGAATATGTGAATATTTGGACTGTAATATAGGTGATATATGTGATGCCATACGGATGGTATGACTGCGAAACAATGGAGAGATAAAAATTCTGATAAAAAAGGCAATATCCGGGATTATGCAAGTATAAATGAATTGATATGCCTATCAAACATGGAAAACATCAATGCAGTGCTGATTGAAGATGGGCTGAACCAAAAAGAACGCTTGATAAAACTGAATAAAATTGCAATACATCAGATGTCTATTTTGGAAGAACAGACTACAAAGGTCTTGAAGTGATTTAATTCCCCCGAATTCGGGGGAATTAAAATTACCACAGTTCAAGGATGTCTCCAGCATAAATCCACATTAGCAAGTTGCCATCGAGTGCTAAGCAGGAATATTTAAGCGTCTCATTTATTTCTAAGAGAAGCGGAGGATTTCTTTAAGGCTACAGCTTTTGGGAGTTATGGTATGCTTCTTTGAAAAATGTGGAATCACTAAAATAGAATTGAGTGATTTTATGTATTTACGCAAAAAAAGATTGACTATTTTTGGAAATATGGTATTATACTACTAGTGGTGAGTCCTACCGCAAAGTGGACTGCTAAAAGCGTTAGCAACTCTAATGGAGTTACTACACAAATGGCTATGTGGAAACGCATAGCCATTTTTTACGAGGAGAAATATGCAGACAGATTTTAACTTATACAAGGTAGATATGAAATATATCCGCAATTTACATAATATAGATGATAAAGTGCTTTCTGTTTCGCCACAGACGGGAAAAGATAACAGGGTTTTTGTTGGAATTGTTATTATCTGTGGTATTTATAAATATTGTATACCACTTTCATCACCAAAAGAAAAGCATAAAAAAATGAAGAACTCTATAGATTTTTCAAGGATTGAAATAAATGGGAAGCTTTTAGGTGTCCTGAATTTTAATCTGATGATACCTATTGAAGAAGAACAATTACAGCTTGTTGATACAACTATTTTTAAGAGAGACAGGGAAAACATCAAATATTATAAACGATTGTGTGTTCAAGAATTAGAATGGTGTCGGATCAATAGTGAAGTAATCTGTAACAAAGCAAACGTCTTGTATAAAAAGTACATCTCCAATGAGCCATTTTCAGGCAGAAATCGCTGCCTGAATTTTCCTAAATTAGAATCAGAATGTGAGAAATATAATTCAAAAATAAAGAGAGGAACAGACTGAATCCCATATCTTATTGAACTTGTGAAATAAAATTGCAGTTCGCTGGTTCTGTTTATTCTGGAACAAAGTGGAGGAGTTCTTTAAGGCCGCAGCTTTTGGGAGTTATGGTATGTTTCTTTGAAAAATGTGGAATCACTAAAATAGAAATAAGCGCAATTGTGAAAAATCTCCTTGACAAAGATACCCCAATGGGGTATATTGAAAATAAAGATACCCCAATAGGGTATATAACTTGGCGGTAAAACTGGTTTGCTGCCAGATAGGAGAGGAGTGAGTTACATGAATCAGGAAGTAACATTGATAATAGAAGGAATGACCTGCGCCTCCTGCAGTGCGGCAGTGGAGCGTGTCACCGGGAAGCTGCCCGGAGTGGCAAGCAGCCAGGTGAATCTGGCAACCAACCGGGCGCGGATTGTGTATGATCCTAAGCAGGTAACGGTAGAGATGCTTTGTGAACGGATTGAGCGTGCCGGTTTTGGCGCCAGAGAGGAGCAGCGGGCAGAGGCGAAAAACCAGGAGATCACCTTGAATATAGAGGGGATGACCTGTGCCTCCTGCAGTGCGGCGGTGGAGCGTGTCACCAGAAAGCTGCCTGGAGTCATCAGCAGCGAGGTGAACCTGACCACCAACAAGGCGCATATTGTCTACGATCCTACCAAGGTAAAGCTTGCGGATATTAAGCTTAAGATAGAAAAAGCCGGCTTTGTTCCAAAGGATGTGGAAAAAGAAGACCGGAGCGCAGAGCAGAACGAGCAGATGGAGAAGCTGCGCAGGCAGAAGCAGAACCTGATTGTTACGATTTGTCTGGCAGTGCCTCTCCTGTATATTTCCATGGGACATATGATACCTGTTACACTGCCTCTGCCGGATTTCCTGCATATGCACAGCCATCCGCTGAATTTCGCCTTGGCCCAGCTTATTTTAACGGTATTGATACTTTGGCACGGGCGGAAGTTCTATGTTGTAGGATTTAAGACGCTGTTCCGGGGGCATCCAAATATGGATTCCCTGGTGGCAATCGGAACGGGAAGCGCCTTTTTCTACAGTCTCGCCATGACTGTGGGCATTCCCTCGGATCCGGCCTGTGTGGAGAATCTCTACTATGAGTCGGCGGCCGTGGTGGTAACGCTCATTATGCTTGGAAAATATCTGGAGGCGAGAAGCAAGGGAAAGACCTCCGAAGCTATCCGCAAGCTGATGGAGCTTGCGCCGGATACGGCCATTCTCTTAAGGGACGGTCAGGAGATAGAGGTACGGGTGGAGGAAGTGGTTCCCGGTGATATCCTTCTGGTAAAGCCGGGCAGCAAGGTTCCTCTTGACGGAACGGTGACGGGAGGATCCAGCAGTGTGGACGAATCCATGCTGACGGGAGAGAGCATTCCGGTGGAAAAGGAAGCAGGCGACACTGTAATTGGCGGCAGTATGAATTTTAACGGGGCCATGGAGATTGAAGTAACCCATGTGGGGGCGGATACCACTCTTTCCCGGATTATTCAGATGATGGAAGACGCTCAGGGCAAGAAAGCCCCCATTTCCAAGCTTGCAGATACGGTGGCAGGATATTTTGTGCCGACGGTTATGGGGATTGCGGTTGCGGCGGCCCTTATCTGGGCTGCTCTCGGACACGATGCGGCCTTTGTGCTGACTATTTTCGTATCGGTTCTGGTGATAGCCTGTCCCTGTGCCCTGGGACTGGCAACGCCCACGGCGATTATGGTGGGAACGGGACTGGGAGCCAGCCACGGAATTCTGATAAAGAGCGGCGAGGCTCTGGAAACTACCCATAAGGTGCAGGTAGTGGTTCTGGATAAGACAGGAACGATTACAGAGGGAAAGCCAAAAGTGGTGGATGTGATTTCCCATGAAATGGAGCCGGATGAACTTCTCAGATTAGCCGCAAGCTGCGAGCGCTCTTCGGAGCATCCTCTGGGTGAGGCCATTGTGGCCGGCGCACAGGAAAAGGGACTTTCCCTTGCCCAGACAGAAGCCTTTCAGAGCATTACCGGCAAGGGCATTGAGGCAGTTCTGGAAGGACATTATTTCCATATCGGAAACCGAAGGATGCTGGAGGGAAATAAGGTATCCCTGGGAGAATACGAGGAAGCAGCAAAGAAGTCCGCAGGCAAGGGACAGACGCCGATGTTTGTTGTGATGGACGAAAAGCTTGTGGGAATGATCTGCGTGGCAGATACCATTAAGGAAACGAGTAAGGAAGCCGTTGCCCAGATGCGTAATCTTGGAATCCGCGTGGTGATGCTGACAGGGGACAATCAGCTCACGGCAGATTATATCGGAAGCCAGGTACAGGTAGACGAGGTCATTGCTGAGGTGCTTCCGGGGGATAAGTCCCAGGTGGTGGAGCGTTACCAGAAGGAAGGCTTCTCCGTAATGATGGTGGGAGACGGCATCAACGATGCGCCGGCCCTGGTTCAGGCCGATGTGGGGGCTGCGATTGGAAGCGGAAGCGACATTGCGCTGGAATCCAGCGATCTTGTACTGATGAAGTCGGATTTGAAGGATGTGTACAAGGCCATCCATTTAAGCAGGGCAACCATCCGCAATATTAAGCAGAATCTCTTCTGGGCTTTCTTTTATAACACTTTGGGGCTTCCCATTGCGGCCGGATTGTTGTATGCTTTAGGTGGGCCCCTGCTGAACCCGATTTTCGCCGGGCTCGCCATGTCTTTCAGCTCAGTGTCTGTGGTCAGCAATGCACTGCGGCTTAAGAGGCTGAAGCTGTAGGAGAGACAGACACATGTAACTGTGGCTGGAAATTGATTTCATAAAGATGTGCTTTGAAGATTTTTATGGTACTGGAATAGGAGATTTTAAGTATGGAACAAGAGAAACGCAAAGAGAGCTGCAGCTGCCAGGAGGGCTGCTGCGTGAAAACGAAGCACCGGGACAGTGAAGAGTACAAAAGCCTGATTCACCGCCTGAACCGCATCGAGGGCCAGGTACGGGGCATCCGCAGCATGCTGGAAGAGGAGCGCTACTGCGTGGACATTCTCACCCAGGTATCTGCCATCCAGTCAGCCTTAAACGCCTTTAACAAAGAACTGCTTTCCAACCATATCAAAACCTGCGTGGTGGAGGATATTAAAAAGGGAGACGAGGCCGTGGTAGACGAGCTCTGTGATACCATCCGCAGGCTGATGAAATAACAGAATACACGCACCCAATAGTTTCCCAAAACATATTCTGTGGCGCAAAGGGAAGTCTGCCGCAGGAAGGTGCCGGGTATAAATGCATTTTAAGAAAATGAAGGAGGAACAAAAAATGACCGTATTAAAAGCAGAGGATATGCACTGTGAGAAATGTGTAGAGCGCATCACCAAGTCCCTTACAGGAGCAGGACTGGACTTCAAGGTAAGCCTTGCAGACAAAACCGTCACCATCGACGGCTGCGAGAACTGCGTAGCAAAGGCCCGGGAGCTGATGGATGATCTGGGATTCGAGACTACCGTGGTTTAAATCGGAAAACAAAAAAACAAATCACAAGCTACAAGGGTTGCCGGCAGACGCTGACAGCCCTTTAAGGAGGTAAATATGGAAGCAAAGGCATATAAGCTCAGAGAAAACTTCTACTGGGCAGGAATTCTGGACGACAGACTTCGTGTATTTGACATCATTATGTACACAGAATTCGGCACCACCTACAATTCCTATGTATACAAGGCAGGAGATAAAACCATCCTGTTTGAGACTGCAAAGGCGAAATATTTTGACGAATATCTGAAGGAACTGGAAGAAATCGTAGATGTAAAGAAAATTGACTACCTGGTTGTAAGCCACACAGAGCCGGATCACGCCGGAAGCGTGGAGCGTCTTTTGGAGCTGAATCCAGGGCTTAAGGTGATCGCCACCCCTACGGCTGTCTCCTTCCTTAAAAATATCGTAAACCGGGATTTCTGCAGCATAGCGGTAAAGGACGAGCAGGAGATGACCTTAGGGACGCTTAAGCTGCGTTTTCTTCATGTGCCCAACCTTCACTGGCCGGATACCATGTACACCTATCTGGAGGAGCAGCAGATCCTGGTGACCTGTGATTCCTTCGGCTCCCATTACGCATTTCCGGAAATTGTGTCCAGCAAGGTGACGGCAAAAGAGGATTACTGGAAAGCCACACGTTATTATTTTGACTGCATTATCGGGCCCTTTAAGCCCTTTATGCTGAAGGCTCTTGACCGGATAAGCGATCTGGACATTTCCATGATCTGTACGGGGCACGGGCCTGTTCTGGACAGCGGCATTGACCGGATGCTGAATACCTACCGGGAGTGGTGTACCGTAGTCAATCCCAATCCAAAGAAAACCGTGGTCATCCCTTATGTGAGCGCTTACGGCTACACGGCGCAGCTTGCCGAAGAGATTGGAAGAGGCATTGGGGACAGCGGCGATATTGACGTGCGAAGCTACGATCTGGTGACGGCGGATCAGGGCAAGGTACTGGAGGAGCTTGGCTTTGCGGACGGTATTTTGTTTGGAACGCCTACCATTGTTGGAGAGGCCTTGAAGCCTGTCTGGGATTTGACCACCTCCATTTTTGCCGGAACCCACGGCGGAAAGCTGGCCAGCGCTTTTGGAAGCTACGGCTGGAGCGGAGAGGGCGTGCCTCATATTATAGAGCGTCTGGAACAGCTGAAAATGCGTGTGACAGAGGGCTTCCGGGTACGGTTTAAGCCCAGTGAGGTTGATCTTCTCAATGCCTACGAGTACGGCTACAATTTCGGCTGCATGCTTCTGGATAAAGAGAACCCCAAGAAGGCAGCAGGGAAAACAAGCCTGGTAAAATGCCTGGTATGTGGAGAAATTTTTGATTCCTCCCTGGAGATCTGTCCAGTCTGCGGCGTGGGAAAGGAAAACTTTGTGCCGGTGGAGAGTGAAACGACGGCTTACCGGAAGGATACCAGCAATCTCTACGCCATTCTTGGAAACGGGGCAGCCGGGTTCAACGCGGCAAAGGCCATCCGGGAACGGGACAAGACCGGCGGCGTCTACATCATTTCCAATGAGGAATATCCCTCCTACAACAGGCCGATGCTGACAAAGTCGCTGGTGGCCGGGCTGGATGCGGATCAGATAGCCATTCAGGACGCCTCCTGGTATGAGGAAAACAATGTGGTTCAGATTCTGGGCAGACAGGTGACATCCATTGATACAGAGGAAAAGGAAATTCTCACAGAGGACGGGGCAAAGTTTAAATATACAAAGCTTATTTATGCCCTTGGCTCCGAGTGCTTCATCCCGCCGATTACAGGCGCAGATAAGTCGGAGGTTGTGGCGATACGAAAGCTTTCCGATACGCAGAAGGTGACGGAGCTTTTGGAGAAGACAAAGGAGGCCGTGGTCATAGGCGGAGGCGTGCTTGGCTTAGAAGCCGCCTGGGAGCTTAAGAAGGCCCACTGCAAGGTGACGGTTCTGGAGCTTGCTCCCCGTCTTATGGGACGGCAGCTGGATGCGGGAGCCGGAGAGATGCTAAAGAGCATCGGTGAAGGCCAGGGGATTGCCATTCACACCGGAGTGCAGATTTCTGCCATCGAAGGAGAGGAGCATGTGACCGGCGTCCGTCTGGGCGACGGAACCGTGATTCCGGCCCAGCTTGTGATCGTGTCCTGCGGCGTGCGCTCCAACATTCAGATTGCAAAGGAAGCAGGCGCTGCCGTTGACCGGGCAGTGATTGTGGACAGCCATATGGCTTCCAGCGTGCCGGATATCTATGCCTGCGGCGATTGCGCCCAGTACGAGGGCATCAATTATGCCATCTGGCCCCAGGCAGTGGAGCAGGGGAAAACAGCCGGGGCAAATGCAGCCGGCGAGGAGCTTTCCTACACCACAGTTCCGGCGGCTCTGACCTTCCATGGTATGAATACGGCGCTGTTTTCCATCGGGGATAACGGCGGCAATCCGGATCTGGTTTACCGGACGGTTGAATTCAAGGATATGTCCAGGAAACAGTATGAGAAATACTACTTCCGCAACAACCGTCTCTGCGGAGTGATTCTCATTGGGGATGTGTCGAAGATGGGAGAAATGACGGAGGCTGTGGAGCGCAAGGCTTCCTTCAAGGAGTTGTTCGGGCGGTAACGTGCGGTAAAATGTAAAACCATTTGAAGGCTTATAAAAGTGAGGTGTGCTTATGGGATTCTGGGTTTTAATGCTGTTTATGAATATGCTCGTTCCCCTTACGATGATTGGCTTTGGAGTGATGTTTCTGCACCACATTCCGAATGAGCTCAATATGGCATTCGGATACTGCACAAAAATGTCCACCAAAAATCAAGATACCTGGGAATTTGCACATCAATACTGCGGAAAACTATGGGTTATCTGTGGGCTGGCACTGCTGCCTTTATCGAATGTTCCTATGCTCTTTGTGATAGGGCAGAGCGAGGATGTAGTAGGGAATCTGACCGGTGTGATCTGTATTGTTCAGTGTGTAATTTTGACGGGAACTATATTTCCTACGGAACGGGCGTTACGGAAAAATTTTGATCAAAATGGGATAAGGCGGTAAATGTTTTTACCGCCTCATATCTTCTGCCGGAAAAGACGGGTGGAAGAGGTTACGGAAAAGGACGGAAGAAGCCATGAAACAGGCAATGACTGCGGAAGAAAAATATAAAATGATGATGGATACGCCCATCAACAGGCTGATTCCCCGTCTTGCGGTGCCTACCATCATCAGTATGCTGATCACTTCTATCTACAACATGGCCGACACTTTTTTCGTAAGCCAGCTCAGCACCAGTGCATCCGGCGCCGTGGGAGTGAACTTTTCGCTGATGGCCATGATCCAGGCAATCGGCTTCACCCTCGGAATGGGCAGCGGCAATTATATGTCCCGTATGCTGGGAGCTAAGGAGACGGAAAAGGCCCAGACGGCCTGCTCCGTCTCCGTCTATACGGCTCTGGCCTTCGGCCTGCTGCTGGCTGTGGCGGGAATCTGGAATATCGACGCCCTGGTATCGGCTCTGGGAGCTACGAAGACAATCGCCCCCTATGCAAAGGATTATGGAAAATACATTCTCCTTGCCGCGCCTTATATGACGGTGTCCTTTGTGTTTAACAATCAGCTGCGCTCCCAGGGAAACGCCATGCTTTCTATGATCGGCATTACCACAGGAGGCATTCTCAACGTGATCCTGGATCCGATATTGATTTTTAACTTAAAGATGGGAATCTCAGGGGCGGCCATTGCCACGATTTTCAGCCAGTTTATCAGCTTTTTGATCTTGCTGGCCCTGGTAATCCGCTCGGAAAATGTATTAAAGCCTCATCCAAGGTATTTTACGATGAAAGCATGGGTCTATAAAGAGATACTGTCTGCCGGTCTGCCCACGCTGGGACGCCAGGGCCTGGCAAGCGCAGCCTCGGTACTGTTAAATGTGGCGGCTTCCGGCTTTGGCGACGCTGCAGTGGCGGCGATGTCCATTGTAACCCGGATTATGATGTTTATTAATTCTGCGCTCATCGGCTTTGGACAAGGCTTTCAGCCGGTCTGCGGCTTTACCTTTGGGGCCAGGCGGTATGACCGGGTGCTTGAGGCTTATTACTTCTGTCAGAGAGTGGCATTTGTGTTTCTTCTCATCATGGGAGTGGTGATGTTTTCCGTCTCCACGCCGATTATGCGGATCTTCCGCCGGGAGGATGCGGAAGTGGTTCGAATCGGAGCGCTGGCGCTTCGGCTTCAGTGCACATTGCTGCCTTTGCAGGCATTTACCATTATCGGAAATATGCTCACCCAGTCCATCGGCTATAGTTTCCGGGCGACCTTGACGGCCATCGGAAAGCAGGGCCTGTTCTTTATTCCGGCTATCTTGATTCTGCCGGGAACCCTCGGCCTGTTGGGGCTGCAGCTTGCCCAGCCGGCAGCGGATCTTTTGACCTTTGTTTTTACCCAGGTGATTGTGGTCTTTGTGCTAAAGGAGCTAAAGGAGATGCGGCGGGAGCAGGAGCAGTCCGGCACAACAAAAAGACAAGGTTAAAACCATGAAAAAAAGAACAATCATTGCATCCGTTATTTTTCTATTCCTTTTTTATATTCTTGAAAACATCATAAGCATCTGTGCTTATAGCATCCGGGACGAGCGCTGCGAGGCGGACGTGGTCATTGTCCTGGGGGCAGCCGCCTATGACAGGGGCGTTTCCCCGGTGTACCGGGAGCGGCTGAATCACGGCATCTGCCTGTATCAGCAGGGGCTGGTCAAAAAGATCATTGTCACAGGCGGAGTGGCAAAGGGAAATAAGCATTCGGATGCATACTCTGCGAAAGAATATGTGCTGAGCCAGGGTGTTCCTAAGGAGGATATTCTGATGGAAGAGGCCTCCGTAATCACCCAGGAAAATCTGGAGAATTCCAAGGCGCTGATGGAGAAAAACGGATATCAGACAGCTATCGTAGTCAGCGATCCGCTCCACATGAAGCGCGCCATGCTGCTGGCAGAGGATGCAGGAATGAAAGCCTATAGCTCCCCCACGCCGACCACCATGTACCGCAGCTTAAAGACAAAGCTTCCCTTTCTGACCCGGGAATTGTTTTACTGCGTGGGGTATAAATGGTATCGGATTTTTCATTAAGGGAAAGAGCATAGAAGCTTCAAATTACAACATAAGGATAGGAGACTCTATATGACAGTTCAATTAGTGCCGGCATATCAGTTGCCCCAGGAGGTACGGCAGCTATTTTCAGAATACACAGAGATGCTGCTGCAGGGAGATCCTGCATTTCGAGAGTATCTTACCGTGCAGAATTATGAGGATGAGCTGGAGCATCCTGAGAAAAAATACGGTTTACCCGGAGGAAGGCTGTACCTGTGCTATGCATTTTCGGAGGACACCGGCCGGCCTGAAAAGGATGGGAACCGCGGTATAACAAAAAGGCACGGGCTGCCAGAGAAAGGGAAGAATAGCGGCGGAAATCTGGCCGGATGCATCGGCCTGAAAAAGCTTGATGAAGCAGGCTGCGAAATGAAGCGTCTCTATGTAAGGCCCTGTTTCCGGGGACAGGGAATAGGGGACATTCTGATTCGGCAGATTATTAAGGATGCAAAGGAAATCGGCTACCGCCATATGCTTTTGGACACCCTGCCGTTTCTGCAAAGCGCCATACATATGTACAGAAAATATGGATTTTATGAGATTGAGAGCTACAATGACAGTCCGATGGACGCTTCCATATATATGAGGCTGGACTTATAATTGAGAAAGGACGGTCGAAGTGGAAAAAAATGGAAATAAAAAACAGAGCTTCGAATTATGAAAAAATGAAAGACCAGATGGCAGAAGTCTTTTTGCAGTACGATCAGGAAAAAATGATTCAAAAATTTGAGCTGGAGCATGACAAAAGTTATCTCTACCTATATTTTATAGGGCGGAAGTACCGCATACATCGGCTGACCGGAGCAGCCGCCTGGTCAAAGGATTCCTTTCAGACCGAGGAAAAAGCGGACTATAATGAGGCTATGACAATTTATGATGTGCTTTGTTATTCCAAAGAAGACTGCAGACTGTCCCATGAGTGGGTAAACATAGACAGTTGTTCGTCTGTTCAGGGAGGCTCATTGGCAAAAGGGAATCAGTTTTTTGGGCATGCCGCAGAAGCCTTTGATGGAAAAGAGACGGCATTTGCCGCGGCATGCGAGAAGCTGGGAGGAAGAAAAATTAATAAAGGGGATGCAGCATACGACATAGACATGTTTCCATTTCTGCCGGTGTCATTACGTTATTGGGCATCTGATGAGGAATTCCCGGCAAGCCTTCAGATTCTTGTGGATAAAAATATTTTGGATTATATGCATTATGAAACATTGATGTTTGCAATTACACATTTGCTCTATAGATTGAGAAGCGAATGTGAAGAATATGAAAAAACAAAGGCTGCACTATAAATTACATAAGCCAAAGAGCAGCGGAAATCTTGGGCTGCTTACTGCAAAACTTAAAAGGGAAGTAATCATGAATAAACAAGAGGTATATGAATATCTGAAAAACAGAGGCATCTGGCATGAAATCACAGAGCACAAAGCCGTCTACAATATGGAAGAGCTGTCCGGGGTAGAGCTGCCCTACCCGGCGGCCGATGCGAAAAATCTTTTTGTACGCGACGATAAAAAACGCAGCTATTATCTGATAACGGTGCCGGGAAGCAAACGGGTGGATCTCAAGGAATTTCGCAGGAAAAACGGCACGCGCCCCTTAAGCTTTGCCTCAAAGGAAGAACTGATGGAGCATCTCAAACTCCTGCCCGGTGCGGTAACGCCTCTTGGCCTTTTGAATGACGAAGCCCACAGCGTGCAGTTTTTCCTGGACAAAGCATTTCTGGAAGATCCGGGGCTGATAGGCGTTCATCCAAATGACAATACGGCTACTGTCTGGATGAAAACCGAAGATTTGCTGAAAATCATAGAGGAGCATGGCAGCCGGGTCTGCTTGTTGGAGATTTAACAGTCTTTCCAAAGAAACGAAGATGGAATTAAAGGAATTTAGCGATTATTTAAAGAGTTGATGCCAGTAACCCCATATGCCGTCCGATTACCGGGCGGACAGTAAGGTGGCAGATTCCGGGCGTCAGCTCAAATCCGCAACAGAAAAGCTTTCCGATCTTAAATCACAGTAATGACGTCCCTTAACCGCTGTGAATTTCAGTACACAGTAATCGGGATCTGTCACGCCCTGCTTGTAGAACATATTGTCCCCGGTACGCCAGATTTCCTTTTTGATTTCCTCATCCTGCAAAACTTCCATATTACCAGTCAGCATAATCCCTTCATATCGAAAGCGTCCCCGGTTGTAAAAATAAATGCTTGCCCTGGGATTTTTCAGAAATTGCTGTGCACGCATGGAGGAGGTATTGGTGGTAAAATAAAAACAATTCCCCTCAATTTTACGCGGCGCAAACATAGCCTTCATATTGGGAAAGCCATCTTCATCTACGGAGGCAATAAAGGCAGTCTTTTGCTTCCGAATAAATTCAAGTATCTGTTCTTTTGTTCTCATTGAAATCCTCCAAGTGGTCAGCATACCCGTATAAGCCGGATTTTCAGACACAAGTACATATGCTGTAAATCTATGTGAGTATTTTATGGGAATATGCTGTTAAGATTGTTTGTTATTTGTCTGAGAATAACATAGAAGCCGGGGAAGCGCAAGATAAAATGAAACTTGCACACAAGGTCCGTAATGTGTAAAATTAACATAGAGGAAATCGCTGGAAATGAAAGCCCGGAGTTTCTGCGGTTTCGTAAAATCATGCAGAAAAAAATACCCTTTGAGTACTCTAAGAATACATACCACTTTGGGCAGCGAACTTCATTCGGAAGGGTATGAGATATAAAGGATAAGCCGCAAAGAAAAAGGAGGCTGCAAGCCATGAAAAAAAACAAAGAACACGTCATCAGCCGGATAGAACCGGGCAGCATAGCGGAGGAGCTTGAACTGGCGCCCGGCGACGCGCTGGTATCCGTCAACGGCCAGAGCATAGAGGACATTTTTGATTATCACTATCTGATTAACGAGGAATATTTGGAAATCCTAATCCGTAAATCCGACGGAGAGGAGTGGGAGCTTGAGATTGAAAAGGAGTATGAGGACGACCTGGGGATTGTATTTGAAAACGGCCTTATGGACGAGTACCGCTCCTGCCGGAACAAGTGCATGTTCTGCTTTATCGATCAGCTTCCCAGGGGAATGCGTGAAACCCTCTATTTCAAGGACGACGATTCCCGTCTGTCCTTTTTGCAGGGAAATTATGTAACCTTAACAAATATGAGCGATGAGGATGTGGAGCGTATCATCCGCTACCATCTGTCCCCCATCAACATATCCTTCCACACCATGAACCGGGATCTGCGCTGCAGGATGCTCAATAACCGCTTCGCCGGGGATGCCTTAGACAAAGTAGAGCAGTTTTACAAAGCCGGCATCACCATGAATGGCCAGATTGTACTCTGTAAGGGAATCAACGACGGGGATGAACTGGAGCACAGCATAGAAGCGCTGACAAAATACCTCCCCCATCTCCAAAGCCTTTCCGTGGTTCCTGTGGGACTTACGGATCACCGGGAAGGTCTGTATCTTTTGGAGCCGTTTACCAGGGAGGATGCGCTGCAGGTGTTAAAGCAGCTTCACGCCTGGCAGGATCGCCTCTATGAGAAGTACGGAACCCACTTTGTTCATGCCGGCGACGAGTGGTATCTTTTGGCCGGGGAGGAGCTGCCGAGGGAGGAAAGCTACGACGGCTACCTTCAGCTGGAAAACGGTGTCGGCATGGTGCGGCTTCTCCACGAAGAACTTAAGAACGAGCTTGCCTGCCGCTCCGGCGACGATAGAAGCCGGAAAGTGACCATTGCCACCGGAACACTGGCCGCCCCTATCCTTATGAAAGAGGCAGAACAGATACGCAGAAAGTATCCTAATGTGGAGATTCAGATTTTTCCTGTCAAAAATGACTTTTTCGGCAGATCTATCACAGTGGCCGGCCTTCTCACCGGACAGGATTTGAAAAAACAGCTAAGCGGACATGCTCTGGGAGAGGAATTGCTGCTGACAGAGCACATGATGAAGAGCGGCGAGCGCATTTTTCTGGACGATATGACGGTGGAAGAGCTTTCCAGGGCTTTACAAGTGCCCGTAATTATTGTAGAATCAGACGGAAAAGCTTTGTTAGAGGCAGTATTAGGAGACTGAGGAAAAGCAGTGCCATAAAACTGCGGAACTGGAATAGGAGATATGTAATATTATGAGCAGACCAATCGTAGCCATCGTAGGGCGCCCCAACGTAGGGAAATCCACCTTGTTCAACGCCCTGGCAGGCGGGGAGATTTCCATTGTAAAGGATACGCCGGGTGTAACCAGGGATCGCATTTACGCAGACGTTACCTGGCTTGACCGGGCATTCACACTCATTGACACAGGCGGTATCGAGCCTGACAGCCGGGACGTGATTCTCTCCCAGATGCGGGAGCAGGCCCAGATCGCCATTGACACAGCGGATGTCATTGTATTTCTCACCGATGTACGCCAGGGGCTGGTGGATGCGGATTCCAAGGTGGCCGATATGCTCCGCCGTTCGGGAAAGCCGGTGGTTCTGGTAGTCAACAAGGTAGACAGCTTCCAAAAGCTGATGCCGGATGTGTACGAGTTCTACAACTTAGGTTTAGGCGATCCCGTTCCCATTTCCTCCGCCTCCCGTCTGGGACTGGGAGATATGCTGGACGAGGTGGCGAGCCATTTTCCGGATCATTCTGAGGAAGAGGAGGAGGACGACCGTCCGAAGATTGCCATTGTAGGCAAGCCCAACGTGGGAAAATCCTCCATTATCAATAAGCTTACGGGAGAAAACCGCGTCATAGTCTCGGACATCGCCGGAACGACCCGGGACGCCATTGATACTAACGTGATGCATAACGGCCAGGAGTATGTCTTTATCGACACGGCCGGACTGCGGCGCAAAAGCAAGGTCAAGGAAGAGCTGGAGCGCTACAGCATCATCCGCACCGTGACAGCGGTGGAACGTGCCGACGTGGTGGTGCTGGTGATTGACGCAGTGGAGGGCGTTACCGAGCAGGACGCCAAGATTGCAGGCATTGCCCACGATCGGGGCAAAGGCGTCATCATTGCGGTGAATAAGTGGGATGCCATTGAGAAAAATGACAAAACCATCTACGAGTATACAAACCGAATCCGCACTATCCTGTCCTACATGCCTTATGCGGAAATGCTGTTTCTCTCGGCTCTGACAGGACAGCGGCTTTCCAAGCTCTTTGATCTCATAGACCTGGTGATTCAGAACCAGAACCTGCGGATTGCCACCGGTGTGCTCAATGAGATTGTAACCGAGGCTGTGGCTCTGCAGCAGCCGCCGTCAGACAAGGGGAAACGGCTGAAAATCTTCTACGTCACCCAGGTAGCCGTGAAACCGCCCACCTTTGTAATCTTTGTCAACGACAAGGAGCTGATGCATTTTTCCTACACCCGGTATCTGGAAAATAAGATCCGGGAGGCCTTCGGCTTCAAGGGTACGGCGCTTAGATTTTTCGTTCGGGAAAGAAAGGGGCAGCAGTGATGGAACGCCTTATTTGCGTACTTATAGGATATGTGTTTGGTCTGTTTCAGACAAGTTACTTATATGGAAGAATGAGGGGAATTGACATCCGGGAGCATGGAAGCGGCAACGCCGGAGCTACCAATGCCTTAAGAACTCTGGGGAAAAAGGCCGGGGCCATTACCTTTTTCGGAGACTGCTTCAAATGCGTCTTTGCGGTGATTGCAGTAAGGCTTCTTTTTCGCAATTACGGCGATCCCTCAGAGAACATAGGCGTTCTCTTTGGCATGTATGCCTCCATGGGTGTGATCCTGGGCCACAATTTTCCCTTTTACCTGGGATTTAAGGGCGGCAAAGGCATCGCAGCCACAGCCGGCCTGTTTGTGAGCCTGGATCCGGTGCTGATGGTCATTGCGGCGGTCAGCTTTGTGCTGTCTGTGGCTGTGACAAAGTATGTGTCCGCAGGCTCTGTTCTTGTGGTAATAGAACTGATGGCCGGCGTGCTGATTTACGGCTTCCTTGGAAAATGGGGCCTTGCGCAGCCGCATTTGTATGAGCTGTATGCCATCACGGCTTTTCTGACGGTTCTTGCCCTTTACAGGCACAAGAAAAACATCAAAGGACTTATAAACGGAACAGAGCGGAAGCTGGGACAGAAGGCGGATTGAGGCGGCTTTACCCTTTAGTGCTATCGCGCAGCGATTTAGAATAGGAGAATGAATATGTGGTTGTTTTTTTGCATCATTGCGGCAGCAGCGGCGGTATTAAATGTAATATGGACAATAAAAGGCGGGGAGGCCAAATGGTTTCGGTTTATCAGTTTATCATTTACGGCTTTCACGCTCTGCGCATTTTACAGCGCCGATGCAAAATGGGTGCTCAGCGAGGACTGGAGCGCGCTGCTGGACGTCACTCCGGTAATGTCCAAGGCTTTGTGGATAGGCACGGTTATTTCGATTGTGATTAACAGTGTGTCTTTATTTAAAAGTCCAAAGAAGTAAAAAATAAAAAGAATCAAAAAGGAGACGGATACAATGGCAAAGGTAAGTGTTATAGGAGCTGGAAGCTGGGGAACGGCCCTGTCCATATTGCTCCACAATAACGGACATGAAGTAACTTTGTGGTCGATTATGGAAGCCGAGGTGGCGATGCTGAACCAGCAGCATGAGCACAAGGATAAGCTTCCAGGCGTAAAGCTGCCGGAGGATATGCGTATTACGACAGATCTTGAGAGCAGCATCAAAGGCGCAGAGATGATGGTACTGGCAGTTCCGTCTCCCTTTACCAGAAGCACGGCTCACAGTATGGCTCCCTTTGTGGAGGACGGGCAGATTATCGTAAATGTGGCCAAGGGAATTGAGGAATCCACCCTGATGACCCTGTCGGAGATTGTGGAGCAGGAGATACCAAACTGCCGTGCAGCCGTACTTTCCGGCCCGAGCCATGCCGAGGAGGTAGGCCGGGGGCTTCCCACGACTGTAGTAGCCGGGGCCCATGACCGGGAGACGGCGGAATATATCCAGAATATTTTTATGAACCAGGTATTCCGTGTGTATACCAGCCCTGATATGCTCGGCATTGAACTGGGAGGCGCTCTTAAAAATGTCATTGCTCTGGCGGCCGGCATTGCAGACGGTCTCGGCTATGGGGATAATACAAAGGCGGCTCTTATCACCAGGGGAATTGCGGAGATGAGCCGGATCGGGCTTGCCATGGGAGGAAGGATTGAGTCCTTCAGCGGCCTGTCTGGCATTGGTGATTTGATTGTAACTTGTGCTTCTGTCCACAGCCGGAACCGGAAGGCCGGATATCTGATGGGACAGGGGAGAACCATGAAGGAGGCCATGGATGAGGTGAAAATGGTGGTGGAGGGTGTTTACTCTGCCAAGGCTGCCGTGGGGCTTGCGAGAAAGTATGGGGTGGAGATTCCGATTATTGAGCAGGTGAATGCGGTGCTGTTTGAGGATAAGCCGGCCAGGGAGGCTGTGAATGAGTTGATGATTCGGGATAAGAAGATTGAGAATCCGTTGATGCCTTGGGAGTAGGGGTGGTTGTGGCCGCTGGTGTCGCAAAATAGGGCGGCAGGCTTTTCCATATCCTGTGTTCGGACGGTTCGTGTACACCTTGTCTGCTCTGTACGTACATTGCCATTTTTTGTTGTTTTGGGTGTTTGGTTTTTTGGCAATGTTCGTCCATATCAGACAAGGTGTACGCGAACAGCCGGACACTGGATATTGGAAAAGCCTGCCGCCTTATTTTGCGACACCAGCGTTGTTACGTTGTTGGGGGGACGAGTGGGAGGAGGTGGATTTCTATGCCTCGAAGCTTGATGGGCTGCTGCGTGATCTGGAGAAGAAGTATGGGGATGATGAGCTGCTAAGGGAACCGGTGTACAGCAATTTTTTCTTGACATATGAGACTACTTGTAGTAGTCTTATGATATAGACTACAAATTGTAGTACAGAAGAATTGATGATAGGAAGCAGAGAACAGCAGGAAAGGTGAGGGGATCATGGCAGAGATACAATTAGGCGTAATCGAGGCCCGGTTTGCAGATATGATTTGGGAGCATGAGCCGGTTACTTCTTCGGAGCTTGTGAAACTGGCGGCAGAAGCGTTTACCTGGAAGCGGACGACTACCCATACGGTTTTAAAGCGGCTGTGCAGTAAGGGCTTATTTGAAAATCAAAAGGGAACCGTGACCAGTCTCATTTCCCGCGGGCAGTTTTATTCCATGCAGAGCCGCAGGTTTGTGGAGGATACTTTTGACGGCTCCCTTCCGGCCTTTATTGCCGCCTTTACCAAGAACAGCACTTTGACCTCGGAGGAAGCGGCCAGGATCAGAGAAATGATCGACAAAGCCGAGGCGGATTAGGAGCAGGTTTCACACAGAGGTGAGAATATGGAAAAGATCTTTTTAAAATTGCTGAATATGAGTATTGCCGCGGGATGGCTGATTCTGGCTGTGATATTCCTTCGGATACTGTTGAGAAAAGCCCCTAGATGGCTGTCCTGTATTCTGTGGGGAATCGTGGCTGTCCGCCTGGTATGCCCTGTTTCCTTTGAAAGCTCTCTGAGCCTCATTCCAAGTGCGGAAACCATCAGCCCTGAGAGCCTCGGCCAGTCCCAGGCGCCTATTATGAGCAGCGGTATCCCGGCGCTTAACAGCACGGTAAATCCCATACTGCAGGAAACCATCGGCGCAGCCTCCAAAGCTTCCGGCGCAAATCCTTTGAATACAGGAATGCATTTGGCAGGGATTTTCTGGATTCTCGGCATGATTTTCCTGCTGCTGTATGCCTTTGTAAGCTATCTGCGCCTTTCTGTCCGGCTTCGGGAGGCTGTTCCGCTGGGGGAGGCAAAGAAACATATCTGGCTTTGCGACGGGGTGAATTCTTCTTTTATTCTGGGAATCCTGCGTCCCCGGATCTATCTGCCTTCCGGTCTTAACCAGGAAGAAACCAGGTATGTCCTTGCCCATGAACGGGCCCATTTAAAGCGAGGGGATCATTTCTGGAAGCTTCTGGCCTATGTGCTGCTGTCTGTCTATTGGTTCCATCCCCTTATGTGGGCGGCCTATATGTTGTTTGGCCGGGATGTGGAGCTTGCCTGCGATGAAAAGGTGATTGGCTCTATGAACAGCAGCGGAAAGAAAGCTTATTCCCACGTTCTTGTCACCTGCAGCGAAGGGAAAAAGATGGTTCTGGCCTGTCCTTTGGCCTTTGGAGAAATCGGAGTCAAAGCAAGGGTCAAGGCAGTGCTGAATTACCAAAAGCCTGCCTTCTGGGTGATTCTGACTGCTGTTCCGGTCTGTATTGCAGCAGCCGTCTGCTTCCTGACCAATCCCAGGCAGGACGCCTATCAAGTGAGAATTGTAATTCCGGCAGGCAGCGAGGGCGGAATCTATTATTCTGACGAAGAAATTTCTCCCAATAAGGGAAGCCTTACCCTCTGGGCGGGGGAAGGCTTAGGCGATACGGAGGTTGTCCTGCTGCCTGTTGACGCAGAGAAGGAGCAGCTCGATACGCCTGCCTATATGACGCCGGGGATGCCGGTAGAGATCAAGGCGGAAAAAGGCGCCTGGTTCCGAATCGGCGTAAATGCTGATAATTCCACAGATGAGGATAGGACGGTCTATGTAAAGGCTGAGGGCGTGGAAGTCAGAATTGCCTCAGGAACAGAAGAAGATAGGAAGTATGACGTGATTCCTATGGTTCTGGTAAATGATAAATATTATTATGATACCGGAAGGGAGAGCACAAAAGCGGACCGAAGCCCGGACATGGACGGAGAAATCACCTCTGCCGTAGACGGAAGCGAGATACCGGCGGAAAATAATCAGTCCAATTTCGGCGCAGGCTACAGCTACCAGTTTGGAGAAAAAGATACCATTGAGATTCAGGTAAATGGAAAATGGATGATTTTTGAGTACCGGGGCGGAGACGGCAGTCTCATCCGCTACCACAATCACTGGTATAATGTGAATGATTTGTCCGAGGAAACCATAGAATGGCTTAAGTGGTATAACAGCCTTTCCGAAGAGGAGCAGCTTTCGGTGAGCGCTGTACCATGGGATCTGCAGCTTAGTGAGAATCCTGATAATAGAACAGAGGATGCAGTAAAGCCTCAGGAAGCCCAAGGTTCTCTGGAAGAGGCTGTTTCCCTTGATACGGACAAGGCGGTAGAGCAGCTGTTAAACACCATATGCAGCAGTCCGTCCGCTTCCTCCAATCCCCGGGATTATGTAGAGGAGCATTACGCAGAGTACAGGGAGCTGGTTTATTATGGAGAATACACGCTCCGCTATTGTCTGAACCGTTTTCAAGATGGAGAGGAAACCGGTTTGGAGGGCCGGATTATGGCCCTGATCTGTGAAGAGCTTTTGCAGACAAAAGGAAAAATCCCGGCCGATGCGGACACGGCCGGGACGGGGCAGTTCTGGTACGATACCCTTTATGCACATGGAAGTAATCTGCTAGAGCCGTATTTGGAATAAAGGGAAGTTTGACGCCCCATCAGCTTACTGTGGGGTGTTTGACTTGGCCGGGACTATCTCAATCCAATAGCCATCCGGATCCGCAATAAAATAGATTCCCATATCAGGATTTTCATAGCAGATACAGTTCATTTCCTGGTGCTTTTTGTGGGCGGCATCCATATCGTCGGTGGTGAATGCCAGATGGATTTCATTGTCGCCCAGATTGTAGCGATCCCCTTCCCAGTCACGAAGCCAGGTGAGCTCAAGCTGAAAGCCAGTCTTGCCGTCGGTTAAGTAGGAGAGGATAAAGCTGCCGTCCGCAGCTTCCTTTCTCCGGGCCTCCTTAAGTCCAAGGGCTTTCTCGTAGAAGTCCAGGGACTTCTCCAGGTTGATTACATTGTAGTTGTAGTGTGCAAATTGAAAATTCATGGCAGTTTCTCCTTTCATGGCTCTGCATATGTTTTAAATGCGAAAAGGCATAGGGCGGCTTTCACTGTATAAAATGCTGGCCGCGCCCTGTAACGGGTACAATCCGCCGGCGCTCTGGATGGCTTGGATGCTCCGTAAGCCATTGGTCAATGATACGGTAATCCTCCCAGCAATGCATAGGATAGATGCGTTCATCCTTATTTCCCTTGGCAGTCAGAGACAAAAAGTAATCAAACCCCAGAGAATAGTATGCCTCCTGCCTTGGATCCAGTGGAAGAAAGGCGGCGTCTATGTGCATATCGCGCAGGGGTTCCACATAGTTGTCATAATGTTCCTTCATCTGCCGGTTCCAGTTCTCCGGCTCTCCCGGCCAGCGCCAGTCATTTAGATCCCCCGCATGGTAGAGGGTCTTTCCTTCAACCCAAACCAGAAAAGCGACGCCCTCATCCGTTGATTTCAGCGTTCTTAAGGACAGGGAGTCCAAATCACGGCTTTCTCCTGGTTTTAGGCGTAATGTCTGGCTGCGGCGCTCTTTGGGAATCCGGCATTCCCAGATATCTTTGGACAGGCAGAAGAAGATATTCTCATGTGTCTCTGCCAGAGAAAAGATCTCCGGGTTAAAATGATCCGGATGCCGGTGGCTGGCAAACACGTAGAGCTGTTTTTCCAAGGGAAGCTGAGGCAGAGAGCCTTCGTAATAGTCAAATAACAGGAGGGTTTCCCGAAGCTCAACCAGAAAACCGCTGTGTCCAATGTATGTGATCTGCATAGTTCATCCTTTCTCTCTTCATACTATAACGTTTCCCACGGCTTTGCGCAAGCTTGAAAATTTTAGTTTTTGATTGTTTCACGATCGATAACGAGAAATAGCGAGAAAAATTCAAAGAGAAGGTTCAAAGAGAAAAAATCATGGATTGACAAATCTTCTTCTTTGGTATACAATTTCTAAGGTGGGTTAACGCTTTAATGCGTCACAGCGTTGTGGCGGAAAAGCAAAAGCTCCCAAACAGGAAAATTTACTAGGAGGAAGATAAGTATGAAAAAGTTATTGGCAATGCTCCTTGCGCTGTCCATGGCAGTATCTGTGGC
Organism: Candidatus Merdisoma sp. JLR.KK011; assembly: GCF_036941125.1. Classification (NCBI taxonomy): domain Bacteria; kingdom Bacillati; phylum Bacillota; class Clostridia; order Lachnospirales; family Lachnospiraceae; genus Candidatus Merdisoma; species Candidatus Merdisoma sp. JLR.KK011. Next base: position 1,535,422 of record NZ_JAYWSZ010000003.1, on the reverse strand, counting down.
AGCATGCGGCAGTAAGAGTGAAGAACCGACAGAGGCTCCTTCCGAGACGCAGGAGGAAGCTTCCGGCGAAGAGGCAGGAACAGAGGCACCCACAGACGGCGCTGAGTACGTGGTAGGTATCTGCCAGCTTGTACAGCACGATGCGCTGGATGCTGCGACCCAGGGCTTCAAGGATGCGCTGACAGAAGAATTCGGCGATAAGATTTCCTTTGACGAGCAGAACGCTTCCGGCGATGTGCCCACCTGCTCTACGATTGTAAATCAGTTTGTATCAGACGAGGTAGATCTTATCCTTGCAAATGCAACCCCGGCGCTCCAGGCGGCACAGGCAGGAACCGGAACCATTCCGATTCTGGGAACATCCGTAACAGAGTACGGCGTGGCTCTGAACATCAGCGATTTTAACGGAACCGTCGGAGGCAATATCTCCGGTACTTCCGACCTGGCGCCCTTGGATGAGCAGGCACAGATCGTAAAAGAGCTGTTCCCGGATGCAAAGAACGTAGGACTGGTATACTGCTCCGCAGAGGCCAATTCCCAGTACCAGGTAGACACGGTTCAGGGCTTCCTGGAAGAGCTTGGATACACCTGTAAGCAGTACTCCTTCGCAGACTCCAATGATCTGTCGTCCGTAACCCAGACAGCCGTGGATGAAAGCGACGTCCTCTACATTCCTACCGACAATACGGCTGCAAACAACACAGAAGTCATCCGGAATATCTGTGAGCCGGCTAAGATGCCTGTAGTAGTAGGAGAGGAAGGCATCTGTGCAGGCTGCGGCGTTGCAACCCTGTCTATCAGCTACTACGATCTGGGTGTTGCTACCGGCAAAATGGCTGCAAAGATTCTGAAGGGTGAGTCTGATATCGCAGCGATGCCGATTGAGTACGCTCCTCAGTTTACCAAGAAATACAACCAGGAACTGTGCGATTCTCTTGGCATCACCATTCCGGAGGGCTACGAAGCAATCCAGTAAGCCCGGCAGCAGGTGAGAAAGCAGCGCATAAATCATTGTTTTGCTTGAAAAAGATTATAAAAAGCAGCAAAAAAGACTTTCCTTTTTTGCTGCTTTTTGTTATAATTATGAAAGCTTTGTGCCTTTTGACAGGACATTGCGGAACTATACTAGGAGGAACAGTTATGGAAATTGTGAAGTTTTTGAATGCGCTGCCAGGAGCCTGCGCCCAGGGGCTTATCTGGGGGATTATGGCGATTGGCGTCTATATTACCTATAAGGTTCTGGATTTGGCAGACCTGACAGTGGACGGAACGATGGCCACAGGAGGAGCGGTCTGCGTCATGATGATGCTTAGCGGACATTCCGCAGGCTTTTCCCTGCTTGCAGCAGTGGGAGCCGGCATGCTTGCAGGTCTGGTAACGGGAATCTTACATACGGCTATGGGGATTCCTGCAATTTTAGCGGGGATTCTCACACAGCTTGGACTTTATTCCGTCAATCTGCGGATTATGGGAGGAAGAGCCAACCAGTCCATCGGCGTGGACCAGTATGAGCTGTTGGTATCTCTGCGCTGGGTGAAGGATGTGCCTTTTTATCAGAATCCGATTTTCGTGGTAGGAATCTTTGTACTTCTTTTGATTGCAGTTCTTTACTGGTTCTTTGGAACAGAGCTTGGCTGCTCCATCCGCGCGACGGGCTGCAACGCAAATATGTCCCGGGCACAGGGAATTAACACAGACATCAGCAAGATTCTGGGTCTGGTGATTTCCAACGGTATTGTGGCGTTTTCCAGCGGACTCTTTGCGCAGTATCAAGGCTTTGCGGATATCAATGCAGGACGGGGCGCCATTGTCATCGGCCTGGCGGCTGTGATTATCGGCCAGGTGGTGTTCGGAAAGATTCGGGGAAATTTTGCTTTTAAGCTTTTATCGGTGGTGTTCGGATCCATTATTTATTATCTGGTACTTCAGGTTGTGTTAAAGATGGGCCTGGATTCGAATGATTTGAAGCTTCTGGCTGCGGTTGTAGTTGCTGTTTTCCTGGCAATCCCATATTTGAAAGGGAAGTATTTTGCAAAACCGGTGAAAAGGGGAGGTGCCTCCAATGCTTAGGATAGAACATATCTGGAAAACCTTTAACGTGGGTACGGTAAATGAGAAAACGGCCCTTAAGGATTTGTCCCTGGAATTGAGGGAAGGAGATTTTGTAACGGTTATCGGCGGAAACGGAGCCGGAAAGTCCACGATGCTCAATGCGGTGGCCGGGGTGTGGCCTGTGGACGAAGGAAAGATTTTTATTGATAATATTGACGTGACCCGGCTGCCGGAGCATAAGCGGGCGGCTTATCTGGGACGGGTGTTCCAGGATCCTATGACGGGAACGGCGGCAAATATGCAGATCCAGGAAAATCTGGCTCTGGCTTTAAGAAGGGGAAATTTCCGTTTTTTGAAGTCCGGGATTACCAGGGCGGAACGGGAGGATTACAAGGAGAAGCTTAAAGTGCTGGATCTGGGCCTTGAGGATCGGATGACCAGTAAGGTAGGTCTGCTTTCCGGAGGACAGCGGCAGGCTCTGACCCTTTTGATGGCAACCTTGAAAAAGCCGAAGCTCTTGCTTCTGGATGAGCATACGGCGGCTCTTGATCCCAAGACGGCGGCAAAGGTTTTGGATGCTACGGAGCGGATTGTGGGGCGTGATCACCTTACAACTCTTATGATTACTCATAATATGAAGGATGCCATTGTTCATGGGAACCGGCTGATTATGATGTATGAGGGAAATGTGATTTATGATGTTTCCGGGGAAGAGAAGAAAAAGCTGAAGGTGGCGGATCTGCTGGCTAAGTTTGAGCAGGCCAGCGGCGGGGAGTTTGCGAATGATCGGATGATTTTGAATTGATAGGGGGCGGACGGGATTGTCGGAAAATATGCCATCCGTATTTTCCATATCCGTGTCCGGACGGTTCTCGTACACTCTGTCTGCTCTGAACGGACATTGATTCTTTTTTGTGGTTGCATAACTGTTTGGTTTTGGGCAATGTCCGCCCAGATCAGACAGAGTGTGCGCGAACAGGCGGACACTGGATATTGGAAAATACGGATGGCATATTTTCCGACAATCCCTGACTTTGATGGACGGTTGGTGTGAAGCGGCTTTGGGTGTTGGAGTGCGGCTGTTTCGAGGGATTGGGGCGGATGTTGTTTTGAAGCTGACTTGAAGATTTGATTTGATTGACAAGGATTGGATAACTTGTTAGAATTGAGGAAGTGTTATTTGGTGTTGGCCTGGGGCTGCGGGGAGTCTTTTTGGTTTGGTTGGAGAGGGCTCTGAATTTTGCGGTTTTGGGATGTGGAATTTTGGACGGAGAGGTGAAAGGGTTTATGAGAAAAGTTGTTTTTTCTATGTTGGTGGATAATACGTCTGGTGTTTTGAGCCGGATTGCCGGGCTGTTCAGCAGGCGTGGATATAATATTGACAGCCTGACGGTTGGCGTGACGGCGGATCCCCGGTATTCCAGGGCTACGGTGGTGGCGAAAGGGGATCGGACGATTCTGGAGCAGATTGAGAAGCAGCTCAGCAAGCTGGTGGATGTGATTGATATTAAGCGGCTGGAGCCGGAGAGTTCTATCTGCCGGGAACTGATTATGATTAAGCTGAAGGTGAATGAGGAGAACCGGCAGTCGATTATTTCGGTGGCCAATATTTTCCGGGCTAAGATTGTGGATGTGTCGAAGGAGTCTCTGCTTATTGAGCTTACAGGGAATCAGTCTAAGATTGAGGCGTTTATTGATCTGTTGAATGGGTATGAGATTCTGGAGCTTGCGAGGACGGGGATTACGGGACTGTCCCGGGGTGTTTTTGATGTGAAGATGTATGATGAGGACGGGCAGCTGATGGATTATGATTTCAGCTGACAGCGGCGTGATTTGCTGATATGCGGCCAAAGAGCTGGATAGTCCGCAGGGATGGTACGGTATTTGAGAAAAGCCGCGCTGAGTTTGAAAGTTGATGGAGAAGCTTTACTTTGGCTTTGAAGTTTTTACCCTGCTTGTAACTATAATTAAGAAAATGGAGGAATGAAAAAATGGCAAAGATTTATTACCAGGAAGATTGTAACCTTTCTTTACTGGAGGGCAAGACGATTGCGGTGATTGGCTATGGAAGCCAGGGACATGCCCATGCGCTGAATGCGAAGGAATCGGGCTGTCATGTGATTATCGGCCTTTATGAGGGCAGCAAGTCCTGGGCGCGTGCCGAGGCCCAGGGATTTGAGGTGTATACGGCTGCAGAGGCTGCGAAGAAGGCAGACATTATTATGATTCTGATTAATGATGAACTGCAGGCCGCTATGTATAAGAAGGATATTGAACCCAACCTGGAGGAGGGCAATATGCTGATGTTTGCCCATGGCTTTAATATTCATTTTAATCAGATTGTGCCGCCTAAGAATGTGGATGTTACCATGATTGCGCCTAAGGGACCGGGACATACGGTGAGAAGCGAGTATCAGGCCGGCAAGGGCGTTCCCTGTCTTGTGGCTGTACATCAGGATGCTACAGGGAAGGCTCTGGAGAAGGCTCTGGCTTATGCTCTGGCTATCGGCGGCGCGAGAGCGGGCGTTTTGGAGACAACCTTTAGAACAGAGACGGAGACGGATCTTTTTGGCGAGCAGGCGGTTCTGTGCGGCGGTGTCTGTGCGCTGATGCAGGCAGGCTATGAGACCTTGACTGAGGCAGGCTATGATCCGAGAAATGCTTATTTTGAGTGTATCCATGAGATGAAGCTGATTGTGGATTTGATTTATCAGTCTGGATTCGAGGGGATGCGTTATTCCATCTCGAATACGGCAGAGTACGGCGATTATGTGACTGGGCCGAAGCTGATTACAGAGGAGACAAAGAATACGATGAAGAAGATCCTGAAGGATATCCAGGATGGATCTTTTGCTAAGGAATTCCTGCTTGATATGTCTTCTGCAGGCGGACAGGCGCATTTTAAGGCTATGCGGAAGCTGGCGGCTGAGCATCCTTCAGAGAAGGTCGGCAAAGAGATTCGGAAGCTTTATAGCTGGAATGGCGAGGATAAATTGCTTGATAATTAAAGATGTGTGAAAGATTTGCCGCAATGTGAGACAGCAGGCTTTTCCATATCAGCGTCCGGACAGATGATGTACGGACGCTGATATGGAAAAGTCAGCTGTCTTATTTTGTGACAGGCCTATTGATGCTGTGGTGATATGGAAAAGAAAATGGAATTTTTTCGTACCCCTTAGTTTATGAAAATTTTATTTGTTTTTGAGTGTAACTTCGTTTATACTGTTTCTATCGAGTGATTCAGACGTTTCTGTCAGAGATATCCCGTAGATGATGAAATGAGCAGGACGCAGGAGATGTGTATGCTGCTGGTTACAGAGTGGGCGGTAATATGTATATATTACTGGGCACGGAGTAAACAGTACCATGTATATGGTTTTTGGAACTGGAGTGGAAAGAAAGATATTGTGCCAGATGGGGAGATCCATTATAATAAAGGCAGATGTACTGCTTTCTGTATTTTCTTTCCAGGGATGCCTTTTGGGGCAGGGCTTTGTTGCTTGGAAAATATGAGAGGATTAAGAAAAGGAGAGAGCAGTATGAGTAATGAACAGACATTTTTAATGAAACCGAAGGTGGATTTCTGCTTTAAGGAGTTGATGGAGGATGCGGAGGTACGAAAGGGATTTATTTCGGCTCTGCTGGGGGTAAAGCCGGAAGAGATTGAGCATACAGTGCTTTTACCTACCCATTTAAGGCAGGAGCATCCAGAGGATAAGCTGGGGATTCTGGATATTCGTGTGTTTATTTTTGAACGGGGAAAGGGGAAGGATGCAGCTTCCCAGAGTAGAAAGCAGATGGATCTGGAGATTCAGCTTGCGCCTTTTCCTCTGTGGCCGGAGCGTTCCGTATTTTACCTGGCTAAGATGTACACCGGGGAGATTCAAAAGGGAGAGAGTTATGGGGTACTTCAAAAATGTATTCATGTAGGAATTTTAGATTTTGTCCTTTTTGGGGAGGATGAGGAATTTTATTCTTGTTTTCATCTCTGGGAGGATCATGGACACAGAATGTATACGGATAAATTGGAACTCCATATTTTAGAGCTTCCCAAGATTGCAGAAAAAGAGTATCAGGAAACGGAGCTGTTGAACTGGGACGTTTTTTCAATGGGGAAAAGAAGGAGGAGTTTGAATTGGCAGCGCAAGGAAGTTTTTATATTGAAAAAGCTTATGAGAGGCTGACAGAAATTAGTGCGGATGATTTGAAGCGCCTGGAATATGAAGCCAGGGAAAAAGCTATTCGGGATCACAATTATCTGATGGATTATAATTTGGAGCTTGGGATAAAAAAGGGGCTGGATCAAGGGGCAAAGGCTCTGATCGAAACCTGCCGGGATTACTCCTGTTCAAGAGAGGAGGCATTTTCCAGGCTGGTAGAGAAGCTATCCCTTTCCCCGGAAGAAGCGGAGAAATAACAAATAATATTTTTAGCTCTTTGTGTCCTGTGCCGTCCGGTAAGCCGTATATTACAGCAGCAGTATTTCTGCAATGAGAAGCATCTGCAAGCTGATGGAGGGTCATGGTTCTACAGTCTTCCTTGTGGCAGGAGATATACTGCCAGATGAGGCGGTCGCTTGCGCTCATATGCTCATAATGCTCTTGTACCAGATCATCAAGCTTCATGGTCAGCCTCCTTTCGCTGGTGGTATTCCAGATATTTTAAAAAGAGGATATCGATTAAAATAAAATAAGCCGTGGTGGATTCATACTGCCAGTGCATAGGTGTTTCAAAATGATTGCTCTCATCTACGTACAGGTTAAAATCGCAGAGATGGGCCAGCGTATTTTCCCTGTTTTTGGTGATGGACATCAGATTGACGCCGGCAATGCGGAGTTTCTTAGCGGCCTCCACCATCTTTTTGTTCTGGCCGGATACGGAAACCAGGAGGGTGCCGAACATGCCCATATCCAGGGTTTTGATATTGGCAATCATAGCAAGGCCGCTGGGGAGACCGATGACGAATAAAAGCGGCAGCTGATTGAACACACACCAGGCGCCTTGAAGAATGACATTCCAGATTAAATACCACATACTGGTCGGGGCAGCCAGGGAGCCTAGAACTGCTTCTGTGGTGCACAGGGTGCCGATTCCGACCATGATACCTGCAAAGGAGAACAATAGTACTGGGGTGAACATGGCACCGCCAAACTTTTGAATCTTTTGCATCATTGTTACAACACTTCCCTTCTTTTTGTTTTTGTTACTTTTGCATAATATCATTCTCCCGGGATGATGTACTTGAATAATATCTTGTGGTGAATTCATCGTAGCAGGTCAAGGTGGGAAATGCAATATGATGGGAGGATTCTGGTATGGGGTTGGAGAGGTTGGTATTTGTAACAAAAAGTGTGAAACGTAACGGGCACATTCCTTGGCTGCAGCCGCAAAGGAAAATGGTTCTTGACAATTAGTAAAAAGAGTGTACAATATAAAAATAAAGTAAAAGCGTTGTACTAATTAGCGTAATCAGGATACATGTATATCAAAAGAAATGGAGGACAATTGTGATGAGAAGAATTAAATGGGGCGTTTTAGGAACAGCATATATCTTTGAGCGCGATACGGCAGAGGGAATGAAGCAGGCGGAAAACTGTGGGCTATATGCAATCGCAGGCCGCAGCATGGAAAAAGCACAAGCCTTTAAGGAAAAATACGGTTTCCAAAAGGCTTACGGAAGCTATGAAGAGCTGCTTTCCGATCCGGAGGTAGAGGCAGTCTATATCCCACTTCCCAACACCCTGCATTATGAATGGACGCTCAAGGCCTTAAAGGCAAAGAAGCACGTTCTCTGCGAAAAGCCCTTAGCGCCCACGGCCGAAGAGGCTGAAAAGATGTTCAAGACCGCCCGGGAGGAGCAGGTTTTGCTGATGGAGGCTTTTGCTTATCAGCACAGCCCTTACATTGCGCAGGTTCAAAAAGAGATTGAACAAGGAACCATCGGGGAGGTACGCTATATGGAGGCCGCTCTGATTACCTCCGATTATGTAGAGGGGAATATCCGCATGCGCCGGGAAACACTGGGGGGAAGCACTTACGATCTGGGAGTTTACTGCAGCAGCCTGATTCTCCGCATGACAGGAAAAGAGCCGGAGACGATCAAGGCCGTCAGCACATTTTCCAAGGAAGGCGTAGACATGTACACAACCGTCCTTATGGAATATGAAAACGGCATGCGCGCCAGCTTTGACTGCGGCATGGTGCTTGCCACAGAGAAGAATTCCGCTTTAGACCGCTTCCAGATCCACGGAACGGAAGGCTCCATTGAGGGAGTGGAGTTCGGATTTAACGCTCCGGGAGAGCTGAGCTACCGGGTACGTACCTTTGACGGCAGGGAAGAGCTGAAAACCGTGGCGGTTCCTCAGAACTACCGACTGGAGGTGGAGCAGCTTGGACGCTGCATTACAGAGGGTGAGACGCCTGCCGTATCGGAAGCATTTTCCCTGGCAAATGCCCGGAGTATTGATCGCATTTTGAAATGCATCGGATATTGTCAGAGATGAGGGACGCAGGACTGAACAATACGACACTGCGGAAACAAAACCGGGGACTTGTTTTAAAGCTGATTGCCACAGATGAATGCGCGTCCAGAATCGAGCTGTCCCAAAAGACGGGGCTTTCCAAGATGGCGGCAACACATATTATCGGCGAATTTCTGGAAGAGGGAATCATTGAGGAAAAGGAATCTCTGCTGGTGAAGGGAAAGGGGCGCAATCCCATCCGCCTGAGTCTTTCCGAACATGCCCCCAAGATGATAGGAGTTCATATTTTCCGGGATGAGTGCAGTGTGGTATTGTGCGACCTTCAGCTTCATGTGAAAATGCGCCGGAAATTTGCCATAACCGAGGAAAACCACGAAAGCATCTGGGAGCGGTTGTATGAAAGCATTGACGCAGTTCTTCAAAATGCAAAAGGGGAGCGGATCTACGGAATAGGGATCGGCTCCCTGGGCCCAGTGGATATCAAGAAAGGTAAGATTCTGAATCCGCCTAATTTCTACGGGAAAAAGGATATTGAAATTGTATCCATGCTAAAGGAACGGTACAGCCTGCCGGTCTTTTTTGACAGCCAGTATAATTGCGCGGCTCTGGCTGAGAAATATTACGGAAACGGCCGGGATGCGGAGGATTTTCTTTTTGTGGGAATTTCCAACGGAATCGGTTCCGGCGTGGTGTCCGGGGGAGAGATTAACCGGGACTTTTGCGGTTTTACAAGTGAGCTGGGCCATGTGAGCATTGACTGGAACGGCAGAAGGTGCACCTGCGGCCGCAAGGGATGTCTGGAAGCGTATGCAGGCAGCAGGGTTATTACAAAGCGCATGGCTGAGCTTACCGGCAGGCATCTGGAATTTCAGGAGCTTTGCCGTCTGGCAGAGGAGGATTCCCTGGCTCACAGTATATTTGAGGATATGGTGGATAAGCTGGCCTGCGGCATTACGAATGCGGTAAATCTGTATAATCCCCAGAAGGTTCTGATCGGACACGAGGGCTTCTGGCTGCCAAAGCGGTATCTTTTAAAGCTGCAGGAGCAGATTAACAAAAGAAAGCTTTTGGGAGATTACCATGAGGTAAAGGTAGAGAAGCCGGCATTCCGGGAAAACTCCCATGTGATTGGGTGTGCCTGCAGCCTGCTGGAACGGATTTTTGAAGGGGAAGTGCTCTAGGAGATCGCTGTACTAGGAACAGACCAAGCCGAAAATGTACGGGAAAAGGAGAAAAAATATGTCTGTTTATGAAATTCATTTCAGCCCCACGGGAGGCACAAAAAAGGTTTCCGATATTTTTACAAAAGCCTTTGCGTCGGAAAGCACCTATCTTGATCTGACGAAGCGGGAGGATGATTTTTCCACATATGCATTCCAGAAAGAGGACATCTGCATTGTGGCGGTTCCTTCCTACGGGGGCAGGGTTCCAGATGCTGCCGTATCAAGGCTGCGCCAGTTAAAGGGAAACGGGGCCCGGGCAGTTCTGATGGTGGTGTACGGCAACCGTGCCTACGACGATACTTTTGCGGAACTGCAGGATGTTCTGGAGGAGGCCGGTTTTTCCTGCGTGGCCGGGATAGCGGCAATTGCCGAGCATTCCATTATGCGCCAGTTTGCCGCCGGAAGGCCGGATGCCCAGGATGAAAAGGAGCTTGCCGGTTTTGCCAGGGAGCTTCGTGCTAAGATAGAAGCAGGAGAAGCGTCAGCGCCCGTAAAGCTTCCGGGAAACCGGCCTTACCGTGCGTATGGCGGCGTTCCCATGAAGCCCAGGGCAGGAAAAAACTGCAGCCAGTGCGGTCTTTGCGCCAAGGAGTGTCCGACAGGTGCGATTTTGCCGCAGGAGCCGTCAAAAACAGATACGGATGTCTGCATTTCCTGTATGCGCTGCATCGCAGTCTGCCCACGGGAAGCCAGGAGCGTCAGCAAAGCGCTCCTGGCGGCAGGAAGCATGAAGCTGAAAAAGGCTTGCAGCGTCCGCAGAGAAAATGAATTATTTTTATAAGAAGGGTTAGATGATACCCTTCATTACAAGCACGGAAACTGCGCAGGTTGCAAAGAGGAAGAGGGAGAATACAATCACTCCCTTGGAATCCCCGGTCTGCTCTGCGGTGGAGGGCAATGCAAGCTTGGCTTTCCGAAGAGCCGTCACCACAGGCTTGTAGAAGAGAAGTGCAATCGCCGTATTAAGGCCGCCCTTTAACAGGTTGAAGGGCAGGAAAGCGGGCAGCAGCAGCTCGGCTACGGCGGCTCTCGGATATCCCATGTAAATAGGAGTCACTAAGTAATTCCACAGCAGCATTACCATAACCATGACGCCGCAGCCGGCAAAGAGGCCAAGCATGGCTCCCGATTTGGTGTGTTTTTTCTTGTAGATAAAGGCGGCGGTGCAGGCAAAGCTGCAGCTTGAGAGCACATTCATAATAAAGCCGATGATGCCGGTATCGCTGGCCGAGATCATTTCGATAAAGGAAACCACCACTGAGATAATAAAAGAGGCAAAGGGTCCCAAGAGGAAGCCGCCGATGACAATCATGACATCCTTGGGATCGTACTTTAGAAAGAGTACGACCGGAACGCGCCCTACCACCATCAGGGCGTAGGCGATGGCACAGAACATGCCGATTAAAGCGATTCTTTGTGTTTTCTGGTTCATTGTTATATTCCTCCATTTCTGATTCCGGAAGCTTCCTTGAAGCTGCAAGTGTGAAATCACTTTGGGGAAGACTCCGGATTTTACTGTAACAAAAGACACCTAAAAAACGTTCGTCTTCCAGGTGTCATAATCATCAGAATAAAAAGCAATACAACAAAAACTCTGCCAAAACAATTCTGACCTTGTACACATCTTCTCTCATCCAGACTATACTGTCGGTTTTGGAATCTCACCAAATCCTGTCCTGAACAAGAAACCAATCCAAAGGCATACCTGCCCTTTGGGAAAAGCTTCTCTCAGAACCTGCGCATACACGCTCGCGGACTATACCGCCGATCGGGAATCTCACCCTGCCCCGAAGACTTTCCGTATTCAAATGTCGATTTCATTATAGCAAGCCCTTTTATACCTGTCAATGAATAATTTGCGAATTTACAATATTTTACAAAACCATTCTTGAAAGCTCCTTTTTAAGTACACGCTACTGAAAAAATTTCTCCCGGATAGTCCCCACAGGCATATCCTGCCCTGTCCACAGGCGGAACGCCATAGCCCCCTGGTGAAGGAGCATATAAAGCCCGTTGAACACCATACAGCCTTGCTCCTTAGCCATATGCAGGAGCGCCGTAGTTCTTGGATTGTAAATCACGTCCCCCACCGCCAGATCCGGATGAAGCATGGAAGCATCGGGAATCAGACAGGCGTCCGTCTTAGGCGCCATTCCCACAGACGAAGCGTTGATCAGGCAGTAGCTGTCCTTAAGGCTTCTGGCAAGCTGGGAATGATCCTGCAAATCATACAGATGCAGAAGACAGGCAGTCTTACTGCGGATAAGGTCTGCCTCCTGGGCAATAAGCCGGGTGGAAGCGCTGTGAGGCCTGGAAAAAATATCAATGGAATATACGCCGTCCAGAGCAGCCTGTGCAATGATCGAGGCGGCCGCCCCTCCGGAGCCGAGAACCGTCAGACGCTTGCCGGCAGCACGAAGCCCGGCGTCAGCCATAGACTGCATAAAACCGTAGCCGTCCGTATTGTCTCCGTATAAAACACCGTCTTTATTTACCACCGTATTGACAGAGCCGGTGAGAAGGGCCGTATCCGAAAGGACGTCCACTCTCTGATGCATCAGCCGTTTTAAGGGCATGGTGCAGTTCCAGCCGGTTGCGCCTATGGCAGTGAGCCCGTCGACAGCCTTTCGGAAAGTGTCCTCCGTCACGTCAAAGGCCAGGTAAGCATAGTCAAGCCCCAGAAGACGGAAGGCTTCGTTGTGCATGGCCGGGGAGATACTGTGTTCCACAGGACTTCCAAGCAGCCCGGTTAGTTTTGTTTTTCCGGTAATCATATCTTTCATGGGAAATGCCTCCATAATAAAAATCCAAAAGAACCGCAGTGAAACTTCCGCAGGGTTCCTAAGATTATGGCTATAGGCCGTATTTTTCTATTATGGCTTATGCTATAGGAGTTTTGCAAAAAAGTCAAGAAGAAGAGACGAGGGATCAGAAACAGGAGGTACTAGTCACAGAGTGAACAGCAACACAGACGACAAAAAGATATAAAATACAAAATATTTAGACTGGAAAGAACCGAAGATATATGATATATTGATAAAAGATTTGTGAATCAATTTAACAGGAAGGTGATCAATTGGAAAACTATACGAAGTATAAGTTGAAGAGCAATGAAGAACTGGCGTCATTACTGGACGGAAAGGATCAGCTGTTCCTGATTGCATGTAACAAGTGCTTCAAGGAATTCGAGACTGTTGACGAACCGGACTGCGGCGAGCTTGAGAAGCTGGCCCGCGAACTGGGAAAGACGGTTACGGGCAGCGTGAAGGTTGACTTTTTGTGCAACAAGGTACAGACGGAGAAGAAATTGCAGGGCTTGATTCCGGAAGGAACCGAGAATGTGATTGTTATTTCCTGCGGTCTTGGCGTTCAGACGGCTGCCGGCATGGGGGACAAGCCCGTATATGCGGCTGCCGACTCCATCAATTACAGAGGCCATCACGGCATGGCCCTGACCCAGAAAAACTGCGGCGCGTGCGCGCAGTGTTACTTGAATAGTACAGGGGGCATCTGCCCTGTGGTTGACTGCTCCAAGAGCCTGCTGAACGGACAGTGCGGAGGCGCTAAGAACGGCAAGTGCGAAGTGGACAGCAGCAAGGACTGTGCGTGGGAGAAGATTTACAAGCGTCTGGAAAAGCAGGGACGGCTTGCGGAGTTTTTGGCCGAACCCGTACATATGCGCGACTTTTCCAAGATCAATCATAAGGCAATTCAAGACTATGTAAAGTCCATCCGGGAGAACCGCTTTGCCGGGTATTACGGCGGCGTGCATCCTTTGGAGCGCAAGGAATTTACAGAGCATCTTGCTCTGCAGAGATTCCCGGAGCCGGAGGTTGTGGTGATTCCGCTGTCCATGCATGCGGGCGCCCCAGCCAATCCCATTGTGGAGGTGGGCGATACGGTGAAGGCAGGCCAGAAGATCGGGGAATCGGCCGGATTTATCAGCAGCCCCGTTCATTCCAGTGTCAGCGGAACCGTAACGGCAATCGAGGTACATAAGCATGCCACAAGAGGCGAATGCTTGTCCGTAGTGATACGTTCCGACGGAAAAAATACGCTGGACGAATCCGTAAAGCCGGGCAAGAGTCTGGACAGCCTGACGCCGGATGAGATTGTTGAGATTGTCCGTGAGGCGGGAATCGTAGGCATGGGCGGCGCGGGCTTCCCTACATCGGTAAAATTAAAGCCGCCGAAGCCCATTGATACCGTGCTGCTCAACGGCTGCGAGTGCGAGCCGTATCTGACTGCGGACCACAGGGTGCTGCTGGAATTTGCGGACGACGTGATTTTCGGTCTTAAGGCAATTGTCAAGACCGTAGGTGCGGAAAAAGGAATCATTGTTATCGAAGACAATAAGCCGGACGCCATTGAACTGCTGACGGCCAAGACGGCGGATATGGCTGAACTTGAAGTTGTTACGGCTAAGACAAAATATCCTCAGGGCGCTGAGAAGATGCTCATTAAGCGCGTGCTGAAAAGACAGGTTCCAAGCGGCGGACTTCCGGCGGATGTAGGCTGCGTGGTGAGCAATATCAGCACCACGAAGGCAATCTCCGACGCCATCCAGAAGGGCATGCCTCTGGTGGAGCGCGTGGTGACGGTTACCGGCGAGCATGTGAAGAAGCCGGGCAACTATATTGTGAAGATTGGCACGAATACAAAGGATCTTCTGGATTACTGCGGCGGTATCACTGGTGAGGATGTGACCATCAAGGCAGGCGGCCCCATGATGGGCTTCGTTCTGACCGACACGAATGTACCGATTATGAAAGGCTCCAACGGAATTATTGCCGTGGATACCGGCCATACGGCTGAGCAGCCATGTATCAAGTGCGGACGCTGTGTGGATGTATGTCCCATGGAACTGTCTCCTTTGTATTTTGCAAAATTTGCAGACGAGGAGAACTGGCAGGGCATGAAGGATAAAAATATCATGGATTGTCTCGAATGCAGGTGCTGTGAGTATATCTGTTCCTCCAGAATTCCGCTGGTTGCCAAGATCAAGGCCGGCAAAAATGCAGTAAGGGGGATGAAGTGATATGTTGATTACTGGGTTAAAAGAGAAAGAAACACTCCTGTCACTGACAGGCGGCAGAAAGGTCTTTATCATAAATTGCCATGGATGCCGGGAGGTTCATTTTCCGGAAAAAGAAGCGGAGGAGCTTCAAAAGGAATTGCAGGCTTCCGGCAATGTGACGGGAAGCATAACAACGGAGTATGTCTGTAACCCGGAAAACATGAAGCTGAATCTTGAGAGGAATATGGACAAGATAGAAGCGGCCGATGTGGTCTTTGTATTTTCCTGCGGTATCGGCGTGCAGACTATTTCCGAGTATCTGGAGAACAAGACGGTATATGCGGCCTGCGATACATATCCCCTGCCGGGCTTTCAGGGAGTGACGCCCTTAGAATATGATTGTGATCAGTGCGGAGAATGCTACTTGAATCTGACCGGAGGGATCTGCCCCATCACGGCCTGCTCCAAGAGCCTGGTCAACGGTCAGTGCGGCGGATCGAAAAACGGAAAGTGCGAGGTGGACAGCGAGATGGAGTGCGGCTGGGAGCGCATCTACAGACGCCTTGCACAGATTGGACGCCTTGATGTATTAAAATGCCCCACACAGGTGCGGAATTTCGCAACTGACAAAGAAGCAGCTGAATAAGGAGAGTGAAATCATGAAAATTACGGAAGCATTTGAGCGTGGTGAATTTGTAGTTACGGCGGAAGTAGGACCGCCAAAAGGATTTCATATTGAACATATGCTGGAGGAGGCTAAAACCTACTTGAGCGGCATTACGGCAGTGAATGTAACGGACAATCAGTCCTCGGTTATGCGCCTTGGTTCTCTGGCAACATGTAAGGCTCTGAAGGACGAAGGCCTGACCCCTATTTTCCAGATGACCTGCCGTGACAGAAACAGGATTGCGCTGGAGTCGGATCTGTTAAGCGCCGCATTGTTCGGGATTGAGAATCTGCTGCTTCTGACAGGAGATCATACGACGCTGGGCGATCATCCTCAGGCGAAGCCGGTATTTGATCTGGATTCCGTATCTTTGATTCATGCGGTGAAGCAGATGGAATCAGGCGTTGATCTGGGCGGAAACGAGCTGGTCGGTGAGCCGCCGAAGTTTGCCAAGGGAGCGGTTGTATCACCCTGCAGTGATTCTGTGGATGTCCAGCTGGCCAAGATGGAACGCAAGGTTGCCGCGGGAGCGGAATATTTCCAGACACAGGCAGTCTATGAGCCGGAGAAGTTCATTCAGTTTATGGAGAAGGCAAAACAGTTTGGCAAGCCGGTTCAGCTTGGAATCGTGATTCCGAAATCCGTGGGAATGTGCAGATATATGAATGCAAATGTTGCCGGGATTCATGTTCCGGAGGAAATGATTGAGGAATTGAAGGCGGATAAGGAAAAGACGAAGGCAGGCATCACTGGCGTGGAGATTGCGGCCCGTGTGATTAAGGAGTGCAAGCCTTACTGCCAGGGAGTACATATTATGGCTATGGGATGGGAATCTAAGGTTCCTGAGCTTCTTTCGCAGGCCGGAATTTAAATATTCTGTTTTAGGGGGACAATATGTTAGATATACTGAGAAAAAAAGCAAGAAAATCAAACATTTGGCGGATTGTTTTATCCGTTGCAGGTGTTGTGATATTGCTGGCAATTACAAAATTTGCTATCTTTGACGTCATTACGGGGCCGACCCGTATGGATATTACCGAAGATCCTGCATCTTATGAAGGCAAGTATGTCACCATTGACGCCGAGTTTTTCCTGTACGACTACGTAGAGCACACGACTACCACCAAAAAGAAATACGGCGGCAGTTCCACCTCCACGGACGGATACAGCTATATTGCGTTCCAGTGGGTGGACGACTACGAGAATGACGCGTCTGTCTGGTATTTTTACAGTATTTTCCTGAAAAAAGACAGGCAGAATGAAATGAACTCCAAGATCGATCAGGCTTTTGCTTATCTGTCTGACGAGACAGGCAGCACGCCTCCTCCGGAACCAGTCACGGTTACCGGTGTCTGGAATAAAATGGACTACCAGACAGAAGAATATTTCAGGAGTTCCATGGCGGAATTAGGCATTACGGAATCCGAGTACGACAAGTTCTATTTTTATGAACTGGATACAAAAAATATCGGCGGTGTGAATGGCCTGTTATTCTGGGTTATGATGGCTGGCGCTGTCGGCCTTCTCGCATTTGCTGCTTTAAGCGCCGCCGGTCTTTTCAGTGATTCTTATTCCAGGCCTATCCAGCAGTACCTCCAGAAAGAAGGTTCCGTCTCTATGGCAGCCATTGAGGAGGACTTTCATCAGGCGCGGCTGATTGGGTCAGGTGTATGGGTGGGAAAAAGGTGGACCATCTACATGCAGGGCAGCAAGGCTAAGATTCTGGCCAATAAAGATTTGGTTTGGGGATATTATTTCAGGCGTACCGGCCGGAACAGCGTAAGTGAGATGCGTCTCTTTACGAAGGAAAGAGACAGGTTCGGAATCAGCCTGTCGGAAGATAATACCCAGGAAGCCTTAAGGGTTTATGAGGCGGAACAGCCTCATATGGTGATTGGATACAGCGCTGAACTGGAAAAGATGTATAACAAAGATTTCAATGCATTTTTGGGATTAAAATACCATACTGCTGCAAGAGAAACCGAATTCTAAAAAAGAGAGGGAGGGGCTGTCTGGAAATACAACATCAGAAATGGCTGATGTCATATTTCCAGACAGCCCCTCCAATTCTGTATTGGGAAGATACAAAATTTTACAAAACTCTCAAAAGTTGCATCTGGACTTTCTTCTTACAATCAATTATGATGTGGTTGACATAAAAGATGCTTTAAAAAGCGTACCTGTCCCTGGCCGGAAAAATCGCTGCGGTGCAAAATGTATTGAAAAAAAAGCAATTCCCCAAAGGAAATGAACTTGATTAAATCCCCCATATAGGGTATAATAACCCTAAGTTTGTGATGAAATTAACACAATATAGTGATTGATATGGGACTTATTACGGAACTGAAAACAGTAATATTTCTCAAAGTGCACAAATCAATTTACAGACACACGTACTTGTGGCTGGAAATTGATTTCATAGAAGTGTACTTTGGGAAATATTACGGAACTTTAAATAGGAGGAGAAGTTATGCATATCGTAGACGGCGATCATGGCCATACCCACGGCCATACACATGAACATACCCACAAGGACGGCTGCACCCACACCCATGCACATGAGCATGCCCACGGACATGAGGAGGAACACAACCACACCCATGAGCATGAACATTGCGGAAACTGCGGCGGCTGCGGAGGAGAGCATCCGGCCAATGAGCAGGAGGCAATTTTAGCATATATGCTGGATCACAACAAGCATCACGCGGCAGAGCTGGCAGAGATTGCGAAGCAGTTCCGCAAGGACGGAAAGGAAGAGGCGGCGTCACAGATTGAGAAGGCTGTTGAGAACTTTGAGAAGGGCAACCTGTATTTGAGCGTGGCGCTTTCCAGTGTGAAGACTCCGCAGTAGAGCGGAAGAACCGGAATGGAGGTAGCATTATGTGTCTGGCAACGGTTTATAAAACCACCAAGGATACGGAAGAAGTTGTATTAAAAAATGTAAGCAAGATTTACGCAGAGGGAAGCCAGGTGCGCCTGGTAGATATCATGGGAGCCGAGACAGTGGTGGAAGGAAGCATTTCCTTTGTAGATCTGGCCGGTTCCGTTGTAAAACTGAACTGTCCGGCTTAAAAGCCGTATGAATTGCAGATGGATATTGCGGAACTGGAAACAGCAATGTCCCATTCAGTACCCAGATGGATTTACGGACGCATGTTTTTTTGCGGCCGGAAATTCATCTCTGATACTTGGGTACTGAAGGGGACATTGCGGAACTGGAATAGGAGATAAAAAATGGCACACACAATAGCGGTAGCCGGTAAGGGCGGCGTAGGTAAGACAACCCTGACAGGTCTTTTGATTGAGTACCTGTGCCAGAAAAAGCAGGGCCCCGTACTGGCGGTAGACGCGGATGCGAATTCCAATTTGAATGAAGTGCTTGGAGTAGAGGTAGAAGCAACCTTGGGCGAGATTCGGGAAGAGATTGCCCAGGCGGAGATTTCCAATACCAATCCCATTCCTCTGGGGATGTCCAAGCAGGATTATGCGGAAATGAAGTTCAGCTCCGCACTGGTAGAGGAGGACGACTACGATCTTCTTGTGATGGGTCACACCCAGGGCAAAGGCTGCTACTGTTTTGTAAACGGACTTCTGACGGCCCAGATTTCCAAGTACGCCCAGAATTACAAATATGTAGTGGTGGACAATGAGGCCGGAATGGAGCATATCAGCCGGGGAATACTTCCCAAGGTTGACACGATTATTCTGGTCAGCGACTGCTCCAGAAGAGGCGTCCAGGCAGTCGGCCGTATCGCCAAGCTGATTCCTGAGTGCGGCTTAAAGCCCAATACGGTAGGGCTGATTGTAAACCGCGCCCCGGGCGGCGTCTTAAACGAGGGAACAAAGGAAGAGATTGAGAAGCAGGGCTTAACCCTGCTGGGCGTGGTGCCCCAGGATGAGCAGGTTTTTGAATTTGACTGCGACGGAGTGCCTACCGTGAAGCTTCCGGAGGATTCCCCGGTGCGCAAGGCCCTGTACGGCATCATGGGAAAATTGGATTTGTCATAAGAGTTTGTTCCGGCTTGCCGGAACGAGGGAATATCATCAGGAAAACGAGCAGATATTCTTACAAATGCGGAACATGATAAGAGCAGGCCCATTGCCTTACAGGTTTAAAATGAGCTTGCAGATTTTTATCATAAATATTTTAGGAGGTTTATAATGGGAGACTTTAAATTAACAACGGTGGAAGAATTTGAAGCCGCAACAGCCAGACTGTTGGAAACAGGAGCGAAGGTGGGCGCCGATTCCTGGCAGCTTCGTGTGAAGAACCAGACCCCCCACTGTAAGTTCGGTGAGCAGGGCGTCTGCTGCCGAATCTGTTCTATGGGTCCCTGCCGTATTACACCCAAGGCGCCGAGAGGTATCTGCGGATGTGACGTACACGGTATTGTAGGACGTAATTATCTGAAGTTCACAGCCGGCGGAGCTGCAACCCACTCTGACCATGGCCGTGAGATCTGCCACACCCTGCACTGCACGGCGCCGGACGGAAACTACAAGGTAAAGGATCCGGAGAAGCTCATCCGCATTGCCAAGGAGTGGGGCATTGAGACAGAAGGCAAGGATATCTACGATCTGGCTCACGAGGTAGCCGTAGAGGGCCTTATGGAGTATGGAAAGCCCTTCGGACATCAGCGTTTCTTAAAGAGAGCGCCTCAGCATACCCAGGAGCTTTGGGAGAGAGAAGAGATTGCTCCACGTGCTATTGACCGTGAGGTTGCAAGCTCCTTACATATGACGCATATGGGATGTTCCTCCAAGCCGGAGGCGCTGATTCGCCAGTCCTTACGTACCGGTCTTTGCGACGGATGGGGCGGTTCCATGATGGGTACAGAATTCTCGGATGTACTGTTTGGAACACCGAAGCCCATTGATACCGAGGCAAACCTTGGCGTTATGGTAGCAGAGAATGTCAATATCGTGGTTCACGGACATGACCCGTCACTTTCCGAGATGATCTGCGAGTACGCAGACGATCCGGAGATGATCGCATATGCCAAGAGCGTAGGTGCAAAGGGCATCACCATTTCCGGTGTATGCTGTACTTCCAACGAGGTTGCCATGCGTCGGGGAATTCCCATGGCAGGTAACTTCTTACAGCAGGAAAACGTAGTACTGACAGGCGCTTGCGAGGCGATTGTCGTAGACGTACAGTGTATTTTCCCGGCTTTGGGACCCTTAAGCAAGTGCTTCCATACAAAATTCGTAACTACTTCTAAGATTGCACAGATGCCTGATTCCGAGTTTATGCATTTCACGGCAGAGACAGCGGGCGAGAATGCAAAGGCAATCGTGAAGATGGCTATTGATAACTTCAAGAACCGTAAGCCTGAGCTGGTTTATATCCCGGATATGAAGCAGAAGGCAACGGTAGGATATTCTGTAGAAGCTATCAAGAAAACCCTGGATACCGTTACCAATTCCTACGTGGATGTGACGGGAACCACCATGCCTTTGGTTGAGTGCGTGAAGTCCGGCGTACTGCGCGGCGCCGTTGCCATGGTAGGCTGCAACAATCCGAAGATTCGCCCGGACGTTGCACATATTGAGCTGATGAAGAAGCTGATTGCAAATGATATCATTATCATTGCTTCCGGATGTTCCGCACAGGCAGCTGCAAAGGCCGGCCTGATGAACAAGGATGCCAAGGAGCTTTGCGGCGCAGGCTTAAAGAGAGTCTGCGAGCTTGCAAACATTCCTCCTGTACTGCATATGGGCTCCTGCGTGGATATCAGCCGTATGATGATTCTGGCAGCTGATATTGCCAAGGATTCCGGCTGGAACATTTCCCAGGTTCCTGTTGTAGGCTGTGCTCCCGAGTGGATGTCCGAGAAGGCCGTTTCCATCGGAAACTACGTAGTAGCTACCGGTATTGACACCTTCCTGGGCGTAGATCCTTATGTATGCGGCTCTACAGAGGTAGATAATCTTCTGAAGCACGGCATCAAGGATTGGGTAGAGGCTTCCTATACCGTAGAGAAGGATATCGACAAGCTGGTTGACGCAATGATCGACCGGATTGAAGAGAAGAGAACGGCTCTGGGTATCTAATGCGGAACATGCCTGTAAGGGAATTTTCCGAGCGGAGCGGATGAGGCGTAAAGCAGTTCAAACGTATAAATCAGATGGATAAGCAGCAGTTAGGAGTGTAGATGTATGAAGATTGCAATTACCGGTAAGGGCGGCGTTGGAAAGACCACATTTGCGGCAACCCTTGCAAGAATCTGTGCAGAGGAAGGCAGGACGGTACTGGCAGCGGATGTGGATCCGGATGCAAATCTGGGCCTGGCATTGGGATTTCCGGAGGACATTCTGGATACCATAATCCCCATTTCCCGGATGCGCAAGCTGATTGAAGAGCGCACGGGAGCGGGAGCCGACAATACCTTTTACACCTTGAATCCAAAGGTGGACGACATACCGGATACTTACAGCAAGACTTATAACGGCGTCAAGCTTCTGACCCTGGGAACCGTGGAAACCGGCGGAGGCGGCTGCGTCTGTCCCGAGCATGTGATGCTGAAACGGATCCTCAATTACTTAAGCCTCCGGAGCAAGGACGTGGTCATCATGGATATGGAGGCCGGTCTGGAGCACTTGGGGCGGGGCACCTGCGAGGGTGTGGATCAGTTTGTGGTAGTCATTGAGCCGGGAGCGAGAAGCGTACAGACTTACAAGAACGTGAAGCGTCTGGCGATGGATCTGGGCGTGAAAAGAGTACGTGTAGTTGCCAACAAGGTACGCGGGCCGGAGGACGAGGAGTTTGTCCGTTCCAAGATCCCGGCGGAGGATTTGCTTGGCTTTATCCATTACAATACGGATGTCATCGACGCAGACCGGCAGGGGAGATCCCCCTACGACATCAGCCGGGAGGCGACGGAGGAGATTCGAAAAATAAAGGAACTATTAGAAAAGTAAAAAGTTTCCGCAGTGCTAAGCTCGAAAAACCATTCCGTTTTCAAAGTTTTTGCCGCGCACTGCTTGCAGCTAATAAAAAATAGGAGGTTTATACCGTGACATTATTTGACAGAGTATTCAGCGGTTCCAACGAAATGTATGCCTGGGCCGAGAAATCGGTTGCAGAAGCATTGGAAAAGTATGGTGCCGACGCGGCAGTATCCCTGCCGAGCACCGCATACAGCCTTCCCTGCTACTATGCGGTAACAGGAGAGAAGCTGACCACCTTAGGAGAGGTGAAGGCCGCTCTTGAGGGAAGAATCAAGGAAATGATGACAAGAAAGGAACGTTTACATAATGTATTTCAGTCTGGTATCGCAACAGCCCTGGCGGCAGAGATCATCGAGACGATGAAGTACATGGACGGCGCTGCGCCCTACGAAGAGCCCTATGTAGGACATTTTACAGACGCTATGATCCGTGAGCTGGGCGTTCCTCTGGTAACAGGCGATATTCCCGGCGTGCCGGTTATCATCAACGCAGCTCCCTCAGTGGAGGAGGCCGTTGCTCTGGTTAAGAGCTACCAGGCACAAGGCAACTTTGTTACCTGCGTAGGCGGCATCTGCGATCAGCTCATTGAGGCCGGCTACAACACAGGCTTCAATGTTCGTGTAACTCTGATGGGCAAGGACATCACCTCCGCAGCTCACGTAGTTTCCATCGCACTTCGTGCGGCACTGATCTTCGGCAACATTACACCGGGCGATCTGCCGAATCTGATGAAGTACACCTTCGAGCGTGTATTTGCCTTTGTAAATGCATTTGCTCCTGTTGACGATTTGACCGTAGGCTGCGGCGCCGGCGCAATCGCATTCGGCTTCCCGGTTATCTCCAACGATCTGGAGAGCCTAAAGGGCATGAATGTACCTAAGAGCCTGATTCTCCAGGGCGATACCGAGAAATTCAATCCTACCTCCATTGAGGCAAGAGATGTGAAGATCAAGGTAACGGATATTGATATTCCGGTAGCATTTGCATCCGCATTTGAGGGCGAGATCATCCGCCGGGGCGATATGCAGGTTGAGTTTGACGGTTCCCGTGTAGACTGCTTCGAGCTGGTACAGACCAAGGAGGCTTCCGAGGTAGAAGACCATAAGATCGAAGTCATCGGGCCGGATCTTGACGAGTTTGAGGTTGGAACAAAGCACAGCATCGGCTACATCGTAGAGGTTGCCGGACGAAACATGCAGTCCGACTTTGAGCCGGTATTCGAGCGTAAGTTCCACAGCTATCTGAACTGTATCGAGGGCGTAATGCATACCGGACAGCGCGATATGATCCGTGTGCGTGTGGGCAAGCCTGCATTTGATGCCGGCTTCCGTGCAAAACACATCGGCGAGGTGCTTTACGCTAAGATTAAGAATGAGTTTGACGCTGTTGTTGACAAGTGCCAGGTGAAGGTTATCACCGATCCGGAGAAGTGTACGGAGCTTCGCCATAATCTGGCAATTCCGTCCTTTGACAAGCGTGACGACCGTCTGCGCACCCTGACCGACGAGTCTGTAGAGGTTTACTACAGCTGTATCCTCTGCCAGGCATTCTCCCCATCCCACGTATGTGTGGTAACTCCGGAGCGTCTGGGCCTGTGCGGCGCCGTTTCGTGGCTTGACGCCAAGGCAACCAACGAGCTGGATCCCCAGGGACCCTGCCAGGTAATCACCAAGGAGCGCATTATCGACGAGCGCACCGGTGAGTACGAAGATGTTAACGAGGCTGTTAAGATGTACTCCCAGGGAGCGCTGGAGAACGTATCTCTGTATTCCATTATGGAGAACCCCATGACCTCTTGCGGCTGCTTTGAGTGTATCTGCGGTATTGAGCCCTTCTCCAACGGCGTTATCATTGCCAACCGTGAGTACGCCGGCATGACGCCTCTTGGAATGACCTTCCCGGAGCTGGCTTCCATGACAGGCGGCGGTGTGCAGACACCGGGCTTCATGGGACATGGAAAGCACTTCATCGCTTCCAAGAAGTTTATGAAGGCAGAGGGCGGCATTGAGCGTATCGTGTGGATGCCCAAGGAACTGAAGGATACTGTTGCAGAGCGTCTCAACGAGTCCGCGAAGGAGCTTTACGGCATCGACAACTTTACCGATATGATTGGTGACGAGACCATCGCAGAGGATCCGGAAACATTACTTGCATTCTTAACAGAAAAAGGCCATCCTGCACTTGGCATGGACCCGATGATGTAGTATAATATGTGTTAGCATTTTGGTTTTAAGCATAGGGGATTTTCTTCCTATGCTTAAAACCGTGTAAAAGATAAAGGAGGTAACTAAGAAATGCCGTTTAATGGAAAATCAGGAAAGTTTAACGCTGCTATCCGTACCGTAGAGATCGGTACCGGCGACAAGGCAGTGAAGCTTGGCGGAGAGAATGTATTGCCTTTCTATACATTTGATGCGCCAATCGAGAATGCACCCAAGATAGGAGTTATGATTACTGACATGGGTCTGGAAAATGAGCCTGAGGGAATCAAGAATTACTACAATGGATGCACAAGCTTTGCAGAGATTGCAAAGAAGGCTGAGGAGATGCCGGGCGCAGACTTTGTTGTACTTCGTTTTGAGGGCGCGGATCCCAACGGCGAGAACAAGTCCGTGGAGGACTGTGTTGCCATTGCAAAGGAAGTGGGCGACGCCATTACAGCTCCCCTTGTGATTGAGGGCTGCAAGCATGTGGAGAAGGACGCTGAACTCTTTGCCAAGGCTGCAGAGGCTCTCCAGGGAAAGAACGTACTTATTTTATCTGCAAGAGAAGAGAACTACAAGGGCGTGGCCGCCGCTGCAGGACTGGCTTACAACCAGAAGGTAGGCGCAGAGTCAGCCGTAGACATCAACCTTGCAAAGCAGCTTAACGTACTTATCGGACAGCTTGGCGTAGATCAGGCAAATGTTGTGATGAACGTAGGTTCCGCAGCAGCAGGCTACGGCTTTGAGTATGTGGTATCTACCATGGATCGTATCAAAGCTGCGGCTCTGTCCCAGAATGACGCACAGCTTCAGATGCCTATCATTACTCCCGTTGCGGAAGAAGCATGGAGTGTGAAAGAGGCAATGGCTTCCGAGGCAGATATGCCGGAGTGGGGTTCCCAGGAAGAGCGTGGCATTGATATGGAAGTAGAAACGGCTGCAGCAGTATTGGCGTCTGGTTCCAATGCGGTAATTTTGAAGCATCCCACATCAGTTGCAACGATTTCGAAATTAATCAAAGAACTGGTTTAAATCGAGGGAAGGAGGAAAAATTACCATGGCATTAAAAGGCTTAGACATTTTTAAATTAACACCAAAGACAAACTGTAAGGAGTGTGGAAGCCCTACCTGTATGGCATTTGCTATGAAGGTGGCTCAGGGCGCAGTTGATATTGCCAAGTGCCCCCACATGTCCGATGACGCGCTGGCAACTCTGTCCGAGGCTACCGCGCCGCCTATGAAGACCATCAAGGTTGGAACCGGTGAGGCAGAGTATACCCTGGGCGGCGAGACTGTACTGTTCCGCCATGAGAAAACATATGTAAGCAAATCCCGCTATGCGGTTTCCGTTTCCTGCTGTGAGGAAAATATGGATGCCAAGCTTGAGGCTGCAAAGGCAGTTGATTATGACCGTATCGGCGAGCGGATGCATGTAGAGATGCTGTACCTGGATTACTGCGGCGACTGCGATGCAGCCGGCTATGCGGAGTTCGTGAAAAAGGCGGCAGAGAGCGGAAAGACTCTGGTTCTTGGCTGCACCAACGTAGATGCGGCAAAGGCTGCTTTAGACGTATGCAAGGACAGCAAGCCCATCCTGGACGGCGCTGACGCTTCTAACTACGAGGCAATGAGCAAGCTGGCGGCTGAGGCCGGTGTTGTTCTGGGTGTTCGCGGCGGAGACATCAACGAGCTCTATGACACCGTTGCAGCTATTGAGAAGCTTGGAAATAAGAACCTGGTTCTGAATGTAGGAACGGCTTCCATTAAGGATGCATTTGCCACAACCGTTCAGATTCGCCGGGCGGCACTGAAGAATACGGATCGTACCTTTGGATATCCTTCCATCGTGAATGTCGGCAAGCTGGCTCCCGGAGATGCTGCGATGCAGGCAGCTCTGGCTTCCCTGTTTACCGTAAAATACGGCTCTGTGATTGTAATGGAGAGCATGAATTATGCACAGGCGCTTCCCCTTTACGGTCTGCGTCAGAATGTATTTACCGATCCGCAGAAGCCCATGAAGGTAGAGCCGGGCATCTATGCTCTCAATGGCGCAGATGAGAATTCCGTATGTCTGACCACCGTTGACTTTGCTTTGACTTACTTCGTTGTATCCGGCGAGCTGGAGCGCTCCGGCGTTCCCTGTAACCTGGTGATCAGCGACGCAGGCGGACTTTCCGTACTGACTGCATGGGCGGCAGGCAAGCTGTCCTCTACTTCTGTTTCCAAGTTCATCATTGAGAACGTAGAGCCGAAGGTAAAGAGCAGAAAGCTTATCATTCCCGGCAAGGTTGCCGTTCTGAAGGGTGACATTGAGGCGAAGCTTCCTGGATGGGAAGTAATCGTGGCGCCCAACGAGGCTGTTCAGCTTGTGAAGTTCTTGAAGGACATGCAGGCAAACGGAGAGATCTAAGAACGTATTTGAAATCGTAGTGATATAGAAAATAGTTGGCGGCAGCCAGGCTGCCGCCCGGATAAAGGAGAAGAACTATGGCAAAATTTGTTGTTATTGGCGAGAGACTTTCCACAACCGCACCGGCAATCAACCGTGCATTCACTGAGAGAGATCCGGAGCCGATCTTAAAGCGTGCAAAACAGCAGTTGGATGCGGGCGCAACCTATCTGGACGTAAACATCGGACCGGCTGAGAACGACGGGCCGGAGCTGATGAAGTGGGCAGTTGAGCTTCTGCAGGGCAGCTTTGACAATGTTCCTCTGGCGCTTGATACCTCCAATGTGGCAGCTATCGAGGCTGGTATTTCCGTTTACAATCGTTCCAAGGGAAAACCCATTGTAAACTCTGCTGACGCAGCAGGCAGAATCGAGTACATTGACCTGGCTGCAGCGAACGATGCGATTGTTATCGCTCTTTGCAACGGCGAGGGTATCGCTAAGGATAACGATGAGCGTATGATGTATATGCAGACCATGATGGAGCGTGGTATGGAGCATGGCATGGCGGTTGACGAGGATATGTGGTTTGACCCGCTGTTCCTGGTTATCAAGGGAATGCAGGATAAGCAGATGCAGGTTCTGGAGTTCATTAAGATGATTTCCGATATGGGTATGCAGAGCACCGGCGGTCTGTCCAACAACTCCAACGGTATGCCCAAGCACATTCGCCCGATTATGGACTCCGCTATGGTTGCTATGGCTATGATGAACGGCCTGACCTCCGCTATCGTGAACCCCAACGATCTGCGTCTGATGGAGACCATTAAGTCTTGCGATATTATTAAGAATAATAATCTTTATGCAGATTCTTATCTGGAGATCTAATCCGGAATTGGTTCTATAAGAGCCGGAACTTATACAAAAGAAGGAGACCTGTGAGACAGGCTCCTTCTTTTGTTGTTTTTCTAGTTACGATTCTTGACGTATCTGTCAAATGTTTTCCGTTGATTTACCCAACATATGAAAAAACTTATTGATATTACAACAAAAATGTTGTATACTATAAAACAAGAAAGGAATCAAAAAGTATGAATAGGACTTTTATATTTGACGGAGGACGAGAAAAAGGCATTTAAAGCCGTGGTAAAAATTTTGAAGGAGGATAGTTCATGGGAGATTTTTTTGACGATACCATGCAAGGGCTTTTAGAGGCAGTTGAGATCGAAAGAGGAGAGATTCCTTTGGTACAAAAGGAAGACATGCCGGCGCCTACATTTACTGCTTATGACAAAGAGAAGGAGTTGATTGATGAAATCATCCGCCTAAGAAAAGCACAGAAAATGTCCCAGAGCCAGCTGGCAAAGCTGACAGGGAATAAGCAGCAGGCGATTTCCCGCATCGAGAATAAAGAGCACAGTCCGTCTTTAAAGCTGTTTTACAGTATGGTCAGAGCTTTGGGGTATGATTTGGAGATTGTGAAGGAGGGGAAAGTT
Source organism: Candidatus Merdisoma sp. JLR.KK011 (assembly GCF_036941125.1). NCBI lineage: Bacteria > Bacillati > Bacillota > Clostridia > Lachnospirales > Lachnospiraceae > Candidatus Merdisoma > Candidatus Merdisoma sp. JLR.KK011. The sequence continues at coordinate 1,506,942 of NZ_JAYWSZ010000003.1, read as the reverse complement.
TGAAGATTACCATCATCCATGGCCAAAGCCACAAGGGTTCCACCTATCACATAGCAGAAATGCTTGCAGAAAAACTGAATGGCGATGTCACGGAATTTTTCCTGCCAAGGGATTTCGGCGCTTTTTGCATCGGATGCACCAATTGTTTCGGAAAATCAGAAGACATGTGTCCTCACTATGAGACTTTGAAGCCCATTACAGAAGCCCTGGACAATGCAGATGTAATTATCCTGGCAAGTCCGGTCTATGTATATCATGTGACGGGAGCGATGAAAAGCTTTCTAGATCATTACGGTTATCGCTGGATGGTTCACCGCCCGGAGGAGCGGATGTTTCAAAAGCAGGCTGTCTGCATCTCAACTGCTGCTGGAGGAGGAATGAAGAGCGCCAATAAGGATATGGCAGACAGTACCTTCTACTGGGGCATTCCAAAGACCTACCGGTACGGCGCAGGCGTAGCGGCAGTATCCTGGGAAGGGGTAAAGCCCAAGCTAAAAAGGCGTATAGAAGCAAAGACAACTGCGCTGGCACGGAAAATTCAAAGGAATCAAGGCAGGGTGAAGCCCACCCTCAAGACAAAATGCTTTTTTTATATTATGAGACTGCTGCAGAAAAGAGACTGGAATCCAGTGGATGCGGACTATTGGAGAGAAAAAGGGTGGCTTGGGAGAAAGCGGCCGTGGAGAAGATGATAGATTTATTACACTTGCGCCAATGGTGTGGGAATTGGAGAAGAAATGGGCAGAGTGGAGATTGGCGGGAAGATATACGGATTTCAGAGAGCACCGCTAAATTTTGATGCTCTCTGATTTTACATGTATTTAGTTGTCAGATACTGCTGCAAGGCTTTTACAATTCTTCTTATGCGCCTTCAGCTTCTTCATCGCCCAGTCATAATGGCTGGAAGTGGTGCTGACAAAGTAAGAGCCCAGTGTGCTTGTGCCCACCCATTTATAAACGCCTTTTGAAAAAAGCTCTTCATTAGAATAGCTTTCTGCAAGCTGCAGAACCTCCTTATGCGACTTGAAAAACAGCTCCCGGGCCTCCTCCAAAGGAGTATCTTGATGCTTTTTCCAGAAGCCCGTATTCATATCCCCGTAAGTTTTCCAGGTATAGGGCCGTGGAATAAAAGGCTTCGGATCCCCGTTTTCATTGGCGGCAGTCCAGCGAAGAAGAAGCTGATGCCATTCATAGAGATGGATATAAATATCCCGAAGATTCTTATCCCGTCTCCAGTGACGCTCTTTCTTTTTCTCATCATTCGAAAAGTCAAAGGGCGCTGCCTGCTCAGTCTCAGTAAGCGAAGAAATAAGCTGATTCAGTTTTTCAAAGTTAACAGCGGCGGCAGTGAGTAAATCCGATTTTGAAGCTGGTCTTCCCATAATATTTCTCCATTCTTTTCATAGGGCATTCTTGGACGAGAACCCTTATCCATAAGGAATGCATGGATGGGAAACTCGTTGAATATAGGTTATCTTGCATTTGTTACATACAGTATAAGCCCGAAAACATGACATATTATGTCAGGTTTTAAATTTTTCATAAATTAATTTCCCCTGCCTGGCCAGAATCTCCTTCAGATAAGCCGGTTCCATCACATCCACCTGATCCCCGAAGGACAAAAGAAAGCTCACAAGCCATGCGTCCGCAGGCATATAAGCAGACACCAGAAGCGTTCCGTTTTCCTCCTGGGTAACGTACTCCCGGTCAAACTCATCATAGACCCGGTAAGCCAGCTCCCTTGGAAAGCGAAGTGTAATCTGCGCGCAGGCAGCATCCGAAGTCTCTTCCCCGTCCGGAAAAGCACGAGGCACAAAGCCCTCCTCCAGAACCTCCAGATCCAGAATCCGGTTCAATTTAAAGATCCGGAAATCCTGCTTCCTGGTACAAAAGGCCTTGAGATACCAGGCCGCTCCCTTATAAGCCAGCTTTAAGGGCTGCACCGTCCGTTCACTCAAAGCCCCATAAGAATTGGCATAAGAGATCCGCACGCATTTACACCGCAGAATGGCCGACTTCAAGAGCGAAAACGAATCACTCTGCCGCTTCGGTTCCCACCACCTGGAAAAATCCACTTCAAACCAATTTTCCGAAGAAACCTGAAAAATCCCGGACAGCTTTTCCAGAATCCCCAGCTCAAAATCATGTCCCACCACCGCCAGGCTCTGCAGGGCAGAGAGAATCTCCTGCTTTTCCTGGGTAGACAGCACCGCCCGGTCCAGCACAAAATCCTCCATCAAACGAATCCCGCCATTCCTTCCGGCCTCTGTATAAACCGGAATACCGGCGCCGCTAAGGGCATCAATATCCCTGTAAATGGTCCGCACAGACACCTCCAGCTTCCTGGCAAGCTGCGGAGCAGAAGTCTGGCCATGCTGCAGCAAATGATACAAAATTTGAAACAATCTGCTTTCCTGCATATCCGCCTCCTCTTGTTCATTGAAGGTAAGTATAACACAAAAAATCAGACAGTCAATGTCAGTATTAAAAAAATAAAATCCAATCACAAACATTCAGGTAATCACAATTTTCCACCGTCAAGATAACAACCCCGATTCCTTTTCCTTTCAGCAAATTAATGATTTCGGCAATATACTTCTTAATGGCCAGATCATTTTCCGAAAAAGGACAGTTAAAAATCACAAGCCTGGGATGCAGCAGACAGAGCCTTTCATAAAGCAGCCAGATCCGCTGCTCCTTAGTGAGAAACTCAATACTCCTGGCATCCACAAGATTCCCGGCCGTTTCCCTGGCATTCTTCTTAATCCCTTTCAAAACACGTTTGGAGCGAAAAGGCGTGTTCAGACGCAGATTAAGGCCGATACAGAGATTATCCAGATAACTCAGCTCATTCATCATCATTGTATTAGCAAGATCCCTCTGAACAATCAGGATACTGTTAGGTGATGGGGGACACTGGTAAAAGTCTTTTTCTTCAAATACAATCTTCCCGATATCCGGCCTCCTTATCCGCTGAAAAAGCTGAAGGAACAGAAGAAAGTCCTTCTCCTCCCGTCCCCGGATTCCGATACATTCCCCTGCCGCTACAGAAAAGGTCAGATCATAGAAGGTCTCCAGATACAGATGGCTGACCTGCAGCAGAGGAGGCGCCGTCCGCTCCCTGGTACAAGGGGCAGGAACAGAGATATAGTCAGAGAGGAGGCTGCGCATAGCATACTGGTTATGGCGGTCTGTCACCTTTACGTCATGGCCATTGTGAATAAAGAGACACCGGTCACAGCTGTGGGAAAGATACTGGTGGGGAAAGCAGATAAAAAGAACGGCAAACTGATGCCGCGCCACCTGTTCCAGAAGCTTTTTCACAGCCGCAAACTGGCTTTTGCTTAAAACCTCCTCCAGCTGGCTTATGATAATCAGCTTAGCCTCCGACACCACGGCCCGGAGAATTTCAATAACACACCGCTGGAAGATGGTGATTTCCTTGCTGTCCGCATCCAGAACGGAGGAGAGCCCGTACTCATTGCACAGCCAGAGAAATTCCCGAAGCTGCTGCTTTTTCCGGATCATAAACCGGGTAGACTTTACCGGCGACAGAAAAATATTGTCAATCACCGAGAGATCCGAGATCAGCTTGCTGTTCCGATCCACGATGCTGATTCGGTTCCTGGTAAAATTGCTGTAATCATGCCGGTTCACCAGCTGCTCCCCTATGTAGATGCGTCCGGAGGAGATAGGCCGGTTGTAGCACAGGATTTCCATCAATTTGTCTACGCCCACATCGTTCAGCTTTACAATGGCCGCCGTCTCCCCTTGAAAAAGATTCATATTAAAATCATCCAGGTTGGACAGGGCTGAATCCTGTGTGGACACATGCTCCATCCGTAATATTTCCTTCTTCAATCGGTCACCTCATCCTTGCTGCGGACAATCGGAAGAGTAATATTCACATCCGTGCCCTCCCCTGGTATGCTTCGGATATAGATTCCATAGATATCCCCAAAGAGCAGTTTGATCCGTTCATTTACATTGCTGATGGCAATCCCTCCTTTTTCCGTGTCGCTGGAGGGAATATTCCGTGCCAGGCGGTCGTTGAGGGTGTTCAGCGTGTGGGGCGGCATTCCCACGCCGTTATCCGACACCTGTATCAGAAGGCGCTGCTGGGTGAGAATAAAATGAATCACCACCTCGCCGGCCCCGGCCTTCTTTTCAATCCCGTGAAAAACAGCATTTTCCACCACAGGCTGGAGGGTAAGCTTCGGGATGTAAAGCCCCGGAATCTGGTTCGTGTCTCCCTCCATATCGATTTTCAGGGACAGGCGGCTGCCGAAGCGGTAATGCTGGATGGTGTAGTAATTGTTGATGTTGTCAAGCTCCGCAGAGACAGGTACAAGCCGGTCCAGATCGGAAATGGTGTAACGAAAGAAGGTAGCAAGGGCCTCCGTCATATTTGCTACCGTATCTACCTTGTGGATAAGGGCTTCGCTGCGGATGCATTCCAGCGTATTGTAGAGAAAATGGGGATTGATCTGGTTCTGCAGCGCCAGGTACTGGGCCTGCTTTTTCAAAATCTTCATCTGCCTGCTCCGATTGGCGGATTCCCGGATGGTCTGGTAAAAAAGAAGCTCGGTGGAATTCCAGATAAGAGAGCCATGCACCAGGCAGTCCTCATGCTTGGTCAGAAGGTAATCTTCCATGTTTTTCTGCTTCTGAAGAAGGGAAATAAGAAGATAGAAAGAGCATACGCCAAGGACTGCAAGGAAAGCTCCGGCCGGGATGAGAAGCAAAAGCCCGGGAGCCCGGCGCAGGGCATCCAGAAACAGAATGGCAGAGAGCGCTGTCTGGCATATCAGAACAAGCTTTAACAAATTTGTTTTTGAAAAGGCTCTGTATCATGCAGGGCTTTTTTGTTTGACAAAAGGACAGAATGAATGAGTGGGATTCCACAATGCAATTTTAGGTACTTGTCATTGCCAAAATTTCCACATATAATTATAATGCGGCTGTAATCTCGGCATATGGATATGTAATTTGATAAACGGAGGAATGTCAATCATGAACAGGATTTTGATTATAGATGATGACAAGGAACTTTGTGTACTAATCAAGCAGAGTGTTTTACAGGAAAGCATAGAAGCCGACTGCTGTCATTCCGGAAAATCCGGTCTGCAGCAGCTGAAAGAAAAAGAATACCAGCTTGTCATATTGGATGTCATGATGCCCGGCTTTGACGGCTTTGAAACTTTGGAACAGATCAGAAAAGAAAGCAGCCTGCCAATCCTGATGTTTACATCAAAAAATGATAGTGCTTCAAAAGTGCGCGGTTTACGGGCGGGGGCTGATGACTATCTAACAAAACCTTTTGACATGGACGAGCTGATTGCCCGTATTCTATCATTGATTAGACGCTATACTCGCTTTAACCCCAAAGACGGACAGCTGCAGACATTTGATTTTGACGGGCTGGTTATTGACTTTAATAACCGTTCTATCCATGCGGTAAATGGTGATTTTGAACTGCCGCCGAAAGAATTTGATTTACTGTTGTTTCTTGCAAAAAATCAGGGAAAGATACTGACAAAGCAGCAAATTTATGAGAATGTATGGGGAGAAGATTATGTCTATGATGACAGCAATATTATGGCAATTATCAGCCGTCTGCGGAAAAAGATAGAAGAGAATCCGGGCAATCCACGGTATATACAGACCGTGAAGGGGATTGGCTATCGTTTCAATAGGGAGGTGTGAATATTGTATACAGAAGCAGTTACAATGATTGCACTGGGTGCTGCGTTTGCTTCGGTTTGCGGGGCTTTTTTTATAGTCCAACGTGTGAAAAAGCAGCTATTAGAAATGTCTGATGTTTTGAAAGATGTAAAAAACGGAAATGGAAACAGGCGTATCTTATCGGAGACACATGAACTTGTGGCTCCGCTTGCTTATGCAATCAACGATATTATCCTGTCCTACGAGAACAGGCTTTCTGCCTATCGTCAAACAGAAGAAACCAACAGGCAGCTTATGACGAGTCTTTCCCATGATGTAAGGACACCACTCACCACACTGATTGGATATTTGGATGCTGCACATAAAGGGATTGTTGATGGAAAAGAACGTGATGATTATATAGAAACAGCCCGCCGGAAAGCCCACGATTTAAAAGAATATATAGATGTGCTTTTTGACTGGTTCAAGCTGGGTTCAAATGAATTTTCCATGAATATATCTGTTGTTGATTTAACGGAACTGACACGGAACATACTGATAGATTGGATCCCCATATTTGAAGATACGCAGATAGATTTTACAGTGAACATTCCGGAGCAGCCATTTCGGGTGCAGATGGATCCGGATGGATATATGCGGATATTAAACAATCTGATACAAAATGTGATTTCCCATAGCCATGCGGATAAAATAGAAATCTCTTTATCAGGGCAGGGAGGGAATATAAAAATTCTTTTGTCTGATAATGGAGTAGGGATTGATAAGAAGGATTTGAAACATATTTTTGAGCGGCTTTACAAATGCGATAAAGGGCGGTCTGAAAAAGGCAGCGGACTTGGTCTGTCTATCGTACATCAGCTTGCAGCCAAATTGAATGGAACAATAACAGTGGAAAGCACGCCGGGAGAGGGAACCGTTTTTATCCTGCTTTTCCCACTGGCAGAATGAATCAGCACTGTTTTATGGTGGCAATAGAATCTCCGTCCTGCGGGGATTTTATTTTTTCAGAGAGTTGCTTCTTTAAATGCAAGGTTAATGCAAGGTTCGTGCAAGGTTTCTGCAAGGTTGGCGTGATAGAATAGCAGATATGAAAAGTCCAGCTAAGAAATGTCAAGTATTTATTAGAAAAAATTTCTGCTGGACGGTAAAGCTGCAAAGGCGCACGAGAGGAACTTTTATGAGAGTCCTTTCGAATAAAAGTTTCTCTCATTACCGGTGTGTCGAAGCAGCTTTATCCTTTAGTGCTGTCGCACAGCGACTTAGAATAGGAGGTTTCGTAATGAGCAAATATGTAATTGAAACAAAAAATCTTACAAAACAATATGGAATACAGAAAAGTGTTGCCAATCTGAATATCCATGTTCAGAAAGGGCGTATCTATGGTCTGCTTGGCAGAAACGGAGCCGGAAAAACGACGACAATGAAAATGCTGCTTGGACTTACGCAACCGACTTCCGGGGAAGTTTCGATTTGGGGAAAGCCTTTGGCGGCAAATGAAAAGAAGCTGCTGCCCCGTATTGGCAGTCTGATTGAATCCCCCGGATTTTATCCGAATCTTACCGCTACGGAAAACCTGCGCATTTTTGCTGCTCTGCGGGGGGTGCCGAACCGGAGCGCAATTAAAAACGCACTTGATTTGGTTGGTCTGCCTTATAAAGATAAGAAGCTGTTTTCCCAATATTCACTTGGCATGAAGCAGCGGCTGGCGATTGCCCTTGCCATTATGCACGACCCGGAGCTTTTGATTTTGGACGAACCGATTAACGGTCTTGACCCGATTGGAATCGCAGAAGTCCGTTCCTTTATCCGTGACCTCTGCAATAAGCGTGGAAAAACAATTTTGATTTCCAGCCATATCCTTTCTGAAATTGCATTATTGGCTGATGATATAGGCATTATTGACCACGGCGCATTGCTGGAAGAAGAAAGTCTTGCGCAGCTGGAAGCAAAGAGCAGCAAACATATCCGATTTGCTGTTTCGGATACGGCACAGGCAGCAAGAATTTTAGAGCGTACCTTCCATGAAGGCCGGTTTACCATACAGGATGACCACAAGATACAGGTGCATAACCTTGATTTACCAATAGGAAAAATTGTTACTGCTTTTGTAGAAAATGGCTTGGAAGTATCGGAAGCCGTAACTTCAGAAGAAAGTCTTGAAGATTACTTCAAACGTGTAACAGGGGGTGAAGGGATTGCTTAAACTTGTTATTTGTGAGTTTTCGAAATTGAAGCGAAAAAAATTTATATGGCTGGTTGTTCTTTCGGCGTTTTTATTTCCAGTGCCGCTGACAGCATTGATGACTATGCCCCAGGCAGCAGGACAATATGACAGCAAAATAGATATTTTTAATGATTATTTTCAGTGTGTTATGGGATATGGGGTAGAACTTCTTTTGCCATGCGTGATCGGAGTGATGGCAGCCATGCTCTTTTTTATGGAACGGGATAATGATACGTTTAAAAACCTGCGTACAATCCCTGTCACAAGCACACAGATGATTTTGGCAAAAATAATTGTCCTGTTCTTTTTCGGGAGTGTTTTTAGTCTGACATCGGCATTGATATCAATCCTTTGCGGCGGGATGATTGCAGAAGTAAACAGTATTGCTTACCGATTATTTTTTGCGCTGGAAATGGGTGTATTTATTACCGCCGGGACACTGCCGTTAGTCGTTCTTGTAGTGTTCTTTAGTAAGAACTATGTATTTTCTGTTTTATTATGTGTTTTTTACAGTGTCCTAAGTTTGACAGCCGAATCATCTTTTGGCGCACTGCCTAAAGTGATGTGCTGGTTAATGCCGATTCCGTTTACAACCCTTTGGAGTGCAGGGGATTTAACTGCACATGGAGCTATGGACGGCGTGGGGATGCTGGAATATTTAATTCCGACTACATTTCAGACAATCATTATTTTAGCCGTTATTGCTTTGCTTTCTGTTATATTGGTTGATTATATGTATAAAAAGAGAGGAGATGAATGATATGTTTCGCATGGTTAAGACCGAAATATGGAAATTAAAGCGGTATCATATGATATGGGCAGGTGTTTTTCTGATGCTGCTTTCCGTCCTGCTGACGCTTTTTTCCACAACCGCATTGGACGGAACAGTCTGGACATTTTCTTTCTTTACGGAACAAGTGATCAAAAACAATGTTACCATGATTTTTCCCATGTGTATTGTTTTGATTGCCGGATATATCATAGCAAGGGAAGCAAAAGATGATACGCTGAAAAGTATTTTGACGATACCTGTTTCATATAGCAGTTTGTTGTGGGGGAAGCTGCTTGTATGTGCATTGCTTTCTTTGTTTTTTGGACTGGTAAGCGCAGCATTTACGGTAATCGCTGATTTGATGATGGGATTTCCGGGAATTTCTGTAACATCAATCTTGCAGACATTTATTCAGATTATTTTTAACTGCCTGTTTTTGTATATTGGTGTCATGCCTGTTATTGCATTCGCTGCCCGTATACCAAACGGACATATGATCGGAACAATTATTGCTTTTGTTTATGGTTATGGCGGTATGTTTGCCTCTGGAAATGCTGCATTAGCAAATGTTTATCCTGTTACTGCAAGTTTAGGCTTAATCAGTTACAGAAGCTACGATCCGGCTGTACATTGGAATGTGTTAATCTGTCTGTTTAGCATGACTGCCGTATTGATGATTACTGCTGTTTTCGTATTCACGGCAAAAGAAAACGTGCCGGTCAAGGCAGCAAAAAAGCACAAAAAAACAATAACAAAAAAAGGCTGGTAAGAGGAGGATATAGGAATGAAGAAAAAATTGTCTATCGGGATTGCGGTAGTTGTAATAATTGTTGTAGGTTTTATTGGTTTTTGTATGTGGTTCCTTTCGGGAACTGGCAGCACGTACTACTATTCACAGATTGATAACAGTAAAATAGAACAGACCGAATCAAAAGGCGGTGTAATTAACTTTAGCGGAAGTATGGATTACTCATACACTTTATTTTCTTACGATGAGAATGGAAAAGGAAAAGACATTACATTCGGAGCATCAAAGGAATTGAAAGAGGGAGCTTTTATCCGGTTAACGGTAATGCCGATCCGAGGTGTTCTTGAATGGAAAGAGGTACAATATGATGAACTTCCTGCTGCTGTGCAGAGCAATTATGCAGCGCCTGCAAATGAGTAAAGTTCGTTGTCTTTAGTAAATAAAATAAGGGAAAGATTGAAAAGCGATATGGATGCTTTCCGGTATCCATACCGCTTTTTTGTGTGAAAGCGAATAGTAAGGAACAGCCATACCCTGCCCTGGCAAGAGTAAGAAGCACCTGCAGGTTTTCGGCAGCCTGGATAAAACTTTTTAACCGGTCTGTATTCATGGACTCCACCTCCATTATTGCGTTTTTGTCATTGATAATACCATATTTTCACTTCTCTTTCAAGAGCAAGTGTGGTTTAATATGTATTGCAAAGATTAGCACTCAAAAAATATGAGTGCTGACAATAAAAAGAAAGGCAGGTATCGGGGAAGAGAAGTTAGAGATTTTTTCAGATGTGTTAAAGAAAATGCAGAAGAATATGAAGCTGACAGAAAAGGGAGCCGGGTATGGATAAGATGCCGGATACCCACTCAGCAGATTTATAAAACCGGGAGGTAGAAAATGGAAGCAGCAATAACGAAAATCAACCCTCTCGGCACAGAAAGGGTTGGAAAACTGATGATGCGTTATGCAGTGCCAAGTATTATTTCCATTGTGGTGAATTCACTGTATAACATGGTAGACCAGGTCTTTATCGGCCAGGGGGGTAGGATATCTTGGAAATGCGGCAACGAATGTAATTATGCCGATTTCAACGATTATGCTGGCCCTCGGCTTTATGTTTGGGGACGGGGCGGCAGCTTTTATGAGCCTGCACCTTGGGAAAAAGGAACCGGAAAAAGCTGCAAAAGGCATAGGGAATATGGTAGCGATAGTCATTGGAACCGGAATTGTCCTGATGATCTTGTTTGAATTGTTTTTGACACCGCTTTGCCGGCTGTTTGGGGCTACGGATAACGTACTTCCTTATGCGCTGGACTATGGACGGATCATTGTACTTGGATTTCCCTTTTCAATCATCTGTTCTGCTTTTGGAAGTCCGATCCGTGCTGACGGCAGACCGAAGATAAGCATGGCCGGTCTCCTGATCGGATGCGCTGCAAATATGATTCTTGACCCGGTTTTTATTTTTGTATGTGGGTGGGGCGTAAAAGGAGCTGCATGGGCAACGATACTGGGGCAGGTATTGAATGCGCTTTACTTTATTATCTGTTTGTTTCAATTTAAGACAATTAAAATAAAAAAAGAATATTTTATCCCGGATGTAAGGGTTGTGGGGAACATCGCTTCTCTTGGAACATCCAGCCTTATTTCACAGATTGCTTCGGTGTTCGTTATTGCAATTATGAATAATATGCTGGTAAAGTACGGGGCGGTTTCTAAATATGGAGCTGATATTCCATTGGCAGCGTTGGGTGTCACGATGAAGGTCAGCCAGTTGATTACCGGGGTTACATTAGGGATTGCAAGCGGCGTGCAGCCGATTCTTGGATACAATTACGGAAGCAGACAGCATGACCGTGTTAAAAGTACATTGAAATGGTCGCTTATTTTGGGTACCGCAATCATGTTTGCGGCATTGTTTATCTTCCAGGTTTTCCCGGAGCAGATCATCGGTATTTTTGGCCAGGAATCAGACCTTTATGTAGAATTCGCGGTAAAATGTTTCCGCATTTATCTGCTTGCCTGTTTTCTGATCCCGTCGGGCGCAGTTGTAGGTATTTTTTTTCAGGCAATCGGAAAGCCGATTCCAGCTGCGGCGCTTACCCTTTCAAGGCAGATTATCCTGTTGATTCCTGCTATGCTGATTTTAGGTTATACAATGGGGGTGGAAGGAATTTTATGGGCAGGCCCGTTTTCTGACGCTTTGTCTGGAATTATTGCATTGATTACAGTGAAAGTATTCTGGAAACGTATTTTTGAGAATAAGGGACAAAAAGAAACAGCAGGGAGGTAATGGATTATGGCAGGTCAGGCTATTACAATCGGACGGCAATGCGGAAGCGGCGGACATACCATAGGGGAGCAGGCTGCTAATCATCACGGAACTTGCAGAAAAAGGACCCTGTGTGATCGTGGGACGCTGTGCGGATTCTATTCTGAAAGAAACAGGAAACAGTCTGAATATCTATATTCATGCGGAAAAAGCATATAAGGCAAAGCATCTTATGGAAAGAAACCGTGTGTCTTATGATGAGGCTGTCAGAGAAATGGAACGGCTGGATAAACGCAGGGCTTCCCATTATAAATATTATACGGACCAGGTATGGGGCCTTGCAAAGAATTACCATCTGTGCCTGGACAGCAGCCTGATTGGGATTGAAAAATGTGTTTCTGTAATCTGTGATATTTATCAGTCCATAAATGCAGGGTAATAGAGAAGAAACCATCCATTTGCTGTAATTAAAGGTTAGCCAATCGAGACTATCTGCCGATATAACTATAAAGAAGTGTAAAGCTTGTGAAGATAGAGGCAAGAAACGGGAGGTGTAGTTTTTGGATTTTACAGCAATACAATCATTGGGCGTATATACAAAAAATATGGAAATGCAGTTGAAGTGGCAGAAGAAAAAGGCGGACAATGACTTTACTGCGGACGGAAGCACAAAATTGACGGATCCCACAGCACGTCAGGCCGAGGAGATTCGCAAAGCGCAGGCGGACGGCTCCGCCAAGCTTTCTTCTCAGATACGCACAAAGCTGGCCACAGGCAAAAAGCTGACCCAGGAGGAGATGGCGTATCTGGAGAAGCACGATCCCCAGATGTACCAGAAGGTAAAAGCCATCGAAGCCGAGCAGAAAAGCTATGAAAAGAAGCTGAAAAGCTGCAAGACGAAGGAAGAAGTGCAGCAGGTCAGGACGGAGCGTGTGGCAGCGTCCTTAAGCGTCGTAAACAATGTGAAAAATAATCCGGCCATACCCGAGGGAGCCAAGCTTGGAATTATGTGGCAGGAGCTCCAGAAGAATATGGCAGTGGAAGAGACCGTAAGAAAATTTGTAGAGAGCGGCCAGTATGCCCAGCTTCCAACAGAAGCAGAGAAACAGGAAGTGGAGAAGGAACTCAAGGAATTAAAGGAAGCCGAGCTTGGAATCAAGGATACCCAGGAGAGCGGCAAAGAGAAAGAACCGGCGGAACATACCGAAGAAAAGGAAGGAAAAGTACAAGAGCCTGGGACAGGCAGCGTGAAGGAAAATATTCCGGCAGAACATGCAGAAAAGGCAGAGAGCCCTGAAAGCGCCAAAAAGGAGCAGCTCCTCTTGCAGGAGCGAAGGTTTACACGTGCCCGGCTGGAGGCAGCGCCGGAAACGCTGAAGGTGAAGCGTGCCAAAGCCAGGGCGGCATATAAAGGAAGCAGTGTTGAGATTCCGGAACAGATTGTGGATGTTAAAGTAAAGTGAATAACATCCTGATCAAACGGAATCACATATAAGGAAATCCCTGAAAAGAAAATATGCGGCGCAGAGCCGGAGCAAGCCCCTGTGAAACGAGACAGGCGCCTGCTCCGGTTTTTTGTATCCCTTATGAGAAATTTCTCAAAAAGGATATTACTTGAATAAGAATGGGATCTATGTTAATTTCATAGAAGAAATTTTATGTTTTTTGTACAAATTTCTTTTTTTTCTGCAACATTTCAACAATTCAGAGACTCTATATTATTAGAAATGCATTTCAAGAACAAGTGAGGTGGGAGGAAATGGAACGCTTTTTGGAGCAGTACCAGGCAGTTTATCAAGACATGTATCGCCTGGCTTATTATTACATGGGCAATGCCCAGGATGCCGAGGATGCAGTTCAGGAGACAGCGCTGGCCGCCTATGAGAATTTTCATAGATTGAAAGACAAGGAAGCCTTCCGCCCCTGGATCTTCCGAATCCTGGTAAACCGCTGTAAGAAAAGCTTAAAGAAACGAAACCGCTGGGGAATTCGAAAGGAAGCGCCGGAGCCCTTCTATGAGCCAAGCCTCACTTCCCAGGCAGAGGTTTTAGAGCTTCTTGGAAGACTGGAGGAAGAGGAACGCCTGATCGTAGCCCTTACCGTATTCGGCGGCTACAAAGGGGAGGAAATCGCCCGGCTGCTGAATAAAAACCACAGCACTGTCCGCTCCAAATACCGCCGGGCACTCAAAAAGCTGGAATCGGAGCTTACATAAGTGATATTGACATTCGGAACTGGAAATAGGAGATGCAGAAATGAAGAAAGAAGAAGAAATTTTAAATAAAATCCGTGAAAAAGGGAAGAAACTAGAGATTCCGCCCGGCCTGGCTCCGGAATGGATGCAGGAAACCTTAAAAGAGCATGCAAGAAAGCAGTACTTCCGCAAAGGCCGCCTGTATCCGGCTCTGGCTGCCGCAGCCAGCTTTTTTCTGATAGCCGGACTTTTACTGCATATTGCTTCCTTAGGCCTTCTGTCTCAAAAAAATTACCTGGATGTGAAGGTTCTTCCCCAAGTAGAAATAAATAATCCCCAGGGGCAGCCGGAGGCCCCAAAAGAAGAGCAGGAGCTTTTAAACCTCCCAGAGATGACCTACGAGGAAATCTATGCCCGTCTCTCCGAAAGCTGGCAGTCTTACCAGGAGGACTTAGCCTATGAAGCAAGAAGAGAAGCCTCCTATGATACGGCTGGCAATTCTGCCGCTCCGACAGTGGAGCAAAAACAGGAGGCAGTCAAGGATGCCGAGGCTGAATCAGCCTTTGGCCGGACCAATATACAGACAGCCGGAGTTGACGAGGCCGACCGCATTAAAAACGACGGCCGTTACCTGTACCAGATAGCCAGAAAGCAGATAAAAAAAGAGGACGGCGCGCCGGAGGGAGAAGAACAGGGCATTCAGATCCTGGATACCAAGGACGGTCTTAAAGAAGCAGCCTTTCTGGAGGGATTTGAGAACCTGGAAGAATTTTATCTGTGGGAGGATTTCATCATTACCATAGAAAATAAATACTACGAAACGGAAGACACTGTTTCCATGGCAAAAAAAGAAGGCGTCAAAGAAGCAGAGGATCTGGCAGTCTGCGGCGCAGATCTGCAGAGGGCCTACCATGAGATCACCATCTACGACATTGCAGACAAGAGCAGTCCGAAGAAACAGAAAACCTTCACCCTCCAGGGAACCTGCGAGAGCTCCCGGATATCCGAAGGCTTCTTCTATGGAATCAGCTCCTTTACAGCAATGCCGGGAGAGGGAGAAAAAGACTATGATGCCTATATACCCACCCTGGACGGCAGCAAGCTGTCCGCTGACAAAATATACTGCCCGGACTATGTGGAAGGAAGCAGTTTCCTGGTACTGGTATCCATTGATCTTTCCAATCCCACAGAATTTGCGGACACCCGGGCTGTTCTGGCCGGATCCGGCGACTGCTATGTAAGCCGGAAAAACATTTACATGACCTATTATCAGTCTGTCTACGAAAAAGAACCCCTGCAGGAAGGCCCTGTCCTTGACAAAACCAAGATTCTGCGTTTCTCTTACTTAAAAGGCCGGTTCTACGCCCAGGCAGAGGGTGAAGTCCCGGGACGTACAGACAACAGCTTTTCCCTGGACGAATACCAGGGCGACCTCAGAATTGCCACAACCGTCCAGGAATACCAGGCTCGAAAAATAACCGATGACCGCACCGGCGGGGTCCTTGGCTACGACTACGGAGAAAGCAAAGAAACCAACGCTCTGTACGTTCTGGGACGCTCTCTCAATATAAAAGGAAAAATAGAGGGCTTAGCAGAAGGCGAACACATCAAATCCGCCCGTTTCCTAGGAGACACCGGCTACCTCGTCACCTTCCGTCAGACGGATCCCCTGTTTGCTCTGGATCTGTCCGACCCTGAGAACCCAAAAGTCTTGGGCGAACTGAAGATAAGCGGATTTTCCGAATATCTCCATTACTACGGAGAAAATCTGCTCCTGGGAATCGGAATGGAAGTCGACGAAGAAACAGGCCGGGAAGAAGGCATGAAGCTGTCCATGTTCGACATTGCCAATCCGGCTTCCCCGAAAGAGCGGGCGAAGCTGAATCTTAAGGATTATAATTACAGCGAAGCCTTATGGGATCACCATGCTCTTCTCATTGACACCACTGAAAACATCATAGGCTTCGAAGCCGAAGGCAGCAGCCGCGGCAGCTATTGGAAGGAATATCTCGTCTACTCCTACGAAAACGGTGCTTTCATCCAAAAATTAAGATTAAAGCCCTCAGATGACACTCAAACCTGGAACCGGACCCGCGGCACCTTCATAGGCGAAACCTTTTACATCCTCTCCGAGAACGGAACAGCCAGCTCCTACAGTCTTGCCACCGGCGCATTAATAGAAGAATTGAAGTAATACCATCCTGACTGTGACTGCGGAAATTCCGATTCGAAAACCAGGAAACGGCAGGAGCCTGCTCCACAGACTCTTGCCGTCTTTCTATATTTTAAACCTCTCTCGTTTTTTAAGAAATCTTCAAATAATTTCTCATATTCTTCAAAGCATTCTTTTCCAGCCTGCTGACCTGCGCCTGGGAAATCCCAATCTCATCCGCCACCTCCATCTGCGTCTTGCCCTGGAAAAACCGCAGATTAATAATATAATTTTCCCGTTCCGGCAGTTTCTTCATAGCCTCCGAGAGTGAGAGCTCCTCCACCCAGAGCTCTTCCTTATTCTTCTTGTCACTAATCTGATCCATTACATACAGCGTATCTCCGCCCTCTGTATAAACGGGCTCATAAAGGCTCACCGGGCTCTGAATCGCATCCAGAGCAAAAATAATATCCTCATCGGGAATCCCAATCTCCTCTGCAATCTCGCTAATCGTAGGCTCCTTAGAATTCTTCCGCATCAGCTCTTCCTTGGCATAAATCGCTTTATAAGCCGTATCGCGAAGAGACCTGCTCACACGAATGGAATTGTTATCTCTCAGATATCTTCGGATCTCCCCGATAATCATCGGCACTGCATAAGTAGAAAACTTTACGCCCAGCTTATCATCAAAATTGTCAATGGCTTTCATAAGCCCGATACACCCAATCTGAAACAGATCGTCCACATTTTCACTGCTGGCAGAAAATCTCTTAATCACACTCAAAACCAGCCGCAGATTTCCCTTGATGTATAGTTCCCGTGCTTCTTTATCCCCCTGTGAGATCCGCGCCCACAGTGCGTCCTTTTCCTCTTGTTTCAGAAGAGGGAGCTTAGCCGTATTTACTCCGCATATTTCCACCTTGTTTAATGCCATCCCGCGAAAGTCCTCCTTGCTGTCTTAAGAACCGCAACAAAAATCTATGTAAGGATTTTCCTAGATTGTTTGTGCTGTTTCCTGTTATTAAAAAGATTTCCAGCAGCTATGTTTCTATACGCAGTAAGTGGAAAATAAAAAAAATAATAGTCCTTGACAATTGAAAAAGAACGGATTTTATTGAAAATCAATAAAAATTTTTTGAAAAATGAAGTTATCAGAGGTATAATAAAAAACAGGAAGATATAGAGCTTTTTCCGGTTTTAAGGGAATCATGTTCTACATTGAAAAGAAAGAGGTGCAAACATATGGGGTATCTGCTGCTGTTTCTTCTGTTCCTTGGCCTGATGCTGATTCCAGGCCCTCTGCTTACTGTCTGGAATATTCAGAATCTGCTGCTTCAGCGGGAACATACAGGGAAGTTTGAAGCTGTATTATTTGGCGTAGGCATCCTTTACAGCTTTCTGCTTTATGGT
Organism: Candidatus Merdisoma sp. JLR.KK011; assembly: GCF_036941125.1. Taxonomy (NCBI): domain Bacteria; kingdom Bacillati; phylum Bacillota; class Clostridia; order Lachnospirales; family Lachnospiraceae; genus Candidatus Merdisoma; species Candidatus Merdisoma sp. JLR.KK011. The sequence goes on along the minus strand of NZ_JAYWSZ010000003.1, from coordinate 1,489,490 downwards.
CTCTGGGATCCCAGAGGCTGGAAGGAAAGCATTCAGATAAATCAGGATATGTCTTCCCTTCATGAGCCTCTCTCCGGTGAGCATATGCTGAGCATACTGGCGCTGATAGCGGTAGGCTTGATTTCCTATGCCTATCTGAAATCAAAAAAGGATACGGCGCCGCCTTTGGCAGCCGTGCTCTCCATGGCGGGAGTGTATCTTGGCATTATGGTGAATCTGCTGGTGATTGTGCAGTTGTTTGGGGGAGCTGCGGCAGATGTGCCCTTTGGAAACACATTTCCCGGAGATATTCTTTTGATGATGCTGGTTCCCTTTAATTATATTCTGCTGTCGGTGCATCTTTTGCTCCGGGTAGTAAAGGGGCAGAGCAGGAGGGTGCAGAGCGAGAGAGCAGAGCAGCAAGGGGCTGGGACGGGGGAAGAGCCTGGGCCTTATAAAACCCCTTTTTTAAATGACTGCAGCCGCATTCTGGGAGAAAGTGAGCATTGGGCCTTGTATGCCCTGCTCTTAACACTGCCGCTGCTTTGCATCATCGCTTCGGCGCTGCTGTTATTCGGACAGCGGCCGGACAGCGTTATCCGGGCTTTTACAGAGACAAGCGACTGGGCCTTGTCTGCCAGGGTATCGCCGCCGGAGGTGCTCATTGACAGCCATTATCTGTGTACCGTGGCCATGCAGGGCCATCGGGAATTGGTGAAGCCCCAGAGGCTTGGACTTCGAAGGGGCAGTAAGATCATGGTAAACCGCCAGCTCTGTGTAGCCAATGCCTTTGAGCAGCTGCTGGAGGAGCGCACACCCAGGTTTCACCGGGCAGTGCGGAAGTTTTATGATACCTGCGGTTATCCCATTTCCAGGCATATCCGCACGCCGCTGACAGCCGATATCATCTATTTGATTATGAAGCCCCTGGAGTGGCTGTTTGTGGCAGCGCTGTATCTCTTTGACGCAAAGCCGGAGGATCGTATTGCCCGGCAGTATCTTCCGCTATAAGCTTTACAACGGACTACCAGGAAAACCTCTGTTACAAAGACAGGGGTTCTTTTTTGACGATTTCTGAAACGATGAAACTATCCTTTTTCCATTCATTGCTGGAAAAGGGCGCTTATGCTATATTCGATTTAACAAAAGGAGGCCAAAGCCCATCGCCCGGGGAAAGAAGATGGGAATATAGCTGACAGGAAGCTTCGCAGTGATCCTTGAAAAAATGAAGGAGGGAATATCTATGGGAAAATACCATGAGCTGGCAAAAGAGATTGTAAAAAATGTCGGCGGAAAAGAAAATATTTTAGGACTTGTACACTGTATTACGCGGCTTCGTTTTACGCTGAAGGACGAGAACATTGCAAAAGACGAGGTGCTTAAAGCCATGGAAGGCGTTGTGACCGTAATGAAGAGCGGCGGACAGTACCAGGTGATTATCGGCAACCATGTGCCGGAGGTATTTGAGGATGTGATGGAGCTGATTGATTTAAAGGAGGGAACTGCTCCGGCGGCAGAACAGAAATCCGGAAGGTTTTTTGATCGGGCCATTGACGTGGTGTCCGGCATCTTCCAGCCTATTCTTGGCATTATGGCAGCCTGCGGTATGCTGAAGGGCTTAAATACGCTGTTTGTGGCTCTGGGGCTGTATAGCGCCGAGTGCGGCGGATATCTGATTATCAATGGAGCCGGAGACGCTCTGTTTACCTTTCTGCCCTTGTTTCTGGGTTATACGGCGGCAAAGAAGTTCGGTTTAAAGCCTATGCTCGGCCTGGCTGTCGGCGGCGCCATGTGCTACCCGGGCATCCAGGCAGGAACCCTCTCGGCAGGACTGGAACCTATGTACAGCATATTGGAGGGAACCATGTTTGCTTCCCCGGTTTACATTGATTTTTTCGGCATCCCTGTTATTTCCATGGATTATACGGGAACGGTGATTCCCGTTATCCTGGCAGTGTGGTTTGCGTCCAAATGTGAGAAATTTTTTAATAAGATCATTCCGGATCTGGTAAAGTTTTTCTTTGTGCCTATGCTGACTCTGCTGATCACACTGCCTGTATCCGTGATTTTCCTGGGGCCGGTTGCAGCCTTCGGATCTACCTTGATTTCAGAGCTTACACTGGGGATCCGCAGCTTTAGTCCGCTGCTTGCAGGGGGAATTGTGGGCTTTACCTGGCAGATACTTGTTATCTTTGGCATGCACTGGGGCTTTATTCCCGTTTACATCAACAATGTAATGACGCTGGGCTATGACAATGTGATGATGCCGTTCTTTGCATGTACCTTTGCAACCTCTGCGGTGGTATTGGCGATTTTCTTTAAGACAAAGGATAAGAAGCTTCGGGAGATGGCGATTCCCAATTTTATCTCCGGCATTTTCGGTGTGACGGAGCCGGCTATATACGGTATTTTGCTGCCTTTGAAAAAGCCCTTTATTATCAGCTGTATTGCCGGCGGCATCGGAGGAGCTTTTTACGGACAATTCAACTTCCGGAAATTTATTCTGGGCGGTATGGGTATCTTTGAGCTGCCTAATATGATGAACCCGGACGGAACCATGGGAAACATGATTGTGGCCTTGGTGGGAATTGCCATATCCATGGCAGTGGGATTTTTTCTTACCATGCTGTTTTATAAGGATAAGGAACCTGAGGAGGCGGAGAAGACGGCTGCGGTGACAGAGACGAAGGCGGCTGCAAAGGCAAAGGATGAGGAGATTACGCTTGCAAGTCCCTTGAATGGAAAGATTGTGAAGCTGTCGGAGGTGAAGGATGAAGCATTTTCCTCCGGCGTCCTGGGACTGGGCGCAGCCATTGAGCCGGAGGAAGGCGTGCTTTATGCGCCTGCAGACGGAAGGATTTCCGCCCTGTTTCCCACAGGGCATGCCATCGGCCTTACGACAAAGACCGGATTGGAGCTTTTGATGCATGTGGGAATGGACACGGTACAGCTTGACGGGAAGGGCTTTAAAGTCTTTGTGGAGGCAGGCGAAGAGGTGAAGCAGGGGCAGAAGCTTCTGGAGTTTGACAGGAAGCTCATTCGTGAGGCAGGCTATTCTCTGGTGACACCTGTACTGGTGACAAATTCCGACGAGTTTGAGCTGGTGGAGCCTACCGAGGCAGAGAAAGTCCAGGCAGGAGACTTACTGCTGCGTGTTATGTAGGTTGTGTATTGTTTTTGGTGTCTGGAAATTGATTTCATAAAGGTGTGCTGAGAGGGAACTTTCGGAACTGGAATAGGAGACTATATGAGAAAAGATTTTTTGTGGGGCGGCGCTACGGCCGCCAACCAGTGTGAAGGCGGCTGGCAGGAAGGCAAAAGGGGCATGGCCCTTGTGGATGTGATTCCTTATGGGGAGAACCGGATGCCCGTGATGGAGGGGCGTATGGATTACCGGGAGCTGCCGGCGGATTCCATTTACCCGGGGAGAGAGGCCATTGATCTGTACGGACATTATAAGGAGGATATTGCACTCTTTGCGGAAATGGGCTTTCGATGTTATCGCTTTTCCTTGTCATGGTCCCGGATTTTCCCCACAGGGGAAGAGACGAAGCCTAATGAAGAGGGGCTTAAGTTCTACGAGGCGCTGATTGACGAGCTGCTGCAATACGGCATAGAGCCGGTTGTGACTATCTGCCACTTTGATATTCCGCTGAACCTTGTGGACAAATACGGTTCCTGGCGCAATCGGAAGGTCATTGATTTTTATCTCAATTACTGTGATGCCGTTTTCCGTTATTTTAAGGGCAAGGTGCGGTACTGGATTACCTTTAATGAAATCAATATGCTGATGCATCTTCCTTTTATGGGAGCCGGAATCCGCTTTGAACAGGGAGAGAATGAGCTTGCGGTTAAGTACCAGGCGGCTCATAACGAGCTGACTGCTTCTGCCTATGCAGTAAAGCTGGCCCACGAGATCAATCCGGAATACCAGGTGGGATGTATGCTGGCAGCAGGAAGCGTGTACCCCTACAGCTGCCGTCCGGAGGATGTGTGGGAGAGCATGAAACGGGATAGGGAAAATTATTTCTTCATTGACGTACAGGCCCGGGGGGAATATCCGGCTTATGCAAAGAAGCTGCTGGAACAGAAAGGCATCCAATTAGAAATGGGCCCCTGGGACACAAGGATACTGAAGGAACATACAGTGGATTTTATTTCCCTATCCTATTACAACAGCCGCTGCGTCCGGGCTGACGGCCAGGGAGAGGCCTCGGGAGGGAATGTATTTGCCTCGGCGAAAAATCCTTATCTGGAATGCAGCCAGTGGGGATGGCCCATCGATCCCCTGGGACTTCGCATTACATTGAATGCGCTTTATGATCGCTATCAGAAGCCCCTGTTTATTGTGGAAAATGGTCTGGGAGCCCGGGATGAGCCGGATGAAAATGGAAGAATTGCGGACGATTACCGGATTGATTATCTAAAGGCTCACATCCTGGCTATGATGGACGCTGCGGATGAGGATGGTGTAGATTTGATAGGATATACGCCCTGGGGGTGTGTGGATCTAATAAGCGCCACTACAGGAGAGATGTCCAAGAGGTACGGTTTCATTTATGTGGATAAGGATGACAAGGGGAACGGCACCTGGAAGCGTGTGCGGAAAAAATCCTTTTTCTGGTACCGGGAAGTAATTGAGGCGAATGGGGAGAATTTGAGATAAAAAGAGTAAGGAAAATGTAGGAAATCCCTCGCAAAACAGTTATGTGTGAACAGTACCCTTAAAACTTCCGGGAAAAATATTGTCAAGAGAAAACACTTGACACACGTGCTTTTTTCGTGTAAGATAATCCAGGCAGGTGATAAGCATGGAAAAAATTCTGGAGCAGACACTGCTGTATGATTTTTACGGAGAGCTCTTGACGGAGCACCAAAAGCAGATATACGAGGACGTGGTTCTCAACGACTATGGTTTCAGCGAAGTGGCCCAGGAGCAGGGTATCAGCCGCCAGGGGGTTCACGATCTGGTCAAGCGGTGCAGCCGGATTCTTAAGGAATACGAAGCCAGGCTCCACCTGGTAGAGCGTTTTCTGACGATCAAGAGCAGGATAGAAGAGATAGAGAGCTCCCTAAGAGATACCGAAGAGCCGGACAGGGAAGCGCTTATCCGGCAGCTACAGGACATATTGGAGAATTTGTAGATGGCATTTGAAAGTTTATCCGATAAATTGCAAAATGTATTCAAGAGCCTGCGGGGCAAAGGCCGTCTCACCGAGGCAGATGTAAAGGCAGCCTTGAAGGAAGTAAAGATGGCCCTTCTGGAGGCTGACGTAAGCTTCAAGGTGGTGAAGCAGTTCATCAAGTCCGTGGAAGGACGTGCTGTAGGAGCCGATGTGATGAACAGCCTGACTCCGGGACAGATGGTGATTAAGATTGTCCATGAGGAGATGATAAGCCTCATGGGAAGCGAAACCACAGAGCTCAAGCTGAAAGGCGGCAATGAAGTAACCATCCTGATGATGATGGGCCTTCAGGGCGCCGGCAAGACCACCACAGCGGCCAAGATCGCCGGGAAGCTCAAGGCCAAGGGAAGAAAGCCCTTGCTGGCCGCCTGCGACGTCTACCGCCCGGCTGCCATCAGGCAGCTTCAGGTAAACGGAGAAAAGCAGGGCGTGGAAGTATTCACCATGGGAGAGAACCAGAAGCCGGTGAACATTGCCAGGGGAGCCTATGAGCACGCCAGGAAGAACGGTTTCAACGTACTGATTCTGGACACTGCGGGCCGTCTTCACGTAGATGAGGACATGATGGCGGAGCTTCAGGAGATAGCGGCCAATCTGGAGATTGACCAGGCCCTTTTGACCGTAGACGCCATGACCGGCCAGGACGCAGTAAACGTAGCAAGCACCTTTGACGAAAAGATTGGAATAGACGGCGTTATCCTCACCAAGCTGGACGGAGACACCAGAGGCGGAGCCGCGCTGTCCATCAAGGCAGTGACCGGAAAGCCTATCCTCTTCGTAGGTATGGGAGAAAAGCTAAGCGACCTGGAGCAGTTTTATCCAGACCGCATGGCCTCACGGATCTTAGGTATGGGCGATGTGCTGACGCTCATCGAGAAAGCCCAGGAATCTGTGGATGAGGAAAAGGCCAAGGCCATGACCCAGAAGCTGAAAAAAGCCCAGTTCGGCTTTGACGACTATCTGGAAAGTATGAACCAGATGCGCAAGATGGGAGGGCTGACAAGCATTCTCTCCATGATGCCCGGCATGGGCAGCCAGCTAAAGGGCTTAGAGGATGCCATTGACGAGAAGAAGATGGCTCAGATTGAGGCGATTATCCTCTCCATGACTCCAAAGGAGCGGGCTAATCCGGAGATTTTGAATCTGTCCCGGAAGAGCCGCATTGCCAGAGGCGCCGGGGTGGATATTGCAGAGGTCAACCGGCTGGTAAAGCAGTTTGACCAGATGCGCAAGATGATGAAACAGATGCCCGGCATGATGGGCGGCAAAGGTTTTGGTAAAAAGGGACGTTTCCGAATGCCCTTTTAACATAAAAAGAAAACAAAAGAAGAATTATATTTTGGAGGTGAAAAGAGATGGCAGTAAAAATCAGATTGAGAAGAATGGGTCAGAAGAAAGCTCCTTTCTATAGAATTATCGTAGCAGATTCCAGATCCCCCAGAGATGGCAGATTCATCGAGGAGATCGGTACCTACGATCCGAGCACAGACCCCAGCACATTCAACGTAGACGTTGAGGCGGCAAAGAAGTGGCTGAACAACGGTGCGCAGCCCACAGAGGTAGTAGGCAAGATCTTAAAGGCCGCAGGTGTTGAGAAATAAACCGCAAAGCTTTGGAAAGGCAACAGCGCAGCAGCTGTTCTCAATAGGAACGGCAGCATCGCATTCGGAGGAAAAACATGAAAGAATTGGTAGAGGTGATTGCAAAATCACTGGTGGAGCATCCGGAAGAAGTTGCTGTGACAGAGACGGAGAATGAGAAAACCATTCTCGTTGAGCTTCGCGTGGCACCGTCCGATATGGGAAAGGTGATCGGCAAACAAGGCCGTATCGCAAAAGCGATCCGCTGTGTGGTTAAAGCAGCATCATCAAAGGAAGAAAAGAAGGTTGTTGTGGAGATTCTGCAGTAGAATTTATCACAGGACAGACAGGCGGGTGGAAACACCCGCTGTTTTTCACAGATTGAGAGAAAAAAGGACGCAGGCAGACAGGCAAAAAGGAGAAAAGCATGGAGTCTTATTTAAGGGTAGGCGTTATCGCATCCACCCATGGCTTAAAGGGCGAGGTTAAGGTATTTCCCACCACGGATAATCCAAAGCGTTTCCGCGAGCTGAAGAAGGTGCTTCTGGATACAGGACATGAATACAAGCCCTTAGAGGTGGCCGGAGTGAAATTTTTCAAAAACCAGGTCATTCTGAAATTCCGGGAATTTGACGATATCAACGAGGTAGAGCAGTACAAAGGGAAAGATCTTCTGGTGACACGGGATCAGGCCGTGCCCCTTGAGGAAAATGAAAATTTTATCACAGATCTCATCCACATGGAGGTTTATACGGATGAGGGGATCCGCCTTGGAACTCTGACGGACGTCCTGCAGACAGGGGCCAACGACGTCTATGTGGTAGAGACAGAGGAAGGAAAGGAAGTGCTTCTTCCGGCCATTCCCTCCTGCATTCTCAAAGTAAGTGTGGAAGAAGCCCGGATGACTGTGCATATATTGGAAGGATTGTTGGAGTAATGAAGTATCACGTATTGACCTTATTTCCGGAAATGATTGAGCAGGGACTTCGCACCAGCATCCTGGGCCGTGCCATGGAAAAGGGAATCATAAGCCTTGAGGCGGTAGACATCCGGGATTTTACAGAGGACAGGCACAGGAAGGTGGATGATTATCCCTACGGCGGAGGAGCCGGCATGGTGATGCAGGCGGATCCCGTATACCGTGCCTGCGAGGAAGTGCAGAGCCGGCTCAAGGGAGCGGGGGCCCGGGTTATCTATGCGACGCCCCAGGGAAGGGTTTTCGATCAGGCCCTGGCCCAGGAACTGGCAAAAGAGGAGAATCTGATTCTGCTCTGCGGTCATTATGAGGGAATTGACGAGCGTGTTCTGGAGGAGGTCGTGACGGACTATGTGTCCATCGGGGATTATGTGCTCACAGGAGGGGAGCTTCCCGCCATGGTGATGATCGATGCCGTTTCCCGTCTGGTTCCCGGAGTTCTGAGCAATGAGGTATCGGCGGAATTCGAGTCCTTCCACGACTATCTGCTGGAATACCCACAGTACAGCCGCCCGGAGGTATGGAAGGGAAAAAAGGTTCCCCAGGTACTCTTAAGCGGAAATCACGACCGCATTGAGGATTGGCGGAGAGAGCAGTCCGTCCTGCGTACCAGATCGCGCAGGCCGGATCTTTACGAGCAATATCAGAAAGAACAGAAAGAGAAAAAGAAGAGCTCCGCCAAAAAGAGGCTAAAGCTGATTCTGGCGGAAAAACAGGTTTTGGAAGAAAAAGCCTGGGCACAGGAATTTCAGGAGTTTATTCTGGAATCGGGCCTGGAGCTTGTTTTGGTATCCGGGGACAGCCCGGACAGATTCTGCAGAGCTTTGGAGGGGAAAAAGCCGGGAAGGCAGGGTGTTCTTGTGTTTGCTGCTTCGGCAGAAGGAGTGCTTGCGGCGAGGGCAGATAAGCTCCGAACCGTCTATTTTGCAGCAGACGGAAGAGAAAAGGAGCCAAAAGATCTGATTTACTACAGAAAGATTTCCGATCTGCTGGAAGGAATAGCTGTTTTGCGCAGACTGATATAAAAGCAAAAAAAGAAGCTGTCACATTCGCAACAGCTTCTTTTATTATCCACGCCTTACGCTCTTTCCACTTTGCCGGATCTCAGACAAGAAGTACAAACATACATCTTCTTGGAGCCGCCATCAACCTTAACTCTTACAGACTTAACATTGGATTTCCACATCTTATTGGAACGTCTATGTGAATGACTTACAGCATTTCCGAAGTGAGCGCCTTTTTCACAAATCGCACATTTAGCCATCTTAGCACCTCCTTGATCTTTAGTGAACCCTATATCTAGGCTCGCAACATGTATTATTCTAGCAGAAAGTACTATATTTTGCAAGTGTTAATTTGAAAATATTGCAACTTTTTGAGAAACTGGTTAAAATTTGAAAAATCACTTTGAATTTTAAGGGAAAAAGGGTATACTGTCAATATAGAATCATCATACTCCGGAAAAAGCCTGATGAAATGCCGGAGCGTTCTCATAGGGAAAGCTACATAGTTCATTCAGCTTCCGTTGCGGCAAAGGCCGTAACCGGCTTTCCACATACCGGCGAAAGGGCCGGACATGTTAAAAACATAAATGGAGGTAATCATAATGAAGGGACTTATGAATACACAACTAGGCGCAGTAATCATCGACCCGGAAGTCATAGCCAGATATGCCGGCTCCGTAGCCGTGGAATGTTTCGGCATTGTGGGTATGGCTATGGTCAATGTCCGTGACGGCATTGTCAAGCTTTTAAAGGGCGACAATCTGACCAGAGGCGTTAACGTCCAGATCAACGACAACCGCATCACCTTATCCTTCCATGTGATCGTATCCTACGGAGTCAGCATTTCTGCAGTATCCGACAATCTGATCAGCAATGTAAAGTACAAGGTGGAGGAATTCACAGGTATGTCCATTGAGAAAATCAACATCTTTGTAGAAGGTGTACGGGTAATAGACTAATAGCAGGAGGAGCTTAGCGAAGTTATGAAGACCATAGATGTAGAAACACTGACAAAGATGTTCCTGGCCGGTGCCAAAAATCTGGAGGCGAAAAAGGAATGGATCAATGAGCTGAACGTATTCCCTGTTCCGGACGGAGATACGGGAACGAATATGACGCTCACCATTATGTCAGCCGCCTCAGAGGTGAATAATCTGCCGGCGCGCACCATGGAGTCCGTGGCAAAGGCCATTTCCTCCGGATCCTTACGGGGAGCCAGAGGCAATTCCGGCGTGATCCTGTCCCAGCTTTTACGAGGCTTCACCAAGGGAATCCGCAATTATGAAACATTAGACACGGTGATCTTTGCAAATGCCTTTCAGAAAGCCGTGGAGACGGCCTATAAGGCAGTTATGAAGCCCAAGGAAGGAACCATCCTCACCGTAGCCAGAGGAGCTGCGGACAAAGCGGCCGAGCTTGCCCAGTCCGAGGAGGATCTGGAAGTTTTCTTCCGGGAGATTATCGGGGAGGCGGAGGCGGTTCTCTTGAAGACGCCGGAGCTTCTTCCCGTGTTAAAGGAAGCAGGGGTGGTAGATTCCGGCGGACAGGGCCTGGTGGAGGTGCTGAAAGGCGCCTATGACGCCTTCTTAGGCAAGGAGGTGGACTACACCTTTGAAGCTCCCAAGGCAGCGCCGGTGAAGATCAGCCCTCAGACCGAGGCGGATATCAAGTTCGGCTATTGTACCGAATTTATCATTATGTTAGATAAGGAATTCCCCTCCGAGACGGAGCATGAATTCAAGCAGTTCCTGGAATCTATCGGTGATTCCATTGTGTGCGTGGCCGATGACGACATCGTGAAGATCCACGTACATACCAATCATCCCGGGCAGGCCATTGAGAAAGCTCTGACCTACGGTTCCCTGTCCCGGCTGAAGATTGATAATATGCGTGAAGAACACGAGGAAAAGCTTATTAAGGATGCTTCCCGGATTGCCGCCCGTCAGGCGGAGGAGGAAGCGGCAAAGAAGGCGGCGCAGCCCAGAAAGGAGATGGGCTTTATTTCCGTGTCCATCGGCGAGGGAATCGGGGAGATCTTCCGGGGACTCGGCGTGGATTATCTCATCGAGGGCGGCCAGACCATGAATCCCAGTACCGAGGATATGCTCAATGCCATTGAGCAGGTGAATGCGGATCACATCTTTATCCTGCCGAACAATAAGAACATCATCCTGGCAGCCAACCAGGCCCAGGCGCTCTGTAAAGATAAGGACATCATTGTAGTGCCCACCAAGACAGTGCCCCAGGGAATCACGGCCATGATCAACTACATTCCTTACATGTCTCCCCAGGAGAACGAAGAGCGGATGACGGCGGAGATTCAGAATGTAAAGACCGGCCAGGTAACCTATGCCGTCCGGGATACCCATCTGGATGATAAGGAGATCAAAGAGGGCGACATTATGGGAATCGGAGATCACTCCATTCTGTCTGTGGGAAGCGGAATTTCAGATGTAACCCTTGATATGCTTAAGGAACTGGTTGATGATGATTCGGAGCTTATCAGCATTTACTATGGTGAGGGCGTCAGTGAGGAAGATGCGGAAGAACTGGGAGCAAAACTTGGAGAAGTCTGCCCCGATTGTGATATCGAGGTGCATTTCGGCGGCCAGCCCATCTACTATTATGTGGTATCAGTGGAGTAATATATGGATTCACCAATTACAAGCATCAAAGGAATTGGAGAAAAAACAGCCATGCTCTTTCACCGTGTGGGAGTTCACACGGTGGGAGAGCTGTTGTCATATTATCCCAGAACTTACGACATGTACCAGGAGCCTGTGACCTTTGCCAACTTAAAGGCAGAGGAGATTCAGGCCGTTGCCGGCTTTTTAAGGAAAGCGCCGTCAGTCACAAAGGCAAAGCGTTATGCCGTGACCACTGTGGTCTTGGAGGAATTCGGGGAATATCTGCATCTTACCTGGTTTAATATGCCCTTTTTAAAAAATACCCTGACTCCTGGGAGTACTTACATTTTCAGGGGAAGGGTTCAGAAGAAAAAGGGCCGTCTGGTGATGGAGCAGCCGGAATACTTTACGCCGGAGGCCTATGAGGAGAAGCTGAATACCATGCAGCCCATTTACGGACTGACGGCAGGCCTTTCTAACAAAACCGTGGCAAAGGCCGTAAAGCAGGCTCTGGACGGAAGGAATCTGAACCCGGAGTATCTGCCGGAGGAGATTCGTATGAGCCAGGAGCTTGCAGAGTACAATTTTGCCCTGCAGACCATTCATTTTCCGGTGAAATGGGAGGATCTGCTGCTGGCGAGAAAGCGCCTGGTTTTCGATGAATTTTTCCTGTTTATTCTGGCACTGCGCCAGATGAAGGAGGCGTCGGAACTAAGGAAAAACGAATGTCCCTGCTCTCCGGTGAAGGAGACACAGCAGCTTCTTGCGTCCCTGCCCTATGAGCTGACAGGGGCGCAGAAAAAGGTCTGGGAGGAGCTTCAAAGGGATCTGTCCGGGGAGGGCGTTATGAGCCGCCTGATTCAAGGGGACGTGGGATCGGGCAAGACGGTGGTGGCTCTGCTGGCTTTGGTCTGCGCCGTGTACAACGGGTATCAGGGAGCGCTGATGGCTCCCACGGAGGTTCTGGCCAGACAGCATGGGCAGTCCATCCGGGAGATGCTGGAGGGCGCCGGGCTTTCCCTTTCCGTAACAGTTCTCACAGGCTCTATGACTGCAAAGGAAAAGCGGCTGGCATACGAGGCCATCGAGAGCGGGGAGGCCAAAATCGTGGTCGGCACCCATGCTTTGATACAAAACCAGGTTCGTTTTTTGCGTCTTGGGCTGGTGGTAACGGATGAGCAGCACCGTTTTGGTGTCCGCCAGAGAGAGACACTCACAGATAAGGGGGAGTATCCCCATGTGCTGGTTATGAGCGCCACGCCTATTCCGAGAACCCTGGCGATTATTCTCTACGGGGATCTGGATATTTCCGTTCTCGATGAATTGCCGGCCAGCCGGCTGCCCATCAAAAACTGTGTGGTGGACGAGAGCTACCGGGCGACGGCCTACCGCTTTATGGAAAAGGAGATTGCAGCCGGAAGGCAGGTGTACGTGATCTGCGCCATGGTGGAGGAGAATCCGGAGCTTGAGCTGGAAAATGTGGTGGATTACACGGAAAAGCTAAAGAAGGCCATGAATCCCTCCATCGCCATCGAATATCTCCACGGAAAAATGAAAGCAGCAGAAAAAAACAAGATTATGGAGCGTTTTGCTGCCGGAGAGATCCAGGTATTGGTATCCACCACTGTGGTGGAGGTGGGCGTCAATGTACCAAACGCAACAGTGATGATGGTGGAAAATGCAGAACGCTTCGGCCTGGCGCAGCTTCATCAGCTTCGGGGCCGGGTGGGACGGGGAAAACACCAGTCCTATTGTATCTTTGTCAGCGGAAATGACAGTCCGGATACGAAGAAGCGTCTGGAGATTCTGAACAAATCCAACGACGGCTTTTACATTGCCAGTGAGGATTTGAAGCTTAGAGGGCCGGGGGATCTCTTCGGCATCCGCCAAAGCGGCCTTCTGGAATTCAGAATCGGAGACGTATTTACGGATGCCGGGATTCTGAAGGCGGCCGGAGAGGCAGCGGCCAGGCTGCTTCGGGAGGATCCCTCCCTTCAAAAGGAAGAGCACCGGGAGCTTCGAAAAAGGCTGTCCGCCTGCCGGATGGGTGGAGACGGGAATGTAAGCCTGTAAGACTGTTTTTTTGAGTGGATGCAGGGGTTGTAAAATGTGAAATATTCGTGATCAAAATTGACATTTACCTGTTTTATGGTAAACTAATACAGACTTATACTGTAAAAGCAGCATATCATAAAAGCAGAATCCGGCAGACAAAACATGTTTTGGCGGTAAAGATAGGAGAACGGCATGAGAGGAAACGGCAGAAAGAGAAAAACCTTTGCAGGCGCATTGCTTATGGCAGCTTTACTGGCTGCCCTGTGGAGCGTGCCTTCTTATGCAGAGCCTGAGGAAAAGGAGCTTGATCTGGCAAAAGGCGATATTGTGATCACAAACGGAGGCTACACCCAAGGGGGAGGCAGCGAGGTATCCCACCAGGGAAGCTACGTTATCACAAGCTCCGGAACAAAGCCCGCTGCCCATACCATTACCGTACAAAGCGATCTGGCGGATATCACCTTAAAGGATGTAAAGACAGCCTCCAAGGGAAGCCCCTTTTCCCTGGGGAGCGCCATGGATCATGCCATGGTGCGTCTGAGTCTTGACGGAACCAATATCCTTCAGAGCATTGAGGGGGATCATGCGGGGATTTACGTGCCGGAGGGCGCCTTTCTTGTAATTGAGGACAGCGCCGGATCTTTGTCCGTCACCGGATCGGGAACAGCAGCCGGAATCGGCGGCACCGGAAAATCCGAGGCCTTGGAGGGAACCTCTCCCGAAAACTGCGGAAACATCACCGTTCACGGAGGAATTGTTACTGCAACAGGCGGAACCGGAGGAGGAAGCGGAATCGGAGGGGGCGTAAAGGGATCCTGCAAAACGATTGAGATTACCGGCGGTTCCGTGACGGCTTCGGCCTCCACCAGCGGAACCGGATTGGGAAGCAGCCCCTTGTGGGAGGACAAAGAGGCGGCGGGAACCATACATATCATCGGCGGCACGGTCAAGGTGAACGGAAGCCTGGGGATGTCTGGGGACGTGCTTACCGGAGATGAGGAGTCTGCCTCCTGGGTGGAGGCGGATCAGAGAAAAGCCAGAATCAGCGGTTTTTCCGGCGTGCTTTTTGAAGGGCGCATGGGGCAGTTTTACGGAAATAAAAATTATGTCCTGGAGCAGGATCGGGTGATTCCAGTGGGAAACACGCTGACGGCAGATGCCGAGACAGTTTTTGAGATTCGTGAGGGAGCCAGCCTTACCTTAAACGGAAAATTGGTAAATGAGGGCTCTCTGCGTCTGGCTGCCGAGGACTGCATCAAGCAGGGGAAGGAAGGAAAGCTGGAGGGCAGAGGAAAGTTTACGGTTCCCGGAATCACGGCGGATATGATTCTTGTGCCGGATAATCTGGTGTATGACAGCGAAGAAGGGGAGGATATCACAGAGAGCGTCCTGGGGCAGATTGAGCTGAACCGGAAGCGGAGGGGGCATAAGGAACTGTTCGGCGCAGAGTTTTCCGTGATACCGGACTTTACCGGCTGGGACACAAAGGAAATCGACTGGCCCATTCTGGAACCAGGAGAATATACGGTGACCTATTCCAAGGCAGGAGAAAAGTCCTTAAGCAAGCGCTTCATGGTGTATTCTCCGGGAGAAGCGGAGCGTACCGGCCTTTCTTCCATCAAGGTATTTCAGAAGCCCTATCAGATGACGTACAGCTACGGCGATCCTTTCGACGGCACGGATTTGATTGTGACGGGCACCTATGAGGACGGCAGCGTCCGCAATGTAACCAGCCTTACTAAGGTACAGTGGGAAACCCTGGATCTGGGCGTTCATTCCGTGGACATTACCTGCGCCAGGGATGAGGAGCGGCAGGAACTGCGCTGTGTTCTGGACGGAATAACCATTGTGGCAAAGGAGATTGACGTCTCAGGGGCGTACTGGGATATCACAGAGTTTGTGTACGACGGTATGGAAAAGACTGTGTCTTTGGAGGGCACGCTGCCGGAAGGAGTGATTGCCAGCCGGAAAACCTCCAGCGGAACGGAGGCCGGAAGCTATAAGGCAAGCGTCTATTTTTCTCTGAGCGGAAGTCTAGACAAAGAACACTATGTAATTGTAGGGCCCAATCCCCTCCAGGCAGAGTGGAAGATTGAGCCCAAGGAGCTGGCCTGGGATACCACAGGACTTTCGGCAGCCGGCCAGGCCGGGGAGAGCTTCGACAAAAGTATTTCCATCTATGGAAGCCTGGGGGTAACGGGGATTCTCTCCCAGGATCGGGAGGAGACGGAAAGCCAGTGGCCGGCCGCCCGTCTGGAGGGCTCTTATGAGGGAACGGAAGCCGGAGAGCAGGAGATTACCCTGGCATGGAAGACCGGCCGGGAGCCTTCGGTAGGGGGCAATTATTGTCTGCCGGAGGAGATGCCGGTGATTACGGCAATGATCAACGATGTAAAGGCCCTGCCGGAGGCGGAGGAGCTTGCCGGAAACGGGCTTAGCTGCCGTCAGGAGATGGAGATTGGAATCTCCCATGTGCCGGATGCACTTATGGAGCTTCCAAAGCTCAACAGCCCCAAAGGGGTTGAGACAAGAATGCGCACGGCCATTACGGAGAAAGACCCGGCGGTGCTGATTACCAATACCAGTGTTTATGATGTGCGGCTCTTAGTCCAGCAGGAAGATAGCAGCTGGAAAAAAGCCGGGCAGGAGGTTTTTCCGGAATCAGGCATTACGGTGAGGCTGCCTTATCCCAGCAATACGGCTAAGGGAGGGCCCTATGAATTTACGGCAGCCCATATGTATACGGAAAAAACAGGCTCCCATAAGGCCGGGGACATTGAATACCTTGCAGTGAATCAGACGGCAGAGGGGCTTGAGCTTAAGGTGAAGAGCCTGTCGCCTATTTCCATCGGATGGAGGCTGGCAGCACAGGGAGCGGTAAGTGAAAATGAGAGCCCTTCCAGAACAGTTTCCAATGACGTGATTGCCGTGTCGGTGATCCTGGTAATTGCAGTGCTTACCGTGACTGCATTGATTGTTATTGTGCGGCTTGGAATTCTGCCAAGGCTGAAAAGGAAAAAGAAGACGGCGCCCAAAAGGCATATTGATTACAGAGCTTAGCTGCCTGCATCGTATTCTGCCTGCTGTGGGAGCATTGCCTTTTTGAAAGGCATAAGAAAGGCCGATCCGAAAACAGATTTGTCTGCGGATCGGCCTTCTCATTTTTTAATCCCTGCTTCTTGGGATTTTACAGAAAATCAAAGCTGCCGTCTCTTATTTGCCGGCCATCTGTCTTTCCTGTGCCTCAATCATTTTCTTAACCATATAGCCGCCTACGGAACCGTTCTGCTTGGAAGTCAGATTTCCGTTGTAGCCGTCGGTGAGAGGTACGCCAAGCTCGCTTGCTACCTCATACTTGAACTTGTCCAGAGCGCCCTTTGCCTCGGGAACGGCTGCGGTGTTAGATGATTTGTTTGCCATAATAAACGCCTCCTTACTGCAGATATTAAAAAATGCTGTCTGCGGTTTGTTGTTGTTTATCCGTGACGGCTTCCTTTATCCGGGCCTTTTATTTTTTAAAAGCCTGCGTGAAGCTGCCGCGGTTGTTACGAGAATAGTATGTGGGATTTTTTTTTCAATACACTGGCAGTTGCTTGTTATTTTGATAATATTTGACAAAGTGTTTCACGGCATTTGTTTTTTCCTTATTACAATATAAAAGGCGCCGGAGTAGTTTTGTTTGGATTAAAATCTAAAAAAGAATCAAGCTGTAACCAAATAATCATAAAAATGTATTAAAACAATCTTAAAAACTATTGAAGATTTAGGATAAATGTGTTAAAGTAAGGTTGTTCAAAAACATATATAGAATGACGTGTTACTGGTAAAGCAGGCAAGATCAGATTGAAGCAGGGAAGAGACAAAAGATGTTTCTTCGTATTTTCGATTTGATCTTTTTTATTTCTTTCATTTCTGTAAGCCGGCAGACACGGATGGGCAGTCCGGACAATCTGTGCAGTGTATAGCCCGAAATCAAGCGCTGTACATAGAAAAAAGAAAAACATAAGGAGAGGATGAGGTTATGGATTACGGCAGAATCGCCAGTGACATTCTGGCAAATGTAGGCGGAAAAGAAAATGTAAAATCAGTTACCCACTGTTTTACCCGGCTTCGCTTTGTCTTAAAGGATGACAGCAAGGCTAAAAAGGATGTGGTGGAGCATCTGGAGGGTGTAATCTCTGTTGTGATTGCAGGGGGACAGTTCCAGGTGGTCTGCGGTGCGAAGGTGACCAAGATTTATGATGCGGTGCTTCCCCTGGTGGGAGATCTGGACGAAAGTGCTTCCGAGGGCGGCGGCAAAGGCGGCTTCAACCTGGTTCTTCAGAAGATTTCCGAGATCTTTACACCCATTGTTCCGGCCATTGCGGCGGCTGGACTGATAAAGGGACTTCTGGCGGCTTGCTCCAGACTTCCTATGTTTGAGGCTTTTACGGCTACCAGCACCTATACGCTGCTCAACACGGCCAGCAATATCATTTTCTACTTTATGCCTGTTTTTCTGGCTTATACGGCTGCAAAGGCTCTGAAATGCAACCAGATCATTGCCATGGTTTTAGGCGGCTTCCTCTGTCATCCCGTTGTGGACGCGCTGATCCAGGATGTGGCGACACCCTCCACGATTTTCGGCCTGCCTGTGATTAAAAAGGCATTTACCATCGGAGAATCCACTAAGGTGTTCAGCTACACGGAGTCGGTGATCCCGATTATCCTGGCTGTGCTGGTCATGGCTGCGCTGGAGCGGTTTTTGAAGAAGGTGATTCCGGAGATTCTGCAGATTATCCTGGTTCCCGGCCTCTGCCTTATCATTATGCTTCCGGTTATGCTTGTGATAGTAGGCCCTGTGGGAATCTATGTGGGTTACTTTATCCAGTGGCTGTATCAGATGCTTTACTCCTTCAGTCCCCTTCTGGGCGGTATTATTGTGGGCGGCTTGTGGGGCGTCTGCGTTATCTTCGGTGCGCACCGGGCTCTTTTGCCTATCGGTCTGAACGATGTGGCGATTTCCGGAACCAATACGCTGATGTGCTTTGCGGGAGCGGCAAACTTTGCCCAGGCAGGAGCGGCTCTCGGCGTTACCCTGAAGACAAAGAGTGCAGAGACAAAGCAGGTGGCGGGAGCGGCAACCTTGTCGGCCTTCCTGGTCGGTATTACGGAGCCGGCTATTTACGGATGTAATCTGCGTCTCAAGCGTCCGATGATCTGCGCCGTGATTGCAGGCGCTCTGGGCGGTGCCATTATGGGTATCGGTAACGCAGTGAATACGGGCTTTGCAAACAACGGTATTTTAACAATTATGTCCTACTACGGCGAGGGAACCAGCTTTTCCCGGTTCCTGGCTTATCTGATTGGTATTGCAGTGGCATTTGTGGGAGCCGCAGTTCTTACCTATCTGGCAGGCTTTGAGGAGGTTGTTCCCGGGACAACGGCAGCGGCGATTCCGGAGAACACAGCTCCTTTTGTAAAGGTAACAAAGGAAAATGCAGATCTGACAATCGGCTCTCCGGCAGAGGGCAAGGCGGTTGCTTTAAAGGAAACGGCAGACGAGGTATTTGCTTCGGAGGCCCTTGGAAAAGGAATTGCAGTGATTCCTTCGAAAGGAGAGATCCTTGCGCCGGCAGACGGAACCCTTTCCGTGCTGTATCCGACGCTCCATGCTCTTGGCTTTGTGCTGGACAATGGGGTGGAACTGTTGATTCACATCGGCATCAATACGGTGGAATTAAACGGGGAGCATTTTGAGAAGTATGTAGAGCAGGGCGCCAAGGTAAAGAAGGGCGACCGGCTGGTGAGCTTTGACATTGATGCCATCCGGAAAAAGGGATACGATCCTACGGTTATGGTTCTGATCTCCAACACAGACCAGTACGCCGGCGTGGACGGCGTGCCGGGAGATCGGGTTTCTTTGGAGAAGGATGTTATCTTGATTAAGAAATAGGCAGTTACGGAATTGGAAACAGTAATATTCCTCAAAGTGCACAAATCGATTTACAGACGCATGTTTTTGCGGCTGGAAATTGATTTCATACCCGTGTACTGTGAGGGATATTACGGAACTATAAATAGGAGATAGTTATGAAAGCAAAATTTCCGGAACATTTTCTCTGGGGCGCCGCTTCGTCGGCCTTCCAGATTGAGGGCGGATGGGATGCAGACGGAAAAGGAATGACAGTTGCGGATTTCAATTCCTTTAAGCGCTCTGACCGCCAGGCAGACAGCAAGGTGGCAAGTGACTTTTACCATCATTGGAAAGAAGACATTGCTCTGATGAAGGAGCTTGGCCTTAAAACCTATCGTTTTTCCCTTTCCTGGGCGAGGATCATTCCCGACGGAGACGGGGAAGTGAACCCTAAGGGCATTGATTTTTACAACCAGGTCATTGACGAGCTGCTGGCCAATGGAATCCTTCCTTTTGTGACCCTGTATCATTTTGATCTGCCCTATGCCCTGGTGGAGAAATACAATGGCTGGGAGGACAGAAGGTGCGCCTATGCCTTTGAGCGGTATGCGAGAGTGTGCTTTGAGGCCTTTGGCGACCGGGTGAAATGGTGGCTGGTGCACAATGAGCAGAATCTGATGATCCGCGTGGACGAGCGCATGAATATTGTGGAGAAGGATAACTGGAAGGCGGATAAGATCCGCGCGCAGATGGATTATCATATGTTCCTGGCCCATGCGCTGGCGGTAAATGCCTGTCACGAAATGGTTGAGGGAGGTAAGATTGCCCCGGCGGTCTCTTCTACCTGCACGTATCCTTTGACGAATAAGCCGGAAGATGTGTGGGCGGCTAAGATGAACGACTGGTTTAAGACGAATTATTGTCTTGATATGCATTATTATGGGGAATATCCTGGGTATTATATGCGGTATCTGAAGGAGCGGAATATCGTGCCGAAGACAGAGGCAGGGGATACGGAGCTTTTGAAGAGCGCAAAGATGGATTTTATTGCCCTGAATTATTATCGGACGCTGTGTGCAAGCTATCTGCCGGCGGACGAAGAGCATCCTGTGGGGATGCGCGTGTTCCGGGGAAATGAAGTTGATTTTGACCAGTATGGATATTGCCGGGATGAGAAGAATACGAATCTGAAAGCCAGTGAGTATGGGGCGCAGATTGATCCCATGGGGCTTCGGATTGTGCTGAATGATTATTATGCGCGGTATCATCTGCCGCTGATTATTACGGAAAACGGCCTGGGGACGCCGGATGTGCTGACGGAGGACGGGAAGGTTCACGACGATTACCGGATTGATTATATCCGGGGGCATTTGGACGCTATGGCTCTGGCTATGGAGGATGGCGTGGAGCTGATGGGGTATTGTCCCTGGTCAGTGATTGATCTTTTGAGCTCTCATCAGGGATTTCGGAAACGATATGGGTTTGTTTATGTGAATCGGGATGATATGGATCTGAAGGATTTGGGACGGGTTCGAAAGGATAGTTTTTATTGGTATCAGAGGGTTATTAAGACGGACGGGGCAGGCGCAAGCTAAGCCATCAGGTATTTCCATATCCTGTGTTCGGACGGTTCACGTATATCCTGTCTGCTCTGTACGGACATTGCTTTGAAGGTTTTGGGTGTTGATGTTTTTGAGGCAATGTGCGTCCATATCAGACAGGGTGTACGCAAACAGCCGGACACCGGATATCGGAAATACCTTCTGACTTAGCTTGCACCTGCCCCTAATGTTGGGATAGGGAGAGGGATATGCGGGTAGTTAAGGTTTTGAATAATTCGTTAGTGCTTGCTTTGGATGAACAGGGATGTGAAACTATTTTGATGGGGAAGGGGATTGGGTTTCATAAGGCTTCGGGGTATGAGTTTGAGGCGGATGAGGTGGAGAAGGTTTTTGTGCTCCGGGATCGGTCGGTTGCCAGAAGTATTATCCGCCTGGCGGCTGAGACGGATGGGGTGTTTTTTGAGATTGGGAAGAATGTGATTGATTATGCGAAGGATACGTTTGATATGAAGCTTCTGGATCATATTTATCTTTCGCTTACGGATCATCTGGCTTTTGCGGTGCGGAGGGTGGAAAAGGGGATTCTGGTGCCGAATTTTTATACCCAGGATATGCAGCATTTTAATCCCAATGAGTTTCAGGTGGGACATTTTGCGCTGCGGCTTGTCCGGGAACAGATGGGGGTGGAGCTTCCGGAGGATGAGGCTGGGAATATTGCGTTTCATTTTATTAATGCGCAGGAGGATCATCCCTTTAATGAGAGAAACAGGAAGATTCAGCAGCTTACGGAGGATGTGCTGGATGTGGTAAAGTATTATTATCAGTTGGTGTATGATGAGGATAGTATTGCTTATTCCAGGTATCTGACGCATATCCGGCTTTTTGCCCAGCGGCTGGTGGCTGGGCAGCAGCTTCCGGAGGACAGATCCAGGCTCTTGTATGATCAGATTGCCCAGGTGTGTACCTCGGAGTTTTCCTGTGTGAACCGGGTGGAGCGGTTTGTACGGGAGCGGTTTGGCGTGGGATTGACGAACCAGGAGGGGATGTACCTGGCTTTGCATATACATAGGGTTCTGGAAGGCGGAAGAAAGGGGTAAGGTATGAATACATTGATTGTTGATATTGGAACTTCCAGTATGCGTGGAATTCTTTTTACGGAGCAGGGGGAGCGGCTTGCTTCCTGTCAGGTGCTTTATGAGCCGGTGAAGTATCCGGACGGGCGGATTGAGCAGGCGCCTGGGGATTTTTCAGGGGCTCTTAGGGAGATTGCGTCCAATACTGCAGATGAGGCTGCAAAGAGGAACGTGTCTGTGGATGCGGTGGCGGTGACAGCCCAGCGCTCGTCGATTATTCCGGTGGATCGGGACGGGAAGCCTCTGATGGATACGGTTATGTGGCAGGATCGGCGGAATGCAGGGATTTGTATGGAGCTGGAAGGGAAAAATGATTTAATTTTTGAGCGGAGCGGCGCCCGGATCAATACGGTTTTTTCCGGCAGCCGGATGGCCTGGATCCTGCGGAATTGTCCCAAGGTCTGCGAGAGGCTTTTTAAGCTTGTGAATATTCCGGAGTTTGTGATGCATGAGATGACGGGGGAGTATAAGACGGATGTGACGTATGCCAGCCGTTCTCATTTGATGAATCTGCGGACGCGGCAGTGGGACGAGGAGATGCTTGCGCTTTTTGGAGTGCCAGGGGAGCTGCTCTGTGAGATTCTGGAGCCGGGAAGTGTCTGCGGCAGGGTGACGAGGGCTTTTTCGGAGGAGACGAGACTGCCGGAGGGGATTCCGGTGATCACGGCAGGCGGTGATCAGCAGTGTGCCGCCGTGGGACAGGGAGCTTACCAGGAAGGGACGCTTTCTCTTGTGGCAGGTACGGGGGGCTTTTTGGTGACAGCTCTGGATGCAGTGCCGGAACGGCCGGATCCGCAGCTGATTTTTAATTGCTCTTCGGTGAAGGGACGCTAT
Source organism: Candidatus Merdisoma sp. JLR.KK011 (assembly GCF_036941125.1). Taxonomy (NCBI): domain Bacteria; kingdom Bacillati; phylum Bacillota; class Clostridia; order Lachnospirales; family Lachnospiraceae; genus Candidatus Merdisoma; species Candidatus Merdisoma sp. JLR.KK011. The sequence goes on along the minus strand of NZ_JAYWSZ010000003.1, from coordinate 1,466,658 downwards.
ATGGTGGAGGCCAATGTGCTTACCTGCTGTTCGGCTTTTGACTGGTTTGGCAGGAATTTTTACCCTCTTAAGGAGGGAAAGATTGATTATGGGGCCATCAATGGAGAACTTGAGGAGCTTGAGGGGAAGGTGAGCAGCGTTTTGGCGCTGCCATATTTCCAGGGGCGCAGCACGCCTGACTGGAATCCGGGGGCAAAGGCTCATTTCGGGGATATTTCTCTGGCTTCCGGACGGGGGGAGCTGGTGAAGGGGCTTCTGGAAGGGATTTTTTTGGAGATTCGCAATAATATTCTGCTGTTTGGGGATTATGCCGGCATCCGCAAAGCTTATATCAGCGGAGGGCTGACCAACAGCGAAGCGATCAATCAGATCCAGGCGGATGTATACGGGATTACCCTTTATCATATGGAGGACAGCGAGTCTACGGCTTTTGGGGCGCTGATGGCGGCTTTGACCGGTCTTGGCGTTTACGGGACTTTGGATGAAGCTTTTTCGGCCGTGAGGGGCGGTTCAGGGATGAAGTGCTATGAGCCGCAGAGGGAGCTGTTTGCGGAGTATGAGAAGAAGCGTGAACGGATGAATGAGATGTATAAGAAGCTGTATGGGATTTGAGGCTTTGCCTGTCCGGCAAATGGGGCAGATCGATGGAAGGACGTCGGTCTGCCGTTTTTTGCGGTCGATATCAAGATTGAGCTTCGTCAATGTACGCCCAAATCAAGTTACTGTTTAGGTGGCGGCGGTGTGGGCGGACAGTAATAAAATCAGACACGCATACGGGAACAGTCTGGTAATGGTGTTACATTAAGGATATATTTGTGGTATGATGGTTTACAGCACAGAATATTTGGAATAAGCGAAAGAGGAGGAAATTCGGGAAATGAAAAGAAAAATGGCTGTCATATTGCTGTTAGTCTGTATGGCTGTCGCAGGATGTACGGCGAAGGGAACAGGGAATGAGGGCGATACAGAAGCAGCAGAGCGTATGGAGGATGAAAGCGCCAAAAGCGGTGTGACGGATGGGGAAGCGGGGAGAGACGAGAATGCGCAGCAGCAACGGCAGGCTGAGCCGGAAGCCGCCGTACAAGAGGAGGATATGGAGGACAGTATGCTTTATCGGGATGCGGTTTTAACCAGAGAAGCTCCGGAAGATAAGGTATCTATTCTTGTTCAGCCTTCCGTGTTGAGAACCTATAGCTCTTATTACTATACACCCGGCGGCGTGGATCAGGAATGGCTTCGGCAATTTATGGATTCGCTGCCGGCCGGGGGAGAATCCGGGACGGGATTACAGAAGGGCTTAAAGGAAACCGGCTGGCAGATTGCTTACGGTGATAAATGTTTTATGGCCTTTGAGGGGGGATACCTGCAATGGAGCGATGTGGATGAGAAGGGGGATTTTGCCGAATATTTTACGGAGGCTCCGAAGCTGTGCGACTATATACAAATCATGTTACAGGAAAAATTGGGCTATACTTCGTTTGAGCCTGCCGATATCAAAGATATCGTATCGGCGAGATTGGACATTCGCAGCTTCTCTGCCGGCAATGAGCTTTACAGCCAGACAATAACGGATAAGGAAGCTTTGAAATTATTGGAAGGATGGTTTTCCAATGCCGAATATATCTATGGAGGGGCGGATTGCGGAAATCAGTGCGCCTGTCTGGAACTAGCCCTGGCGGATGGATCGGCAGTCTGCTTATCAATGGCCGTGGACAGCTGTTCCAACTTTGGCATCAATGGTGTGTATTATGACTATCGGCCAGTATCGGACTGGGACAATCGGGAGTTTTTTGAGCTGTTTGATGAGATACTGTGGGACTGGAACTAAACGGTGCAGGCGGCAGAAAAGGAATTGTAATTTTTACGTGGGCAAGACAATGTTTACCAAGGAATGGCGGGAGAATCAGGATATGGTGACACGGATCGTCTGGTCGAGCTGTTTTGGGAAAACCCTGAATTAAGTCTGGTGGAGCAGTTCTTTTTCCGTGAAATGCGTGAATCGTGGAGAGCTGCTTGGATATACCGATGTATTGTAAAGAGTGTTACAGAACTGGAATAAGAGAGGACAGGAGGGAAAGAACTGCTATATTGTAGTTGATGTGATTCAAAAAACTATTTTAGGGAACTATATTCTTGATTTGGACGAATTATATGGTTCGGGATTTCCGCACATAATGTGCAAAAACATCTTGCAGAATAGTTGTGCGTGAACAATAACGTGTTGATCAGTGAATCTTTATCTATCTAAAAATTTCGCTTGCTATTTGGTAAAATCTGGTATATACTGACTCTGTCGAAGGATTCTAAGCAGTTTTCAGACATTTCCGTCAGAAAAATCCCGAAGATAATAGCATTTTGTAAGGAAAGAAAGATATTGTATCAGATAAGGAAATCCTTTATAATAAAGACAGATTTACGGCTGTTCCTATCTTTCTTCCGGAAGCATTCTGCAGGAAAGGAGAACCGTATTGAGCAGGGAACAGACATTTTTAATGAAACCAAAGGTGGATTTCTGTTTTAAGGAATTGATGGAGGATGGAGAGGTCCGAAAGGGTTTTATCTCCGCATTGCTGGACGTGAAGCCGGAGGACATCCGGAGTACGGAGCTGCTGCCGACTCATCTGAGAAAAGAGCATGAGGAGGATAAGCAGGGGATTTTGGATGTCCGGGCATTTGTCAGAAGCCAGGCGAAAGGGAAAGAAGGCACATTCGAGGAAGAAAATCAGGAGGAGGTAAGCCAGATGGATCTGGAGATTCAGCTTGCGTCCTTTCCGTTATGGCCGGAGCGTTCCATATTTTATCTGGCTAAGATGTATGCAGGAGGTATTCAAAAAGGGCAGAGCTATGAAGTGCTTCCCAAATGCATCCATGTAGGGATTCTGGATTTTCTTCTCTTTGAGGAGGATGAGGAATACTATTCCCGGTTTCATCTCTGGGAGGATACCAGACGCCGGATGTATTCGGATAAGCTGGAGCTCCATATCCTGGAGCTGCCGAAGCTTGCAGGGAGAGAATATCCACCGACAGAGCTGCTAAAATGGGCCAGCTTTTTCAGAGCGGAAAAGAAGGAGGAGTTTGAGATGGCGGCAGAAGGAAGTTCTTATATTGAAAGAGCCTATGAACGACTGACGGAAATCAGCGCGGATGACTTGAAGCGTCTGGAGTATGAGGCCAGGGAGAAGGCCATTCGGGATCATATGTATCTGATGAATTATAACTTGAAGAAGGGATTGGAGGCAGGAAGAGAAGAAGGTAGAAAAGAAGGTAGAAAAGAAGGTAGAAAAGAAGGTAGAAAGGAGGGCCTTGAGGAAGGCCTGGAACGGGGATCGAAAGCTTTAATAAAAATGTGCAGGGAATATTCCTGTACAAGAGAAGAGGCTTGTTCCAGGTTAATGCAGGAGTTTTCCATTTCTTCCGAAGAGGCAGAAAAGTATCTGGAAAAATACTGGATCGCTCAGCCATAAACAGGGAAGGAGTATCAATGAATAATAACACAATCCTCCTGGTAGAGGATGACAGGGAAATCAGCGAAATGCTGCAGAGCTATCTGACAGCGGAAAATTTTGAAGTGCTCTGCGCCTATGACGGCAGGGAGGCATGCCGGATATTTGACCAGACGCAGGTGCAGCTTGTGCTTTTGGATCTGATGATTCCAAAAATCAGCGGCATGGAGGTTATGCAGTATATCCGGAAAAGCAGCTATGTTCCTATTATGATTCTTTCCGCCAAGGATTCCGAAGGCGACAAGACGCTCGGCCTTGGCCTGGGTGCGGATGATTACATCACAAAGCCCTTTTCCCTGGCAGAGCTTCTTGCGCGGATCAAGGCGAATCTCCGAAGAACCACCCAGTACGATGCGGCGGCCGCGCCGGCGCCGGTTGTACTTACGGCAGGAGAAGTGACCATGAATCTGTCTGACTATACTGTGTCCAAAGGCGGAGCGCCCCTTGAGCTGACCGCCAAAGAATTTGAAATCTTAAAATTATTTCTCCAAAATCCCAAAAAGGTTTATACAAAAGAACAAATCTACGCCCTTGTCTGGAAGGACGCCTACTATGGAGATGAGAATGCCGTCAATGTACATATCAGCCGATTGCGAAATAAGCTGGAGGACGATTCCCGGAATCCAAAGTATGTGCTGACTGTCTGGGGAATTGGCTACAAGCTGGGGGATGCCTTATGAACAGCCCGATTCTTCTATTCTTTTTGTGCCTTCTTCCGGGTATTCTCTCTGCCCTCCTCCTTTATCAGCAGTACGCCTTCCGGACAGGCACGCAGGCAAAGCTTCGCGGCATTCACGAAAAGCTGAAGGAAATCCTGGACACGGACAGCCAGGAGCGCATTCTGGTTTTCACAGAAAATAAAGAGCTTCAGGAGCTGACCGCCCAGCTCAATGAGCTCCTGGAACGCCATGCAAGGGTAAAAGCCGATTACCGCAGGATGGAGCAGACCTCCAAAAGAATGCTCTCCAACATTTCCCATGATATCAAAACGCCCATGACGGTGATTCTGGGCTATCTGGAAATGATGCGCTTAAACGGCGGGGCTGCGCCGGAAATGCTGGGGAAGACGGAACAGAAGGCAAAGGATGTGGTGGAGCTGGTGAATCAGTTCTTCACCCTGGCCAAGCTGGAGGCAGGGGATATGGATCTGACCCTTTCTAAAATCGAGCTTACCGAAATCTGCCGGGAATGCGTTCTGGGCTTTTATGAAATCTTGCAGGAGAAGGAGTTCCAGGTGGAGCTTTCCCTTCCGGAAACACCTGTCTTTCTTTATGGAAATCGGGAGGCCCTATGGCGGATTCTGACCAATCTGATTTCCAATGTGATCCGCTATGGATCAGAGGGAAAGTATCTGGGCGTCTTTCTTAAGGAAGAGGAAAAAGCAGTGTGCCTGGAAGTGGCAGACAAAGGGCCAGGGATTGGGGCGGCTATTGGAAATCGTGTGTTTGATCGTCTCTTTACCATGGAGGATTCCAGAAGCCGCAGCATCCAGGGCAACGGTCTTGGGCTGACCATTGCAAAGCATCTGGCGGAGCAGCTTGACGGCGAACTGACCTTTGAGAGCGAGCCTTATGTCCGGACGGTATTTATGCTGAAATTGAAAAGGAATATTCTGCCTGAGCCCCTTGTCCCATAAGTGGAATGCTGCTGACTGGGGAAAATTGGAGAGCTGTTTTAACGTCATTTTACAAAAGAAAGAAATTTGTAAGATTTAAGCAAGAGTTTTGAAAATCAAAGCCGTTATGATAGAGTTCATAGAAAAGAGGCTGAAGCTGCACAGAATAGATGCGGTTCAGGAAAGGAGAATAGATGTCTTATATTTTACAGACAAATCATTTGACAAAAACCATTGGCGGCAAAACTCTTGTGAGAGATATCAATCTTCATGTGAAAAAAGGAGAGATCTACGGCTTCTTAGGCCCCAACGGCGCAGGCAAAACCACGGTTATGAAGCTGATTACCAATCTGTGGAAGCCTACGGCGGGAACGGTAGAGCTTTTCGGGAAAACACTTACCCCAAAGTCCTATGAGGTTCTGAAGCGGATGGGAAGCATCATTGAATTTCCTACTTTTTATGAGCATCTGACAGGGTATGAAAATCTGAAGCTTCATGCCGAGTATATGGGCTATTACCAGCATGGCAGCATTGAAAATGCCCTGAAGCTGCTTCATCTGGCGGATGCAGGAGAAACGCCTGTGAGGAATTATTCCCTTGGGATGAAAGAGCGTCTGGGGATTGCCAGGGCAGTGCTCACCAGGCCGGAGCTGCTGATTCTGGACGAGCCGGCCAACGGCCTTGACCCGGCAGGTATGAAGCAGATCCGGGATCTTCTCAAGACGCTGTGTGCGGAGTATGAGATTACGATTATGATTTCTACGCATATTCTTTCGGAGATTGAGAGTATTGCAGATACCATCGGCGTGATTCACCACGGAAGGATGCAGAAGGAAATCACGATGGAGGAGATTCAGGAAATGAGCTTTGCTTATATTGAGCTCTCGGTGGAGAATCCGAAGGGGGCGGCTTATGTGCTTTCCGAGAAGCTTGGGCTTACGAATTTTAAGCTGGCTGCAAAAGGGCAGATCCGTATTTATGACAGCCGTGTTTCCGTTCAGGAGCTTTCTAAGAAGCTTGCGCTGGAGGATGTGGCTGTGACGGCTCTTGGGAAAAGGTCGGAAACCCTGGAAGATTATTTCTTGAAAATGACGGAGGAGGTATCGCCTTATGTTTCAGCTGATTAAATTGGAGTGGAAGAAAAATAAGATTGGGAAATATATTCGCAATGCTGTGATTCTGGATGCTGTTTTGTGCCTGTTTGTCTTTGCATTTGCGTTTCTGGGGATTGCAAATGATCCGGAAACGGGGGTTCCGGACGTAGCTTTTGAAACGGGAATGCTGTCTTCTACCATTGAGATGCTTACCAATATGTGTTTTCTGGTCTTTACGGGGGTGATGCTGGCTTCGTTTGTTGTGGGAGCTTATAAGAATAAGACTATGAATATTATGTTTTCTTATCCCATTAAACGGCAGAAGATTCTTGCTGCGCAGATGCTTGCGGTGTGGATTTTTGATTTTGCGGCTTTAGCTGCGGCGAAGCTCCTGGTTTATGGGTGTGTCCGCCTGGGGGCGTGTTTTATGGAACCGGCGTTTCCGGTGGATTTTGATATGATGAGCGCCGGGTTTTATGTGCAGGTACTTGTGAAATCTTTGGTGATTGTGACGATGGGGTTTGCTGCGCTGTTTGTGGGGATGCGGATGAGGTCTTCTAAGGCGGTGATTGTTTCTTCTTTCCTGCTGATCTTTTTGACACAGGCGAATGTGGGGGATGTTACGCTTCGGGATAATGTGGTTTTTTTGGTGGTACTGATGGGGGTATCGGCGGGGTTTGCTTTTCTTTCGGTTTTGGGGGTGGAGAAGAAGGATTTGGGGTGAGGGGGGATGGGGGACGGAATTGCCCCCAAATAAGCCAGCAGGCTTTTCCATATCGGTGTTCGGACGGTTCGCATACACGCTGTCTGCTCTGTGCGGACATTACCTTGGAGTGTTTTTTGGATGTTTTGGTTTCTTGGTAATGTCCGTCCATATCAGACAGTGTGTTCGCGAACAGCCGGACACCGGATATTGGAAAAGCCTGCTGGCTTATTTGGGGGCAATTCCTGGTTGTGGGGGTGGTTATGAATAAGTGGGTGGCGAGGGAAAGTTATGCTTTTTGGTTGAAGGGGTGTTGGAGGTGGGATTCTATGGATTCACGGGTGACTTTGTCTAGGGCGCCGGAGGGGATGGGGCGGCCTAGCTGCCAGGTGGGGTCGGCTTCTTTGGCGGCGGTGAGGAAGGCCTGGCGGCAGGCGCGTTCGTATTGCTGCATGGTGTAGCCGGCAGCGAGGCGGTCGTTTTTTGGGACTTTGCGGTACATGTTGGTGTAGACGTCGGAGCGCCGGGTGGTGTCGCCGTTTAGGATGCCGTTTTCTTGTAGGAATTCTTTTTTGGTCTGGTTGAACATTTCTTCTTTGCTGCTTTCTGGGATGGGGATGATGCGGCTGCGGCTGGCGGCGTTTTCTTCGGTGAGGAGAAGGCCTGCAAGACCGGTGGTGGGATCGATGTAGTCGCCGTCCTGATCGTAGGATTTCATGGAGTTTTTGATGGCCTGGATGTTGGTGTACATGGCTCCGTTTCCTTTGCTGGCCTGCATCATTTCTTTTATGACGGCTTTGTATTGCTTGCTGTTGGTGTCGATTCCGGCGGCTCTCAGCTGTGCCTGCACGGAGCGGCTGTTTAGATTGGAGAGCTGGAAGCTGCCTATGGGATTGGCGGCTTTGGCTGCGCCGGGCAGATTTTGAAACAGGTAGCTGTAATCTATGATTCTTGGCATGTGTGGTTCCTCCTTGCTATGCTTGTGAGATGGAATTGGTATGTTTTCTTGGTTTTTACCCTTATGTATATATCGAAAAAAACGATAGAAACTTTATGCATTTCACATCATTTATGAACAATTTCATGTCATTTTGGCTCTTGTTATGGGCGTGTTCTTATCGTATAATAAATAATAAGTGTGAAATTTTGTTATGGCTGGATGTGAAGAAGGCAGCAGATATTTGGATGTTCCCAATCCAATAAATATAAAGAAAAGGAGTTGTATCAAAATGTTCAATTTATTTGGGAAAAAGGAAGCTTCAGCTGATTCCGTAGGGGATTGCCAGCGGAAAAAGGACTGGGCAGGGCTTGCGAAGGCTTACTATCGGATGGGTGTTGAGGCAATGGAGCAGGATAGGCTCAATGAGGCGAATCTGTGGCTTCACCGGGCGGATACTATCTACAGCGCAGTGGATGAGATTTATGAAAAGGTAGGAGAGGGGATTACGGAGGACTGCTCCGAGCGGATTGGAGAATTGGAGGATGAGGCCCTTCTTTATAATGATGTTCCGGCAGAGGTGGAGGAGAGATCTGAGGCGCTGCGGTATGCTAAGGTGCGGATCTGGGGGCTTTTGTCATTGGCAAGGCTTGTGAAGCTGGGTGAACGGCTGTCATCCCTTCCGGGCTGCGAGGTTTTTGGAAAGCTTGATTGGGCTGTGGACACAGCATTCCGGTGTCTGCAGGGGCCGCCCAGCCAGGAAGAGTTTAACGGTCTGAGGGATCTGTGCGGTGCGCTCTATGAACTGGGGGATGATCCGATCTTCTGGGGAATGGGAAGCGAGATCAGTGTTCCGGGCGGCGCGCCCTTCCAGGTGTTTGACTTGAACGGACTCTACGGGGTTCATCTGGAGATCGATGCTTATTTGGACGGAATCCTGCAGATGGTCTGTGCCTTGAGCCAGGATGAAGAGCCGCCTTCACCGGAGACAGGCATTATCACAGGAGCGCTGCTTCCCGATTATTATGTCCGCACAGGGGCCGGCAATCTGGAGGAGGTTCCCCAGATCAAGGCAGAGCTTGAACGGATTTGGAGAGATTATGAGTTTGTGAGCGGTGATATCACTTGGGAGATGATAGAAGATCGGATTGCGGAATATAAGAAACTGGATGTTTTGGCGCATATTTAACAAAAATAATTTGTAATATAAAGGTTATTGAAAAAGCCTATGAGAGATTGATTCTACTCAAAAGAGAAAACTGCCTCAAGATTGATTCGGATGCTTGACCTTTCACAAAAGGCGGCGGAAGAATATGTAGAAAAATACTGGAAGGTTTCAAAAGAATAAAACCCGGCTGTTCGGACACAGACGCTGAAAAGAATGGGGAGATGCGGTTTTTCGAAGCCGCATCTCCCTATTCCGGCAATAAGAGCAGGTATAGGATTTTGATCGCAGAAGCCGGCTGCGTTCTAAGAAGCCGTATCAACAATCACAATGCTGGAATCCCCTTTCCGGGCCTGCTCAAGCACTGCTTCCGCCAGCTTTTGAAAGGAACTGTGGGAGGAGGTGGCGCCTGTTAAGGCGTCAATCCCGTCCGCCTGTCCGTCCTCCAGAAGCTGACTGGCATAAAAGCGCATATACTCATTGGGATAGGTTCCGTCGGAGTGGAGCATGGTCTGCATATAGGCATTGTCCCAGCTTTTAATAAAACCGCTGGGATTTTCTGCATTGTACTCCACAGAGACAATGCTTCCACCCTTCACCATAATCGTAATGTATTCCTTCCAGCCATGGCTGAACTCAGATGCCTGGGCCGTGTAGTAGCCGTCCTGCAGCTCCGAAGCTGTTTTGCAGGAGGCCAGGGGCGTTACAAGCAGCAGAAGAAGGAGTGTCATGCATAAGATTCGTTTCATCGGTTATTTTCCCCCTTTAAAACAAATTTTTTCACCTGATCCTGGAGAGCTTCCGCTTCCTTTGCAAGCAGGCCGCTGGACTGCTCCGTTCCGCCGGCGTTCTGCAGGTTCTGATTTGCAATGGCGGAGATAGCCTCAATCCGTTCATCCATGATGGCCAAGGCGCTTTCCTGCCCATGCACGGCAGCTACAAGCTGATCCGAGATGGCGGAAATCTCATCCGAGACAGAAGAGATGGCCTGCAGGGAGCCGGCTGTATCAGCCGTCAGTTCTACGCCCGTCTGGATGATAGACCGGGTATTGCTTACCATTTCCGTAGCGCTCTGGGCGGCCACGGCGCTTCTTGCCGCCAGATCCTTTACCTCATTGGCTACCACGGCGAAGCCCTTTCCGGCGGCTCCGGCCCTGGCTGCCTCCACAGAAGCATTGATAGCCAGAATACTTGTCTGGAAGGAAATATCCTCAATGGCTTTTGCAATCTTGGTGATTTCCTGGGCATTGGCGCTGATGTTATCCATGGCATGTGTCAGAGATTCCATCTGTGTATTGGCATCCTGGACACATCTGGTGATTTCCTCTGTTTTTGTCCGGGTCTGGGTGCTGCTTTCCGTTACGTTGGCAAGACGCTCCTTTACACGGGTTACCTCCTGGACCAGAGACTCTGTGGTCTGATTCTGTTCAAGGGAGGCCTGGTGCAGGATACCGGACTGGCTGTTAAGCTCCTCGGACATATCTGTAAGCCGGACGGCTGCAGAGCGGAAGCCGGCAAGCGTATCGTTCATAGACTGAATAATGGTGCTTAAGCTTGTGCGTATGAGAGCAAAATCACCCTGATATTCTACCTGGGGCTCCACACAGAGATTGCCTTTTGCAACCTGGGTTAATACCTCCTGGATATCGTCTATGTAACGGTTGAGGCTTTTCACAGTAGCGTCCAGGGTCTGGGTCAGTACCTCCAGCTCATCACCGGAACGTACCGATTCCACCTCTGTGTGCAGGTCGCCGTCCGAGAGCGTTACCATCCGGTTTGTCACATGCTTTACCGGACGGGAGATGGAGCCGGCCAGGCGCAGAACCAGCAAAATAGAAACGGCCAGTACGGCCAGAGTTGTAAGAACCGCCGCAAACACTGCCGCATTGATCAGTGAATTGTAGTCGGCCTTTGGAACTTCAATGACAAGTGACCACTGGGTTCCCCGAACGGGAGAAAAAGCGGCTATCATCATCTCGCCGTCTGCGGAAAATTCGGCTGCGCCCGTCTCTCCGGTGGTTACACCGCTCAGAGACTCGCTGTTTCCGCCGCTGAGATCTGCCAGAGTACTTCCTGCCAGCACCAGGGACTGTTCCGGATGTCCGGTGACAATGCCATCCCGGTTCACCATATAAGCGGCTCCGTGTTTTCCGATATTGATACTGCTGATTACATCATTTAAGGTATCATATTTGTAGACACCTACTACATAGAGGATGGTTTCCCCGTTTTCCTTTACCGGCATCCCCATGGTGATACCGAGCTTATCCCCAAAAATCGTAGAGGAATAAGTAGTCAGATTATCCGTCTCCTTAAGAAGTCCGAAAAAACCGCTGTCCAGGCTTTCCGGCGCGCCGCCGATTTCCTGAAGCTTCCGGCCTTCCGGATCGTAAAGAGCGATGTTGTGAAGCTCATAGGTTTCGGCCGCCTCAGTAAGAAGGCTTTCCCGGCTCTCGTAAAGGGCTTGTGCGCCCGAACCGGCCGTGTTCTCCCCGGCAGTCAGGGTCATACGGGGATCTCCGGCAATGGTCATCATGCGATCCGCAAGCATGTGGATGTTGGCCTCCACGGTTTTAGCCGACTGTCGGGCCATGGGCTGCAGGCTGTCCAACAGAATGTTGTTTGCCAGCGACTGCATCGAGAACGCCATAATTACGCAGCAGATAATCACCAATACCAGAATATTAAGTGTGGTGCTTCTCAATATCCTCCCATTGAGGCTCCGTCGGAACTCCCGGTGGCGGGAGATCGTTCTTTTTCCAGTCACGTCTGAATCTCTCCTTTTCGTAAAATCTTTTTTTGCAAAATACGCCGTTTTTTAGTATACCACAGTCAGAGAGGCAAAGGAAGTAAAAATACTCACTTTTCGCTTTGTGAATTGTAAAAAAATATATGTTTTTTCTTGAGTTCTCGTTAAAAACATGTTTATAATAAGCATAACAAGTGTGATTAATAATCCTAATTTAAAATGAGGGCCATGCAGGAGACTTATTCTTTTTTTATCAATAAAAAAATAGAGCTTACAAAAGGGATGGCATTTCTTGTGCTTCTGATATGCTATTCATATTTTGGCGAGGCTTTGGATACCGTTTTGATGCGGCGATTTAGTCCGTTTAATCGGATCTATGTATGCCGGCTTGCCTTTTTTGCGCTTCTGGCAGGCCTGACCGTATGGATTTGTATTCGTTTCCTTTGTTATATCAAAAGGAACTGGGAAAGCTTGTTCCTGCTCGGAATCACTCCTTTCGAGTTTCTTTTGCTGTTTTTTCTTACAAATACGGAGGTCTTGTTTCTGCAGCTTTATCTGGGCACTATGCTGTTTTGGATACAAGGCGCTGAAGGCGGCATTGCCTTAGCGAGCAATGTGCTCTGGAGTATCTTGATCTTCCTGGCGGGAGTGATGCTGGGCCTTAAAGCTCACACAGGCAGTCTGACTGTCATAGGCTCTTTGTCGGCGGTGGGGCTTGCTTTTTTGCTTGGAACCGGCCGGCTTAACTATTCTATGGTTTCCGGGTGGGTGATGTCCGAAAGCATAAGCGGTATGTTTGGGGAAAACTACTGTTTTTTTGTGTTGCTTCTTTTGTGCCTTTCGATCTTTTGGATGCTTGGACTTTGGATGTATCAAAGGGCTGATTTGTCTGCAATTGCGGATTCACAATATGCCTTTCACGCTTATTGGATTGGCGATTTGCTTCACAGGCTGAGTCGATGGTGCATTTGGAAGAAGAATTATATTTGGATATACCGGAACAGAGAGTTTCTTTTTTGGAAGCTGTCTGCCGGTGTGTTCTTTGCTATGGTCTGTTGTCTGTCTGAGAGCTTTTTGGCAGTGTTTCTTACGGCCTATGGAATCTGCCTTGTTACCTCTTTTTATCTTTTAGAGGTTTACAGGTTTGAGCGAAGAAATTTTTTGATATATTTTATGTCTGATTATTCTTATCCGAGACTTTTGCGGGACGAGGTATGGGGAGGCTTCTGGCTTCTTGGGGATCATATTTTTCTGCTTTTTGCGCTGCTTCGCCTGCGGAATGGGACAGAGCTTTTTTATCTGCTTCTTCTGGCTGCTGTTATTTTTCTTCTTTCTGCTTTTGTAAATGGAGGTCTCTTTGCTTTTTATCCGAAGAAGCAGTGTACCGCAGACATTTGTGTAATTTTGCTGAAGCTGCATCTGCCGGTTGTGCAGGTGTGGTTCTTGCATCGATGGATTCGACAGGGAAAAAAGAATTGGGAGCATTTGAGCTATGAATACCAGGCATGAATTGAGCTTTGAGCATGTGACAAAATTATATCGTGGAACGTATGGAATCCAGGATCTGTCAGTGAAGCTTACCTCTGGGGAGATTGCGGCGTTTATCGGGCCGAACGGCGTGGGAAAGACCACGCTTGTGAAGGCTGCGGCCGGATTGCTTTCATTGTCCGGAGGAAGTGTCAGTCTGTGGGGGCAGAACACAAAAGAGAGGTCCTGCCGGGCTGAGATTGGCTATATGCAAAGCGACATGAGTTTTTATGAAAAAATGACCGTGTATGAGGTATTGGATTTTTTGAACAGTGTGAAATTCGGCGGCCGTTATTTTGCGGAAATTGAGTCCGGCCTTTATCGTTATCATTTGCACGAACAGAGGAACACCCGGATTCATCAGCTTTCCCTTGGCATGAAGCGGAAGCTCTCGATTCTTATGGCCCTTATGGGGGAGCCAAAACTGATTCTTTTGGATGAGCCGGAGAGCGGGGTGGATACTTCCGGGATTATACGTCTTAAAGCAGATCTGACCGCCTGTGCGGCAAGAGGGGCTATCGTGATATTGACCGGCCATGTACTGGATTTTTTGGAAAAGGTGTGCACACGCTGTATTTTTTTGAAGGACGGAAGAATTGTGAAGGACGTTTCCCTTAAAGAAAAGAGTGTGGGGTTAGAGGCGCTTTATGAGGAGATCTATGGAGGAAATTGAAACATGATTGAGATTCGGAAAGGAACCTTAGAGGATGTTTCCCAGGTTGCAGGGATTTATGAGCATATTTTAGATAAAGAGGAGGCCGGTCTTAGCGTAACCGGATGGATCCGGGGCGTCTACCCGACGGAACAGACAGCAAGAGAGGCAGCAGAAGCCGGAGAGCTGTTTGTGCTCTTAAGTGACGGGACGGTGGCAGCCGCAGCCAAGATCAACCGGATCCAGGTGCCGGAGTATAGGGACGCTGACTGGGAATACGCCGACGCACCGGAAGCTGCGGTTATGGTTCTCCACACCCTTGTGGTAGATCCTTCCTTTGCAGGAAAGGGATACGGCACCCGGTTTGTCAGCTTTTATGAGCAGTATGCCGCTGAGAACGGCTGTCCTTATCTGCGTATGGACACCAATGCCAGGAACCAGGCGGCGCGCAGACTGTACGGGCATCTGGGCTACCGGGAGGCAGGAATCGTTTCCTGTGAATTCAACGGCATACCCGGAGTACGGCTGGTGTGTCTGGAAAAGACTCTGTCCCTTGAACACTGTGGGCAGCGTAAGGAGTAATATATGATCCGAAAATCAAAGAAAGCAAGAAAGCATTTCCTGGCGCACAAGCTTCTCTGCCTGGTATTGCTTATATTTGTCTATCTGATCACAGGGGCCACGGTTCCTTTTATGCGTTTTCCAAAGCTTCGTCCGGAGACGGCAGGGGAATTTGATCCTTCTGCTTTTCGTAATGGCGTCCCTGGGGCGGATCGGGCGGCTCTTCTGGAGACAAATGAAAGCGCCTGGGAAGAGCGGATCCGGCTGATGGCCAGAGCCAGGGAGCGGATTGTGCTCTCTACCTTTGATATGCGGCCGGGGGAGAGCACGATGGATATTCTGGCGATGCTTTTAGAGCGGGCGGACAAAGGGGTACAGGTGCAGATTCTGGTGGACGGCTTCAGCGGAGCTATCCGTATGGAAGGCAAAGCCCTGTTCTACGTCCTTTCTTCCCATCCCAATGTGGAGATTCGGATTTACAATCCAATGAACCCTTTGTTTCCCTGGAAGCTCCAGGGGCGGATGCATGACAAATATGTGATTGTGGATGACCAGGCCTATATCCTGGGAGGGCGCAATACCTTTGACTATTTTATCGGAACCTACACAGACAAAAATGTGAGCCGGGATCGGGAGGTTCTCATATACAACACAAAGCCGGGAAGCACGGAAACCTCCCTTTGGGAGCTGGAGGAATATTTCCAACAGGTCTGGAATCTGGAGGTCTGCAAGCCTTTCCACAACGATGAGGGTTTGGCCCAAAAAGAGAAGGTGAAGGAGCAAAGAGCCCTTTTGGAAGAACGCTATGTCCAGCTAAAGGAAAAAGCTCCGGAGCTCTTTGACATGGAATGGGATTATGTGCAGCACACCTATGAGGCAGGCAGCATCCGTCTTATCTCCAATCCCACGGGGATCTACGCCAAAGAACCGGTTGTATTTTACAAGCTGGTGCAGCTGATGAAGGAGGCCGGAGAGAGGGTTGTGATTCAGTCGCCCTATGTGGTCTGCAATGCTTATATGTGCGAACAGCTTACCTCCTTAAAGGAGGCTGTTCCCGATGTGAAGATTTTGCTGAATTCCGTAGAAAACGGTGACAATTTCGTGGCTTCCAGCGATTATCTCCGGAATAAGGATAAGATTCTGAATACCGGAATCCCTCTATACGAGTATGACGGCGGAATCTCCAATCATGCAAAGAGTATCTTGATTGACGATGATTTGTCCGTGATTGGTTCCTACAATCTGGATCTGAGAAGCTCCTATCTGGATACGGAGCTGATGCTGGTGGTGGAGAGCCGGGAACTGAACCAGGAGCTTGGGGGCTATATGGAGGAAATGGAGGCAGACAGCCGCAGAGCCCTCCCTGACGGGACTTATGAAGTACCGGAGCATGTGACGGTGGAAGAGGTTCCCTTCTGGAAAAGGGCCGCCTGGAGTGTCGTAGGTTTTCTGCTGCAGCCCTTCCGGATGCTGGTATAAGCCCGGAAGAAGCAGAATGCTGTCGCGCAGCGACTTTAACAGTAAGTGTTTTCCAGTGCACAAATCAATTTCCAGACGCATCTTTTTGTGGCTGGAAATTGATTTCATATCCTGTGTACTGGAAGGCACTTACGGAACTGGAATAGGGGGTGAAAGCAATGAGTAAGGCCATAAAGCGTTGTATTCTGGCAGCGCTTCTTCCATGCATGATGAACGTTATCCTGCTGTCCGATGCGGTCAATCAAGAGATGTCAAAAGCCCAGGTTTCTCTCGTGCCGCGCATGGCAGCTTTGTTCACCCTTGCAGTGTGCTTTGGCCTTATTTATCTGGGCTTTCTTGTGATGCCTGCCTTTGACCGGGTGAAGACAGGGCTTCGTGTCCGTATGATGCTTGGCGGCCGAAGCCTGGTGTACGAAGGCTTTTACGCAATCATAGTCCAGATGCTTGTGTTTGTGATTTTTTACATATGGAGAGCGGGTCCCTTTGATTTTGGCGCCGGGGTTCTGATTGCCAACGGGATACTGGCGGTTCTGGGAGCTTTTCTCCTGATATTCGCAGGAGCCGTCCGGATTTTTTTCACTTCCCGGCGGCTGAGCATTGCCAGGCGTGCAGTGATGCTTCTTACCATGTGGATTCCGGTGCTCAACCTTTTTGTGCTCCTCTATGCCTGCCGTCTGGTCTATGAGGAATATGACTTTGAACGGGAGAAGGTTCTGCTTAGGGAGCTCCGGGTGGACACAAAGCTTTGTAAAACACGTTATCCGCTGCTGATGGTTCACGGCGTGGGGTTTCGGGATCTGCGGTATTTTAACTATTGGGGCCGGATTCCGGCGGAGCTGATGCGAAACGGAGCAGTCGTTTACTACGGCAATCAGGAGGCTTTCGGAACCATTGCCTGCAACGGAGAAGATATCCGCAGAAGAATTTTTGAGATTCGAAAGGAGACAGGAGCCGAAAAGGTCAATATCATCGCGCACTCCAAGGGAGGATTGGACGCCCGTTATGCCATTTCTACTTTGAATATGGCTCCCTATGTGGCCTCCTTAACCACCATGAGCACCCCTCACCGGGGATGCCGTTTTGTGGACTATGCCTGCCGCCTGCCGGAGGGGCTCTACCGTTTTACCGCCTCCTGCTTTGACCGGACGTTTGGAAAGCTTGGCGATAAAAATCCCGATTTTTATACGGCCACCCATCAATTTGCTACAGAAGCCAGCGCACAGTTTAACAGGGAAAATCCCGATGCTTCCGGGGTGTATTACCAGAGCTATGCTTCTAAGATGAAGTACCCCTGGAGTCATCTGCTGCTTGGGATTCCCTGGTGCCTGATACGTCCCTTAGAGGGAGACAACGACGGACTGGTGAGCATTGAATCTGCAAAATGGGGGGAATTCCAGGGCGTGTTCTCCAACAGCCGGACACGCGGAATCTCTCATGGGGATATGATTGATTTGAAACGCCAGGATTATAAGGGCTTTGATGTGGTGGAAGCCTATGTGCAGCTTGTGGCAGGCCTTAAGGAGCGCGGATTTTAGCTGTTTCGTAATATAATCTTTACTTATAAAAGCTATTAATAATATATATTTTACTTATATCAACACACATGTTAGAATACATACAGAAAACGGAACTGGAAGTAGGAGGAGTAGACAGTATGGGAATGACAATGACACAGAAAATCCTTGCGGCCCACGCAGGCCTTTCAGAGGTAAAGGCCGGACAGCTTATTGAGGCAGAGCTGGATCTGGTTCTGGGAAATGATATCACAACGCCTGTAGCCATCCGCGAGATGGAAAAAATGAACAACAAAGAAGTATTCCACAAGGATAAGATTGCCCTGGTAATGGACCATTTTATCCCCAACAAAGACATTAAATCCGCTGAAAACTGCAAATGCGTCCGTGAATTTGCCTGTAAGCACCAGGTAAGCAATTACTTCGATGTAGGAGAGATGGGCATTGAGCATGCTCTTCTTCCGGAAAAGGGCCTCACTGTGGCAGGCGACTGCATCATCGGCGCAGATTCCCACACCTGTACTTACGGAGCGCTGGGAGCCTTTTCCACGGGTGTAGGCAGTACCGACATGGCCGCAGGCATGGCAACCGGCAAGGCATGGTTCAAGGTTCCCTCCGCCATCCGGTTCAACATCATAGGAAAGCCCTCCAAATGGGTCAGCGGCAAGGATGTTATTCTGCACATCATCGGCATGATCGGCGTAGACGGAGCTCTTTACAAATCGATGGAATTCACAGGCGAGGGCATTCAGAACCTGTCCATGGACGATCGTTTCACCATAGCAAATATGGCAATCGAGGCAGGCGGAAAGAATGGCATCTTCCCGGTAGACGATCTGGCAAAGGCATACATGAAGGAGCATTCTGTAAGAGAATATAAGATATACGAGGCAGATTCAGACGCAGAGTACGATGAGGAATACACCATTGACTTAAGCACCTTAAAATCCACAATAGCCTTCCCCCATCTGCCCGAAAATACAAAAACCATCGACGAGATCACAGAGGAGATTGCAGTAGACCAGGTTGTAATCGGATCCTGCACCAACGGCCGCATGGACGACCTTCGCGCCGCGGCAGAGATATTAAAAGGCAGAAAAGTGAAAAAAGGCCTTCGCTGCATCGTGATTCCCGGAACACAAAAGATCTACATGGATGCCATGGAAGAAGGACTCTTAAAAATCTTCATCCAGGCCGGAGCCGCTGTAAGCACCCCAACCTGCGGCCCCTGTCTCGGCGGCTATATGGGAATCCTTGCAGCCAAAGAACGATGCGTATCCACCACAAACCGGAACTTCGTAGGCCGGATGGGACACGTAGATTCCGAAGTTTACCTGGCAAGCCCGGCAGTAGCCGCCGCCAGCGCAGTAACCGGCAGAATATCCGCACCGGAAGAGCTTGGATTATAAAAATAAAACGAAAAATAATAAAATTTCCGAACAAAGACAGGAGAACATATCTATGCAGGCAAAAGGAAACGTATTTAAATATGGAGACAATGTAGACACCGACGTAATCATCCCGGCCAGATACCTGGCCATCGCAGATCCAAAAGAACTGGCAGAACACTGCATGGAAGACATTGACAAAGAATTCATCCAAAAGGTACAGCCCGGCGACATCATGGTAGCAAACAAAAACTTCGGCTGCGGCTCCTCCCGGGAGCACGCCCCCTTAGTCATCAAAGTATCCGGCATCTCCTGCGTAATCGCCGAAACCTTCGCCCGGATCTTCTACCGCAACGCCATCAACATCGGCCTCCCCATCATCGAATGCCCCCAGGCCGCACAAGACATCAAAGACGGCGACCAGGTAGAAGTAGACTTCGACAGCGGAAAAATCCGCAACCTCACCACCCAAAAAGAATACCAGGGCCAAGCCTTCCCCGAATTCATGCAGCGCATAATCAAAGCCGAAGGCCTAATCAACTACATCAACGAAAACTAACCTACAAATCCATGTGCAGAATAAAAAACAACTGCAAGAAATAAACAATTGAACCACTCCCAAGCAGAGGTTTTGTGAGAAAAGAGGCACCCAGGGGTTCCCAATATCAAGTGTCCGGCTGTTCGCGCACAGTCTGTCTGAAATTGGCGGACTAACGTCCAAAAACTCCAACAGGCGCAGCCTGTCAAAGCAAAAAAACGTTAGTCCGAAAAGAGCAGACAGACTGTACGCGAACCGTCCGAACACAGATATGGGAACCCCTGGGTGCCTCTTTTCTCACAAAACCGACCACCCCACTACAAATTATCAAACACCACCGTCTCCTCCTTCAACTCCCCGACAATAGCCTGATTAACCCCCATCCTCTGCGTAATATCCTCCATATCAATCACCAGATTCCTCGTACTATCCGCAACCCCCGTAATTCCGGAAGCGCCTTCCCCAATCGCCGTAGTAATAGCCCCAATAGACTCCACAATTCCCGACATAGATCCCCTCAGATGCTCCGTCCGCTCCTTAAAATTATCCATAGACTGCTTAATATAAGCCGCATCCTCCTGATACTGCTTTCCCGACCGGACAAAATCCTGAAACTCTGTCAAAATAGAGCTGTTCATATAATCTACCAGATTCTGTGCATTCTGAGAAAGATTATAAACAGCAGAAGTAACAACCGAATTAATCTCCTGAATACGATTGGCCGCATCGCTGCTGGAATTGGCAAGCTGACGGATTTCCTTGGCAACCATAGAGAAGCCCTTGCCGGCCGCCCCTGCATTAGCCGCCTCCACCGTAGCATTCAGGGCAATCAGCCGGGTAGTCTGCGAAATCTTCAAAATTTCGTCCGTAAGGCTGTTCACCTGATCCACACTGCGGCTCTGTGCAATCGCCTCATTTAAAGACTCCAGAATATCCGCCGCCTTTGCGCTGGTAATCTCCACATTCGCCTTAGCCGACTGCTCCATATCATCCGCCCGGGTTTTCATAGCCACAGAGTAGGCTGTGATACTGGCGCATTCCTCCGCCGTATTGTGGGCATCCCGGTTCACTTCCTCAGCGCTCTGTGTAATCACCGAGGCGTTGCTGGCGACTTCTTGAATGGTAGATGAGAGCTGCTGCATCAGATTGGACAGATCCGATACACTTTCACGGGAAGTAGCCGTCCGCTTGCGCACTTCGCTGGTCATATTGTCAATGCGGTCCGAGCTTTCACGAATCGTACTTAAGATACTCTTAATCGGCGTCACCACATATTTGATAATTAAAGAAATCGTTCCAAACACAAGGGCCGTGCAGATGGCAATGGAAAGAAGGCTGATAATCAGGGAAATGACATACACTGCCGAAAGCCGCCCTCTGGCATCAGAGGTCTGCTCACTGATGGAGGCATCAAGAGCGTCAATGCTGCTCTCGATGGTTTGGGCATAAAGGGCCACATCTTCATTGGCCAAAAGGTAAGCTTCCTGGGTCTTATGCCCGGCACTTTTGCATACCAGCTTTACCAGAGCATGCTTAAAGGAATCATAAGCAGACAGAAGGGCATCATAATCCTTTTTGTCCTCCTCTGTGACAAAGCCTTCATACTCGGAGAGCATATTGTCCAGCAAGGCTTCCTCTTCTTTGATCTTATTTACCACGGTGATCATGGTATTGTAATCCGTAGCCACAATGTGAGAGAGAGCCAGATTGTGAATATTCATGGCAGACTGGGAGATCTCCGCAAGCCGGCTTTTTCCCGACATAAGATTGTCGGCAATGTTGGCTGCGTTGGAATTGACATTATGTATGTTAATAACAGCTAGGGCATTGGAAATAAGAGCCACAATGCCAAGAAGGGCAATAGGCAGAATTAAACGCCGTTTGAGGCTGATTTGTTTCGTCATAGTAATAACCTCCAAAATATTTGCTGCAATATTCAAATACGTACATGGCGTGTTAAGGCGCCGTGATATCCTCTACCATTTTATCAAGCTGTTCCTGGAGCCCCTGTCCGGTGGGATTGCCTGCGGCCATATTTCCGGCAAAGACAGTTACAGGATCCCAAAAATTACCGCCCAGACGCTGCACTGTGGAAAATTCGGACTGGCTGAGAAGCGCGGAAATAGCAGGGGAGCTCTGCACCTCCTGGGAAGCTGCCGCATTTTTGTTGGCAGGCCCCTGTCCGCGCAGCTCAAAACGAAGCTTCTGGCAGGCTTCGCTGGAAATCCACTGAGCCAGGAGGGAAGCCCACTCATGGGAGGCGGAATAAGCGTTGACGCCGATAAGCTTATAGCCGGAATAGGAGGCCATCTGAATCTGCTGTCCGCTGCAGTTGTAGGAGGGAAGCCTTGACGCTCCGTAGTCCGCCCCCCAGGCTTCTTCTATGGCTAGGGCGTTCCAGGTGCCGCTGACTCCAGCGATCACCGTTCCATCCTGGACGCCTTTTAGAAAGCCTTCGTCCGTAGTATTCAAAAATCCGGGACTTGCCGCCAGATTCAGCATAGACTGGGCCACGTCCGTTCCGCGGATGGGGCCCTCAGTTCCGTTCCAGGTACAGAAATTGGTGATGCCGTCGTCATTGAGGCCTACTTCCAGTCCCGTGTTCCCAAAGAAGGAGTACACATACCACCCGGAGGACCAGTCCATACTTACCTTCTTTTCCTGGGCGGCAGCAATCTCCAGCATTCGTTCCAGAGAAGTGATATCTGCTTCGGTAAAATAGCGTTTATTATAATAAAGAAAATACCCGTTGTCCGCAGTAAGGGGATAGGCATACAGGGTATCCCCCACACAGGCGGCGTGAACGGCCTCCAAAAGATTGGAGGCTTTGATTGTATCTGCCGGTTCCACCGGCTCTAGAGCGCCCGCGGCCACCAAAGTATTCAACTGATCATCCGCAAAGGCAAAAACATCAGCGCCGTTTTCCAAATCATTCATCAGGGCGTCCATACAGCTGCTTTCGCTCTGAGGGGAAAAGGTGATATGAAAATCGGCCTCTCCCTGGTACTTTTGCTGAAAGCTTTCAAAAATCTGATTGAGCAGAGCTTCGTCCTCCGCTGCGCCCCAGACCAGAAGGTCTACCTGAGCCGGAGCTTTGGCTGAGGCATCGGCCGCTTCCGGATCGGCTTTTTTGCATCCGGCAGAGAAAACGCAGAGAAAGGCGGCCAGGATGCATAGATAAGTTGATTTCTTCATAATCGTGTCTCCGTGATATTCCCTTGTGGGTACAGATACCCCGCGAGCCTGCCGCGAGGTATGAGAGTATGTACCTTTTGGGATTTTTTCTACTGAAAATTTTATCATTTAGAGGAGAATTCTGCAAGTGGTTTTGAAAGACTTCTTTATTGCAAAATATCAGAAAATTCACTATAATAGAAAAGAAATGGTGGAAAAGATCGGAAACCCTTTCACACAGGAGGCATAACAGGAGTCTATGAGACAAAAGAAAGAGCCAAAGAAAAAAGAGAGAAACGATTCCCTATGGTTTACCGCAATTGTTTTAATTATGGTATACGTGATCCTTATGGATAGTATGTCCGGATCCCGGGAGAAGGCATGCACAAGCCGTCTAAGAGAACAGCTCCAAGTGATTTCAGAGGAGAACGGGAGCGAACAGTAACTTTCAGACACCTAAATTTCCCCAAAAAAATCGGATAATTCTTGCGGATTTTCTGACAAAATGCTACAATCACAATAATAATTATTACATAAAGGAGAACCCATATGAACGAATGCTACGGATGCAACACCTGCAAGAGTGCGGATAAGCCCTTAGAGGAATTTATCGCCGGACTTCCCATGGAGACTTCCCATCACCGGGTAGACAGCCAGAAGACAAAATGCGGCTTTGGCTTAAAGGGCGTCTGCTGCCGCCTGTGCTCCAACGGCCCCTGCCGGATCACCCCGACAGCCCCCAGAGGAATCTGCGGCGCAACGACAGACGTTATTGTAACGCGGAATCTGCTTCGGGCAGTCGCAAGCGGAAGCGGATGCTACATCCACGTTGTGGAGAACACCGTCCGGAACCTAAAGGAAACTGCCCTCGCCAAGGGAACCGTCAAGGGAGAAAATGCCCTCCGGCTTCTGGTTCACGAATTTGGCCTGGAAGAATCCGATGATTTACATAAAATGGCCGAGGCGGTTGCCGACAAGGTATTGTCCGATCTCTACAAACCCGATTACGAAGAAATGGAGCTCATAGAAAAGCTTGCCTACGCTCCCCGCTATAAAAAATGGAAAGAGCTCGGCATCCTCCCCGGCGGAGCAAAATCCGAAGTCTTTGCCGGCGTGGTAAAATGCTCCACCAACCTGAACTCCGATCCCGTCAATATGCTGATGACCTGCCTGCGCCTCGGCATCTCCACAGGACTTTACGGACTGACCCTGACCAACCTGTTGAATGACGTGATGCTGGGCGAGCCCCAGATCCGAATGGCTCCCGTAGGCCTCAATGTCATTGATCCCGATTACATCAACATCATGATCACCGGCCATCAGCATTCCATTTTCGTAGATCTCCAGGAGCGTCTTGCGTCTCCAGAGGCAGTGGAAAAGGCAAAAGCCGCAGGAGCCAAGGGCTTCAAGCTGGTAGGCTGTACCTGTGTAGGGCAGGATCTGCAGCTGCGCGGCGTACACTACACAGACATTTTCGACGGCCATGCGGGCAACAACTACACCAGCGAGGCCGTACTGGCAACGGGAGCCATTGACGCAGTGCTCTCTGAGTTCAACTGCACCCTTCCCGGCATCGAGCCCATCTGCGAAGAGTTAAAGATCAAGCAGATTTGTCTGGACGATGTGGCAAAGAAGGCGAACGCAGATCTCATGCAGTTTTCCTTTGGCAAGAGGGAAGAAATCAGCAGTCAGGTTATGGACGCCATTCTCGCCTCCTATAAGGAGCGCAGGGGGCAGGTAACCCTTCGCCTTCTTCCGGAGCACGGAAACAAGAATACCCTCACCGGTGTCAGCGAAGGCTCCCTCTATGATTTCCTAGGCAAATCCTGGAAGCCTCTTCTGGATCTTATTGTATCCGGCAAGATCAAGGGCGTTGCAGGGGTAGTAGGCTGCTCCAATCTGACAGCTCTGGGCCATGACGTGTGCACGGTTGAGCTGACAAAGGAGCTCATTAAGCGCGATATTATCGTTCTTTCTGCTGGCTGTTCCTCAGGAGGAATCGAGAACTGCGGCCTTATGACGCCGGAAGCAGCCGAGCTTGCAGGAGACGGCTTAAAGGAGGTCTGCAAGAGCCTTGGCATTCCGCCGGTGCTGAACTTCGGCCCCTGCCTTGCCATCGGCCGTCTGGAGATGGTAGCAACTGCCCTGGCAAAGGAACTGAATATCGATCTTCCGCAGCTTCCCCTGGTGCTTTCCGCGCCCCAGTGGCTGGAGGAGCAGGCCCTTGCAGACGGAATGTTCGGCGCGGCCCTTGGACTTCCTCTTCATCTGGGACAGCAGCCCTTTATCGCAGGCAGCGATCTCACCGTAAAGGTGCTTACCGAGGACTTGAAGGACATCACCGGCGGACAGGTGATCGTAGAGCTTGATCCGGTGAAGGCCGCCGATAAGCTGGAACAGATCATTGAGGAGAAGCGCAAAGGGCTTCAGATTTAGGAAGGGAGGCACTAACATGAAACGAATCATGATCGATCCTTCCAAATGCGACGGATGCAAAAGCTGTGCCCTGGCCTGTATGGACAGCCACAGAACAGACGGAAAGACAGGGGTGGAGACATTGAATTTCAATGATCTCGCCACCGAATCCCGAAATGAGATTGTCTGCGACGGTAAGGGCGGCTATCTTCCCATGTTCTGCCGTCACTGCAGCTCTCCGAAATGTATGGAAAGCTGTATGAGCGGCGCGCTCTACCGGGATGTCGAAACGGGACATGTGCTCTATAAGGAAGAGCGCTGCGGCGCCTGCTTCATGTGCGTGATGAACTGTCCTTACGGTATTCCCAAGCCTGACGCAGCCAGGAAAAAGATTGTGAAATGCGATTTCTGCATGGATCGGGAAGAAGGCCCGGCCTGTGTGGCAGCCTGTCCCAAGAAGGCTATTTACGTGGAGGAGGTGTGAGTATGGTAAGACCTTATGTGATCATAGGAACCGGGGCGGCCGGAATGGCGGCGGCAGAGCGGCTGCGTCTTTTAAAGCCCGAAGCGCCCATACAGATGATGTCCGTCGACGAGTATTCCCACTCACGCTGCATGCTTCATAAATATCTGGGCGGCGAACGGGACGAAAAGGGGCTTTCTTTTGTGGACGAGGACTTCTTTGAAAAGAAAAACATCATGTGGGGAAAGGGGCAGACGGCGAAGGCCATTGATCCCAAGGAAAAACGGGTGATCCTGGAAGAGGGCTATCAGCCCTATGAAAAGCTGCTGATAGCGACTGGTTCCGTGTTTGGAATTCCCCCAATTCCCAATTTCCGCACAGCCGCCAATGTATTCGGCTTTCGGGATTTAAGCGATGCCCAGAAGATGAACAAGGCCATCGAAGAGCTGAACGCAAAGCAGGTGTTTATCGTAGGAAGCGGACTTGTGGGCCTGGATGTAGCCTATGCCCTGATAGAGAGAGGGATTCAGGTGACAATAGCCGAGATGGCGGATCGTGTTCTTCCCTTACAGACAGACGCAGTTTCCGCCAAGGCTTATCAGGAGCTCTTTGAGAAGGCAGGCGCCCGGTTTAAGCTTGGCATCGGCGCCAGCGATTCCGTGATAAATGACAAGAACCAGATCACGGCAGTAAAGCTGTCAAACGGGGAAGAGATTTCCTGTGATTTCGTAGTCTGCGCAGCAGGCGTAAGGCCCAATCTTGCCTTTCTGGAGGGCAGCGGCCTTGCAGTGGAGCGAGGGCTTGTAGTGGATGAAATGATGCGTACCTCTGACCCGGATATCTATGGAGCCGGCGATGTGACGGCCCTTTCCGGCATCTGGCCGAACGCCATGGATCAGGGGCGGATTGCCGCCGCCAATATGTGCGGCCGGCAGCAGAAGTATACGGATACCTTCTGTATTAAGAATACCATCAACTTCTTCGGCCTTACCATGCTTTCCGTGGGAGAGGTGGAGCCGAAAGAGGAGGGAAGCCAGGTATTTACCAGGGAATGCAGGAACGCTTATCAGAAAGTGATTGTAAGGGACGGAGTCGTAAAAGGCGTTCAGTTCCAGGGAGACATCTCCCACACGGGATTCTGGCAGTACCTTATTAAAAACCAGATCGACATTTCCGGGAAGCTGAAGGAGAAATCCGTATTTGATCTCGGGTACGGAGATTTCTATGGAACGGATGAGCTGGGTGAGTATCAATATAGATAAAGTAATACAATAAAAAAGTCAGGCCTGCGTACTTAAGACGCATGCCTGCAGATTTAATGATGAAAGAACAGGGATGCCGGAATGTCAGGCGCATATGCCTGGAAAAAAGGCATCCCTGCAGGTTTGGAGGCTTGTTTCAAAATGAAGATACTGATAGGAGCATGCATACTGCTTGTGTCTCTGTGCATACTGATTGTTTATATCACCTACCGGCAGGTATTTTATGCTGTCCCCAAGGCGGACGAGGACGCGCACGACATACCTGGCGGAGAGCAGTATAAGAAAATCGAGGATCGGATGCACACTCTGATTGGCAGAATGGAGCAGCTGCCCTATGAGCTGCTCTTTATTCAGGCATGGGACGGAACACGCCTTGTAGGGAGATATTATCACGTAGAGGACGGCGCGCCTTTTCAGATCCAGTTTCACGGCTACCGGGGCAGGGCCCTTCGGGATTTCTGCGGAGGAAACAAGCTGGCCCGGGAAATGAGGCATAATACTATCGTGGTAGACCAGAGGGCCCACGGAAGAAGTACCAGCAGGACGATTACCTTCGGCATCAAGGAGCGTAAGGACTGTTTAAGCTGGGCCAATTACGTCTGTGAAACCTTTGGCAGCGATACGCCTATCTTCCTTTCCGGTGTCTCCATGGGAGCCGCTGCGGTTCTCATGGCTTCCAGCCTGGATTTGCCCCAAAATGTGCTTGGCATCATAGCGGACAGCCCATACTCCTCCCCGGCAGCCATTATCGAGAAGGTCTGCCGGGACCGGGGATATCCAACCTCCGTGATGCTTCCCGTTATTCGGCTGGGAGCCAGATGCTTCGGCCATTTTGATCTGGATGAGGCAACTGTCATAGATGCCGTCCGGCGCACAAGAATCCCCATTCTGCTGATTCACGGAGAGGACGATCGTTTTGTGCCCTGCCGTATGAGCCAGGAGATCTGGTCTGCCTGTGGAGGCCCCCGGACGCTCAAGACATTTCCCGGCGCCGGACACGGGCTTAGCTACATGGTGGATACGAAACGCTATGAGCGTCTGGTGCGCCAGTTTGTGGAGGAATGTATGCAGAGACAGCGGCTTAAAAACAGCTGACTTACTTAAAAATGATGCAAATATGATGTTTTCGTGACGCTCTTCTGACGCTTTGTGGGTGTAAGTTTATCTTATCAACAGACAACAAACCCATCAAAGAACAGAAGAGGTGTATCAGAATGAAAAGGAGAAACAGATGGCTGTGTGCAGCTCTGGCAGGTATTCTGCTGCTGTCCTGCCCCATGACGGTTTTGGCGGGCCGTGAGGAGTCAGAGCAGGATAAGGACGTAACCCTGGCGCCTTATTTTTTTATTGAAGGAACCGATCCATCCACCGATCCTTTCCCCTTAAAAGGAACCGAAGTCACGGCAAATGTAAACGGCGCCATCGCCGAGATCCGTCTAATCCAGCGCTACGCCAATGAGGGAGAAAATCCCATCAACGCAAAATACGTATTTCCCACATCCACTCGTGCTGCCGTCCACGGCATGACCATGACCGTAGGCAGTCACATGGTACGGGCACAGATCAAGGAAAAAGAAGAAGCCAAACAAGTGTATGAGGAAGCCAAGAGCGAAGGCAAAAATGCCTCTCTTCTGGAAGAGCAGCGCCCCAACGTCTTTTCTATGGATGTGGCCAATATTATGCCAGGAGACGAGATCGCCATAGAGCTGACCTACACCGAGCTTATTGAGCCGGAAGAAGGTGTTTATCAATTTGTATTTCCCACCGTAGCAGGCCCGCGCTACAGCGGCCAGGTATCGGAGGAAAAGGCAGAGGCAGACCAATGGGTGGAAAGCCCCTATCTGGAAGAGGGGACGCCGGTGGAAAGCACCTATGATATCACCGTCAACCTGTCCACAGGCGTTCCGATTACGAATCTTTCCAGCAGTTCCCACAAAATAAACATCCGCCAAGAGCAGGATACAAAGGCAGAAGTAACCCTGGCCGACAAAGATACCTTTGCCGGAGATCGGGATTTCATTCTGAACTACGAGCTGACAGGAGAGACTATGAACTCCGGGCTCATGCTCTATGAGGGAGAAAAAGAAAACTTTTTCCAGCTTACCGTACAGCCGCCCAAGCGGTACGCTCCAAAAGAAATTCCCCCCAGAGAGTACATATTTGCCCTGGATGTATCTGGCTCCATGGACGGCTATGCATTGAATACAGCCAAAAAGCTTATAAACGACCTGGTGTCTGATCTCAAAGAAACCGACCGCTTCAACGTCATCCTCTTTTCCGACACGGTATGGACCCTGTCCCCCAATTCCTTGGAGGCAGTGAAGCCTAATATCGACAGAGCCCTGCAATTAATCGAAGATCAGAAAGGCGGAGGCGGAACTGAGCTTCTGTCAGCCCTTCTGACCGCTTACCACATACCCAAGGAAGAGGACGCAGCCAGAACCGTGGTTATGATCACCGACGGCTACATCTCCAATGAAAAAGAAATATTCGCTCACATCCGGGAAACGCTGGGAGATGCCAGCTACTTTGCCTTCGGCATTGGAAGCTCCGTCAACCGCTATCTCATCGAAGGAATCGCAGCCACAGGCATGGGCGAAGACTTTGTAGTCACAGAAGAATCTGAGGCGGCCGTGGCAGCAGAGCGTTTCCGCACGTATGTAGAGGCACCCCTTCTCACAGACGTCCAGATAGAGTTCGACAGCATGGAGGTCTACGGAACAGAACCTTCTAATGTACCAACCCTATACGCCAGCCGTCCCATCGTTCTCTATGGAAAATGGCGCGGCGAGCCAGGAGGAACCGTCCGCATCACCGGAAAAAGAGGCGGCGAAGATTTTGTAGAAGAAATCCCCATAACCGAAGAAAGCATTTCCCAGGAAAATGAAGCCATTCAGTATCTCTGGGCCAGAAAACGGGTAGAAATGCTGACCGACTACAGCTCCGACACAGGAAGCCAGGTAAGAAAAGAAGTCGTCTCCATCGGCCTCAAATACAGCATGGCCACCCCTTACACCTCCTTTGTAGCCGTCGTAGAAGAAGTGCGGAACCCCGGAGGCGGCAGCAAAGACGTAGATCAGCCCAACACCCTGCCCTTCGGCGTATCAGGACTGTCCGTAGGAGGCGGCTACATGACAGGCGCAGAGCCAGACACAATCCTTCTGATCCTGCTGCTTTTCATAACAGCCCTGCCCCCTTATATCCAAAAAGCACGTTCAAAAACAAAAAGCCCGGCCCATTGACCGCAAGAATAAAAACGAGGCAGAAAAATGAAAAATAAAAAAACAGCAGCCCTTTACCTTCTGGCATTCCTAATTGTCATATACCTAAAACACTATGCCGACAGAGCAGGCAGCGACAGCCTGCTCTGGATCCTGCGCCCCACCACATGGTGGACCAGCCTCCTAAGCGGCCACTCCTTCACCTACGAACAAGGAACCGGCTACATAAACCACAACCTGCGCTTCATCATCGCCCCCGCCTGCGCCGGCCTGAAATTCTGGATGATAACCTCCCTAATGCTCACCTGCTCCTTCCTGCACAGAATAGAAGGCCCCAAAAAACAACTCCTCTGGCTCCTAATCTGCTTCCCAGCCGCTTTAGCAGCCACCATATTTACAAACGGAATCCGCATCACCCTCTCCATCACCCTGCCCCAGATCCTCCAAGCCCAAGAAAACCTGCCCCCCATCCTCACCCCGGCCCAGCTTCACACAGCCATCGGAACCCTGGTATACTTCCCCTCCCTAATCCTGCTATACAAACTAGCCGACCACCTCACCCAAAACCCAGAAAAACCAGAACCCCCCCCAACCTCCCCCAACCCTCTATGGAAAAAATACCTCCCAGCCCTATGGTACCTAACCCCAGTACTAGCCCTCCCCCTCCTAAGCCGCCTAGCCCACAGAGACTACAAAAACCTCACCCGCTACGAACTCCCAGTCCTCACAATCTCCACAATCATCATCCTCCTCTACACCCTGTTGCTCCTGCGCACCCCAAAGAAAGTACACAATAACACCCCACATCCCCAACCAACAGCAAAATAAGGCGGCAGGCTTTTCCGATATTCCAGTGTCCGGCTGTTCGCGCACACCGTGTCTGAGCTTGTCGGACGAACCCCAAAACCCTACAACAGGCAAAGCCTGTCACAGCCCCAAGCGTTCGTCCGCCAAGAGCAGACACGGTGTACGCGAACCGTCCGAACACGGAATACGGAAAAGCCTGCCGCCTTATTTTGCGTCCCCCCCTCACACCGTATAAAACATAGGCAGCCCCGGCGGACTAAAAGTAAAAGAAAAAAAGCAAATCACCAGCAGCAGCAAAAGCGCATAATTCGCCAAAAGCGGCAGATGCATCCCCGGGCACTGCACCTCAAAATACCGCGAACACAAAAAAGTAACCAACACACTAAACACAAAGATCAAAATATCAGCCGCCAGAAAATCCTTCCCACTGATCCCCGTATAAGTAAAAAAAGCCGCCACAATAAAAAACATTCCCAAAAGCACCCCGGCAATCCGCGAAGTAAGAAACCTTCCCGAAGTCTTAAAAAGCACAATCACCTCAAAAAGCGTATATAGAAAAACCGGGAAAAACAGCATTTTCAGATGCTCCCACACCGATTCATTCACCGGAGCAAACAGAGCCACAAAGGGGTTTTCCATACTCCATTCATAAGCAAAATGCAGAAGAACTCCGGCAACAATCGTAAAAAGAATTCCTAAAAGCAGATTCGTACCTTCTCTGATTTTCATGGTAATCTCCTTATATATTTCATAAATATTAAAAAAAACTAATATCAGTGTAACATATCCGCAATTATTATATGCAGCTTAGAACCGGAAAAACTTCTAATAATACGCAGACATTTATAAGAAAATTTGTCCACAATCACCGTAATAAACTCATAAATGGATAAAAATGTAATTAATTTACAAAAACAGTAATGAAATTATGGATGTACGGTTGACGGACAGGCGGAAGCTTTTTATAATATGGTATTATGAACAAGTTAAGAGATTGTGCAATTGTGCTGGGATTGGCGGGAGCCCTGCTTATGGTAACTGCCGATACGAAAGAAGTAGAAGCAATGAATAACATCTCTTACAAAAGCGAAACAGTCGCCTGCATCAGCTTTCAGGTAACAGGCGGTGAGTGGTTAGAAGCGGGAGAAAGCGAGCTTATAAGAATCCAAGAGGAACAGGAGATAGAAAAAGAGCTTGCAAGGCAGGCAGCCGAGCAGGCAGAAAAGGAGCGAAAGGAGGCAGAAGAGAGAGCAGCAGAAGAGGAGGAACAAAGAGCGATAGAGGAAGCTGCTAAGGAGGAAGAACGAAAGGCGGCAGAGAAAGAGGAAGCCGAAGCATTGAGTGCGGAAGCAGAAAATGCACTTGCAGAAGAGGTACAGCCCTTCGGAAACGAGGGATGGATCTATGAGGTATCGGAAGCCGACTATGCGGCCCTTTTAAAAATCGTGGAAGCAGAGGCCTCCGGCGAGGATGTAACCGGAAGGATGCTGGTAGCCAATGTGGTATTAAACCGGGTCAAAAGCGGCGCATTTCCCAGTACCATAGAAGGAGTCGTCTATCAGACAAAAGGCGGAAGAGCCCAGTTCTCCCCGGTAGCCACCGGAAAGATTGAACGGGTACGGGTATCCGATACCACCAGAGAGGCCGTGGAGCGCGCCCTCTGCGGCGAGGATCCCTCACAGGGCGCCCTGTACTTTGTGGCGCCGGCCTATGCAAATCCGGAAAATCTTCAATGGTTCCGCAACAGTCTGACGCTGTTGTTTGCCTACCATGGACATGAATTTTATGTTTGAATTTTCTAGTTGCCAAGAGGCATAGAATAGGGTATAATGACAAAAGATAAGAAAGTAAATCCTGGGGTGTTCGTTGAGCCGCTATTTTGAACCTACATTTACGTTCATGGGATTCCAAAATCGCAGTTCGGATGTCAGGCCTCCGTTTGCAGTGGAAGGCAGAAGGGCTGTTGAGGTTACCCACCTAGCTCTGCTAGGCGTCAAAATTGCGGAGACGGCATTTTGGGTTTACTTAAAGAAAAGCAGCCGTAATGCGGCTGCTTTTTTGCGGCATGACATTCCTGGAAAAGCTTCTAAATACAGCCCCTTGAGAATAAAGTAAAAGATAAGAATGATTTTTAAGGACAGGTTAAGATGAGAAAACAGATCGATCCCATGCTGAAAACAAAGCTGTACCTGTTAGCCATTGGAATACTGATCCTGGCCGTGCTTCTGGTCAAGACAAAAGAGGAACCCCAAAAGCAGCCGGAAAAAACAGAACCGCCCACGCAGGAGGAAGAGGCGCCCGAGACGGAGCCAGAGGAAGAGAAGGAGCAGGAGAGAAAGACGCCGGTTTACAACGGCAGCATCCGGGTGCTTTTAAAAACAGACGGTTTTGAAAGCGAAATCCATGAGACGGTAAAGCTGGCCTGCGGCCAGGAGCTTGTGGTTCTGGGGAAAGGAACGGATGAAAACGAAAGCCTGGAGACGGAGTACGGCAGCGGTGTGGAACTGACCTTTTCCAGAGAGGAGGAAAGCCTGTTTCTAAACGGCGAGCTTCTGGCAGAGGCTCCGGCCTGCTTTGTGATTCGAAACAGAGAAGAGGGGCAGGCAGAGCCTGTCTCGGTGGCCAGCATAAACCGGGGATACGGAGCGCCCTCCTACGAAGGAACCCTGGAGATCTGGCCGGTGGAAGGAGGCTTTGTGCTGGTCAATGAGCTGCCCCTGGAGACCTACCTCAACTATGTAGTGCCAAGCGAAATGCCTTCCCGTTATTCTCAGGAAGCGCTGAAGGCTCAGGCTGTCTGTGCCAGAACCTACGCCTACAAGCACCTGCAGTCCTATGGTTATCCCGACTACGAAGCCCATGTGGACGACAGCGTCCGCTACCAGGTATACAACAACACCAGCCCGGCAGAAAGCACCACTCAGGCCGTGGAGGAGACGGCAGATCTGATTTTGACAAGTCAGGGACAGCCCATTACGGCATATTACTTTTCCACCTCCTGCGGCTATACGGGAAACGAAGAGGTCTGGTGGGAGGGATCTTCGGAGATGACCCCCTACTTAAGAGGAAAGACCGTCAACGAGGCAGGCGAATGCCTGGATATGACAGATGAGGAAGTTTTCACAGCGTTTATTCTTGAAACAGATGACACCTGTTATGACCGCAAGGTAAGCTGGTATCGGTGGGAGACGGAAATTGACGTGGAAACCCTCTCTGATAACCTGAATGAAGTCCTTAAGAGCCGTTATGAAGCAAACCCAGAGGCCGTCCGGACAAAACGGGGGCGGAATTTTGTAAGCAGGCCCGTGGAGACCATCGGAACCATAAAGGAAATCGAGATTCTGGAGCGAAATGAGGGAGGAGCCGTCCAGCGCATGCGCATCAGCGGAAGCCGCCGGACTATCGAGATTGCCACGGAGTACAATGTGAGAGCCCTTTTAAATGTAAAGGGCGGCGTCATTGTCCGGCAGGACGGAACCACGGCAGAGGGAGGAACCCTGCTTCCCAGCGCTTATCTGATCGTCACCCCGGTATTCGACGAGGAAGGAGCCCTGTCCGGTTTCCGCTTCCAGGGAGGCGGCTATGGGCACGGAGTAGGGATGAGCCAGAACGGCGCGAACGGAATGGCGGAACAGGGAAAAAGCTTTGAGGAAATACTCCGTTTCTTTTATACGGACGTGGAATTGACGGCGATTCATACTTTATGATAAGATATCCAGGATAGTTTTAAAAGACAGACATAGAGGGAATAGAATGAAACTGATTCAGAAAATCATAAAACTGGTAAGGGGCTTTTTAAAGGCCATGAATGAGGATCACGTAGGCGCTTATGCGGCACAGAGCGCCTACTTTATTATGCTTTCCTTTATCCCGTTTATCATTCTGCTGCTGACGCTGATTCAGTATACGACACTGACCCGGGCGGATATCTATGGGGCGGCGCAGGTGATTTTTCCCGACAGTATGAATGGGTTTGTGATAGATATTATCAACGAGGTCTACAGTAAGACAGCGGTAACCGTATCCCTTTCTGCGATTACGGCGGCCTGGTCTGCCGGAAAGGGTTTTCTGGCTCTGATGCGGGGCATGAATTCCGTGTATGATGTGGAGGAATTGCGGAATTATATTGTTCTGCGGTTCCGCTCTGCCATTTACACCCTTATCTTTGTGATTTCCATTATTTTGTCCCTGGTGGTTCTGGTATTCGGAAATTCCATCCACCAGGCGGCTATGGTGCATATGCCTTTTCTGGCTGTGATTACGGGCATGATTCTGCGGTTAAAGGATGTGGTTTCCATTGCATTTCTGACGCTGGTGTTTATGCTCCTCTACAAATTTGTGCCCAATCGGAAGGCAAAGCTTTTGAGCCAGGCCCCGGGAGCTGTATTTTCCTCTGTCTGCTGGTATCTCTTTTCCATCGGATTTTCCCTTTACGTGACGTATACGCCGGGACTCAGCAATATGTACGGAAGCCTGACAACGATTATCCTGGTAATGCTGTGGCTGTATTTCTGCATGTACATCATACTTCTGGGAGCGGAGATCAATTCCTACTTTGAAGAACAGTTCCGTATGGTCAGCCGTTACCGGAGCCTGCTCCACGAAGAGAAAAAAACCAAAACGGAAAAATAAACGTGACACCGGATATTTGTCCGTGATAGAATAAATTATGCTTTCCGTTATAAGACAAAAGAGAGGGGGCTTGGCAGAATGTTTTATTCCATACATGAGAAGGAAATCCGGGAGGTCGCTCTGGAGCAGATTGACAGCCATGATATCTGCGTAGGCTATCTGACCCTGGAGGAGCTGCGCAAATGCTATGACAAGCTGGGCCTGTCTGAGGTAGCGGTGAAGGACTGCATGACCGATTTTACCCATTTTCGGACAAGCATCGATGTGTACGATGAATTCAGCTTCGGCATGATCAACATTGTGGATATTCTGAACTTAAGCAGCAAGCGGAACCGGATCGGTTTTTTTATTAAAAAAAATCTGTTTATTATAGTGAAAATCATTGATAAGGGCGACAGCATCCGCCAGATGTTTCAGGACGCCATCGGGCGTTTCCGTCAGAATGCTACTATGGAGAAAGTGATCTACGGCGTGCTGGAGCGGCTCTTATCCAGCGGCAACCGGGGACTCGTCATGACAGAGCGGCAGATCATTGCCATGGAGCGTGAGGTGGTCAACGGCAAGATCGACGAGGATCTGAACAAAGAGATTTTTGATCTTCGAAACCGCCTGTCTACCTTGAAGAATTATTACGATCAGCTGATTGACATCGGGGAGGCCCTCCAGGAAAATGAAAATGATCTATTTGAGGAAGAGGATCTGCGCTACTTTAAGATTTTCACGGACAAATCCGAGCGGCTGAGCA
This sequence comes from Candidatus Merdisoma sp. JLR.KK011, assembly GCF_036941125.1. Lineage (NCBI taxonomy): Bacteria > Bacillati > Bacillota > Clostridia > Lachnospirales > Lachnospiraceae > Candidatus Merdisoma > Candidatus Merdisoma sp. JLR.KK011. Next base: position 1,430,514 of record NZ_JAYWSZ010000003.1, on the reverse strand, counting down.
ACAATACCCAGCTGCTCTGCGACAATCTGATTCACTTGAGAGAGGCTTTAGATGCCACCCTCAATTACAATCTCAATAATACCATGAAGCTGTTCACCATTGTGACCATTATTTTCCAGCCCTTGACGCTGATTGCAGGGTGGTACGGCATGAACTTTACCAATATGCCGGAGCTTGTCTGGAGGTTTGGCTATGTGTATGTGATTGTGCTCAGCATTACCGTGGTGGCAGGAATTCTATTCTACTTTAAAAAGAAAAAATATATGTAAGGAAGCGTTCCAATGAAAACGAGTGATTTTTATTATGATTTACCCCAGGAATTGATTGCACAGGATCCTTTGGAGGAGCGGAGCAGTTCCAGGCTTCTGGTTCTGGACCGCAAGACGGGAGAGAGGGAGCACCGGGTATTCCGGGAGATTGTTGATTTTCTGCATCCAGGGGACTGCCTGGTGGTAAATAATACTAAGGTGATCCCGGCCCGGCTTATGGGCGTAAAGGAAGGAACGGGGGCAGGCATCGAGGTTCTGCTTCTAAAGCGCTGTGAGGATAATGTATGGGAAACCTTGGTTAAGCCGGGAAAGAAGGCGCGGCCGGGAGTGCGAATTTCCTTCGGAGAAGGGCTTCTTACAGGGGAAGTGCTGGAGGTGGTGGAGGAAGGGAACCGCCGTATCCGCTTTACTTATGAGGGGATTTTTGAGGAAATCCTGGACAGGCTGGGACAGATGCCTCTGCCGCCCTATATCACCCATCAATTAAAGGATAAAAACCGGTATCAGACTGTTTATGCCAGGCATGAGGGATCGGCTGCGGCTCCTACGGCTGGGCTTCATTTTACGCCGGAGCTTCTGGAAGCGATTAAGGAAAAGGGCGTAAAGCTTGCCCATGTAACTCTTCATGTGGGGCTTGGCACCTTCCGTCCGGTGAAGGTGGAGGATGTGGCCCAGCATCATATGCATTCGGAATTTTATATGATAGAAGAGGAGCAGGCCCGGCTGATCAACGAGACAAAGGGAGCGGGAGGCCGGGTAATCTGCGTGGGAACCACAAGCTGCCGGACTCTGGAATCGGCGGCAGATGAGAAGGGGGTACTTCACGCAGGCAGCGGCTGGACAGATATTTTCATTTATCCAGGCTATGGATTTAAGCTGATGGATGCTCTGATCACCAACTTTCATCTGCCGGAATCCACCCTTTTGATGCTTGTGTCAGCCTTTTCCGGAAAGGAGCAGGTGATGGCGGCTTATGAGGAGGCGGTAAAGGAGCGGTACCGGTTCTTTTCTTTTGGGGATGCGATGTTTATCCAATGACATCCAAATCCCTATAAAACCCGGGATAAGAGATATTCACACACTCTGCGCCAAGAATCTTAGTTTCTCCGTCTGCATTCAGCCCTGCAATGGCAAAGGACATGGCAATCCGGTGATCCAGGCGGCTGTCAATGACAGCTCCATGCAAGGGATAGCCGCCCTCAATGATCATTCCGTCCTCTGTGGCTGTGATATGCGCGCCCATAGCGGACAGATTCTTTACCATAACGTCAATCCGGTTGGATTCTTTCACCTTCAGTTCCGCAGCATTCCGAATAACCGTTCTTCCTTCCGCAAAACAGGCCATCACCGCAATTACCGGAATCTCATCAATCAGGGCAGGAATCAGATCCCCTTCCAGAATACAGCCCTGTAAACGGGAGGTTTTGACCAGAAGATCCGCCACAGGCTCCCCGTCACTGTTGTCTGCCGGGAAAACAGCCACATCCGCCCCCATCCTTTTTAAAACACGCAGAATGCCGTCCCGGGTGGGATTGACGCCTACATTTTGAATCAAAAGCTCAGAACCGGGGGTGATACATCCGGCGGCAAGAAAATAGGCGGCGGAAGAAATATCGCCGGGCACACAAACCTTCTGCCCCGTAAGGCGCGGCTGAGGTTTTATGGAAGCCGTTGTTCCGTCCGTCTCAACACTGGCGCCAAAAGAGCGGAGCATCAGCTCCGTATGATTGCGGGAAAGGGCAGGCTCCGTGACACTTGTGGGGCCGTCCCCATACAAGCCGGCCAGGAGAATGGCAGATTTCACCTGGGCAGAGGCAACCTTTGTGGTATAGTGAATGCCGTGAAGAGGACGGCCTTGAATCCGCAGAGGTGCGCAGCCGTTTCCTTTCAGACTTTCTATGGAGGCTCCCATCAAAGTGAGGGGTTCCATAATGCGGCCCATGGGGCGTTTCTGAATGGAGGCGTCTCCGGTGAGGGTGGTTTCAAAGTCCTGGCCGCTCAAGATGCCGGAGATCAGCCGTGTCGTAGTGCCGCTGTTGCCTGCATCCAGAATATCCTGGGGCTTTTTAAGCCCATGCAGTCCCCTTCCGTGAATCAGAAGCCTTTCCTTCCCCTGTTCTTCAACCAGAATGCCCATCCGGCGGAAGCAGTCGATGGTAGAAAGGCAGTCAGCGCCCGGAAGGAAGCCTTCGACTTCCGTAAGCCCTTCAGCCAGGGCGCCGAACATGACGGCCCGGTGGGAGATAGATTTGTCGCCGGGGACGGTGAGTTCACCTTTTAGATTCTTTTTACGCGTAAATATCATTTTCTGCTCCTATTTATAGTTCCGTAAGTGTCTTCCAGTACACGGGATATGAAATCAATTTCCAGCCGCAAAAAACATGCGTCTGTAAATCGATTTGTGCACTGGAAGGCACTTACTGATCCTAGTTCCGTAATATCCCTCAAAGTACACGAGTATGAAATCAATTTCCAGCCGCAAAAACATGCGTCTGAAAATTGATTTGTGCACTTTGAGGGATATTACTGTTTCAAGTTCCGTAAGATTCAGTTTCAACGCTCATATATGGTATACCGGTATTTCCGAAGGAGGGCAATCGCCTTTTCATAGGAAGCCTCGTCGTAAAGCTCTACCTTCAGCACGGCCTCTTCAAACTCCCGGTTGTGAATAATCCCGATATTTTTCAAACTGACGCCGCCTGCTGCCAGGATGGTTGAGAGAACTGCAACGCCGCCGGCCTCATCTACCATGTCGCAGTAAAAGGCGTACATTTTTTTGATCGGCCCGGCAGAGGAATCGGGAATGGAATTCCGGTAATTTCTGGAGGTTTCAAAAAATCGGTAAAGTCCGTCGCTGTCCTGTTCCTCCAGCTGTTTTTTCACCGCGGCAAGCTGTGTGAGATAGCAGTCGAGAACCTGTATGAGATTTTCTTTATTTGTCGTACAGATTTGCTCCCACATTTCCGGCGAGGAGGAGGCGATACGGGTAATATCCTTGAATCCGCCTGCGGCAATGCGTTTCATTAAGGCGTCTGTGCTGTCAAGCTCCTGCACCAGATTCACCAGGGAAGAGGCGATCAGATGGGGCAGGTGGCTTACAGAGGCCGTAATAAAGTCGTGCCGGCGGTAATCAAGCACCAGGGGCAGAGCCTTCAAGGAGGCAATAAAAGGCACAAACACATCCACCGCTTCCTTAGGAACCCGGGCGGAGGGGGTAATAATATAGTAAGCATTCTCAATGAGATGGGGCTTGGCATTGGCATAGCCCGTTTTCTCCGACCCGGCCATGGGATGGCCGCCGATAAAATGCTCCTCCAAATCAAGCGCCGTCACGCGCTCATGGATGTCGGTCTTCGTGCTTCCCACATCCGTAAGAATACAATCTGTTTTGATCACAGGCTTTAGCCGTTCCAGATACATAGCATTGGTAGAAACAGGGGCGCAGAGGAAAATGCAGTCGCAGGCGGCAAACTGGCCGTCTACCCCAGTGCAGGCAATGTCCACGGTTCCTTCGTTGGCCGCCTCAATCAGCGTGTCCGTGGTCCGCATATAAGCCATGATCTGAATTTCCGGGTGGAAAGCCTTAATGGCTTTGGCGATGGAACCGCCGATCAGCCCAAGACCTACAAACCCTACGGTTTCTATCTTCATATTTTTGCTCTCCTATTCTAGTACCGTAACATCTCTTCCAATCCTCCCAAAAACTTAAAAGCTTCTGCCGGAAAGGGCTGCATAGGCCTTTAGTTCTTTTGCAAGCTCGTCAAACTGGGCAAAGGTCAGGGATTGGGGCCCGTCGGAGAGGGCGCAGGCCGGGTTGTTATGTACCTCGATCATCAGGCCGTCCGCTCCTGCGGCTACTGCGCATTTTGCAAGGGGCGCCACATAGGCCCGGACACCGGAAGCGTGGCTTGGGTCTACGATTACCGGCAGATGGGACTTGGATTTCAGCACCGGAACGGCGCTGATGTCCAGGGTATTGCGTGTGGCCGTCTCATAGGTGCGGATGCCGCGCTCGCACAGAACGACATTCCGGTTGCCCTCGGCAATGATGTACTCTGCCGCATTGAGCCATTCATCAATAGTAGAAGAGAGCCCGCGTTTTAAGAGAACCGGAAGCCCGGACTGCCCGGCTTCCCGGAGAAGCTGGAAGTTCTGCATATTCCGGGCGCCGATTTGGAGCATATCCACGTATTTGACAGCCGCCTCAATGGAGGATTCGCTGATAACCTCGCAGACAGTGGCAAGACCCGTTTCCTCCTGGGCCTTTTTCATATACCGCAGGCCTTCCTCCTCAAGGCCTTGAAAAGAATAAGGAGAGGTACGAGGCTTGTAGGCGCCGCCTCGCAGGAAGGAAGCGCCGGCTTTTTTGACAGATTTTGCAATCAGGAGCAGCTGCTCCTCCGATTCGATGGCGCAGGGGCCGGCCATGAGGGCCAGATGGCCCGGGCCGATAAAGGTATTCCCTACCTGGACGGAGGTGGGATCCGGGTGGAATTTGCGGTTGCTGAGTTTATAGCTTTCCGTAATGGGAACGATTTTATCTACATCCGGCGCAATTTCCAGATTGGAGAGGTTCAGACGGGTCTTGTCTCCCACGACACCAATAATCGTAACCTGCTTACCTTCTGACAGATGGGTTTCCAGGCCGTTTTCACGAATGATTTCCATTACATGTTCAATGGAAGCCTTGGGAGCTTTTGGTTTCATTACAATAATCATAAAAAATGCCTCATTTCTTTCAATTCTCTTTGCAGCACACAAACAAGTATCAGTTTACGATTTTTTTATGGGAATGTCAATACTCTTTTGCTTTAAAGCGATGAAATTGAAAAGTGAGAGTTACTGTTCGATCCGTGCCAAGTAACAAATGAGGAATCATAGAACATTAACAGATATTCCAAAGAAAAATATATTTTTTTGGTAGGGCGATCCCCTTTACCAAATGGAGAAAGTAATATAAAATAACTGCATACTCTATTAAGAAGCATGAAGATGGAACAACTCTATGAAAGTAATAAAAAGAATCTTTAAAATCCTAATCATTCTAACCGTCACAGCCCTCCTTGTCCTGGGCGGCGCCGTAATTTACAAGGTCTACCCTTTGTATGAGGAATACAGCCTGGAGGCTGCGCGCGCTGTGGAGGAGTCAAACAGCAATACTTTTAAGCGGAACCTGACCAGTTATTTCTACGACGACGAGGGGGGTCTGCTCACTGAGCTGTCGGGAAATGGAAGCAAGATTTACTTGACCTTCGATGAGATCCCGGAAAATGTAGTGAATGCCTTTATTGCTGTGGAGGATCGGAGCTTTTGGGAGCATAAGGGCATTGATTTAAAGGGCATTGTCCGGGTTGGGATTGAGTTTGTCACCTCCGGAGGCGAGAGGGTTCACGGAGCCAGCACCATCACCCAGCAGCTTGTGCGGAACGTATTTATCACAAAGGAAGTTACCCTGGAGCGAAAAATCAAGGAGATCTGCTATGCCCTGGAGGTAGAAAAAAAGTATTCCAAGGAAGAAATTATAGAATTCTACATCAACAACATTTATTTTGCAAATAACTGCTACGGCATAGAGGCGGCGGCACAATTTTATTTCAACAAACCGGCCTGCGAGCTGTCTTTAAATGAGACAGCCTATTTGTGCGCCATTCCCAATTCGCCCTCCTACTACGATCCGCTGAAGAACAAAAGCAACGCAATTCCCAGACGGGATAAGGTTCTAAAGGACATGCAGGAATGTGAGATGATCACGGAGACCCAGCGCATCCAGGCCCTCCGGGAGGACCTGGTTCTCAATGAAAAGAAGCCGATTGAGATCAAAGATTATGAGACTACCTATGCCATTGACTGCGCCGTGCGCTACCTGATGAAGCTTGACGGCTTTTTGTTCCGCTATTCCTTTGCAGCCATGGAGGATTATAACTTCTATATGGAGACCTACAATCAAGCCTACGAGCGGATTCGGGCAGAATTGTATACAGGAGGCTATGTAATAAAAACCACATTAAATAAGGAAAAGCAAGAGCTCCTTCAGATGAGTGTAGACAATGCCCTTGCCTTTGACGAGGAGAAAGCGGAAAACGGCCAGTTTGCCCTCCAGGGAGCCGCCACGGTGATCAACAATGAAACCGGCAAGGTAGAGGCGATTGTGGGAGGGAGAACCCAGGGTGGCGGCACTTATACCTTAAACAGGGCCTACCAGTCCTACCGTCAGCCGGGAAGCTCCATTAAACCGTTGATTGTCTATCTTCCGGCTTTGGAGCGGGGGTATACAGATCGTTCTGTTTTAACGGACATTGACGTGGAAAAGGCAAAGGAGGAGCCGGAGAAGGTTCTTGAAATGTACGGCGCCAAGATTACTTTGCGCGCCGCGGTGGAAAGCTCAAAAAACGGTGCGGCCTGGCGGCTTTTCTGTGAAATCACGCCTAAGGAAGGCTTGTCCTATCTCCAGAATATGAGCTTTAACCGGATTGTGCCGGATGACTATTACCCGGCTTCCTCTTTAGGCGGATTTACCTACGGGACTACGACCGTAGAGATGGCAAATGCCTACTCCTGTGTGGCAAATCACGGCCAGTTTCAGCAGACAGACTGTATTGTGTCTATTTTAGATAAATATGGGGAGGAGCTTTACGAGCCTTATGAGATCAGGCAGGTGTATGGGGCTGAGCAGGCAGATCTGATGATCGATATTTTAAAAGGCGTGATCAAAAAGGGCACTGCAAGAAAAATGGGCTGGAAGAGCACCGTGGAGGCCGCCGGAAAGACAGGCACTACCAACAACAGCAAGGACGGATGGTTTGTGGGAAGCACCCCGGACTATGCCATGGCAGTCTGGGTGGGCTACGATATGCCAAGGGAGCTTAGCAATCTCTACGGAGGAAGCTATCCGGCCCAGATTTGGAAGGATGCCATGGAGGCGCTTGTGGAGGGGACAGAGCAGGAGCGCTTTGAGACCGCCGCGGGGATTGCGAACGGCGATGAGAAGTATTATCCGGGACGGGACGGATCCGAGGTTCTTTCGCCAGGCTATACGATACAGAATTACCGGGACGATCACGCCCTGGCAGACCGCATTGAAGCCTTGATCCAGCAGATTTCCCAGGAAACCGACCGGGGACAGCAGGAGGCTTACTATGAGCAGGCCTTAACCCTGGCGGAGCAGATTTACGGCCAGACGCTCAAAGGAGCCCAGAGAAGGCGGCTGGAGGAAGTTTATCATATGTATTTCGATTGAGACAGAGATAATTTTCTGGCGAATAGTTGACATTATTTTTTGATAAGTGTAAAATGGTATCAAATGATACCGGAATAGAGGAGTACAGAGTTGGCAGATGGAAAGGAGAGAGTTGAGAGTGAACCAGAGGTTCGCGCTTATTTACAAAATTTGAAATATGCCCTGGAGCATGATGCCCAGATTGCATTTCAGGAGATGCGCCAGATTGATCAGAAGCGGGATATACGCTATACAAATGCATATACAGTTGCAGAATTATTTCCCGGTGAGAATCCGGTAGATGCATTGCGCAGAGAATTGCAGACTTTAACGGTAAAGGAATATATGCGCACTGTAAAAGATTTGCGGTTTCCAAAGAGAAGCGAAATGCGTGAATTCGGAAAAGTATACAATGGCACCAAGGATGTGTATATTAAGATAAGAGTAGAACTGCTGGCGGCATATGGCAGGCATACAACCTTTATTATGTCTTTTCATTTTGCGGCACAAGCTTTTACTCCAGAGATGTTTCCTTATGGAGATCATACCGGCAATATCTCTTCAACCGTTGAAGTGAATAATGAGCAGGAATAAGAAAGCGGTGAAATCATGAACAGGAAATTGCTGAATCGAAAAAAGATGCTTTGTTTAAGCTGCATGGAAGAGCATGAAGTAGAGATGGTAAGTTATATAGACAAAAACATTTTTAAAGGTGTTTCCGTAGAATTTCCGGCAGAGTATTATTATTGCAGCAGAACGGAAGAATATTATGCGGATGAAATACAGATGTGCGCCAATGATATTTCCATGAAAGATGCATACCGGCAAAAGCAGAGGCTTCTGACTTCAAAGGACATTTCAGCTATTCGTGAAAAATATGGGATTAGCCAGAGTGATCTCAGCCTTTTGCTTGGATGGGGCAAAAAGACAATTACCAGATATGAAGGGCATCAGGTACAGGATGCGGCCCATGATACGATCTTAAAAAAGCTTAGGGATGATCCGGAATGGTTTCTGGCCTTGCTGGATCTGGTGAAGGAGTCTTTTACGGAATCTTCTTATGCAAAATATAGGACTAAAGCGATACGCATTTTTGAGCAGGAACGGGATCAGTATCTTCGAAAGGCAATTTTTGCCCAATATGCAAGATTTTCCGATAATTTTGAATATAGTGGGAATGTGCGGCTTTCTCTTGATAAAGTAGTTGATGTTATCCGCTATTTTTCCAATGCGCCGCAGGTAATCAAGCTTTACAAGGTAAAGCTTATGAAGCTTTTGTGGTATTCGGATACACTTTCATTTAAGCGCAGAGGCCATGCGATAACAGGCCTTATCTACCAGGCCCTTCCAATGGGGGCAGTTCCCATTGCCCATGATTCCATCATTGATCTTTACGGTGTTGATTATGATGAGGTTGAACTGGGGGATGGCACAGGGTACTATTTTAAAAAATCAGTAAATGAACAATATCAGTCTCTTTCCAAAGAAGATATGGATATCCTTGATGAAATTATTCGTGTTTTTGGAAGCTGTACCAAGGATACGATTATTCATGCTATGCATATGGAAACAGCCTATGTAAAAACAGCTTCAAGAGCTGTTATTTCTTTTCAGTATGCAAAGGAATTGTCTATTCCATAAATAAGGCGCTTGCATCCCAGGCTTTCGTCTGTCGATTTGTATAAAACACTTGAACTTTCCTTTGATTTTTAGTAGAATATATACATGGCAGTCTCCGGGGTGGAAACGAGGCACGGAGGCGCAAAAAAATATTGGAGGATAAGGCATGAACATTTACACAACTGACAAGATTCGGAACGTAGTGCTCCTGGGACACGGCGGCTGCGGCAAAACCAGTCTGGTGGAAGCCATGGCGTATGTATCCGGGCTTACGACCCGAATCGGTAAGGTAACCGATGGGAATACCATCAGTGATTATGATAAGGAAGAGATTAAGAGAAAGTTCTCAATCAGCACTTCCGTGATTCCGCTGATTTGGCAGGACTGCAAAATAAATATTTTAGACGCGCCGGGATATTTTGACTTTGTGGGAGAGGCAGAGGAGGCAGTTGCAGCTGCGGACGCTGCGATCATCGTGGTATCCGGCAAGGCCGGCGTAGAAGTAGGAACGGAGAAGGCCTGGGAGATGTGTGAAAAGTACAAGCTGCCCCGGATGTTCTTTGTGACCGAGATGGACGTAGACCATGCATCCTTCCGTCAGGTTGTGGAGGACTTAACTGAGCGCTACGGTAAGAGGATTGCTCCCTTCTATCAGCCTATCCGTGAGGACGAGAAGTTTGTAGGTTATATCAATGTATGCAAGATGGAAGGCCGCCGGTTCACAGATATCGGAAAGCGCGAGCCCTGCGACATTCCGGAATACTCCAAGGAAAATCTTGCAATCTGCCGGGAGGCCCTTCTGGACGCAGTAGCGGAGACCTCCGATGAATTTATGGAGCGCTATTTCAACGGTGAGGAATTTACCGTCAGTGAGATTCGTGCAGCCATGAAGTTCAATGTGGGCGACGGCTCTGTGATTCCCGTTTCCATGGGATCCAGTGCGGAGCTTCGGAACATCCACAATCTGATGAACGACATTGTTGAGCTGTTCCCAAGCCCGGATAAGAAGGCCTGCAACGGCATCAACACCAAGACCAACGAGATTTTCGAGGCAAACTATGATTTCTCCAAGGCAAAATCCGCTTATGTATTTAAGACCATCGTGGATCCCTTTATTGGAAAATACTCTCTGATTAAGGTGTCCTCCGGTGTTATTAAGTCCGATGATACCCTCTACAACCAGGATAAGGAAGCAGAGGAGAAGCTGAGCAAGCTTTATGTGATGCAGGGCAGTAAGCCCATCGAGGTTACCGAGCTTCATGCGGGCGATATCGGCGCCATCGGAAAGCTGAACAGTACCAAGACGGGAGATACTCTTTCTACCAAGGCTGTGCCGGTGGCATTCGGAAGAACCGAGGTTTCCAAGCCCTATACATATATGTGCTATAAGGCAAAGAATAAGGGAGATGAGGATAAAATTTCCCAGGCTCTTACCAAGATGATGGAGGAGGATCTGACCCTTAAGGCAGTCAACGATTCCGAGAACCGCCAGACGCTGCTTTACGGCATGGGCGATCAGCACCTGGACGTAGTTGTGAGCAAGCTGGAGGAGAAGTTCAAGGTTGCCGTGGAACTGAGCCGTCCCAAGGTTGCCTTCCGTGAGACCATCCGTAAGAAATCCGATGTGGATTCTAAGTATAAGAAGCAGTCCGGCGGACACGGACAGTACGGCCATGTAAAGATAACCTTTGAGCCCTCCGGAGATCTGGAATCTGCTTATGTGTTTGACCAGATCGTAGTAGGCGGAGCAGTTCCCAAGAACTATTTCCCCGCAGTGGAAAAGGGCGTTCAGGAATCCGTTATCAAGGGACCCTTGGCCGGATATCCCGTTGTGGGCGTGAAGGCAGTGCTCTACGACGGATCCTACCATCCGGTAGACTCCTCCGAGATGGCGTTTAAGACGGCTACCATCCAGGCATTTAAGAAGGGCTTTATGGATGCCGGCCCGGTGCTTTTGGAGCCTATCTGCTCTATGACCGTAACAGTTCCCGACAAGTATACGGGCGACGTTATGGGTGATTTGAATAAGCGCCGCGGCCGCGTACTGGGCATGAACCCGGTAGCCGGCGGAAAGCAGGAGGTTGTGGCGGATGTGCCTATGACTGAGATCTTCGGATATTCTACAGACCTGCGTTCCATGACGGGAGGAAGCGGCGTCTATGCTTACGAGTTTGCGCGTTACGAGCAGGCTCCGTCTGATGTACAGGAGAGGGAAGTGGCAGCGAGAGCTGCAGAGGAATAAGATACATGCTGCAGAAAAGCTTTTGACAGCGGCAAAAAGTATGGAAAGGGCGGATTTTCTCACAGAGGAATCCGCTCTCATACTTTGAGCGGGGGGAGTTCCCCAGTCCATGGGACATGCATTGACGCGGCAGCCCAGGGCATAATACAAAGGTACAAGAAATGCAGTGCATCAAACAGTGAAAGGATAACAGGAATGGACAAAAATAAGATTCAGAAGGTATCGGATCCCATCATCCGCCTTGCGGATGTGCATTCTATGGGAGTGATTGGAGATCCGGGCTGCGAGGGCCTTGGAACCTACAATATGAAGGTATATGCAGGCGCTTTGGAGGAGACCGGCAGGGACGGCATCACGCTTGTTGTGGGAGATCTGGTGCCGGCGGGGACCCGGCATCATTATCAGACTATACAGGAGCTTACAGAGGTTCTGGCAGGAAATGAAGTCTACGCCCTTCGCGGAAATCACGATACGGGAGCTTACACAGACTACTTTGGGGAAAAGAATTATGCGCTTCTTATGGAGGAATTTGCAGTGGTTGTGCTGGACAATGCGCAGCGCAGCTTTGAAGAGGAAGGCATTGAACTTTTGTCCAGGGTGCTGGCTATGGAGGAAGTGGAGCAGGCAGTCATTGCGTTTCACATCCCGGTGCCCAATCATTTTATTCGAAACTGCGTGACTGAGGAGGAGTTTGCACGCCTTCAAAGGGCCTATGAGCCATGGAAGGAAAAGGTAAAATACCTTCTCTGCGGCCATGTTCATTCCGGATTTGAGGACTGTGTGGACGGGATTCCTCTGATCTGCACCGGCGGAGGCGGAGCTATGATTGAGGATGTGTCAGAGGATATCCGGGCCAGTGATGTGGAGCACCATGTGGTTCATTTCTATGTGAAGGATGGGGCATTGTGCCATTATACTGCGAACCTTTCCGAGGACTGCTATCGCCGTGAGCGTGAGGACGGAATTTTGAAGCAGAAGCTGAAAGAGAGCGTAGAGGGGGAGCTGATGGCCCATTTCAAATATATGATGTTTGCGGATCGGGCAGAGCGCAGAGGAATGAAGAGGATTGCCAATCTCTTTCGCGCCCTTGCGGCCTCTGAATATTATCATGCACGGAGTTTTTATTCCGTACTGGACCGCCCGGCGCCTTTTTTGGAGACAGTGGAAACCTTTCTTCCGGGGGAAGCGTTTGAGCAGAAATATTTTTACCGGATGCTTATGGATTACGCAAAGGAGCACGAATTCCCGCTTGCGGAGCAGGCGTATGCGGGCGCTGCCGCAGCGGAAAAGGAGCATACCATGCTGTTAAAGGAAGCGGCGGGTATGGATGGATTTTCAAGGGATGTGATTTATGTCTGCCCTGTCTGCGGCTATGTGATGACCGGCGACAAGGCCCCGGAGCGCTGTCCAGTGTGCGGTGGGCCGAAGAAGCAGTATGAAGCCTTTACAGGAGAGTGATGTAAGAAAACGGGAGGATGGATATGAAAAAATGGTATCGAACAGGGATGGCAGGAGCTTTGGCTTTGCTTCTGGCAGCGGCCGGCTGTTCCTCAAAAGCCGGGAAAGCGGAGCCGGAAGATCGGATCTTAATGGTTAATGATATTTTGTATTATGGAACGGAAGAGACTGGCCCTATGGGGGATGCAGGATGTGTGGAGGGAAAGATCCAGTCCAGTGCCGAGGCAGGTGAAACTCCTGCTGAAAACGGCCAGTCCAATTTTGGGTGCGTGGGGAATCCTTACACTTATGATTTTGGAGACGGAAGAATCCAGGTGTTTGTAGAGGATGAGTATTTTTGGTTTTATGCAAAAGATAAAGAAGCTGTGGAGAAATTATTGGGACAGGCAGAGGAATTGAGCGAAGAAGAGGAAGAAGCGCTTCCCGGCGTTTTTCCCTGTGATTTTGTTTTTTCCAGCGGAGCGGGAGCCTGGGGAACCTTTCTGACCCTGGAGGGGGACGGAGCCTTTACGGGAGGCTATAATGATTCCGATATGGGAGACAGCGGGGAGGGATATCCCCATGGAAAGCATTATTATTGTGAGTTTCAGGGGAAGTTTGGAAGCTTCGAGAGGATAGACGAAGATACCGTTTCCATGACATTAGAAGAGCTGGCCTTTCAGCCGGAGGAAGGATTTGAAGAAATCAAGGATGAGATTTTGTATGTTGGGGCGAAGCCCTTGGGGCTGGATTCCGGAACGGAATTTATCTTATATCTGCCGGAAAAATCACTTACCGATTTGCCGGAGGAATTTTTAAGCTGGTGGCCGGGGCGCTATGAATGGGATGGGGAGACAAAAAGGCCGCTTGGCTGTTATGGAATCTTAAACCAGGAGACAAAAGACGGCTTCTTTTCAGGTTCGGCCTGTGCAGCCTGCGGCGCTGCGTCTGTTTCGCTTCAGACAGGAGTATGCGGTATGTGCGGGGCTTCCCAGTAAAGGAGAGAAAATTCGGGTGAAAAAGGGGTTAAATGGAAACCAGCTGAAAATCATTGCCATGTCTGCCATGACCATAGATCATGCGGCCTTTGAGATGTTTACTGCCCTTACAATTCCTATTCTAAAATGCTACAACGGCCAGAGAGGGAAGTGGAAGGGGATGAAGTGGTTCTTTTATCTCTATTATCCGCTGCATCTTTTTCTGTGCGGCATTCTAAGGCTTGCGCTCCATGGAAATGCAGGGGTGTTTTAACAATTCAGACAGTCAGAGGCAGAGCGGCCAGACCGGATTTTCCAATATCAGGTGTCCGGCTGTTCACGCACATGCGTCTGATATTGGCGGACGAAAAGTCTGACAAGAGCAGACACATGTACGTGAACCGTCCGAACACAGATATGGAAAACCCGGTCTGGCCGCTCTGCCTCTGACTGTCTGAATTGTTATTGGGCGGATCGGGGGTAACAAAGAAATTGCTTTTTCTAAAGTTTTATGATATTCTATCCCCATGTCTGAATTTAAACAATTTCATTATCATTTGAATACGGAAAAGCTTTTGAGGGGCAGTGGGGATCTGACCTTTCTTCTTATGTCTGATATGCATAATCATGTCTATGGCCCTGGGAACGAATTGCTTTTGAGGGCTGTGGAGGCACAAAAACCAGACGCGGTTCTCGTAGCCGGCGACATGCTGATAGCCCGCAGCGAGGAGTCTTTCGCTCCGGCGTTGGAGCTGTTTCGGCGGCTTAGGGAGAAGAAGCTGCCTGTTTTTTACGGAAACGGCAACCATGAGTACCGTATGAGGCTTCGTCCGGAAATTTACGGAACCATGTACCAGGAGTACACAAAAGGACTTCGGGACTGTGGCGTGATTCTTTTGGAAAACAAAAGCATACCCTTTGAGAAAAAGGGGCTTAAAATGCGGATATACGGCTTTGAGCTGGATTGGAAATATTATGAGAAGAGGAATCATATCCCCTTTTGTCCGGAGGAGCTGACAAAAGTATTTGGAAAGCCGGAGGAGGAATGCTACAATATTCTTCTGGCTCACAATCCGGTGTATTTTGACAGCTATGCCGGCTGGGGAGCGGATCTGACCGTCTCAGGGCATCTTCACGGGGGAATTATCCGGATTCCTGGGATTGGCGGATTGATTTCGCCCCAGGCCAGATTATTTCCCAAATATGATGCGGGTCATTTTGAGAAGGACGGAAAGGATTTGGTCGTCAGCCGCGGACTTGGCACTCATACTGTCAACATCCGGATTTTCAATCCGGCGGAGCTGTCAGTGATTCATCTGCATCCAAAAGAAGCGTAAGTGCTGGATAAGAGGCATATGCGTTTTGCGGCTGGAGATTGATTTCATATCCGTGTTCTTTGAGGGATATTACGGAACTGGAATAGGAGATATCATTATGGGCATCCCCGTAAAATTACCGATATTTGAAGGTCCTCTGGATCTTCTTCTGCATCTGATAGAGAGCAATAAAATTGATATTTATGACATTCCCATCGTTATGATCACCGAGCAGTATATGGAATACATCCGCGCCATGGAGACAAGGGATCTGAATACCATGAGTGAATTCCTGGTTATGGCCGCTACGCTTCTTGAGATCAAGGCCAAGCTTCTCCTTCCGGCAGAGGTGGATGAGGAAGGGGAGGAAATCGACCCCAGAGCCGAGCTGGTGGAGCGTCTCTTAGAGTACAAGATGTACAAATACATGGCCCTGGAGCTGAAAGACCGCCAAAGCCTGGCGGCCAAGGTTCTTTATAAGGAAGCTTCCATTCCCGATGAGGTGGCCTCCTATATAGAGCCAGTGGATCTAGAGAAGCTGGTGGGCGATCTGACCCTTCAGAGGCTCAACGAGATTTTTAAGTCCATCCTGCGCAGGCAGGAGGACAAGATTGACCCAGTGCGCAGCAAGTTTGGGGATATCGAGAAAGAAGAGGTCAGCCTGGAGGAGAAGATGTCTTTTGTGGAAGTTTATATCCAAAAGCACAGGCGCTTCAGCTTCCGGAATCTTTTAGAACAGGAAGCAAAGAAGAGCAAGATTCACGTGATTGTAACCTTTCTGGCCGTATTGGAGCTGATGAAGACAGGAAAGGTCGCCGTCCAGCAGGAAGAGACCTTTGGCGAGATTCTGATTGAGGCAAAGGAACCGGTTTTCGGGGAAGAAGCCGGGATACAGGTGTCGGCATCTTCTTTGGGCTGAATTTTGAAAAAGGGAAAACGAGGAGTAGTATATTGTGGAAAATCAGAGACTGACAGCAGCTATCGAGGCCATCCTGTTTACAATGGGGGATTCTGTAGAAATCACTCAATTGGCGGCAGCCCTGGAGGTGGAGGCTGAAAAAATACAGGATCTTCTAAAGGAAATGAAACAACGCTATGAAGAAGAGGATCGGGGAATCCGTATTCTGGAGCTGGAAAACGCCTGCCAGCTCTGTACCAAAACAGAATACTACGATTATCTGATCCGCATTGCAAAACAGCCGAAAAAATACGCCCTCACAGAGGTACTTTTGGAGACGCTCTCCATCGTGGCCTACAAACAGCCGGTAACCAGGCTGGAGATTGAGAAGATCCGGGGAGTAAAATGCGATCACGCAGTAAATAAGCTGGTAGAATACGGACTGATTGAGGAGGTGGGCCGTCTGGACGCCCCGGGCCGTCCTCTTTTATTCGGCACCACCGAGGATTTCCTGCGGAGTTTCGGGGTTTCTTCCACGGAGGCTCTGCCCAGGATGTCGCCGGAGCAGATAGAGGACTTCAAAGAGGAAGCCGAGGAGGAAATTCAGCAGAAGATTCATAAAAAATAGTTTATATGGTTGAAATGAATGGGGAAGCAGGCAGAATGCATGAATGAAAAGAAATTGTTTTGGACTTTGGTTGTACTCAGCCTGGCATCGGCGGTTCTTCTCGGCTTCTTTTTTCTATCCGGTTTTCTGCCGGGCGGGGAACGGCTGGATGCGGAGATGAAGGTTTATTTCGGAGAAAACACAGAGTTTGTAAAAGACGAAGAGGATAAATACATTTACTGCGCATACAGCCTGCGTGAGGAACCGGAAGCTGTATGGTTTCAGGTGGATAAGAAAAGCCCTTTAGAGAATAATTTTATAGAGCAGATGATGAAACGGGATGCGCTGACTTTCTGGAGGACGAAGAAGCGGGAGGTTTACTTTGTAAACCGTAACAAAGAAGTATATACATTAGAAGAAGCACAGACTTACCGGCTGGAAGAACCAGTATATCTGAGCCTTTCCTGCAGTTCATGGGAAGATCTTTCTGCCTGTGCGGACGAAATGAAAGAATGGGCAGAGTATGTCAGGAAGGAGCCGCGGTATTTCTGGAATTATCACCAGGCCGATGTTGCGGCCTCTTTCAGGGATGTTTTTTCACAATTCGAAGTGCGGATAAAAGGAAAAGCATTCTGGGTAGATTTTTCCGGTGCCTGGATTTTGAATACAACGTCCGGACTTAAGGAAGAATTAATGGATTTGATGGAGACAGAATTTGACAAGCTGTTTCCTGATGAACCAAAGCCGGAAAAGCCAAAGGAGGAGCCTGCTGCCGAATATGAGATCCGGCAGAGGGCTTTGGAGGAAGAGGAAGCCAGGCAGGAGGCTTTGACAGAAGAAGAGGCCTGGCAGGAGTCTATGGAAAAATGGATACAGACTTATGATGGTGAATTTGAACCGGAAGCTTCGGCAGAATTCCTTCTGGAGGACAGAAACGTCTGCTACCGGCTTATAAATACAGACTATATCATGGGAGATTGCTTTTATGTTCTCATCAAAAGCACAGACGGGAAAAAGACCTGGGAGCTGGTGAATGCAGATCCCTTTGACGGTTCCATGTATGGGGCGGCGGAAATCACCTTTCAGGATGAAAACCACGGAACCATTGCGGGAATTTACACCGATCACAGCAGTAACCAATACCGGAAAAAGATTTATGTTACGGAAGACGGCGGAAAAACCTTTGTTGAAAGCAAACGGCCGCAGCCGCGGTAAATGCAGAACCGCCTATAGAGGGACCAGCCAGGCAATACCATTATATGGAAAAATGCCGGGAATGGGTTCGGAGATTCTGAAGCGATACAAGAGGGGGGAATAGGGAGGGATTATGGAAAGAAATATAAGTGTTATAAAAGATGTGAATGGGAAACAGATTGTTATTGTAAATGATATTCGTTTTAAGGGAAAAAGAAATATAGATTGGGATGACGTGGAGCAGTATTTAAAACGGTATGTTGGAGAATTTATAGAAATTGCCGAAAGTAAAGAAATTATATATATTGGCAGTGACCTGCCTGATGAATATTCGGGCTCGAAGTATACTGCAAAATTAAAAGGAGCATTAGCAAAGGCAAAAGCAAATGCCGCACAGGGAATTCCGGAGATAATAGAAATTGCGGAAAATAAAAGATTTCAGGAAAATTTGGAAAGAAAACATAGCAAAAATGCAAAATATGGCTGGTATCGATATGATTCCAGATTTGCAATACCGGTTTTTGATGAAAATAATGATGTTTTGCGGTATAATGTATTTCATGCAGAGTTGGTGATAAGACATTCTGAAAACAGAAAGCTGTATTTATATGATATCATAAATATAAAAAAAGAAACGAGCACCCCGCTTGAGCCATAAAGCTGTACGGTAAAAAACCCGTTTCTTTTTTATGCATTAATTATATGATAGAAAGGGAAAAAAGTCAAGAAAAATGTATCAGGAAATTGATTTAGATAAAATAGACATTTATACAGAACCGCCCATAGAGGAGCCGGCCAGGCAATACTATTATATGGCGAAATGCCGGAAGCTGGTGGAAAAAGAGACAAAGCAGAGGGGACGCCCCTTCACGTTTTGCGTCACCACCTTCGGATGCCAGATGAATGCCCGCGATTCGGAAAAGCTTACCGGAATCCTGGAGCAGGCAGGCTTCCTTCCGGCTCCTGACGAGCATGCAGACTTTGTGATCTACAACACCTGCACGGTAAGAGAAAATGCAAACCTCAAGGTCTACGGACATCTCGGCCTTTTAAAGCACGAGAAAAAATCCAATCCTCATATGCGGATCGCTCTCTGCGGCTGCATGATGCAGGAGCCCAAGGTGGTGGAGAAGCTGAAAAAAAGCTACCGGTTCGTGGATCTTATCTTCGGCACCCACAATATCTTCAAGTTTGCAGAGCTTCTGGCCCGGACGCTGGAGGGCCAGGGGCAGGTAATTGATATCTGGGAGGGCACGGATGAGATTGTGGAGGATCTGCCCCTTGAGCGGAAGTATCCCTTTAAATCCGGGGTGAATATTATGTTCGGCTGCAACAATTTCTGCAGCTACTGTATTGTTCCTTATGTAAGGGGCCGGGAGCGGAGCCGCCGCCCGGAGGATATTCTGCAGGAGATAGAAATGCTGGCGCAGGATGGAGTTTCCGAGGTTATGCTTCTTGGGCAGAATGTCAACTCTTACGGAAAAACGCTGAAGACTCCCATTTCCTTCGGAGAGCTTCTTCGCCGGGTGGAGCAGATAGAAGGCATCCGGCGGATTCGGTTTATGACTTCCCATCCTAAGGATTTGTCGGAGGAATTGATTCAGGTAATGAAGGCTTCAGAGAAGATCTGCCGCCATCTCCACCTGCCCCTCCAGTCGGGAAGCACCCGGATCTTAAAGGCCATGAACCGCAGATACACCAAGGAGCAGTATCTGGATCTGGCAGAGCGGATCCGCAGGGAGATTCCCGATATCTCCCTGACGACGGATATTATTGTGGGATTTCCGGGGGAGACAGAGGAGGATTTTCTGGAAACTCTGGATGTGGTGCAAAGGGTGCAGTATGACAACGCCTATACCTTTATCTACTCCAAGCGTACCGGAACCCCGGCAGCGGCCATGGAGAACCAGGTGCCGGAGGCAGAGGTGAAGTCCCGGTTTGACCGGCTTCTGTCCCTGGTGCAGGAAAATGCCAGAGCACGGACGGCCCGCTTTGCGGATACGGTCCAGGAGGTGCTGATAGAGGAAGTCAACGAACACGATCCCTCTCTTTTGACAGGACGGATGAGCAATAATCTTCTGGTACATTTTCCCGGTGACGCAGCACTTATGGGAAGCATCCGCAAAGTGCGGCTGAATGAGTGCAGAGGTTTTTATTATATGGGAACATTGATTTCGGATTAAAATGAATCAAAACGGGGTATGCTGATTTAGAAGAGGACGAAAGATATTTTTCTAAGGAGGCATAGTATGGCGATACAGGCTGAACCAAATAAGAGGGGAATTCTTTCTCTGATTGCGATTATCATTCTGATGGTTCTTGTTACTGCGTTATCCAATCCCATTTATAAGGCCCTGTCCGGGAAAGGCGGCCAAGTTACGTATACGGCTTCGAATCAAGGCTACGGCGGCGAGGTGATTGTGACCCTGACTGTGGAGGACGAGCGGATAGAGAGTCTTACCGTCCAGGGAGATTCCGAGACGCCGGCCATCGGGCAGAAGGCGGCTGCCCAGTATAATGAGACAATCTTTGCCGAGCTTTCCGATGCCTATATTGACGAGGTGAGCACCCACCTGGATGCGGTCAGCGGAGCGACCATTACTTCCGGGGCTGTGGCAGCCGGATTTCAGGAGGTTGTGGAAAAGGCCCAGGCAGCGGAAATGACAGAGTGAGTGATCCGGCCCGCAGCTGTTCGTACATGGAATGTCTGATATTAGAGGACTTTTGTCTGGTAATATCAGACATTTTCTGCGTAAAACCTCCGAATACAGGATAGAGATAGGGGATGTATTGAAAACATAAAAATTCTTATTTCAAAGGGCAGGGTATGATGACATCTGCCTTTTTTTGTGGTATACTAACAAAGCAGGCATTTATGAAAAAAGCTATGAGGAGAAATTGTATGGAATCAAAGCGTTACTGCCTAAGGCATCCATATTTTTCGATAAAGACACAAAATGATTGCTCCTTTGGGGGAAGCCAGACCTGGTCTGCCAGCCGCATGATGCGCAAATACGGCTGCGGTGTGGTGGGGATGGCGGATGTGCTTTTGTACCTGGGCCTTCACCAGACCTCCTGCGAGACGGATCTGCTCTATGGGATGCTGCGTGAGGACGGTTTTTTATCCTATCCCCGTTATGAGCGCTATCTGATAAAGATGCGGCGGAGATATCTTTCTGTGATTCCCGGCTTCGGAGTCCCGGGTTTTTTCCTGCCGATGGCCATGAACCGCTATTTCCGGCATTACCGCATTGATCTGAGAGCCGCCTGGTGTCTTCGGCCGGGAAAGATTCTTCCGCGTATTGAGGAGATGCTGCGGCAGGATATCCCTGTGATTCTGGCCATAGGCCCCAATTTCCCCATGTTCTGGGGCAGGCGCAGGGTTCCCTTTTACCGGAAGGAGAACGGAGAATATCTGTATGCCACGGAAACAAAGGCCCACTTTGTGGTGGTAACCGGCATGATGGACGGTTATCTGCAGATCTCATCCTGGGGAAAAGAATACTATCTCCCCTGGGCAGAGTATCAGAAGTATGTGAAAAAATACAGTACCTGTCTTACCAGCAATATCTGCCGGATTCGGCCGAAGCGGAGATGGAGAAGGGCGGGGGAAAAGGCATGAACAGTTTTTTTGCCATGATGTCCCGGATGAAATATATTGACCGCTGGGCCTTGATGCGCAATTCACGGAATGAAAATTTAAGCGAACACAGTCTGGAGGTCTCCATGATCGCCCATGCCCTTGCAGTCATAGGCAACAGCAGCCTTGGAAAGAAGCTGGATACGGGAAAGGCTGCGGTGCTGGGGCTGTATCACGATGCCACGGAGATCATTACAGGGGATATGCCCACTCCGGTAAAATATTACAACAAGGAGATCCGCAATACCTACAAAGCCATAGAACGCCGGGCCTCCGAAACTCTTTTGGGAATGCTTCCGGAAAAAATGCAGGATTCTTACCGGGAGATTTTTGAAAAGCAGGAGGAGGATGCCTACCTGTGGAAGCTGGTAAAGGCAGCCGACAAGCTGTCTGCCTACATTAAGTGTGTAGAGGAGGAGCAGACGGGCAATCTGGAATTCGTCAAGGCAAAGGAGCAGACCTTGATACACATCCGGCAGATGGAGATCCCAGAGGCAGATCTGTTTCTGGAATATTTTATGGACGCTTACGGAAAAAATCTAGATGAACTAACAGGAGGAGAGCCATGAGTGAAAAACGAGATTTTGATTTTTGTCCCCGGTGCGGTGCATTGATGCAGAACGGCGTATGCCAGAGCTGCGGCCGCGGAATGCCAAGGCCTCCCCAGATGACAGACGGATATTATACGCAGAATCCGCCCAATCAGACGCAGATGCAGCAAGGGAATCCGGGCATGCAGTACGGTTCCGGCGTGTCGGGCGGTCCGGGAACAGGCCCGGTCTACATACATGCCGCGCCTGCAAAGCGGAAAAACCATACGGCTGCCATTGTGATCGGCGTAAGTCTGACGGTCATTCTGATCGTGGGACTTCTGACTGCCTTGATTGTCTCTTTGGCGAATTCTGCAAGGAACAGCGTTAACAATGGAAGAGATCGTTCGGGAAGAGACAGCTATGATGAATACTACGACGATTATTACGGCGGATATGACGATGAGTATGATTACGGCTACTATGAGCCGGATGAAAATGATCCCTACTATGAAGAGATTGTAGACTGGACCCGGACAGATCTGGATTACGGTATCCAGTGGGTTGTGGAATCGGTGGATCCCGATGACGAATCGGACGACTGCACCTATTATACCACATACCCCGTTCTGGACAGGGAAGGTTTTGAAGAATTTGATGCTGTCAATGAGAAGATCCGACAGAAGGCAGTATCCTACCGGGCTTCCTATAAGGATTATGAAGGAGGCGTATCAACCTTCGGTTATGTTACGATGATGGACGAAGAGAAAATAAGCGTCGTATTTAAACACAATTTTTATAAGGAGGATGTTGTAGAGGTCCGTCTGGATGCATGTACCTTCTGGATTGATTCCAAAGAGGAAGCGGCGCCGGAGGAGATGACGGATCTTGACCTGGATCTGGCCATGCGCTTCCAGTCCCAGGATAAGATTCAAAACGACGGGGTGGAATATGTGCAGAATCTCACAGGAGAGGAGCTTCTGGAGATTTTAAAGGATCCGAAACAGGCGGTGTTTTTCTATACGCCTGTAGGGCTGGAAGTCGGATTGAATTATGAAAGCGGCTGGGTAACCGTCACCTTGAAGGAACAGGCTCTTTGATACAGTTGGCCGCTTATGAAAAAGGAGTTTTTACGTCATGATGAAGATTGGAAACCATATTTCTTCCTCCAAAGGTTATGAAGCCATGGGAAAGCAGGCGTTGAAGCTTGGAGCCAGCACCTTTGCCTTTTTTACCAGGAATCCCAGAGGAGGCAGTGCAAAGGCCATTGTTCCGGGAGATGTTGCGGGCTTTTTGGAGCTTTGGCAGGAAAAGGGGTACGGGCAGATTGTGGCTCACGCTCCCTATACCTTAAACGCCTGTTCTGCCAAACAGGAGGTGCGGCGCTTTTCCTGGGAGACCTTTGCCGATGATCTGGAGCGTATGGAATATACTCCCGGAAATTATTATAACTTTCACCCGGGCAGCCATGCAGGGCAGGGGACGGAAGAAGGAATCCGCCTGATTGCCGAAATGCTCAATGCCTATTTAAAGCCGGAACAGACCACAACGGTACTTCTTGAGACAATGGCGGGAAAGGGCAGTGAAATGGGCCGAAGCTTTCAAGAGCTTCAAGGAATCCTGGATCGGGTAGAGCTTTCGGATAAAATGGGCGTGTGCCTGGATACCTGCCATGTGTGGGACGCCGGCTATGATATTGTTGAAAATCTGGACGGCGTATTGGAGGAATTTGACCGGACACTGGGGCTGTCAAGGCTGAAAGCCGTTCATCTCAATGACAGCATGAATCCCAGAGGGAGCCGTAAAGACCGCCATGCCCGCATCGGAGAGGGAGCCATCGGGCTTGAGGCTTTTAAAAGGATAATCAATCATCCGGCCCTTCGGGAACTGCCCTTTATTCTGGAGACGCCCAACGACGACGAGGGCTGGGCAAGAGAGATTTCTATGCTGCGGGGATATTACAGGGAATGACAAAAAGTATTTACAGATTATTTGAAAATTAATTGAAAGAATCCCACAATTATTAAGAAGAATGTATTGAAAAAGGGTATGGGTCTATGGTACACTATATCTGTACCGACAGTTGACAGGAGCCGGAAGATATGCTTTTGTCAATTTCGGGTGTTATTTTTTAGAAATTCTATTATATAACAAAAAAGGAAGGTAGATAGTCATGCGTAAAAGCATCAAAAAAATGGTTGGAATCCGAGTAGCGGTTGCTCTTGCCGCCGTCCTTCTGTTCAGTGTGATGATGACCATCAACATTATGCGTGTTGACCGTACACAGACAGCCAGCATTCAGGCAAACGCTCTGCTTGACAGAGCACAGAAAGCAGAGGTGGCCCACTATAAATGGTCCAGCAATTTGAGCAACGCCCTCTATGCAGGAACAGAATTTACAGGAAGCATTGATCCCACCACCTGCGTTCTGGGGCAGTGGCTTTACGGAGAAGCAGGCACAGACGATGCCCAGATTCTTTCCCTGCGGTCACAGCTTGAGCCTTTACATAAAGAGCTGCACGAATCGGCAACAGAGGTTCTTGAGATGCTTAGCACCAATCCGCAGCAGGCGCAGTCTTATTACCAGGAGACCATCCAGACGAATCTCAACACCTTGGTAGGCCTTTTGGAAAATGTTGTAGAGCGCGGAACGGCCCTCAATGACGAAACGAAAGAGGAGATGTCCCAGACGCTTGTGATGATGCACATTACCTCGATTGTCGGACTTGCGCTGTCACTGATTGCTCTGATCAGTCTTGTTCTCTATGTGTTAGGCAAGATTGTAAAACCGCTGATTCTGATTACCACGAAGAGCAAGCCCCTTCAGGAGGGACAGTTGGAGCTTGAGATTAATTATCATACAAGGGATGAGCTGGGAGAGCTGGCCGAAACCCTGGAGCTTTCCATGGAGCGGATCGGCGGCTATGTGAATGATATCAACCGGATGATGGGCCAGTTATCCTCAGGAAACTTTGACGTTCAGGTTTCCGAGCCTTATATCGGGGATTTCCGTTCCATCGAGGAGTCTCTTACCAGCTTTACGAGAACCATGTCCTCGGCTCTTGCCAATATCAACGGAGCACAGCAGAAGGTATCCGGAGGAGCGGCACAGCTTTCAAGCGGAGCCCAGGCGCTGGCTCAGGGAGCTACGGAGCAGGCAAGCGCAGTGGAAGAGCTTTATGCAACTCTGGATGAGCTCTCCAAGAGCGCGGCACAGAACGTGAAGGTGGCTTTGAACGCCCAGGAGGACGCGCGCCTTACAGGCGAGCAGGTAACCTTGAGCAGCCAGCAGATGGAAGAGATGGTAGCCGCTATGCATGATATTTCCGTATCCTCCCAGGAGATTGGCAAGATCATCGCAACCATTGAGAACATTGCTTTCCAGACGAATATTCTGGCATTGAATGCAGCGGTAGAGGCTGCAAGAGCGGGAACGGCAGGAAAGGGCTTTGCAGTGGTATCCAGCGAGGTAAGAAGCCTGGCTACCCAGTCCGATCAGGCAGCGAAGGCCACCAAGGAATTGATCGAGAATTCCGTTCAGGCCGTAGAACGGGGAAGCCGCATTGTAGGGGAGGTATCCCAGACACTGAGCAAGACGCTGGAGCTTGTTATGCAGTCCGGCGACACCATCGGCGATATTGCCAAGGCTGTGGAGCGCGAGGCAGATTCCATTTCCCAGGTGACGGACGGCATCGGCCAGATATCTTCCGTTGTACAGACAAACTCCGCAAGCAGTGAGGAGTCTGCGGCAGTCAGCAATGAACTGTTCGAGCAGGTACGCTTCCTGCAGGAGCAGACAAAGAAATTCCGCTTAAAGTCTGCCCGTTAGGCACAGGGGCTTCCTTTGTGAATGACAGCAGAGATGCTTAAAAAAAGAAGAAAATGAGGCTGCCGCAGGAGCGATTCAGCGGCAGTCTTTTTCTGTGAAAGAAAGAAAATAAAGGATTTTCACAATCCCAGGAAGCCCGTGGCCGGCTCTCTGGGGCAGTAAAGGGAATGAAATAAGAAGCAGTAAAAATATTAGGTTGATTTCTCCAACAATATTTAGTATGATGATAGAGGATCGGCATGAAGGGTGCAAAATACGAGAGACTGTATCTTGGATTGACAACAGCTTTGGAAGCATCCGGACATGGGATTAGGAGGAAACTGACATGCAGGAAATGATTCGGGTTGCGGTGGACGCAATGGGCGGCGACAACGCGCCGGATGAGATTGTCAAGGGCGTAGTGGAAGCCGTGGGCCTAAGAGAGGATATCAAGGTATTTCTCGTAGGAAAAGAAGAACTGGTAAAAGAAAAGCTGAAGGCTTATTCCTATAAAGAAGATCAGATTGAGATTGTGGATGCCCAAGAGGTCATTGAGATGGCGGAGCCGCCGGTGGCGGCTATTCGGAAGAAGAAGGACTCCTCCATTGTAGTGGCTTTAAAGATGGTAAAGGAAGGAAAGGCAGATGCCTTTGTGTCAGCCGGAAGTTCCGGCGCGGTTCTGGCAGGAGGACAGCTGCTGGTGGGACGCATCCGGGGCGTGGAGCGGCCTCCCCTGGCGCCGTTGATTCCTACAAGGAACGGTGTTTCCCTCCTGATTGACTGCGGAGCCAATGTGGATGCCCGTCCTTCTCATCTGGTGCAGTTCGCCAAGATGGGTTCCATCTATATGGAGCACGTAGTGGGCGTGAAAAATCCCCGGGCTGCCATTGTGAACATCGGAGCCGAGGAGGAGAAGGGCAATGCCCTGGTGAAAGAGACCTTTCCTCTTTTGAAGGAATGCAGGGATATCAATTTTATCGGAAGTATCGAAGCCCGGGATATTCCGGCAGGAGGCGCAGACGTGATTGTCTGCGAGGCATTTGTTGGAAATGTGATTTTAAAGCTTTACGAGGGAATGGGTTCCGTTCTCCTTGGGAAGATTAAAGAGGGTATGATGACCAGTCTGCGCAGTAAGATAGGCGCGCTTCTGGTGAAGCCGGCGTTGAAGGAGACCTTGAAATCCTTTGATGCATCGGAGTACGGCGGCGCGCCGCTGTTAGGTTTGAATGGTCTTGTTGTGAAAACACACGGAAGCTCAAAGGCGCAGGAGGTGAAAAACTCCATTATCCAGTGTGTAACCTTTAAGGAGCAGCAGATTAATGATAAGATCAGAGAGAATATTATAAGAGAGGAAGGATAAGGCGTATGGAATTTGAGAAACTGAAAGGAATCATTGCAGATGTTCTGAACGTGGACGAAGAAGAGATTACCATGGACACGACTTTTGCGGACGATCTGGGTGCGGACTCTTTGGATGTGTATCAGATTATCATGGGACTTGAGGAGGAATTTGATATCGAGATTCCTCAAGAAGAGGCAGAGAAGATCGTTTCCGTAGGTGATGCGGTTGAGCAGATTAAGAAAGTTACTGCCTAGCATGGATAATAGCTAGTGTGTCATCTGTCTGGCAACAGACATCTTTGCCAGCAGTCAGAATGGGTACACTGGGTTTATAGAAGGATGGGCTGCCACAAGTGTAAGACTGTCAGAGAGGACAGTGGTTTCTTTGTGGCGGCTTATTTCATGTGTGAGGCGTGAAGGAGGTATGGATGAAATTCGAACAGTTAGAAGAGAGGATTGGGTATCGTTTTAAAGAACCGAAGCTTCTAAAGCAGGCCATGTGCCACAGCTCCTTTGCCAATGAGCGGCATATGGACAGGCTTTTGAATAATGAAAGGCTGGAGTTTCTGGGGGATGCGGTTCTGGAGCTGATTACCAGTGAATTTTTGTTTAAAAATTATCCCAAGATGCCGGAGGGGGAGGCCACCCGGACAAGAGCCAGCATTGTGTGCGAACAGACCTTGGCGCTCTGTGCCAGGGAGCTTGGGCTTGGCGCTTTTCTGCTTCTTGGGAAGGGGGAGGATCTGACCGGAGGACGGGACAGGGATTCCATTACCTCGGATGCTTTGGAGGCTCTTTTGGGAGCCGTTTATCTGGATGGTGGTTTTGCTAGTGCAAAAGAATTTGTGCATCGTTTTGTTTTGAATGACATTGAGCACAAGAAACTCTTTTTTGATAGCAAGACTATCCTTCAAGAGGAGATTCAAGGGGAGACCACAGAGCTTCTTCATTATGTGCTGACAGGGGAGGAGGGCCCGGATCACAATAAGCGGTTTATGGTTCATGCCTGCCTGGGCAGCCAGGTGATTGGAGAGGGAAGCGGCCGGACGAAGAAGGCGGCGGAGCAGGAGGCGGCTTACCGGGCGCTGATTGAGCGCCACCGGGCAAGGAAGGATTAAATGACTAACGGAGCAGAGTATGTATTTAAAGAGTATTGAGGTGCAGGGCTTTAAGTCTTTTGCAAATAAGATTGTTTTTGATTTTCATAACGGAATTACAGGCATTGTTGGGCCGAACGGCAGCGGTAAGAGCAATGTGGCGGATGCGGTGCGCTGGGTTCTGGGGGAGCAGAGGGTAAAGCAGCTCCGCGGCGGAAGTATGCAGGATGTGATTTTCTCCGGAACGGAGAGCCGCAGGCCCTTAAGCTATGCTTATGTTGCCATTACCCTGGACAACGGGGATCATCAGCTTGCCATTGATTACGAGGAGGTGACGGTTTCCCGGCGTCTGTACCGATCCGGGGAGAGTGAGTATCTCATCAATGGGACTGCCTGCCGGCTTAAGGATATCAACGAGTTGTTTTACGATACGGGTATCGGAAAAGAAGGGTATTCTATTATCGGGCAGGGACAGATTGACCGGATCTTAAGTTCCAAGCCGGAGGAGTCCAGAGAGCTCTTTGATGAGGCGACTGGGATTGTAAAGTTTAAGCGGCGGAAAAATACAGCCCAGAAGAAGCTGGAGGACGAAAAGCAGAATATTCTGCGTATCAACGATATTCTTTCGGAGCTTGAAAAGCAGCTGGGCCCTCTGGAGCGCCAGTCGGAGACGGCGAAGGTTTATCTGAAGAAAAAAGAGACATTAAAGATTTACGATGTGAATATGTTTCTTTTAGAGACGGCCCGTCTGGAGGAGCAGCTTTCTGAAGTAGAGAAGAAGTCGGAGACGGCCCAGAAGGAGCTTGAGGATACCACACGGGCCTATGAAAGCATTAAGCTTGAGCATGCCAAGATTGAGGAGGAGCTTGAGCAGCTAAATACGGATCTGGAGCAGACGAAAGAGTCCTTTTCCCAGGCAGGCATAAGCCGTCAGCAGCTTACAGGGCAGATTGAGCTCTTAAAGGAGCAGATCAATTCTGTGAGGGCCAATGACGAGCATCTGGAGGGGCGCCTGGCGGCCATTGGCACGGATGTGCTGGAAAAGAAGGAGTCCAGGAAGAAGCTGACGGAAGAGCAGAAGCAGCTCGATACGCAGCTTAAGGAGATTTCCGGCCGTTCCAGGGAGGCTTCAGAGCGGTTAAACGGCATCCGCCGGAAGGCGGAGGCGCTGAACAGCCGGGTGGAGCAGCGGAAAAACGCTATTATCGGCCTTTTGAATGAGCGTGCTTCTACAAAGGGAAGGCTGCAGCGGTATGACGCCATGCAGGAGCAGGCTCAGATACGCAGGGCAGAGCTGAATAAAAAGCTTTTGGAAGCACGGAGCAGCGAGGCTGAGCAGAAGGAGCTTTATGAGGAGTTCAAAAATAAGCTGGAGGGAATTTCCTCCGGGATTCTGGAGCTGACGGCTGCTCAGAGGGAAAAGGAGGAGGAGGCAGAGAGCTGCCGCCGTACCTTGGGAAAGCTTAATGAGCAGCTGGAGATCGGGCAGACCGCATTTCACAGGGAATCCTCCAAACTTGAGTCTCTTAGGAATCTGGCGGAGCGGTATGACGGCTATGGCAGCAGCATCCGCAAGGTGATGGAGCGCAAGGAGCAGACCCCGGGGATTCTGGGTGTTGTGGCGGATATTATTAAAGTGGATCAGAAGTATGAGACGGCCATTGAGACGGCTCTCGGGGGCAATATTCAAAATATTGTCACGGATAATGAGGCAACAGCCAAGGAGCTTATCGCCTATTTGAAAAAGAATAAGCTGGGGCGCGCCACATTTCTTCCTCTGACCAGTGTAGGGGGAAGGGATAATTTTCCAAAGAAGGAGGCTCTTTTGGAGCAGGGGGCGCTTGGGCTTGCAAGCACTCTGGTAGAAGCGGAGGATAAGTACGCCGGCGTGATTCAATATCTCCTTGGGCGTGTTCTGGTGGTAAAAGAGATTGACGCTGCTATCCGCATTGCCCGGAAGTATCATCATTCCTTACATATCGTGACTTTGGAGGGTGAATACTTAAGTCCGGGAGGCTCTATGACAGGAGGCGCTTTCCGCAATTCCAGCAATCTTCTGGGACGCCGCCGGGAGCTTGAGGAGCTGGAGGAAAATGTGAAGCGTCTGGAAGAGGAGATGAATGCCGCCAGGCTTCGGATTGAGGAGGTTAAAGATCGCCGCCGTGCCTTCCGGCAGGAGGCGGAGGAGTTAAACGTCCGTCTCCAGGAGCAGTATCTGCTGCAAAATACGGTTTCTTTGAATGCAGACCAGGCCAAAGAGAAGCTTGCGGAGCTGGCTTTGGGCTACGAAGGACTGAATGGGGAGCTTGGCCAGCTTGAGGAGCAGCTTAAGGATATCGGCGAGAGCCGGAAGGCCATCAGCCTGGAGCTTAAGGCTTCGGAGGAGCAGGAGAAGGAGCACGAGACAGATACCATTAAGGCCCAGAAAGAGTTAGAGGAGATCCGGGAGCAGGAAGAGAGCAGCGTGAAGGAGTGCGAGAGCATTCACCTTGAGGTTGCGGCCATTACTCAGAAGGCGGAGTTTGTCAATGAAAATGTGGCCCGTATTGACCGGGAGCTGGAGCGTTTCCGTATGGAGGAAGAGGAGCTTAAGGCCGGGGTGGTACAGGGCAGCCAGGACATTAAGGCCAAGGAGGAAGGCATCCTGGCCCTTACCGGGCAGATTGAGCAGCTGAATTTGAGAAGCCAGACTTTGGAGGAGAGAACCGTCTCCCTGACGGAGAAACGGGATGCTCTTCTTAGCGGCCAGAAGGAATTCTTTGCCAAGAGGGAGGAATTGTCTGAGCACAGGAGCCGTCTTGATAAAGAGGCATTCCGCTTAAACAGCCAGAGAGAGCGTCTTGAGGAGAGCACGGAGGCTCAGGCTAACTATATGTGGGAGGAGTATGAGCTCACTTACAATTCAGCTCTTCCGCTTCGAAATGAGGAGTATGAGGATCTGGGTGACTTGAAGAAGCAGATTTCCTCCTTGAAGGATGAGATCCGCAGGCTTGGGGATGTGAATGTCAATGCTATTGAGGATTTTAAGAATTTGTCTGAGCGCTATACCTTTATGAACAATCAGAGAAATGATCTGGTAAAGGCGGAGGAGACGCTGCTTGGCATTATAGCGGAACTGGATTCCGGTATGCGCAGGCAGTTTAAGGAGCAGTTTGAGCGGATCCGGGTGGAGTTTGACAAGGCCTTTAAGGAGCTGTTCGGAGGCGGAAAGGGGACTCTTGAGCTGAATGAAGAGGAGGATATTCTGGAGGCAGGCATCCGTATCATTGCGCAGCCCCCGGGAAAGAAGCTGCAGAACATGATGCAGCTTTCCGGCGGAGAGAAGGCGCTGACGGCGATTTCGCTGTTATTCGCCATTCAGAATCTGAAGCCGTCGCCTTTCTGCCTGCTGGATGAGATTGAGGCGGCCCTGGATGATTCCAATGTAGGACGTTTTTCAAAATATCTTCATAAGTTGACAAAAAATACACAGTTTATTATTATTACACATAGGAAGGGAACCATGGAGGCCGCAGATCGGCTGTATGGCATTACCATGCAGGAAAAAGGTGTGTCGGCTCTTGTTTCCGTGAACCTGATTGAAGAGGATTTGACGTAGTATATTTTATGATTAGGGGGACATGGCTGTGGCAGAGGAGAAAAAAGGATTTTTCGGAAGATTGGTATCAGGGCTTGCTAAGACGCGGGCAAATATTGTGGCCGGGATGGACAATATCTTCAGCGGCTTTTCGGCGATTGACGATGAATTTTACGAGGAGATTGAAGAAACGCTGATTCTTGGGGATATCGGCATCAATGCGACCAATGCTATTATCCAGGATTTGAAGGCCAAGGTGAAGGAGCAGAAGCTTAAGGAGCCCTCTCAGTGCAAGGATCTTTTGATTGCCAGTATCCGGGAGCAGATGGAGGTGGGCGAGGTGGCCTACCGGTTTGAGGCGGAGAAGTCCGTGGTTCTGGTGATCGGGGTCAACGGGGTCGGCAAGACGACTTCTGTAGGAAAGCTTGCCGGGAAGCTTAAGGATCAGGGGAAGAAGGTGATTCTGGCGGCTGCGGATACCTTTCGCGCGGCGGCAGGCGAGCAGCTGACGGAGTGGGCTTCCAGGGCCGGGGTGGATATTATCAGCGGCTGCGAGGGGGCGGATCCGGCTTCTGTGGTGTATGATGCGGTTTGTGCGGCGAAGGCCAGGAATGCGGATGTGCTGCTCTGTGATACGGCTGGGCGGCTTCATAACAAGAAAAATCTGATGGAGGAGCTGCGTAAAATTAACCGGATTATTGACAGGGAGTATCCCGAGGCTTATCGGGAGACGCTTGTGGTGCTGGATGGAACTACGGGGCAGAATGCCCTGGAGCAGGCCAGGCAGTTTAAGAGTGTGGCGGATGTTACGGGAATTATTTTGACAAAGCTGGATGGCACGGCTAAGGGAGGAATTGCGGTGGCTATTCAGTCGGAGATGGGGATTCCGGTGAAGTATGTGGGGGTTGGGGAGAGTATTGATGACCTGCAGAAGTTTAAGGCGGATGAGTTTGTGAATGCTTTGTTTCATCAAGGGGAGTGAGGGGACGGACGGGGCTGCTGCAAAATAAGGCGGCAGCCGTTTCCATATCCTGTGTTCGGACGGTTCGCATACAGGCCGTATGCTCTGTTCGGACATTGACTTTTTGGGTTTTGGGATGGATTTGATTTTTGGGCCAATGTCCGTACATATCATACGGCCTGTACGCGAACAGCCGGACACTGGATATTGGAAAAGTCTGCCGCCTTATTTTGCAGCAGCCCCTGGTTTTTGGGGAGGGTGTGGGGATGGGGTGGTGTGTTTGGGGGGGTGTTTATTTGCTGGAGGCTTACCGGGAAGGGGTGCTGGAGGGGGAGCGGATTGTTGCTTTGGCTAAAATTGCTGCTTTGACGGGGATGTTTTTAATGAAACAAACATGAGAATGGCGTTGGAGAAATATATACCTGACGGGGAGACGTTATTGGCGGGTATACATGCTATTGCAAAGGAAACGAATATTATAGGTATATTTGATAAGTGTATTTGTACAGAATATAGTCTGCGTCCGGATGAAAATGGCGGGATGAATGATATTGGGACATGCTATAATTTGACGGATATTCAAAAGTGTGAGATAAAAAAGGGGTGGATGGGTTCTGTGAAGTGCAATATTGCGATGAAGAACGGAACTTATTTTAAGCTTCTGCTTCCAAAGCTGGGGGGACTGGGTGGAGATATGCCCAATCATACACAGTACAGGGATGCTATTATTGCGCGCCTGGGCGGAGGGAGTATTTAGGGCTCAAAAGGCAGCTTTTTGCAAAGTTATTTATAGAGATCAAAGAAAAGGAGTACCAGAACCATGCTGACATTGGAGAAGTTTGAAGAAGCATCAGAGGTAGTAAAGCAGGTGGCAATTGAGACAAAGCTGCTGTACAGTGCGTATTTCAGCAATCAGACGGGTAATAAAGTCTATCTGAAGCCGGAAAATATGCAGCTTACAGGCGCTTACAAGATTCGGGGCGCTTATTACAAGATAAGCACGCTGAATGAGGAGGAACGGAAAAAGGGACTGATCACAGCCTCCGCCGGCAATCACGCCCAGGGTGTGGCTTATGCGGCCAAGGCGTTTGGGGTAAAAGCTGTGATTGTTATGCCTACCACAACACCGCTTATGAAGGTGGAACGCACGAAAAGCTATGGGGCAGAGGTGGTGCTCTACGGAGATGTGTACGACGAAGCCTGCGCTCATGCTTATGAGCTGGCGGAAAAGGAGGGGTATACCTTTATCCATCCCTTTGACGATCCGGCCGTAGCTACGGGGCAGGGCACAATCGCCATGGAGATTGTAAAAGAGCTTCCGCTGGTAGACTACATTCTTGTTCCCATCGGAGGGGGCGGACTTTGTACAGGCGTTTCCACGCTGGCGAAAATGCTGAATCCCAATATCAAGGTTATCGGCGTAGAGCCTGCCGGGGCCAACTGTATGCAGGTTTCTCTGAAGAATGGAAAAGTGACCACTCTTCCTTCTGTAAATACCATTGCCGACGGCACGGCGGTAAAGACGCCGGGAGAGAAGATTTTCCCCTATGTTCAGAAGAATCTGGATGATATTATTACTGTGCCGGATGACGAATTGATTGTGGCCTTCCTGGATGTGGTGGAGAATCACAAAATGGTGGTAGAGAATTCGGGACTGCTGACCGTGGCGGCCTTGAATCATCTGGATGTGAAGAATAAGAAGATTGTATCTATCTTAAGCGGCGGCAACATGGATATTATCACCATGTCCTCCGTGGTGCAGTTCGGACTGCGTCAGAGGGATCGGATCTTTACCGTGTCCGTACTTCTGCCGGACAAGCCGGGCGAGTTGGTGCGGATCGCCGATCTGATTGCGAAGGAGCAGGCAAATGTAATCAAGCTGGATCACAACCAGTTTGTCAGCACCAATCGAAATGTAGGCGTGGAGCTCCGGATAACCGTAGAAGCCTTTGGAACAGAGCATAAAAACCGGATCTTCAATAAGCTCAAGGACATGGGCTGCAGGCCGAAATTAGTGAATGTAATGATGTGAGGAATATTACGGAACTGGAATAGGAGGTTTGTTTTATGGAAAGACATGCAGCTGCAATGCGGATTCAGCCTGGATGCTTCAATACATACAGGCGGAAATTAGGCGAGGTATGGAAACCTCTTGTTGAAATCCTGGATCGAATCGGAATCCAGAATTTCAGTCTTTGGAACATTGAGGACAAGGTATTCGGCTACTGTGAGACACCGGACGGCGTGACTGTATCGGAGAAAGACTGGGAAGCGTTTCACAAGCTGGAGGAAATGATGGAGGGCACCTTTTCCTGGATATCCACCCCGGGAGAGCCTATGCGCTTGATGTATGAGGATTTCGGTGTCGTACGGGAAAATAAGGAGCAGATCCGCCACCGGGTATTTGTGACGAAATTAAAGCCGGGAATGCAGGAGGAGTACAAGCTGCGCCACGATCGCCTGGCGGAAGCAAGAAACGGAAAAATCACACAGGGCCCGGACAGCAATTTCTCCATCTGGAATGCGGGAGATTACATCTTCGGCTACAATGAGATCGACATAACCATGGAAACAGAGGAGACCGAAGAAAGCCGTCAGGATACCATTGCCTGGGAGACAAGAATGCTGGAGATCATGAGCTGGTATACCGACGATGTGGACTGGATCACAGGGCTTCATCATAAGCATATCCAGAGGATTGGGTATCACAACTAAAAGATAAAATTCCGAATGGCTGATGTCATATTTCCCGACAGCACCTTTCCTCCTTGTGTAGAGAACACCAACAAAACCGAATGCCAATGGTCTTGTTTTTCAATTTGCCGCATACATCTGTTTATACGGATTTTTACTGTCTGGCGTGACGACAGTAAAAGGCTCGGATAAAAGTTCGTCCATAGAATAACCGAAGTCTGAGCAGTATTCAGACAGATATTCCCGGATTTCGTCTAAATCTTCTGAGGCTGCGCCTCGTGCGGTAACCTGTTTTGGGAAGCGGATATTCTCGCAGCTGCCACGCAGGAACATCTTACCTCCATGCATTCCGGTACAGGGGAAATTGCCTACAAGGCTTCTGTTATTTTTATGAAGTCCAAGGACAATGATCACGCCTCCTGCCTGGTATTCTCCAAGAAAGCTTCCGGCACATCCGCCGATGATCATAACAGGAATTTTTTCTTTGTAAGCCTTCATATGGATTCCGGCGCGGTATCCCGCGCTGCCCTGTACATAGATTTTGCCGCCGCGCATGGCATAACCGGCAGCGTCTCCGATGCTGCCATGAATCAGAATCTTTCCTTCATTCATGGTATCGCCCACAGCGTCCTGTGCATTGGCATTTACCGTAATATTGGCATTGTTTAAGTATGCCCCCAGCGCATTCCCCGGTATCCCGTTAATTGTAAGATTCTTGCCGGACATACCGGCGGCAATAAATCTCTGGCCGCAGCAGCCTTCGATGATGTAATCGCTTCCTGCTTTACGCAATGCTTCATTTATAGCTCTGTAATCTAAATTTGCTGCATCAATCATTTGCATCTGACACCATACCTCCCCAAAATCTTTTTGTTTTTCTACAGAAAATGCAGTAGAAGTAACTGCTTTTTCAATTATTCCCCGGCATGAGAGATACCGAGTATCTCCAGCTCCTTTTCCGTTAAGCCGATGCCGCGGAGCATCAGCCGGTTTCCCCGTAAAGCCTCAATGGAATTGATTCCCATACCGCCCATGAATTCTTTTATTTCATGCTTCCATGCGGTCATCAGATGGATCAGGCGTTCACTGCCCACTGCAGGATCAAGCCTTTTCACAAGCTCCGGCCGCTGAGTTGCGATGCCCCAGCTGCATTTACCGCTTTGGCAGGTGCGGCAGAGATGACAGCCAAGGGCAAGCAGGGCGGCAGTCGCTACATAGCAGGCGTCTGCACCGAGCGCAATGGCTTTTACTACATCTGCCGCGCTTCGGATACTGCCGCCGGCCACAAGAGACACATGGCTGCGGATCCCTTCATCCCGAAGTCTCTGATCGACGGCTGCCAGGGCCAGCTCAATTGGAATGCCTACATGATCGCGGATCCTGGTCGGCGCAGCTCCGGTACCGCCGCGGAATCCGTCAATGGCGATGATATCTGCTCCGCTTCGGGCAATGCCGCTTGCGATTGCTGCAATATTATGTACGGCGGCGACTTTTACAATCACAGGTTTTTTATATTCCGTAGCTTCTTTTAGAGAGAAGACAAGCTGGCGTAAATCTTCGATGGAATAAATATCATGGTGGGGCGCCGGGGAAATGGCATCAGACCCTTCCGGGATCATACGGGTACGGGATATATCTCCTACAATTTTTGTACCGGGAAGATGCCCTCCGATACCTGGCTTTGCACCTTGCCCTATTTTGATCTCAATGGCTGCGCCTGCCTCCAGATAATCCGCATGGACGCCAAAACGGCCGGAAGCTACCTGCACGATGGTATTTTCCCCGTAACAGTAAAAATCTTCATGGAGGCCTCCTTCTCCGGTGTTATATAAAATACCAAGCTCTGCAGCTGCAAGCGCAAGGGACTTGTGGGCGTTGTAGCTGATGGAACCATAACTCATGGCAGAAAACATAACCGGCATAGACAATTCCAGCTGCGGAGGCAGCTTGCAGTCTAAGGTTCCATCTTTTGCCCGTTGTACTTTTGACGGCTTCTTTCCAAGATAAACTCTGGTTTCCATGGGTTCCCGCAAGGGATCAATGGAAGGGTTCGTTACCTGTGATGCATTGATCAGGATTTTGTCCCAATAAACGGGGAAGGGCTTTGGATTACCCATGGATGACAAAAGAACGCCGCCGCTGCCAGCCTGTTTATAGATCTCTTTTATCATTTCCGTTGACCAGTTGGCGTTTTCACGGAGGGTACAGTCGCTTTTTACAATCTTCAAGGCTTTTGTGGGACAAAAGGAAACGCAGCGCTGGCAGTTTACGCATTTTGAGTCGTCACATGTCATGATTTTGTGCTTTTCATCGTAGCTGTGGGCTTCGTTTGCACATTGTTTTTCACATACACGACAGGAAATACATCGGTTTTCGTTTCTGATTACTTCAAATTCCGGATAAATAAATGCGATACTCATTAAAATGCACCTTCCTTTACTTGAACGACGACAGGCTCGCCGCCTGCCGGAGACCATATATTTTCTGCATTCGGCTCCATAGTCCGGATAGCGGCTTCTTCACTGGCAATGAATACCCGGTCATCCTTTTCCCCCACAACCATGGAACGAAGCTTCAGCCGGTCATTCAGCGCCATCAATCCGCCCTCAAATCCCAAAACGATAGAGAACGGACCGGTGATCAGAAGGCTCGGAAACATCGTTCTAAGGTAAGTATGTTTCTTTTGATCTTCCAAATCCGTTTTTGCCGCAATGGTACTCCAGAACGGGGCAGCGATTACACTTGCGGCTTCGCCCAGCGTAAGCCCCTGTACGCGGAGCAGGTAATCCATCATATAGGTAATGACTTCCGTATCGGTCTGGAGGGTGCATTTATAGCCAAACATCTCGATAAACCGGCGGTTGGCATCATAGGAAGATATTTCTCCGTTATGCACAACGGAATAGTCAAGCAGTGTAAAGGGATGCGCGCCTCCCCACCAGCCGGGAGTGTTTGTGGGATAACGTCCGTGTGCCGTCCAGGAATATCCTTCGTATTCTTCTAATTTATAAAAGACACCCACATCCTCCGGGAAGCCGACCGCTTTGAAGGCGCCCATGTTCTTGCCGCTGGAAAAGACGTAAGCACCGGACATTTCGGCGTTGATCTTCATAACGGTTTTGGCCACAAACTCTTTTTCTTCTAACTGTAAAGATACAAGAACGGATTTTAAGGGCGCGGCAAAATATCTCCATATGATCGGTTCGTCTGTGACTTCCGGAATCTTCCGGGTCGGAATAATTTCCGATTGGATGATTTCAAAGCGTTCTTTTAAGAAGGCTTCACATTCCTTGCGTGTGTCCCGGGAATCAAAAAACATATGGAACGCATAAAAATCTTTATATTCCGGATAAATGCCGTAACCAGCAAAACCGCCGCCTAATCCGTTGGAACGGTCATGCATGGGTTTCATGGAATTTGTGATCATTTCACCGGACATCTTATTTCCGTCTTTGGAAATGACTGCTGAGATTGCGCACCCGGAAGGGATTCTTACTTGACCTTCGATTTTCATAAACCTTGTACCTTCCTTTCAACATAAATCAAAAAAGCAAAGGCATCCGCTTTTGGGGCAGGTGATCCCTGCTCCAAAAATGAACGCCTTTGCTCATATTTTATATTTATACAGCGGATGAGGTACTTTGTCAATCTTTTTTGGAGACGATAGAAAAAATAAAAAAAGGATTGACAAATGATTTTGAAAGGTGTATCATCCAACACGTAAAGGCAAAGGCGTCTTTGAGAGGAAGCTCTCAGAGACGCTTTTTACTTTACAAATGAAAATACATACAATTTGATATAAAAAGGCAAGGGAGTCTTTTGCGGCGCAGGAAAACGCACCATGAAAGCTGTCCTTGCCTTTTTCTTTTCAAATTGGAAGGAGTGGGATTATGAAAAATGTATCGGATTTTTTTGGATGTAACGTATTTGATGACAGAGTGATGAAAGCAAATTTATCGGCAAAGGTTTATCAGTCTTTGAGAAAGACGATTGATGAAGGCGCAAAGCTTGATATCGGCGTGGCAAACGCAGTGGCGGCGGCTATGAAAGACTGGGCGGTGGAGCATGGCGCTACGCACTATACCCATTGGTTCCAGCCCCTTACCGGCGTTACAGCAGAAAAGCACGACAGCTTTATTTCTCCGTCCCCCGATGGCGGTGTGATTATGGAGTTTTCCGGAAAGGAGCTGATCAAGGGAGAACCGGATGCTTCGTCGTTTCCCTCCGGCGGACTTCGGGCTACTTTTGAAGCACGTGGATACACAGCATGGGATCCTACATCTTATGCATTCATAAAGGGCAATACCTTGTGTATTCCGACCGCCTTCTGCTCTTATGGCGGAGAAGCCCTGGATAAGAAAACGCCTCTGCTCCGTTCTATGGAAGCCTTAAATAAGCAGGCAATCCGTATTCTTCACCTGTTTGGAAACGACGATGTAAAATGTGTCCGCACGTCCGTAGGGCCGGAACAGGAATATTTTCTGATTACAAAAGAAATGTATGAACAGAGGAGAGATCTCCAATTTACAGGACGCACGCTTTTTGGCGCAAGACCGCCAAAAGGACAAGAGATGGACGATCATTATTTCGGCGTGATCAAGCCGAGGGTTGCAGCCTATATGGAAGAATTGAATGAGGAGCTCTGGAAGCTGGGTATTCTGGCAAAGACAGAGCATAATGAAGTTGCCCCCGCACAGCACGAGCTTGCCCCTATCTATACCACAACAAACATTGCAACAGACCATAACCAGCTGACCATGGAAATGATGCAGAAGGTTGCGGCAAAGCATGGGCTTGTATGCCTGCTGCATGAAAAACCATTTGCTGGAGTAAACGGAAGCGGAAAGCATAACAACTGGTCTCTGACTACAGATGGAGGCGTGAATCTGTTGTCGCCGGGGGAAACGCCGTATGAAAATGCGCAGTTTTTATTATTCCTTTGTGCGGTTATTAAGGCGGTGGACGATTATCAGGATCTGCTCCGTCTTTCTGTCGCAACAGCAGGAAATGATCACAGACTTGGGGCAAACGAAGCGCCTCCGGCCGTCATTTCGATCTTCCTTGGCGAGGAATTACATGCGGTACTGGAAGCGATTGAAACCGGCACTCCCTATGCGGGAACGGAAAAAACACAGATGAAGCTGGGCGTGGACGTACTTCCAAAGTTTAACCGGGATACCACAGACCGCAACCGCACGTCGCCCTTTGCATTTACCGGGAATAAATTTGAATTCCGTATGCTTGGCTCTTCCAACAGCATTGCCTGTGCCAATATTATGCTGAACAGCGCGGTTGCGGAAAGCTTGAAAATCTATGCGGACAGACTGGAAAAAGCAGAGAATTTTGAAGATGTGCTCCATGAAATGATTCGCAAGACCATCAAAGATCATAAGCATGTTATTTTCAACGGGAATGGTTATGACGACACCTGGATCAAGGAAGCCGTGGAAGAGAGAGGGCTTCTTAACTATCGTACAACACCGGATTGTATGCCGCATCTGCTGGATGAAAAGAATGTACGGATGCTGACAAGCCACAAGGTTTTTTCGGAAGCAGAGCTGAAGTCCAGATGTGAAATTATGCTGGAAAACTATTGTAAGGCGGTTTTGATTGAAGCAAATACTATGATCGATATGGCAAAGACAGAAATTGTTCCGGCAGTAAGTGCATATGTACTGGAGCTTGCAAATACAGCGGCGGCAAAAAAGGCAGTCGATGATTCCATTTCATGCGGTTATGAGACGAAGCTTGTGAGAAACCTTGCAAAATTAGAAGAGCAGATTGCGATCAAGACAGATGAATTGGAAGAAGCCGTGATGAAGCTTCAGGACGCAGAAGATGTGGAAGCAGAAGCTTATAGGATTCGGGATGCTGTTTTGGGAAAAATGGGAGAATTAAGAGCTGCCTGCGATGAAGCAGAAGCGATGACGGCAAAGAAATACTGGCCGTTTCCAACTTATGGCGATTTACTGTTTGGCGTAAAGTAAGATGATGACTTGTACTTTAGTACTGTCGCGCAGCGACTTTGAATCAGTAATATCCTTCAAAGTGCACAAATCAATTTACAGACACATGCATTTGTGGCTGTAAATTGATTTCATACCCGTGTACTTTGAAGGATATTACGGAACTGGAATAGGAGGAAGAGAATATGGATGAAGCTATGAAAGCGTTTGTGCAGGAAGCAGTATCCGGCGAAGTGTTCGGAGTCTGGTTTTTAATCGGAGCCGCATTGGTATTCTGGATGCAGGCAGGTTTTGCAATGGTAGAGGCAGGTTTTACCAGAGCAAAAAATACAGGAAATATCATTATGAAGAACTTGATGGATTTTTGTATTGGAACCGTAGTATTTATACTGATTGGGTTTGGGCTGCTGATGGGAGAAGACCTGTTTGGGTTTATCGGAAAGCCGGGATTTGATTTGTTTACTGCATATGCGGAGTTTGATTTTTCAAGCTTTGTATTTAACCTTGTATTCTGTGCTACAACGGCAACCATCGTATCCGGCGCAATGGCGGAACGTACAAAATTTCTATCCTATTGTATTTATTCCGGTGTAATTTCTGCGTTGATTTATCCAATCGAAGCACACTGGATATGGGGAGGAGGATGGCTGGCACAGCTTGGCTTCCATGATTTTGCCGGCTCCTGTGCGATTCATATGGTAGGCGGTATTTCCGCATTGATTGGTGCAAAAATTCTTGGTCCGCGTATCGGAAAGTTTACCAGAGATAAGAGCGGAAACATTGTGAAAGTAAATGCCTTTCCGGGGCACAGCATTGCACTTGGAGCACTTGGGGTATTTATTCTTTGGCTCGGCTGGTATGGATTTAATGGTGCGGCTGCAGCTTCTATTGCACAGCTTGGTTCTATTTTCCTGACAACAACCGTTGCGCCAGCTGTTGCAACGGTTGCCTGTATGATCTTTACATGGATAAAATATGGAAAGCCGGATGTTTCCATGTGTCTGAACGCATCTTTAGCAGGACTTGTGGCAATCACAGCACCGTGTGATGTGACAGATGCATTCGGTGCGGCTATCATTGGAGCCGTTGCAGGCCTTTTGGTTGTGTTTGGCGTATGGCTTCTCGACCATGTGCTTTATATTGATGATCCGGTGGGGGCAGTTGCCGTGCATTGCATGAATGGGATCTGGGGTACACTGGCAGTTGGATTATTTGCTACAGACACAGCTCCTGGATACAATATTGCAGATGCTTCGGGAGAAACTTTAACCGGTCTGTTTTATGGCGGCGGATTTGATTTATTAAAACTTCAGTTTATCGGCTTTGCCGGTGTCGCGGCATGGACAGCGGTTACGATAACGATTGCATTCCTTGTGATTCGAGCGATTGTTGGTCTTCGCGTAGACAGAGAAGAAGAAATGACTGGCCTTGATGCGGCAGAGCATGGTCTTCCTTCTGCATATGCAGGCTTTGCAATGCTTCCGGAGTATATTGAAGAGGGAAATGACCCTGTGGCGGTATCCGGTGACACTCCGGTTGCGGAAGCGATTCCGGTTAAGAAAGTTCCTGCATTTGAAGAAGGCACTCCGAAGTTTACAAAAATTGAGATTGTCTGCAAGGAATCAAAATTTGAAGCATTAAAGAATGCAATGATAAAGCTGGGAATTACCGGTATGACAGTATCCCATGTCCTTGGATGCGGAATACAGAAAGGCAAGCCGGAATATTATCGCGGTGTACAGGTAGAAGCGAATCTGTTTCCCAAAGTACAGGTGGACATTGTAGTCAGTGCAGTTCCGGTCCGTAAAGTGATTGAAACAGCCAAGAAGGTACTTTACACAGGGCATATTGGAGATGGAAAGATTTTCGTCTATGATGTGGAAAATGTGGTGAAAGTAAGAACCGGAGAAGAAGGCTTTGACGCCCTTCAGGATGTGGAATAAAAGCCGGGACAGATAGAAAGCTGAATTACTTAAATTTATGGAGGTATATTCCGATGTGTTCTATTATGGGATATTGCAGCCGCGGCGCTGCTTTTGATGCTTTTATGGAAGGATTTAACAGGACGAAGTCAAGGGGGCCGGATGACAGCCGGATTGTTGAAACGGGAGAAGGCCTGCTTGGATTTCACAGATTATCCATTATGGGGCTGGCTCCGTCGGGGATGCAGCCGTTTAAACTAGGTAACAGCTATATAGTCTGCAACGGAGAAATATATGGTTTTAAGAAGCTGAAAGAAAAACTGTCAGAGAAATATACTTTTAAGAGCGAATCGGATTGTGAGGTTCTTTTACCGCTGTATCAGGAATATGGAACAGCTATGTTCGCCATGCTGGATGCAGAGTTTGCCTGTATTCTTTATGACGGAGACGCAGGAGAATTTATTGCGGCAAGAGATCCGATTGGGATCCGGCCTTTGTATTATGGATATGACAAAGAAGGAGCTGTTATATTCGCCAGCGAGGCGAAAAATCTGACAGGGCTTACGGATAAGATTATGCCCTTTCCCCCAGGACACTATTATAAAAGCGGTCAGTTTATCCGATACTGTGACATTGCTAAAGTGGATCGTATCTGCCGCGATAATCTGGAAACCGTATGCAGACACATTCACGATAAACTGACAGCCGGAGTGGAGAAGCGTCTTGTCGCTGACGCAAAAGTGGGTTTTTTGCTTTCCGGCGGACTGG
Source organism: Candidatus Merdisoma sp. JLR.KK011 (assembly GCF_036941125.1). Lineage (NCBI taxonomy): Bacteria > Bacillati > Bacillota > Clostridia > Lachnospirales > Lachnospiraceae > Candidatus Merdisoma > Candidatus Merdisoma sp. JLR.KK011. The sequence continues at coordinate 1,386,434 of NZ_JAYWSZ010000003.1, read as the reverse complement.
ATTCTTCTCTGGTATGTGCGATTGCGGCAAAGAAAAGCAAAGAACCCATCAGAACCTTTGCCATTGGTATGAGAGAAGACGCCATTGATTTAAAGTATGCAAGGCAGGCGGCGGATTATATTGGAAGCGACCATACAGAGGTTTATATGACGCCGGATGAAGTGCTTTCTTCTCTGGAGACAGTCATTCAGCTCCTTGGAACGTATGATATTACAACAATCCGTGCATCCATGGGAATGTATCTGGTGTGCAAGTGGATCCATGAACAGACGGATATCCGTGTTGTGCTGACGGGGGAAATATCGGATGAACTGTTTGGATATAAATATACAGATTTCGCACCGGATGCAGCGGCTTTTCAGATGGAGGCGGAGAAACGAATCCGGGAGCTTCATATGTATGACGTTCTTCGGGCCGATCGCTGTATCTCCGTAAACGCACTGGAAGCAAGAGTTCCTTTTGGCGATTTGGATTTTGTAAAATATGTGATGTCTATTGATCCGGAATTAAAAATCAACACGTATGGAAAAGGGAAATATCTGCTGCGCCGTGCATTTGAAGGTGGTGATTATTTACCGGAAGAGATTTTGTGGAGAGAGAAAGCGGCGTTTTCAGATGCGGTTGGACATTCCATGGTAGATTACTTAAAGGAGTATGCAGAGCGTAAATATACGGATAAAGAGTATGAAAGTATGTGTGAAAAATATACATATGCCAGACCGTTTACAAAGGAATCCTTGCTATACCGGGAGATTTTTGAAACCTATTATCCGGGGCAGGCCGGGATGATTGCCGGCTACTGGATGCCGAACAAGGAATGGAAAGGATGCGACGTGAAGGATCCTTCTGCAAGGGTGCTGTCAAACTATGGAGACAGCGGAAAATAGAGTTTTCTGTAGTCCAGCTAAGAAATGTCAAGTGTTTTTGAAAAAAAATCTGCTGGACGGTAAAGCTGCAAAGGCGCACGAGAGGAACTTTTATGAGAGCTTTTTCGAATAAAAGTTTCTCTCATTACCGGTGTGTCGAAGCAGCTTTACCCTTTAGTGCTGTCGCGCAGCGACTTTTAATAGAAAGAATGATAACAGCAGTGAAATTTGAATAAGGAAGCAAAATGATTATGACAAAATATATATTTGTGACCGGAGGTGTGGTATCGGGTCTTGGAAAAGGGATAACGGCAGCTTCTCTTGGACGGCTTTTAAAGGCGAGAGGCTTGAAGGTGGCGGCTCAGAAGCTAGACCCATATATTAACGTGGATCCCGGCACCATGAGTCCTTATCAGCATGGCGAAGTGTATGTGACGGAGGATGGGGCTGAAACAGATTTGGATTTGGGGCATTATGAACGGTTTATCGATGAGAATTTGAATCAGTATTCCAATCTGACTACAGGAAAAGTCTACTGGAATGTATTGAATAAGGAGCGAAGAGGGGAATACCTTGGTTCTACGGTTCAGGTAATTCCCCATATCACGAATGAAATCAAGGAATTTGTGTATCGTGTGGGAAAAAAGACAGGAGCAGATGTGGTGATTACAGAGATAGGCGGAACCATTGGCGATATAGAATCACAGCCTTTTGTAGAGGCGGTACGTCAGATCTCTCTGGAAGCAGGCAGAGAGAACAGCCTGTTCATTCATGTGACATTGGTTCCGTATTTAAGCGGTTCCGGAGAGCATAAATCAAAGCCGACGCAGCACTCGGTAAAAGAGCTCTGTGGGATGGGCATTCACCCGGATATCATTGTTCTGCGTTCCGACAAGCCCTTAGAGGAATCGATTTTTCAGAAAATTTCTCTCTTTTGCAATGTAAAACCAGATTGCGTCATCGAAAACCGGACATTGGAGAATATTTATGAGGCCCCCCTGATGCTGGAGAGGTCAGGGTTTTCCTCCGTTGTGTGCAGGGAACTGAATATGAAAGCGCCAAAACCGGATTTGACGGATTGGGAAGAGATGGTGGAACGCATCCGTCTGCGATCAGAGGTAGTACATATCGGATTGGTTGGAAAGTACGTAAAACTTCATGACGCATATCTGTCAGTGGCGGAGGCCATGAACCATGCAGGATATGAACGGAATGCATTCGTAAAAATTCACTGGATTGATTCGGAAACGATCACGAAAGAAAATGTAAATGACATATTAAAAGGAATGAATGGGATTATTATTCCGGGCGGATTTGGAAATCGCGGCATAGAAGGGATGATTTTATCGGCGAAATATGCCCGGGAAAACCAGATACCTTATCTTGGAATCTGCCTTGGTATGCAGATTGCAGTTATTGAATTTGCAAGAAATGTATCGGGAATTGCAGATGCGCATTCTGGGGAATTTGATGAGCAGTGTAATCATAAAGTAATCGATTTTATGCCGGGACAGAGCGAGGCGGTTGATAAAGGCGGAACACTGCGCCTTGGAAGCTGTCCCTGCAGGATTAGGCCGGGAACAACAATGGAAAAATGCTATGGCACAGAGATGATACAGGAGCGTCATCGCCACCGCTATGAATTTAATAATAAGTATCGCAAAGAACTGACCGAAGCCGGGCTTGTGATCAGCGGTACATCGCCGGATGACAGTCTTGTGGAAGCGGTAGAGCTGCGCGAGCATCCTTTTTTTGCAGGCGTGCAGTTTCATCCGGAATTTAAAAGCCGTCCCAATCAGCCGCATCCGCTGTTTAAAGGATTTATTGCGGCTGCATTGGAGCAGGCATGAGCAGAATGCTCTACATAGTCCAGCTAAGAAATGTCAAGTGTTTTCGAAAAAAATTTCTGCTGGATGGTAAAGCCGCAAAGGCGCACGAGAGGAACTTTTATGAGTGCCCTTTCGAATAAAAGTTTCTCTCAATACCAGTGTGCCGAAGCAGCTTTAAAACAGTAATATCCCTCAAAGTGCACAAATCGATTTACAGACGCATTTTTATGCGGCTGAAAATTGATTTCATACCTGTGTACTTTGAGGGATATTACGGAACTGGAATGGAGGAAATAAGGTTATGGCTATCCATGAAGAGTGCGGCGTATTCGGAGTGATGGGTACAAAAAAGGAAAATGTGGCAAGCATTGTTTATTATGGGCTGTATGCCCTGCAGCACAGAGGACAGGAGAGCTGCGGAATTGTTGTGAACGATGACGGCGTATTTTCTTCCTACAAAGATCTGGGGCTTGTCAGTGAAGTATTTTCGAAAGATACATTCAATCATTTTCCCATGGGAAATATGGCAGTTGGACATGTAAGATATGGAACAACCGGAGGAAACACAAGAAATAACTGCCAGCCTATTGAAGTCAATCATCAGAAAGGAAAGATGGCGCTGGCGCACAATGGAAATCTAACCAACGCATTAGAGCTTCGCGATAAGCTGGAATTATCGGGGGCAATTTTCCATACAACCAGTGATACGGAAACCATCGCTTATGTGATTACGAGAGAACGGCTTATGACGCCAAGCATTGAGGAAGCACTCAGCAATACCATGGGTTTACTGGAAGGCGCTTATTCGCTGGTGCTGATTTCTTCTACAAAGATGATTGCGGCAAGAGATCCATATGGGTTTCGGCCGCTTTGCTATGGAAAGACGGCGGACGGGGCATATGTGGCTGCATCCGAAAGCTGTGCGCTGTCAGCGGTAGGAGCAGAATTTATCCGTGATGTGCTGCCGGGAGAGATTCTGGTGTTTACAAAAAACGGTGTGGAATCAAGGAGAGAGCACTGTGAAAAACAGAGAAAAAAAACCTGTATTTTTGAATATATCTATTTTGCAAGACCGGATTCTGTTATAGATGGCATATCCGTACACGAATCTCGTATGAAGGCCGGAGCATTGCTGGCAGAGAGTTATCCCAAATGCGCGGATATTGTGATAGGAGTTCCCGACAGCGGATTGGATGCAGCATTGGGGTATGCGGAAAAATCCGGAATTCCTTATGGGATTGGGCTGATAAAAAACAAATATATTGGCAGGACATTCATTTCTCCGGGACAAAATGAACGTTTGGACAAGGTCAGGATTAAGCTGAGCCCGGTCAAGAAGGTAATCGATGGAAAAAGGGTTGTGCTGATTGATGATTCCATTGTCAGAGGGACGACCAGCAAACGGATTGTAAAGCTTTTGCGTGATGCCGGAGCGAAAGAGATCCATATGAGAATTTCTGCTCCTCCATTTTTATATCCCTGTTATTATGGAACAGATATTGACTCGGAAGAAAACCTGATTGCATGTCATCATAGCATGGACGAGATTGCAAAGATAATAGGAGTAGATTCTCTGGGATATTTGCCGATAGAGAAGCTGAATAAACTGATAGACAGCGAGGGTTATTGCGCTGCCTGCTTTCAGGGGGAATATCCGACGAAAATCCCGGCAGATCTGCGTAAGGACCGTTTTGAAAGGAAGCTGTCTGAACGGGTTTGAGCGAAAGAGGTGCATGTATGATGAAAAAATTTGACAGAAAACTGATTCTGTCCGACGGCAGCGAATACTGTGGATATGGATTTGGTTCTAAGCTTGAAAAAATGACGGAAATTGTATTCAATACTTCTCCGGTTGGATATCAGGAAATCCTTTCCGATCCCTCCTATACTTATCAGACAGTCGTGATGGCATATCCTTTGATTGGCAATTACGGAATGGCAGAAGATGATTTTGAAACGGATATTCCGACTATCGGCGGACTGGCGGTGCGGGATTACAACGGCCAGCCGTCCAATTTCCGCAGTAAATACACCTTATCGGAAATTATGGAGAAATATAAGATACCGGGCATCTACGGGATTGATACAAGAAAGCTGGTACGTTCCATACGCGACCTTGGAAGCCGAAAGGCATTGCTCACAGATATTGATACATCCTTAGAGGATGGACTTCGTAAACTGGATTTATATGATATTCCAAGGGACGCCGTGTCGCAGGTAAGCCGGAAGGAAATGCAGCAATACCTTGTGCCGGATGAGAAGTATCATGTGGCCGCTGTTGATTGTGGGATGAAACAGAATATTGTGAGGACTCTGAACCGGAGAGGATGCAGCGTGACAGTCTTTCCGTGGAATACTTCTGTGCGGGAAATCGAAAAGTTGAGACCGGACGGAGTCTTTTTATCCAACGGACCGGGAAATCCCGAAGATGTGCAGACGGTGGTAGAACTGGTCAAAGAACTAAAAGGCAAATACCCGATATTTGGCATCTGCCTTGGCCATCAGCTGATTTCTCTTGCATATGGGGCCAGGATTTATAAGCTGAAGTTTGGCCACAGGGGAGGAAATCATCCGGTGAAAAATCTGCAGACCGGCAAGATAGAGATTACGTCCCAGAACCATTCCTATGCAGTGGATGAAGGAAGCCTTGCAAATACCCGATTGAAGGTAACGCATCGAAATCTGCTGGATCAGACGGTAGAAGGCGCGGCCTGTGAGGAAGATAAGGTATTCGGTGTGCAGTATCACCCGGAAAGCGCGCCTGGGCCGCAGGACAGCGGTTATCTGTTTGACCAATTTATAAATATGATGGAGGGAACAAAGAATGGCGAAAAGAACTGATTTAAAGAAAATACTTGTCATTGGTTCCGGCCCGATTGTGATTGGCCAGGCAGCAGAATTTGACTATGCAGGTACGCAGGCATGCCTCGCATTGAAAGAGGAAGGATACGAGGTTGTACTGTGCAATTCCAATCCGGCAACCATTATGACGGATACGGCGGTTGCGGATAAAGTGTATATGGAACCGCTGACGCTGGAATATGTGGCGAAGATTGTCCGCCATGAGCGCCCGGATGCCATTGTGCCGGGGATTGGGGGGCAGACCGGACTGAATCTGGCGATGCAGCTTGAAAAAAAAGGAATTTTAAAAGAATGCCGGGCGGAGCTTTTGGGAACGTCTATTGAAAGTATTGAACGGGCAGAAGACAGGGAACAGTTCAAAAAGCTTTGTGAAGAACTGGGAGAGCCGGTACTTCCCTCTGCCATTGCGAATACGGCGGAAGAAGCGGTAAGGGCAGCGGAGCAAATTGGTTATCCGGTGGTGCTGCGCCCTGCGTTTACCCTTGGAGGAACGGGTGGAGGCTTTGCGGATGACGAGCAGGAATTTATGGGACTGATTAAAAATGCCCTTGCGTTATCTCCGGTTCATCAGGTATTGATTGAAAAAAGCATCAAAGGCTTCAAGGAAATCGAATACGAAGTGATCCGCGACGCCAACGATACGGCAATCACAGTCTGCAATATGGAAAATCTAGATCCGGTGGGAATACACACAGGAGATTCCATTGTGGTATGCCCATCCCAGACACTGACCAATAAAGAATATCAGATGCTGCGGGACAGCGCATTGAAAATCATCCGTGCACTGAAGGTAGAGGGAGGATGTAATGTGCAGTTTGCCCTTGATCCGGATTCTTTTCAGTATTACCTGATTGAGGTAAATCCGCGGGTCTCCCGTTCTTCCGCCCTTGCATCAAAGGCAAGCGGCTATCCAATTGCGAGGGTGTCTGCAAAAATCAGCGTGGGGATGAGGCTGGATGAGATTATGCTGGTAAATACGCCGGCTTCCTTTGAGCCGGCATTGGATTATATCGTGACAAAAATGCCGCGTTTTCCATTCGATAAATTTACGGATGCAAACCAGGAGCTTGGTACGCAGATGAAAGCTACCGGGGAAGTGATGAGTGTAGGAAGAACTTTTGAAGAAAGCCTGTTAAAAGCAATCCGTTCTCTGGAAACGGGGGCCTATCATCTGTACATGGCAAAGTTTGAAAAGGATCCTGTAAACGCATTGATGGAATCTATAAAAATTGGTACAAATGACAGAATTTTTGCTATTGCACAGCTATTAAGATTGGGCGTCTGCGTTTCAGAGATTTCCGGGCAGACCGGAATTGACAGCTTCTTCCTTAACAAAATGAAAAAGGTGATAGATCTGGAAACGGAACTGAAATCATGCGCCGGCGACAGGGAAGCTCTGTATCAGGCAAAGAAAACAGGCTTTTCCGATAAGGCTGTGGCAGAGCTGTGGAATAGGACAGAAGCAGAGGTTTTTGAGCTGCGTAAGAAATGGGGTATTTTTCCGGTTTATAAGATGATCGATACCTGTGCGTCAGAGTTTGAAAGCTATGTTCCGTATTTCTATTCTACCTATGAGGAAGAAAATGAATCGGTAATCGAAGACAGAAAGAAAATCGTTGTGCTTGGCTCCGGCCCAATCCGTATCGGCCAGGGTGTGGAGTTTGATTATTCCACGGTACATGCAGTTAAGGCCATCAAGGAAGCCGGATATGAGGCAATTATTATCAATAACAATCCGGAAACCGTGTCTACGGACTATACTACATCAGACAAGCTGTATTTTGAACCCTTATGCGTGGAAGATGTTATGAATGTGATTGAAATGGAAAAGCCGGATGGGATTATCGTATCTTTTGGCGGACAGACTGCGATTAATCTGGCAGAGCCATTAGAAAAAAGAGGAGTAAAGCTCATGGGTGCAGATTGTGCAGCCATTGAAAAGTCTGAAAACAGAGATGCTTTTGAAAAGCTGCTGTCAGAGCTTTCCATCCCAAAGCCAAAAGGACAGGCTGTGACATGTATGGAAGATGGCGTAAAAGCTGCAGAAGAGATCGGCTATCCGGTATTGGTACGTCCAAGCTTCGTGCTCGGCGGAAGAGCCATGCAGATTGTGGCAAAGGAAGAGCATCTGCGCCATTATTTAAAAACAGCCGTAGAAATTGATGAAGATAAACCGGTGTTGGTGGATCAATACATCTGCGGCAGGGAAGTGGAAATTGATGCTGTTTGCGACGGAAAGGATGTATTTGTTCCTGGAATCATGGAGCTGGTAGAAAGAACCGGCGTACATTCCGGTGATTCCATCTGCGTATATCCTGCCTTCAGCATATCCGAAAAGGTAAAAGAAAGGATTCTGGACTATGCAGAGAAATTGGGGCTTGGCATCGGCATTGTCGGTCTGTTCAATATTCAGTTTATTGTGGATAAAGAGGAGAAAGTATCTGTCATTGAGGTGAATCCGCGTTCTTCGCGAACCGTACCGTTTTTATCAAAAGCAGCCGGGTATCCGCTGGCTGATATTGCAGCGAAAGTCATTCTTGGAAAGAGCCTGAAAGCACAGGGGATTGATGAAAGATACCCGAAAGAAAAGCAGCGATGGTACGTAAAAGTACCGACATTTTCCTTTTCCAAATTAAATGGAATGGATACCTACCTTTCACCGGAAATGAAATCCACGGGAGAGGCAATCGGATATGACAGGAAGCTTCACAGGGCCATGTATAAAGCCATGACTGCCTCTGGTATCCGCGTGCAGAATTACGGGACTGTAATCGTGACACTTGCAGATGAGGATAAAGGCGAAGCCCTTCCTTTGATCCGGCGTTTCTATGATATGGGGTTCAATATAGAGGCAACCTCTCTCACAGGAGAGTATCTGAAGCAGCATGGGATCCGTACCCGTATACTGGGGAAGCCTTCGGAAGGCAGCAGTGAAATTCTGGATGCAATCCGGGCCGGATATGTCAGCTATGTCATCAATACCCGCGCAATTCTTTCCGGCGTTCATTATGAAGATGGCGCAGCAATCCGAAGGGCGGCAGCACAGAGCAATATTACGATGCTTACATCACTGGATACGGTGAGGGTGCTTTTAGATGTGCTGGAGGAAGTGACCATTGGTGTGTCTACGATAGATGCGGAATGAAGCGGTAAAAATATGAGGTATGGCGGCTGCCATACCTTTCCTAAAATGCATCTTTTTTCAAATATTGCAAAATCGGTTCAATATACTTTTTGTCCGAAATATCATAAGACGAAGAAATCATTTTTACCATGATCTGTTCTGCTTCAGTCTTATTCTTTTGGGCTTTAAGTGCTGTTACAAACATTTTCATAATAAGTTTCGACGTTATAGACATTTTTTCATAATTGAATCCGCCCGGGCAGTAGAAAGCTTTTACATTTTTCTGTTCTGACTCGTTGAAATTCCGTTTAAGAGCTATGTCAATTTCCGGGTTGTCGACGGGACTTGCTCCAACACAGAATGCAATCAGCTTCTTATCGGCCCATTTATCAATATTTCCCTTGAACCATTTTATTTGGCTGATGCTGCCGGCACAGGCCCAGCCTCCGAAAATGATTGCATCATAAGCGGTCAAATCTTTCTTTTTTGCGGCGGATAATTCAAAACAGTCCGCCCTGGCCGCTTCCGCTATCCACTGGGCATAACGTTTTGTAAACCCTGTTTTTGAAGTATAGATTACGATTGTCTTCATCTGCTTAAATCTCCCTGTCTTTTTTCATTGCAGCTCTCTTTTCCAGATTTTCTATTCCGGCATACAGCTGTGATAGAAGAATGAAAAGAGTTTCGACCTCTTTGTCGGTATAAACTTCAAAAAGATAATTCAAATCCTCTTGGTATTCTGCAAAATCATTTACATAAAAGGCATCTGCCTTTTCGGTGGGGCAGATACACATAGCTCTTGTGTCATGGGGGCTTTGCTGAATCGTAATAAATCCTTTTTTCATCAGGACATTGGCCAGTTTTTTGATATTTTGTCTTGAACAGCCTAACAGATTTCCCAACTGGGTGAATGTCAGCGGTTCCTTTGACTGCCTGACGATTGACAGCAGCATAAATTGTTTTAACGATACCTCTGGAATATAGTTGTCAAAAAGTGTCTGCAGCTTGTTTCCGGCAATGAATAATGTGCTGAAAATGGCCTTTCTTTGATTTTCTGTAGAACTTGAAAATTTTGCAGTCAAATCGTCTAGATTCATACAGTCCTCCTGATTGGAAACTTGTTACGCATTTAATTGTAGCAACATGTTACCTATATGTCAATATGAATGATAGAAATGAGATAAGGATAAAATTCAAAATTTTGTTTAAGACAACAGGTACAACATTTTATGATTTTAGCAATGACCTTCTCAAAAACGGTCAACAGATATATAATATACTTGCATGAACCTACAAAACAAGCAAAGCATTTTGCCAATGGAGATAATCCAGAGCAGGTAAATACGGAAATAGAAAACTTTATCATCGAAACTGTCTGCCAAGAAATCAACTGCTGGTTGAATCTTTCAAAATCAACCAATGGTTAGTTCTAGAGCAATTTTTTCTGTTATACTGATGAAAAGGAGGATGGAAACATGAACCAGGAAACGATAGGAAAATTCATTGCAGCCTGTCGGAAAGACAAGGAACTTACACAGACACAGTTAGCAGAAAAGCTAAATATTACCAACCGGGCAGTGTCAAAATGGGAAACGGGAAAAAGTATTCCGGATGCCTCCATTATGCTGGACTTTTGTAAAATACTTGGTATCAGTGTAAATGAACTGCTCAGCGGAGAAAGGATTGCTATGGAAAATTATCAAAAAAAGCAGAAGAAAATCTTGTGGAATTGCAGCAAAAAGCAAATAAAGCCCAAAAAAGCATAAATTTCTTTATAAGGCTTGTAATCCCAATTTTAGGAGTGTTCTTTCTAGTCAAATATGGAATAGGAAGCAGAACCTGGCATTTTGTAGATTCCACCAGTATGGAATTTATCCTGATTCCCTGCCTTCTGATACTGCTGTGTACAGGATATTGGCGGGACTTTCTAAAGGCATTTGTCTATATAATTAAGAGAGAGAATTGCACGGCTGAAATGATAAGGGACAGCTCAAACGCACTTAAGCTGGTATGCAGATCCAGTTTGATTTGGAGAAGCATCGGTTTTACAATCAACATGGTGAATCTTTTGCGGTATCATATGCTTGATTCCGAGTTTGCTTCACCTACATTATGGGGCGATATAGCGGTGGCTCTGGTTTCCTTGTTTTACGCCCTGGTTATAAATGCAGTACTTGTTCCATTGTATTTTGAGCTAAACCGTTTACATAGGAAAAAAACAAAGTGAGAGTATGAAATCGCCGACTTTTCAAAACACGCCGCTATAGGAAGGAACGTATAAAAGTTATTTGTATATGATGCGGTAAGATAAAAAAGAAGCACCAACAGATGAATCAATCATCCAATGGTGCTTTCTTTTTGCCCTGGATATGCAAGAATATGCAGGATACTTCAAATTTTTGTCGAAAATATAACTCCCCATATTTTTACATGGCAGCTTATGTGGGAAAAACGACATCCTGCGTGCAGGCCTCTTGATAAGCCGCTTATTTCGGATATAATAAATCACATCCAGACCCAAGGAGGTGAGGCTTTGAATATTGAAATACATGTGGATGATCAGGCAGAGGAGCTGAGCGTCTCCATTACATGCCGCCGGCTGACTCCCGATGTGGAAAAAATACTGGCGACACTGCGGATGATGAACCATCAGTTAACGGCGAAAAAGGATGACGAGATTTATTTTCTGGATATTGCACAGATCGTATATATCGAGAGCGTAGACAGAAAATGCTTCTTATACACCTTGGATGAAATATATGAATCCGATCTTCGCCTGTATGAACTGGAACAGCAGTTGGAGGAATACGGTTTTTTTCGTGTAAGCAAGTCCTTCCTGATCCATTTGCAGAGCATCCGGACATTGAAAGCAGACATCAACCGAAGAATCCGCATCACCATGTCGGGCGGCGAGGAGATTATCGCTTCCAGGCAGTATGCGGAAAAATTGAAAAAAAGATTAGGAGTGAGATAAGTATGGAAGAGAAGAGAAGTATTTTGGATTATCTGGCACAGGTGTTATTGATATTCGGCTTTGCAATGGTGATGATCAATCTGTTCTGCCTTGCATTTGGAGCTTCTGCAGAGGAGGTCTCCGCCATGTTTTCCCTGGGGGATAAGGGGATTCCGGTGAATGTTGTTTTTCAATTCCTGGCAGTATCCCTTTTGATTACAGCCCTTCGTTTTATGTTTTTTACAGATACTTTCATCCGGAAAATGGCGCTCTGGCTTAGAAGCCTTTGTTTGTTCACAGGGATTGTGATTGTCATATCCGCATTTATCATAGCTTTCCGCTGGTTTCCGGTGGGAATGTGGCAGTCCTGGGCAATGTTTTTTGCCTGCTTTGGGCTTTCTGCCCTGGGGAGTTACCTGCTGATGAACCTGAAAGAAAAGGATGAGAACAGACGGATGGAAAAAGCCCTGGAGCGGTTAAAGGCAGAAGAAGGGAAAGTAAACGGGTAGGCAGGCTATTTGCAGCTCTGTCCGTCTAAATAACCTTCGCCCCAATTACACATGGCGTCTAAAACAGGAATGATGCTTTTGCCCAAATTGCTTAAGGAATATTCAACTTTCGGCGGAACCACGGGATAAACAACACGGATAATTAAAAGATCTCTTTCAAGCTCCCGTAATTGCTGGGTAAGCATTTTGGGCGTAGCTTTGGGAATTAATTTGCTGATTTCATTAAAACGCAGCGTTTTGTTAATCAAATGCCACAAGATAAGCGCCTTGTACTTACCGCCGATCAAATCGATGGTTGCTTCTACGGGACAATTATAATTACCTGCACATTTCATAATTTTCTCCATTCCAGTTCCGTAGAACTTCATTCAGTACCCGGTATCTAGTAGTCCGTACCGGAAATCCTTCTGGCACAGTATGAAGTTCTGCTGTTTCCTTACATGATCTCTTACTGGACGAAGTCTGCCCGCCCTGTAGGGGATGCATGAATGGGAAGATTTGCAAGGTATACTTTTGGGTACTATATATCAAAAAAGTGCGTTCTTGCCTTTAAAAAAATAAGTGTTAGAATTATAGCATAAGGCAGTGGAAATATCAACTCCAGCCTTAGCTTGCAATCAAAGTACATACAAAGAAAGGAAGGAATGTTATGAGTTTTTTAGAACTTGCAAAAAAGAGGTACAGTGTCCGTTCCTACACACCGCAGAAAGTTGAAGAGGAAAAGCTGGACAAAATTTTACAGGCAGCTCACGCAGCTCCCACAGCCGCCAATCTTCAGCCGGTTCGTTTAATTGCAGTACAAAGCGAAGAGGGACTTGAAAAAATCGGGAAAGCAGCAAATATCTATGGTGCGCCCCTTGCCGTCATTGTCTGTGCAGATCACAATAAGGCGTGGGTGCGTCCCTTTGATAAGAAGCAGACGGCAGATATAGACGCTTCGATTTTAACCGACCATATGATGCTGGAGGCAGCGGAGCTGGGTTTAGGTTCCGTCTGGGTTTGCTATTTTAAGCCCGATATTATAAAAAAGGAATTTGAATTGCCGGGCAATCTTGAACCCATCAACATCTTGGCGATAGGGTATTCAAACGAAGAAGCTGCCGATCCGGAACGACATTCACAGACCCGTATTCCAATAAAGGAACTGGTATCTTACGAAAAACTGTAGGCCTATTCCAGTGGCTCTGCAAAGAAAAAACGATACGTACGCATTTAGGGACTGTCAGAATCTGACAGTCCTTTTGAATACCCGGAATTGAAACTGTTTGTCCGGCGGTATATGGAAGAGCATTCTACACAGTAGATGATGCACCGTTTATATGGAATAATTTGGATAGTTTTTTGTGAGAGGGTATGCTATACTTATAAATTAAGGATTGATTTTATTTGGAGGATATATGGGAAAGTTAGATAAATTAAGTGTATTTATTAGTCTGGTGTTAAGACACAAACCAGACGCAGCAGGGATTACTCTGGATGAACATGGATGGGCAAATGTTGAAGAACTTCTTGATGGCATAAATAATATCGGGCGTAAGATAGATATGGGAGTATTAGAAGAAATTGTTAGAACGGATCATAAACAGAGATATCGTTTTAATGAAGACAAGACGCTGATTCGGGCAAATCAGGGACATAGTATTCCAGTGGATGTAGAATTGAAAGAGGAGGAACCGCCAGAATTTTTATATCATGGAACTGCGGATAGATTTATAAAAGCTATTATGGAAGAAGGCTTGAAACCAATAAGCCGTTTATACGTACATCTTTCAAAGGACATTGAAACTGCAGCTAAAGTCGGAAAACGGCATGGAAAACCAGTCATCCTGAAAGTACATAGCGGACAGATGTGCCGGGAAGGAATCAGGTTTTACCTTTCTGAAAATGGTGTGTGGCTGACTAAAAAAGTGGAAGTCAGATATATAGAACAAATGAATGTCCGGCAGGGTATCAGATAATGAGGATGTGTATATTTTAGGAGATTTTAATGCAGATAAATTAAGATATGCCTGGAGTGATTCATAAAAACTGGCTTAATTGGAGGTGGCAAAGTGTCAGAGAAAAACGTATATGAAATTATGCATATGGACAGAAGAGTTGCAAAGATAACTGATTCTGGACAATGTAAAATATATTATAAGTCATTTATGCCATATCATTTATATTTAGAGGAAGCAAAAGACATTGATACGTTAGTCAATAACATTACAAACTTCAATTATTGGTGCGCAACAAGAATTCTTACTTTACTGTGAAACATAATCTTCCGGGTAGCCAAAAAAGCGCAGACTGCCCCTATCAAGCTTAAAAGAAGTTTTTGACCCTGTCTGGAAGACTCAGGCGGCAACTACCGGGGCTTCCCAACCAAGTGCTTTTAACTTTTTCAGATACGCATTGATTTTGCGTTCTTTGTTGAACTGGTTATAATAATCAGCTCCAAGATCCTTGAACACCACTCCGTCTTTGAGGATATGGTAAATGGCTATGAGCATGGAATGGGCAACTGCGACATAGGCCCTCTTCTTTCCCCTGTGGGAGCTGATCCTCATGAACTGCGCATGGAAATAGGACTTTTTATTCTTTACAGCTGAATGCGCGCAGGTAATCAGGGTTGTCCGCAAAAGGGAGTTCCCTTTTCTGGTCTTGCCGGACTTCCTCTTCCTGGCGCTTTCATTATCACCAGGGCATAATCCGGCCCATGACGAGATATGCCTGTCCGTAGGAAAACGTTCCATATCCGTGCCAATGACGGAAATGATGGCCTGCGCGCTGGTATTCCCTATACCAGTCACATCCTGGATGGCATGGGAAGCCTGTTTTTCCTCCGGCTTCATGAAGTTGTCAATCTCATCATTCAGATTTTTGATGTGGATATTAAGCTCGTCCAGGTGTGCCAGAAGCTCCTTCATCATCCGGCGCTGGAGAGGGCTCATCACACCATTGAGGTCGTCTATGATCTGCTCCTTGGTGGCCTTGAGATTATGGGCGATGATCTTCTGTTCATACATCTCATCATATTTCGGTCCATCCACGGACGCCCCGGTGAGAAGATACTCCAGGATGTTGCGCGCGCTCTTGCCGTTGATATCCGACACAGTACCGGACAGCTTGATGTTGGCGCCTTCCAGCATCTTCTGGAGGCGGTTGAGCTCCCTGGTGCGTTCACCAACAAGGCTCTTGCGGTAACGGACCAGCTCACGCAGTTCCCGCTGCTCTTTATCAGGGATGTAACTGGGCTGGAGCAGCCCATGCTGAAGAAGATCCGCAATCCATTCAGCATCCCTGACATCTGTCTTGCGTCCTGGGACAGCTTTCATATGGCGGGCATTGACCACCATAGCGTTCAGGCCGGACGATTCAAGGATGTTATACAGAGGCTTCCAATAAGATGCCGTGCTCTCCATTGCGGTCATTTCACAGCCGCCGTCTTTGAGCCAGTCAGCCATTTCGAGAAGTTCTCTGGTTGTTGCGCCAAACTCCCGTATCTCCTGCTTATTGCCTTTTCGAAAGCAGGCAACGATGAGTTTTTTGTGCACGTCAATACCACAACAATTGTCGTAAATTCTATCCATAAAGGCACCTCCTGGGTAAATTTACGGCATGGTACTCTGTCTGTTATCATTTTACTGTACGTCCTTTTGCCGTAAGAGGCTGGACAGGTGGTGGTGCAAATGAGAGTACCTGAAATCAGTTTAGAAAACGGGCTGCAGGCCCAAAATTAAAACGATCTTTGCCGTTGGTTATAGTATAGACAATGGCAAAAACAAATTCAATAACCTATCGCTTGCACAGTTTCATTTATGGTGGTGCCAAATGTGGGGCATGAGGGTTTAGACAGAAAGTATGCAAAAGAAATATTAAACAGCATCGGAATGTTACAGGCAGTGACTGACAAAGAAAGGGCAAAAATTGCACTCACATATAGATGTGCTTCATTAACAGATGTTTTTTGGGTAAAATTAAAGCAAGAAAAGATTTTATTCAAAGATATTAATTTATATGAAAATCATTTAGATAACACATTTATTGATATTGCCTTAAGAGGGAGGCAGTATAGCGTACAAAATGAAAATTTAGCGAGAGACTTATCAACCAATGGGTGTTTTCCGAAAGCCTGGCAGAGGATTCCTGATGGATTTAGGCTTTTGAAAGACGGCGGCGCAGAAGCAGTTGAAAGAGAACTGCTTGCCAGTCAAATCTGCAGATGTTTTGATGTTTCACAAGTATTATATGAGAGGGATTATTTTGACGGAGAAAAAGTCAGTGTAAGCAGTAATATTACATCAAAAGAATATTCAATTGTTTCTATGGAAGCATTCGAGGTATATGCAGCAAACCACGGCAGGAACACAAAAAAATATATTCTTTCTTTAGATAAACATAATTATTATATGATGAATATTATTGATTATCTTATTGGAAATACAGACAGACATTGGGGAAACTGGGGGGTATTCGTTCGCAATTCCAACAATAAGCCAGTAAGGCTATATGATTTAATGGATTTCAATCAGGCTTTTAATTCCTATGACAATATAGATGGTTCTAATTGCCAGACGATGTTTGGAGAGCATGTCAGCCAGAGGGAGGCTGCAATTAAGTCTGTTGAAAAAATCGGCTTAAATCAAATCAAAGAAGTAAATAAAACATGTTTTAATGAATTACCTCAGTTCTATCATATGTTTTGTAAAAGATTAGAATTATTAAAATCAATATAATTTTAGTTTAATGTGTGAAATTATTCCAATAACGGGCAGCAGATTCGTGGATTACGATTTTCTCCACAAATTCCCACAACAGGGTAGGGGTGAGTTCCTCAAAGCTGGTGTACTTGCGGACTATTTTCATAAACTTCTCGGCGTTCGCCGTGGCTTCCAGTGTCCTTGAAAGCTCGCCCTGCAGAACAGCGGCTTTCTCTTTAGCTTTGAAATAATTCCATAGCTGCGTCCGTACAGCGGTGCTTGCAGCCCTCCCTTGTGTCCGCTGGTCTTTCCATGTAGGGAAGCAGCGGCACTTCCGCAATCCGTAGGGAATTGATTACGATATGCACATGAATGCTGCCGCTGTGGTTATAATTCAAGGTGCGGTAACTGTTTGAACTATTCCGCTCCTTAAAATTTTCTCTGGCAAAATCATAAAAGTATTTATTTTGACAACTGGCGTTATTCTGTTAATGGTTGTCAAAATATTTAAAACACACTGCATAAACTATATGGCTTAATAAAAATATACCTACAGCAATCATGCAACCTACCATATCTGCCTTGCAGATAGCGGAATACAAAGCAAGAACAATAAAACCAATATTTGCAAATTCAGATACAAGGCCGATAATCATGGAACAATCACAGCGAGGGATAATTACGAACTGACCGCCATGCTCTATACAAGGCAAAAAACAAGGCAAAGGGGTCTTGAGTAAACTTAAATGGAAGTATGTTTGCATTTGTGGTAGAATAAAGCCATTAAACAATTCTATAAAATTGGACTAATAGCAGAAAAAACAGCAGTTGCAACTAATAGTTGCCATATAGTTGCCCATATTTTCTATATAGTTGGTAGAGTGCAATTGGATAAATCAGTATATTATCGCTATCAGAATTATACGGAGGTGCGTAATATGAATGAAAATCGATTGGCAGAAAATCTAATGTACTATCGCAAAAAGAAAGGACTGTCACAGGAAAAAATTGCAGAATATTTGGAGGTCAGCCGTCAAGCCGTAACCAAATGGGAAACTAATACTTCAAAACCAAACTCTGACAATTTAATTAAATTAGCACAATTATTTGAAGTTGAAGTTGATACATTACTAGGGAATGAGAGTGGGGAAAAATCATCAACACAAGGGGAAGTATCAATAGGAAAAATGTCATGGATTTTTATAGGAATATCTGTTTTGTGTATATTGGCATATATCATTTACAGTGCATTAACGGATATTTTTCGTGTTGGGATATTCATCTGTATGTTTATTCTATGTATGCCCATACAACTGTTCCTGCATATCTATTTTTCCAATGCGATAAAAAATAATTCTTTTAATGGAATTGCAGGATTTGATGACAAGATAGAGTATAATATTTTTGAAGTGAAGAAACTGCTTGTACAGATTGATTTGCATATTGGAATCATGTCTACTGTATATATTTTTCTGCTTTGTGTGATAAATGGGATAAATTTGAAAATGCAATGGTTTAATAGCGTTCTGATCGTTGCATATATACTGAATTTTACCACAAGCATAGAAATGAGCAACTACAAAATGATAGATAAAATCTATCGCAGAGAAGATGACAGGAAACGTGCCAAACGCAGTATTCCAGCAACTGCAATATTTTTCTTAATATTATGTGCAGGAATAGGAATGGCGGTTATTGTATTTGAAATAAAGGGAATTGAGAATAATACACTGCCTGCGACGAAAATATGTGGATTGCTGCTTTTGGGTATAATAAGTGCAACCACTGGATTCTTATTTGAAAATAGCAAAATAAAAAAGTGGAATCCTGCAAATACAAACTATAGAACAAATAAAGTAAGTATTATCAGTTTGCTTATATGTGCGATAATGTATGGGCTGATGTGTGTTGTATAAAGATATGTGGAGCGTTATTCTTATTTATTCGCAAATATTAAATAAATATGTCATGTTAGAAGAAAGTTGAAAAATTGAATACGGTTTACCTTTGGGTAGCGATTATCTTAACAGACAATCCGCTGCCTTTTTTATTCTCCCAATTCGTTTATTTGTTGCTACTGACTATCTCTGCCCCACACAGCTTATATTTATACGGAAAATGAATATTTCACTCCCATTAAAGCCCAAAATAAAGGGCATCCCTTAACTCATTGCATATGCTCTTGTCTCGCTTGACATACGGTTATTTGTTATTACTACCGGATACCCGTCATTTCCAAAATAATTACATCCTGTATATACTTCTTGTACAGGTGTCTTTCCAACTGGTCTGTTATGGAATTTACATTGTATGTAATATTTTAAGTGACTTCCCCTTTCTCCCAGTGTCGCAATAATGTCAACACCATTGTCATTTCCCTTTGTCCGCTTTGCGTCAAATTTTAATGCGGTCAGTATCCCTTGCACCCATAGTTCAAAGTCATATCCTGACATACAATTTTTTGGCATAAAGCCATCTGTTTTATCGAGCATTAGTTCGATTTCCTTAAAAAGTACTCACAGTTATCCTGTTGTACTTTTTAATATTTGAATGTATACAGGCATTAGATGGGTGTAGTAACTGGCACGTATACAACTCATTTGTAACGTATAGCCCCTTTTTGTCTCCGAACCATATTTAATTTTAATCATATTGTGTATTGGGTATAAAATATGGGCTGGAATCTCTAGATTTTGAGTACGTGATAAAGGGCATAAAAATAGACGATGGTTTTGAGCCATCGCCTATAATTACATCAATTGATTGTATACTGTTTTTCTTGGCAAGTTAATTGATACTATCGTTTTATGTGAACATTCAGCTATTAAGCAAAGCATGAAAGCAGTAAAAAATGTTTGCAATCTTTTTCACAAATTATCAAAAATCTCTTATATGCAGGATGAAAAAGAGAAGATATACGTGAACAGGGTAATAAATGTAAAATAAATATTTAAGGCTATGACCTTTTTCTCCATTGTAGAGGAGCATAAACGGGATTGCCAAACACATACACCATTGTGTATCCACAAACAGATCAAATATACTACAGACTGCTGGCGTTAACATAACAGGACAACCTGTCGTGATGAAAGAAACTGGTATTATCGTACAAACAAGTGATAATGCCGCAAATATAGCACAATTTATTAGTCTATTATTGATAAAATACCACGCAATTCCCATTAGAACAAACAGGATGGAATAATCTACATTCATAGGAGATGGGAAAAATATGGATATGATTCCCCACGCCGTACTATATCCGTATCTTGGCAAAATAATGTTGAGTGCATAAAATAAAAATGGAATAATCAATCCACATATTGCAGTACAAACAACTTTCAGATTTTTAGGATTATTTACAATATGTTCTATGCAAATGATAAACAACGCTGTATAGAAGAACATTGGTAATGTATTGCCAATTGAAGGTCCTTCTGTGGCTCCTTCTATTATTCGATTTACTATCTCAATCACAGTGCCAGCCATATACAATCGAAGAAGATACTTAGTTTTGTTTCGTGTATGACGCACACCCTCTACTACCATAAATAGAAACAGTGGTGCAGCAATTCTACCAATGATTCCCAATCCATCGTTAATTGTCCGATTTTGAGTGATTGTTTGATAGCTGCTAATGTGGTCTAAAGTCATTGTAATTAACGCAATCATTTTTATTTGGAAAGCATTAAAACTAAATGTATGTTTGAAATTCGTTTTCATATTTTCTCCCAATATTCATTCTGTTAAAATCAAGAATACTTTTTGCATTTATAAAATTCAAAGCATAACCTAAATTATACATGATTAGCTTTTCACAATAGTAATGTTATATACTTCTCCCAACTGTGCAGGATAGGATTCTAAAATATCTCCGTTATATTCAATTTCAATAATATTTCCCGTTTGCAATTCTAGCCCGTCTTTGTTTGGTATACTGAACTGATCTGATGAACTAAGTTCCGAAGAACCCTCTATCGGTTCTACTAAAATTGAATTACCTGTGACTTCAATTACTGTTGCTTGAAATGTTACCGTTTCGGTAATGCTGTCTACGGAATTGTTACATGCGCATAACATAATCGAAACAAGACTACATAAACAAATAATGTAATATAACTTCTTTTTCATGGTTATAATCCTCAAAAAATACATTTTATATCATACATTATTTTATTGTATATTTCAACGTACATATATCAATCTTAAGAATGAATGAAAAATATATTGACAATATTCTACTGATACAACTATCGTAGACCAAATATCCTATTACTGGGAAAATGTATAAAATCATTGAAAATGTATATTTATACACGTATTTCACCAGCAACAATTAAACGAACTGGGACTTTTTATTTTCCGAAACTATTAACACAGCACAGAAAGAATGAGGTATCAGAAATGATTGAGAACAAACAGGAAATCAGAAAGGACTTAGAAAAAGCATTACAGGTATTGCAACAGGCAAAACAGCGTGTAGCCAACGAAAAGAAAAAGCAGAACGAGAAGAAACGCAAAGCCGAGAACCACCACAAGTACATCATGGGCGGTATTATCGTGAAGTATTTCCCCGACTGTTACCGCTATGATGAGGGAGAGTAAAACCGCATCTTGTCGGTATGGAGCCATAACAGATAGGGCGGCGGGGATAGTCAATGCCTATTACCGCCGCCCTATTTTAGTTTTTTATCTGCATGAATTTTTTGAGACTCATCCAAAAGGGACAAAATTTGTGTCAACATTTCTTCAGCCCAATCTATGGGGACACGCTCCAGTGCCCGACGGACTTTTGACTCAAGTTCAAGGCACAAAGGAGCTTCCCGTGTGCCACATACGGTAAACAAATATTCCCACTCGTTCCATAGATGTTGCATCCCTATGTTCAGATAACTCTGAGACGAAGAATTAAAAATTTTTCTTGCCATTCGTGGTAAAATGTAGTAAAATACATCAAAACACCCATACAAATCAGCTATAAGGGAGTAGTTGGCGGCTCAGCACTTTAAAGGACTGGGACGTAACAAGATCAACATCATGGCTGCAAGGCCTGGTTTTGTTTGAAACAACGAGACTTATCTACAGAGAAAAACTGTGGATAAGTCTTTCTTTTTTACAAAACAACCCTATCCTTTCAATGACACAATGTAAGGGAATCTGCGGAACTAAAACAGCAAAATCCCTTACAATGCACAAATCCAATTCCAGGCAGACGGTTTTGTGACTGGAATTGGATTTCATAGAAGTGTATTGTAAGGGAGTTTGCGGAACTAAACATGGAGGAAAAAACATGAATCTACCAGAAATATTTTTACTGGCAGTAGGCCTTTCCATGGATGCCTTCGCCGTATCCATCTGCAAAGGCCTCTGCGTCCCCAAAGCAGGCATCCGTGAATGCGGCACAGCCGGAATCTACTTCGGAGGCTTCCAGGCCCTCATGCCCCTTCTGGGATTTCTCTTAGGCGTACAATTCAAAGAGTACATTACCAGCATCGATCACTGGATAGCCTTCATCCTGCTGGGAATCATCGGTATCAACATGCTTCGGGAAGCCAGAAGCAAAGAAGAGGACTGCGAAGTCTGCTCCAGCGAAAGCACAGAGAACCCCTTTTCTTTCAAATCCATGCTCCCTCTGGCCGTTGCCACCAGCATAGATGCCCTGGCCGTAGGCGTAACCCTGGCCTTCCTCCAGGTAGAGATCTTCCCAGCCATCACCTTTATCGGAGCCGTCACCTTCGCAATCTCCGCCGCCGGCATCCGCATCGGAAACATATTCGGCAGCAAATGGAAATCAAAAGCCGAATTTGCAGGAGGAATTATACTTATCTGCATGGGAATGAAAATTTTATTGGAGCATTTGGGAATAATAAGGTAAACGGAACCAGAATATCGTAGAATTTTACGGAACTATTAACAGTAAAATTCTTGCTTGTGCACAAATCAATTTCCAGACACATGTACTTGTGGCTGGAAATTGATTTCAAGGCAGTGTACAAGGAAGAATTTTACGGAACTATTAACAGTAAAATTCTTGTTTGTGCACAAATCAATTTCCAGACACATGTACTTGTGGCTGGAAATTGATTTCAAGGCAGTGTACAAGGAAGAATTTTACGGAACTATTAACAGTAAAATTCTTGTTTGTGCACAAATCAATTTCCAGACACATGTACTTGTGGCTGGAAATTGATTTCAAGGCAGTGTACAAGGAAGAATTTTACGGAACTATTAATAGGAGGCCAAATGAACAGTCACAGTCAAACTATAGAAGAACTGCAGAAACACCTAAAAACCACCCCCGAAGGCTTAAGCAGCATTGAGGCCCAAAACCGCCTCAAAGAATACGGTGAAAACCGTCTGAAAGAAGCCGGGAAAAAATCCATCCTGGCAAAATTTCTGGAACAGTTCAAGGATGTCATGGTACTGATCCTTTTAGCTGCAGCCGCCGTATCTTTTTTTGTCGCCCTGTCTGAGCACGACAGCGCCGCCTTCTTTGAACCGCTGCTTATCCTGCTCATCGTCGTATTAAATGCAGTCATGGGCGTTGTCCAGGAAAACAAAGCCGAGCGATCGCTGGAGGCGCTGATGCGCCTTGCCGCACCCCACGCCCGCGTTCTTCGCGGAGGACAGGAGCAGGTCATAGACGCCGCCCAGCTTGTTCCCGGCGATGTCATCAAGCTGGAAGCAGGCGATTTCGTCCCGGCTGACGCAAGGCTGCTGACCTCCTCCAGTCTCAAATCCGAAGAATCCGCCCTCACAGGAGAATCCCTCCCGGCAGAAAAAGACGCAGCCGCCATCCTGAATACCGATGCACCCTTGGGCGATCGGATCAACTGTGTCTATTCCGGCTGCAGCATCGTCTACGGAACCGGAACTGCCATAGTAACCGAAACCGGCATGAATACCCAGATGGGCCGGATCGCAGGCATGCTGGAAGGAGAGAGTGAAGTCCAGACCCCTCTGCAGCAGAAGCTTGCCCAGTTAGGAAGATACATGGGAGCCTTAGTCCTCGTAATCTGCGCTGCTATCTTCTTTATGGGACTTGCCGGAGGCATGCCGGTAATGGAGATCTTTATGACCGCCGTATCCTTAGCAGTATCCGCCATCCCCGAGGGCCTTCCGGTCATTGTAACTATCGTCCTCTCCATCGGCGTGGAGCGGATGGCAAAACAAAATGCCATCGTCAAAAAACTTCCGGCCGTAGAAACCTTAGGCTCCACCTCCGTCATCTGTTCTGACAAAACAGGAACCCTGACCCAGAACAAAATGACCTTGACCCAGGCATACGCAGACGGCGAAGACGAAACAGAAGCAATCAACGGCGAGAACACCCCAGGCGTTTGCCGCCTGCTCTTATACGGAGCCCTCTGCAGCAACGGCTCCCTCCGCTTTGAAGAAGGACGGGAAATCCACATCGGAGATCCCACAGAAACAAGCATCCTGTCCGCAGCCCGCAAAAACGGCATTTACCAGGAAGAAATCAAAGCCCAATATCCCAGGATAGGAGAGCTTCCTTTTGACTCCGACCGGAAGCTTATGACAACCATCCATACCATAGACGGAAAAACCATAGCCATCACAAAAGGAGCCTTCGACATGCTCCAGGAGCGCTGCGTCCAGGGGGATCTGGAAAAAGCCGCCGCCGTTACCCGGCAGATGAGCTCCCAGGCCCTCCGGGTTCTGGCCATAGCCTGCCGCACCCTGGATCAGATCCCGGAAGAGCTGACAAGCGAAGAGCTGGAACAAAACTTAACCTTCTTAGGACTGGCAGGCATGATCGATCCTCCAAGAGAAGAGGCAAAACAAGCCGTGGCACTCTGCCGGCAGGCCGGAATCCGTCCCATCATGATCACCGGTGACCACGTCATCACCGCCTCTGCCATAGCAGAGCAGCTCGGCATCCTCTTAGAAGGCCAGGAAGCCATAACCGGAACAGAGCTAAAAGCTCTGACAGAAGAAGCCTTCCACAAAAAGCTGGAAAACATCTCTGTCTACGCCCGGGTAGCCCCCGAGGACAAAATCCGCGTCATAAAAGCCTGGCAGAAAAAAGGCAGAATCGTTTCCATGACAGGAGACGGTGTAAACGATGCCCCGGCTCTCAAAGCCGCCGACATTGGCTGCGCCATGGGGATCACCGGCACCGACACAGCTAAGGGAGCCGCCGACATGACCCTCCAGGACGACAACTTCGCAACCATTGTCTCCGCCGTCCGGGAAGGCCGCGGAATCTACAACAACATCCGCAAAACCGTAGGCTTTCTCCTGGGCACCAACATCGGAGAGGTACTATTAGTATTCAGTTCCATGCTGCTTTTCAAAGCCTCTCCCTTACTTTCCATGCAGCTTTTGTGGATCAATCTAGTCACCGACAGTCTCCCAGCCATCGCTTTAGGCATGGAGCCGGTAGAAGACAGCGTTATGAACACAAAGCCAAGACCCAAAGAAGAGGGAATCTTCGCCCACGGCCTGGGAATCCAAGTCATTCTCCAGGGAATCATGTTCGGCCTCCTGTCCCTGTCCGCCTTCTGGATAGGATGCAGCTCCTCCGGCGGCCTGAAAGCCGGACGGACGATGGCCTTCCTAGTCCTGGGCTACAGCCAGATCCTCCACGCCTACAACATGAGATCCGCCAGATCCCTCCTAAAAACCGGCATCTTCACCAACAAAAAACTAAACCTGGCAGCCCTGACCTCCACCCTGTTCATGTCCTGCGTCCTATTCATTCCGCCCCTGGCCCAAATATTCGGCCTGACCACCCTCCAGCCCGGAATGTACGGAACCGGCTTCACCCTGGCCCTCTTCCCCATAGCTGCCCTGGAGCTAACCAAGGCCCTGGGCCTGACAGCCCGCTAAAACAGCCGCACCATCAAAAAATACCCTTTTCAGGAAAAGGAAACCCAATAAAAAATCATCCCATACACCCCCGCCGCTCCCCACCCTTACCACCCCCAATACCAGGGAAGGTCACAAAATTGCGCGGCAGGCTTTTCCAATATCCTGTGTCCGGCTGTTCGCGCACACTCTGTCTGATATGGACGTACATTGTCAAGAGACCTAAAAGCCCTCACACAAAAAAACAATGTACGCCCAGAGCAGACAGAGTGTACGCGAACCGTCCGAACACAGATATGGAAAAGCCTGCCGCACAATTTTGTGACCGTACCGTCCCCCTTTTTTTCACAAACCCCTTGATTCTTTGACAAAAAATTGCTAAAATGGTAAACGGCATGAAATGGTTTAGAATTATCATATAAAAATGGAGGGCTGAAAATGAGTACTACAGCACAAACCTTGGCAGGTAAGAGAATCGAGAGCTTACTTGACGAGAACAGTTTTGTTGAAATCGGCGGCATGGTAACAGCCAGAAGCACAGATTTCAACATGCAGCAAAAAGAAACACCGTCCGACGGCGTCATCACCGGATACGGCGTCATAGACGGCAATCTTGTGTATGTATACAGCCAGGACGCATCCGTACTGAACGGGACCCTTGGGGAGATGCATGCAAAAAAAATCACAAAACTCTACGACATGGCCTGCAAAATGGGCGCGCCCGTCATCGGTCTCATCGACTGCGCAGGCGTCCGTCTTGAGGAAGCCACAGACGCATTAAACGGCTTCGGAGAGATCTATCTCAAGCAGACTCTTGCATCCGGCGTAGTTCCGCAGATAGCAGCCGTATTCGGAACCTGCGGCGGCGGACTGGCTGTAGTCCCCGGACTGGCTGATTTTACATTCATGGAAGAGAAAAAAGCAAAGCTCTTCGTAAACTCCCCCAACGCCATCGAGGGAAATGAGATCTCCAAATGCAACAGCGCATCCGCAGCTTTCCAGGCAGAAGAAGCCGGAACCGTAGACGTAGTAGGAGACGAGGCAGGCATCCTCTCCCAGATCCGCGAGCTTATCACCATGCTCCCGGCCAACAACGAGGACGATGCTTCCTACGAAGAATGCATGGACGATCTGAACCGCGTATGCGAAGATTTGGGAAATGTAGAGTACTCCGCACCCTACATACTTTCCAGTATTTCCGATGGAAACGTATTCTTCGAGACGAAAAAAGATTATGCAAAAGATATGGTAACCGGCCTCATCAAGCTTAACGGAATGACTGTAGGAGCAGTGGCAAACAACGATACAGAGCTGACAGCCAGAGGCGCCCAGAAAGCGGCAGACTTTATCAGCTTCTGCGATGCCTTCAACATCCCGGTGCTTTCTGTAACCAATGTGAAGGGCTACAAGGCAAACATGTGCACCGAGCGCAACATCGCAAGAGCCATGGCTAAGCTTACCTACGCCTTTGCGAATGCCACCGTACCCAAAGTAAACGTCATCGCAGGCGCAGCCTATGGAAGCGCCTACGTATCCATGAACAGCAAGGGAATCGGCGCCGACATGGTTTATGCATGGACAGGTTCCGAGATCGGCATGATGGATGCAAAGCTGGCGGCGAAAATCATGTATGCCGATGCCGATGCAGCCACCCAGAAGGAAAAAGCAGCCCAGTACGCCGCACTTCAGTCCAGTCCTGAGGCAGCAGCTAAGAGAGGCTATGTAGACAGCATTATCGAGCCCAAGGACACCAGAAAATACGTCATTGGCGCATTTGAGATGTTATTCACAAAGAGAGAAGATCGCCCGGACAGAAAACACGGAACGGTTTAAGAGAGGTGAATAATATGAGAAGAAACATGAAAAAAATAATCAGCCTTCTGGCAATGCTGATTTGTGTCCTGTCCCTGGCCGGCTGTGCGGCGAGAGAGAAGCTTCCCAAGGAAGAGATGTACCAGGCCAAATCCGATCGGTATGTCCAGATGCTGGCCTCCATGAGCGAGGAAGAGTTAAATGAGCAGATTGCAGGACTGGAAGAAAACTTTGAGGACTTTGAGCAGGAAGTAGCCCTGTATCCCTATATCAGCGGAGCAGGCCAGAAGTTTGACTTTACGGCTGAAGCTTACCTGACCCTCTTCAAATCCTATGCAGGCAACATGGACGAGTTCGGCGCCTATGTGGGTCTAAAGGAATACGAAGGCGGCGTGGAAAACGACGGCGAAGTTACCTACGATGCGGTGTACGAGTTTGAGAAGCATGACATGCGGCTTTCTCTGGTGTACGACAGCCACGACATTGTTATTACCGTAACGGCCGATCCCATCTACAGCACCGGTGAGATCCTTCAGAAAGCAGGTATGAACACCCTCCTTGGAATGGGAGTCGTGTTTGCGGTTCTGATTCTCATCAGCCTTATTATTTCCTGCTTCAACTTTATACCGGCTATCGAAAGAAAGTTCGGCAAGAAGAAAGCGGCGGAAAAGAAGGCGGCGGCTCCGGCAGCTCCTGCAGCAGCCCCGGCCCCGGCAGCTCCTGCAAAAGCAGCAGAAGCAGCCGACGATCTGGAGCTTGTGGCAGTTATTACGGCAGCAGTGGCGGCTTCCATGGGAACCACGTCTACGGACGGCTTCGTAGTGCGTTCTATCAAGCGTAAAAGCAGCCAGAAGTGGAAAAGAGCGTAAAAATAAATCTGGAAATAGTACACATCATTCAAATTTTTAGGAGGAATCAATAAGATGAAAAATTATACAATCACCGTAAATGGCGTGGCATATGATGTAACCGTAGAAGAAGGCGGCGCAGGAAGCACACCGGTCCGCACAGCGGCTCCGGCGGCAAAACCGGCGGCAGCTCCGGCACCCGCAGCAGCAAAGCCCGCAGCAGCGGCGGGCGGAATCGAAGTGAAGGCTTCCGTTCCCGGCAAGGTATTTAAGGTAGAGGCTTCCGTAGGCCAGGCAGTGAAGGCCGGAGACAGCATCGTGATTCTGGAAGCTATGAAAATGGAGATCCCGGTTGTTGCTCCCGAGGATGGTACGGTAGCCAGCATCAATGTCGGAGTAGGCGACGCAGTAGAATCCGGTGATTTACTGGCATCCCTGAACTGACAAAACACTGGAATCCTATCAAACTAACGGAGGTTAAGACATGGGATATATATTAGAAACACTGGGAAATCTCATGCATCAGACAGCGTTCTTCAATCTGACCTGGGGAAACTATGTCATGGTCGGTGTTGCATGCTTTTTCCTGTTCTTGGCTATCAAAAAGGAATATGAACCGCTTCTTTTGGTTCCCATTGCTTTTGGTATGCTGCTGGTAAATATTTATCCGGACATTATGCTCAGTCCGGAGGAATCTGCAAACGGCGTAGGCGGCCTTCTCTATTACTTCTATGTGCTGGACGAGTGGGCGATTCTGCCGTCCCTGATTTTCATGGGCGTTGGAGCCATGACCGACTTCGGGCCGTTGATCGCAAACCCCAAGAGTTTTCTGCTGGGCGCTGCGGCACAGTTTGGTATCTTTGCCGCTTACCTTGGCGCT
Organism: Candidatus Merdisoma sp. JLR.KK011; assembly: GCF_036941125.1. NCBI lineage: Bacteria > Bacillati > Bacillota > Clostridia > Lachnospirales > Lachnospiraceae > Candidatus Merdisoma > Candidatus Merdisoma sp. JLR.KK011. Next base: position 1,357,237 of record NZ_JAYWSZ010000003.1, on the reverse strand, counting down.
ATGGCCATGGGCTTTTCCGACAAGGCGGCAGCGGCTATTTCCATCATCGGAGGAGCCGACGGCCCTACATCCATTTTCCTGGCCGGAAAACTGGAGCAGACAGCGATTATGGGCCCCATTGCGGTGGCAGCCTATTCCTACATGTCTCTTGTTCCTGTCATCCAGCCGCCTATTATGAAGCTGCTGACTACGGAAAAAGAGCGTAAGATTAAGATGGAGCAGCTCCGTCCCGTATCCAAGCTGGAGAAGATCCTCTTCCCCATCATCGTTACGGTAGTAGTCTGCCTGATTCTGCCCTCAACCGCACCCCTGGTAGGTGCGCTGATGCTTGGCAACCTGTTCCGCGAGTCCGGCGTAGTCCGCCAGCTCCAGGAGACGGCTTCCAATGCACTGATGTACATCGTGGTTATTCTTTTGGGTACCTCTGTAGGCGCAACCACAAGCGCCGAGGCGTTCTTGAACTGGGATACCATTAAGATCGTGCTGTTAGGTCTGGTTGCATTTGCCTTTGGCACGGCGGCAGGCGTTATATTCGGAAAGATTATGTGCAAGGTTACAGGAGGCAAGGTAAATCCGCTGATCGGATCCGCAGGCGTGTCTGCGGTACCTATGGCAGCCCGTGTATCCCAGAAGGTAGGCGCGGAGGCAGATCCCACCAACTTCCTTCTGATGCACGCCATGGGCCCCAACGTAGCCGGCGTAATCGGTACGGCCGTAGCAGCCGGAACCTTTATGGCTATCTTCGGTGTAATGTAATAATGGAAAACAGCAATGCTCAGTTTTTTTCATGCACGGTCTGAGTATTGTAAAACAGGAATAAGAATAGGAGGTTTTAGAGAATGTCACAGACAAAACCGGTAAAAATTACCGAAACCATACTGCGTGATGCCCATCAGTCTCTGATTGCCACACGTATGAGCACAGAGCTTATGCTTCCCATCGTAGAGAAGCTTGACCAGGTAGGCTATCACTCACTGGAATGCTGGGGAGGCGCAACCTTTGACGCGTCTTTGCGTTTCCTTCACGAAGATCCCTGGGAGCGTTTGAGAAAGATCAAAGAAAAGGCAAAGAAGACGCCTCTGCAGATGCTGTTCCGCGGACAGAATATCTTGGGCTACCGTCCTTACGGCGATGACGTAGTAGAGTATTTCGTACAGAAATCCATTGCAAACGGCATTGACATCATTCGTATTTTCGATTGCTTAAATGACCTGCGCAACCTGGAGACAGCCGTAAAGGCTTCCAACAAGGAAAAAGGCCATGCACAGATCGCTCTTTCCTATACTCTGGGCGATGCTTACACGCTGGAGTACTGGACGAACATTGCAAAAGAGATCGAAAGCATGGGTGCGGATTCCATCTGTATCAAGGATATGGCCGGCCTTCTGCTGCCCTATAAGGCAACGGAGCTGGTAACCGCATTGAAGGAAGCTGTCAAGATTCCGATTCAGCTCCATACACACTATACCTCCGGCGTAGCTTCCATGACCTATATGAAGGCCGTAGAGGCGGGCGTGGACGTGATTGACTGCGCAATGTCACCCTTGGCGCTGGGTACTTCCCAGCCTGCAACTGAGGTTATGGTAGAGACCTTTAAGGGAACTCCCTACGACACCGGCTACGATCAGAACCTTCTGGCAGAGATTGCCGATTACTTCCGTCCCTACCGGGATGAGTGCCTGGAGAGCGGTCTGCTCAATCCGAAGAACATGGGCGTTAACATCAAGACCCTGCTGTACCAGGTGCCGGGCGGCATGCTGTCCAACCTGACTTCACAGCTTAAGGATCTGGGCGCAGAGGATAAGTACTATGAGGTTCTGGAAGAGGTTCCTCGTGTACGTAAGGACTTCGGCGAGTGTCCTCTTGTTACACCGTCTTCACAGATCGTAGGAAGCCAGGCCGTTATGAACGTAGTGGCGGGCGAGCGCTACAAGATGGTAACCAAGGAGACGAAGGACGTTCTTTCCGGCAAGTACGGAAAGACGGTAAAGCCCTTCAATCCCGAGGTACAGAAAAAGTGTATCGGTGATGCAGAGGTGATTACCTGCCGTCCGGCAGATCTGGTTCCCAACGAGCTGGAGACTCTGGAAGCAGAGATGGCACAGTACAAGGAGCAGGATGAGGATGTATTATCCTATGCACTGTTCCCTCAGGTAGCCGTAGACTTCTTTAAATACAGAGAAGCCCAGAAAACCAAGATGGACGCTTCTGTGGCAGATACCAAGAACGGAGCGTATCCCGTATAAAAAATACTGAAACAAAGAGGCTGGCGGCTTATGATGCTGCACAGCCTCGTTTTTTGAATCTTTGAAGGGGCAATTAACTTGACAAACTGCCCCTTCATGTTTATGATAAAATTTAGTGAAATCAGGCTCAATTGCGGCAGATTACTGCGCCGTATCCAACTGGGGCCGAAAAAGAGAAAGAGGAGTGTAAAAACAATGGCAGTACCTTACAATCACCGCGCAGTAGAAGAAAAATGGCGCAAGCACTGGGAAGAGCATCCAGTGAATGTCAATGACGGAAAAAAAACAAAATATTATTGTCTGGATATGTTTCCTTATCCCTCCGGCAACGGACTGCATGTAGGCCACTGGAGAGGCTACGTCATCAGTGACGTATGGAGCCGCTATAAGCTTATGCAGGGCCATTACATCATCCACCCCATGGGCTGGGACGCCTTCGGCCTTCCGGCTGAAAACTATGCAATCAAAATGGGCGTTCATCCTGCCAAATCCACCGCAGAGAACGTGGCGAATATTAAAAAACAGATCAACGATATCGCCGCCCTCTACGACTGGGATATGGAAGTAAATACCACGGATCCCGAATTCTATAAGTGGACTCAGTGGATCTTCGTAAAAATGTTCAAAGAGGGTCTGGCCTATGAGAAGGAATTTCCTATCAATTGGTGCCCCTCTTGTAAGACGGGCCTGGCCAACGAGGAAGTGGTAAACGGCGTCTGCGAGCGCTGCGGCACCACCGTGACAAAGAAGAACCTGCGCCAGTGGATGCTGAAGATCACGGCCTACGCAGAGCGTCTCTTAAGCGATCTGGACAAGCTGGACTGGCCGGAAAAGGTAAAGAAGATGCAGACCGACTGGATCGGCAAGTCCTACGGCGCAGAGGTAGAGTTTCCCGTGGAGGGCCGGGAAGAGAAGATCACCGTCTACACCACCCGTCCCGACACGCTCTACGGCGCAACCTTTATGGTACTGGCTCCGGAACATGCCATTGCAAAGGAGCTGGCAACCGACGAGACAAGAAAGGATGTAGAGGATTACATCTTCCGTTCCTCCATGCGTTCCAATGTGGATCGTGTCCAGGATAAAGAAAAAACAGGCGTATTTACCGGAAGCTATGCCGTCAATCCTATGAACGGAGCCAAGCTTCCCATCTGGCTGTCCGACTATGTACTGGCAGACTACGGCACAGGAGCAATTATGTGCGTACCGGCCCATGACGATCGTGACTTTGAATTTGCCAAAAAATTTGACATTCCCATTATTCAGGTAATCGCCAAGGATGGGGTAGAAATTGAAAATATGACGGAAGCCTATACGGCTGCCAGCGGTACGATGATCAATTCCGGAGACTGGAACGGCATGGAGTCCGCTGTCTTGAAGCAGGAGGCGCCGCTGATTGTTGAGAAAATGGGTGTGGGAAGAAAGACCGTAAACTACAAGCTTCGTGACTGGGTATTTTCCCGCCAGCGTTACTGGGGCGAGCCGATCCCCATTATCCATTGTCCTCACTGCGGCAATGTACCCGTGCCGGAGGATCAGCTTCCCTTAACCCTGCCAGATGTAGAGAGCTATCAGCCTACGGGAACCGGGGAATCGCCTCTGGCTGCCATTGACGAGTGGGTCAACACCACCTGCCCTGTCTGCGGAGCTCCGGCCAAGCGTGAGACCAACACCATGCCCCAGTGGGCAGGATCCTCCTGGTATTTCCTGCGCTACGTGGACAATCACAACAGCAAGGAGCTGGTAAGCAAGGAAAAGGCAGACAAATATCTGCCGGTAGATATGTACATCGGCGGCGTGGAGCATGCGGTGCTTCATCTGCTGTACTCCCGTTTTTACACCAAGTTCCTCCACGACATCGGCGCAGTGGACTTTGACGAGCCCTTTACCAAGCTGTTCAACCAGGGTATGATCACCGGAAAGAACGGCATCAAAATGAGCAAATCCAAGGGAAATGTAGTATCTCCCGACGATCTCATCCGGGATTACGGCTGCGACGCCCTTCGGATGTATGAGCTTTTTGTAGGGCCGCCGGAGCTGGACGCAGAGTGGGACGACCGGGGAATCGACGGCGTTTCCCGTTTCTTAAAGCGTTTCTGGAACCTGGTTCTGGACAACAAAGATAAAGATGCGAAAGAAACAGCCGAGAGCGTGAAGCTGCGCCACAAGATGGTTTACGATATCAGCACCCGGCTTGACAGTTTTAGCTTAAATACGGTTATTTCCGGATTTATGGAGTATAATAACAAAATGATAGATCTTGCCCGGAAGGAGGACAGCATTGACAGAGAAACTCTGGAAGCTGCCATTACGCTCCTTGCACCCTTTGCGCCTCATATTGCAGAGGAGCTTTGGGCACAGATGGGACACCAGGACAGCGTATTTGCCCACGGATGGCCCTCAGCGGACGAAGAAGCCATGAAGGACGACGAGATCGAAATCGCAGTCCAGGTAAACGGCAAGACGAGAGGAACCGTCACCATTTCCAGCAGCGCCTCCAAAGAAGAGGCCATCGCAGCCGGAAAAGAAGCAGTGGCAGACCGTCTGAGCGGAACCATCGTGAAAGAAATCTACGTTCCGGGAAGAATCATTAATATTGTGGTAAAACCATAGAACAGGTGTGTCGAAGCGGCTTTACCCTTTCATACTGTCGCACAGCGACTTAGAATAGGAGAATTTGAGTATGGGTTATGGAGGTTTTCGCGGCGGGGTGCATCCCTTCCGCGGAAAGGACATAACCAAAGAGAAAGCCATTTCGGAATATCTCCCCCAGAAAGAGCTGGTATATCCCTTGTCACAGCACATCGGCGCTCCTGCCAAAGCAGTTGTGTCAGCGGGAGATGAAGTACTGGCAGGCCAGATACTTGGAGAGGCCGCCGGCCCCGTGTCTGCCAATGTCATAAGCTCCGTATCCGGACGTGTCCGGGTCATCGAGAGGCGGATGCTGGCGACCGGGGTGATTTCCGATTCGGTAATCGTAGAAAACGACAGAGAATACCGTTTGGCGCCCGGAATTGGAAAGGCCCGGGAGCCGAAGGAGATGACAAAGGAAGAAATTCGCACAGCCGTAAAAAATGCCGGAATTGTAGGCTTAGGCGGCGCCGGATTTCCCACCCATGTAAAACTGGCGCCAAAGGACGATGACGCCATTGAATATGTGATTGTAAATGCGGTGGAATGCGAGCCTTACCTGACTGGCGACTACCGTCTGATGCTGGAAGAAGCAGAGGGAATTCTTGCCGGGCTTCAAGTGCTTTTGCGCTTGTTTGAGAAGGCAAAAGGCATCATAGCCATAGAAGCTGACAAGCCGGAGGCCGCAAAGCGGATGAAAGCCGCAGTCGAAGAAAAGGGCCTTGGAGATTCTGTCGAGGTATGCGTTTTAAAGACGAAATACCCCCAGGGCGCCGAGCGGAATCTTATTTTTTCGCTTACAGGCAGAAGGCTGAACTCCAAAAAGCTTCCGCCGGATGCAGGCTGTATCGTATCGAACGCCTCCACCGTTCATGCAGTGGGACAGGCCGTCTGTGAAGGGCTTCCGTTGATGAACCGCATTATCACAGTTACCGGAAACGGAATCGCAAATCCGGGAAATTTCCGGGTAAAAACTGGTACCAATTACGGGGAACTGATTGAAGCCGCAGGGGGATTTGCCTGCCGGCCGGAAAAAGTAATTGCCGGCGGTCCCATGATGGGAATGGCCCTTACAGTTCCCGATGTTCCAGTGACAAAGACTTCCTCTGCCCTTCTCGTATTTGAAAAGGATCCGGTTGCAGAAGTGAAGCCGGGAAGCTGTATCCGCTGCGGCCGCTGTGTGAAGGCATGTCCCTGCCGCCTGCTTCCCTTGAAAATGTGGCAGGCCTGCAAGCATTACAATTTAGAGTTGTTTCAAAAGCTATACGGAACAGAATGCTATGAGTGCGGCTCCTGTACCTATGTCTGTCCGGCGAGGCTGTCTCTGACCCAGAGCTTTAAGCAGGCCAGGATGATGGTGTTCGACCAGAAAAAACAGGCCCGGTCTAAAACAGACGGTATCCAGAACCAGTTTCAGCTGCAGGAATCTGCGGCCCCAGATGGTTTGAGATGAGGGTACTTACAGGACTGGAATAGGAGGAGCTGGATGAAAGAATTGTGGAATGTGTCGTCGTCGCCTCATGTGAGGGCGTATGCCGGCACGCAGAACCTGATGTTTGACGTGGCTCTGGCTCTGATGCCGGCCGCAGCCTTTGGCGTCTATCGTTTTGGCCTTTATGCCCTGTGCATTTTGGCGACGGCCGTAGGCTTTGCCCTGCTTACGGAATATACCTACGAGGCCTGTGCGGGGAAGGAAAGCACCCTGTGGGACGGGAGCGCTCTGGTGACAGGGCTTCTTCTCGGCATGAATCTGCCGCCCTTTGTGCCTCTTTGGATTCCCATGCTTGGCAGTATCTTTGCCATATTTATTGTAAAGCAGTTATTCGGGGGAATCGGGCAGAATGTGGTCAATCCGGCTATGGCAGCCAGATGTTTTCTGCTTATCTCTTTTGCAGAGCAGATGAACTGCTATTTTGGAATGGACGGGATATCCGGGGCAACCCCTCTGGAAATGCTGAAAAACGGAGGAACTGTAGATCTGGCAGCTATGTTTACAGGCTTCACCACAGGATCCATCGGCGAAATATCAACACTGGCTCTTCTTGCCGGAGGTATTTACCTTTTGGTAAAAGGGGTAATTGACTGGGTGATCCCTGTGGTGTATTTGGGCAGCTTTGCTCTGTTTATGATAGTATTCGGCGGACATGGGGCGGATCCCGCCTACCTTGCGGCGCAGCTGTGCGGAGGGGGACTGATGATAGGGGCCTGGTTTATGGCCACGGACTATGCCACAAGCCCTGTGACGGAAAAAGGAAGATTTCTCTATGCCTTATTTTTGGGAATGCTCACCGGAATTTTCCGGCTGTGGGGCGCTTCGGCAGGAGGCGTGTCCTATGCGCTTGTTACGGCGAACTTACTGGTGCCGCTGATTGAGAAAATAACCATACCGAAGGCATTTGGATGGGAGGGACAAAAAGGATGGATAAGATAAAGGACGCTCTGACACTGACGCTGATTACTTTAGCTGCCGGAATTCTTCTGGGAGGCGTGTATGAGCTGACAAAGGAACTGATTGTGCAAAGGCAGATTGAGGCCAATGCCAAGGCGTACCAGATGGTACTGCCGGAAGCAGCAGAATTCCGGGCAGACGAGAGCCTTTCCGGAAAAGTAGCCGTATCGGACAATCTGCTGAAGCAGAGCGGCTTATCTATGGAACAGGTGACCATTGACGGAGCCCTTTTCGGCTATGATGAGAGCGGCGCTTTTGCAGGCTTGATTGTGGAGGCAACCTCCAAGGACGGATACGGAGGCGCAATTAAGCTTGCCGTAGGCATACGGGAAGAGGGTTCGGCGAAGGTGATTTCCGGAATTGATTTTCTGGAAATCAACGAAACAGCCGGACTTGGCATGAAGGCTGTGGAGCCGGCTTTTAAGGAGCAGTTTGCGAATAAGCAGGCCGATCATTTTGAACTGACCAAGGACGGGGCCCTTGAGGAATACCAGATTGACGCTTTAAGCGGAGCCACAAGAACTTCCAACGCGGTCACAAACGCAGTAAACGGCGCACTCTACTTCGCACGGGAATCTGCGCTGAAGCAGTGAGGCGGAACTATTACGGAACTTAAATGGAGGCAGATATATATGAATAGTTATCTGGAGCGATTATATAACGGCATTGTAAAGGAAAATCCCACCTTTATTCTGATGCTCGGCATGTGTCCCACCCTTGCGGTGACCACATCGGCCTTTAACGGCCTGGGAATGGGCCTTTCTACCCTGGCGGTTCTGGTGGTGTCCAACCTTATCATTTCGGCTCTGCGGAATGTGATTCCGGACAAGGTGCGGATTCCGGCTTACATTGTGATCGTAGCTTCTCTGGTGACGGTTGTGCAGCTTTTGATTCAGGCATACATTCCGGCCCTTTACGATGCCCTTGGCATCTACATTCCTTTAATTGTAGTGAACTGTATTATTCTGGGCCGGGCAGAAGCCTATGCTTCCAAGAATCCGCCTCTGCTGGCAGGATTTGACGGAATCGGCATGGGGCTTGGGTTTACCATTGCGCTCACCTGCATGGGATTTTTCCGGGAGCTGATTGGCGCCGGAACCGTATTTTCGGGAACCTCCTTCGCCTACAGCCTGCCAAAGATTTACGAGCCCGTATCCATCTTTGTTCTGGCTCCCGGCGCTTTCCTGGTATTGGCCTTGATTATCGCCTTCTTAAACGCCATGAACATAGAGAACAACGGAAACAAAAAGGTAGACGGCTGCGGCAGAGCCTGCGGAACCTGCAAAAAAGCCCCAAACTGCGACAAAGCAGCACGAAGATAAATAAGAAATGCTTCTGGATAGGGTGTACGGAACAAGGATTTGCGGAACTGGAATAGGAGATAAAAGACAATGAAAGAAATGATGCTCGTTTTAGTGGGAGCGGCTTTAGTTAACAATGTGGTTTTAAGCCAGTTTTTCGGCCTCTGTCCCTTTCTTGGTGTTTCCAAGCAGGTCAAAACAGCGGCCAGCATGGGAGGAGCGGTGATTTTCGTAATCACTATCTCCTCGGCAGTGGCGAGTCTGATTTATGACTTTGTTCTCGTGCGGTTCGATTTGAAATATTTACAGACCATTGTATTTATTCTGGTGATTGCTGCCCTGGTGCAGCTTGTAGAGATGTTCTTAAAAAAAGCGAGCCCAGCTCTGTACCAGGCCCTTGGAGTGTATCTGCCGCTGATCACAACCAACTGTGCCGTATTGGGCGTGGTGCTTCAGAATGTGCAGAAGGAGTACATTTTTTCAAAAATGGGCTGGAACGCTCTGCTTGTCAGCGTGGTAAACGGCTTCGGCACGGCAGTCGGCTTTACCATTGCCATCGTGATTATGGCCGGGATTCGGGAGCGGATAGCTTACAACGACATTCCGAAGCCCTTCCAGGGAGCGCCCATAGTCCTGCTGACGGCCTGCCTGATGGCCATTGCATTTTTTGGATTTTCCGGGTTAATCTAAAAATATACGGCATATTACGGAACTGGAATCAGTAATATGCCTTATAGTGCACAAATCGATTTACAGGCACACTATGTGTGACTGTAAATTGATTTCATGGTGGTGTACTGGAAGGCATATTACGGAACTGGAATGGAGGAATATAAGTATGAATGTGATGGGAGTAGTTTCAGCGGCTCTGGTAATCGGAATTACCGGGCTGTTCGTAGGCCTTCTTCTTGTGGGCGCAGCGTCTAAATTTCATGTAAATAAAGATGAGAGAGAAGAAAAAGTACGCGGCCTTCTGCCAGGCAATAACTGCGGCGGCTGCGGTTATGCAGGCTGTGACGCCCTGGCTGCGGCCATTGCCGCAGGAGAGGCGGACGTATCCTCCTGTCCGGTAGGCGGAAGCCGTGTGGGGAAAGCCATTGCCAAGATCATGGGTGTAGACGCAGGGAACAAGGTGCGTATGACTGCCTATGTAAAATGCGCCGGAACCTGTGACAAAACACGGGATAAGAGTAATTATTACGGGGTAGAGGACTGCCGCATGGCCGTGATTGTTCCCGGAAGGACTTCCAAGAAATGTACCTACGGCTGTCTGGGTTACGGAACCTGTGTGAAGGTCTGCCCCTTCGACGCGATCCATCTGGAAAACGGCATTGCAAAGGTAGATCCGGGCGCCTGCAAAGCCTGCGGAAAATGTGTGGCTGCCTGTCCGAACAGTCTGATCGAACTGGTCCCCTACCGTTCCCGTTACCGGGTACAGTGCAGCTCCAACGACAAGGGAAAGGCTGTCCGGGAAGCCTGCGACGCCGGCTGCATTGCCTGCCGCGCCTGCGAGCGTGCCTGCGAGTACGGCGCCGTAATCGTAGAGAATAATCTGGCCCGGATAGACAGTGAAAAATGTGTAGGCTGCGGAGCCTGCGCTGCGAAATGCCCCACCGGGGTAATCCGGGTGGAAGGGAAATAGAATATAAAGGAACCGGAGTAAAAGGGGGATTGGATGTCAAAGAAGGTAGCTGTTTATGGGATGCTGGTGGCTCTGGCGTTTCTGCTGAGCTATGTGGAGACGCTGATTCCTTTTTCCTTTGCCATACAGGGAATCAAGCTTGGCCTTGCAAATCTGGTTGTAATTACGGCTCTTTACTGTGTGGGAGAACGGGGAGCTTTTGCCGTTTCCATGGTGCGGATAGTGCTGACTGGCCTGACCTTTACCAGCCTTTCCGTCATGCTGTACAGTCTGGGCGGCGGCCTTTTAAGCTTTTTCTGTATGGTTCTGGCAAAGCGCTTTACCTCTTTTGGGATTACCGGGGTCAGCGTTCTGGGAGGCGTTACCCATAACCTGGGTCAGCTTCTGGTGGCGGTTTTTGTTGTGCACACAGGCAGCCTTTTGTATTACTTTCCGGCTTTGCTGGCTGCCGGTACGGTGGCTGGAGCCCTGATTGGACTTCTGGGCAGAATGGTAACAGAGCGGCTGCGGCCTTTTTTACAGCAAGGCGTATGAAGCTTATCAGAAACCGGAAAATACGATCAAAACCGGAAACATACGATCGAAGCCAAGGAGTTGTGCACATACAGCATACAGAGCTTTGTTTCATGGATGCCATAGGGAAAGGTAGGAAAAAAGGTGAAAAAGCAGGATGGTATTTTAATTTTGGTTCTTCTGACGGCTGCGGCCGTTTTCTTTTTGGGTTACCGCATTTGGAATCGGAAAACGCCGGAGGAGGTTGTGGTCTATGTGGGAGAACAGGAGTATGCCCGGTTTCCCATTAAAGAGGATCGGGAGCTTCTGATTGAAACGGAAAAAGGCATCAACCGCCTGATAGTAAAAGATAAAAAGGCAGATGTGACAGAAGGCTCCTGCCCGGATAAGATCTGCGTGCGCCAGAGCCCTATTTCCCAGACAGGGGAAACCATTGTCTGTATGCCTAACCAGGTGATTGTGACTATAGAGCAGGCCGCCGGTACACTGCGGCACTAATCTTTGCAGAGAAAGAAGGACTTTTATGAAGCTTTGGAAAGAAAAACTGACAAAGAAGCTGCCGGAGGCATCTGCCTGGGTGCAGCATACCATCGGGAACCGCCTGCTGCTGTTGGCGCGGTGGCTGCTCTTTTCTGTGATTACCGGAGGCTGTCTTGGACTGACCGGAACCTTTTTCGGAAAAAGCGTGGCCTATGTGACGGAGCTGAGGACATCCCACCCCTGGCTGCTCTTTGGCCTGCCTTTCGGCGGCCTTTTGATTGTGTGGATGTACCATTGGGAGACAAAGCAGGAGCGCAGCAGTACCAACCGAGTTCTGGACGCCATCCATGCGGAAAAGGAGATTCCCATCAAGACGGCCCCCCTTATCTTTGCCTCTACCGTGCTGACCCACCTTTTCGGCGGTTCTGCGGGCAGAGAGGGTGCGGCCCTGCAGCTTGGAGGCAGCATCGGAAATTTCCTCGGCAAATGCTTCCGGATTGATGAAAATGATAAGCGCGTGGTGATTATGTGCGGAATGAGCGCCGCCTTTTCCGCCCTCTTCGGAACGCCTATGGCTGCGGCTGTATTTTCCATGGAAGTCGTAAGCGTGGGAATTATGCACTATGCGGCGCTTGTTCCCTGTGTGGTGTCCTCTTACATAGCGAGCGCCATTGCCAAGTCCTTCGGCATGGAGGGAGAGCACTTTGTAATCGGGCAGATTCCAGAACTTACGCTGTTAAACGGAGGGAAAATCCTGCTTCTTGGCTTCCTGTGCGCAGCTGTCAGCATTCTTTTCTGCGTAGTCTTACATAAAACAGAGCATATCTTCCATGAGAAGCTTCGGAATCCCTTTTTGCGTACCTTTGCGGCAGGATGCCTGATTATTGTTCTGACCCTTGGCTTTCGGACGACGGATTATCTGGGGTCCGGGATGCACATTATTGAGGCGGCTATGGAGGGAAATGTAATCTGGGCGGCATTTCTGCTTAAGATTATTTTTACGGCCCTTACCCTGGCCGGGGGCTTTAAGGGCGGCGAGATTGTGCCGACTTTCTTTGTGGGTGCGACCTTTGGCTGCCTTGCAGGAAAGGTTTTGAGGATTTCTCCTTCGCTGGCGGCGGCCTGCGGCATGACATCTGTCTTCTGCGGCGTGACCAACAGTCCCATTTCCTCGCTGCTGATTGGGCTTGAGATGTTCGGCTTTGAGGGAGCGCCTTACCTGTTTCTCTCCTTGGCAGTCAGCTATATGCAGTCCGGATATTACGGGCTCTATCACAGCCAGCGGATTGTGTATTCGAAGGTGAAAACGGAGTTTATTAATCAGAATACGAAGGAGTAGAAAAATATGTATAAAATAGGCCATTTGGCCTTATTTTACAGCACATAATATTGTATACTGTTCTTATCAGATAAAAGCAGAAGGATATGTGCAGCAGCTTAGAATAGGAGGAATCAGAATATGACATTTTATGACAAAGTACAGGAATCAGCGCAGTATGTAGAAAGCAGATGTAAGGAAAAACCGACCATTGGCATTATTCTGGGAAGCGGCCTTGGAAGTCTGGTGGATATGATGGAGGATAAGGTGATTATTCCATATAAGGATATTCCAGGTTTTCCCCAGTCCCATGTAGCAGGCCATGCAGGAAATCTGGTAATCGGCCGGATTGGAGCACAGGTGATAGCTGCCATGCAGGGAAGATTTCACTATTATGAGGGCTTTGAGATGAAGGAAGTTACCTATCCGGTGTATGTGATGAAGCTTCTCGGCATTGAGAGCCTTATTGTGACCAATGCCTGCGGCGGTATCAACCGCAGCTTTGTGCCGGGAGATCTGATGATTCTTACGGATTATATCAATATGCTTGGTAAGAATTCTCTGATCGGGGAAAATGACGAGCGCTTTGGCGTCCGCTTCCCGGATATGTCGGAGGCTTACTCCAAGGAGTTGATTGAAAAGGCGGAGCAGGCGGCAGAGAAGCTTGACATCTCCTACAAGAAAGGTGTCTATGCCATCTTTTCCGGCCCCTGCTATGAGACGGCGGCAGAGATCCGGGCCTATGAAACCCTCGGGGCGGATGCCATTGGAATGTCCACGGTTCCGGAAACCATTGCGGCCAATTATCTTGGCATGAAGGTATTCGGAATCGCCTGCATCACCAATATGGCCACAGGAATTGCCACAAAGAAGCATACACACGAGGAGGTTGTGCGGATAGCAAACGAGAGCAGCAGCAAGCTTTGTGCCTGGGTAAAACAGCTTCTTCTGGACTTTTGAGAAATGTATTAAAAAGGAAAGGAGCAGACAAGCTTGCAGGAAATAAAAAAACTGCCCGTAGGCGTTGAGAATTTTGAAAAGCTTCGCACCGAAGGATTTTACTATGTAGATAAAACGGGGATTTTGAAGGAGTTATTAAACAATTGGGGAGAGGTGAACCTGTTTACCCGTCCCAGAAGATTCGGCAAATCCCTGAATATGGACATGCTGAAAACCTTTTTTTCCTATGGCTGTGACGCCAGTCTCTTTGAAGGACTTCAGATTGCAGCGGAAAGAGAGCTTTGTGAGAAATATATGGGAAAGTTCCCGGTGCTCTCCATTACCCTGAAGGATATGGATGCCAGGGATTTTGAGGGCGCAAAGGCGGCTCTTAGCACCATCATCGGACGGGAGGCTCTTCGCTTTTCATTTTTGTCAGAGAGTGGGAAGCTCACAGAGGAACAAAAGGCGCAGTATGCACAATTAATAAGGAATGATACGGCTGGCCGTCAGATATTTTCCGTGTCGGACGAAGCTTTGAAGGACGCTTTGCGGACTTTGTCCGAGCTCCTTTACAGGCATTACGGACAAAAGGTGATTCTGCTGATTGACGAGTATGATGTACCTTTAGATAAAGCGCACCTCTTTGGCTATTATGACGAAATGGCTGACCTGCTGAAAAATCTCTTAAGCCGTGCTCTAAAAAGCAATGAAAGCATTTACTTTTCCGTATTGACGGGATGTCTGCGGATTGCAAAGGAAAGTATCTTTACCGGACTTAACAATTTTAAGATTTACTCCATTTCCGATGTCCGCTTTGATGAATATTTCGGATTTACCGAAGAGGAAGTCAAAGCTATGCTGGGCTATTACGGCCTGGAAAAATATGAGTCCCTTATAAAGGAATGGTACGACGGCTACCTTATTGGAAATACCAGCGTGTACTGCCCTTGGGATGTGATCAACTATGTGGATCTTCTTCGAGCCGATCCGGATGCCGCCCCAAAAGCCTTTTGGATCAACACCAGCGGAAATGACATCATCCGGACATTTCTTAGCATGGCAAAGCAGAGTACAAGGCGGGAGATTGAACAGCTCATCCAGGGTGAAACCGTGGCAAAAAAGATTCGCGAGGAGCTGACCTACCGGGAACTTTATGAAAATCTCGACAATCTCTGGAGCGTGCTTTTTACGACAGGCTATCTCACCCGAAGAGAAAAAGCCGAGGGAGAAATCTACCGCCTGTCCATTCCGAATCTGGAGATACGCAGGATTTTTACAGAACAGGTTCAAGAATGGTTCCAGAAGGAGGCCAAAAAGGATGTGCCAAAGCTGGACGCTTTCTGCGAAGCTTTTGTCCGGGCCGACATTGAGACCATCGAAAAGCAGTTCAACGCTTATCTTTGCAAAACCATCAGTATTCGCGACACAGCTGTGCGGAAAGAAAAAAAGGAAAACTTTTATCACGGTATACTCCTGGGGCTTTTAAGCCACAGAGGAGACTGGGATATCGTATCCAATGCAGAATCCGGGGAGGGCTATAGTGACATTCTTGTAGAAATTGAGGATAAGGGCATTGGGATGGTAATAGAACTTAAGTATTCGGAGACAGAGGATATGGAAGCTGCCTGCCGGGAGGCATTGCAGCAGATCGAAAAAAAGGATTACAAGTCTCGTCTTATCGAAGATGGAATGGAAACCATTTTTCAATATGGAATTGCCTGCCGGAGAAAGAAATGCCAGGTAAAAGTCCTTAAGTGATAATCGTAACGTACAGATGATAGAATTCTAAGGGTCTCCCTGTCCGTGAAAGCCATGCATGATCATGGGTCATTTGGATATATTATTTCTAAGAGCGTGTAAACATGCCCAAAGATGTCCAGATGAAGGAGAAGGAAGCCCATGAAAGAAATCATATATCAAGTAACAAATCCCTTAGGAGTACATGCGCGGCCCTGTGCGCTGCTGGCACAGTGCTGCGTGGATTTTAAGAGTCTTGTGACCGTCACAGCCAATGAAAAGACAGCCGACGGGCGCAATGTGCTGGAGCTTCTGGCTTTGCGCATAAGAAAAGGAGATACCTTGCGGCTTGAGGTAAGCGGAGAGGACGAGGAACAGGCATGGAAAGCCGTCCGGGAAGTGATTGACCGGGAATTCAATGAGAAGAAGGCCGCGGCCCTCTTACGAATTGCATTTTTCGGCACCAAGGATTATGACCGTATCTTTTTCAGCGGGCTTACGAGAGATAAGGGGGAGGGAACCTACAATTCCGATATCAAATATTTTACCTCAAATCTGGGGCCGGAGACCGTGAATCTGGCGGAGGGCTTTGACGCAGTCTGCGTGTTTGTCAACGACAACGTATCCCGTCCGGTGGTGGAGCGTCTCAAGGAGAGCGGCGTGAGGCTCATCCTGCTGCGCTGTGCCGGCTTCAACAATGTAGATCTGGCGGCAGCCAGAGACTGCGGCATGACCATCCTGCGCGTGCCGGCCTATTCGCCTTATGCAGTAGCGGAGCATGCCATGGCCATTGTACAGATGGCGAACCGCCGTCTCCACAAAGCATACAACAAGGTAAAGGATAACAATTTTGCCTTAAGCGGCCTTTTGGGACTGGATCTCCACAACAAAACGGCCGGAATCGTAGGTACAGGCAAGATTGGCGTCTGTATGGCAAAGCTCTGCAAGGGCTGCGGCATGACCGTTCTGGGCTGGGACGCCTACCCCAATGAGGAGCTTGAGAAAGAGGGGCTTCTGGCCTATGTGGAGAAGGAAGAGCTGTTCCGGCGCGCAGATTTGATTTCTCTTCATGCGCCTTTGTTTCCGGCTACCCATCACATTATCAATGAGGAGAGCATTGCCTTGATGAAGGATACGGCCATGCTGGTGAATACGGCAAGAGGCCCGCTGATTGACAATGAAGCCCTCATCCGTGCTCTGAAAAAAGGAAAATTCCAGGCAGTGGCTTTGGATGTCTATGAGGGAGAGGATGAGAATGTCTATACGGATCGCAGCGACAAGGCAATTACGGATGATATTACGGCACGGCTGCTGATGTTTCCCCAGGTGGTGCTGACCAGCCACCAGGCGTTTTTTACAAGAGAGGCGATGCAGGCCATCGCTGTGGTTACCATGGAAAATGCCCGGAATTTCAATGAGGGAAATGATTACGGCAATGCAGAGGTAAAGGCCTGACGCTTTCAAAAAAATCCTTCTATGACGTAATGAACATGAGGCCAAAGGCTGATTTCATTATATCATAGAAGGATTTTTAAACAGTCATTTGAAATTTTGGCATAAGCTTAGGGCCTGGTCATGCTTACTGCATAAAGCTTTTTGCCAACTGTACCATCTGCTCCATCCGGGCAACTTCCTCCGGGGATTTTCCCTGCTTTAATGTCTCGAAAATCTGGTTGAATTCCTCCTGAGACATCTGCTGATTGGAGTTTTTGGCTGCGTTCATCATTTTCTGAAAATCATTTGGATTCATGGACTCACTCCCTTCCGGCATGGGTGGCGGGGAAAATGGATCCGGATCCGTGCCCTCCCCAGATTGATTCTGCATATGAAACATATGAAATAAATCCGACATGTCAGGCATCATACTGGAATACTGCATATAGGTGGTAAGCATTTCCATAATCCGGATAATGGAATCAATTTTCTGATTTAATTCATTGCATTTTTTCTGCACATCGTAAAGAAGCTTGTAGCTGTCTTCTGTGAAATTCATAGAAATTTCCCCCTCTTCTTATTCAATATATGTACGCTCATAGAAAATATGAATATCATAAAGGTGAATCTGTTGTTTTATTCAAAAATGGCTGTTGTCTGATCCAAAAACAAAAAAGGCAGTATGCAGCCGGAACAGGAGGCTTTTATGGGACGTTTGATCATAGATGATACGACGATTTACGAGATGGACGAAGAGTGCCTGCGGCAAAAAGAAAGGAAGGAAAAGGATCTGAAGTCAGCAAATGTGGAATCATGGGAAAGCAAGGCTTCCCATACAGACAAAGGGAAGGAAAGGCCGGCTCCATAGAGCCGGCCTTTCGGGATGGCTGATTAGCAGCCGCATCCGCCATTGTTTCCGCAGAAGCCGCCATTGCCGCCGCAGCAGAACAGAAGCAGGATGATCCACAGACAGCTGTTGTCTCCGCATCCGCCGTTGCCGCCGAAGAAGCCATTGTTTCCGCCGCATCCGCCGCAGCAGGAGAGCAGGAGAAGGATCCAGATCCAGGAACAGCAGCTGTTGTTGCCGCCGGCCATTTCATTACATCCACATCCACAGTTTGTAGCAGTCAAATCACTCATGAGAAATCCTCCAAAATAATTATTTACAATCCCATACTATGTAGAAGCAAAGAAAGTGTGAATCCCGGTATGATGTTTTCCAAGGGACAGAGTGGAAAAATTTACTTGTACAAACCCGTCCTTTATGAGAGAATAAGAAAGAGGAAATTATAGAAGGATAAGAAAGAGTAAGACTGCCTCGCAAATAAGAAAGAAAGGACTGCGGCCTTCAAAGAGCTGGTACAGGCCGTGGGAATAGGAATAAAATTATGCCTGCAACTTATGCACATTATCATTTCGGCAAGCTGGTCTTCCAGGCGCTGCCAAAAGAGATACGGACTATGATCAAAGAGAATAAGGAGGCGTATCTTCTGGGGCTTCATGGGCCGGATCTTGTCTTTTATTACCGGCCTGTGGGGAAGAATCCGGTGAATCAGCTCGGAGTACAGATGCACAAGGAGTCAGCTTCCGGTTTTTTTGAGAAGGGAAGGCAAAATTACCAGGAGCAGCCAAGCAATGTGCTTTTGTCATATCTGTGCGGTTTTCTCTGTCATTTTATGCTGGACAGCGAGTGCCATCCTTATGTCAACCGCTATGCAGAGAAGCACCATCTTGGCCATTTAGAGATCGAGACGGATTTTGACCGTTTTTTAATGGAAAAGGACGGCAGGGATCCGGTGCGGCAGAATTGCACGGCCCACCTGCGCAGGGATTATGACACGGAGAAAGCCATTGCTTCTATGTTCGACGGGGTAACCTCACGGCAGATTGACCAATCCATCCAGGGCTTCCGCCGGTGTATCCGCTTTTTCCAGTGCCGCTGTAAAGCAAAAGCATTGTTTTTGAGGGCATTGTCCAGGATTGCCGGACAGGATAGAGAGATTGGCGGCCTGATTATGGACGGGATACCGAAAGCTGCCTGTGAAGAGAGCAATCTGGAACTGGAAAAGCGGCTTTCTGCTGCGGTCGTCTTGACGGCTCCGGTTATTGAGGAATATATTTATGAGATTGCTGCAGGGGAAGCCCTGAACCCACGGCTTGACAGAGACTATGAGAGAGAGCCCGAGCTGCAGTAAGGTCCGTGTCCTTTGGAACAAAAGTAGGAGTGCAGAATGGATAAATTGACGAATTTGGAGAAAAAATGGATTCTTTATGATGTAGGCAACTCGGCCTTTGTGCTTCTGACTGCCACCATCATTCCCATCTATTATAAAAATATAGCCGAGACAAGCGGAATCACTGCGGCGGATTCCACTGCGTATTTCAGCTATGCAACCTCGATTGTGACGATTATTGTTGCCGTATTGGGCCCTGTGCTTGGAGCATTGGCAGATACCAAGGGCTTTAAAAAGCCGGTATTCACCTTTTTTATGATGATGGGCGTCCTTGGATGTGCCGGACTTGCCGTACCAAAGACCTGGCTTGTCTTTCTGGTGGTCTATGTGCTGGCGAAGGTGGGCTTAAATGCCAGTCTTGTCTTTTACGACGCCATGTTGGGAGATGTGACGACGGATGAACGGATGGATGTAGTTTCGGCCCAGGGCTATGCATGGGGATACATCGGAAGCTGTGTTCCCTTTATTTTCAGCCTGGTCTTTGTGCTTTTTTCGGAGAACATCGGTATCAGCGGAAATACGGCTATGGCCATAGCCTTTCTTGTCAATGGGGCCTGGTGGCTTCTGGTGACGCTGCCGCTTCTGAAAAGTTATGAACAAAAGCATTATGTAGAGCGCACCCTTCATCCGGTGAGGGACAGCTTCGGGCGTCTGGCCGGTATCTTTTCGGAGATTCGCAGGAAGCCTTCTGTGTGGTGCTTTCTCCTTGCATTCTTCTTCTATATTGACGGTGTGTATACAATTATTGATATGGCAACCTCCTACGGCAAGGATGTGGGGATCAGCGATACAAACCTTTTACTTGCGCTGCTGCTGACGCAGGTGGTTGCGTTTCCATGCTCGGTTCTTTTTGGCTTCCTTTCCAAGCGCGTGAAAAACACGACGCTGATTCAGGTGTCGATTATCGGATATTTCGGAGTCGTGCTGTTTGCCCTGCAGCTGGATAAGACCTGGGAGTTCTGGTTTCTAGCCGTGTGGGTGGCTGTGTTCCAGGGGGCGATCCAGTCTCTGTCCCGCTCCTATTTTGCGAAGATTGTGCCCAAGGAAAAAGCGACGGAGTACTTCGGGTTCTTTGACATCTTCGGCAAGGGCGCGGCTTTTATGGGTACAATGCTGATGGGAATCTCCACACAGCTTTTCGATACTTCCCGGGCCGGAGTAGCAATTCTGGCCGTGATGTTTGCCGCAGGGTTTCTTCTCTTCCGGAAGGCGGTGGAAAGGGCGGAAAACGCTGCGTGATCGGAAAACAGCTGTCTTTTGATTAAATGCTTGACAATTCTGCCATACTTGTTATAGAATAAATCCCAGCAGAAAAAATCAAATGCAGTGAAGGTGCAAAGTAGATGATTCTTCTTCTGACAGAGAGGGAATGTCACCGGCTGAGAGCAGTCCCAAGTTCAGAAAATCATTGAATTTCCCACCGGAGCAGCGCCGCTGAAGGAGATAGTAGGCGGCGACGGGTTGTACACGTTACGTATAGAATGAGCGCCTGCAAAAAGCAGGAATCAGGGTGGTACCGCGGAAATGATTTCGTCCCTATTTAGGGACGTATTTTATTTCTGCGTATTTTTATGGACAAATAAAGGAGAGTAAAATGAAGGAGAAGCTGCAGAAAATCCGTGAACATGCCATGGTGCAGATTCAGTCAGCGGAAAATTTGAACATGCTGAACGATGTACGCGTAGCTGTTCTCGGAAAAAAAGGGGAATTAACAAGTGTTCTGAAAGGCATGAAGGACGTTGCGCCTGAGGATCGGCCGAAGGTAGGCCAGCTGGTCAACGAAACACGTGAGGAAATCGAGCATGTCCTGGAGCAGGCCAAGAAAAAAATGGAGGCTTTGGTCCGGGAAGAAAAGCTGAAAGCCGAGGTTATCGATGTAACCCTCCCGGCCAAAAAGAATCAGTCCGGCCATCGGCACCCCAACACCATTGCCTTAGAAGAGGTAGAGCGTATCTTCATCGGCATGGGCTACGAGGTAGTGGAAGGCCCGGAGATTGAGTATGATCTCTACAACTTTGAAAAATTGAACATTCCTGAGGGCCATCCGGCCAAGGATGAGCAGGATACCTTCTACATCAACAAGGAAATCGTACTGCGCACCCAGACCTCGCCATGCCAGGCCCGGGTGATGGAACAGGGAAAGCTTCCCATCCGCATGATCGCCCCGGGGCGGGTGTTCCGTTCCGATGAGGTGGATGCCACGCATTCCCCCTCCTTCCATCAGATCGAGGGCCTGGTGGTAGATAAAAATATCACCTTTGCAGACCTAAAGGGAACCTTGGAGGAATTTGCCAAGGAGCTTTTCGGGCCGGAGACCAAGACCAAATTCCGTCCCCATCACTTCCCCTTTACGGAGCCAAGCGCCGAGGTAGATGTAAGCTGCTTCAAATGCGGCGGCAAAGGCTGCCGGTTCTGCAAGGGAAGCGGCTGGATCGAGATCCTGGGCTGCGGCATGGTGCATCCACACGTACTGGAGATGTGCGGCATCGATCCCGAGCAGTACACAGGTTTCGCTTTCGGCGTAGGGCTGGAGCGTATCGCACTGCTGAAATACGAGATTGACGATATGAGGCTCCTGTATGAAAACGATATACGGTTTTTAGGACAATTTTAAGCAGTAGTACCCTGGGATATTGTAGAACTTTAAACAGCAATATCCTTCAAAGTGCACAAATCGATTTACAGACGCATATTTTGTGCGGCTGGAAATTGATTTCATACCCGTGTACTTTGAGGGATATTACGGAACTTTAAATAGGAGATATGAGTATGGATACATCATTATCATGGATTAAAGCATACGTGCCGGATCTGGACGTGACGGCACAGGAATACACCGATGCAATGACCCTTTCCGGAACAAAAGTGGAGGGTTATCGAGCCCTGGATGCGGATCTGGAACACATCATCATCGGACAGATTTTAAAGATAGAGCGCCATCCGGACGCAGATAAGCTGGTGGTATGCCAGGTGGATATAGGAGGGGAAGCTCCGGTTCAGATCGTAACAGGCGCCCCCAACGTAGAGGAAGGCCAGAAAGTCCCGGTAGTTCTGGACGGCGGCCGTGTGGCAGGCGGCCACGACGGAAAAATGACGCCGGGGGGCATCAAGATCAAAAAAGGCAAGCTGCGCGGCGTAGAGTCAAACGGCATGATGTGCTCCATCGAGGAGCTGGGCCAGACCCGGGAGCTGTTCCCGGAGGCCCCGGAGAACGGCATCTACATTTTCCCTCAGGATGTGACGGTAGGAGAGAGCGCCATCAAAGCCCTTGGCCTTGATGATGTGATCTTCGAGTACGAGGTTACCTCCAACCGGGTAGACTGCTACAGCGTCATCGGCATTGCCAGAGAAGCGGCGGCTACCTTCCGCAAGCCCTTCATTCCCCCCAAGGTAAGGGTAAAGGGCTCCGGCGGCGATGTAAACGACTATATCCGGGTCGATGTAAAGGATGCGGATCTCTGCCCCCGTTACTGCGCCAGGGTCGTAAAGAACATCAAGCTTGCACCCTCACCGAAGTGGATGCAGCGCCGTCTGGCAGTAAACGGAATCCGCCCCATCAACAACATCGTAGACATTACCAACTACGTGATGGAGGAATACGGACAGCCCATGCACGCCTACGATCTGGATACCATTGCAGGGAATCAGATCCTGGTGCGCCGTGCAGAAAAAAATGAAAAATTCGTCACCTTAGACGGCCAGGAGCGGACCATGGACGATTCTGTGCTGATGATCTGCGACGGAGAGAAAGCAATCGGTATTGCCGGAATCATGGGCGGAGAGAATTCCATGATCACCGACAACGTAAAAACCATGCTCTTTGAGGCCGCCTGCTTTGACGGCGTCAACATCCGCCTTTCCGCAAAGAAAGTAGGACTGCGTACCGAGGCTTCGGGCAAATTCGAGAAGGGTCTGGATCCCAACAACGCACAGGCTGCCATTGACCGTGCCTGTCAGCTGATCGAGGAGCTGGGCGCCGGTGAGGTTGTGGACGGCATGGTGGATGTATACACGGGGATCAAGGAGCCTGTCCGTGTCCCCTTTGATGCAGAAAAGATCAATTCCCTTCTGGGTACGGATATCACGAAGGAGCAGATGCTTTCCTACCTCCATATGGTAGAGCTGGAATATGACCAACAAACCGGAGAAATCCTTGTGCCAACCTTCCGGCAGGATGTTCTTCGCCTGGCAGACTTGGCGGAGGAGGTCGCCCGGTTCTACGGCTATGACAACATTCCCACAACCCTGCCAACCGGAGAGGCAACCACCGGAAAGCTGCCCTTTAAGCTTCGTGTGGAGGAGGCTGCCCGGGATATCGCAGAGTTCTGCGGCTTCTCCCAGGGAATGACCTATTCCTTTGAGAGCCCCAAGGTTTTTGACAAGCTGCTGCTTGAGGAGGAAGATCCCCTGCGCCGTGCCATTACCATATCCAATCCCTTGGGAGAGGATTTCAGTATTATGCGCACCACTTCCCTAAATGGGATGCTGACCTCTCTGGCGACCAACTACAACCGGAGAAATAAAAATGTCCGTCTCTACGAGCTGGGAAATATTTATGTGGCAGAAGAGCTTCCCCTGGCCGGGCTTCCCGACGAGCGGATGCAGTTTACCCTGGGTATGTACGGAGAGGGAGACTTCTATACTATGAAGGGCGTAGTAGAGGAATTCTTTGACAAAATCGGCCTTCACAAAAAGGAGGTTTACGATCCAAAGGCAGGCAAGCCCTTCCTTCATCCCGGCCGTCAGGCGAATATCATCTACGACGGCAAGACCGTAGGCTATCTGGGGGAGGTACATCCTGCCGTGGCCGATACCTACGGAATCGGAGAAAGAGCCTATGTGGCGGTTCTTGATATGCCGTCCATAGAACCCTTCGCCACCTTTGACCGGAAATACGAAGGGATCGCAAAATATCCGGCAGTAAACCGTGATATTTCTATGGTAATTCCCAAGTCCGTCTTAGCCGGACAGATCGAGGAAATTATTGAAAATAAGGGCGGAAGCTATCTGGAGAGCTGCCAGCTTTTCGATGTGTACGAAGGCGCCCAGATTAAGAAGGGCTATAAGTCCATGGCTTACTCTATCGTATTCCGCGCCAAGGATAAGACCCTGGAGGAAGCAGATGTGGCTTCGGCTATGAAGCGGATTCTGAAGGGCTTGGAGGCGCTTGATGCGGAACTGCGGCAATAGAATGATGTTTTTCTATAGCAGGAACCGGAGGGAAAGGAATGCTGCAGATTGCAATTTGCGATGACGAACAGGAGATGGCAGCGGCCCACAGACAGGCCGTGGAAGCTGCCTTGTCAAACTGCAGGGCTGTGGGGGAGATTGCAGTCTACACCCACAGCGATAACCTGTTCTGTGATATTGTGGAGGACGGCTTTCATTTTGATTTGATCCTTCTTGATATTGAAATGCCGGGGAAAAACGGAATGGAGCTTGCAAAGGAGCTCCAGCCGTGCCTGCCCCATGTTAAGATTATTTTTATCACCTCCCATGTGGAATATGCCATTGACGCCTATGAGCTGGCTGTTTTTCGATACGTTCCGAAAAACGACGAAAAAAAGCGTCTTATGTCAGCCTTGGAGGATGCGATCCGTCTGCTCCTGATTGAGGACGGCAAGGTCTATACCATCCAGACAAACAGCCGCTTGGAGAAAATCCCTTATCGGGAGATTTACTTTATCGAGCGCGACGGGAAAAATGTCAGTATCACCTGGGAAAAAGGAACCTCAAAGGTGCGCGGCAGCCTCCAGCAGATTTATGATGAGCTGGCAGCGGAGGAATTTATTTTTATCGATCGGGGCTGTATTGTGAACCTTATTCATGTGATGCAGGTGAAAAACAGCATGGTTTTCCTGGAAAACGGCGCCAGCCTTCCGGTCAGCCGTTCCCATCTCCAGGGTGTGAAGGAGCAGATCAACGCCTACTGGGGGATGCACATATGAGACAGGGAATGATTGTATCGTCCGTATTTCTGACCGGAAGCCTACGCACCTGGCTGTATTTTCTTCTGGCAGGCTGTGTATTGGAGAAAAAGAACCGGGCGGAACAGAAAAATATCCTTCTGGGAGCTTTGGGAGCGGGGGGAATTGGGGCGCTGCTTTTCCTGCTGCCAGTGCCGGATTACGGAAGACTCTGCCTGGAAGCCCTCTGGCTTGGAGGCTGCGGGGCTTATTTTCTGGGGACAGAAATAAGGATGAGCCTTTTTTTGGGTGTGTTTTATGAGATAACCTTCTCACTGTGGCAGTTTTTGCTTTCGTCAGCCTTGGGAATATGGCAAAATACCGGAGTCTTTCTGGATGGACGCAGTCCGGAAGGACAGGCAGGCGCCTGGCTGGCCTTCTGCTTTCTGGGGTTTGTGGCTCTCTATGGGGCAAAGCGGCCAGGGATGAGAGAGCAGGAGTATTTTAGGCTTTTGTCTTTTCCGGTTCTGGCCGGATTCCTTGGGATAATAACCCTGTCTGAGCAGCGGCCCATTTTTATCCAGGAGGATCTGCTTGATATCTGGACTATGCTGTCTCTTGTGCTTTTGATGGGCCTTCTGGTCTTTCATATGAACCGGCAGTACCGGATAGAGCAGGAGCTTGCCAGTCTTAAGGCGGAACAGGCGGAACTTTTGGAACGTGATTACCAGGCGCTGAATCAGTCCTATGGGGCCAATGCCCGTCTGTTTCACGATATGCACCGCCATCTGGAGGCTCTTTACCGCCTCCTTTCCCAGAAGCGCTATAAAGAGGCAGAAGGATATCTGGAGGATCTGCAGGCTCCTATCCGGGAAATGGCAGAAACCGTCTATACCGGGGATGAGGCCGTGGATTATCTGCTGAACAGCCGGGCAGCGGCGGCCGCCCGGGAGGGCATTGCTCTGGAGCTTCAGGCAGAATTTCCCCGTCATACCAATCTGCGGAGCGCTGATCTGTGCGCAATTCTGGGGAATCTTCTGGACAATGCATTGGAAGCAGCCAAAAAAGTGGCAGATCCAGGAGGGAGGCAGGCGGCTCTCACCATCCGGCGGATTCACCAGATGCTCGTGATTAAGGTGGAAAATACTTTCGCTGAGGAGGTAACGGAAGAGGACGGTGAGCTGAAAACCTCAAAAACCGAAGAAGGGCTTCACGGCTGGGGGCTGAAAAGCGTCCGGACTGCGGCAGAGAAGTATGAGGGAACGCTTCGCACCTCCTGGGAAGGAAAAAAGTTCCGTGCAGTGGTAACCCTCGCATACCAGGGGATGCCGGATGAAAAAAATCTTTGAAAGGCCTGGAACGCTGTTTCCCAAATCATGGCAGATCGTATTGTAAGAAAGAGCTTGCACTTATCAAATGAGTAGGGCTCTTTTTTTCGTTTCCTTACCAATGGCGGTCAAAAAACGACCGATTATGGACATTTCGGCAGAGCGGATCATTTTGAGTTATGCTTTAAGCACAACAAAACAACCGATGTGAAAACAAAAAGAAATTTTATCGAACAGGAGGACTTAAATATGCGTCATGTTTGGATTCGCAGTATTCTGGCTTTGGTTTGGCTGGCGGCAGCTCTTATAAGCGGGGGAGCCTTGAATGTGGTTCTGGGAATGGTATTTCTTGTTTCCGCTTACTCCGCCTGGAAACGGGAAAAGAATGGGAAGGGAGAGGACTAAAATGTCAGATCTATTGTCTATTCAGAATCTGAATGCCTGGTATACACCCGGTAAGCCGGTGCTGAAGGGACTTTCGCTGGAGCTTCATGCCAATGAGATCACAGGGCTGATAGGGCTGAACGGGGCTGGAAAAACAACTTTTCTGAACATCCTTTCCGGCCTTCACAAGGACTTCCAGGCAGATGGGCTGAAAAAAAACAGAAAGCCGGTATCTTTCAGGGATGAGGTTTTTAAGAAATGCCGTTACACTGTATTTGCGGAGGATCACTCCTTTTCCTTCTTTACCTTTCGGGAATATGTTTCCTATGTATTCGGAGCTTATAAAAAGCCCCTTCCAAAGGCAGAGGATTTGATACAGGGCTTTGGATTCGAGGCATACACGGATAAGCTTTTGGGGGATTTGTCCATGGGAAACCGGAAGAAGGCGTTTTTGATAACGGCATTCGCCCTGAAGCCGGAGCTGCTGCTTCTGGATGAGCCGGTAAACGGCCTGGATTTTTCCGGTACGGAATTTTTATATGAGCAGATAAAAGGGTATGGAGCTTACGGAACCCTGTTATTTTCTTCTCATGTTCTGGAAAGCGTCACCCTTACGGCAGATCGGGTACTGGTGATGGAGGAAGGGCGGATAAGCCGAAGTGTGTCCCGAGAAGAAATGGATGGGGAGGAGCTTCGGAAGTCCTTAAAAGAAGTATAGGAGTTTCGAAGGGGGACAGGATTATGTGGAAGGGATTTGCAGTTTATTTATTCGGTTCAAGGTATGAGAAGGCAGGAAAGAGCAGCCTGATTTGCCTGTTTGTGTTCTGGGGGTTAAGACAGGCGGAGGTTTCGGTGCAAATTGCGCCGGGTATCTTGTATCTGATGGCGTTTACTGTTACTGCCGGCTCTATGTGGCAGGATCTTGCGGCAAACAACGAAGCCTTGAAGGGAAAGAATCTTTTTATGCTGCCTTTTTCCGGATGGAAACTGACAGCGGCCTATATAGGCGCGCTGGGGGCTTATACCTTTCTTACACGTACGGCCCTTGTTCTGGCTGCGGCCCTGGCTGTCTCCTCCTGGGGAGCCATGGAACTGACGGGCTGCCTGCTCTTGTCCCTCTGTGGGATTCTGCTGACGGCCTGGGTTTATGGGGAACGGCGGTATCATTTTCAAAAAAGGCTGGATGCCTATGCATTTTATGAGGAGGATGCGGCTGCAGCCAGGGCAAAGGAACTAAAAAGTGTTGAAACGGCTCTGATTTGGACGTATTTCTTCCGGTATCTTTGGTATCACAGGAATTATCTTGTGAATACGCTGATCCTTTGGGGCGCTGCCGCAGGCCTGCCCTTTTGCCTTTTACAGATAGAGAGAAGCTTTGCGCTTCCAATCGGTTTCTCTCTCCTTACCTTAAATACGCCTGCCTGCATCCTTTTGTCCTGTGATCCCCATCTGGAACAGGCGCTTCGGATGCTTCCTGGACAAAGGAGGAGCTTTCTCTTTCCCTATGGTTTGTTTCTCTTTCTCTTGAATCTGACGGGGGATTTTATTTTTCTCCTAAGCTTTTGGCTTCAAGGAGGCGGCTCGGATGTAAGGTACGTGTTTTTCGCTGTGCTGTCTGCCGGCTTGGGGGCTGCGGGGTCAGTAGGAATGGAGTGGTATTTTCCCATACGTAACTGGAAGACCCTAAGCGATCTCTGGCATCATCCCAGAAAATACGCAGTACCTGGAAGCCTTCTTCTCTTATCTGGGCTTCTGAGCCCATGGATCTAATGTACACGGCCTGGGCGACGCTTACAGATTTCCAATCCCATCCCTTTCCGGGGATTGAAATACTGGGAAAAGTAGGGTACAATCAGAGTATCAAATACGGAATTTGTATAGTAAAAGGAGAAGAGCGATGAGAGTAGGTATTGCAGGTGCCGGCATGATTGTGCCCACCTTTCTGGATGCGGCGGCTTTGGTAAAGGAGATGGAGATCTACGCTGTCTTTGCAAGAAGAGAAGAGGTGCGCGAGGAATTCTGCAGCAAATATCAGATTCCCGTTGGTTATGCCTCCTATGAGGAGCTGCTGGCGGATTCCAAAGTAGATGTGGTTTATGTGGCGCTTCCCAATAACCTGCATTTTTCCTTTGCAAAGGAGGCGCTTTTGGCTGGAAAGCATGTGATTCTGGAGAAGCCTTTTACCGTTACCTATGAGGAGGCGGAAAAGATAGCGGCAATTGCCAGGGAGAAGAAGCTGTATCTCTTTGAGGCCATTACCAACCAGTACAATCCCAACTACGATAAGATGAAGGAGCTTCTTCCAAAGCTTGGGGACATCAAGCTTGCGGCTCTTAACTTTTCCCAGTATTCCAGCCGGTATGACAACTTTAAGAAGGGCATTGTAAGCCCCTCCTTTGATCCGAAGAATGCCGGAGGCGCTTTGATGGATCTGAATATCTACAACATTCATTTTGTGGCAGGGCTTTTCGGAAAGCCTTTCAAGGTGCGTTACTGCCCCAATATGGAGCGCGGCGTGGATACTTCCGGAATCCTGGTGATGGAGTATCCTGATTTTCAGGCTGTGTGCATTGCCGCCAAGGACTGTGGAGCGCCTCTTAGCGTCAGCATTCAGGGAAATAAGGGCTTTTTCCACAGCGATTACGCTTCCAGTATTTTGGCGGAGTTTACCTTCCAGGAAAATAAGTGCGAGCCCGAGCGCTATCATCTGGCCGACAACCCGGAGCGGCTGTTCTATGAGCTTGAGACGTTTGCGAAATATTATGAGGAAAAAGATTGGGATGCCTTTGATAAGCGGCTTGACCACAGCCTGATGGTGATGGAGATTGTAGATCAGGCCAGGAGGATGGAGAATCAAGGGCTGTAAGAAAACTCTTTTTGAGAAGGGGGCAGGAGATGGGCGTTTACCTAAACAGTACAACTGCATATACGCTGTACAAAAGTGAAATGGCAAAGCCTTATTTTGTAGATAAGACGGCGATGTTGAAGGAGTTGTTTCCCCTTGTGGAAGAAGGAAACAGCTATATATGCGTTACCAGACCAAGGAGGTTTGGAAAAACTGTTACTGCAAATATGATTGCCGCTTTTTTCTCCCAATCGAATAACACGACGGAATTATTTTCTACTTGTGCCATAGGGAAGGAGCTGGATTGCCCACATTACCAGAATCAATATCCGGTTATCCACATTTCCTTTCATGATCTTCCGAAGCGCTGTGATTCCTATGAAGATTATATCTCCAGGATTGAGGAACGGATGATACGCGATCTGCGGCAGGAATATCCAATGACAGAGATAGAACCAGAGGAAGCTGTCTGGGATATTCTGACCGATATTTATGCAGAGGATGAGAATGCCAGGTTTGTATTTGTACTTGACGAGTGGGATTTTATTTTTCACCAGGATTTTGCCCATGAAAAGGATAAAAAGGCTTACCTGCTGTTTCTTCGGAATCTGCTGAAGGATCGTCCCTATGTGCGGCTTGCGTATATTACAGGAATTTTGCCGATTGCCAAGTATTCCAGCGGATCAGAACTGAATATGTTTGTGGAATATACCATGGTTACGGAAGAGAAGTTCAGCTCTGCTTTTGGATTTACGGAAATGGAAGTGGATGGGCTTTATAAACGGTATCTGGAAAATACGGAAAATGTCAGGATTTCCAGAGAGGAGTTAAAGGAGTGGTACAATGGATACCATACTTTTTCAGGAGAGCGTGTCTATAATCCCCGTTCGGTTGTCTGTGCGCTTCGGAACAATAATCCGGGAAATTACTGGACATCATCGGGGCCCCATGATGAAATCTATTATTATATTCAGAAAAACATAGCAGAAGTAAGAGATGATCTGGTACGCATGGCTGCCGGATTTCCGGTACAGGCAAAGGTGCGCGAGTATGCGGCTTCCTCCATGCGGCTTCAGACCAGGGATGAGATTTTTTCTGCTATGGTAGTGTATGGATTTTTAAGTTATGAAAACGGAAAAGTTTCCATTCCGAACCGGGAACTGATGGAGCGCTTTGACGAAATGCTGCAGAAAGAAAGCTCTCTTGGATATGTAAACCGTCTGGCAAAAGAATCAGTTCGGATGCTGGAAGCAACCCTTGCCGGAGATACAGAGACGATGTGTGAGATTCTGGAAATGGCTCATAATACAGAGGTTCCGCTGCTTCACTATAATAATGAGACAGAGCTGACGGCAATTGTGAACCTTGTTTATCTGGCGGCAAGGGATCAGTACCGGATAGAGCGTGAGGAAAAGGCCGGTATCGGATATGTGGATTTCATCTTTTATCCGGAACTGGATAAGAGTGCAGATTGCATTATATTAGAATTAAAGATAGATCACTCTCCGGAAGAAGCGATTCGGCAGATTCGGGAGAAACAGTATGATTTGCGGTTTCGGGGATACCTTGGGAAAGAATCAGAATACACTGGGAAAATCCGGGCTGTTGGAATCGGGTATGATCGGAAATCAAAAAAGCATAGCTGTAAGGTTGAGATTTTTTGAATCGGATACATTCAAATGAAGCCCCTCCGCAAAAAAGCGCATCCTTGCCGGATTTTAGGCGGAGGGGGATGAAAGATTCTGTCCCTAAGCGCAGCCAAGCCTTCTACACATGAGCAAGCCACTTGCACTCAGTAATTTCCATATTGGAAAAGGAAGCCTGAAAGGAGGAGTCCTCCGGTGAGCAGGCGTAGATGCCGAAGCGGATTTCCCCGGCTCCTTCCTGCATATGGCAGATCCGCATCTGCTTAAAATGTTCCCCGTCCACAGAGCACTCGATACAGTAGTCAGATTCCCGGCGGCTCAGACGATACCACATGGACTTGATTTCCGCAGAAATATCGGTGGTTGCCCAGTCCGAATAGCCGTGATTGGTCACTACGCTGCCCAGACGCTGGAAACTGTCATTTTCATACTCAATGGAAGCTTTCAGCCAGTTCTCACTGTCCAGATACATGATAATGCCGCACTGGTCAAAACGCCGCTTGCTGGCGAATTCTGTTTTTACCACAAAAGAAAAATAAGCCTCTGCTGTTGTAAGCTGCAGGAGAGGGGCATTGTCATTCTGAAAGCCGTAGTAGGTTCTCTGCCAGAGATCCGTTCCCGGCTCAGTGGTAATCGTGATGCAGTCCTCCTGGATGGTAAATTCTCTTGGTTCTCTTGTCCATTTCAAATCGTTTAAATCCCATTTCATAGTAAGTTCGTCCTTTCTGCTGCAATATGTATTATTATACCAATTGTAATAATCTGCATCAATATCAGATTTTTGTCCCTGACTGTTTTTATACCTGGAAGATTCTAAAAAAAGTAGTAGATATACGGCATAAATCTTAGTATAATATCGTTAGGCATCAAAGACATATACAGGCTTTGGTGCAAAAGCTATGCTGCCGGGAGCGAAAAAGGCGATTCCCGGCAGAACCATCTGACTTAGATACGAACCAGAACCAGGAGGAATAAAATGGGACTTGACATTTACGCCGGAACACTCACACGCTACTACGCACACAACTGGAAGACCGTCACACAGCAATGGGCCGAGGTCAACGGTTTTTCTTTTTCACGCATTACCCCTCAGGGCGAGAGGGCGGAACAGGAAGAAAAACAGGATCCCCAGGAAATCAAAAAAGCCATGGAAAACTGGCAGAGCCAGATCCTTGCGGCTGTTTCCCCCAAGGAGGGGCCTTCCTACGAGCCCTGGACTGAGGACAACGAGACGGCCTATTACACCGACAAGCCTGACTGGGACGCCTTTGGAGCCCTCCTTCTCTATACGGCTGCCAGAACCTATGGGGAGCCTTTGCAGGAAACCGTGGAAAAGAACTGGGATTTTGAAAATCATCCTTTGATTCAGCGGATGGGAGAGGATGAGGAGAGAGGGGTCTGGTCTCTGTTTATCGGGGCCAGCTGGTGGCTTCCCATAGCGGACGGCCTGGCCTTCAACGCCCCCTGCCCCACAGACGAGGAGATCACCTTCTCCACTACCGGCGCATTGAAAATGGAGCTTGAGCAGATTAATTCCATAGGCTTCCAGGCAGATGAGAAAACCATTTTAAGCTGGTCCCGGACAGAGGGCTACCCGGCAGACGGAGAGATTCACAACGGGAAGCTGACAAAAGAGGGCATCAAAGAGCACACCCTATACAACACAGAATCTCTGGCGAAGTTCGCCTTTTCCATCCTATGGCGGGCCGTTAAGTTCTCCATAGAAAAACAAGTGCCGATATTGTTAGATTTTTAACAGCCAGCATGCCTTTTGCGGCTGGAAATTGATTTCATAGCCGTGTATTTTGAGGGATATTACGAAATTATAATTAGTCCAGATAAAGAAATGTCAAGTGTTTTTGAAAATAATTTCTGCTGGATGGTAAAGTCGCAAAGGCGCACGAGAGGAACTTTTATGAGGGCCCTTTCGAATAAAAGTTTCTCTCATTACAGGTGCGTCGAAGCGACTTTACCCTTTAGTGCTGTCGCGCAGCGACTTTAAATAGGAGAAAAAGATGAGTCTAAAACAAGAGAGAATCGTTATTAAGGCAGGCACCACCACCTTAACCAACGAACTGGGCAACAGCAACCTCCGCCGCATGGAGGAGCTTGCCATGACCATTGCAGATATTCAGAATATGGGACACCAGGTGATCCTTGTATCCTCCGGCGCCATCGCCGTAGGAGCCAACAAAATGCGCTTAAAGGAAAAACCGGACAGTATGCGGATGAAGCAGGCAGCCGCAGCCGTTGGACAATGCACCAACATGTTCCTCTACGATAAATTTTTCGGCTACTACGACAAAACAGTAGCCCAGATCCTGCTCAATGCCGAGGACATCACACAGGAGGAAAAAAAGGAAAACCTGACCAACACCTTTGATGCCCTCTTAGAGCACGGCGTCATCCCCATTGTCAACGAAAATGATTCCGTAAGCTACACGGAGATTGAGTCCGAGGAAAAGCTGTTTGGAGATAACGATATGCTGTCTGCAGTCGTGGCAGTCCTCTGCAATGCAGATAAGCTGATTATTCTCTCCGACATTGACGGCTTTTACAACAAAGACCCGCGTCTCTATAAGGATGCCGTGCTGATTGAACAGATAGATGAGATTAACGACAGCACCTACGAGCTTGCGGGCGGAGCCGGCTCCAGAAGAGGCACCGGCGGTATGCGCACCAAGCTTCAGGCCGCAGATCTTGCAACCTCCCAGGGCATTGACACCATCGTAGCCAACGGCAGTAATCCGGCTGCTCTGTATGACATTGTAAAAGGGAAAAAAACAGGGACAAGATTTACCGCCAAAAAAAAATAGGAGCAGCAAATCTAAATTTTGATTCTGGAGGCAGAGATGAAAAAAAGATGGTGGCACAATAAAACAGCATATCAGATTTATCCCAAAAGTTTTCTGGACAGCAACGGGGACGGCATCGGGGATCTTCGGGGAATTATAGAAAAACTAGACTATCTAAAGGAACTGGGAATCGGGATTGTCTGGATATCCCCCGTTTACCAGTCGCCTTTTGTGGATCAGGGCTACGATATCTCCGATTACTACGCCATCGATCCGGCCTTCGGGACTATGGAGGATATGGAAGAGCTTCTGGCCGAGGCAAAAAAGCGGGACATCGCCATTGTCATGGATCTGGTGATCAACCACTGCTCCGATCAGCACGAATGGTTTCAAAAGGCCTTGAAGGATCCCTTCGGCCCTTACGGAGCATATTTCTACATACGAGAGGGAAAGGACGGCAGGCCCCCCTGCAACTGGCGCTCCTACTTCGGCGGCAGCGTGTGGGAGCCCCTTCCCGGCTATGACAATCTCTTCTACCTGCATATGTTTGCAAAAGAACAGCCGGATCTCAACTGGGAAAATCCAAAGCTTAGGCAGGAGATCTATAAAATGATACGCTGGTGGCTGGAAAAAGGCGTAGCCGGCTTTCGCATAGATGCGATTATCAACATCAAAAAGGATCTGCGGTTTTCAGACTTCCCCGCAGATCGGGAGGACGGCATGTGCGCCGGAACCACCATGCTGGCCTGCGCCCACGGAATTCTGGATTTTCTGACAGAAATGAAGGAAGAGGCTTTCGCCCCTTACCACGCATTTACCATCGGAGAGCTTTTTGACTTCGATCAGCAGGAGCTAAAACGCTATATCGGAGAGGAGGGCTGCTTCGAATCCATCTTTGACTTTGCGCCCCACCTCTTAGGAGGCAGTGATCATGGCTGGTACAACCGGAAGCCCGTAACGATGGACCAGTTCCGGGACGCCGTCTTTGAAAGCAAGGCCATTTCCCAGGAAATCGGTATGATGGCAAATATCATCGAAAATCACGATGAGCCAAGAGGCGTCAGCCGTTATCTTCCGGCAGAGGGACAGACGGAGAGAGGCAAAAAGCTTCTGGCAGGCATTTCCCTTATGAGCTTCGGCCTCCCCTTCCTCTACCAGGGACAGGAGATCGGCATGACCAACAAAACGTTTCATTCCATCCAGGAGGTGGACGATATCAGTACTCTGGATGAATACCAGACAGCACAGGAGCATGGTTATTCCAATGACGAAGCCCTTGTGCTTGTGGCCCAGATGAGCCGCGATAACGCCCGGACCCCTATGCAGTGGAATGGAGAGCTTCATGGAGGCTTTACCACAGGTATCCCCTGGCTTCCCGTAAATGAAAACTATCACCAGATCCGTGTAGACGAGCAGGAGCGCCGGGAAAATTCTGTTTTGAACTTTTACAAAGAGCTGATTGCACTTCGGACAGATGCTGTGTATGGAGAAAC
Organism: Candidatus Merdisoma sp. JLR.KK011; assembly: GCF_036941125.1. Taxonomy (NCBI): domain Bacteria; kingdom Bacillati; phylum Bacillota; class Clostridia; order Lachnospirales; family Lachnospiraceae; genus Candidatus Merdisoma; species Candidatus Merdisoma sp. JLR.KK011. The sequence continues at coordinate 1,321,913 of NZ_JAYWSZ010000003.1, read as the reverse complement.
CGTCGTCTATGGAAGGCAGGAGCCCTTTCTTCCGGATCAGCCTGATTTTACAGGCTTCTACCGAAAAGGCAGAGAGAATACCCTTCTTGTCCTGGCGAATATACGGGAGACGCCAAGAACCATAGAGGTTCCGCTAGCCTTAAAGAAGGTTTTATTAGATAATTGCAGTACCGGACACAAGGCGGAGGAAACCAAAGAAACAGCGGCGGGCAGCCCCGTTTGTATGCAGGGCTTCCAGTTTCTGGTTTTGGAAGTCTTTTAGGCTGCCGGCCGCGAAGCGGACAGTAACTGTTTTAAGTATTCTTGTTTCCTCAGACTAAAGAAACGTTTTGACCTAAAGCCCTAAGACTGCTATAATAATAGTGACAGTTCTTTCTGCACTTAGGCCAAGCAGCGGTATGGAAAGAAAAACATTTGTTCTAAAGCTTCACATATTGTTTATGGAAAGATTATCAAAAGGTCATTGGATAAGATGAAAAGAGCGAATCAGGAGAAAAAAAGCAGCAAAAAAATTTTAATTGTGCTTATTTTGACAGTATTTATCATTCTGGGCAGCTTTGTATTCTTCATTGCCGCAAGAATATCGCATGAGATGTCTCAGTCTGCCATTGGGAATCTCAGTGAAAATCTTGAGCTTTTAAAGGGCACCATAGAAGTACTATTCCAAAGAGAAGCCCAATACCAGAAAATGATAGCGGAAGAACTGTCTATCATTGAGGATCCAAAAGAGTTTATTCTCTCCTATGATCGAAACGGCAATCTGGCTAAAATGTCCCTTGTATTTACCGGAGAGACAGAAGGCATTTCCAATACCGGTGAAGTATTTTATCCGCAGGAACTGGATTTTTCCAACCAGGAAACGGTAGAAGAACTGCCCGTTTCTGTCTCCTATATCAATGACATGGGAACCTGGGCTTATACGATGAAAAGCCCGGTTACCAAGGACGGCCGGGAGATTGCCTGTCTTTATGTGGAATATATTTATGATTCTTTTGACAAAGCCCTTCCGGAGCGGCTTTACAACGGAAGCGCCACGCTTTACATTATGGATGGAAAGACTGAACGGTTCCTTTTAAAGCCCAAAGGCGTAGGAGAGAGGGATGCCGGCCATCTGAATTTACAGGATTTTTACCGTGCCAACGACATTTTAGAAGAAGATCTTCAGAAAAACGTACACGAAAGCATAAAGAATAACGGGAATATGATGTTCTATCACAAGATACGGAATAAGGATTCCCTGATTTTTATGTGGGCGGTAAACAACGGTTCCGTGTACCTTATCGGTTATGTGCCGGTAGAAGCCATTCAGAGAGAGGGCAATGCCGTCAATCAGAATATTCTGACTGTAGTGATCTTTATGCTTGCAGCCTTTTTCATCTGCTGTGCAGTATTTTTCTTTTATGAGCGGCAGCAGAATAAATTCCGCCGGGAACAGGAGGCAGAACGGGAGCTTCATAATGAGCAGCTTGGGCAGGCTCTCAGAGCTGCACAGGCGGCTAACAACTCGAAAACCACCTTCCTTTCCAATATGTCCCACGACATTCGGACACCCATGAACGCCATTCTTGGATTTACCACTCTGCTGAACAAGGATGCGGAGAATCCGGCCAAGGTAAGGGAATACACCAGGAAGCTTGCAGCCTCCGGACAGCATCTTTTAAGCTTAATCAACGACGTATTGGATGTGTCAAAGATTGAGAGCGGAAAGTCTGTGCTTACCATTGGGGAATTTCGCTTAAATAGTGTGATTTCCTCTGTTGACGCCATTATCCGTCCGGCTGCCAAGGATAAGAAGCAGAACTTTGATATCCTGGTAACAGGAATCCGCCATGAATGTCTCATAGGCGACGAGACAAGGCTGAATCAGATCCTGATCAACCTTCTTTCCAATGCGGTGAAATATACCCCCGAGGGAGGCACCATCTGGTTCCGCATCATTGGCCTGGAGCAGCGCTCCAGCCAGTATGAGCATATCCGTATTGAGGTGGAGGATAACGGGTACGGCATGACCCAGGAATACCTGCAGATCATTTTTGACGCCTTTACCAGGGCAGAGAACAGTACCACCAACAAGGTACAGGGTACAGGGCTTGGAATGGCCATTACCAAGAATATTGTGGAGCTGATGGGAGGCACCATTGACGTTGCCAGCGAGGTGGATAAGGGAACGATCTTTACGGTGGAGCTGGAGCTCCGTATTTCCGATCAGGAGGAGGATTCCAGGTTCTGGAAGAACCACGGCGTCAGCCGGATTCTGGTGGTGGATGACGATGAAGATGTGCGTGAAGGCATCCGGGCACTTATGGAGGATACGGATGTCCGGATCGATTTTCTGGAGGACGGCGAGACTGCCGTGAAGATGACCGCAGAAGCATATGAGGAACAGGATCCCTATTATATGGTGCTTCTGGATTGGAGGATGCCGAAGATCAGCGGTATTGAGACGGCCCGACGCATTAAGACGGAGATTGGAGCCTACGTTCCGATTATGCTGCTGACAGCCTATGATTGGGATGAGATTGAGGCGGAGGCTCTGGAAGCAGGGATTGACGGTTTTCTCACAAAGCCTTTCTTTGTCTCTGCATTGAAGGAAAAGGTTCTGGAGCTCTCTGCCCGCAGCAAGGAGTATACCCGGATGGAGGGAGAAGCCATCAGCCTTGAAGGAATGCATTTCCTGGTAGCGGAGGATAATGAGATCAATGCCGAGATCCTGGAGGAGCTTCTGGATATTGATGGGGCAGACTGTGAGGTTCTCGGAAACGGAGAGCTCGTTGTGGAGCGTTTTGCTCATTCTGCCCTGGGAGAATTTGATGCGATTCTCATGGATGTGCAGATGCCGGTGATGAACGGCTACGATGCGACACGGCACATTCGTGCTCTTGAGAGGGAGGATGCGGCGGTCATCCCCATTATTGCCATGACTGCAAATGCTTTTGCGGAGGATGTCAGGGATGCCATGAATGCCGGGATGAACGCCCATGTATCGAAACCGGTAGATATGGAAGTGCTGAAGAGGACCGTAAAAGAGTTAAAGAGAAGAGGTTAGTTGATATGAAAAGGCAATATAAACTATGTTTTATCCTGCTTTTGACAGTAATGCTGTTTGTGGGAGCAGCAGCCTGCGGCAAGAAGGATGGTATGGTAAATCTTGCGGAGGATGTAAAAAAGAATACAAAGGTGGTAAATCTGTTCGGCCCCATGGAAAAGTCCAATCCAAATGCAGATAATATAGCCAGAAGCGCTCATGATCTGACTGTGATTATGGCAGAGGAGGCTTTGGGGCTTACGGTAGAGTATCGGACTTATACGGCAGAGGACTATCAGGATAAAACATATGATGACGTGGTTCTGGCACGGGCGCGCAATGACATGGATGATGTTTATCTTCTGAATCCGGATACGATTCAGGTTCTGGGGGCAGAAGGGAAGCTTTTGGATCTGTCCTGCCTTGAGAGCGCTGCCAATCTGCGTGAGGTTGTGAAAGTGTCTAATACGGTGGACGGAAAGCTGGTGGCGATTCCCCAGGAGGTTGTGGTATATGGTCTTTTTGTGAATCAGGATATGTTTGATGAGTATGATTTGAAGCTCCCCAACACCCCGGAGGAATTTTTGGAGTGCTGCAGAGTTTTTAAGGAAAACGGGATTGAGACTCCTGTGGGGGCCAACCGCTGGTGGCTGGAGAATTTTGTGTTTTCCCAGGCTTATGCGGATCTGTATAACGGGGGAAATACGGAAAATGAGATTGCGGCTCTTAATAGCGGCGAGGCAAAGTACAGCGACTATATGCGCGAGGGCTTTGAGTTTCTAAAGACGCTCATGGATCTGGGGTATGTGGATGCTGAGAAGGCTTTAACCTATGAGGCTATTGAGGGAGAGGGGCCGGACTTTCTGGCTCAGAAGACTCCGATCGTAATGGCGTACTGGGGAGCGGCCAATGCGGACACGGCTTATGGAAAGCCGGATTTTAATCTGCAGGTAATCGGGTTCCCGACCAATCGCGGACAGATGCCGGTGGTATCGATGTCAGGTTATGGAGTCTGTGTGAACGCAGAGCATCTGGAGGATACCATTGCGGTGCTGGATATTATGCTCTCAGATGAAGCCCTTCAGGTTTATACGGAGACGAATAAGGTGATTTCGCCTTCTAAGAATGTGGAGGTGGAATGTATTGATGCGCTGAAGCCCTTGAATGATCTTGTGAATGACGGCGTTTATGTGCTTGGATCGAATGCCGGTATGAAGCTGGAGCAGTGGGGGAATACGTGCCTTGTGGTGCGCAGACTTCTGGAAGGGGCTTCGGTGGAGGAGTGTTTGGAGGAGATGGATCGGCTGCAGGAGGACGCAAAATAAGCCGGCAGACTTTTCCGATATCCCAGTGTACGCGAACCGTCCAAACACGGGATACGGAAAAGTCTGCCGGCTTATTTTGCTGGTGAATTCTTTTCTAGAAGCGCCCTTCCATCAAAGCTTCCAGTGAAATCTGAAAAAAGAAATCATGTACAAGCGCATCGTACTTCTCCCAGAGCGGAAGCGTGATACAGCCTTCCTTCCTTGGACAGATCTGCGCGCCGGGCAGGCGGCAGGCAACGCAGGCAAGGGGCCCTTCTGTCAGCTCGATAATTTCCCCGATGGAATAGTCCGATGGCTTACGGGTAAGCATATAGCCTCCGCCTTTTCCCCGAAGCCCTTTTACAAGCCTTCCCTTTACCAAAAGACGCAGAATAATTTCCAGATATTTTTCGGAAATCTCCTGCCGGGCGGAAATATCCTTCAGCGGAATATAAGCATCCTCCCGGTGCTGTGCTAGATCGATCATCACTCTCAATGCATAACGGGCTTTCGTTGAAATCATAGCATTTTCCCCCTGTTTCTTTTGTCTATTATAACCCGGCGGAAAATTTTTTTCAACAAAAACCTATATTCCTATTGACTTAGTATGTAAATAGTGGTATTCTCTCTTCAACGGCAGAAGTAAGAAATGACAGATCTGGATAAATATTGAGGAACTGGAAACCGGACTACAGAACTAGGAGGAAGTATTATGGGAAAATATTATAAGGGAGCAGTCGAGCTAATTGGAAACACACCTCTTTTAGAGGTGGCAAATATCGAAAAGGAGCTGGGGCTTCAGGCTGCGGTTCTCGTAAAGCTGGAATATTTAAACCCGGCTGGAAGCGTAAAGGATCGGGCGGCAAAATCTATGATTGAGGATGCGGAGAGCCGGGGGCTGTTAAAGGAAGGTTCTGTCATCATTGAGCCTACCTCCGGCAATACAGGAATTGGTTTGGCATCAATTGCAGCCGTGAAGGGCTACCGGATGATCCTCACCATGCCAGAGACCATGAGCGTAGAGCGCAGAAATATACTGAAGGCCTACGGCGCTGAGCTGGTGCTGACAGAAGGCGCAAAAGGAATGAAAGGAGCCATCGAAAAGGCCGAAGAGCTGGCCCGTGAAATTCCGGGCAGCTTTATTCCCGGCCAGTTTGTGAATCCCGCTAACGCTGCCGCCCACAGAACAGCCACCGGGCCGGAGATTTGGGAGGACACCGGCGGAAAAGTAGATATTTTTATTGCAGGCGTTGGAACCGGCGGTACCATAACCGGAATAGGAGAGTACTTAAAGGAGCAGAATCCCAATATTAAGATTGTTGCTCTTGAGCCGGCCGATTCTCCGGTATTATCTGAAGGAAAGGCAGGTCCGCACAAAATACAGGGAATTGGGGCTGGCTTTGTCCCGGAACTCTTAAATACCTCCGTCTATGATGAAATTTTTCAGGCACAGAGCGAGGATGCCTTTGCCGCCGCAAAGCTATTAGCAAAAAAGGAAGGAATCCTGGTGGGCATTTCCTCCGGAGCCGCCCTCCACGGAGCCATAGAGCTTGCAAAACGGCCGGAAAACCGGGGGAAAATGATCGTCGCACTTTTGCCTGATTCCGGCGATCGGTATTACTCTACGCCTTTGTTTACAGATTAGAAGTATAAATACAACGTGTGCCGAAGCGGCTTTACCCTTTAGTGCCGTCGCACAGCGACTAAAAATAGTCCAGCTAAGAAATGTCAAGTGTTTTAAAAAAATTTCTGCTGGACGGTAAAGCTGCAAAGGCGCACGAGAGGAACTTTTATGAGTGCTTTTTCGAATAAAAGTTTCTCTCATAACCGGTGTGTCGAAGCAGCTTTACTCTTTAGTGCCGTCGCGCAGCGACTTTAAAACAGTAATATCCCTCACAGTGCACAAATCCATTTCCAGACACATGGGTTTGTGGCTGGAAATGGATTTCAGACCAGTGTACTGGGAGGGATATTACGGAACTTGAACTAGGAGGATTCAAAAAATGGCAGATATCAGAGATTCAAAAAACTGGGGATTTGAGACAAGACAGTTGCATATCGGACAGGAACAGGCAGACCCGGTCACAGATGCGAGAGCCGTGCCGATCTATGCATCCACATCCTATGTGTTCCACAACTCACAGCACGCAGCAGACCGCTTCGGCCTGCGCGATGCCGGAAATATCTACGGAAGGCTGACTAACCCCACAGAGGATGTGTTTGAGCAGAGGATCGCATCCCTGGAAGGCGGAGCAGCGGCGCTGGCCGTAGCTTCTGGAGCGGCAGCCATTGCCTATACCTTCCAGGCCCTTGCCAAGGCAGGAGAGCACATTGTGGCATCCAAGACCATTTACGGAGGTACCTACAATTATCTGGCCCACACCTTTCCATTGAATAATCAGGTGACAACTACCTTCGTAGATCCTTATGTGGAAGGCTCCTTCGAAGCGGCCATTCAGAAAAATACAAAGGCAATCTTTGTAGAGACCCTAGGCAATCCCAATTCCAATCTGATTGATCTGGAAAAGCTGGCCCGGATTGCCCACAAACATAACCTTCCCCTGGTGGTGGATTCCACGTTCGCAACGCCTTATCTCATCCGCCCCATCGAGTACGGGGCAGACATTGTGATACATTCCGCCACAAAGTTTATCGGCGGACACGGAACAGCCATTGGCGGCGTGATTATAGACGGAGGAACCTTTGACTGGAAGGCGTCTGGGGCATATCCCTGGCTATCGGAAGCAAATCCAAGCTATCATGGGGTATCCTTTACAGATGCTGCCGGGCCTGCAGCATTTGTAACTTATATCCGCGCAGTCATTCTCCGGGATACGGGAGCAACCCTTTCCCCCTTCCATGCGTTTCTCTTCCTGCAGGGATTGGAAACCCTCTCTCTCCGTGTAGAACGCCATGTGAGCAATGCCCTGCAAATTGTAGATTATCTGAACGGCCACCCACAGGTAGAGGCGGTGCACCATCCGTCACTGCCTGCAGAGCCAACCCATGAGCTGTACAAAAAATATCTGCCGAAGGGAGGCGGCTCCATTTTCACCTTTGAGATCAAGGGAGACGCAAAGACAGCCCAGGCCTTTATCGACAACCTGGCCATCTTCTCTCTGCTGGCAAATGTGGCGGATGTGAAATCCCTGGTGATTCACCCGGCGACTACCACCCACAGTCAATGCACGGAGGAAGAACTCTTGGAGCAGGATATCAAGCCCAATACCATCCGCCTGTCCATAGGTATTGAGAAAGCAGAGGATTTGATTGCGGCGCTGGATGCAGCCTTCCATTCGGTTTGAAGGGAGGCTGCTCCTGGTAAGTAAAGTTTAATATTTTCTGAATTTAACAGTAGAAATATTGACATTTTTACATACGTCTCTATAATCAAAAACAGAAAAATATTTATTTTACACCAGGAGGAAATTCAAAAATGGGCAGTTATTACAAGCATAAAAAGAAAGAGACGATTGATGTATCCTATTCCTTCCGCTGCGAACAGTGTATGAAGGAAAGCGGCCCTCAAAAAGCAGTCATTTCCGGCATGGAGGCGGAGATCAACAGCAATTATAAGACCCTGGATGACAAAAAGCAGAGCAGCTTAAACGAAATGGCCCATGCAAACCTTGTAAGCGCCGTAAAGGAAGCATACAGCAATGCTGTGGAAAAGCATATCTTCGTAAAAGCCTTTAAGGACGAATGTCCCCACTGCCATAAGCCCCAGACCTGGGGACTCAGCGGTCTCAAGGATGATATGTTCGGCACGCCGATTGTCTGTGTGATCCTGGGAATTATCCTTGGGGCCGGATGCTATTTCTTTTCCGGAGTGGAGAACAATCTGATGATCGCTTTGGCAGCCGCCGGAATCTGCTTTGTAATCGGAGCAGGCAGTCTTGTTCTGAACATCCTAAAGTTAGGAAACAAAAAGAAACAGACAGCCGGCGTTATTCAGAAAAATGAACCCGTAATTGATTGGAGCAGTGTACAGCACATTTTAAATGAAAGATAAAAGAAAGAAGGATTTATTACAAATAATTCTAGAATATTTTAAAAATGTGTGTTATAATTGTTACGAATTTTAATAATTCAACACACAACAGGAAAACAGAAAGGAATCACTTATGAGGAAACGAGTATTGTGGATTCTGCTGGCACTGTCACTTGGAATCTGCGCAGCAGGATGCGGCAAAAAGGAGGCAGAGGTATCTGCTCCGGCCGAAGAAGAGCTTTCTACCGAAGATGAGATCTTAGCGGAAGAGCCGGAAGAGACATCGGAGGAGGAAGAAGAGGAAGAGGAGATTGGCCCGGAGGGAATGTACCGGAGCGAACTGACCAATGAGTGGATCAGCGAGGATCTGAAAGAGCAGCGCCCCATTGCGGTAATGGTGGACAATGAGAAGACAGCATTGCCTCATTACGGACTTACAAGGGCAGATGTGGTTTACGAGATGATGAACAGTACTCTGAACGATCAGATCACCCGTTTCATGGTTCTCTTTAAGGATTACGACAGCGTTGATCAGATCGGAAGCGTGCGGAGCGTGCGTCCTACGAACCTGATGATTGCTCCCGAATGGAACGCCATTGTCTGCCATGACGGCGGCCCCTTCTACATCAACCCTTATCTTGAGAAGCCCCATACGGATCATTTCAGCGGAACCTTCTCACGTGTGAACAATGGAAAGCCCAGGGAATTTACCGAGTATATTCTTCCGGGCGATATGGAGAAGAACTTCAAAAATTCCAGCGTTTCCAGAGAGTATAACGATTACAGGCCCACAGAGCCCCATTTTGAGTTCGTATCTGAAAAGAAGCCTGTAAAAATGGAAGAAAAAGAAGGAAACTTTGACTGTACTTTAGTGGATCTTCCCTTTGGCCACAACGGTTCTCAGCTTGATTACGATGCGGCCTCAGGTACATATCTGTACTCCGAGTACGGCAGTGCACACAAGGATCCGGGCAACAATAATGAACAGCTTGCATTCAAGAACGTAATCCTTCAGAAAATGACCTTCAGCCAGCTGGATTCCCATGGATATATGGTATGGAACTGTCTGGGAAGCGGTGAGGGTTATTATATCACGGACGGAAAAGCCATTCCCATCACCTGGGTGAAAAATGCAGAGCAGGAGCGTACCGTTTATTTTGATTCCGCCTCTGACGAGATTGAGGTAAATACAGGAAAGACTTATATCGGCTTTGTTCCGGATACCCGCTGGAGCGAGCTGGTTGTAGAGTAAGCCGTCAAAGTACGCTGTTTTGAAAAACATGTAATACCATAAAAATTAAAAGATGCCGGAAAAGTCAGATAACTGATTTTCCGGCATCTTTTTTCCGAATCTTCTTTATAAAATAGTTTTACTGTTCCTTTACCGTTAATCTTCACGAAGTTTTACTGCCTTGGCAGCCATCCGGCGGCGGTTCTCATCCTGGGCTGCATAATGCTTCCGGGTGGTATTCACATCCTTATGGCCAAGCACATCAGCGACCAGGTAAATATCCCCGGTTTCCTGGTACAAGGTAGTTCCGTAGGTACTTCGGAGCTTGTGGGGAGTGATTTTCTTAAGGGGAGTTACCTGCTTTGCATATTTCTTCACCAGGTTTTCCACAGCACCTACGCCGATGCGACGTTTTTGGGTGGAGTAGAAGAGTGCCAGTTCATGCCCCTCCTGGGGAATGACCTCTTTGCGGCTCCCATTGATGTAATTCTGAAGAGCCTGCTCCACCTCTTCCCCAAAGTAAACAATCATCTCTGAGCCGCCCTTTCGGGTCACCTTGATTCCGTTGTTATGAAAATCCACGTCTGTAATGTCAAGGCCCACACATTCGGATACACGGATACCGGTTCCCAGAAGGAGGGTGACAATCGCCAGATCCCGTTCCTTCGTCTTTTCATAATATACCTTTTTCTGCCCCGTAAGACCGTCGCCGCCATGCTCAATAAAGTCCAGAAGCCTTGCAGTCTCATCAACATCCAGACGAATGATCGCCTTGTCGTGGAGCTTTGGCATGTCCACAAACACCGTAGGATTGTGCTCTAAAAGCTGCCGCTTATAAAAATATGCATAAAAGCTCCGCAAAGCGGACATTTTTCGTTTTAATCCCCGTTCGCCATTGGTAATATCTATGGTGTCGAAGCTTTCCTTCTCCTTATCCGTACCGGAATAAGCAATTTTTTTCTGATACAGCTTCAGATACTCCTGATATTCTTCAATATCCACAGCCTCAACCCGATCCAGATCACTCAGCTTAAAATCTGTAGTTTCATAATTTTTGTAAACCGGGTTTTCTTCAATGAGAAATCGAAAAAAAACTCGGATATCATAGGCGTAGGAGATTCGGGTCTTTGTGGAGGTGGTAGGCTCGATTGCCCGAAAATAATCCTTGGCAAAGGATGGCAGTGTTTTCAATACCTCTCGCAGCTTACGAATATTTTCCATATCGTTTTGTTCATGGTAGGTTTTGTATTCCATAATTGAAAAATTCCTTCCTAAGTATTGTATAGGTTCCCTATATAATATATAAGTTTACATAATAAAATTATGTAACTTATCAATCAGTTTCTCGTTACAATTCACACCTATATCAATTTTGAACTATTTCCATTCATTGCTGGTGCAAATTGTAAAGATCATAACAACTCATAACAAATAGCACTAAGAGTACCTTGACGTATCACCAGGTCAATGCTATACTTAATAAGTACAATTCCATATAAGGTATTAAGTGCCTGCCTAATTAAAAATTTTGGCAGGAAGAGGGAATTAGGTGCGAGTCCTAAGCGATCCGGTCACTGTAAGCAGGGAATATTTCCTAACGAATCCATTGTACAACTTTTTGTATGAGAAGGAAAGGAAAATATGCAGATCTGTAAGCCAGGAAACCTGCTTAATACTTGAGGAGAGACTTCCGAAGAAAGTTCAGTTCCTGTCAAAAATGCCTTTTGGCTTTTTGTATGTGTCTGTTTCCATGGGAGCAGGCATTTTTTATCATATGGAATGCTCAATGTGGAAGAACGTACCATCTGAAGGTGACATATCCTAAACGCGCAGGTCTGATAAGCTGTGACGGCATTCGGCTTACTCACGCCTTTCCCAGGTTTCCTTTGGATGCCCTGGCGTCTGTCTGGGTTTTGTTGTAAGAAGCTTTTGTACCGATGAAAGAATATCTGCAGCTGTTCTTTTTCGGAATACAGGATGCTTTCTGAAAACAATTCTTGTGGCAGGCGCTTTTTTTACAGTCGGACTGGCATACGAACAACGCTTGCCGAAATTTTTGCCTTTAGATCTATGTGAAAAACATGTGTTTGTCGCATAGATCTAAAGCGCCGTATTTATAGAAGGGCTAATTGAAATTGCAGATTTTATTTCTACTCTCTGTTAGGTTTTGGCAAAACCTAGCAGAGCTTTCCGCTCTCCATAAGGATATCGATTTCAAAAAGCCGCCTTGGGGATCCGATATCATCTCCAAGACGGCATAATCAAAAAGCCTCCAGGCAATTAACAAGCTTAAAGTTTATATTCCGTAGAGTAATACGGCATAATCAGAGTCTGGCCGGAAATGATCTTACCGTCCTTAATAGAGTTTAACTGGCTTACTTCCTGAATGTACACTTCTTTGGACTCATAATATTCCAAAAACTCATCTGCCAGATCCCACAGGGTGTCGCCAGGCTGGATCTCAATGCTGGTATAATACTTGTAATAAGTAACCTCCGGCGCCTTATTCTTCGCCTTTGACAAAAAGCTTCCGAATGTAAAAGCCAAAGCCAGAATCAGACAAACCGTTAAACAAACCGTTAAAGCAACCTTTCTTTTCCTGCACATATCTCTTCCCCCAATAAAAAAATCGAACATATCTTCCGAACAATTGTTTCTTATCTATATTGCCATTATACACACAGAACAATTGTTTGTCAATACATATGTTCGAAAAATGTTCGTTTTTTTGTTCGGGCTGATGTTAGAAAAATCTGTCTGAAACGCTCTCTTACACGGTTTCTTTCTTTTCACGGGCTGTATATAAAAAATCACCCGGATGTCCTGAAAATCTGCATCCGGGTGATAAAATCTCGTCTTGCTTAATCCAACTGCTTAATACAGTCAATGGTAACCTGGTAATCTTCCTTAACCTTCTCAAGCACAGGCTCTAGGTCTGCGCTGTAGTCCTCCTTGTTACGCAACAGTTCAGCAAGGTTGTTGGAGGATTCGTAGAGCCGGTCCAGGGAAAGATTCTGGCAGATACCTTTTATCGTATGGGCTGCCCGGAAGGCCTCAGGCATATTCCGGTCTTCGATTGATTTGCACAGCAGCTCATAGCTGGAATCATTGAGAACGCGAAGCACAAACTTCTTAATCCGCTCTTCCGTTCTCAAGCGTCCTTCTACGTCTGCGTAATTTCCTCCCATAGCATCATAGCATTCTCTAATTGTCATTTTATCTTTACCTACCTTTCTGTTGCTCCTTCTTACAATTTATCATAATTGCGCCCGTAATTCAAGATAAACGCCGAAATTTAGATGATATTTCATTACTGTTCACTCTGTACCCAGTAACGATATTTCGCTTGCCAGACAGGTGCTTACATGGTATCATATCCGGGATGGATTTTGAAAAACAGAGAAAGAAGGCATTTACCATATGAAGCTGCAGCAGCTCTTAAGCTATACACGCAGAGCCGTGGATGATTACCATATGATACAGGAGGGAGACAAAATCGCCGTAGGAATCTCCGGCGGAAAAGACAGTCTTGCCATGCTCTATGCCCTCCATGGCCTGAAGCGCTTTTATCCGGCCTCCTTTGAGCTGGAAGCCATTACGGTAGACCTGGGCTTTCCAGGCTTTGATTTAAGCGGAATACGGGCCCTGTGTGAGGAAATGGGTGTACATTATACCGTTGTGGCCACAGATATCTATGATATTATCTTCCGTGTCCGCAAGGAAAGCAATCCCTGCGCCCTTTGCGCCAAGATGCGCAAAGGAGCTTTGAACCAGGCCATCAAAGAAACCGGCTGCAATAAGATAGCCTACGCTCATCACAAAAATGACGTGGTGGAGACGATGCTCCTCTCCCTTATCTTTGAGGGGCGCTTTCATACCTTTGCACCGGTAACGTATCTGGATCGGATGGATCTCACTGTGATTCGCCCACTAATGTATGTGGATGAGGCTGATGTCATCGGCTTCCAGCACAAGTACAGCCTGCCTGTCTGCAAAAGCCCTTGTCCGGCCGACGGCCATACCAAGCGGGAATACGCCAAGGATCTGCTCCGCAGTCTGAACCAGGAGCATCCGGGCACCTCCGAGCGTATGTTCCGGGCGATTCTGGAAGGTATATACAAGCCCTATGAAGCCTTGGAATACGTCCAGGCATTGTCTGAGACAAGATAAAGAAGGTGCCGGGAACTATGATATCAGAAAAGCCTGACGTTATAGTTCCCGGCACCTTTTTCAAATGAATGGGTCAATCCTTACCCAACCTCAATCTCACTGTGGAGCTGCTGCAGGGACTTCACCTCCAGCTTGCCTCCTTTTTCTTTTGCCTTGCGGATTCCCTCTGTGGTGGCGATAGCCGCCGCCATAGTAGTCATATAAGGAATCTTCCCCTTAATAGCCGCCTTGCGGATATAGCTGTCGTCATAACGGCTCTCCTTGCCAGAGGGCGTATTGACAATCAGCTGAATCTCTCCGTTGGCAATGGCATCCATAATATTCGGCCGCCCCTCCTGGAGCTTCTTCACCTTCTTGGCCGGAATTCCGTCCGCCGCAATCATATCGTAGGTGCGTCCTGTAGCCATAATGGAAAATCCGTCTTTATAAAAGCCTCTCGCCACCTGAAGCACCTCCGGCTTATCCCGGTCGCTGACACTGATCAGCACCGTACCCGACAGGGGCAGACAGGTCTGGGTAGCCTCCTGGGACTTATAGAAGGCCTCTCCAAAGTTGGAAGCAAGGCCGAGAACCTCTCCCGTAGAACGCATTTCCGGTCCGAGAAGGGGGTCTACCTCCTGGAACATATTGAAGGGAAACACAGCCTCTTTCACTCCGTAATGATGGAAATGGCTCTCCTTTAAATCCGGAACCGGCGAGGGCGTTCCCGTCAGCTCCTCTGTAATTACCTGGGTTGCCAGCTGCACCATCTGAATGTTGCAGACCTTGGACACCAAAGGCACAGTACGGGATGCTCTGGGATTGGCCTCCAGTACGAATACCTTGCCGTCCTCAATGGCATACTGCATATTCATCAAACCACAGACATGCATTTCCTCCGCAATCTTTTTCGTATATTCCTTGATGGTCTTTAAATTCTCTTCCGAAATATTTAAGGAAGGCAGAATACAGGCCGAATCACCGGAGTGGACGCCGGCCAGCTCAATATGCTCCATCACCGCGGGAACAAAGGCATGTGTTCCGTCACAGATAGCATCCGCCTCACACTCCATGGCATGATGCAGGAAACGGTCAATCAAAATGGGCCGATCCGGCGTCACGCCCACAGCCGCGCGCATATAGCCAATAAGGCTTTCCGGATCGTGAACCACCTCCATGCCCCGTCCGCCCAGCACATAGGAGGGGCGCACCATAACGGGATAGCCGATCTTCTCCGCAATGGCCAGAGCCTCGTCCGCATTGACTGCCATTCCGGCTTCCGGCATAGGAATCTCCAGCTTCTCCATAATCGCCCGGAAGCGATCCCGGTCTTCTGCCAGGTCAATGATCTCCGGACTGGTGCCTAAGATGCGCACGCCGTTCTTTTCCAGCTCCGCCGCAAGATTGAGAGGCGTCTGGCCGCCGAATTGGGCAATTACGCCCACCGGCTTCTCCTTCTCATGGATGCTCAGCACGTCCTCCAGAGTCAGCGGCTCAAAATACAGCTTATCCGAGGTGTCGTAATCCGTGGAAACCGTTTCCGGATTGCAATTTACAATGATCGTCTCAAAACCCAGCTTTTTAAGTGCAATGGCTGCATGGACACAACAGTAATCGAACTCAATGCCCTGTCCGATCCGGTTGGGGCCTCCTCCCAAGATCATAATCTTGGGCCGATCCGTGCTGACCGTACTGTGATCCGGCGCATTGTAGGTAGAGTAATAGTAAGCATTGTCCTTGGTACTGCTTACGTGTACGCCCTCCCATGCTTCCGTAACGCCGATTGCCATCCGCCCGCTGCGGATATCCGCCTCGGGAACCTCCAGGATCTGGCTCAAATAGCGATCCGAGAAGCCGTCCATCTTGGCCTTTTTAAGAGCCTCCGCCTCTGGCACTCTTCCGCGGCTGGAAGAAAGAAGCGCCTCCTCCTCTTCCACTAGCTCCTTCATCTGCTCGATAAAATAATGCTTGATCTTTGTCAGCTGGTGAAGCTCTTCCACTGTTGCGCCCTTTCGGAGGGCCTCATACATTACAAACTGCCGCTCGCTGGTAGCCGTATCCAGCAGCTTTAAGAGCTCACGCTTGGTTTTATCGTGAAAATCCTTGGCAAAGCCCAGACCGTAACGGCCGTTTTCCAGGCTTCGTATGGCCTTCTGAAAGGCCTCCTTGTAGGTCTTTCCGATGCTCATAACCTCGCCCACAGCCCGCATCTGGGTGCCCAGCTTGTCCTCCACGCCCTTAAACTTCTCAAAGGCCCAGCGGGCAAACTTAATGACTATATAATCTCCGTCCGGCACATAGCGGTCCAGCGTTCCGTATTTGCCGCAGGGAATCTCATCCAGAGTAAGGCCGGAAGCAAGCATGGCAGAGATAAGGGCAATGGGGAAGCCTGTAGCCTTGGATGCCAGGGCAGAGGAACGGGAGGTCCTAGGATTGATCTCAATGACAATATCCCGATCTGTCACCGGATCATGGGCCCACTGCACATTGGTGCCGCCGATGACCTGGATGGCCTCCGCAATGCGGTAAGACTTCTCCTGGAGTCTTTTCTGGATATCTTCCGAAATGGTCAGCATAGGAGCAGAACAGAAGGAATCTCCCGTATGTACTCCAAGGGGATCGATATTCTCAATAAAACATACGGTAATGATATTGTTCTTGCTGTCCCGGACAACCTCCAGCTCCAGCTCCTCCCAGCCCAGGATGGACTCTTCCACCAGCACCTGGCCAACCAGGCTGGCCTGCAGGCCCCTTGCGGTAACGGTTTTCAGCTCTTCTACATTGTACACCAGGCCGCCGCCGGCTCCGCCCATGGTGTAGGCCGGACGCAGAACCACCGGATAACCCAGCTTTTCCGCAATGGCTACGGCTTCGTCTACCGTATAGGCTACCTCGCTGCGGGCCATCTCAATGCCGAGACTGTCCATGGTATGCTTAAACTCGATCCGGTCTTCCCCCCGCTCAATGGCATCTACCTGGACGCCGATAACCTTTACATCGTACTTTTCCAGGATGCCGGCTTTGGAAAGCTCTGAACAAAGATTAAGACCGGACTGTCCGCCGAGATTCGGCAATAAGGCATCTGGTCTTTCCTTCTCAATAATTTGTGTCAACCGTTCCACGTTGAGCGGCTCAATATAGGTGACGTCTGCGGTTTCGGGATCGGTCATAATGGTGGCCGGATTGGAATTCACCAATACAATCTCATACCCCAGCTGCTTTAAAGCCTTGCATGCCTGCGTGCCGGAATAGTCAAACTCACAGGCCTGCCCGATGATAATGGGGCCGGAACCGATAATCAGAACTTTGTGGATATCGTTTCTTTTACTCATAGATGTTCTCCTTTATATATTAACAGAACAAGCTGAAAAACTGTCCTGCTTCTAGCTACTCCAGAATGATGGTAAAGGGCCCGTCATTTAAAAGCTCTACCTTCATATCTGCGCCGAAGCTTCCATGCTGTACCTTGGAAGCCCGGTCTTTACAGCTCTCGATAATATATTCATATAACTCCTCGGCAAGCTTCGGATCTCCGGCATTCGTAAAGCCTGGCCGGTTTCCGTGGCTGCAGTCAGCATAGAGGGTAAACTGGGAAACCAGAAGAAGCTCCCCCTCTACATCCCTTAAAGACAGATTGATCTTTCCATTCTCATCGGGAAAAATCCGAAGGCCCAGCATCTTTTTTACCAGACGATCCGCCTCCGCCCTGGTATCTCCCTGTCCGACGCCGATGAGAACCAGGTAACCTTTTCCTATATTTCCAATAACAGTCCCATCCACCGTTACCGATGCATGGGACACTCTCTGTATGACAAATTTCATAGACTAAATTCTCTCATGTTCTTTTTCTTTATATGTAACAAATTCCCGGATCAGATGGACAGTGCCGTCAATGCCCAGGGTACTGGTATTGAGACACAGATCATAGCCTGAGGCCTCTCCCCACTTTTTACTGGTATAGTAATTGTAGTAGCTGGCACGGCCCTTATCTGTCTTGCGGATCAGATCCTTGGCCTTGGCGTCGGTGAGATCATGCCGTCTGGCAATGCGAACAATCCGGGAGGGAAGATCCGCATATAGAAAGACATTCACCACGCCTGGAATATTCTCAAGGGCATAGTCGGCACAGCGTCCTACGATCACGCAGGGCCCTTCCGCCGCAATCTTCTTGATGCTGTCAAACTGCGCCAGAAAAACCTTATGGTTCAAGGGCATCTCAGAAAATGCCGCTGAAGAATAGCCGGTGGAATAAGTGTCCATCACCAGAGAATATAAAAAGCTGTTGGTAGGCTTCTCGTCGTGATTCTCGAAAAGCTCCCGGCATAAGCCGCTGTCCTTGGCCGCCCTTGAGAGAAGCTCCTTATCATAGAAGGGAATTCCCATCTTCTCCGCCAATTTGATTCCGATGTCGTGTCCGCCGCTGCCGTATTGCCGTCCGATGGTAATAACCGTATTGTTTGCCATATGGGTGTCACTCCTTTCTGAAACTAAGTGAAACTGCTTCCTTGCAGCGGGATTCAAAAAATATCCGGCGCTGCCTTTTATCTATAAAAACAGTATACACCAGTTACTCGGTTTTTTCCAGACTCATAATAATTCCTTTGGCGATTCCTTTGGCCACATTGTTCTGGTAGGTGTCGTCTGCAAGGCTTGCAGCTTCCTCTTCATTGCTGATATAGCCTGCTTCTATGAGGACAGAAGGCATCTCTGTATCGGAAATAATGCTGAAGCTGCCCTCTTTCGTTCCGCCGTCAGCAGCGCCGCTTTCTTTTAAGAGAGCCTCCTGTATCTTTTCCGCAAGATACTGGCTCTGCTGATTGTCCTTGTTATAGTAGCTGACCGCTCCGGAAACGCCGGAATCATCCGAATAGCCGCCATGGATGCTTACCAATAAATCCGCCTTGGAATCCAGGGCCTTTGCAAGCCGCTCCTCTTTGGAAATCCGGGTATCATCCTCACGGATCAGAATCACCTGGTAACCCTGGCCTTCCAGCATGGTTTTCAGCTTGGAACAAATCTCCCAGGTTACGTTCTTCTCCACCGTCTCCCCACTGCTTCGTCCGATATCCTCGCCGCCGTGACCGGCATCAAGTGCTATGACATAGGTATCTCCATTGGCAGCGATTCCCTTGGAGGAACCGCCGGAAACCAGACGGACAATTCCGAAAATAATCAATCCGATAACGGCAAGCACCAGAATACCGCCTCCAAGCAGGATCATCATCCGTATCCGCCTTTTGCGGGCCCGCTCCTTCTGCCGGCGCTTTCTGGCCTCCATTCTTCTACGGCGTTCCGCCGGGGTCATCTGCCTTTCTCTTTCGCTGCGCTCCATTGCTTTTGTTCATCCCCTCATTTTTTGTCAGTTGTTCGATAACCAGGCTGCTTATTTCTCCCACTTTTCACAGAGAGCCTGCAGCTGGTCCGCAAGTTTGGCCAGATCCTTATTCGCCCATCCCTTGCTCTTGTCGATCAAGCGCATAAGTCTCTTACCAACCTCCACCAATCTATCATAAACGGTAGAGGACGGTTTGGCAAGCTTTTTATCCCGCTCAATGCGTATCTTATTGCCCACTTCAAGATGGGTATTCGTAATCAGATCATAGCAGCCGCCGCTGTAAGGCGCCCTGGCGTCATAACCATAGTTTTCCAGGCACTCCACAAAGTGATCGCAGACCGTGTCCTCTCCGTGAACGACAAAGACTCTCTTTGGCTTCTTCTCAAAGCCCTGGAGCCAGGAAATCAGCCCCTCCTTGTCCGCATGTCCGCTGATGCCCGCCAGCTTCATAATTTTAGCCCGGATCTCTATCTCCTCGCCAAAGAGCTTCACAGTAGAAGCGCCTTCCACAATGGCCCGGCCAAGGGTTCCCACGGCCTGGTAGCCTACAAAGAGAATCGTGCTGTCCTCTCTCCAGAGATTATGCTTCAGATGATGGCGGATACGTCCCGCCTCGCACATGCCGGAGGCAGAAAGAATAACCTTGGGTTCATCATCAAAATTGATGGCCTTTGACTCATCGCTGGTAATCGACAGGTTCAGTCCCGGGAAGGCGATGGGATTGATCCCTTTCTTCACAAGAGCCATCGTCTCTTCGTCAAAGCATTCATACATATTTTTATTGAAAATGGTGGTTGCCTGAACAGCCAGGGGACTGTCCACATAGACCTGGAAGCCTTCATGCCCCTGGATAAGCCTCCGCTCCTTAATCTCCCGGAGAAAATAGAGCATCTCCTGGGTTCTTCCCACGGCAAAGGAGGGAATGACCACATTGCCGCCCCGGTCAAAGGTATCCTTAAGGATTCCGGTGAGGGCTTCCACATAATCCGGCCGCTCTCCGTGGCTGCGATCCCCGTAGGTGGATTCCATAACCACATAATCCGCCTCCGCTACCGTCTTAGGCTCCTTTAAAATAGGCTGGTTGTGATTGCCGATATCGCCGGAGAATACGATCTTGCGCTCCTGCGCACCTTCGGTCAGCCAGATCTCAATGCAGGAGGAGCCCAAAAGGTGTCCCACATCCGTAAAGCGGATGGCGATTCCCTCCGCTACGGATATCCGCTCTCCGTAAGCGCAGCCGCAGAACAGCTTCATGGCGCCGTCCGCATCGGCCATATCATAAAGGGGAACATACTCTTCTCCGCCGGAACGTCTCGCCTTCCGGTTCCGCCATTCTGCCTCGAACATCTGGATATGAGCGCTGTCACGGAGCATGACCTCACACAGATCCCGGGTAGCCTTCGTTGAAAAAACAGCTCCGCGAAAGCCTTGCTTGTACAAAAGGGGCAAAAGTCCGGAATGATCGATGTGAGCATGGGTCAGAAATACAAAATCAATGTCCGCCGCAGCTGCCGGAATCTCCCGGTTCTTGTAATAATCAGGGCCCTGTTCCATACCATAATCTACCAGTATCACTTTGCCGCAGGCCTCCAGCATATGGCAGCTTCCAGTCACCTCGTGGGCCGCTCCCAAAAATGTAAGCTTCATTCGCCGTCTCCTTTCCATTTTTCCAGAACACATTTATTATCTATTATTATAACGTTTTCTCATTGGAAATACAATGAAAAAGTTTCAGAAAAATGGGTTCCAAAAGAGCATCCAAATCCCTTTTACGTTACAATTCACACTGACGTCAGATTTCATCCATCCTATTTGCAGCTTTTTTTATCATTTCGTGACATTCTCTTGCTTTTTCACATCGGAAGAATTGATTTTCCCACAGGAAGGCTTTATGATTGAAAAAAACGAGGTGATTATCTATGAGCATCCATTCTATAAGCGCCGGAACCCCTGCCCTCCAGGGAGGAGCTTCCGGGTCTAAAGAAGAGTCCCAGATCAAAACTCTGGAGCAAAAGCTGTTACAACTGAATAAAGAGAAGGACAAAGCAAAAAAAGCAAAGGATATGGACAAGGTAAGGGAACTGGAGCAGAAAATCCAAAAGCTAGAACGCCAGTTAGAAGAGCTTCGAAACCGGAAAAACGGCAAAGAAGATGAGACGGCCCAGGCCCGGCCTTCTGCCTCCCCGGACGATATGGGGAATTATGTGGATGAATTTGCTTAAAAAGCGCTGCCAGGAAATGAGACATCCGAAAAATCCGGTGTCTCATTTCACGGCAGCGCCTTTTCCTATCCAGTCTTAGGAGGGCCCTGTCTTCCCCACCAGAACTATCACACTTCTGGCCTTAATGACAAGATTTCCTCTCACAATTCTTCCGGGCTTTTGCTCTTCCTCCCAGGTATCTGCCGCAGCCTCCCAGTGCATTTCCCTGGGCAGGGCAGGCAGAACTGCCTCAAGCTCCTCCCAGTAAGCATTGGAGGCAAGGTAAACCACCTCCGGTCTTTGGCCGGCTTCCTGTCCGGCGAACATAACGCCTATATAATGATCGTATTCCTCAAACTGTTCCTTCCAGGGCTTGGTTCCGTGGAAGCTCACATCCGGGAAGCCGAGAGCCCCGTTGCTGACATTGGTACGCAGCACCCGATGGCTTTTGCGGAACTGAATCATATATTTGAAAAACCGGAACATTCCCTGGTGCTCGCGAAGCTGCCGCCAGTCCAGCCAGGAGGTCAGATTGTCCTGGCAGTAAGCGTTGTTGTTGCCGAACTGGGTATTGCAGAACTCATCTCCGGCCAGGAACATGGGAATTCCGCGGCTGCACATCAGCACTGCAAAGGCATTGCGCATGAGACGGCAGCGCAGGGCCAGAACGGCCGGATCCCTTGTCTCCCCTTCTACACCGCAGTTCCAGCTGTTGTTGTCATTGGCGCCGTCCGTATTGTTCCACCCGTTTTTTTCATTGTGCTTGTTATTGTAGGAAAAGAGATCGTTCAGCGTAAAGCCGTCGTGGCAGGTGATAAAGTTCACGGAGGCATTTTCACGGGAAAGGACCCCGTAGATATCCTGGGAGCCGCTGATCCGCTGGACAGCCGCCTGGGCCATGCCGGCGTCTCCTTTCAGATACCGGCGCAGATCATCCCGGTAACGTCCGTTCCATTCCGCCCACCGGTTCCAGGAGGGGAAGCTTCCCACCTGGTACAGCCCGCCTGCGTCCCAGGCCTCGGCAATCAGCTTTACATCTCCCAGAATGGGGTCAAAAGCAAGGGACTGGAGAAGGGGCGGATTGCTCATAGGCGTTCCGTCCTCATTCCGGGACAGAATGGAAGCCAGATCAAAACGGAATCCGTCTACCCGGTAAGTGGTAACCCAGTAGCGCAGACAGTCCAGAATCATCTGACGCACAATGGGATGGTTGCAGTTCAGGGCATTGCCGCAGCCGCTGAAGTTGTAATACTTCCCGTCCGGCGTAAGCATATAGTAAATATTGTTGTCAAAACCCTTGAAGGAGAAGAAGGGCCCGTTCTCATTGCCCTCCGCCGTATGGTTAAACACCACATCCAGGTAAACCTCGATGCCGTTCTCATTGAAATCCCGGATGAGGCTTTTCAGCTCGTTGCCCTCGCGATTGTATTCCGTGCTGGCCGTGTAGCTGGTATTGGGGGCAAAAAAGCTCACTGTATTGTAACCCCAGTAATTGTAAAGCTCCTGTCCGTCTACCTGGCGGTAATCCTGCATCTCGTCAAATTCGAAAATCGGCATCAGCTCCACCACATTGACTCCCAGTTCCTTTAAATAGGGAAGCTTTTCCCTCAGACCCGCAAAGGTGCCAGGCTCAAAAACCCCGGAGGACTCATGCTTTGTAAAACCCCTGACATGAAGCTCATAGATAATCAGATCCTCCATAGGCAAAAGAGGCGCTTGCAGATTCTCCCAGTCAAAATCATCCTTAACCACCCGGGCTTTGTAGTGCTTATCTGCAGAGAAGGAGGCGCCCCACACACTCTGCCCTGTAACGGCCTTGGCATAGGGATCCAGAAGATAGCGGTTCTTGTCAAAAATCATCCCTTTCTCCGGCTCGTATGGCCCGTCTACCCGGTAAGCATATTCAAATTCTTCGATATTCAGTTTAAACACAATCATGGAATATACATTGCCGATGCGGTAATGCTGGGGAAAGGGGAGCACGGCAAAGGGCTCGTCCTGCTCCCGATGGAACAGAAGAAGCTCAATGGAAGTCGCCCCGTGGGAATGAACCGTGAAGTTTACACCTCCCGGAATAGCTGTAGCCCCGTTCACATCATAAAAGCCGGGCCGCACTTCAAAGCCGCCCACAATGTCCAGAGGGACCAGATGAATGGTGCGCGGAAGGCCTACCTCCTTTATTGCTTCATACTTTTGGGACGTCATGCGCCCTGTCTTACTCTCATCCATATAAAATTACCCTCCATTAAGAGTTCCGCAATATCCTTCACAATACACGGATATGAAATCAATTTCCAGCCGCTTAAAGCTGCGTCTGTAAATCGATTTGTGCATTGTGAAGGATATTACTGATTAGAGTTCCGTAACATGTCCCCTTGACAGCCCTTTCTCCGATCCGATACAATAGTACAACGAAAGGAGGCTGTCCATGAAGCGTAGCATTCACTCCCTTTTCCCCGTTATACTCTGTTTCCTTCTGTGCCTTTTTCTTGGAAGCTGCAAAAAGGCGCCGGAACCTATTACGAAAACAAGCTTTAAGCTCAATACAGTTGTAACCATAACAATCTATGATTCTTCGGACGTATCGCTCCTGGAGCATTCCATGGAGCTTTGCGATTACTATGAAGATCTTTTCAGCCGTACCCGGGAGACAAGTGAAATCTATCAGATCAACCAGGGTCTAAAAAACAATCTCTCCCCGGAAACGGAGGAGCTTCTGGAGACGGCTCTCTCCTACAGCCGTATCTCCGGAGGTCTTTTTGATCCAACCATCGGGCCTGTTTCCAGTCTGTGGGATTTTCACGCAGAGCAGCCGGAGGTTCCAGAGGATGCCCGGATTCAAGCGGCCCTTCCCTTGATTGATGCCGGAAAAGTCCACATTCAGGATCATACCATTTCCATGGATGAGGGCATGATCCTGGATCTGGGCGCTGTTTCCAAAGGCTACATTGCCGACCGCATCAAGGAATACCTGGTAGAAGAAGGGGTGAAAAGCGCCCTGATCGACCTGGGAGGCAATGTGCTCTGCATCGGAAACCGCCCGGACGGCACGCCCTTTCAGATAGGCATCCGCCAGCCCTTTGCAGATACGGTATCTGCTGTCACAGCCCTTTCCGTCACCGATCAGTCTGTGGTAACCTCCGGCATCTATGAGCGCTGCTTTACAAAGGACGGTATCCTCTACCACCACCTGCTGGATCCCGGTACAGGCTATCCCTGCGAAAATGAACTGGCCTCCGTGACCATCATTTCCGATCACTCCGTGGACGGAGATGCCTTAAGCACCTGCTGCTTCCTGATGGGACCCCAGAAAGGGATGGAGCTCATAAACAGCCTGAAGGATGTCCGGGCCGTCTTTCTCACCCGGGAAGGCGGGCTTCTTTACTCCGAAGGCTTTTAAATGAAACTGGATTCTAACGTCTTCGCCCAAAGGCTCTTGGAACCGTTATCTTTTCAATAATAGGCGTCAGAAGATTCGTCAGAAGTATGGCGTAGGATACGCCCTCCAGGGCGCTGCCGTACAGCCGGAACACAGCGGCCAGGGCACCGATGATGGCTCCGTAGAGAAGCTGCCCCCTTTTTGTAATGGGAGAAGTGGTATAGTCCGTGGCCATAAACCAGAAGGCAAGCATCAGCCCTCCGCTGCAAAGCTCCTGAACCAGGTAGATCTCGTCAAAGCCTCTTCCCCCTAAGAAAATCAGCATTCCGGTAAACACCGCAAAGCAGGAGGCCGGAATCCGCAGATTGATAATTCCGAATCCCAGAAGAATGACCGCCCCAAGCAGAATGGCCAGGGCAGAGGTCTCTCCGATACACCCTCCCGTATTTCCAAAAATAAGATACAGCGGATCTACCGCATCGCCCTGTTTCAAGGCTTCCAGAGGCGTGGGGCCGGTGTAGGCGTCGCAGGCAAAGCTGGTCATATGCCTTGCAAAGGAAATCAGAAGAAAGCAGCGTCCCGCCAAAGCCGGATTCACGATATTCTGCCCGATTCCACCAAAGAGCATCTTCACAATCAGAATCGCAAACACACCGCCTGCAAATCCAATCCAGAGGGGCGCATTGACCGGAAGGGACAGGGCCAGTAAGAGCCCGGTAACCGCAGAGCTGAAATCTCCGATTGCGACAGGCCGGTCTGCAAAGGCCTCATAGGTAAATTCCGTAAGCACACAGGTTACAATACACACAATCATATGATAAAGGGCACGGATGCCGAAATTGTAGATGCCAAATCCGGCCGCAGGCAGCAGGGCCAGAATCACAAGCCTCATAATTTTGGAGGTAGACATGGTTCCTCTGATGTGAGGAGCTACCGATACATTTCTTTTATTTTCCATCTAAGCTTCTCCTCTCCTACCTCTTTCCCTTTGCCAGAAGCCCCCGGCGCATGGCCCGGATGGACTGGGTCAGATGCCGCCTGGCCGGGCACACATAGCTGCAGCTTCCGCATTCCATACATTCCATACCGTACATAGACCGGAATTCTTCTTCCTTAAAATGTTCCGCCAGCTCTGCCAGCTTTGCAGGCAGAAGCCCCTCCGGACATGCCTCCACACAGGAGCCGCAGCGGATACAGGCGCTTGGCCGGAAGCGCGCCGCGTCGTCCTTTGTCATACAGAGCAGGGCGGATGAGGTCTTGACAACAGGCACATTCAGATCGAAAAGACTGATTCCCATCATGGGGCCTCCTGCCACAAGCTTCTTAGGCTCCACGGAAAAACCGCCCGCCGCGTCAATGAGCTCTGCAAAGCTGGTTCCAATGGGAACGTTAAAGTTCCGGGGATTCACAAGGGCTTTTCCCGTCACCGTCACCACCCGTTCTGTCAGGGGACGTCCAAAGGCCAGAGCCTGGTAAATGGCGCAGACCGTATCAACATTGTGGACAATACAGCCTGCATCCGCAGGGAGCTTGGAAGAATTGATCTCTTTTCCTGTGCAGGCATAAATCAGCATCCGCTCAGAACCCTGGGGATACTTGGTCTCCAGTACCTTTACCTCCATCCGGCTTTCCTTTCCGGAGGCAAGCTGCAGCGCCGTGACAGCATCCCGCTTGCTGTCCTCAATGGCAAAGATGCCTACGGCGCGCTCAAAGAGGCTTAAGATCATCTTAAGTCCCATCACAAGCCACTCCGGATTCTCCACCATCCGACGGTAGTCTGAGGTCAGATAGGGTTCGCATTCAGAGCAGTTTACAATTACGGTACGGATTTTCTTTGGATTTTTTACTGCCAGCTTCACATGAGTGGGAAAACCCGCGCCTCCCATACCCACAATTCCGGCTCGCTGAATCTGCAGAATCCGATCCCCCGGCTCCAGCTCCTGCCAGGGACGGAAGCTTTCAATCGGGATACGCTCATATTGATTGTCATTTTCCACTACAATGGATAACACCGCATTGCCGGAAACGGTCATTCGGGGTTCAATGGCCGTTACGGTTCCGGACACCGATGCATGGATGGGGACAGAGATATAGCCGTCCGCTTTGGCAATGACCTGCCCCTTTAACACCCGTTCTCCCACCTTTACAATGGGAACGGCCGGGCCTCCTATATGCTGGGACACCGGATAAACCAGCTCTCCCTTGGGATAATACTCCCGGATGGGCTTTTCTCTGGTAAATCGTTTCCGTTTATGGGGATGAATCCCGCCTTTAAAAGTTGAATGTGCCATAAGTTCCTCTCTTCCTACAGCCGTTACTTTCTTTTGTGATCATGCAGGGCCTGATTCCTGAAATAAAAGAATGTCTCTCTTTACAAGGCGCGAGGACACGCACGCTCGTGCCTGTCCTCCCGTCACTTATCTCACTCTTTAATTTCTGCAAATAATATGCCGGAGCCGTCCGATGGATGCTTACTCTTCCTCAGCGGCAACTGCATCAATATCTACGTCTGCCACGTCCTCATCATATTCCTCTTCCGGTTCACTCTGGGATGCCTGAAGAGCCTTCATGCTCAGGCTGATCTTCCGATCCTCTTCATTGAAGTCTACGATCTTTGCTTCGATCTCCTGGCCGATTGCAAGAATATCAGCCGGCTTCTCTACATGCTCTCTGGAAATCTGGGATACATGAAGAAGGGCGTCCACACCCGGTTCCAGCTCTACAAAAGCGCCGAAATCCGTCATTCTGGCTACTCTTCCCTCTACGATGTTGCCCGGTGCATACTTAACAGCCGCATCTAACCAGGGATTCTGATCCTCAAACTTCAGGCTCAAAGCAATCTTGGTATCGTTGATATCTTTAATCAGAACCGTGATCTCCTGGCCTACCTTGAATACCTTCTTGGGATTCTCCACACGGCCCCAGGACATCTCGGAGATATGCAGAAGGCCGTCAGCGCCGCCCAGATCCACAAAGGCGCCGAAATCCGTGACGTTCTTTACTACGCCGTCTACCACGTCGCCTACCTGGATGCGCTCAAACAAAGCCTTCTGAAGCTCTGCCTTCTCAGCAACGACAAGCTGCTTGCGGTTGCCGATAATTCGGCCTCTTCTGGGATTGAACTCTGTAATAATAAAGCTGATCTCCTGCCCCTCATACTTGGCAAGATTC
Organism: Candidatus Merdisoma sp. JLR.KK011; assembly: GCF_036941125.1. Classification (NCBI taxonomy): domain Bacteria; kingdom Bacillati; phylum Bacillota; class Clostridia; order Lachnospirales; family Lachnospiraceae; genus Candidatus Merdisoma; species Candidatus Merdisoma sp. JLR.KK011. Next base: position 1,294,127 of record NZ_JAYWSZ010000003.1, on the reverse strand, counting down.
CGCTCATAGGTGTCGGATACCAGGCTGGCAGGAATAAATACTCTGGACTCGTCCACAACAACGCTCAAGCCGCCGTCAAGGGCCTGGGTTACGGTTGCGGTAATTACCTCTTCATTCTCGAATGCTTCTTTCAGCCGCTTGCTTGCTCTCTCGGCTGCCAGTCTCTTATAGGTAAGGAGTACTTGTCCTTCCCCGTCATTTACCTTCAGTACCTTAACCTCCATGGTATCGCCGACGGATACGCAGGTGGTCAGATCCACCGGAGTGTTGCTGTATTCGTTCTTGGTAAGAATACCGTCTGATTTGTAGCCTATGTTTAAGATGATCTCATCTTCTTTGACATCAATAACAGTGCCCTCGACAACCTCTCCATTCCGTATTGTTTTTAATGAATCTTCCAGCATTTGTTCAAAACTTAATTCCGACATGTTTTTGAACCTCCTCAATAATTTTCTTTGGGGTGGAAGCCCCTGCGGTAATACCTACGCAACGAATGGATTGCGATGCCTTTAAATCCAAATCCTCTAGTTTCTGTATATGGTAAGTATTTTCACATTCCTTCTTACATATTTCAAATAGCTTCTGCGTGTTGGAGCTGTGGCTTCCGCCTATGACAATCATGGCATCTGATTGGGATGCAATCTGCCTGGCTTCCGTCTGCCGCTCCTCTGTGGCACTACAGATCGTATTTAAAACAATTATATCATAACCCTTTTTCGAAATAATTTCAACCATATCTTTAAATTTCTTGTAGTTAAATGTCGTTTGCGATACGACGCAAAGCTTTTCCCTGGGATCCACGGTGAAATTTTGGGCCTCTTCTATGGATTCAACCACATAGGAGGAGGTACTGCACCAGCCGCGGATGCCTTCTACCTCCGGGTGTCTGGCATTGCCGATGATCAGAATCTTCCGGCCGTTTGCGCCTTCCTTCTGGACGATGCGGTGGATCTTGCGGACAAAGGGGCAGGTGGCGTCCACCAGGCGGATTCCTTTATCTTCCAGCAGATCATAGATATGCTTTCCTACGCCGTGAGCACGGATGATGACGGTTCCCTCTTTTAAGCTGCTCAACTCTTCCTTTGTACTTAGGACACGGACGCCCTGCTCTTCCAGCTCCTGTACCACGGTTTCGTTATGTACGATGGGGCCATACGTGTAAATGGGAAATGCTCCTTCTTCTATCTGGGTATAAACCGTGTCAACGGCTCTTTGCACGCCGAAACAGAAGCCGGCGGTTTTGGCGAGTTTTACTTCCATAGTGGGATCCTTTCTTTTATTACTTTTATTTGGCATTGGCCGTTTAAGGCAAACGATATCCGACAAGATATAAAAACATTCCATATCTTATCTGCGGCAGCTTATGGACAAAGCAGCCAAAATTTCCTCATGCTCTAAGGGACAAAGATGCAGATCCGCTTCCTTCAGATTCGGCATTTCCAGCAAAAGTCTGCAATCAGAAAAATTCGTGCCGTACAAAGACAGCCTGCGTACATTTCTACAATATCTTAAAAAGGAAAAATCATCCACATAAATATGCTCGATGACAAGGGTCCGCAGTCCGGTCATTTTCCCGATGATGGACCAGTCATAAAGATCATAGTAATAAGGCTCCGGCGGAAAATACTCAGAAGGCGGACAAATATAAACCGTATCCGTCCCCTCCTTCCTGCCCCTTGGCTCCAGCTTCAAAGTTTTCATACGACCTAAGTCCTTCCCCCAGTCATAGGCCGTCAGGGGAAGGCGGTTAAAATATTCCTTCATTGCAAAAGCCACAATAGGATGAACGGCAATCCCACCCGGCTTGCGGGGACGTTTCATACCCAAATCCTTTTCCTGGCTTGTTGTAAGCCGCAAATGATACGGTTGATACCTTGGTTTTGGAGCCGACTGCAGGGCCTGAAACATCTGCTGCTGCATCTCTTCCCTATCCTGCTCTCTCCGATTGGCCGTAATCAAATCATAATAATCACCGCTAACCGTATAAAAATACAGCCGTTCCAGCTCCGTATCCAGACAATTGCCAGCCGCTTCCAGCCGTTCTGGATCAATCCCTCTCTTTTCAAGCGCCTTCTCAATCTCCGGCAGTTTTGTATACCGTTCCTTACTGTGATAGCCATACGCGGCCTCCGCAAGCATCCCCTTTAAAAACACCTCCGTATTATCCGCACACCTTTTAAAAGTAACAAAATCATCCTCCGTACTCATATAAACCGGAGGATCCGCCGCCCCGTCCTGCAAGTCCTTTATCAAATATCCCGCATTCCAGACTCCCTGATTCTCCGCCCAGATCAGCAAATAATTGTCCGTAACAGTCCCCCATTCCGCTTCTGGAAGCTGTCGCAGCGTAAAATACGCATTATCCGCATAATCCCCCTGGCATCCATTCCTCCCAGCATCCAAAAACTCCTCTTCCCATTCCTCAAGGGTCTCGCGAACCGCCTCATAAGAAGTAAAAATCTCCTCCGGAGGCTTATTCAGCTGATTATGCCTTGTATTCACATCATCCTTCCCATACTCCAAAAGAAATCTGCGATAACAAACAGGAAAAGACACCCCCACCCTTTTCTCCGCCGCCTCAATCTCCGCCTCAGAAAATCCGCGATGCTCCCCCTCACAAAAGAAATCCATCAATTCCGAAACACTCAAACCATACCGAATTCCCACAAAAATCCCCTCTTCATTCTAAAATTCCCAAACAAAAAACAGCACCATACCCTCTTACCACAGCCATAACACTCCCCATCACCTTTTAACAAGCGCGAGTATCTTTTCCACAACCTCCTGAATCGTCAGTTCCGAAGAATCCAGAAGAACCGCATCCTCCGCCTGCCGAAGAGGTGAATGTTCCCGTGTCATATCCTGATGATCACGCTTCGCAATATCTGCCTCAATCACTGCAAGATCGCAGGCCTCACCCTTAGCCGTCAGCTCGTCAAACCGCCTCTTCGCCCTGCAGCCTACAGAAGCCGTCAGATAAATCTTTACATCGGCAGCCGGAAGCACGCAGGTTCCGATATCCCGGCCGTCCATCACTACGTTCTCCCGGCCCGCCAGCTCCTGCTGCAGCTCAACCAGCTTCTTCCGCACATCCGGATTGGCCGAGGAAACAGAAGCCATATTCCCAACCTCCTCCGTGCGCAAAAGCCCCGTCACATTCTCCCCGTCAAGAAGCACCTGCTGAAGCCCGTCCTTGTAGGCAATGGTGATATCCGCCGCCTGGCTGGCGTCGCTGATTTTCCCAGAGTCATCCATGGGAATCTCCTTGCGCAGCAGATACAAAGCCATAGCACGGTACATAGCTCCCGTATCCACATAAATAAATCCAAGTCTCTTGGCAATCTCCTTGGCAATTGTACTTTTCCCGGCGCCCGCCGGGCCGTCAATAGCAATCTGGTAACTCATAATCATACTCCTCCTATTAAAAGTCGCTGTGCGACAGCACTAAAGGGTAAAGCCGCTGGTACATCAGACCCCGTTCCCAGCCGCATAAGCGGTAGACCAGGCAATCTGCAGGTTAAAGCCTCCGGTAACTGCGTCCAGATCCAGAACCTCTCCGATAAAATAGAGTCCCGGAACCAGCTTAGATTCCATGGTGGAAGGATTGATTTCTTTAACGGACACCCCTCCCCGGGTGATAATCGCTTCCTCAAAGCCCCTAAGCCCGGTGACGGTCATTTCCAGATGCTTGATAAGAGATGCAAAATGCTGCCGCTCCTCCCGGGAGATCTCGTGAATCTTCTTGTCCGGGCTGATGCCGCTTAAAGAAATCATAACCGGAACCAGCTTTGCCGGAAAAAGTCCGGTGACGGCATTTTTAAAAGCTTTATTTTTATGCTCCTCAAAATCCCGGAGAATCCGCTGATCCAGCTGTTCCATGGTCAGAGCCGGCTTCAGATCCAGAACCATGGTTAACTCCTGCCTGGCAGCAAGCTTTCCTACATGGCTGCTGGCCGTGAGAATCAGAGGGCCGCTGACGCCGAAATGGGTAAAGAGCATCTCCCCAAATTCCCGGTAAAGCTCCTTTTTGCCGTTTCGGATACAGATTTCCACATTTTTCAGGGAAAGTCCCTGGAGCTCTTTTACAAAAGGCTCACGGATATTAAGGGGAACCAGAGCCGGCTGGCAGGGGGTTACCTTATGCCCCAGCTTCTCGGCAAAGCGGTATCCGTCCCCAGTGGATCCGGTGCTCCTATAGGAGAGGCCGCCGGTTGCTATGATAACGGCGTCCCCTGTAATCTGCTTTCCGTCAGACAGACAGATGCCGGCGGCATGTCCTTCTTCTATTATAATGTCTGCCGCTTCCGCATGCAGATGCACCTGGACTCCCGCCTGCTTCATCTGCCGGCGCAGCCCGTCCAGTACATCGGCCGAGCGGTCCGACCTTGGAAACACCCGGTTTCCCCGCTCTATCTTCAGAGGAACCCCTGCCTTTTCAAAAAAATCAATGGCATCCTCATTGGTAAAGCCGTAAAAAGCACTGTAAAGAAACTTTCCATTGGTGCAGACGCTCTCAAACAGCGTATCCATCTCGCAGGCATTGGTAAGGTTGCAGCGGCCCTTGCCTGTGATATAGAGCTTCTTTCCTGTCTTTTCATTTTTTTCAAAAAGATGAACCTCATGGCCATTGCGTCCGGCAAATACAGAGGCCATCATCCCGGCAGCTCCGCCGCCGACAATTAGGATTTTGCTCATACTGCTACTCTTCTTCCTATCCCCGGTGAGCAAGGGGAGATATGTCTCTCTTTTTCACAACAAAACTTCATAAGCCGTATAGGGATGAGACATCTGATAGCCAAGCTGCCGGGCCAAGGCCAGGGATTCCGGATTCTGGGCGTCCCAGCTTGGATACAGGCCGCGCTTTCGGCATTCCAGAATTAATGCGGCGCCGCAGGCGCGGGCCAGCCCTTTTCTGCGGTGATCCCTTCTGGTATCAATCTGGATCTCGATCCCTTCCTGATAAGCAGAATAAGAGGACGCTCCCGCTATGATTTCATTGCCCTTTAAGACGGCAAAGCCAAGTCCAAGCCTCTCATATTCTGCAAAATTCCGGTACTGGCCCACCAAATCCCGGCTCCATTCCCTGTTCCTGCATCGAAGGTACAGTTCTTGATCAATGGGCCTTATGACACATCCTTCAGGCAGCCGGGAAGCCATTTCCAAAAGCTTTTTCCGGTCAAATACATCCGGGTCTTTTTTCACCGCATACCGTGTGACTTCCTTTGCTTTTTTCCCCCAGCATTCCAAGATAGCCCTGCCCCATGCCTCGTTTTGCGGAATCATGATGATAAAATCCCGGCTGCTGCCCTCCGGCTTATATGAGGCAAGAGCATGGCTTGGCTTTCCGGCCAGAAAGCAGAAATCGCCAAGGATCGCTGCCGCAGAGGCCGGCTCCTTGGGATGATCGCCGTATACACCGCCCATAACGCCCTGGAGGCAGGACCAGATAAGGGTCTCTTCCCATTCTGCAAACAAGGCTGCGGCACACTGAGGCTTCTGCAGCCGACTGATGAGCTGTTCCATTTTGAATTCCTTTCTTACTTAAGCTCTACAACCTCCCAGGTGTCCGTCCCTTCCAGACAGCCCATGGAAATACGGTCTCCAGGCTCATAGCGGACGATTCCGACGAAATCAGACAGACTGATTTCAAAAATGTCCTCGGAGTTTTCCAGCATCAGATAATAATAGGTATTGCCGTCAATCACTCCGGGGGTAATCTTGCGGATAACGCCCGTCCGTTCCTGGATGGCATCCGCATCTGTCTTTGTAATCTGATTTTCCGCCATCAGAGAGCGGTAAGCCTTTTCACACTCTGCCGCCGTATCGCCGATAGCCACTATCTGATAACGCTGGATATTCACCATGGCATACTTCTTCACCAGACCCGCGCTGTCCTTTAAGGCAAGAAAATAGGTAGGCTCTCCGGATATATTGAGCAGCAGGGGGAAGGCGGCCCGGTAGCCTAAGTTCTGTACCTGTCCTTCTGCTGAGGACATGGCGGAATATTCTTCCGCGCCGGCGCAGGTATAGTACCGTGTCTCCATCGTCCGCTGGTTCATCAGCACAAAACCTACATTAGACTCGTCTCCCGATACGGAAGTTACGCCGGTATATACCCACACGTCGTCGTCCATGGCAATGTAATTGAAGCCGTCCGTCGTCCGCAGACAATCCCTCTGTCCTAAGATACTGTTAAAATAGCCGTTTTTCAAAATACCGTGATAATCATAAAGCTCCACCAGCAAATCTGCCGGATAAACGCGATCCACCCACTCCGGAACCTGATCCACGTCCATACTCTGGGTTTCCCCGGTAACGGCATTGCACAGAACCACCTTTCCGATGGTCTGGCCGCCGAACAGGCCTACATTGAACTGCTTCACCGGACAGATCCAGTAAGGCGTTCCCTCGTCGTCAATCTCAAAGCTGAGCTGATCGAAGATATAGGTGGGATAATTGAAACGCAGATGGCGGTAGATATTCCGCCCAAAATACTCGGACATGGAATACCGGATAGGCTGCGCCAGCTTGACGCACTCCGTCTCCTGGGTCGCCATATCGATCATAATGTAAGCCGGAATGCCGTCGGCCTGGTTGGTCAGCCATTTTATAGGGCTGGCATAGACCAGGGGCGTTACACGGACAGGCTTCCCTTGATAATTGATCTGGCTGTAAATGCTGCTGACCTCAAACTGAGATACGTACTCCACCATGGTTCCCATTTTCCGGTTGCCCAAAAGCTCGGCGGAGGCTTTGTCAAGAAGGGGAATCTGGTTGTAGTCTACAGGTTTGATGTCCTCTGCAAACTCCCTATTTTCCACCGTGAGCAGCTGCTGGTACTTTTTCGCATTGATAATGGGCGAGGACAAAAGGCTTCCCACCAGTAAAACCAGAACCAGCAGGCCCAGAATTCCAAAACCAAGCTTGGCGAAGGTGAATCCTTTTTCCTTTTCATACTCCAGCTTTCCGTTCTTTGTAAAACGGATTTTTCTAAAAGAAAATAAAAAAACAATGACGGCCCAGCCGCAGATGAGAAACATCCAGGTTCCAGTGGAGTGGATGTTGAAGGCCGGGATGGTTACATAATAATAAATAGCGGCTGCCAGAAGAAGCACAATGATAAGAGGCAGCTTTTTCAAGGATTTTTTCATTCAATACCTTCCTTTCAATCCGGGGACGGCAGAGGTGTAGATTTCTGCACATATGTTTTAGATATAGGAGGTATTGTACTCCGTTTCAGAGAATTTTACAAGAGATTTTCAAACCAGCCGTCCGGTCAGCCATTTTCCACGAAAAAGCCGGATCAGAAAGAGTACTCCCCGGACGCACAGCTCGACGCACATGGCAAGCCATACTCCGGCAAGTCCCAGACGGGGAGCCAGAAGCAGGGACAGGGTAATGCGGACGCCCCACATGCTTGCCAGATTCAGAATGCTTGGGATCAAGGTGTCTCCGGCTCCGCGCAGCGCCCCGGCCGCCACAATAGAGGCTGCAAACATAGGCTCCGCAAATGCCTCAATGCGCAAGACCCTTGTTCCCAGAAGCCGGATAGCCGGATCGGGCGTCAGCAGGGAAAACATCCATGGAGCGCCCAGGAACATCAGCCCTCCGGTACACGTCATAACTGCCATGCCAAAGAGTACACAAAGCCGGGCATAATCCTTTGCAAGCTTCTCATCTCCTGCTCCGATGCTCTGTCCCACCAGCGTTGTGGCCGCAGCTCCGATTCCGTAGCCCGGCATGTAGCAGAGGCTTTCCGCCGTCACACCCAGGGAATTGGCCGCCACGGCTACCGTTCCAAGGGGCGCCACAATCCGGGTTCCCATGATCTGCGCACCACAGAGAATCGTATGCTCCAGAGCCATGGGAAGCCCCAGGCGGAAGGAGATATTTAAGCATTTCCCTTCCGGCCGCCATGAGCCGTGAGGCTCAAGACGCAGGCTCTTAGAGCGGAAGCAGACTGCATACAGCATAAGAAATGCGGTGATAAGCTCCGAAACCGCCGTCCCAAGCGCTGCGCCCACCACGCCAAGTCCCACTCCCGGTATGGGGATCGCAAAACCGGATATAAGAAGCTGCCTGGCCGGGAAGATCAACAGACTGTTGAAAAACACATCCAGAAAGCACATGAGAATATTCAGGCGGCTGGGGGTGCGCATATCTCCGCTGCACTGAAGCATATTTCCAGCCAGATGGCGAAGCTGCACGGCAGGAAGGGCACAGGCATAGATCAAAAAGTAACGGGAGGAATTCCGGGCCGTATCTCCTTCTCCCCCCAGCCACAGGGGAAGAAAAGAGCTGATACTGATTCCGACAGCAGCAAGAGCCAGGCCAAAGAGAAAGGTACATAAAAGCCCCTGGCGCAAAACCCGGCGCGCCCCTTCCTGTTCTCCCGCGCCGATAAGCTGCGCTGTCTGTACGGAAAATCCGGCTGCCGCTGCCATGCAGAGCCCTCCGAACAGCCAGGTGGTACTAGCAACAAGGCCGATGGCCGCAGTGGCCTCCGCTCCAAGGCTTCCGGCCATTGCCGCGTCAATGTACTGCATAATAATGGAGCTTATCTGGGCAAGAATAGCCGGAATACTTAGCTTCAGCACATGCCCAAGGTGCTCCCTGTATGTTTTTACTCTCATTTCCATCCTTCCCGGCCTTTAAAAGCTGTGTCCGCCGCCACCGCCGCTTCTTCCGCCTCCTCCCCCTCCACCGCCGCCGCTTCTTCCGCCTCCTCCGCTTCCTCTGGACACCGGATCGTAAATCTGTGTCTGGTGGGTGTAGGTGCCCACAATACCGGAATAATGAAGCTTTCTGTGGATATCAGCAAGAATGGCGTCCTCTCTTGGCTTTCTCAATCGGGTAAAGAAGATAATAAGCCCGAAATTCCCAAGGAGGGCAAGGATCATGGCCAAAAGGGCATTGCTGATGTATTTCATGGGCTGGGCTATCTTCTGACCCTCAAGCAATGCCTGGATTTGCCGGAATGCTTCCCTGGCACAGCCGTAATAATCTTCCCTGGAGGCATAGCGGTATACATTGTCCGTTATGGTATTGGCATAGGCGGCCGTTATTACCTGATAGATGCCGCCGTCGCTGTGAATCCAGATATTGCGGTTATCCATATCAATCAGAAATACGGTTCCGCTGTCCGTTCCAAACTGCTTCCGGTAATAACTCCGGGCCAGCTCCTCGGTACTGCCGTCATTCCTGTCTACAGTGAGAAATGCGGCATTTCCGTAGGCGGTAATCTTCTTCATCTCTTCCAAAAGCTCCAGGCGTTCTTCCTCGGTAAGCAGCTCTGCCTCATCCTCCACTACAATCCGGCAGCCGGTATCGGAATTTTCATAAAGCTTCTGGGTCTCATCCGGTTCTTTCCCGTAACATTTCGGCATTTCAAAAGACAGCATCATACTGCAAAGGATGAGGAAAGTCCCAAGAACAGGAAGGAGCCGAAGCCGTCTTTGGTTATTCTTTCTGTACAATGCGTTATCCAATCTCATCACCTCCCCGTCTGCCAAGCTGTGGAAGCTTCCGGGTGGTCAGCAGGTTATGCTGCCGGATGATATCCATAATTGCCCAGAGCACTGTTCCCATACACACGAAGGCTCCTATGTAATAAAACCAGTCGGAAACCGGATTCCATATAAGAATCATAAGAGCAAGAAGGATACCAGCCAGGGGCTTCATAAGAATGGGCCATTTTTCCTTGAAATGTCCGCCTAAAAAAGGCTTTTTCCTGGAAGTGCGCCCTCCTTTGTACCGGTTCCCCGCACCAAGGGCACGAAAAGCTGCCGTGAAGATTAGGATCGGCAGAAAGACGGTCAATAGGGAGCCAATCCCCGCTCCCACACCGCCCAGCATAGCAAAAAGCATGGGAAGGAGCAATGTAATTCCCAAAACCGCTGCCGCCGTAATAAGCATCTTTTCCAAAGGGCCTAACAGGCCTCTGGTACGCTTTTTTACGGCCCATTCGGGAAGGGGCCGTTCGAGTGTCCGGCTTTTACTTAAAACCCCTTTGTCATCCTCTCCCGACTCCCTGGCCAGAATATGCGTAATCTGGCTGTTGGAGATGACAATGCAGAGAAATGCCAATAAGGCTGCAATCATCAGGAGCTTCCCTGGGATAATGGTGAAATTAAGATTCAGCCAGAAAAACAGGGGGACCGCCAGTAGCAGAGAACCGAGCAGATACCGCTTTTTATCTACAGGAAGATCCGCCGCTGCCTTTCCTGTCTGGCCGTTTACCACCGCATAGCTGACCCGGTCGCCGTTTCGGCAGGACAAAAACCAGACCGGCAGCAGGGCAAGCTCCGCACTGCTGCCAGAAGGGCGCAGGGCATTTTTCAAGGCATACTGCGTCTCTCCCCGGCCTGCTCCGTAATTTCTGCATACCGGCTCCCTTGCCAGCGTGCTGCAGGCATCCTTAAGAACAAACTCCTCTGCGTCGCTAAGATAGACCTCCGCCTCCACATCACGGGTATCGGCATAAAAGCCGCTTAAAAAGGAAGGGGTGAAGGCCTTTTTCTGCTTTAGGTCAAAAGGTGCAATGGCTTCGCTGAGACTGTCCGAAAAGGAGGCTGAGGCGTCATAGGCCAGGCCGCTGTATTCTGCGTCTACCCGGCAGTCCAGCCGGTAGTGTTCCGTGATCAGATAGTCTCCGCTTCGATAGGTGTGTGCGCCGGGGAACTGGATACGCTCCTTTTTTTCAAAGGAATAGACCCAGTAAGGCATGTAGATGCCTCTGAATTTTTCGATCAGTGTTTCGTCCTTCAATTCTTTTGGGGCGAACCAGGCCCGGCGCAGCATTTTTCCGTAAGCCGCCCGGCAGTCTTCCTTTGTCCTGGTAAATGGAATGATGGAACCGGGACGCCGTTCCAGGCTCACGCGGCTGTCTAATATGGTGGAGGCGCCGCAGAAGCTGCAGAAGGTAGCGGCCGTGGTATCCTCACTGATCAGTTCGGCGCCGCACTGGGGGCAGGAGAATATGGTCGCCTCGTATTCTCCTAAGGGAGATTCCCTTTCTTCTGCGTCCTTTTCCCGGCGGCAGCCGTAGGGATCTATCCTCGTCTCGCAGTAGGTGCAGCGCAGCATTTGACTGGCGATGTCAAAAGTTAGATTTCCGGCGCAATTTGGGCATTTGTACATGGCTTTCTCCTTTTGAATCGTATGTAACCTATGGCAAATGTGTATTTTCCTGCAGATTTGCCATATAAAAATAAGGGCGTAAGCTATGTATCACATTACCGAACTATTCCTTCGGAGATGTTCCAAGCTTTTCATAGGCCAGTCTCGGATAGGAATCCTCCTCCACATAAATCGTTCCGCAGTGGACAAAGCCGCATTTCTTTAATAGGTTCTGCATCACAAGATTGTCGCTGTGGGTGTCTATGCGTAAATGACCGCCGCTCTGCCGAAAAGCCCATTCCAGGCAGAAGCTTCCGACTCCTTTTACAGAACCGCTGGATGCCACCCGGTGAACAACGCCGTAAGGGCTCTCATCCAGCCATGCGCCGTCCTCTATCACCTGGTAAGCAGGCTCAATATCCTTTCCCTGGCAATAGAAAAATGTCCCCGCAATCTGTCCGCCGCAGACGCACACATAACTATTGCCCTCTGTGATGTCCGAACGTATCAGTTCCTCTGGCGGCCAGTTTGCGGGGCCCCATTGATTGGGATTTCCGTGCTCCTTCATAAATTGCCGTGCGTGTCGATACAGTTCCATAATAAGGGGAATATCCGCTATTGCTGAATGACGTATTTCCATTTTTTGTGTCTCCTCTGTGTATTCATATGCTTGTGTGCCGGCGGATTTTCCGCTTTTCCGTTTTAGAAAGGGGTTGTATTTTCCTACAACCCCTTCGCTGTACTTCTATTTTTTTGCATTTTTCTTTTCAAAAAAGGCATCGATTTCCTTCTTAATCTCTGCCGGCTTTGAGCCCTTGATCAGATATCCGGCCGGTTTTAAGGGCATCACCTTGATCATACTCTCCGGATCCCTTCTTCCTGTAAGGAAAATAACCGGAATATCCTCGAATGCCTTCTCAGAGCGGAGCATCTCCAGTGTCTGTCTTCCGTCACAGACGGGCATCTCATAATCCAAAAGCACCAGATCCGGCTGATTCAGGGTAATGGTCCGGATAGCGGCTACACCGGATTCGGCAACCGCAATCTCATAGTCTTCTCCCAGAAGCTGACGCATTCCTTCCCGGATAGTCAGCGAGTCGTCTACCACCAGGATCTTCGGCTTTTGATTTATGATCTCCTGTTCCTCCCGCTTCATCAGGTACTCTTCCACCTCAGTCAAGGCATTATCCTCCCCGATGGGCGTCCCCACGCCGTTTTCCAGGAGATGAGGCGCGATGACGCAGTAGGAAAAATATCCGGCGCCTGTGTTAAATAAAAGGCTGGCCTGGAGCTTTTCGCTCTCAAAGATCTTTCGGAATTCCTCATAGGACAGAAGGTTCTCTTCCTTCAGCTTATAGTCCTCAGTCGTTGGGAAATGCTCCAGTATCCGCCCGACAAACTGCTGCGCCGTATACCGGGTGGCATGGATCAGCTTGCTCTCCAGCTTATTGGTCTGGAGCCCCATAGCCTTTCCCACAGTGTTGATAATAAGCTTCTCCTCAAATACAAGAATAATCTCCTGCTTCTGATCTTCCTTCCCAGCTCCGTAAACCATGCGGTAGTAAACGCCTCTTCCGAACTTTTCACCGTTGTAGGCATCACTGATCATCTGGGATTCCAAATGGAACATGTCAAATACAAGCTGAACAATCACCTTCTTCATGGCCGCAAGCTCTTCACCGGGCAGAAGATTCTCCCATTTCCGAATCTTCTTTCCTACTATAGCCATATCCTCCGTCAGGGTGTGGCCAATCAGCCAGCCGGCGCAGACGCCGAGAAAATGATCCACCGTATCCTCTGTATAACCTGACTGCTCCAGCTCATGCTCCAGAGCCGGAAGGGTATTCTCGCGAAATCCCTTATGTATCCGCCTGTGCTGCTCCAGCCCCTCGTATCCGATGGATGTCATATACGCTTCTTCTTCTGCAAAATGCTTCACCGCATGCCCTTTAAAAAACTTAATTCCTTCCTGGCATGCCCATTGATTGTTTTTTTCCTCTTCCTTCATTCTGAAAAGCTTGTTGATAATCTTAAAAAGTCGCTGGTGTTCTTTATCGATGCTGTCCACACCGATAACAAACTCCTCCTGCCATTCAAACTGGGCGTCCATGAAAAAAATCCTCCTTTGCCGTATTCCTTATTTTTTTGCAAAACCGCAATGAAACCCCTTTTATGGGGTTTTTCTTATACTCATTATACAACATTTTGTGTTTGTTATGCAATGGCAAAAATGCAGATTTCCTCTGCAAAACACAGAATTTATTAAGCTGCGCAGAGAAAAAAGGAATAATTTGTAATACTTTTCCAAAGGTTAAGAACAAACTTTCAAAACATTTGTTTGCATTTTTTTCGAACATATGTTATACTAGACCCAGTTGGAAGGTTAATCACAGAATCAGAGTGAAGGAGGATACATTATATGCCCTATGGCAAGATTTCCAAGAAGCAGACAGAAATTTTAGAATATATTAAGTCACAGATTCTGAACAAGGGCTATCCGCCCTCCGTTCGGGATATCTGCGAGGCCGTGGAACTGAAGTCCACCTCCTCGGTACATTCCCATCTCGAGACTCTGGAGAAAAACGGCTATATCCGCCGCGACCCCACTAAGCCCCGGGCCATTGAGATCATAGACGATAATTTCAATCTGGTGCGCCGTGAGGTTGTCAATGTGCCTATTGTCGGCCGGGTGGCAGCAGGACAGCCCATTCTTGCAGTTGAGAACGTAGAGTCCTACTTCCCCATTCCCATGGAGCTTATGCCCAATGAACAGTGCTTTATACTGAAAGTACAGGGAGATTCCATGATCAATGCCGGCATCTTTGACGGGGACACGATTCTGGTGGAACAGCGCCAGACTGCCCGGAACGGGGATATGGTGGTGGCTCTTGTGGATGATTCCGCCACGGTCAAGACCTTTTACCGGGAAGCCGACCACATCCGCCTTCAGCCGGAGAACGATTCTATGGAACCCATCATCGTTCCGGACTGTCAGATTCTCGGCAAGGTGTTTGGCGTTATGCGCTTTTTTAAATAACACAAACTATAGTACAAAAAGTACCGGGGCTGTCGGGAAATATGACATCAGGCTTTTCTGATATCATATTTTCTGACAGCCCCTTGTTTTTTATACTTTGCAGCCTTCCAGAAAACCAAAGGGCTTTTTGGGATCGTCATGGAGAAAATGCATCATCATATAAGCACACATAAGAGATACATGCTCTTCCTTCAGTATCCGCAGAACCTCCTTCCGGTCTGCAAGGACAACCTCGATCTCCTCCGTCTCCTCCTGCCCCTTTTTCGAGATCTCCCCCTCTGCCGTTCCGTAGACAGCGGCGCAGGCCTCATCCGTCATGCCAATGGTGGTAAAATAAGGCTTGGAATAGATGGGATCTGTCTCTATGGGATGAAAGGTAAGTCCTGTTTCCTCCCAAAGCTCCCGGATACCGGCAGCATGGAAATCCTCGCCCTCGTCTACCAGGCCGGCCGGGAATTCATAGATATACGTGCCGATGCTGTAACGGTACTGCCGGATCAAGACCACCTGCTCCTGCTTCTCGCCGTAAAGGGCATAGATAATCACTCCGTCAGGCTTGTTTTCCCCTGTGGAGAGCTTCAAGGCTTCCTTATGCCGGGCTCTGGACGCTACCTGGTAGGAATGGCGGTTTCCGTTCTTGTCCTCCACATCCAGATCATACATGTTTAAGAAACGGTTGTCCGTTACCTGTGTTACGTTTAAAATTTTACCCATTTGTACCCCCTTATTCCATATAACATCCGACGCAATTGGTCTTATGATTTTGAAGGCTGCATTACATAAATCTGCAAAGAAGAATCGGCAGAAACACAGCCGGTATAGAATTCATAACGCAGATCTTATTTTTAAAGAGCATGTTGATGGCCACTCCTATAATCAGCAGGGAACCCACGCAGGTCATTTCATGGATCACAGAGTCTGTCAAAAAGGGCCCGATAAACTGGGCGCACAGCGCCAGCCCTCCCTCATACACGAGACAGAAAATGCCGGCAAAGAGAACGCCGAAGCCCAGGCTTGAGGCCAGAACCACGGCTGCTATCCCGTCAATCAGGGATTTTGCAAAGAGGGTACTGTGATCCAGGGACAAGCCGCTCTGAAGGGAGCCTACGATGGTCATAGCGCCTGTGCAGAACAAGAGGCTGCTGGTGACAAAGCCCTCTGCTACAGATACCTTGCTGTCTTTGGACTGAAATTTATTCTGGATCCACTCTCCCAGCTGCTCCATGCGCTCATTTAAGTTAAGGAGCTCTCCAATCACTGTTCCGCCTGCCATGGACACAATGGCTATCAGCACATTTTCTCCCTCAAAGGCTCCGCTGATGCCGATGTAAATGACACAGAGGGAAAGGCCTTTCATAATGGAATCCCCCATCCGTTCCGGAAAGCCTTTTTTCAGCAGAAGGCCCACTGCGCTTCCTGCGAATACGGCAAGTGCATTCACGACTGCTCCTGTCAATATCATTGGTAACTTCCTCCTATAAAAGTCGCTGTGCGACGGCACTAAAGGGTAAAGCTGCAGAAATTATTTTTCAAAAACACTTGACATTTCTTAGCTGGACTGTTAAATGCTGTAGTAACTGCCGTGCCAAGGCTTTATGCATCCAAGTCTTCCGCTTTTATCAGAGCGCCGTCCCTCCAGATACGTTCCAGATCGTAGAAAAGGCGGTTTTCCTCGTCAAAGACATGGATGATGATATCGCCGTAGTCCAGAAGAACCCAATTGGCTGTATGGTAACCCTCTATCTGCCTGGGATCAAAGCCGGCCTTGTGAAGCTCCTCCTCCACATTGTCCACCATTGCCTGAACCTGGTTCCGGTTGGAGCCGCTTGCAATGAGAAAATAGTCCGCAAGCACGCTGACTTCGGAGATATCCAGAATGCGTACATCCTTTGCCTTCTTATCCTCTAAGGCCTGACAGGCTCTCTTTGCCATTTCCTTTGAATGCTTCAGTGTCATAAAAGTTCCTCGCTTTCTTATTCCAGTACCGCAGCGCTTCCGCTCGTATCATAACGCCTCTTGCGCTGAGCGGTAGTATTCATAGGCTTTCACGGTCATCTCGTCAATCTCTCCGGATCCCTTGTCCAGATAGCCCAAGGTATCTGAGAGAATCCGGTACAGGGCCTTATCAAGATCTACAAAGGCCAGCTTGCGCACTTCCGGCAGATTCTCTGCTTTGTTTCGCTTTGGCTCTATATAATCAGCTACATAGACAATCTTATCTAAAAGTGACATGTTGGGCTTTCCTGTGGTATGATTTAAAATGGCGCTGATAATCTCCTTATCCGTTATCCCATACTGATCCATGGCCAGAAACGCCCCAAGCTTTGCGTGAAGCAGAAAAGGATTTCTGCGCTCTGTCTCTGTCATCTGGATGTTATGCTTCTCACAGAGCTTCAGCTTCTTTCCGTTGGGAATGCATTTGGCGCAGTCGTGAAGCAGTCCTGCAAGCTGGGCTTTCTGGATGTCGTATTCATAGCGCATGGCAAGGGCTGCACAGGTATACATCACGCCCAGGGTATGCTGATAACGCCCTTCATCCATCTCATGCTTCAATTTTTTCTGATAAGCTTTCATATCATAATTTTTCATACGAATGCCTCATTTCCTGTGGTTTTCGCAATATAAATTTTGTTCCCGGATATAGGCTTCCACGGCTTCCGGCACGTAGTAGCGGATGCTTTTGCCTTTCTGCACCCGTTCCCGGAGCATATTGGAGGAAATGTCAATGTTCGGTGTCTCCAGGGGCTCGATTACGGCGCCGAACTCTTCTTTTAAGCGTTCTATATGGCCCCGAAGCTCCTGAATCTCCATGCGGTCTCTTGCAGCCGCCAGTATCCGGCAGCACTTGCAGATCCGGCCTGGCTCCATCCAGGTGTGGAAGTGAACCAGGGAGTCGGCTCCCAATATAAAATAGTAATCCGTATCCGGATGCTCCTGCACCAGGAACTCCAGTGTCTCATAGGTATAATGATAATCCTGGGGTGTTTTTTCAAAATCTGACACTTTCAAATGCTCGTTGTCACCGGAGGCCAGCTCTGCCATGCGGGTGCGCTGTGCCATGGATGCATGAACCTGGCCGGGCTTGTGGGGAGGATTGCCGTTTGGCATAATCAGAACATAATCAAGCCGGAAGGACTCGAAGGCTGTCTCTGCCAGGATCAGATGGCCTGTGTGAATGGGATCAAAGGTTCCTCCCAGGATTCCTACTTTTTTTCGCTTTTCCCCTTTACCGGGGCAGTTCAATCCGTTTTTTGTCATCCTTGCCCTCTTTGTAGAGTACGATTTTTTTTCCGATTACCTGTACTACCTGGGAATGGGTGCGCTCTGCGATTGTTTCTGCGATTGTTCTGGGATCGTCGGCGCAGTTTTGCAGGACGCTTACTTTGATTAGCTCTCTGGCGGTCAGCGCCTCTAGGATGGCTGCTGTCAGCTCTGGCGTTACGGAGGATTTTCCAATCTGGAAAATGGGATCCATGGTCATGGCCAGGCTTTTTAGATAAGCCCTTTGTTTGCTTGTCATCTGTAGAATCTCCTTTTGTGCTGGATGTGATTTCCTTGGCTAGCGGAAGTATTCGAAGGCTAAGCCGTACATTTTTACGGTGTCGCCTTCCTGAATTCCGGCTGCTTCTAGTTCTTTCAGGATGCCTGTGTCTTTTAGGAAGTTTTGGAAGAATACGAAGCCTTTTTCGGAGTCTAAGTTTGTGTAGCCTAGCATCTTCTCAATTTTGGGGCCTTCTACAATGAATACACCCTCTTCTTCATCGGATTTTTCTACCGTGTAAGGAAGCTGTTCGTCTATGCGCATTTCTTCCGGGAAGAATTCCTGCTCAAATACGATGGGCTCCTGGCTGGCGCTGTTAAGAAGCTCTCTGGTATGATAGAGAAGCTCTTTTAGGCCTGTCCCGGCGGCAGCTGAGATGGGGAGTACACGGATACCTTTTGGTTCGAACTCTTCTTTCAGCCGGTCAATGGGGCTTTTTTCGCCGCCTTCGTATATGGCGTCTATTTTGTTGGCGGCTATTACCTGGGGCCTGGCGGCTATTTCTTCGCTGTAGGCGGCCAGTTCCTGGTTGATGGCGTACACATCGGCTACGGGATCCCGGCCTTCTGTGGATGCGGCGTCTACCAGATGGATGATGACCCGGGTCCGTTCGATGTGGCGCAGGAATTCGTGGCCTAAGCCTACGCCCTGGGAGGCGCCTTCAATCAGGCCTGGGATATCGGCTATGACAAAACCGCCGCCCTCCAGATCCACGACACCCAGATTGGGATTCAGGGTGGTAAAATGGTAATTGGCGATCTTGGGCTGAGCGTTGGTGACACGGGACAGGAGGGTGGACTTTCCCACATTGGGGAAGCCTACCAGGCCTACGTCTGCAATTACCTTCAGTTCCAGAAGGACTTCCAGCTCCTGGGGCGGCTGGCCAGGTCTTGCATATTTGGGGACCTGCATGGTGGAAGTGGCAAAGTGCTGGTTGCCCGCTCCTCCAAGGCCTCCTTTCAGTATCACCTGACGCCGGTTGCTGCCGGACATGTCGGCTATGACTTTCCCGCTTTCTGCGTCTTTGACTACGGTTCCTTCGGGAACCTTTAATATGATATCACCGCCGTTTTTTCCGTGGCAGCGTCGTTTTCCGCCTTCTTCTCCGTCTCCGGCCTTGAATTTCCGCTTATGACGGTAATCGTAGAGGGTGTTGAGTCCCTCGTCTACCTCAAAAATCACATCGCCGCCCTTACCGCCGTCTCCGCCGTCTGGGCCGCCGTTGGGAACGTAGAGCTCCCGGCGGAAGCTTACATGGCCGTCTCCGCCTTTGCCGGAGCGGATCCATATTTTCGCTCTGTCTGCAAACATGAAAATACCTTTCTGATTTAAAAGAGGCTTCAAATCTATCGACTTGAAGCCTCATCCGACTTATTCTGCGTTACTGGGCACGAAGTGAACAGTAACTATTCTGCTGCTACCGGAACGATAGAAACCTGTTTCTTATCTCTTCCTTTTCTTTCAAACCGGACAATCCCGTCTGTCAGTGCAAACAGGGTATCGTCTCCTCCGCGGCCTACATTCACTCCCGGATGAATCTTGGTTCCGCGCTGCCGGTAAAGAATGTTGCCGGCCTTTACAAACTGTCCGTCTGCTCTCTTTGCGCCAAGACGCTTTGACTCGGAATCTCTGCCGTTCTTGGTAGAACCTACACCTTTTTTATGTGCAAACAACTGAAGGTTCATCTGTAACATGGTCTTACACCTCCTTGAAGATCAATCTGATATATTGCTTTCCATAGTTATTCTGTACGTCTGTTAAGCCTAGCACCATGGAATCCATCAGAAGCGCCGCCTGTGAAGACAGGGGAGCTTCAAACTGGCAGGTGAGAAATCCGTTTTTCTCCTCCGCCACAAGTCTGTCTCCGGTAAACCGCTCAATGGAATTTACCGTGTTCACCGTCAGAGCGCTGGCTGCGGCACAGATGATATCAAAGCCCTCCTGGGCGTAGCCTGCATGTCCCTCTACGGAAAATCGCTGATACTGACCGGAATTCTTATATATGGTAACTGTAATCATAACGACTTATACCGCTGCTTCTGTCTCAGCTTCTTCAACAGCCTTCTTTGCCCGCGGCTTTCTCACAGAGATCTTCTCGATCTTAACTTCTGTGTACTGCTGTCTGTGGCCGTTCTTCTTGTGATATCCGCTTTTTCTCTTGTACTTGTAAACGATGACTTTCTTGCCTTTTCCGTCACCGACTACAGATGCGGTAACAGTTGCTCCAGCCACGGTGGGGGTTCCAACTGTCAAGGTGTCTCCGCCCACTGCGAGAACCTGATCAAACTTATACTTTGAACCAGCCTCCGCGCCGAGCTTTTCCACTCTGATAACATCGCCCTCGGATACTTTGTACTGTTTACCACCTGTTGCAATAATTGCGTACATATGGCACCTCCTATTATCATTACTCGCCAGCTTCGGTGACATGCATTTTCTTTAAAAAAGCACATACTTTTACCCCACTGTGCGGCATCCTTAACAGATTAGCATGTGGGCTTGAAATTGTCAAGCATTATTTTTCCGGCTTTTGCCTGTTCTTTCAAAGTTTTCCGCACCTTTTTCCGGGTGATCTCCACAAGGCCTAAGGGCGTCATGTCAACCAGGACGGTTTTTACCGGATCCTTTAAAAGCTCCTGCTCCAAAAGCTCCATCAGCGCCTTCTTGTCTGCCTCCTCCTCCATATCAATGAAGTCCACCACAATGATCCCGGACAGATTCCGAAGACGAAGCTGGCGGGCAGTCTCTCTGGCTGCCTCCAGATTGATGCGCAGGAAGGTTTCCCGGGACTTTCCACGGCCGTCGTACTTTCCCGTATTCACGTCAATGACCGTCAGGGCTTCCGTTGGCTGAATGATAAGGTAGGCCCCGGATTTCAGCCACACCCGTTCCTGTAAGGCTGCTTTTAAGGAAGAAGCAACTTTGTAGAGCCGGTTTAAGTCAGGGCTTTCCTCCGTATAAAAACGAAGCTTTCCCCGATCTTCCGGCTGATATGTCAAAAGATACTCGGAGAGGGTCTCGTAAATCTCAAGATCGTCCGTTATAATCCGGGAAAGCGATTCTTTTTTCAGACTGCGGATCCCAGCGGCATAAGCCGGAGGCTCCCGGTAAACTCTGGAAAAGCAGCTCTGATGCTTTCCAGCGGTCAGAACCTTGCGGCAAATACTGCTTAAACGCTCAAATTCTTCCCGAAGAAGTTCTTCCGGCGCCTGGGCTGCATTGGTCCGCACTATGACGCCGAATTCCCCGGTCAGAAAAGGCTCTGCAATGACCCGAAGCCGCTCCTTTTCCTCTTTGGAAAGCTTTGACGAAAGCCCCAGCTTTTTTTCCCCCGTAGTCAGCACCAGGTATTTTCCCGGAAAATTCAGATTGCAGGTAACGGCCGGGGCCTTGGTTTTTACTGCTTCCCGGTTTACCTGCACCAAAAGCTCGTCTCCCGGGGACAGCCTGCTCCCTGTTTTCTCCTTGATGTAAAGAGGCTCTTCCTGTTCCCTAAGGGAATAATAACAGAGGATCCCACCTTCAATTTCGATAAAGGCGGCTTCAATATTTTTCACAATATTCTTCACTTTTCCGATGTAAATGCTGCCAAGAAGCTCTGTCTCTTCCGGACAGAAGCAGGACAGCTCCACAGCCTTCCCATCCTCATAATAGGCTGACACAATCAGCTCCTGCTCCTCTTGCCTTTGTCTCGTAATGATAAATGTTCCGTTCTGTTCCATATCCATGCTCCCAAAGAATCAAAATAGAATTCAAGCCTGGCCTAAGTAAAGCTCTTCCCCAAGAGACTCCAGGGATACCAGCTTGCGCTGCTCTTCTGTCCCTGTGTTTCCATAGAGCTCCAGCCTGTGTACCAGAAACGCAAATTCCGGGAACGAAAGGCCGGCCCAGGCAGCAAATGCTTCCATTACCAGCTCCGGCTTCAGATTCCGGGCGCTTCCGGCTGCTGTCTGCATAAAGATGCAGTCCTCACGCCGTTCTATCCGGTAGATCAGAGGGCGGATGTCCACTTCCCGTTCCCCTTTTTTTGATTTTTTTATTACTTGGACTGATTCCAGGCTGCAGAACCGGTCAAAGTCCTCCTGCCATCCCTCCGCCGGGGCGCAGCCTTCCCGAAACCGTACCTCATAGTCGGCAGCTGCCGTAAGAGCCATGGCGTTGGAGGCTTTCCCGTCGGCGATTTTCCGGAAGGAGACAACCTCCATTCCTTCCGCCATCACGGAATTCAGACGCTGCAGGGCATCCTTTGAGGAGCAGGCCTCTCTCACTTCAATATCCAGATATTCTCCGCTGCTGGTAAGCCCTACGCCAAGAGGCGATGCAAAGGACATAATCATGTGGGGGCTAAAGCCCTCGGAATAACAGATATCGATTCCGGCCCTGCGGATAGCTTTCTGAAAATAGCGCATCACGTCCAGATGGCCGATAAATTTCATAACTCCGAATTTTCGGAATTTAATCCGGATTTTCATAACGTTCAGATCCTCGTTTTCTTATAATTCGTTTCTTTATCGTATCTTAGGTGCAGTGCCGGGAATGAATTTTTAACTGCGCTCTAGGCAGACACCGCTTTGATACCGTCCTGCGCCGCATCCCTGGCACTGCATGCGGCAGTTAGGCGTAACCTGCTCTTCCCTTGCCTTCTCCCACTCCCGGTAAAGGAACTTCTTTGTAACGCCGCTGTCAATAAAGTCCCAGGGGAAGACCTCCTCCGGCTTCCTCTCCCTTGTGATGTAGAAGGAAAGATCCGTCCCGGTCTCGGTAAAAGCCTCCATCCACCGCTCATTGTGAAAGCTTTCCGTCCAGGAATCAAAGAGACAGCCCTTCTCATAGGCCTTAAGAAGCAGGCTTGAAAGCCTTCGGTCGCCCCTTGCAAACACTCCTTCCAGCACCGTCACATCTGCCTCGTGCCAGTTATACTTGATGCTTTTCCGGTTTAACTGGTCTTTAATCTCCATATTCACCCTATGGGCCCTATCCAGAAATTCCTCCCGTGTGCACATCCTGGCCCACTGGAAAGGCGTAAAGGGCTTTGGTACAAAGAAAGAGGTGCTGACGGTAATCTGGCATTTTCCGTTCCTCTGATCCTTTGGGATCTCGTAATAACGCTTTGCAATCTTTTCGGCCAGCCATGCAATGCTCTTCTGATCTTCCTCCGTCTCGGTGGGAAGTCCCAGCATAAAGTAGAGCTTCACCTTATTCCAGCCGCCTTCAAAGGCCGCGCCTGCGCCCTCCAGAATCACTTCCTCCGTAAGACCTTTGTTAATCACGTCCCGAAGCCGCTGAGAGCCTGCCTCCGGCGCAAAGGTAAGGCTGCTTTTGCGGATATCCTGTACCTTGCTCATCACATCCAGGGAAAAGGCGTCAATCCGCAGGGAAGGCAGGGAAATATTGACCCCCTCTGCGCCGAAGCTCTCCAGCAAAAATGTCACCAGCTCCGGAAGCCTTGAATAGTCGCTGGAGCTTAGGGAGCTTAAGGAGATCTCCTCGTGGCCGGTGGCTTTCAGCATCTTCTTGGCGGACTCCTTCAGCATTTCCAAATCCCGTTCCCTTGTGGGCCGGTAGAGCATTCCGGCCTGACAGAAACGGCAGCCCCGGATGCAGCCTCTTTGAATCTCCAGCACCACCCGGTCCTGGGTTACCTTAATGAAGGGAACCAGAGGTTTTTCCGGGTAAAAGGTATGGGTCAGATCGGTTACGGCCTGCCGCTGTACCTTGGAAGGCGTCAAGGGACTTTCCGGCTCCATGGAAGCAATGGTTCCGTCAGAATGGTATGTCACTGTATAAAGCGACGGTACATAGATGCCTGGAATCTGTGAAGCCTTCAAGAGAAATTCTTTCCGGCTTCCTCCCGCCTTCTTATGCTCCTTGTATGCATCAATCAAAGCATAATAAGAGGTCTCGCCCTCGCCGATGTAAAAGAGATCGAAGAAATCCGCCAGGGGCTCGGGATTGCAGGCACAGGGGCCTCCTCCGATTACAATGGGATCCTCCTCCCCCCGCTCCCTGGCAAAGAGGGGAATGCCGCTCAGATCCAGAATCTGCAGCACATTGGTATAGCACATTTCATACTGGAGGGTAATCCCCAGAAAATCAAAGCTCTTCACTGGATCCTGGGATTCCAGGGCAAAGAGGGGTATCTTCTTCTCACGCATTACCTGATCCAGATCCACCCAGGGGGAGTAGACGCGTTCGCACCATACATCCTCCCTCTGGTTAAACATATCGTAGAGAATCTGGATTCCCAGATGGGACATGCCGATCTCATAGACGTCTGGAAAGCACATGCAGAACCGCACGTCAATCCGGGACTTGTCCTTCTGCACGGCATTGATCTCATTTCCCAGATAGCGGGCCGGCTTTTCTATTTTCAATAATATGGTATCGTCAAGAGCCAGTTTTTTCATACATCTTCATCCTTCATCATTCCTTTGAAAAAGGCTGCTGCAAACGCCTGTGAACTTTTGCAGCAGCCTCTTACTTTATTCAGTATATAAGCTTTGTTAAAAAAAGTCAATCCTGCGGACAAAACATGCGTAACGGTTGCTTATTTTCGATATATTTGCAAATAGGGAAATAAACGATGATTAAATTTGAAAATGAAAATGCCGATAGAATAGTATAGGAGAAGGAAAGAAATGAATAACAAAGAACGCCTGCCATACATAGAAAAATACTTAGTTCCAAATTATCTTTCGATTAGTTAAAAAATATTTTGCCCTAGAATACGGATATGCCGGGTCATCGATTGAATTGAGCAGCAAAAGACATTTAATTTTTGCCGGATATAAAATAGGATTGGAATCTATGGAGGCCAAATGAATCTACTTTTTTTGTGCAGTCAAAATAAGAGGCGCAGTTTAACGGCTGAAAAAATCTTTGACGGGCAGAACGGACATATGGCACGCTCTGCAGGGACAGAGAAAAATGCCAGAATAAAAGTTACACCAGGGATTCTTGGTCAGGAACGATTAATTCAAAAGAAAATGTACGTTCTTTTCTGTTATTCATAACAAATAATCTGACTTCGGAAAAATTAAAATAGTCAAATAGCATTTGCTTATAATCATGTGAATGGTGCTCAGTGTATCCAAGTTGAAAGTTTTTATCTAATCTGTTTTGATTCCATGTGATAATATCATCAAAAGAATCATTTTCAAATCCCCAATAACCACTTTTAAACACAAGCCCGGAATGGATCAGGGTTTTACAAAAGGAGTCAATAGCATCTCGGCCTTTATTCAGTTCAAACGTTATTGAAAAATATGCTGGCATGATAGTTCTCACAATACATATTATGTTTTTCGTAACACCTCTTAGAGCAAATGGTGAGTTAGATTCTTTATCATTTCTTTCATGAAAAGCTATATATTCCATAAACCTTTCCATCCTCCTACGGTACTTAGCTAAAGAAATCAAACTCATCCACCGCAAAAGCGATGTCAATCTGGAAGGGCTCACGCTGCGGCATCTGCAATCCCTGTTCGTCTGCAATGACCAGATAGCTTCTGTTGAATTTTGGACTCACTGAATCCAAAATTGTATTTAGTGCTTTAGAGATTTTCGCAAAATTCTGTTGTATAGGAATCTATATCACCATTGAATATTCATAACTATTATCATACATAAATTCTGGTGCACAATCAATATTCCCATCATCCCAAGTAACCACACCATGATCTATAACAGGATTTTTAAATACATCCTCTTTTTTTAAAGGTTCAAATACTTCTCCTTGTAAAATTGTTGCATCAAACAGCCGTTTTTCACCTGTCGAAAATGATACAAGCATAATCATATCATCTAATACTTTTACACTAGATATTTCTATACTTGCGGCAGGCTCTCCACCATAAACAAAACCATTCATAATATACATTTTCTGCCTCCTAATTTAAATCGCTGCGCGATAGCACGAAAGTGTAAAATCGCTTCGACGCACCGGTAATGAGAAAAACCTTTATTCGAAAAGACACTCTTAAAAGTTCCTATCGTGCATCTCCTCGACTTTACCGTCCAGCAGAAACTATTTTAATGAATACTTGATATTTCTTAGCTGGACTATTTCAACGGTTCTATTTTAGAAAATGGCTTTTCTCTTACTGCATTATTCCATGCCATATACAATTCATCCTCATGTAATGCCATCCACCCAGATATCATTCTATATTGCTTTAATGGTAACTTACCCTCTAACATTTCACCATCAAGAGCTACAGATGCTTCATATTCACCATAATAAACATGAACATGTGGTTTGTGATGCTTTTCGTTATCTTTAAATATCATTTTTATTACAATACCATAGAAACGGCTTATTTCAGGCATTTTTGTTACCTCCTGTATTTATTATATTATATGAAAAATTTTGCTCTTTTTCAAGTCAAACTTAAAACATCCGCCCCAGCGCATGCGGTTGCCAGGAGACAAGCCTTCCCTTTTATAAGGTGGCTGAAATATTAAATGTATCTCGACAGGCAGTCTCAAGATGGGAAACGGGAGATGCGAGCCCGTCAATAGACAATTTAAAATGTCTGAGCATCTTATATAAAGTGTCAATAGATTATTTGGTTAATGATAACGAGGAGGATTTCCGTGAGGATCACAATGTTCAGGTAAAAAGTGACTGTGAAGAAAAGAAGGGACTTGCATCAAATCCCAGATTAATGTTCAAATTAGGGTTGTTTTTTGTATTTCTTATGGTGCTGATTGTAATAGGAAACATATTTAACATTCCTATACAAATGTTTATTATATGCGAGTGGCTTTTGATATTTGCCTGTATTGCCTGGGCAATACGGGCAATAAAAAGAAGGGGACGCAAGGCAGACTGCCAATAACTTAATATTCATTGTACCAGTGCAAGGGGGCACACTGTATGGATAAAAAAATTAGAATTGTTTACTATGTAACAGACGGAATAACAATTGGTGCAAGTTCTGCTTTGGCATGGTATCTGCACTACACATTTTTAATAAATTATTACATAGAAATTCCATCTATTCTTTTTTGTTCTCTTTTAACGTGCTTGATTTTTATACATTTATTGTTGTATAAACTCTATCACCTATATGATTTAAAGCCGGCTTCCTCCGGTAAAACGGAGACTTTGTCTATTTGTAAGGCCAATTTAATGAGTATCTGTATTATGATATTCATTAAAGTTTTGAGCAGGCAGAACCCTTATATGTTTTTTATATCCTATACTTTTTTTGCTTTATTTTTTGCAATAAATATGTGTACAGCCATCATTATAAGGAAATGTGTGCACAGGCTGAGATTCTCCGTATAAAAAAGTACTGACTGTAGACAAAGAATTGAATTTTAAATAACTTTAAAAGCGGCCTCACCATTGATTGATGAGACTGCTTTTTTACAATTCACGCAGGAACAAGCCCCGTCAAGGCAGCACCACCCGGTCGGGAACCAGATTCGGAACCCCCACATGCCAGAAGGCAAAGAGGGACAGCAGACAGGTACAGACCAAAATCCACCGGATCACCTTGTCCTTTTCCGGCTCCTTCGTCCTTGCCGCCAGATAGGAAATAAAGAACAGCACCGGCAGAAGATAACGTCCCTGGGGCTGGAAGTCGATAAACCAGGAGTTAAATACAACCAGGGCGTACTGCAGGAAGCAGCAGAAAGCCGCCGCCCCGTATTCCTGCCACTTCTGCCGATCCTTCATCTTTACAAAACACCAGGTAATCCATCCAAGAAGACCCAGGTACAACATCCCCATAACAAGATAATACCAGTCCCTTTCCCCAAAGGTGTAGGTTCCAAAGAAGCCTGCAAAGGTCCGGAACAGATTCGTGTGAAAATCAAACTGTGTCAGAAGCTGTCCCAAAGTAATGCCCTTTCCGAAAAAGCTCATGGAATAGGCCTGTTCTATAGGAGGCGTGGAGGGCTTATAGCCATATTCCGCCCGCAGCTCTGTCACCTCAATCACAACCCCAAGTTTGTTAAAGCCATAGTAGGGATAATCCGTGATAAGATACCTCACCACAAAGATTCCCAGGGTCAGTCCCACAAGAATCAGATACTTGCGAAGCAAAAGCCCCCTCTCCTGCTTTTCCTGATGCAGAAGGCGTATCAAAAGAATCAGGAATAAAAAGACCAGGATAGGATAAAAGGATGCTTTTGCCCAAAAAAGATGCACAAACAAGATGCTTAAAAGCCCGTAATACAGCAGATGCCGTCTGCGATAGGGTTCCCTCAGCAGGCGGTTCAGCATACTATGATCCTCTAAAAGCTCATACAGACTTAGAAAGCCTGCAAAAAAATCCAGAGCGTCCGAGGTAGAATAGCTGAAAATATACCATACCTGCGGGGTCAGTAAAAGGATCAGCAAAAAGGAATAGTGCTTACGAATATTTTTAAGCACAATTCCGGCCATAACGGAAAAGAGAATCAGGCTGAACAGCCGCATCTGAACGGCCGGATCCGAAAAAAAACGTCCCAGCTTGCCGGCATAAAAGTAAAAAAGATTCCACTCAAAATGCCGGGAAGTCCCATACACAGGAAAGCTGTCTGTAATGATATCGCTTCGGATGTCCGGCGGCATAAAATGGGTGAAATAATAATTAACCGCCGCCTTCACATCATACTCATCCGGGTTCAGCCAGAAGGGACTCCGAAGCCCCGTGTAAACACACATAAGAACCGCGCCCAAAAGCCCGGCGGCAAAGAGAAAGCCTGTCCACCGCTGGAGGCCGGAAGCATCCCGAAACTCCCGGTACAGCCAGCGGCACAATAAAATCAGAAGCGCCCAGACACCTAAGGACGCTAGAAAGCCCATAAAAAATACCGGAAACCGGAACTGCCGGTACAAGGAACAGAAGCTTTCCTTGGGAAGCAGCTGGGGATCCTCTCCCGTAACGGCAAAGGTAAAGCCGGTCTCGTCCGTAAACTGCACATGCTCATTTCCCGTAAAGCACTCCCGAAGCTCCTCCCCGGTAAGATCTATGGTCAGAAATCCGTTCTGGCGGACGGTCAGCCGTTCCACCGTCAGCGTTCCCTCGGTGTAGGACTGATCCAAGGGATCGATCCGCTTCAGGGAACAGTGAGTTCCGTAACGGACATCCAGAAAAGAGATCCGTGCCGTGCCGCTGTTCACCACCCGGCTTCTGGCGTCGGAAGGACGAACATGCTGCCTGGGGCCTGCATATACGGTTGTGATTACCTCGCCCCTGGGATCTTCTGCGAATTCCAATGCTACAGTCGTGTACACAGGTGTAACTATCATACAGGACAGAAACCAGAAAACAATTGCTCCCAGTACGAAAATCCGATATTTTTTTCCAAGGCTGCTCCATCTTCTATTCATAAATCTTTTCTTATGCTCCTCAAAATATAACTCGTAAAAGTCTTTCGTTTACGGTGACAGGGCTTCCTCCCCTTCCCCGGATACCCAGATATTGTCAAGGGCTTTGCCAAGGGTTTCTGCAAGATCCAGATCTTCCGTCAGATCCTTTCTGACCTCCGTACAGATACGGGCGCTGTCCACTTCATAAACGGATGCCTTTGTATAATCCAGAATCACATAACAGAGAAAGAGACAGAGGCAGATGTAAAACCGGATACGGAAAAAGCTTACCGGTTCCTCCGTCTCGGCCGTCTGGTGTCCCTGCTGTGCCAGCAGCATCTGTCGGTACTGCCCTCCTGCTTTTTGTGCCTTTGCCATAAGATCTCCTCCCTTTTGGAAGCTTATGTTACGTTTCACTCTGATAAACGAATCAGAATTGTAACCTTTGTATGATCTTATGAAAGCCGGGACAAAAATATGAACGCCCCTGTTACGCTGCTCTATGCCGCCGGGAAACCGCCCTCGTCCTGTTCCATTCCAGAGCGCAGAACATAGCCAGAAACAGAAAGCCGTAGTTCATAAACACACTGGTACGCTCCACGGAGATCCAAACCGTAGGGGACATTCCCATACTAGCCTTGGAAATAACGGCGCTTGCCAGAAGCACAATCATATCCAGGCATTTTTCCGTGGATCCCCAGATAAGATAGAGGGTATAAACCACGCAAAAGCAGCAGACGGTATAAATCAGCATCAGAAGCCTTGCCTTGTTTGGAAGGGAGCCCTGATACCACACCACAGGCTGATCAAATTCAAAAATATTCACAATATAGTGAACCAGCTCTATATTACAGTAAGGGGCAATCCCTTTGAGCGCCAGAAGACCTGCATTGGAGGCCAGGGGAAGCCCTGCAATCACAAGTTCCAGAGGCCGCCGCTTCCTGGATGCCGCCGTCAAAAACAACACTCCGGTGAGCAGCACATAAGTCCAGTTCATTTCCTTGTACAGGGTCAGAAGAACGCCGTACCATCCCAGAAGCCCTTTCTGAAGCAGATGAAAGCCGGCATAGCCCGGAAACCACATATCCGCGCTGAAATCACTTCGTATGGCATTGCCCGGACAGGTAAGAATCCCGTACAGCGACACAAGGGTAAAGACCAGCAGCAGATATACATACCAGGAGGCCTTGCGCTTCAAAACCAGATCCCGAAGCGCCATATAGAGGGCCATGGTCAGAACCAGCAGGCAGATCTGCTCATGGTTGATGGAAAACACAGCCGCCGGTACAGCCGCCCCATAAGCCCATTTTCTTCCCCTGCTTTTTTCCGGAAAGGTAAAGGGTAAGAAGGCTATGAGAATGGCTGCCAGGGACCACCAGTAATTGATGGTAGTCGTGATCCATCCTGCCGAGGACAGTTCCCGGAAATCATAGGAAAGCAGCAAAAGCAGCAGAAATACAGCCAGAGGCGCAGAGACGGAATGCTCAGCCTCCCGGTAAAAGAGAAACCGCACCACAAGAACTGCAATAAGCATGGATACCAGAATATCCAGAACCACCCACACTCCGGAGGGCAGCTGCACAACCAGAAGCAGAAGCCCCTCAATGATGCTCCGGGAAGACCAGTCATTCCAGCGATCCAAAAGAATTGTCAGAATCCCGTCTTCAGCCAGGCAGGCCTGGTAATAGGAGTCATCCCCCTCTCCAAGCTGCAGCCAGAAGAGATGGAATGCAATTACCAGGATGCCGTAGATCAGAAGTACGCCTTGTATTTTTCTATCCTTAAATGGAGCCATCCCGTATCCTTTCCCACTCACATGTCTCAAAGTTCATTCCGGTCTGCCCGGCCAAAGCCTGCAAGCCTACCGGTTCGCAAGCTCTCTGATAACATCCTCCCAGGTAACGCCCCTCTCCACCATAAGCACCATGGCGTGATAGAGAAGATCCGACAGTTCATACTTGATTTCCTCGGGATTGGGATTCTTAGCTGCAATGATAAGCTCCGCCGATTCCTCGCCAATCTTTTTGAGTATCTTGTCAATTCCCTTATCAAAGAGGTAGTTTGTATAAGAGCCCTCCTTGGGATGGGCCTTCCGATCCCCGATAATCCCGTATACATGCTCAAACACTTTCAAGGGATTGGTGTTCTGATATTCCGTCTTTGCAATCTCATGGAAAAAGCAGGAATGGTTTCCCGTGTGGCAGGCCGCCCCTGTCTGGGACACTTTAGCCAGAATGGTATCACAGTCGCAGTCCACCCGAAGCTCCTTCACATACTGATAATGGCCGCTGGTCTCCCCTTTCAGCCAAAGGCTCTGACGGCTGCGGCTGAAATACGTCATTTTCCCCGTCTCGATGGTCTTATGGAAGGCTTCTTCATTCATGTAAGCTGCCATCAGAACCTCGTCTGTCCGGTAATCCTGGACTACAACGGGAACTAAGCCGTCCGGGCCCAGCTTGAACTCGGGCCATTCCATATTGCAGTTCAGGGGACGGAGCTGTTCTTTGAAAGGCTTTAACTCTTCCATGGAAATCAGCTCGCTTACGTACTCCTCTGCCAGCGCGGCAGGGGCGCTCACCACATCGGAGCTGTCCACGGAGGCGGCGATTTTCTCTTTTCCGAAGCGCGTTGAAACCTCTTTTGTGAGATCAATGTTGCTCTGCTTGGCGTAATTTAAAATCACCTTTGAGCATCCGGCATAGAGAAACTTCTTTACATCCTCCGTCCGCTCAATATGCCCCCCGGCCTTTACCGGAACCTCCGCCGCCCGGCAGATTTCCTTGAGCATGCCGATGGATGCCTCATGTTCCGCCTCGGTATCTGAGCAGTCAAAGACAAGGATCTCCTCTGCTCCGTTGTCGCTGTAATACCTTGCAAGAACCGCCGGATCCTGCTCCTCTTCCGCTGTCTTTTTATTCAGATAGATTACTGCACGATTCTTTTCCATCATTCTACAAACTTCCTTTCGTTGATAACACGTCTGCAATTCTCGGATCCAGTGCAACTGCCATATCCAGAGCCTTTGCACATGCCTTGAACATTCCTTCGATCATATGGTGGCTGTTCTCTCCGGAGAGCAGCTTAAAGTGGAGATTCATACCTGCGCTGTAAGAAAGGGCGTAGAAAAACTCCCGGACCATCTGGGTATCCATGTCCCCCACCCGTTCTGTGGGAAATACTGCATCGGATACATAGTAAGGCCTGCCTGACAGATCCAGCGAGCACAGCACCAGAGCTTCGTCCATAGGAAGGATGCAGCTTCCAAAACGCACCATGCCCTTCTTGTCTCCTACGGCCTCCCGGATGGCCTGCCCCAGCACAATTCCCGTATCCTCAATGGTATGATGGCAGTCCACCTCCAGATCGCCCTTTACATGGCAGGTAAGATCAAAAAGCCCGTGGCGGGCAAAGCCGTTCAGCATATGGTCAAAAAATCCTACCCCCGTAGCAATGTCGCCGCTGCCCGAGCCGTCCAGGCAGAGGGTTAGAGATATCTGGGTTTCTTTTGTATTTCTGGTAAGGGATGCGGTTCGCTTCATGGCAGTTCACTCCTTTTCCTCTTCAAAGCGCACGGCTATGGAATTGGCATGGGCCGTAAGCCCCTCTGCCTGTGCAAAACGGACAATATCTTTCTGCACAGCCGACAGCGCCTCTCTGGAATAATAGACAAGGCTGGATTTCTTAATAAAGTCGTCCACACCAAGGGGGGAGAAAAACTTCGCCGTTCCGTTGGTGGGCAGCACATGGTTAGGCCCTGCAAAATAATCCCCCAGGGGCTCGCTTGCGTATTCTCCGATGAAAATAGCGCCTGCATTGCGTATCTTTGTCATAACCTGGAAGGGATCCTTTGTGACAATCTCCAGATGCTCCGAGGCAATGGCGTTTGCCGTGTCGATGGCTTCCTCCATGGTGTCCGCCACCAGAATCCACCCATAGTTTTCCAAGGATTTCATCAAAATATCCTTCCTGGAAAGCCGGGTTAAAAAAGCATCCGCCTCTGCCGACACCTCTTGGGCCAGCGTGGGGCTTGTGGTCACCAGAATAGCGGAGGCCATCTCGTCATGCTCAGCCTGGGACAACAGATCCGCCGCCACAAAACGGGGATTGGCCGTCTCGTCGGCAAGCACCAGAATCTCGCTGGGGCCGGCGATGGAATCAATGCTCACAAAGCCGTAGACTGCTTTTTTTGCCAGGGCCACATAGATATTCCCGGGGCCTACGATCTTGTCTACCTTTGGAATGCTTTCCGTCCCGTAAGCCAGGGCGCCGATGGCCTGGGCTCCTCCTGTCTTGTAGATCTCGTCCACACCGGCTTCATGGGCGGCTACCAGCGTGTTCGCACTGATTTTTCCGTCCTTTCCAGGGGGCGTGGTCATAATGATCCGCTCTACTCCGGCAGTCTTGGCCGGAACAATGTTCATCAGTACAGAGGAAGGATAGACGGCTTTTCCGCCGGGCACATACACGCCCACAAGAGCCAGCGGGGTGATCTTCTGCCCCAGCAGGGTTCCGTCCGGCTGGCTGTCAAACCAGCTGGTGCGCTTCTGCTTCTCGTGGAAGCTTCTGATATTCGCCAGGGCTTTGCGGATGACCGCAAGGAGCTCCGGATCTATCTGGGCATAGGCCTCCTCGATCTCCTCCTTTGTCACACGCAGGGTATCCTTTGTAAGGGTTACGCCGTCAAAACGCTCCGTAAAGGAAAAAAGCGCCTCGTCTCCCTTTTCCTTTACCTCCTTAAGAATGGCGTTTACCTGCTCGGTGTAAGCCTCATAGTGATTGGGGCTGCGTTTTATAAGCTCGTCCAGCAGATTTTTCCGGCTGTCTGCATTCAATGCTGTGATTCTCATTTATGTCCTCCCAAGTAAATATTTAAAATAACGGTTAAAAATCCAGATAATCGGAAGCTCCGCCACGCAGGCCGCAGCCGCGATACTGATATAAAGAACCAGATCCGTCATAGGAATAAGCTTCCGGACAAAAAACATTCCCAATGATACATAGTATAGCACGAACATGCCCGTATGTGTACACATAATGATCAAAGAATTCCGTCCAAGATAGGAAACAGCCCTGCTCACCGGCGCCGCTCTCAGCAGATTCAAAAGGCCTGCACAGGAACAGGCGGCCGCCCCATAGTGGAGGGGCGAGAGAATCAGATAATGGAGATCCATAACCGGAAGCTGCCCGGATAAGAAGATTCCCATTCCCAGAAACAAAAGGCCGGATAAACACAGCATTGATTTTTTCTCTGCACCGCTGCTTATTTTCCCGTACAGATGCCCCAGCCAGAAAAAGGGCTGTACAATCAGCGCCCGCAAAAATACAATCAGAATATCCATGACTGCATACCAGCCAAAGGTTCCTTCCGTAACCGGGTATTCCGTCACATGAAGCACAGAGGCCATAAGAAGCCCAAAGCCAGACAGCAGGAAAATATAGAAGCCCAGCCGCAATTGTCCATACCGCTTACCTCTCAGAGAACGGCACAGCAGGGAAAAAAGAAGGCCGGAAAGGAAGTAAGCCGGAAGAAACCACAGGGTGTAAAGACCGTAGCCAGTCAGGCTCTCTACAAACTCCTTGATAAGCTCTCTTCCAGTGATCCGCTCCGGCTGTACAAAATATTCAAAGGTTCGCATGGTGAGCATGATCACGGAAAAGGAGACATAGGGAACCAGGATTCCTTTTGCTCTCCTTATCCACTGCTCCCCCAAGGAAGAAGGGGAAGCTTCTTTTACATAGGCCAGGACGCCGCCCGCCACAAAAAACAAGGGCATATGGAAGGAAGCAATCCACCGTTTTATATCCGGATCCAGATACTCAATGTGGCCGAGAATCACCAGAAAAATTCCCACGCCTTTTGCCATATCCAGATAATAAAGTCTTTTGTTCGGCATACAATCTCCCTCTTCAAAAAGACGCCCGTCTGCGCCTGCCGCCTGTTACGGCTGCCAAAAGCGGCTACAGAACAGCCTGAAGATCCCGTATCAGTCCGGTAATCCGCTCATGCTCAAGCTTCATGCTCACCTGGTTCACCACCATCCGGGCGGAAAGGGGCATAATCTCCTCCAGAACCTCCAGGCCGTTTTCCCGAAGGGTGGAACCTGTCTCCACAATATCTACAATCACTTCCGAAAGCCCCACTAAGGGAGCCAGCTCAATAGAGCCGTTCAGCTTGATGATCTCCACCGTCTGATGCTTCCGGTTATAAAAATAATCTTTGGCAATATCCGGATACTTGGTAGCCACCCGGATCTGCTCCTGGTGGTTCAGCTTTTCCCTGGCTCCGGCCGGGCCGCAGACGCACATCCGGCATTTTCCAAAGCCCAGATCCAGCACCTCATACATCTTCCGGCCTTCCTCTGCCAGAGTATCCTTTCCCACCACGCCGATATCGGCGGCTCCGTACTCTACATAGGTAGGCACATCCGGCCCCTTTGCCAGGAAAAACTTAAGCTTCTGCTCGTGGTTTACAAAGATCAGCTTCCGGCTGCTGGGATCCTTCATTTCCTCGCAGGTGATTCCCGCCTGCTCCAAAAGCTCCAGCGTTTTCTTTGCAAGCCGTCCCTTGGTAAGAGCTATGGTCAGATACCGCTCCTTTTGGGAAACCGGATCCTTGTCCACTCTCTCGCTTCTTTCCACGGCGCGCATAAGCTGATCGATGACAATGGCAAAGCCCACTGCCGGAAGCTCCCGTCCAAAATGGGACAAAAGAGTATCATAACGTCCTCCCTTCACAATAGGCTCCCCATATCCGTAGGAATAGGCCTGGAAAATAATTCCCGTATAATAATTGTACTTGCTCAGCATTCCTAAGTCAAAGCTTACATAATTCTCCAGAGATAATTCCTTTAAGCCCTCGTAAATCTGTTTCAGCCGATCTAAGGCCTCCCGGGCTTCCTCGTTGCCTGTCAGGGACTTGGCTCTTTCGATTACCTCCGGGCCGCCGGAAAGAGTCGTCATCTCCAGAAAAAGGCTGCGAAGCTCATTGGGCAGCTCCCACTCCGAGAGCAGTTCCTCTGCGCCAAACCTGTTTTTATCGGAAATCAGCCGGCGCAGCCGCTTCTGCGTCTCACTGTCAATGCCGGCCTCCTTTAAAAGGCTTTTAAAAAACATAACCTGGCCGATGCTGACCTGGAACCGGGAAAGTCTGGCCTCCTTTAAAGATTTGATGAGAAGGGAAAGCATCTCCACGTCTGCTTTTACGCTTCCGTCCCCCATCAGCTCCGCTCCTAACTGGGTGCTCTCCTTTAGGCGTCCCAGATACTTGTCATAATTGATAAAGGTATTCCCCATATAACAAAGGCGGATGGGTGTCTCATGGTGGAAATACTTTGCTGCCGCCCGGGCAATGGAAGGGGTAATATCCGGGCGCAGCACCAGGGTGCTGCCCTCGCGATCGAAAAACTTATAGAGCTCCCGGGAAGGAACCGTTCCCACCTCTCTGGAAAATACGTCAAAAAATTCAAGGGTCGGGGTCTCGATGCCCTGATACCCCTCTTTCGCCAGCATCTGGTAGAGCTGCTGCTGAAGCTCAAACTTCTGTATAAATTCACTTCCGTAAATATCCCGGACGCCTTCCGGGGTATGTAAAATCTGTTCCTGGTTCTTCATTCTGCTTTAACCTTTCTCTGGTAATCCATACCGGAAACCTGTATACGTATTTTAGACGGAAACGTCCGGTCTGCGTCCCCTGCGGCGCTTTACCCTGCTAATTCAACAAAGTAACAGGTGCTATTATAAAGCATTTACTCCATGCTGTCAATTACCTTTTGAATGCCGTCAAGATAAGGAACCAGATATCCCCCGTGAGGCGTGAGAACGTATCTTGGATCAAGCTCCTCATGGCGGAAGCTTTTGCGCCCTCCATTCCTGGCCCTGTCCCAAAACCAGCGCATCTTTTCATAGGTAAGGAAATACAGTTCATTCCGATGGGAAAACAAAAGGATGAGAAAGGCAATTCCCTCCTGTTTTTCAAAATCCTCCATAAATTTTACCTGATGCTCATGAATATTCTGGAGGGGAAAGGTATCGCTGTCGCATTCCTTGGCGTCAAAGCACACAGGAAGCCCCTGGACAGCTCCGATATAATCCACAGTACTTTTCTGCTCAAAATAAGCCAGCGTAATATGCCGGTGCTCTTTGTCGATCTTAATCGGAGTGATGGGGGTGGGCACCTTCTGAATCAGTGCAAGCCCCTGCTCCCGGTATTTTTCATTGGTCCGGTTTACAAGCTCTTCTAATGTGGAGCCTCTAAGCCCTCTGGAATTCCAGGTTGCCATCGTTCTTTTTGCCTTTCTAAGCTACAATATATGTATTAAGAATCCTGTGGCCAGCACGGTAAGCACGGCCGCATACGTCAGATCCAGCCATAAGATTTTTTCAATGGAGCAGATATAGATAAGCGCCACAAAAGGAGCCGCTATTACTTTCCATAGCTGGCTTGCCTTGGGATTCTTAATGATACGGCTTATCATAACCTTTGCGTCCCCTCTGCTTGGAAAGGCATGCATCAGAATGGAGAACCCCAGCCATCCGGCCAGCAGTATTAAAGGATTATTATACTCCCGAAAGACCATAAGGTCAATGGATATGGGAAGAAGAATCGACATTCCAAGTACGCTGTTTATAAAAAACGGGCCCATACAGGTGAGAAATACCTTCCAGGAGCAATCTGTGGATTCGTGAACCACATATCCATTGGGATTACTTAATTGGAAATATTTTACTTTATAGACCTTAAGGCCGCAAAATATACAGAATATCTGATGCGCCAGCTCGTGAACGACTACTCCCGGAAAGGTTATCAGTGAAATCAGAATTCCCAGTTCCAGAGAACAGCAGCATTGAGCATCCATGGTATCGCCCCCTTCCCCTTTGCCTTGCTCATTGCCTGTGAATATTATTTCAAATTATAAACCAATTCTGCAACAAATGCAATTAACAGGAAGCAGCGGAAGGGAACAAAAATCGACAAAAAAGGACTGCCGTTCCAAGCAGTCCTTTATCTGTTTCAACGAATTGGTTTTTAAGCTATGTTCCCTCCAGAATTTTTTCAAAAACCGACGGCAGGGGCGCTTCATACTGCTGATTGGAGAGCTGTTCCAAGGGGCCGGTAAGCGCCGGAAATTCCAGCCGGAAGGCATGCAGAAGCTGATGCTCCAGACCAAAATGCGCCCGGAAATAGCGGTTTACCTCCGGATTTCCATACTTGGCGTCGCCGATCAAAGGATGGCCGATACCTGCCAGATGCGCCCGAATCTGATGGGAGCGCCCCGTAATCAGCTGAACCTCCAGATAGGTATATGCTCTTCCTCCCTCCTGAAAGGTTTTAAGAGGCAGATACTCAGTGCAGATATACAGGCTTCCCTTCTCTTCTTTTTCAAAAAGAGCCGCCTGATTCGTTTTCTCATTCTTTTTCAGCCAGCCCTCTATCCGCTTCTGCTGTTTCAAAGAGCCGGCTGCAATGCATCGGTAAAATTTGCACAGCCGGTGCTCACGGATCAGTTCATTCATTGCCTGGAGGCCGGGAAGGGTCTTTCCGGCTGCGACCAGGCCGCTGGTATTCCGATCCAGGCGGCTGCAGATGCCCGGACGAAAGCTTCGCAGCTCCTCCTGGCTGATCTGGCCGGATTCCAGCAGATAACCTGTCATCTGCTCCACCAGGGAAATATCCTCCGGCTTTGCTTTCTGGGACAGAAGGCCCGCCGGTTTGTTTAAAATAAGAATATGGGAATCCTCATGGATAATGGAAAAGCCAGGCCTGGAGTTCTGCTTCTCGTTGGTATATATACGTAAGGTTGTGAAGCTTTCAATGGTCTCCTTCGAGAGAAACAGGCGGATTTCGTCGCCTGCTTTCAAACGCTCGCTGCCTTCGGCCTTTCTTTTGTTTAAGGTTATATTTTTCTTTCGCAGCATTTTATAGAAAAAGCTTTTAGGCGCTTTATCCATATATTTGGACAGAAATTTATCCAGGCGCTGATCTGCTTCGTTTTGTTTGATAATAATAACTTTCATAAACGCTTCCTGTGCTTTTCGCTTTAATTATCTTAGAACTCTTTCAAACGGAATCTGTATATCGGATAAATTCAAAAAAACATGCTGTTTGTTGTGCCTGTTCTTTTCTACGACATATTAACATAAAACTTTTGAATATTCAATTCATTTAAACCCTCTCTTAAATACCGCCTCCTGGAAGTCATTACTATTCGCTCCCGTGACCAGTAACTGACATTCGTACTGCCAAATCCGAAAAAAGTATTGTATAGTTATGGCATAAAAATGACGGTTTTCTGATAGAATAGCTTAAGTTACAGTGTTAAAATGCCGATAGCCTGTTATACGAGTACTTTTCATTTAGTAAATCTAATAGAAAAGCAAATGGAAAAGAGGTGAGGCGCTTGCGTATCCAGCATAATGTGACAGCTTTGAATGTTCACAGAAATTTGATGGGAAATAACAGCTCGGTAGCAAAGAATCTGGAAAAACTCAGTTCCGGATACAAAATCAACCGTGCTGGAGATGATGCGGCAGGCCTTGCCATTTCTGAAAAAATGCGGGCGCAGATTACCGGACTTAAACAGGCCACGCAGAATGCTGAGGACGGTATCTCCCTGGTTCAGACAGTGGAAGGCGCCACCACGGAAATCCATGCCATTCTCAACCGCATGATGGAGCTCTCCGTTCAGTCTGCAAACGGTTCCTATTCGTCTCAAGAGCGTTTTATGATGAATCAGGAAATCGAACAGCTGAAAACGGAGATTTCAAGAATTGGAGACGCCACAACCTTTAACAGCATCCAGCTCTTCCCCGGCCACAGCTCTATGGGAACAAAAGAAGCTTCCACTACCACCTACAATCTTACAGTGGATCTAAAAAACCGCACCTGCCAAGTGGCTTGTACGGACAGCTCTGCAGCCGTCTCTCCCGGAAGCCTAAGCAAAGCTGCAAGAGCCAACGATCAGTTGACGGAAAAAATTGCCAAAGAATATTTTCCCAATGCCATAAGTCAGATTTTAAATGCCTTTCCTACATTGAATACAGCGATTGGAACCGACACCATCGGCATGGAGCTCCATATCAGCCGTATAGACGGCAAGGGCGGAATGCTTGCCTATGCGCAGTTTTCTTTTTACGCAACCGGTAAGGCCGGCAATATGCTGATCAAGCTGGACTCCTCTGATTTTTCGGATGCCTCTCTTTCGGGGCCGGACGCCGTTGTACTGGAGTCTACCATTGCCCATGAGCTTATGCATTCAGTTATGCAGTACACCATGACAGATCAGATGAGCGGCCGGAACGGAGCAGAAAAATTCCCCGAATGGTTTTCGGAAGGAACCGCACAGCTCTCCGGGGGCGGCTTCCCCACCAACTGGAACGACGAGCTGGTTCAAATTGGAAAATCTATTACCAGCGCCAACGATACCTCCCAGGATGCTGCAATCGCCAATTATCTGCGGAAATATTCCGTAGCGGGGAGACCCTACGGGCACGGTTATCTGGCAAGCGCCTATATCGGCCATCTGGCAAGCGGCGGCGGCGCTGCAGTGAGCGGAGCCAAAATTGCGGCCGGAATGGATAAGATTTTTGACGAAATTATAAACAACAACGCCGGATTATACGGCGCTATATCCCAGCATACCGGCGGAAAAATCCACGACGGAGGCAGCCTGGAGCAATTGTTCCGCCAATCCGATGCGGATCTTGTAGAATTTGTCAGAAAGCTTATCTATGAATCCAAAAGCGGATCCGGTTCTGTCATAACGAACAGTTTAGGCGATCTCTCCATGATTGGCAGCGGTGCAGTGGGAAATCAGCCCTTTTACATTACAGATATAGCCACCAAACCTACAGGCACAGGTATTGCCAGCACTGACGGCATTGAATTGATGGTAGGAGAACGCAATAAAGAAGAAAACATCATCCGCGTAGAGCTTTATCAGATGAGCCCGGACGCCCTGGGACTTATGGATACGGATATCTTGGAACAGGACAATGCCCGTAACGCCATCGACGACATAAACAGCGCAATTGATCAAGTCAGCTCTGTGCGGAGCTATTACGGCGCTCTTCAAAATCGGCTGGAGCACACAGTCTCCAATCTAAACTGTACCGTGGAAAATCTGACCGCATCCGAATCACGGATTCGAGACATGGATATGGCGAAGGCCATGATGGAACATGTACGCAACTCCATTCTGGTTCAGAGCAGCCAGGCCATGCTGGCACAGGCAAATCAGCAGCCCTCCTCGGTTCTGCAGCTGCTTGGAGCTTAAGGAGAGGGCAGATTAAGGAGAGGAAAACATTATGGGTAGGGTTAACCGGTTTATATGTCCTTCCTGCAAAATGACCTGGCAGATTCAGCTGGGCCACGGATTCCGTCACGCACGGCTGGAAAACGTGCTGGATGCATTTCCGGCAGACATTCAGGAGAAAATTCTTGCAGATACAAAAGGGGAAGCCTTTCCTTCTTTTGAATTTCAATACAAGGCTGCCATATGCCCCAAGTGCCGGCAGGTACTCTCCGTCCCTGTGATTCATCTTCACCAAAGCGGAAACACCTACGCTCCTGCCTGTCCGGACTGCGGAATTTCCGTGCAGATTAAAGAGGAAGAAGAAACGCTCATCTGCCCTGTCTGTGGGGAAAGCCCTCTTTTTTCCGAAGATGCCGGCAGATGGGATTAAAGCTGCCTGCAAAATTTTTAACCCCTTATTGATCTTTTAATTTCTATGTATACTGCATTTTGTAAATACAGGAGCTTTGGACGTTACGCCTAAAGCTCCCTTTTCATATGCATAAGACTATAAAATATAATTGAAAAGCCATATAAAATAAGCTATATTAAAAATAATCATCAAATATGACAGCTACCTGTCGCATTTCATGTGTTATAGTGAAACCACAGCATAAGGAGCGGCCGCCATGCAGATAGAACGTCTGGTACAGATGGTATTTTATATCGTCAGCCACGGGCATGTAACAGCAAAAGAATTATCCGATTATTTTCATGTATCCACAAGAACAATCTATCGGGATATCAACACCTTGAGCATCGCCGGAATCCCTATCTTATCTACAAAGGGAACCGGCGGCGGAATCTCCCTCATAGAAGGATACACCATTGACAAATCTCTTCTGTCCAAAGAGGAACAGCAAAGCATTTATCAAGGCCTGCAGATTCTGCAGGCAGCAAAATACCCCACAGCAGAAATGGCCCTGAGCAAGATCAGCGCTATTTTCCGAAATGCTATGGAATCCAGATGGCTTGACATTGACTTTACCTATTGGGGAAGCGGCGAAAAAGAAAAAATAAAAATTTCCGAGCTGCAGTATGCCATCCTCAACAAACATGTCATCACCTTTGTATACCGCAATACAGATCTGAAAAAGTCAGAAAGAACCGTTGAACCACTGCGATTGATGTTCAAATCACACGCCTGGTACATTGTAGGATATTGCCGGTACAAGCAGGAAATCAGAACCTTCCGCCTGTCCAGAATCAAACAGCTCCAGGTTATGCCAGAGCTATTTGAGCGAGAGCTTCCAAAAGACGACACACTCTCATCCGAGTGCACAGAAGAATCTTCTTCCCCACT
Source organism: Candidatus Merdisoma sp. JLR.KK011 (assembly GCF_036941125.1). Taxonomy (NCBI): domain Bacteria; kingdom Bacillati; phylum Bacillota; class Clostridia; order Lachnospirales; family Lachnospiraceae; genus Candidatus Merdisoma; species Candidatus Merdisoma sp. JLR.KK011. Next base: position 1,251,533 of record NZ_JAYWSZ010000003.1, on the reverse strand, counting down.
CTTTAAACTAAAATTCTCGCCCAAAATTGCCCACCGGCTGTACGATGAATTTCAAGAAGAACAGGTCTCATTCCAAGAAGATGGAAGCTACTATGTCACCATACCATACGAGCTGAATCACTGGACTCTTCACTATCTCCTATCCTTTGGAGAATATGTAGAAATTCTCGAACCCGAAGAAGCCCGTATTATGCTGAAAGAAAAAGCAGCCAAGATCGTGAACCTCTATCCTTAGCGTATCGTCATTTCACCGCTTCACCAGAAGCCAAGGCTGCCAACTCAAAACAAAACAATTTCAAAAAGGAGAAAACAACATGGAAAAATGGTTATACGTCATGACAATCAAAAAAGGAAAAACCTTTAACAAAGTCACAAAAGCCGTAATCACCAGACACGTAGAAAACCTCAGAAAACTAGACAACGAAGGAAAACTCGAGCTCTGCGGCCCCTTCAAAGGATATCCCGGAGTCGCAGGCATGGTAATATTTAAAACCGCATCCTACGAAGAAGCCGAAGAGCTCTGCAAACAAGAACCACTCGTATCAGAAGGATTTGCAACCTACACCCTTGCATCCTTACAAGTAGCCAACAAAGAAAACAATTATTTACTTTAACGCCACACCTCTCCCCCACCCCCAAAAACCAGGAGCATCCGCAGCAGCAGAAGGCCTGTGGGTTTTCCAATATCAGGTGTCCGGCTGTTCACGAACACTTTGTCTGATATGGACAGACATTACCAAAAACCACAAGCTATAAACCCATAGCAAAGTAATGTCTGTACAGAGCAGACAAAGTGTACGCGAACCGTCCGAACACCGATATGGAAAACCCACAGGCCTTCTGCTGCTGCGGATGCTCCGTCCCCCTAAACTTAATACCCCGAAGCCGCCTCATTCCTCACAATCTTCACAATCCGGCTCGTCCCAAGGCGATCCGCCCCAAGCTCCAGGAATCTCTCTGCATCCTCCATAGAAGAAATCCCCCCGGCAGCTTTCATCCGCACACCAGGCCCGATATTCTCCGAAAACAGCTTAATATCCTCAAAAGTAGCCCCAGCCTTAGAAAATCCCGTAGAAGTCTTAATAAAATCCGCCCCAGCCTTCGTAACCGCATGACAAAGGGCAATCTTCTCCTCATCCGTCAAAAGACAAGTCTCAATAATCACCTTCAGAATCTTCTCACCGCAAGCCTCTTTCAGCGTCCGGATCTCATCCTCAATGGCATCAAACTTCCCTTCCTTGGCCCAGCCGATATTAATCACCATATCGATCTCATCCGCGCCGTTTAAAAGGGCATCCTTCGTCTCAAACTCCTTAGCGGCCGTAGTCATATATCCGTTCGGAAACCCAATCACCGTACAAACCGCCATCTTATCCTGCACATACTCCTTCACCTGCTTCACAAAGCTTGGCGGAATGCAAACCGACGCAGTTTTGTAAGCAATGGCATCGTCACAAATCTGCTGAATCTCCGCCCAGGTAGCCGTCTGTGTCAGCAGCGTATGATCCACATGTCCCAAAATCTCTTTTGCTTCCATATTTCGTTCTCCTATTTCAGTTCTAAAAATAAATTAAGCCAACTCCAAAGCAATCTCCATCATCTTCCCAAAGCCGACCTGCCGCTCCTCGGCGCTTAAAGCCTCGCCTGTATAAATATGATCTGAGATCGTCAACAGACAAAGCGCCTTCTTCCCGGCCTTCGCCGCATTCATATAGAGAGCCGCCGCTTCCATCTCCACCGCAAGCACACCCATGCTCCTCCACAGATCATTGGCATCGCTCTTGGCATTGTAAAATACGTCAGAAGACAGCACATTTCCCACAACCACATGGGTTCCCTGCTTCTCTGCCACGGCAATGGCTTTGCTCATAAGTCCATAGTCCGTTGTAGGAGCAAAGGTTCCCGGAAGGCCGAACTGATAAGCATAATTGGAATCTGTACAGGCTCCCATGCCTACTACCACGTCCATCACCTTCACATGATCCTGCAGAGCCCCCGCCGAACCGATGCGGATAATATTCTCCACATCATAAAAGTTGAACAGCTCATAAGAATAAATTCCAATGGAGGGCATTCCCATACCTGCTCCCATGACGGAAATTTCTTTTCCATGATACGTTCCCGTATAACCGAACATATTGCGGACAGCCGTCACCAGTCTGGGATTCTCCAGATAAGTCTCCGCAATATACTTTGCTCTCAAAGGATCTCCCGGCATCAGAACCGTCTTGGCGAAATCTCCTTCTTTTCCCCCGTTGTGGGGAGTTGGTATCTTAGACATATTCTACTCTCCTCTCTTAACATTTATTATTTTTAATGAAATACTTTTTCAACAACCTTGTAAAAAACTGAATCACCGGCCCTACAGCCAATGCGGTAACTACCGTGACGACTCCAAGCCTGCCGCCCAGAAGCGTTCCCAGGATCACCATAGTCAGATCAAATCCAATCTTTACATAACGGTACTCCTTTTTCAAACCATCACGCAGCACCAGAACTACCCCGGTAAAGGGATCCACGCCAATGTCCACCGTAATATAGATGGCCACGCCCAGGGATAAGAGCACACATCCCAGCACACTGAAGACAACCCTCACCCAGATATCCTCCGAAGCTCCATGCAGGCCATAGAGGAAATTCCCCAAATCCACACAAAAGCCATAGGGAAGCAGGTACACAAAGGTGCCGACGCTCACATAACGCCTCCCCACAAAGAAGAGGAACACCAGAAGCACAATATTTACCGCATTGGACGCCATGCCAAGCTGGGCCTGGTTCATGCCGCTGATACTGCGGATTCCGTCATAAACGATCCCCACAGGATCGTTTCCGAATCCGGCACAATTATTAAAAGCAACCCCCACACCCACCAAAAGAACCCCGAAGGCTGCGGCGAGAATGCTTTTTCCTGTAATCTTACGCTTTTCCATGAGACACCTGTTATTTCGACTTTACGAAAATCTTTCCGTTTGCCGCAGGTGTATGAGCCTTTCCGACAAAGAGTACCAAAGCCAGAATGGTCACAATATAAGGAATCATGGAAATCAAGTTGGGCGAAACCGTATTGCTCTGTCCGGCCAGGGTCTTGATGCCGCTGCACAGGCCAAAGAGCAGACAGGCCTTTGTCGCTCCTCCCGGAGAGAACTTTCCGAAAATAACTGCCGCAATGGCAATAAAGCCCTGTCCCACGATTACGCTGGGGCGGAACTGGTTGATAGTTGCCAATGTCACAAAGGCTCCGCCGAGACCGGCCATGAAACCAGAGAGGATCACACAAGTATAGCGGACCTTGTATACGTCAATGCCAAGAGACTCACAGGCCTCCGGGTGCTCTCCCACTGCCCTCAGGTGTGCGCCGAACTTTGTCTTATAGAACACAAACCAGCAAACAAGGGCCAGGAGAAATACCAGGTACGCCACCGAGTACACATTCAGCACATTGCTCCAGAAGGATCCGGCCGGGAATACGCCCTGGAACAGCTTGGGAAGCTTGCAGCTGGGATCCATAGCCGGTGTATCCGAGGAGTTGTTGTACATAGCCTTACATAAGAATACCGCAAGGCCAGGCCCAAGGAAATTGATAGCCGTCCCGGCAATGGTCTGATCTGCATGAAAAGAAATACACGCCACTGCATGAATCAGCCCGAACAATGCCCCGGCCAGACCGGCGCATAAGAATGCAATCCAGCCGTTTCCCGTCGTCAGTCCCATAACAGCCCCCGTAAAGGCCCCAATGGTCATCATTCCTTCGATTCCAATATTGACAACGCCGCTGCGCTCGGAAAAGCAGGAGCCCAGAGCCGCCAGCAGAAGAGGCGGTGTGGCAATCAAGGTTGCGTTGATAAGTAACCCAAGATCTTTAATAATCACATCCATTCTACTTTCCCTCCTTTTTTCCGAAACGGGCAAACAGTACCCGGAATATCTGGGAAATAGCGATAAACAAAATGACGCATCCCATGATAATGTCTACAACTTCTGAGGGCGCCTTCACGATACTGAGCTTGGAGCCGCCGTATTTCATGGCGCCATAAAACAGTCCGGAAAAGATGCAGCCGATGGGACTGGAAGAACCAATCAGCGCAACCGTAATTCCCTCAAAGCCAAAGCCCTCCTGTCCGGCAAACTGGCTTAAACGCCCGGACATACCAAGAATCTGCACAGCGCCTCCAAGACCGGCCAGGGCGCCGGAGATGCCAAGAGCCGTCAATACAGACCGGTCTGCATTGATTCCGGCATACAGGGCTCCGTTGCTGTTGAAGCCAACGGCCTTTAATTTATATCCCAGAGTGGTTTTTTCTATAATCACCCAGATAATCACAGCCGCCAATATGGCCATAACAATGCCCCAGTTGGCTGCGCTGCAGTCGAATGCCTTGCGAAGCCCCTCCGGGAAGAGAAGCCTTGCGGAGTCAAGCACATCCTTGGAAGCCTCGCCGCCGCCCTCTTTGTGGATGACTGCCAGGTTTACCACATAGTTGGACAGATAAAAGGCAATCCAGTTAAACATAATAAAGGAAAGAACCTCATGGATTCCCCGTTTCACTTTTAAAATTCCCACAATCAAAGACCAGATCATTCCGGCTGCCGCCGCTGCAATGATGCAGAGGGGAACGTGAATCACTGCCGGAAGATCCACCAGAATTCCAAGGCTGCAGGCTGTCAGGGCTCCCACTACAAACTGTCCCTCTGCGCCGATGTTAAATACGCCGGTACGGAAGGAAAAAGCCACGCTGAGGCCTGTAAAAATCAAGGGACTGGCGTAGATCAAGGTCCAGAACAGATATTTCGGTTTTCCGAAGATACTGTTGAACAGCTTTCCGTAAGCTACCGCTGGGCTGATTCCTGCAATCAGCAGGAAAACGGCTCCGATCACAAAGCCGGCCCCAATGGCAATCAAGGTATAGAATACATTACTTTCCAGGATACTCTTCTTCTTATTCATGCTTCTTACCTCCCGCCATCATAAATCCAAGCTCCTTCTCGTCCGCATCCGTCCCGTGAACGCTTCCCGTGATCTGTCCGTCAAAGATAACCTCAATCCGGTCAGACAGGCTCATAATCTCGTCCAGCTCAAAGGAGACCAGAAGAACCGCCCTGTTCTTATTCCGCTGCTCCACTAGGTATTTATGTACAAACTCAATGGCCCCCACGTCAAGGCCTCTGGTGGGGTTCACTGCGATCAAAAGCTCCTTGTCATTGGTCACCTCTCTGGCGATAATAACCTTCTGCTGATTTCCTCCCGACAGCGTCCCGGCCGGAGCGCCCTCGCAGCCTCTGGGCCTTACGTCGAATTTCTCAATCAGCTCCAAGGCATGATCCCGTACTGCCTTCCGGTTCAGGATATGCTTCTTTGCAAAGGGCTCCTCCTCAAAATGCTGCAGAATCAGATTATCCTCATTGGAGAATTCCAGAATGAGCCCATGCTTCTGACGGTCCGCCGGAATGCTGGAAATACCGCTGTCAAAGGTTTCCTTCGGCGTTTTGTTAAATACATCCTTTCCAAGAAGGGACGCTTCGCCGCTGTCTGCCTTTCGAAGGCCTGTCAGCACCTCCACAAGCTCTGTCTGTCCGTTGCCGTCCACGCCTGCAAGACCTACAATCTCCCCTCTCCGCACAGTCAGATTAAGGCCTTTTAGGATCTCCACATCCCGGTAATCCTTTGCATGGAGATTTTTTACCTCCAGAACGACCTCGCCGGGTGTCATTTCTTTTTTGTCCACCTTGAAGTTTACATCCCGGCCTACCATCATGGCAGCCAGCTCGTTTTCATTGACCTCGTCTACCTTCACGGTGCGGATGTATTTTCCCTGGCGGATGATGGTGCAGGTGTCGGAGCAGGCGGTGATCTCCTTGAGCTTATGGGTGATCAAAATCACGCTCTTGCCGTCTGCCGTCAGATTTTCGATGATCTCCATCAGTCCCTCAATCTCCTGAGGCGTGAGGGAAGCCGTAGGCTCGTCCAGGATCAGAGTGTCCGCCCCACGGTAAAGAACCTTCAGAATCTCTACTCTCTGCTGCATTCCAACGGAGATGTCCTCCACCTTTGCGTCCGGATCCACCTTCATTCCGTACCGCTCGGAGAGCTCCAGAACCTTCTCCTTTGCCGTGTTGTGATCGACGACAAGCCCCTTTACAGGCTCTACGCCAAGAATGATGTTGTCTGCAACGGTAAACGGCGGAATCAGCATAAAGTGCTGGTGCACCATTCCGATTCCGATGTCAATGGCATCCTTGGGACTTGAAAAATGGACTTCCTTTTCGTTGATAAAGATCTGTCCGCTTGTGGGCTTGTAAAGTCCACAGAGTACATTCATCATCGTACTCTTGCCTGCGCCATTTTCTCCTAAAATGGCATGTACCTCTCCTTTGTGCACGGTGAGATTGATGTGGTCGTTGGCTGTGAAATCGCCGAACTTTTTCACGATGTCCTTCATCTGGATGACAACCTTGCTCTCATCCATATGGCTCACTTTTCCCACTCCCTCTACCTCCTTTAAATAATGATAATGTCTTGAAATCCGCAGCTTCTTAAGATATCCGCCATTTTCTCCAGGTATTTTGGATCCGGTACCCGGCAGTCGGCATATTCCCTGCGCACGCCCATGGGTCTGTAGGCAATCACCTTGATGCGGAATGGATTGACAGCCAGACAGGGGGCAAGAAATTCTCCCATTCTGCGTATACTGCGCTCCGTGTCGTAAAGATCGGGAGCGATTACAGTTCTTACTTCATATAGTTTTTTATGCTCGGCAAGCCAGAGCGCATTGGAAAGCACCGTCTCATTGGAAACCCCTGTGAGGGCCCGGTGCTCTTCGCTGTCAAAGGCTTTGATATCCAGCATAACCCCATCCGTCACTTCCATCAGATGGGGATAGCTGCAAAAGGGGACGGTTCCGTTGCTGTCAATCAGGGTGGTAAGGCCATCTTTTTTTGCCAGACAGAACAGTTCCGTAAGAAAATCCGGATGCAGCATACACTCGCCGCCGGATACGGAAATCCCCCGGATAAAGGGAAGCTGGCTCTTTACCCGTTCGTATGTCTCCTGGGGCGTCAGCTCTTCTGTCCTGGGAGAGCTGTCATGGGGACAGATATGGATGCAGGTGTCGCACTGGACACATGCCGAAGGGGTGAACTGAACCTTCCCTTCTTCGATGGAAAGCGCACCTGCCGGACATTGCTCCACGCAGAGGCCGCACTGCCTACACATGCCTCGTGTCTCCGGGTTGTGGCAGTATCTGCAGTCAATGTTGCAGCCCTGAAGAAAGATAGCCGTGCGGTTTCCGGGGCCGTCTACGCTGCTGAAGGGGATAATCCGATTGATTACTGCTTTCATTTTTTGCTGTCTCCTTTGTTCTTTCTCTGTCTGCACCCTATCCGGTTTTTAAGCAGTCCCCGGCTGAATCAGGCGGCGCCGGCTTACTCGAATGTATATAGCTTATCCTCCAGCAGCTCCCGGATCATCTCATACTGCTTTTCGGAAATGCGGATCTTCCAGCCCTCTCTTGTAATGCAGCCCTTTTCCTCCAGTCCCTTTAAGGTACGGGTTACGGTGCGTTCCGAGATGCCGGCTGTCTCCATAAAATCCTTTCTGCTCATATACAAAAGACAGCTTCCGCCCCTGGCGTAATTCTGATACATTTTATAAAGGACAAGATAAATCCGCTCCACCCCCTGGAGCAGCACATAGAGCCGTTCTTTTCTGGCCTGCTCAAGGAGGTAATGGCCTACCTTTTTGCACTCCATCCGATAGGCGCAGAAGTCGTGCTCAAACCACTTCCGGAAGGCTTCCCGGCTTGTCTTTAAAAACAGACAGTCCATAGTGGCTGCCAGGGTGGTCTGGTAGACATCCATCTCAAACATCAGCTCCATGACCCCGAATACCTCCACAGGGGCAAACCGGATAAAGCCGTAGGTCATATCCTTTACACGGTGCTCCTCTGCCACTACATTTCCCTTTAAAAGAATGTAAATGTCCTTTGCCGGATCTCCCTCTGTGATAAAGGTTTTATTTCCGGGCAGGCGAAGAACCTGAAAGGCCTCCATCAGCCAGAAAGGAGCGCCTGCAAAGTAAGTCTCCAGATAAAGTCTGTCTTGCTTGTTCAGTTGTCGGATCAGATTAAGGGCCTCGCTCATAAGAGAATCACCTGTCATGTAAAAATCCGTGTTTGATAGTCTCAAAATGCCCTGTGAAGCATGGCCTTACTGCAGCTTCTCAAGAAGGGACGTTCCGACGGTTCCTTCGGGCATGGCAATTCCGAAATTGTCGGCTACCGTCGCTCCGATGGCGCCGAAGGTATCTGTCTCCGGAAGGGCGCCGTGTCCTTCCATGGAGGGGGAATAAGCCAGGAAGGGAACCTTTTCCCTGGTGTGATCCGTTCCGGTGTAGGTGGGATCGTTGCCGTGATCTGCCGTGATGATCAGAAGATCATCCTCCTTTAACAGTTCAAGAAGCACCCCGAGGTTCTTGTCAAATTTCTCGATTTCCCGGGCATAGCCTTTGGGATCTCTCCGGTGCCCCCATAAGGCGTCAAAGTCTACCAGGTTTACAAAGCATAAGCCGTGGAATTCTTCTTTTGCCACGTCGATGGTCTGCTCCATGCCGTGAACGGAGCTCTTGGACTTTAAGGCTCTGGTGATGCCCTCCCCGTCAAAGATATCTTTGATCTTTCCGATGGAGATTACATCCAGTCCTGCGTCCTTTAAGGCATCCAGAGCTGTCTTTCCAAAGGGCTTTAGGGCGTAGTCGTGGCGGTTGCTGGTCCGCTTGAATTCACCGCGCTTTTTTCCTATATAGGGCCTTGCTATGATGCGGCCTACCTTCCACTCGTCCTTCATGGTGATTTCCCTGGCGATCTCGCAGCAGCGGTAAAGTTCCTGTAGATCAAAGGTTTCCTCGTTGCCGCAGATCTGCAGTACGGAGTCTGCGGAGGTGTAGACGATCATATGGCCGGTAGCGATTTCTTCTTCCGCAAGCTCTTCCAGTATCTCGGTTCCGCTGGCGCTCTTATTGCCGATGATTTTGTGTCCCGTCCGTTTTTCCAGCTCTTCGATCAGCTCCGGCGGAAAACCGGTTTCCGTAAAGGTCTTGAAGGGCTGCTTTCCCTCTAAGCCCATAATCTCCCAGTGTCCGGTCATAGTGTCCTTGCTTCGGCTCTTTTCGTTCATTTTGGTATAGTAGGCCAGGGGCTTTTCTACCGGGGGCACTTGCTTTAAGTTGCACAGATTGGCAATGCCAAGCCTTCTTAGGTTGGGAATATCGAAGGTTTCCACGGACTCGGAGATATGCTCCAGGGTGTTGACGCCTGTGTCTTTGTATTCTTTGGAATCTGTCATTTCTCCCACGCCTAAGGAATCTATTACGACTACAAATACACGCTTACATTTCTGCATGATTTATTTTTCCTTTCCCATATCTTCTTTGATTAGCTTCCGCAGAGCCTCTACTGCAGTGCGGATGGCCATGTCGGTGTCATGGACCACAGGGTTTTCCAATCCCTCTCTTTCACGCTCCTGGTTGGCTACTACCAGGAAAATGGATCCGACCCGGACATGGAGGCTGCTTGCCACGATGAAAAGGGCGGCTGATTCCATCTCGGAGGCCAGGCAGCCCAGGCGCTTCCAGGCTTCCCATTTGTTCAGAAGCTCGTAGCTTACAGGCATGGTTTCCGGGGAATGCTGTCCGTAGAAGGCGTCCTTGCACTGTACGACGCCTGCGTGACAGCCGGTTTCCATCTCTTTTGCCGCGGCCATCAGTGCGTTTACAATATGGATGTCGGCTACGGCCGGGAATTCGATGGGGGCATATTCTTTGCTGGTTCCTTCCATGCGGATGGCTCCGGTGGCTATGACGAGATCACCGCTTTTAACATCTAGCTGCATTCCGCCGCAGGTGCCTACGCGGATGAAGGTGTGGGCGCCTGATTTTACCAGCTCTTCCATGGCGATGGATGCGGAGGGGCCTCCGATTCCTGTGGAGGTGACGCTGACTTTTACGCCTTCCAGATAACCGGTGTAGGTGACGTATTCGCGGCTGTCGGCCATTAGCTTTGCGTCGTCGAAGTATTTTGCGATTTTGGCGCAGCGCTTGGGATCTCCGGGAAGGATGACGTATTTTCCGATGTCTCCTTCGCCGACCTGGATGTGGTATTGCTTGGTTGCATCTTCTGAATAATTCATGGGGGCCTCCGTTTCTTGTATGATGTGTTTCTTGGATTTTTGTTCGTCATTTTTTGGTTTTTTTTTGAACTGTTTATATTATTTATATCATATTTTCACAAATTAAAAAAGGACATTTGGCAAATTTGAGAAAAAAATTCATAATGAGGGGGGGGGGACGGGAAGTCACAGAGGAAGGCGGCAGGAGGGTCCATATCAGTGATCGCGCGGTTCTCGTACACACTGTCTGCTATTGTCGGACAGGGGGGATGTTTTGGGATGTTTTTTGGGATGGACTGTCCGCCTATAGCAGACAGTGTGTGCGCGAACAGGCGAACACTTGATATTGGACCCTCCTGCCGCCTTCCTCTGTGACTTCCCTGGCTTTTGGGGGTGGTAGGTGGGGGTGGTTCTTTTTTGGGGGGGAGTGTTTTTTTGGATATAAAGTATCCGCCGTCGGTGAGGGGACGGCGGATAGTGGATTTAATTATATGGGTTAGCGGATTTTTCGTTCTAGGATGTGGCCGTTTTTGGAGGCGCCTAGGCCTAGGCCGGTGGTGTTTTGGAGGACGGCTAGGCCGCTGTCTAGTTTTTCCATTTCGGAACGTTTTACTAGGTAGCCGGTTACGCGGATTACGTCGCTGTCGCTGGAGTAGAAGGACAGGTAGCGTAGATCCTGCCGGAAGGCTCCTTTGATGATGTCTAGGACGAATTCTGGGTTTTTATGTACGGTTAGGTCGATTGGGAAGATGTCGCCGGTTCCGGATGGGAAGTATTTGTGGAAGCGGTTTAGTACTTTTAGGTGGTCTATCAGCTCCTTGGGTTCTTCTCCGATGGGGATCCGGGTTCCGGGGGTTACGTGTTCGTCCTCTGCCAGGCCTACCTGGGCGTGGAGGAGGTAATGGCCGCCGGTTACTTCGCAGTAGGGGGCTTCGTGGCTGCTGTTGAACTGGTCGATGATGTTCATAATCTCTACGCCCAGATCGTTGGCGGCTTCGCTGTGGCCGAAGCGTCCCTCTTTTCCTTCTTTTTCCATGAGGATGTTTACGCATTCTGCCAGGCCTACTAGGCCGAACATGGCGGTGAAGCGGTCTCTTGCTACAAAGCCTTCTTTTACCAGGAAATGGTTTTCAAAGAAGCCGCTCTCTTCTACCTCGAAGCGGACGCGGGCGTCCATGTACCTTGCCATAATGTCAAGGACGTAGGGAAGCTCACGCTCTTTGAAGTCCTGGATGTTTTTGGCGCGCTTGGCGATGTTGCCCAGGATGAGGCGGCAGAGGGTGTAGGCGCCTCCGCCTAAGGGCAGGCCGTTGTAGCAGCTTGCGATCACGTATTTTTCGGTGAGCTCGCTCTTAAACATGGCGTGGTTGGCGAAGCTGGGCTTTGCGCTGTGCAGGGCACATTCGATGGCTTTCAGTGCAAATGCGTCGTCTGTTACGCCTTCTTCGTATTTCATGGTCAGGTTGGGTACGGCATGTTCCAGCTCGGTCTCTACTTCCAGAAGAAGTCTTCCAGCCTTTGTGGCCTTGGGGCCTATGTTGGCGTGAGAGAAGGAGTCCAGGACGGTGCGGTCAATGTGAATCATAAACATGCGGAGAAGCTTCTTGGCCTGGGCCTCGTCTACGGTGTCTATGAAAGGCTCCAAAAGCTCGTCGAGCTGTCCCACGTATACGGGATAATTGGTGACGCTTGGCACATGCTTGTAGAATATGAGCAGGCTGTTCAAGGCCTCGTAGAGATCCGCAGGCGCAGAAAGCTGAAGAAACCCGCAGCCCTCATTCATAAATTTTGCGTAGTCCGGCGCTATGTAACGGGGGCGCACCGGGGCGTGGCCTTCGCACAGATCGCAGATGCACTGTTTGTCGATGCCTGTATTCAGAAGCTCATCCAGGCCTTCTGGCAGCTCCAGTACTTCCATTAAGGAATCCGCCTGGTTTGCAAGGTTGGTCAGCTTCTGCTCATGGGTCAGTACGGGGCTTTCGATAATCTCCAGTATCTTTTCCCTCGTTTTGTTTACCCGTTCCATGGAAATGTCTCTCATAGATAGAATCCTCCTATTTAAAGTCGCTGTGCGACAGCACTAAAGGGTAAAGCTGCTTCGCCACACCGGTAATGAGAGAAACTTTTATTCGAAAAAGCGCTCATAAAAGTTCCTCTCGTGCGCCTTTGCAGCTTTACCGTCCAGCAGAAATTTTTTCTAATAAATACTTGACATTTCTTAGCTGGACTATTCCAGTTCCGTAATATCCATCCAAGTACACTGGTATGAAATTTTTATGTATTATTTATACCACAGAAGGGCCCTGTATGCAAAGGCCAGATGGCACTTTTGATAAGAATATTTCACATAATAACGGGAGCTTCTCTAGTGAATTATGAGGCATCCGCCTTGCGCGCTGAAGGTAAGGCGGCAAAGCGCCGGGACGCTCTGTTCTTGGAACAGACGCAGCCCCGGCGCTTTCTCGTTATGTAGCTTTTCACTTTTTCAAGCTTTTGTACAGGAATTTAGTCTAACTCGTATACGTCGCCGTGAGCAGCCTCGAACTCGGCCTGGGTGGACGGTACGGTTACTTCGCCGCTGATGATCTTAGCCTTAACTTCCTCTACTGCCTTGATAACGTCGTCGGTCAGAAGATCCTGTGTCGGTGCAATGTCTACGCCGCCTGCAGCAAGATCGTAGGTGTGAACGCCGCCTTCAAGAGTTCCGTTGATAAGAGCCTGTACGGAATCAAATACTGCGTTGTCTACTCTCTTCATTGCAGAAGTGATGATGGTCTCCGGTGCAAGATGTGCCTGGTCGCTGTCTACGCCGATTGCGTATACGCCGTCAGCCTCGGAACAAGCCTCAATGACGCCCTGTCCGGTTGCGCCTGCAGCGTGGAAGATGATATCTGCGCCGTCGGTGATGCACTTGTTAGCGCTGCTCTTTCCAGTTGCCGGATCTGCGAAGGAGTTGGCATTGATCTGCTGAATCTTTACATCGGGATTGGCATCCAGCGCACCTGCGCAGTAACCGTAGCCGAAGAGGTTCATGTTCTCATTTGCCATACCAAGAACGAAGCCGATGTTGTTGGTCTGTGTCATAAGGCCGGCTACATAGCCTACCAGGTAGGAAGCCTGCTCCTGCTTGAACATCAGGCAGCTTACATTGTCAAGCTCGATGGTAGCGTCGTCAATGATTGCAAACTTCACATCGGGATTCGCCTCTGCTGCGGTTCTGGTAGCGTCTGCAAGCATATAGCCTACGCAGATGATGAGATCACACTCTTCGTCGATAAAGGTCTCGATGTTGGGAACGTAATCTGCATCTGTTGCGGACTCAAGATAGCTTGCTTCTACGCCGAGCTCATCCATGGCTCTCTGAAGGCCTGCCCATGAGGACTGGTTGAAAGAACCGTCGTTTACTCCGCCTACGTCTGTGATAAGGCCGATCTTAAAGTCAGCGCCGTTGCCTGCCGGAGCTTCTGCCTCCGCGTCTTCTCCTTCTGCCGGAGCTTCTGCGTCATCGCCTGTCTGCTCGCTGCTTTCAGCAGGAGCTTCTGTCTCTGCGTCCGAAGAGCCTCCCCCACATGCTGTCATGGCAGCCACCATAGCAGCGGTCAATAGAAGTGCCAGAATTTTCTTTTTCATATGTTTCTCTCCTTTTTCTTTTTTGGCTTTCGCCGGAGTCTGTTCCAACCTGCAAGCTCTGCCGTCCGGCATAACGGCAGAATCGCTGTTGCACATGGGGACAATCTCCTATGCCCTATCTTAACATCTTTTGAAAGAAAAAGGAAGCCGGAAATTTTTTTTGTTTTTTGTCTGTCTATCGTAAAAAATTGTACATTTTATCTGTAAATTCCGTCATTCAGCCTCCCGAAGCCTTTCAACTACGCTCTGACGCTCCACGGTCCGGTAAGCCAGCGCCGGAATCAGCATGCCGAGAGCCAGGAATACCAGAAGCATTCCAAGGATGGGGATCCAGATCCATTTTGCCGTAAAAAACCACAAAATATGCTCTAACTGCCCAAGCACCAGGCTCTGCATCAGAAGGCTTAAGATCAGCGACAGAAGGATGGCGGATATCCCGTAGGCGCAGCCTTCCAGCATCAGCATTTCCTTCAGCTGCCGCCCGGTCATGCCGATGCTCTGAAGCATGGCCATCTCCCTGCGCCTGGCGCGGATTCCCGTTACAATGGCGTTAATGAAGTTTAAGACGCCTACCAAAGCCACAACCAGGCTGGCTGCCGATCCAATCAGAAGAAACATCTGACGGAAGGATTGAAACTGGCTGCTGAACCCCTTTTTGGATTCAAAATCCAGATCCGAGTCTACATTTTCTATATATTTTTCCAGAAATTCCTCCATCTGATCCTCCATGCCTTCCTCCATATTCACAAGGCAGCTCATACGGGAAGCTTTTTCTCCCGCTTCTTTTTTCAAGTTCTCCGAGGCAAACGCAAAATTCGCACCGCCAAATCTCCGAACGGTCAGAGGCCCCGGCAGAATGGCTGTAGCGCCGATGGTATAGGTTTTCTCATGGCTTTTGTAAATGACAAGCTCTGCATCCATGTCATCGCCAATGTATTCATACTCATCCGCAAAGGTAAAGGTTACTTCATCTCCCACGGAATAAGGCGCTCTTTCAAGGTATGGATTTCCGTAATCGTCCTGATGAACAAGCTGGATGATTACATTTCCTTTTTTTAATTCCTCATAATCCACTTCCCCGTCGACAAACTTCAGATATTGGAAGGGCATCTCGTCCAATCCATAGATACCCACAGAAGGGTTGGTAAGATCCTCATCCTTAAGCGCCTGGAATTCATCGCCCAGGAACTGAAGCTGCATGGGATCCAGGAACCGCAGGTACTGGGCTTTTGTCATGGGGGCTGTGGTATTTCCCGTATCATAGTAAATCAATCCGGATTCCTTAATTCCCTCTACGCTGCTGACAGAGGCAATGAACCCATCCTTTAGCTCCTGATTTTCGCTTCCGAACCGATTCTTAAAAACATCTTTGTGGCCTGCCAAATAGTCGGCTGTCACGAATTTTGCAACGAATTTATCCATATCAAAGCCTGCGGAAAATGCGCTTACACCGTAGAGCAGCACCACGCTCAAGGACAGAGAAAGGATGACGAGAACCGTCTTTTTCCTGTTTCTTCCCAGGTTGGCCAGGGCCATCTGAAATACCTTGGGGCCTGGCGTGTCTTTTTTACGCTTTTGCTTCCTGCCGGAAGCCCTTTCCGTATAGCGCACCGCCTCTATAGGAGACACAGCCCCGGCTATCCGGCCGGGCTTGTGGCAGCTTAGAAGAACCGTCAGCAGGGAAAACAGGGCCGCCCCAAAGAAAATCCATGGGTTCAGGGTCTGATAAACCTGCTGTTGCGACATATTTTTTATAACAATAGCCGAGATCCGGTTTCCAGCCAGGTAACCGGCAAGAAGTCCCAGGGGAAGCCCCAGGATACACAGCTTTAAGGCCTGAAGCCTTATCATGGCGCGGATCTGCCGTCTGGTTGTACCGATGGTTTTCAAAAGTCCGTAGAAACGGATGTCGGTTGACACGGAGATCTGAAAGATGTTGTAAATAATCAGATACCCGGTCAATACAATCATCAAGGTAAGAAATGCAACAGCCGCAATGCCTAAGAGCTCGTCTCCCTGACTGCTGTGGGTGCTTAGGTAAGCCCAGTTGACGCCGGTATGCAGATAATTTTCAGCCCCGGCATCTTCGATCTGATAACCATGATCTTCCGCAATTGTTTTCAGATTTTCACGAATATTTCTGCTGTCGGCAAAGCAGATATCCAAGTTCCATTTGCCTGCGCCCATAGAAATCATCCGATTGTCCGGCGTATATTCCGAGAGCATTTCGTCTACAAATTCCTCAGACAGCCACATCTCACTGACTATGGCGGCGCTGTCCTTTTCCCAGAAACCGCTTAGGGTGAAGGTTTCTTCTCTGGTTTCTCCGTGAAAGACAAAGGGTACGGTGATCTGCTCTCCGATTCTATGGGGAACGCCCAGCTGATCCAGAACCCATGTATCGGCCGCAAGCTCACGTGCTGTCTTTGGGAGGCTGCCGGTTGTAGGGCTGCAAAAGAACATATCGGCGCCTATCTCGTCTATATAGCGGACTTCTACGCGGTTTTTTTCAAAAACCCCCTCCTCTAAGGCGGTCAATACTTTGTTTGTACCGTATTTTTCGATCAAGGGATGGTTTTTCAAGGCTTCTTTTTGTTCTTCTGTCAAATCCTTAAAGCCGCCGTGGGCGTAGCCTCCTACCTGGCGCATGGTGGACTGTTCGGCGGAATATTTGACGGAAACAGCCGTGGTAAAAAGGGCGCTGAATAAGAGGGTGGTTAAAATGACGGCTATCACTGCCATGATGTTCCGCAACCGGTTGGCCGAAAAGCTCCGGCTGGCAAGACGGCGGATGGTTTTCTGATTTCTTACGCGCAGCATGTTACTCACCGTCCTTTACAATGCGGCCGTCCTCGATGCGGATGATGCGGTCGGCAGTCTGGGCGATCTCCTCGTTGTGGGTGATCATAACGATTGTCTGATGAAAGCGTTCGCTTGTTACCTTCAACAGACTCATTACGTCCTGGCTGGTCCGGGAGTCCAGGTTGCCGGTGGGCTCGTCGGCCAGGATGATTGCCGGCTTTCCTGCCAGGGCCCGGGCAATGGCTACTCTCTGCTGCTGGCCGCCGGAAAGGCTGCCTGGAAGGTTTTGGAGCTTTTCTTCCAGTCCTAAGAGGGCGATGATTTTCTGGATGTATTTTTCATCAGGGCGGCCGCCGTCAAGCTCGATGGGAAGCAGGATGTTTTCCTTGACGTTCAGAACCGGAATCAGGTTATAGCTTTGGAATATGAAGCCGATTTTTCTCCGGCGGAAAATGGTGAGGGCTTCTTCTTTTAAGGAGAAAATGTCTTTTTTATCTACAAAGACTTTTCCTTCTGTGGGGCGGTCCAGGCCGCCGAGCATATGGAGCAGGGTGGATTTTCCGCTGCCGGAGGTACCGACGATGGCGGTGAAGGTGCCGTTCTCAATCTTTAGGTTTACGCCGTCTAGGGCTTTTACGGTGTTTTCGCCGGAATTGTAGTATTTTTTTAAGTCTCTTGTTTCCAGGATGGTCATAGGATAAGTCCTCCGTTTCTTTTATGGTTAAGCGGTATAGGCGGCCCGGGACGCAGGGTGTAAAAGGCGGTTCGATCCTTGGCTGCGCGCGCGGGGCGGCCTGGGGCTTTATGAAAAGAGTATAACATGGGGGGCTTTCTCTGTTCTTTCAGGAATATAACGGAGGTGTAAGATTTGTAATTTTATTTTGGCGAGACAGACAGGAGAAGGGCAGGATGGGGTGATTTGGGCTGGGGCGGGTTGTTGGGGCTGACAGTATTTTTTTGAAGCTAGTTTTTGTATTGGTTTGTCAGGGTTTGGAGGTTGGATTGGATTTCTTTTTTATTTACGCTTTGGATGGTAATGGTGCGCTGTAGGGTGCGGGGGGCTTGGGTAGTTCTGGTTATGCCGGTTTCGGTGTGGTCGTAGTAGATGAGGGTATTGTATCCGTTGAGGATGTAGCGGTCTGTGGCGGTGAGTTCTGTTAATTCTTTATTGTTTTTTAGGGTGGCGCCGCAGGCCTCAAAGTCTTGGTTATAGGTGATGGTGTAGCAGGTGTTTTGGTTGTGGTCTTCTTTTTTGATGGAGGTTATGGCTTTGGGGTTGATATTTGGCAGGGCTGTGTAGGGTTCGTTAATCCAGAATTCGGGTTCGTCCTGGTTTTCTGCCCATAGTTCGGCCCATTCGTTTTCGGAGATCCAACGGCCTTCATGGGCCATTTCCCAAGAGAACGGATCTTGGGATTTGCGGTGGTATTCGCGATAGATGGTTTCGTCGTTTCCTGGATTTAAGATCTGGTTGTAAAGTTCTCCGTCGCTTGCAAGGCAATGGACGTGGAATAGGTCATAAAGGCTGTCCTCTTCGTATATGGGTTTTTCTGGCTGGGTATCGGTTTTCAAGGTATAGTCCATTTGGTAGTTTGACAGGGCGTAGTAATTGTTGATTCCGTGCTCTACTTCTTGTACCATGCGTTGTTCTTCTTCTGTGAGGAAGGACAGGTTTATTTGCTCTGCTCTGGCGGAAAAGGCGAATATGTCCAGGGAAATAAAATACAGGGCTAAGAGCGTTCCGCAGACTGCCGGGATCCAGGATTCGCTTTTTTGTCCTTTTTCTTCCATGGTTTCGTCCATAAGCCAGGCATAGTGTAAATACGCCAGGTGGCACAGTCCCCAGTATAGGATAAGGCCGGCGGCAAGCATAATCCAGGGAAGCGGATGGCTGGCTCCGTAAACGGCCCAAAATAGAAGCCAGGCAATAACGCCGTTCTCAAGGCCAACCAGGATATAGGAAGTCTTTCCCTTGCTGCGGTCATAGAATTCCTGATTTCCAAAATAGCAGCTATATAAAAAACGTCCGCTTTCTATAATCGTAACAATCTGAAATACCATGATATTCGGCAGAAGATTGAGGCCTGTGTCTTCGCCCGTATAAGCCCTTGACAAAGAGACGATACTCGGCCACAAAACGGCAAACATAATAAGCAGCTGTATCAAAGTCTTATATGACCAGTAATAGTTTTTCCACTCAATCTGCTCCATCCGTTCGTCCGCCGTGATATCCTCCGGATTCTGAAGCACATTCCATAAGAACCATTCCTTTTTCATCGCTCTCTCCTATTCCAGTTCCGTAATATCCTTCACAATACACGGGTATGAAATCAATTTCCAGCCACAAAAGCATGTGTCTGTAAATTGATTTGTGCATGGTGAAGGATATTACTGTTCTTCCAATTCCGTAATATCCTTCCAAAAAATCTCATCCAAAGTTTTCCCCAAAACATGGCAGATGCTCAGGCAAAGATTCAAAGTAGGATTATAATCCCCCCGTTCAATCATATTAATCGTCTGCCGAGACACACCAACCAGCTTCGCCAAATCCTCCTGAGAATAATCAAGCTCCGCCCTCGCCGCCTTCAGCTTCAGATTCTTAGCCACACCCTGCCACCCCCAATCCACAAAACAAAACCCACTCCCACCACCCAGCAGTCCGCCTCAAACGCCAAGCTTCCACCACGTCCACTTCCCAGCAACCCACTTACCCTCTTATCTTTTCTAAACTCATCTTATCACCTACACGACATTTTGTCAAATATAATTGACATGAGAAATCCAAAACGGACACTCTAGGTTACTATTCACTCCGTGCCCAGTAACACGCTTCATCTGATAAGAATTGTAAAGTATTGATGTGGATTGTTTGAAACTATGGGGTTGTTGCTCCTTTTTGGTTTCTGCCATATTCTCTGCTTTACATAAAAACAGAGCGCATAGACTGGTTTCTATACGCTTTGATGCTGTGTTATATTCCTTATTCAGTTGTGATTGTGGTAATGGTTGTTTTGACAAACTGGAATTTGTTTAATTGTTCAGCGCTGTTATTTTACCACAACCGCATACACAATTCCATTAAATTTTACTTAATCTCTCTTTACCCTATTCTTTGCAATCATCATCTGTCTTGCCCGTTCTCTCTGCTCGGTACTGACTGCCCTCAGTTTACGGCAGCCGATAAAAGACTTCGGAAAGGAATAGGTCTTAGATACCTCGTCCTGCCCTGTCAGCTTGTTCCACAAACTCATTCAGCTTGAGCGTTGTCATTTCCTCTGCGTTGCTGTACCTCTCAGCCAATTATAAGAAACGTGCGGCAGATTTGCGGTCATTTTCATACTGTGCCTGTTCCGTTCTGTAACCGTCCAGTTCGCTCTGCATCCGAAGCCAGATTTTGCTATTCCTGTTATATCCATTTCAATCGCCTCTCTGTTTTGCCGGAAAGTAAGCATCTATGAACACAATTCTGCTAAAAGTGACTTGTACCTTTACAAGGGATGCCTTTAAGCACTTTCTCTGCTCAAGGTAATTATGAGACTGCTGCAAAACCTCCACAGCACCATGCTCCCGTTTCAGCTATTCCACAACCTCCTCCAGTGTATGGGGATTGGTGGTAATCTGCTTTTTTTATCCTATTCCTTCTTATTTTGAGGAAATAATTCTGTATGCGTGTTCTAAGTTTTACCTTACCGCCTTTCCCGGCAATAAAAATACTTGTCGGCCCGTCCGCCCCACCTATAATGGATACGCTGCTTGCAACCTTGTCCATACCTACATCTCCCTGCGGAAACGTCAGACCACCGCATATGGCGATCTACCATATGCGGCGGTTACTTTTGTGTATCCTTTATCTCAGCAGCGCCATACTCCCTGTCAACTTGTTTACTTTCTTTTTCGCACCGCAGATGGCAACCCCATAATAATTCAGTTCCGTTTCGGAAACATCCTTCATCTTTTCAATAAACTCATCATAGGTCTTGCACCCCTGCGCAAGGTCTGAAAAATCCACCACCGTTAAGTCCGAAAACTCCGGCTCATACAGCTTTTCACGGACAGACTTGATCACCTCCACATTGCCCTTTAAGATCGGCACCGGAAATTCAATGATCCCCAAATGCCCGTTACCCGTCCTGTCATACACATCTGTGCCTACAACTTCCGGCATCTGCTTCCCCAGCGTGATGCCCATAATAGCCGCCGTGTTCACTATGATACCAAGCGGCAGGTTCTCGTCAATCACCATGACACATTTTTCATTCTGTAAATCCATCCTTCAATCCTCCTGATTTTTTTGATAACAGCGGTAGAGATAAGCCCTGCAAACCGCAGGATGTCCTCCAAGCCTATATCTGACAGGTTCCCGTCCAGCAGGAATAAAAGCCCTTGACACTTTACCCCGGTGACCGTCTCTCCCGCCATGACATATTCCGTCCCACTGTTCCCACTTTTTATGAACAGCCTCTCTGGCATTTTCCCTTTCAAGCAAAGTTCTTCGGTATCCGTTGTTAAATTCCATTCGCTGACCACGCCGCATTTTTCCAGCCCATACCCATTGTCCGTAAGGATGGAACTCAGATCCTTACTTCTTTCTTCATGTGGATTACCTTCTTGTCAAGAGCCATTTTACCTCTTATTTTTTTCTGCGTCTTGTAAAATATCTTCATTTTTCAGATTGATCGGTTTTATTTCTCGTGGTGATGATCTGATTTTTTCAAGTGATTTCTGTAAAAATTAACCGCCGCATATGGAATAAAACCATAGCGGCGGTCTGGATATGTCCTCTTATATCCTCTGCCAGAGCAGCATACTGTCCTGAAATTCAGCCGACAATTTTTCTGTATCTTTCAGCCACGAAAGGCAGGACCGCACCGTGCTCCCCACCAACACATACTGCTCAAAATTCATGGCAAGTCCATAGCCTTTGAATACTTCCTGCAAAATCCGCTCAAAACACATTGGTTCTTCACAGATTGATAGAATCCTCTCTGCAATGCTCTGCACCTTATCCCTATTGTAACGGACAAGCTCCTTCACATCAGCAGAGGCATCCGCATGGGCGGGGACAAACATGGCCGCCTCCATCTGCTCCACCTTATCCAGCGTCTCCAGATAAGCACCTACGTCATAAATGAAGGAAACCGCATATTTATCCAATATCTCCCTACTGCTGATACAGTCCGCAAGGAACACCACATTGTCCGGCATACGGAACCCCGCCATGTCAAAGAAATGCCCCGGCATGGGAATCACCTCAATCTCCTTCGGGAAACTTTCATCTGAAAAATCCGTCACATCGCTTTCCTGCGCCATCAGGAACTTATGCCGCAAATCCTTACACGGATAACCACCGTAAAGGAAGGACGGCTCCAAGAGCGGGTATTTTGTAAAAGCCGCCTCTATGCCGCCGGAATACACCTTACAGCCCGTCTGCCCCTGCAGGTATCTGTTCCCACCGATATGGTCTGCGTTGGAATGGGTATTCAGGATTGCCGCCAGATGCCATCCGTTCTTATCCAGTATCTGCCGAATCTTCCGCCCCACATCTTTGTCATTTCCGCTGTCAACCAGATAAACATTATCCTTGTCTGCCACATAGACACCTATCTTCGCCGGACAGTTTATGTAATAGCATTTCTCACTGACTTGAACCAATTCATACATTTTTCGTTGCCTCCTTTAATTGTTCGGATAAAATATCACATTATAAGCAGCGCAGGCTTTATCTGAAGCATTGTGGTATGCGTGGGAAACATCCGCCCCAAACCGTATGGACTGTTTTTCCTGCAGCACTACTTTCTTCCTGCCTATTACCATTTTCAATGTCCCATGCACCATAAAAACATATTCCTCCACACCCGCCACATGAGGAAGCGATTCGTGCTGCACCCCTGCGTCAAACTCAATATAGAAAGCCTCCACATTCCTTATCGGGTCAAAGGGAAACAGTGGGTAAGCCCGCATCCCTCCGTTTTCCTCTGTAATCACATTCTCCCCGTCAAGCCCGGCAGCCATGTATTCCGCTTCTTCCTGTTTGCAGAAAAAGGACAATGGAATTTTCAGCCCTGTTGAAATCTTCCATAATATGTTGATGGTGGGTGAGGACTGCCCACGCTCGATCTGTCCCAACATGGGCTTGCTCACGCCAGTCAGTTCCGCAGCATCATCCAGCGTGAGCTGCCTTGTATTCCGGATTTCTTTCAGCCGCTCCCCTATCTTTAATGAAACCTGCTCCATGCTTCTCTCCCTAAATATGTTTTGTTAAATAAAATATATTATAACATATTCACAGCTAAAACAAAAGAAAAATATGTTGAACCGCAAGGCAGCACCGATTTCACACGTTCATCGGCTCTGCTTGTGTCAAGTAAAGGACAAAAAATTTTCCAACTTTTTTATTCCTCTATATCAAGACTCCCTTTATGCAATTTTCAATACTTCATATATTGCCTCTAAACAATCTTCTATTGTAAGTGCTTTACCGTTTTCAAAAAACACTGATGTAACAGCTTGATTTTTGCAACTCTCCTGAGTGGATAAAACATCATCAAAAATATCCCTAACCTCATCCAAATCTGCTCTGGAAATATCTAATGCATTTTTCCAATATCTAACAAAATGTTTCTTAAAAGATTCATAGTCCGAATAAAGCCCCATTGGATTATCCTGTAGGCCATATCGCATCGGCTGAAAAAGAGACGCTATATCCCTTACATATTCATATACCAACTTTTCTTTACCTCTGACATTTGACATATTTGCTGATGCCGAATTGATATCAAGATTAAACTTCATCCACATATGACTTTGAAACTGATTTCCTGTGATAAAATATTGTTGCATATTCCTACCCTCTTTCTAATATTTTTCATTAACTAATTATTGCCAACAACTCTCCACAATCCCCATACCGGTCCTCCAAATTTCCCGCCAGACACTTCATCACAATATTAATCTGCCTATCTGATAAATCCGGAACGGCATTGCCCAAATATGTCCTCATGTCGCTCCCATGGGGCGCTCTCCCACAAAGCAGCCAGTACCAGATTGCACCTATGGAATATATATCACTCCTGCAATCTCTCAATTTTGGATTTTCCTGCAATAAGGGATCAATAAAAGCACCGCCCGCCACAGCTTCACCCGTCTTGGTTAGTTTTGTATTATTTTCCGTATCTAAAAAGGCGCTAACTCCAAAATCAATAATCTTAAATATCTTCTCCTTTGTTGAAAACACCACATTGCTCGGTTTTAAGTCCCTATGTATAATCCCCTTTCCATGGGCATATTTTAATCCGTTCAAAATAGGCTTTATTACTTTTACACTATATTCAAAACTTAACATACCATACTTTTTCTGCAGTCCATTCAAATCATACCCTTCAATATACTCCATTCTTATAAACGGTCCTTCTGAAATCCTCCCCGCATCATATATTTTAACAATATTCATATGATTCAACTGAAACAGCATTTTAGCCTCTCTGAAAAAACGCCTCTCCCCCTCTCTCTGCTCATCCGATGATACAAAAATAGGTGAATATACCTTCACAGCAAAATCCATATCCAAACAAGCATTGTGATATTTAAAAACAGAGCCAAAGCCCCCATATCCTATCTGTTCCACTCTTTTATACTGCTTTATCTGTGAAAACGGATCTGCTTCTTCATCAGAATGTTCCTCTATATATTCAATCAGACGATTTATGGAATCCGTGATCAACGTCCTTCTTCCCGCATAATTGCCGGACTCATTCTGCATATATCTTCTAAATTCATCTGCTGTCCTGCAGCTTCTGATAAATTGGGGAATCTGTTCTTTAATGCTTACGTTTTCCAGCAATGCGTTTCTTGTCTGAATATAATATTTATCGTCAATCGTTCCGTCTGTCGCCTTTGACAATAACCCCATCTTATACTCGTCCAGCATATCTATCAATTCTGTTTTTGTCACTGTCCCACCTCTCTCTTTAATCCAACATCTTTCCAGACAAAAACAATTACATTCTTCGCATCCACAGCCATTATACCCCAAAACCACCAAAGCCACAAGCACCCCGCTCATGGCTCCGTCAATCTTCCTACAAATTTTTACGAATCTCCCCCGCCGAACATATCCCCGCCCTTCCAAACAACCTCAATCCGCCCTTCTCCAAACACCCTGATTCTCTCAATCCCCTTCCGCAGCACCCCCTTATCAAACTCCCGCAGAGCCGCAATCCCCTCCAGCGCAGCCTCCCCCTCCTGGGAGCCACACCCTTTCAGCCTCTCAATCCCATCCTCTGCCTCCCCCATCTCCTTCCCAATCTCCTCAACCCTCACACCCATACTCCCCGTCCTCCCCACAAACTGCTCCCGCGACATCCCCCCAGACCGGTACTTATCATACAAAAACATCTTCTCCGCCGAAATCCGCTCCTTCTCCCTCCGCAGAGACTCCAGCTTCCTCCCCAATGCCTCCCACTCCGCTTCCACATCTTTCCGCCTGGAATTGCCCAGCATCACCTCCGCCGTCTTCCGCACATACTCCATAACACTCCCTTCCAGCTTCTCCATATCCTCCACCGCCCTCCTGCACTCCGTATCAGTCCCGCAGGTCCGGTAACGGCAGCAATACTTATGGTTCTTCTTCACCATAGACCGCCCGCAGTACCCGCAAACAAACAGCACCTCCCGCTTAAAGCCGCTCATATCCACGCCGCTCCTGTCCCTCTTCTTCGGCTTCGCCCTCTCATTCGCCAAAGCAAACAATTCCTCCGACACCAGCGGCTCATGCTGCCCGTCCACAACCACCCACTCCGAACGGTCATGCCACAGCATCCGCTTCCCCGTAGTGATAGACTTTTCCGAACGGTTCCACACCACCTTCCCGATATAAGTCTCATCCGACAAAATAGAGCGCACCGACTGGGGCCCCCACAGCTTCTTCACCCCGCCGCCCGGATGCTGATACCGGCTGTTCTTCCCCTGCTTATACTCCACGCAGGTAAGCACACCATTATCATTCAGATAACGCGCAATCCCCGAAACCGTAACCCCTTCCGCCGCCATGGTAAAAATCTTCCTCACCACCTCCGCCGCCTCCGAGTCAACCACCAACCGGTGCTTATCCTCCGGGGACTTCTCATACCCATACCTGGCAAACCCGCCCAGATACTCCCCTTTCCGCGCCCGCGCCATCTGCGCAGACCGTATCTTCTTAGACAAATCCCTGCTGTACAGCATATTAATCAGGTTCTTAAACGCCACATTCAGACCGCCAGCCGTCCCCAGCACACCCTCACTGTCATAATGGTCATTCACCGAAATACACCGCACCTCCATCAGCGGGAAAATCTGTTCCAGATAACTCCCCACCTCAATATAATCCCTCCCCAGACGGGAAAAATCCTTCACAATGACACAGCCAATCTCCCCACGCTTCGCCGCCTCCATCATGCCCTCAAAACCGGGGCGCCGGAAATCGGTCCCGCTGAACCCGTCATCACAAAATTCCAGCACCCGGCACCTTCTAAGCCCCGCATCCCCCTCAATAAACCCGTCCAGAAGCCGCCTCTGGGACACAACACTGTTGCTCTCCTGCTTCACGCTCCTCCCGGTATCCACATCCTCATCCGACAGCCGGATATACTTAGCCACCACATCAACCTTCATCCTTCTCCGCCTCCCTTTCCCTCACAGCTCCCAAAAGCTCCGCAAGCATATCATCATAGGCCAGGACCACCTCACAGTTCCCATCCCTGTCCACAGAAACCCTCGTCACAAAAGCGTCCACCATCCCCTGGGTCAACTCCCGCTCCCCCAGGGACCCGCGCACCGTCTTCTCCCAGCCTTCCTCTATATGAAAATCCCTCTCATACCTCTTCCGCTCCAGCTCCGCAGAAAGCGCCTCCGCCTCCTTCGTATACCGCTCCGACAGCGCCGCATATTCCTCCCCGTCAATCAGCCGCTCCGCAAAATCCGCATACAGCCCCGCCTTCTTCCCAGCAGCCTGCCGCATCCTCTCCCGGATACGTTCCGCCTGCCTGGATATCAGCCTGTACCGCTCCATCCCCTGCCTCCCGGCATTCAGCTTCCGGACCAGCCGTTCCGCATCCAGACAGGCATCCATATGGCTCCTGATAACCCCGAACACCGCAGCCTCCAGATCCTCCAGCATGACCTTATGCCGGTACGGACACACCTTCCGGCTCCTGTTATGGGAACTGCAGCCATAAAAAAACTTATCCCCCTCCTGCGATACCGCCCGGAACAGATACATCGTCTTTCCACAGTCACTGCACACCACCTTCTTCTTAAACTTATTCCTCCCCGCCGCACAGCGCCTGCCCTCCGCACGTTTCCCGTTATAAACCCGCACCTGTTCCGCCTTCATCTCCTGTACCCTGTCAAAATCAGCCCTAGAGACCAGCGCCTCATGGGTATCCCTTACCACATACCCACCGGCGTCCGCTCCCCCGCCGGAGCCGCCCCCAAACAGCTTCCCGCCGGTCTTCCCATGGACAGAATCCCCCGTATAATACTCATTCGACAACAGCCGCTTCACCACGATCCCCGTCCATTCCACACACCCCTTATGCCCCGTCACCGGAAGCCCCCTTGACTTCCGGTAGACCTCCGGACATGGGATGCCCTCCCCGTTCAGGATTCCCGCAATCCTCCCATAGCCGTTACCCTCCAGGAACAGCCGGAAAATACGCTTCACAACCCCCGCCGTCTCCCCGTCCACCACCAGGCTCTGCTTATCCTCCGGAGATTTCAGATACCCGTAAGGAGCCAGCTTGATCACAAACTTCCCCTCCGCCCGCGCCGTATTCAAGGCAGAAGTCACCTTCCGGGAAATATCCTTCGCATAATACTCATTTACGATATTCTTCAAAGGCATGGACAAATCCGTCCCGCCCCGGAAAGAATCAAACCCGTCATTCACCGAAATAAACCGCACATTCAGAAACGGGAACACCCTCTCAATATAATTGCCGGCCTCCACATAATTCCTCCCAAGTCTGGACAGATCCTTAACAATGACACAATTAATCTTCCCGTCCCGGATATCCCCCATCATCCGCTCAAAACCCGGACGCTCAAACGTGATCCCCGTAAAAGAAGCGTCAGAATACGTCTCCTGCACCACGATATCCTCCGTCCCCTCCACAAAGCCCCTCATAAGCTCCATCTGCGTCTCAATAGTTCCCCGCTCCCGGTTCACCCCGGACTCATAAGAAAGCCTCGCATACAGCCCCGCCCGGAACAGCACAGCCTTCTCCACTTTCCCAACAGCCCCGTTCAGCTTCTTCCTGCTCTTCCTTGCCATGTCAGACCGCCTCCCTTCCGGCAGACAACCCTTCCGGTCCCGGACACTCCCTGCCCTCCACATATTCCAAAGCCTGCCGGTACTGGTCCGCAAAATCAAACACCACCTCAATATTCTCCCTGTCATACACCCGCACTTCCGAAATCAGGGCCACCACCACATTCCTGGTCAGCTCCCCGATATCCCGATACTCCTTAAAATAAGAAATCCACCGGTACTTGTCCTCATGCCCTTCCAGGACAGCCCGGATCTCCCTCTCCGCCTTCCCTGCCGCCTCCTGCGCCTCCTTCCCCCTGGCCTCATACGCGGCATGGAGCTCCACATAATCCTCCTTCGTGATCACCCCGTCCTTCATGTCCTCATAAAGCATCATACGCAGCTCCCGGCACCTCTCCGCCTCGCCTAACAGCTTCTCCCGCCGTTCCTCCAGCTTCCGGACATCCAAGTCCCTAAACGGCACCGTCCCCGCATATTCCAGCACCCTCTCCAGATCCAGGATACACCCTATATGCCTCTTCAACAGGACAAACACCGCATCCTCCAGCGCCTGCACCGGAATCCGGTGAGGGCCGCAGCTCCCGCCCGCCTTATGCCCGGAACAGATATAATAACAATACCTCTTCCCATTCACCGAAGACACCTTCCGCACCATCGGGGCCCCGCAGTCCCCGCACACGGCAATCCCGGACAGCAGATACACGCCCTCCCTGTCCGGCGCCGTCCTCGTATCCATCCCCAGCAGCTTCTGAACAACCGCAAAATCCCTCTCGCTGACCACCGGCTCATGGTTCTTCTCAACCCTCACCCAGTCCCCTTTATCCTTCCGTATGGATTTCTTCACCTTATGGTTCGGCGTGGACTGCCTCCCCTGCACCAGATTTCCAATATAGACCTCATTTTCCAGAATACGCCTCACCGCCACCGGGCTCCACCCGGACGCCGCCTTCACCCGGAACGCCGTCCGGAAATTGATACCCCGGCTGTTCTTATACTCCATCGGAGAAAGGATACCGTCCCTATTCAGCTTCCCGGCAATGGCATCCTGGCTCATGCCGTGCAGCTTCATACGGAAAATATCCCGCACCACCCCGGCCGCATAAGCATCAACCACAAGCCTATGGCGGTCCTCACCGTCCTTCTGATACCCATAAGGCGCAAAAGCGCCGATAAACTCCCCGTTCCTCCGCTTCACTTCCAAATGGCTCCGGATCTTCACCGAAATATCCCGGCAGTAAGCGTCATTGATCAGGTTCTTAAAAGGAACCAGAATCTCGTCCCCCTGCCCGTCCCCTCTCAAACTGTCATAATGGTCATTCACCGCAATAAAGCGCACCCCAAGAGCCGGGAACAGCCGCTCAATATAGCGTCCCGTATCAATGTACTCACGCCCGAACCTGGACAGATCCTTGACGATCACACAGTCCACCGCGCCCCGCCGTATATCCTCCAGCATCTGCTGGAACCCAGGCCGCTCAAAACTGGAACCGCTGTACCCGTCGTCCACCCGTTCCGAAACCACCACAATATCCTCTTTGTCCTTCAGGAAATCTCTGATAAGCTCTTTCTGATTAGAAATGCTGTTGCTCTCCGCCTTAGACGCGCCCGCAACATCGCCATCCTCCTTCGACAACCGGACATAGATGGCGGCATGATAGATCTTCTTGAATTGTTTGTTCTTCATGTGCTCCCGCTCCTTTCTAATTTGCCAGAATCACCTGCAAAATCAAAAAGGCGGATGCACTAACTTGTCCCTAAGACAATCATAGCGCCTCCGCCCCCAAAAGTCCAATGTTATTTTAAACATTCCGCAGCATATTTTCAAAAGCCTCTTCAAAAGAGCCTCCGCCCTCCATAAACCGCACCCTCACCTTCATATCCCCCACACGCACCGCATAAGGATTCCCCACCGCTTCCAGATAAGCCCTCTTCCTTTCCTCCAGCGGCAGGCTCCGGTCAATCTCCACCTCCCGGATATCCACAAGCCCCTCCTTCTCCACAGTCCTCACATCCACGTCTTTCAGCGCGTCCAGCTCCATCACCGTCATAACCAATTCCCTTACCTTTCCAAAATTCATACCAACGGCATGGTATGTACCGCCGGGGAATCCCCCGGCCGACGCGCCGCCCAGACCTCAACAGCCCTCCGGCAGCATATAGCAAGACAAAAAAATAAGGCATCCCTGCCCCTCAACAAAAACGCCCTTACAGCCTCGTCACAAAATCCAGCGAAATCCACCCGTTCCGCTCCCTCTTATACGACTTCAAAAGCCCCCATTTCCCGGCTCCCTTCCCGTCCGCTTCCTCCACAACCGTAAACACACCCACACCCGTAAACAGCCCCGTCCGGGCAAAATCCGTCCCCGGCCCCTTGCGGATATTCAGATCCGGGATATCCACCCGCACCAGATAAGAAGACTTCCCCGGCAGCCTCTCCATAAACATCACATACTCCGCATCCGCCGTGATAAAAAGCCCCGATTTCAGCCTGTACCACCGCCTGTCCGCGCTGATGCCCGTAACCGTATAAATCCCCTCATACACCACCTGGTCCACATTGTCCCCCATGCAGGGAGCAGTCCGCACATTCACCCCGTCCCTGCCCTTATAGAACACCTTCACAAACCCGGCCATAGGCTCCACCGGATTCCCCGGCACACCGCAACCGCTTCCGCCGCTCCCGGCCTCCCCGGTAATCTCCCTCAAAATCCCCAGGACCTTCTCCCCATACCCGGCTCCCGCAGCCCAGCCTTTCCCCTGGGGATTCTCCTGGACACCCAGCCACTCCACATAAGGCGCACACCCCCTTGCCACATACCTAAAGCGCGGGTCCACATTCCCATTCACCAAATCCTCCGTACAGGCATAGGCTTTCAAATGCTGCACCTGGCACCGGATACCAAGCAGCGCCGTATTAAAACACAGCCCCTTCACCCCGTTTTTCACCACGCCCATCCCGGCAAAATTATTCTGCTCCAAAGAGACCGCCGAACCCGAAAACGTAAAATTCCCCGTCTCCAGGCACGACTGGGCAAAAGCCACATCCCCTCTCACGCCCTCGGCCTCCCCTTCCGACAGATACAGCGGCACCATATCCAAAACCGACTGCGCCACCCCCGGATTCTTCCCCTTCACATACTCCCGCATCTGCTCCGCCGTCGCCACAGCCTTCCCCATAATCCTTGTAAGCCCGGAAACACCCGCGCCAGAACCGCCATCCCCGCCGCTGTCATTCCCAGTCTCCGCACCGTCCATAGCCGCCCTGATATCCTTCCGAAACTGCCCCATAGACAGCCCAAACCGCTTCCAGATATGCTCCACGTCCCCGTGATTGCTTGCAATCCCCCTCCTATGCCCCTCGGAATGGGAAACCACAACCCCGTCCGCCAGAGGGTCCAGCCCAAACATCTGGCACAGATAAGCAAACAGCTCCACCGCATACCCATAAGCGGCAAGCACATGATCCCTCGTGCCTCTCCCGTCCCCGGTCTCCGTCCAGGCCGAACCGCCCGTATACCGGATCGTGGCAGGCTCCGTCATCTCCACCCCAATATGCGTCCCGTTCCCGTCGCCGCCGCAGTGCCATCCCCTATAATCCCAAGGCAGAAGCTGGTACACATCCCCTCCCGGTTCCACAATAGCATGGACACAAGCCCCCGCATCCGCCTTATCCCAATTCTTCATAAACACAGAAGCCTTCGGCTGTGGACACCCCACCGAATGGATCATCAGCCCCTTCACCGCAATCTTCCTCCCCGCCTGGTAACACCCGGACTCCGTTAAAAACTTCTGAATCAGCTTCATACAAAATCACTCTCCTTCTCCCGTTCCCTGCCCGGAACATTCTCCAATTCACTGCACGAAAAAAGGCACCAGCTTTCACACTGATGCCCGCTCACAAAAACCCTAAAAAATATCTCCCTCTGTACTTCCCGCCCTTATCCTCCGTACTTTCCTACTCCTTCCCCTTTTCCTCACGCAACTGCGCCAGAACCCCTTTCAGCTTCTCCGGCACCGGCAGCCCAATCCTGGCCGCATTCTCCAGAATCGAAATCCCCTCATTGGACAGATAAAAGAAAATCACCGCCGTCCGCACCGCGCTCCCGTTCTGAATAATATGCGTGTCCAAAATATGCCCCAGCGCCACCAGACAAAAAATCACAATCTTCTTAAAAATCCCCCGGAACCCCACGCCGCTAGACAACCTCTTCTCCACCGCCGCGGCCATCAGCCCCGTCACATAATCCACCGCCACAAACACCACCAGGGCATACAGAAAACCGTCAAACCCTCCCATGGCCCAGCCCAGGTATCCGCCCATAGCCGCAAACCCGCACTCTATCACACTCACAAACTCCTTCATACAAAATCCCTCGCTTTCTCTGATTTTTCTATGGAAAAAGCGGCCCGCTCCCAAAAGCCGCCGCCCTGTTCCCAATCCCAATATCCGCACACCATTCCCTAACATTTCATCCCATTCCCACACACCTCAGCCCATTTCCCTGCACTCCATACCATTCTCCCATATCCCAAACCATCCCCTGCTCATCCCTGCCGTCCCATGCCGTTCCCGCCTATCTCAATCATTCTCCGCCATTCCATACCTTTCTCACCCCTCCCCACTCGCAGCCTCCGTCAGCGTATAAGTAATCTTCATGGTCTTATTCGCATCCTTCACCACCGCCGAAGAAAGATTATTGATCGTAGCCAGATAAGGCGTCAGCAGATACATATGCCGGTACTCATTCCCATAACTGCCTCCCCACCCCACCAGAAACTGCTTATAGTGGAACAGCGGCGTAGCCGCGCTCCCCAGCCTCGCGCTCCCCTGGGTATGGATAACCACATCCTCTGCCGTCACCTGAAAATCCCCGCCCACAATCAAATCCCCAACCAAAGTCAAGAACAGCTCACAAGTCCCCGACTCACAAAGCGGCTTCATCTTAGAAGTAAACCCAAAAGCAATCAGCGACACATCCGCCGTATTCGCCACATTGATCTTATAAATCCCCTTCTTGTCATAGGCCGGCACATACAGATACCCATTCCTCATACAGCACCGGCACTTCCGCTCCGGATAACTCCCGCTCATATCCCGCTCCCCCACAGCCATCAGCCTGGCATTGGAAAGCGTCCACTCCCCCTCCGTCACCGAATAATCCGCCTTGGAAATCCTCACCCAAAGCACCCTCGCGCTCCCGGAAGAATTGCCCTCATTGGAAAACCCGTACCAATACCCGTCCTTCCCGTCCAGAAACTCCCCATACAGCGTATAACTCCCCAGAAACAAAAATGTCTCCACCGAAACCGCATGGTCCTCCAGCACCCTGTAAGAAGAATCATCCAGCCTCTCATTCAGCCCCACACTGAAAACCGGCAGCCTCACCTTCCGCACCCTCACACTGGAATCCTCAAAACAAATCGAATACAGCAAATCCCTCTCAAAATCCATCTCCACTGCTTCAAACAACACAACCTGCCTCGCCTTCCCCAGATCCCCGATATCCAGCTTCTTGATCTGCAGAAATGCGCTGCCATCCCCCACCAGGCTCCCGTACCCGTTCTGCCCGCCCTGGGCGCTGGTCAGCGCCACCGCCGCAATCGTCCCGTTCCCCTGGCTCGGCGTAAACTCCCACACAAACTTATACCCATCCTCCAAAACCTTGCTCTCCGTCTGGTTCAGACTCCCCCTGGCCGCATTCGCCGTAGTATTCATATTATTGGAAGCATAAGCCACCGGCAGATTGTCCGACAACTCATAAATATGCCCCGCATCCTCCTCCAGCGCCTTGGAAAAAAGCAGAATCCCCCCTACCATATTCGGGCAGACCGGCAGCAAAACATCATTCCACGACAACACATCCGCCAGCCGTTCCTCCGAATAAAACACTCCCATGGGGTTCATCCCCAGAATATCATTCACCGCCTCCGTCACCATATTTTCCTCCGTGACCGTCTCCACCTCCCCCGTGGCCCCATCCGTCAGTTCCAGAACCATTGTCCCTTTCAGTTTCATACACGCCCACTCCTTCCTAACCAATCTCAAAAGGCTTCCCAAAAGCCCCGATCAATACCTTCCCCATACTGTCCCCATAACTCCTTTGCACCAGCTCCATGGTCTCAATCCCCATATCCCCGGCAAACACCTTCATCCCCAGGCCGCCGCCCAAAGCAAACCGCCTCATAGGTTCCTCTACCGTAACCGTACCGTCCCAGGCAGCCGCCGCGGCCATCCCCTGCCCGCTGATAGAAGCAATACACCCGCCCGTCTCAATCTTCCCCGTGCCGCCCTCCATCCGCAGATACACATTGAACGTATTGGTAATATTCGGCACAAGACCATCAATCGGATAATACAAAGACAGAATATGCCTCCCGCTCCCCCAGGTCTCCACCGGCCGGTGAGCCAGAATCTCTGAATCATTCAACTCATAAGTAACAAAAACAGCCGCCTGCCCGTCCTCCGTCCAAATGACAGGAAGCTCCACCTCCACCGTGACATTCTCCGTACTTTCCCCGGTTCCGCCATCATCCCCGGCACTCCCGGCCTCTTCTCCGTCACCGGAAACCGCACCAACAGCCACTCCGCCGCCCGTTCCTCCGCCAGCCCCCGCCACAGGAACCGGGACCACAACACTCCCGGACGCACAAGCCCTCCGCTCCACCTGCGCCGCCCTCACATCCAAAACCACCTGCCCGAAAAACTGCACATGGGTCTCTTCCTTCGCCGCAAACTCAATACTGATCACCCGCACCCTGTCCTCCGCCACCACATAAGCAGAAGCATTGGTAAACGTATGAATCCCCACCTTCCCGGCCTCAATCTGGTTCAAAAGCCCGGAAATATTCTTGTCATTCTTAGACTTCGCCTGGGCCAGCCTGGGATTCTTACCCACACATTTCAGGCTCTGCCTCCCGCCAATCCTGCACTGGAAAGACGTGATACAAGTCATCTGCTCCCCGTCCGCCTGCCCGCCCGTAAACGTCAGCACATCCCCCAGATCCAGCGCCGGATTCCCTATGGTACTGGAATCAAAAGGCACATAATTCACCGCCGCCAGGTCAGCCAATATATTCCCGCACAACTGCCTCCTGGTCTCCTCCAGCCCAAACTGCAAAAGCGGGTTCACCCCCAGATTCATGGTCAGCCCGTCGTCCACCTCCAGCCCATAATACTCCGCCGTCTGCGTCCGCAGGTTCGTAGAACTCACCGCCGTATACCTGGTAATAAAATCAGAAAAACTGCTGGAAAACCGGTGCCTCCCCTGCACCTCCAGCACCGGCTCCGCCCCGTACTTCCGAAGCTCCAGCCTCCCCCGCCGGTTGATACAGAAAAACCCGCCCAGCACCTGCCCCACAAAAAACAGCACGTCCCGGTACGTCCCAATATCATTCTCCGGGTAGATCGAAAGCAGCTCCCTCCCGTTGGGCATCCCCTCAATCTCCCCCTGCGTATTCTCCATCTCCACACCGCAGGCCTTACAGCACAGCTCCAGAAAAGCCCAGGCATTCCCCACAGACTCAAACCCGTTAAAACTCTTCTCAAACCGCAGCATATAATCATAGGCTTTCAGTTCCAGGCAGTGCAACCTCCGGTTCGCCTCGCTCACCTCAAAAATCCCCATCGGCACTTCCTCAAACCCACCGCCCTCCACCCGCAGATGATAGAAAAGCTCCACCTTCGCCCCGTCCAGCGTATACCGATCCACCTGTGAAAACAACGTAACGCCCATCTCCGCCGCATACACCGTCCCCAGCTCAATCTCCGCGCTCCCGCAACACTGGGCGAAAATATACCCGCTCCCCTTCACAATATCCTCATACCCGAACGGATAGACCGCCCCGCCCTTCGTAGTGATCCGCCCCGTCCAATAATACCTCCGGGTATTCTCCTGCACCGCCCGCAGGAACGCCTCGCTCACCGGATACATGAAAACACCCCCTTCCACGCAAAAAGCACCAGCCCTTTCAGACTGATGCCTTCCCTAAAAACAATCATAATCTCCTTAAAAAATAAGAATCTTTCAAAACACATTCTATCAATAAGCACATGTACCGACTACATAGGTTTTAGATTTTTATTAAGTCTATCCACCATCCACGCAATCCGCTTTTCCCGTCCGGCATCCGTCTTTGCGTCAAGAAACGCCCGTGTATAAGTCTTCTTCACAGATAAAGACATCGCCTGAAAATTTGTGTAAGCTGGCTCACAGCTTTCCAATATCGCAGAAAGCCGCGCAATCTGCTCTTCCGTAATAACCGCCAGCGGATTTACCGCATCCCATTGGCCGTTCTTTTTGGCATCCTCTATTTTCTTTCTGCCATGATCAGTCATACGCCCCTGCTCTTCAAGCCTTTTGGCTAATTCCTTATTTTTGTCCGACCACTTGCTATTCTCCCTGCGCATCGAAAAATACTTTTTATAAGTTTTCTCGTCAATCTTTTCCATCTGGCCGTCAATCCATCCAAAGCAGAGCGCTTCTTCCAGCGCTTCTCCCGCCTTTATTGTTTTCGGTCCGCCAGCCTTGCCAAACAAAACCCAAATACCGGCACTTGAAAGGCAGTTATCACAGAGCCATTTTCTAAACTCATCTCTGCTCCCAAATTCCATTAGATCGCTCATTACGCGCCACCCCCTTTCCCATGTCTCATCCGCCAAAGGCCCGCTATCTCCACAAAAATGAATTGAAAATACCTTTAGATCAATTCCAGAGCCCTTTTATAAAGCGGGTCCATCTCACAGCCGCAGCTCCCGCATTCCCTATCCGCCTGCTTAACCGCTGATATGAATGCTTCCCTGTCAAACTTCCCGTCTAACCATTGCTGTGCCGGAACAGATATCAAATCCCACCCCGATGCAGCAAACTTCTCCATAATAGATTTTAATTCTTCCATAATGTGCTCCTTTCATAATAAAAGTTTTCGGCTCCTTGCCACCATTATACAAGACATCCCACCAAAAGCTCCCGACTGATACCCATTGATACAACCATACCCGAAACACAAAAGCCTACCTGCCCCTGTGCTTCTCCTTCCGCTTCTGCTGTTTCAGCTCAAACATCCGCTGCTTCTCGGCCTCCTTCTGCTCCCTGCCGGCCTGCCTGCGCTCCGTCTTCCTCTCTTCCCTCTGCAACTGCAGCGCCTGCTGGGACTTCGTACCTATCCCCGCCTGCATGGTCTGCCTCCCGGCCTCCCTCTGCCTCCGCTTCGGGTTCACCTTTCCGTCCCTCACAGCCACCGGGGCAGCCGGACTAAACTTCAAGCTGTAATAATTTTTAAGGATAAACTCCCACACCTCATAGTCCCTGGGTTCACTCCCAAAAACCACCCGGCATACCGAAAGTTTCCCGTCCTCAACACGCTCAAACACGCCAACCCAGAACGGCCCCTCAAAAAATACCGTCAAGCCTGCCTTTCCTCTGTCCATAACGAATCCCTCCTTAAAATGTGTTATGAACAAAGAACGGACAACCCAGGAGGGCAGGTTACTTACCCTGATACCATCAGGACGGCCGGGCTACCTACCGGCTCTGGCACATCCAAAAGATGCACGTTGCGTTTTTATCTTTGCTGTTTATATTTCCAGCAGGATAAACTCCCGCTAAAAACCAAAATCTATCCCTTCCTATAACTTCTGTATCTCCTTCAACGCCTTTTGAATATCCTTATAAACAAGCGGCTGCATACTGTCATCATAAAAAGATATATCCGCCCTCTCCAGCGCCGAACAAATATCATTTCTCAACTCCGGCTTATCCTTCGCGATCATGGGCAGCAGCTTTATACACTGTCTTGCCGTGATCGGCTTCACGTCTGTTATATGCTTCAAATATCCGTCAATAATCTCATCAATCTTATTATCCTTATCCCATCTCGCATTATAGGCAATCAGCGTAAGCCCCCTGGTACGGATATAGGAATTGTCACTGTCAAGCATATCACCCAGCCTGTCCATATAAGGATAGACCTTGTCCGTTTCCACGCTTTCTTTCTGCAATTCCTGTAATGCCCTGTATGCCGTCTTATTATTTTTATCAAACAGCAATTCAAATGCTTCTGCTGTATCCATCGACATAATAACACCCTTGCCTTTCACTGCCGCGTTTGGTCTATTCAAAGCCAAACGGACATTTATCTATTTTTCCATAATCAATTCTTTGCACTTCCATTCTTCACCCAGAATACAATATTTTTCTGTTGTATCAAGAACTACATCGCTAAAACCGACTGCTTTATAACAATAATAAGCCGGAAGATTATTCTCAAAAACGCCCAATGATACTTTTTTTGCCCCATATATTTCAAATACAAATTTCAGACCTAACCGGAGCATAGCTTTTCCATAGCCTTTTCCTCTCTTTTGAGGATTAACGATAACAAAGCCAAAGCGCAATTCATCCAGTGATCCATCAGGATTCCTTAGTGTAAAAAAGCCAATAATTCCCGTTTCATCAAACGCAGTAAACGGCATTAGAGATTCAACAAAACAAAATTCATTTTGTGTTATAGGATAATTACCAAGTATACCTGCTGTCCATTGATAAAATGCTTTTTCATCCTGGCACCACGATAATATCGTATCTGCATCCGAAGCTTTATATGGTCTTATTCTAATCATACATTTTTCCTCACCAAATTCTGATCCATGCTTCCCATTATACAGGATATCCCGCTAAAAATCACTCTCTATTTTCTTAAAATTCCCTCAACGTAAAACTCACCTTCCAAAGCCCCTTAAAAGAAGTATCCTTCACCAGCACCGCCTTATACCCCTCAACAAACATCTCCGCCTCCTTCATCTCCAAAGTCTCCGTATCAAAATACCCCACAGAAATTTTCTCCCTCTGCTTAAACCCCGTCAGCACTTTCAGCCACTTGGGGGAAACCGAAAAACTCACCGCAATAGACACCACCCCCAGCCTTACCACATCCCTCTGGGTAGTCCCCGCCTCCGTCTCCCCGCCCGAATCCGCCTCCACATCTGCCAACTGCACCTCATAAGAATCCGGCAGAGGAAGCAGAACACCGTCAAACACCAGATACTGTACAA
The DNA here is from genome assembly GCF_036941125.1 of Candidatus Merdisoma sp. JLR.KK011. NCBI lineage: Bacteria > Bacillati > Bacillota > Clostridia > Lachnospirales > Lachnospiraceae > Candidatus Merdisoma > Candidatus Merdisoma sp. JLR.KK011. The sequence goes on along the minus strand of NZ_JAYWSZ010000003.1, from coordinate 1,212,585 downwards.
ACGCCATCCCTATCTCCCTCCCGACCTAAGATTCTGCCTAGCCTGCGCATCCACCACCACCTCATCCAGCAGCGTGCCGCCCACATACACCGGAATACAGATCGTCCCAAAATTCTCCCCGCTCTGCATCCCCGCAAACATCTCCCGCAGCCCAGAAACCATCTGCCGCACAGCCTCCAGAGAAGCCCCCTGCGCCTGGACCGCCTGCATATCCGCCATCTTCGGGCTCACCACCATATCCCCGGCCACGCCCTCCACAGCTTTCCGCACCAGCCCCCGGCTCCTCTCAATCCCTCTCGCCAGACCGCCCATAAAATCCGGCATCCAGCTCTCATAATCCGTCAAAGGCCCCTCGTCCGGCACAGAAAAATGCAGGAAAGAACGTATCTTATCCGCCACGTCAGACACCGCGCTCACCACATTCCCTACGGCACTGCGGATACCCTCCGCAATCCCGTTGATAAAATCCATCCCCCACTGCAAAGCCCGCCCCGGCAGAGACGTAATAAACCCAATCGCCGACTGGAACCCGTTCTGCACCACGCTCCCCAGAGAACCCAGCGCCGAACCGATCCCCGACACCATCCCCCGGAAAGCCTCCACCGCCGACTGCCTCAAATTCCCCGCCACGGAAACCACCAGATTTTTCAGCCCATTCCATGCAGCAACCGCCGCCGAAGACACCACAGACCACAGGTTCCCCATGAAATCCCGCAGCCCCGACAACAAAATAGACACATGGTCCACCAGCCCCTGCACCGCAGAACCCACAACTTGCTGTATGCCGGACCAAATCGTGGAAGCCGCCTGCTGAATATTCGTCCAGATATGCAGCGCATCCTCTTTCAGCTTCGTAAAATTCCCCGTCACCAAGTCAATCAGCAGCAGGACCGGCCCCAGCACCACATTCTTAATCAACTCCCAGGCCTCCGAAGCCGCAGCCTGAATCCCAGACCAGATCCCCTGCAACGTAACAGAAAGATTCTCCCACAAAGAGCGGATCATATCCACAATCCCGGCCAGCACCGGATTCTCCATCATGCCCGTCCAGACACTCCCGAAAAAATCCCCCACCGACTGCCAAAGCCCCGACCACCAGGCCGGAATCCCCTCAAAAAACGAAACCAGCGCCTCCCAGGCCGCCGGTATAGTCTCCGTAAAAAACGAACAGATAACCTCCCAAGCAGAAACAAAAAAGTCCCTCACCTGCGCCCAGACCGCATCCACCGCATCCCGGAACCACTCACACTTATTATAAAGCAGCACCACAGCCCCAATCACCGCAGCAATAGCGACAGGAACCCACCCGATAGCCGCCACCACCGCCGACAACGCCGGAACCACCGTCCCCGACACAAACCCGATCACCCCGGAAACAGCCCCCGCAACCTTCGGAACCACCGTCAAGATCGTCCCGACAGCCCCGACAACCTTCCCGACCACAATCAACACCGGCCCCAGAGCCGCCGACACCAGAGCCACCGTCACAATGACCTTCTTCGTCCCCTCGTCCAGACCATTCAGCCAGTCCACAAGCCCTTGAATCCACCCCACAATCTGCCGGATGGACGGCATCAGAATCTCCCCGATAGAGATTGCCAGTTCCTCCAACTGGCTCTTCAAAATCGTAAGCTGCCCCGCCAGATTGTCCTGCATGGTCTCGGCCATCCGCTCCGCCGTACCGTCACAGTTATTGATAGCGCTGTTCAGCTTCTCAATATCCCCAGGAGCCGCGTTCATCACCGCCAGGAACCCGCTCATGGCATTCTTCCCCACCAGAGCCTCCGCATTGGCCGCCCTCTCCGCCTCCGACATCTGCGAAAACGCCGCCCGGCAGTCTCCCAGGATATCCCCCAGGCTTCTCATACTCCCGTCCGCATTGACCGTCTGCACCGTCAGCTCCCCAAAGGCATCCCCTACAAATGTCACTTCCCCGGTAAGGCTCGTCAGCATGGTCCGCATAGCCGTACCCGCCTGGGAAGACTTGATTCCCGCATTGGCCATCAGCCCGATAGCCTCCGCCGTATCCTCCGCCGTGAATCCCAAAGCCCCGGCAACCGGCGCACAATACTTAAACGTCTCCCCCATCATGGCAACATTCGTATTCGCATTAGAACTCGCCGCCGCCAAAATATCCGCAAAATGCCCCGAATCCGCCGCCGACAGCCCCAAAGCCGTCAGAGCGTCCGTCACAATATCCGAAGTAGTCGCCAGGTCCTCCCCGGAAGCCGCCGCCAGGTTCATGATTCCCTCAATCCCCTCCAGCATATCCCCGGTCTTCCACCCGGCCATAGCCATATAATTCATAGCCTCCGCCGCCTCCGAAGCGGAGAACTTCGTCTTACTCCCCATCTCCCTGGCCTTGTCCCACAGGGCATCCAGCTCCTTCCCCGCAGCCCCGGACACCGCCGCCACCTGGCTCATGGCAGAATCAAAATCAGAAGCCACCTTCACCGCAGCCGCAGAAAGCCCGCCCACAGCCGCCGTCACCGGCATCAGCTTCCGCCCGGCCCCCTCAATAGCCGGACCCACATCCCGCAGCTTCTCCCCCGCAGCCCCAATCTTCTGCAAAGCCACCGAAGACCGCTCCGCCTGCCTCTCCAAGTCCCGCAGGGCCTGCTCCGTCTCCACAATCTCCCTCTGCAGGGCATCATACTGGCTCCGGGAAATCTCCCCCTTCGCCAGAGCCTCATTCGCCTGCTGCCCCGCCAGCCTCAACGCCTCCAGCTTCTCCCTGGTCTCCCCCACAGCCTGGGCCAGAAGCCTCTGCTTCTGCGCCATCAGTTCCGCATTGCCGGGGTCCAACTTCAACAGCTTGTTCACGTCCTTCAACTGCGCCTGCGTGTCCCGGATTTCCTTATTCACCTTTGAAAGCGCCGTGGAGAGCTTCGTAGTATCCCCGCCAATCTCCACCGTAATCCCCTGAATCCTGGATGCCACAACCCTCATCCGCCTTTCTCCAACGAAAAAAGGAGCCACCCCGGCTCCCATAAAAATGCAACAAAAAGCGCCTGCCATTCCTGACAAACGCCTTATGTAAAAATCTTCCCTATTCTGTTTTCAATTCTTTATTGCTATTTATCCGAACTTAAAGTCTCTTTTGCAAGTTCCGCTTCTTTTTCTCTTTTTAGTTTTTCTAAAAAACCATAGGCGTTACTTGCATTTTCCTGGATAGTGCTAGGCATACTGGAACTCGCCATGTTATGAATACATTTCTCCACAAAATGCTTTTGCGTCAACTCGCCTCCCAAATAGTTCTCCAGCTCCTGCATATTATTCTCATTCAGAAGTTTATTAATATGTCCTTGTTCCTGTACAATATCATTTATTTCTTTCAATAATTTGGCTCTTTTATCCTGGCTCATTAGTTATCCTCTCTTTCATCATTTTCCCCATTATCTTCTTCCCATTGTTTTTGTAACCGCTGATAATATCCCGGTTTAGTACAAAGCATATATCTATTTTTCTCTGGAAATTCACCCATATTAGCATTTCCATTCGCATACACCAATACCTGCACCATTTCCACAGCCAAATCAAAGCTGAACTGTTGATAATAACAGTTTTCGTCTTCACTAAGCAGACTATCTTGGAGTTCCCATATAAAAGAACATTGTACTGCCCTATTTCCACCTTTCCCATCAAAATATAATTGAAAATGAAAATTCTTTTCTTTTATCAGCCTCACTTCATTCAAAAGTCTTTGATACAGTTTTTCATATATACGATTACGAATAGATTTATTAGCAAAAAGAAAATCCATTTCCCCATATGCCGCTGTTAATGCATTCGTGCGCACTTCCTGAAATCTCAAAAATGATCTCATAGCATCTTCTAACTGTCTGCTATATTTTTCTATTTTCTTTTTACATTCTTCATCCAAATATTCCTTAATTTGAAAAGGTTCCTTATAAACTTCTTTTGTTCTTTCATCCGTATTTTGCCATACATAATCTCTAAACGCATTTTGCGCATCATAATCTAACTTCATATAATTACGACTGTATACTTCATCTGCTTTTTGTTGATTCTCAAACTTTGCAGTACCTTCTGCTAAATGTTTATTGAATCTCATATCACTTTCATTATTATCCAATTCACCTAAAACACTTTGCACAAGTTCTTTCGGCTCATCTGGAAGAAAGTATTTTATTTTCAAAAACTCCCGTTCTAAATCCTCTGCCGTTAAATACATATTTTCCAAGGCTTCTACCCGTTCATTCCTATATTCAACAGCAGAAATCAAAAATGTAACCAAAGCACTTGTAAACAAACCACTTGTTATAACTATCCCCAACTGTTTGAGATTAGATAAGAACTCTGTTCCGCCCGAAATACCTATCAACTCATAACAGCGAAACTGTAAAATAATAAATCCTACAATTCCTATTATAGCAATAACACCTGAAATATATAGTGTGCCTTTTTTATTTTTCAATTAAATTCCCCTTTTCACAATATAACAATTCCTTCTTTATTTATCAGCCTTTTTCCACCACCAAATTATAGCAGAAAAAGGCCGCCATATCAATCAGATTTCAAAACCGGTCCATATCCTCCTGCGTCCCAATCTCCGCATACCTGCACTCGTCATTCCGGCTCTCCACAAACATATCATTCACCAGCCCAATAGACAAAAGCTCCATATCCGCCATAGAAATCCCAAGCTGCACACACCGGAGCAGGAACAGCGGCGTAGTCATCTCCCGCTCTGTTGGCCGAAGTTTTTTTTAGCCTCCGCCTCCGTCTTCACATTCAGCCCCCACAGCTTGATCAGCTCCGGCAGCACCTGATAAATCGAAAACGTATTAAACCCGTCCAGCCATTCCTCCACATCGTCCGGGATAGCCGGGTCTGCGTGCTTCGCCATCGTATAAGCGATATTCTCAAACATCTCCAAAGAAAACAAATCCAAGTTGGAACGCTCCTCATCCCCCTCCCCAATGCTCTTCTCCAGAATCCGCAGATCCTTATAAATATCCCTCTGGAACTTCAACCGGTAAATCCTCGGGATCGCCGCCGATGCCTTAAACAGCACCTCCTTCCCGTCAATCCCGACCTTCCTCACAATACTCATACCCTTTCAGCCTCCTTCAACCCTGTCCCTCTTCCTCGACACCGCCGCCGGCCTCCGCCCTCGGAACCGGCAGATATACACTCTTATACCAACCCTCATACGTCTCCGCCGAAGTCTTATTCCCCGTCTTCGCCTTCACATACCCGCTTGCCAGCGGCCTGGCCTTCACCGTCAGCGTCTCCGTCTGCACCTCCCGGCTTTCCTCATTGGTCTTCCCCTCAATCTTCGGCCTGCTGGCAGAACAATTATACAGCACATGCCGGATCTTCCTGATATCCCCGTCAAACTCAAACAAAAGCGCGAAAGCCCCCGTCTCCGAATTGGCGTTCTCCACCAGCACCTCATTCCCGTCCGCTTCCTCCTTCAACACATCCGTCCGGAAACTCTCCGGGATCAACGCCAGCTCCAGATCCCCGTCATACCCCATATTGTTGGCAATAATATAATACTCAATCCCGTCCGCATAAAACGACTCCGGCTCCCCATTGGGGTCCAGCGCCAGCGAAACCGCCCCTGGCATCGCCACCGGCACGTCAAACGTCATCTCCCCGTCCTCCGCCACCCTCTGCAGCGCATAATGACAATTACAGATATTAAACTTCACCTTGTTATTCATCCGCCCTAAACCTCCATCTCATACAAAACCTCATACAGCCGCTCCGACTCGATCCAGACCTCACTCTTCCCATAGAAAATCCCATGCCTCAACAGCACCGCCTCTATGCCCTCCTCCAGCTCCGGGTCCTTCAAGTCCGTATACACCTCAATATCCAGCGCATTCCTCTTAAAATACGCCACCCCGTCCGCAGAAAAATTATCCGCCCTGGGATAAAGGAACACCGCAAACGGCGGCTCCGGCGCCTCCCCTTCCACAAAATGGTCATAGGCAAAAGGAAGCCCCAGTTCCTCCATCATTTTCAGCACATCCTCATGGTTCATCTGGACAGCCCCCTTTTTATCCCCTCTTCCAGCTCCCGGACACCCTTTTCCTCCGCCGGGGCAATATGCGGAATGGCCCTCACCCTCCCGCCGCCCCGCTTCGCATGACCCTTCTCCAGAAGATGGGTAAGCTGATACCGGTCCCTGCTATGCACCACCACCTCCAAAACATTGGAAGTCTCCCTCTGCCGCCTCACCGCCCAGCTCTTCTTATACCTCCCGGTCTTCACCGGCGCGCCCGTCTTTGCCTCCCGCTTCACCGTATCCCCGGCCTTCCTCACACAGTCCTTCATAACGTCCGCGGCAAGCTCCGCATACTCCGTAAGCCCCTCCATAATGACATCCGCCATCCGGTCCACAGACACCCTCTGATTCTCCGACACCCAATCACCTCTTCACCAAAGAAGCCCGCAGCTTCAACATCCTGTTCTGATACCGCACATTGTCAATAAACGTGATATTATACACCTGCCCCCGAAACAAAACCCGGTAATGCTCCGTGTCCATACCGGCCACCTCCGAACAATACCGGATAATAAAATAGACATCCCTCTGCGCGTTCACCTGCGCCGCCTCCCAATACTCCTTCCCGGAAAGACCGTTCACAAAAGCCGAACAGCAAAAATAATCCTCCCAGACCAGCACATGGTTCCCGGCCTTATCATTCCCCAGGGAACTTCTCTGGATCATGATCCGCTCCTTCCACTCCCCCAGAGGATACCCCTTCCGGAACCCTCCGCCGTCCCTGCTGCCGCTGCCCCCGCTCCACTCCGCCATCAGAACACTTCCCTCCTGATACCGAACAACAGAGAGCGCAGCGTCTGTACCAGTTCCTCATGGTCCGCCTGCTCCCTGTGCTCATACAGATAAGCAGTGACATACAGAACGGCAATCCGCGCCATAGGAAGATGCCCTTCTAACTCTTCCGCTTCCATCCGCGCCATATCCGCGCACATGCTCTCCCCAGTCTCCAACAGCCCGGAAATAAACCCATCCTCGTCCCCGCTGTCCACCCGGAGATACTGCTTCGCCTCTTCCAGCGTCACAACCGCCATCCTGCATCCCTCCTGCCTTTAAAACCAAAACACCCCGAACCTTACGCCCCGGCGCTGCTCCCCTTGATCGCCATAGTCTTCACCGCCTCCGACAGAATCAGCTTCCCATCCACCCTCTGGCTCGCCAGGAAACCCACCTGCCCGTTAGCCGCAAACAGCTCATTCAGCCTCTTAAAAGACCTCCCCTGCCGGTCCGCGATCCAGTAATAAGAAAAATCCCCGAAAGCCATCACCTTCGCCCCGGCCGCCACCTCCGGCACATAAGCCGAAGTATAATAAGGCCGGTTCAGGATCATATCCGGCTGCCCCGCCTGCACCGACGGCTGCCAGATATAATTCCCGTTATTGTCCTTCAGCTTCCGCAGGGCCTTCACCGTCGTATCATTCAGCACCCAGACCGCCTTCCTCCGATACGGCGACTTCAAAGCATAAAACAGATCCATCACATCATCAAAAGAAATACCCGCCGCGGCCGTAGTCACCCCGTCAGAAGCCCCGCCCACGGCATTAAAAATCCCCGTAGGCTTCCCCTTCCCGTCCCCGGTAAAGAACGCCTCTTCCTCCTTCGTCCCGATCCTGCGCCCGAACTCCTTAGAGATATACGCCTCCAGGTCAAACACACTGTCATTCAGAAGCTCATCCGACACCTTCAACATCGTAGCCACCTTATAAGCCCCAATGGAAACCTGCCCGAAAGAATCATCCGACTCCGGGTAAGCCCCCTCCTCGTCAATCCAGGAAGCCGTCCCCTTCGTGGCCACCACCGGGATCTTCCGGTCCCCGCTGGAAGTCTGGATCACCGTGGCGATCCCCCGGAAAAAATTCTCCTCCTCCAGAGCCTCCACCAGCGTATGCTCAAACTCGTCCGGCACCAGATACCCGCCCTCCGAATCCGTCCCCACCTGCAGGGCATTCTCCACATCATAAAAACTCTTCCGCCGCATGGCATTCCAGAAAGTCCTCCGGTACTTGTCCGAAGCCCTCCCCTTCTTCCCGTCCCCCTCCGGGTCATTGTTCGGCTTATTCACAATCGGCTCCGAAGTAGGCTTATTCAGCTCCGCGTCAATCGCCGCCTGCCGTTCCAGCCTCTCAATCTCCTTCCCCAGATCCACAACCTCCTGCTCCATCCTCTCATAAGCAGCCGTATCCTCCGCCGACAAAAGGCCGTCCTCGCCCCTCTTACTGTCCAGAAAAACCTTCGCCGCCTCCCATGCCTTCGCACGCTTCTCCCTCAACTCCAAAATCTTCTTCATCTCCATACCTCCATCAATCAATTTTTTATAAAATTTCCAGAACCAACACTTCCAGTCTGTACACAGCCCCGGCCCCTCACAACCGTTTCCAAATCTCCCGGCTCCCAGGATTCCCGAACCGCCGCAGCCCATAACCTCACCAAAAACCACACTGTCTTAAAAGCGTCAACGTCTCAATATCTTAACGGCCCCAGCGTCTGAATGCCTTAACACCTCAACACCTCAAAGCCTTAACATCTCAATGCCATAACGCCTCAATGCCGCAAAAGCCCCAGCCGCTTTTCCAACTGCTCCACCGGAACCTTCTTCTCCGTTTCCTTATGCTCCGGTATCAGCTTAGACAGCAGCGAATTAGTCACCGCCATGCGCGAAAACATCACGCCCTCCGGCTCCCCACTCCTGGCCTTATCCTCCGTACCGCTCCCATGCAGAACCCCGTCCGCAAACCCAAGCTCCACCGCCTTCCTTGCGTTAAACCAGCTCTCTGCATCCATCAGGTGGGAAATCCTGGCCCGGCTCATGCCCGTCTTAATCTCATAGGCATTCATGATACTCTCCTTCACCTCGTCCAGCATCTCCCCCGCCCTCTGCATCTCCTTACTGTCCCCAATGGCAATCGTCATGGGATTGTGGATCATCATCATGCCCACCGGAGACATCAGGACCTCCGTCCCCGCCATGGCGATCACAGACGCCGCCGAAGCCGCCAGAGCGTCCACCTTCACCCACACGTCTCCCTTATACTCCATCAGCATGTTATAAATCCGCGCCGCCGCAAACACATCCCCTCCCGGAGAATTGATCCAGACCGTAATATCCCCCGTCCCTGCGTCCAGCTCCTTCTGGAACAGCGCCGGCGTAACCTCATCCCCATACCAGGTCTCATCCGAAATCTCCCCATTCAAAACCAGCGTCCTCTCCCCGTCCGCCTCATTCCGTACCCAGTTCCAAAACTTCCGCTTCATCCCTGCACCTCACTTTCCGATTTTTCCAAAACTTCCCACCGGTTCCCATATAAACCGGCACACAAAAAAGCCAGCAGATACACCCGCCTGCCAGCTCCCAAAACTCCCTGTATGCCCTTCTCCCTCTACTTCTCTACTCTATCTCTTCCGCTTCACACAAATCCTAACACAGCAAATCCCGAAACCTGCCGTCCATATCCGCCAAACAACATTTACCACGGTTCATCTCTACAGCGCCACGCCCATGAAAGCCGGAACACTCCACTTTCTAAATATCCGTACCTCACAGCCCCAGCCCGGAATCCCCCTGCCGAAACTGCCTCCCGTCCGGCGGCTCCTGCCCCGTCTGCCCTTTTCCCGCAAACAGCCCCGCATCCTTCAACTTACACAGATTCCCATTCACCAGATACAAGTCCCCGCCTTCCTCCGCCGGGATCGGGTTCATATCCTCCATCTCCCTGATATCATTCGTAGACAGCCACCCATTCTGCCGCCCCACAGAATACCCGGTCATCCGGCTCTGATAATCCCCCCACAGAAGCCCGTCCACATTCAGCTTCACAAAATACTCCCGCTTCTCCCGGGGCAGCAAAAGCGCCCTCTGCAGCGACTGCTCCCACCGCACCACCCAGGGGTCCAGCGTATACTTCACAAACTCCAAAGACTGCTGCTCAATATTACTAAAACTGCTCTTATCCAGATCCCCAACCATATGCGGCGGAATCCGGTACAGCCTGGCGATCTCATCCACCTGGAACTTCCTGGTCTCCAGAAACTGCGCCTCCTCCGGCGGAATCCCAATCTGCTGGTACTTCATGCCCTCCTCCAGAACAGCAACCTTCCCCGCATTCTTAGAACCCCCGTAAACAGCGTGCCAGCTCTCCCGCACCTTCGCCGGGTCCTTCAACACCCCCGGATGCTCCAGAACGCCTCCCGGCGTGGCCCCGTTCTCAAAGAACCCCGCCCCGTATTCCTCACAGGCCAGCGTCATCCCCACCGCATTCTTAGCCATGGCAATAGGCGAATACCCCACCAGCCCGTCAAACCCAAGCCCGGGGATATGCAACACATCCTCCCGCCGAAGACACACCCTGCCGTACTCCCCAAAATTCGGATTCTCGTCACTGTACCGGTCATAAACATAAAAAATCTCCCCCTTACCGTCCCGGTCAACCTCCACCCGGTCCGGCAGCAGCGGATACAGCCCCAGCACCCGGCCCCCGCCGTCCCGTATAATCTGCGCATAAGCATTCCCCCATATCAGCAAGTGACTCATCAAAGTCTCCCGGAACACAAAAGAAGTCATCTCCGGGTTCGGCTCGTCATGCAGGAGATAATACAAAGGATGGTCATACACCCGCTCCTTCCCCTTCCCCGCATACCGGTACAAATGCACCGGCAGAGACGCCACAGCCTCCGCCAGAATCCGCACACAAGAATAGACCGCCGTAGCCTGCATGGCCGTCCGCTCATTCACAACCTTCCCGCTGCTGCTTCTTCCAAAGAAAAAAGAATAAGCCGGCCCCCTGTACCTGTCCTCCGGCTTATCCCTCGCTCCCCTGATACCCAAAATCGACGCTAACCCCATACACACCTCCTGCTAAAAATGAACAAAAGAAAAGCACCTCCGAAGAGATGCCATTTCATGTAAGTATTTCAGTCCCTATAAAGATTTTTCCCAAACTCATACGCTTCCCGCAGATGCCCAGTCTTATCAATCTGCGGCTTCCCGTTCGTATCTCCACAGCCACCGGCCAATACCATCCCCCTGTCATGGAAACCTATATAATTGACAACCGCAAACTGATAATAAGACACCGCCTGCTCAAAAGTCCAGAAAAATTCATCCGCCGATGTCATAAGCAGCGCACTGTCCTTCACCGGATACCTCTCATACCGTCCATAAGGCGGGTCAGCATCTTCCTCCGCAATACAATAAAACCTCTCAATAAAAGCCTTCAACTTTGAAGATATCGTCCAAAAATACAGAGGCGACGCAAACACAACCAAATCCGCCCCCTTAATCTTCGGAACCAGCTCATTGAACCCGTCCTTCTGAACACACTGCTTCCCATACCTGCAGGCATTACACCCCAGACAGCCCTTTACCTCCGTTTTCAACAGCGACACCTTTTCCACCAAATGCCCTGCTTCCTCTGCGCCCTTCACAAACGCATCCACAAGCTGCGCCGTATTCCCCTTGGGACGGCCTCCGCCCATCACAACCACAATATTCTTCATAAATAAACCCTCCAAATTATAGTTTTTTAAAGGTATTTGTCTTTAAGCTATCCTTTTTTTGCACTTGAATCCCCAAAGTTTTTTGATGTTCAAATAGCTTCACACCAAGATTAGCTGGTGGAGTATCAATAAGATCTCTCAATGCAAATACTGTATCCTTCTCCATCCTAGAAATTTTATCTACAACAGTCTTCCATAGATTTCCATAAGTCCTATCTTCTAAAACAACATCTTTACAATAACTTGGTACATCTGGATATCCTGCTTTTTTAGATAATTCTTCCAGCTTGTTCCATTGCATATCATCTACACTAAATTGAACTCTCATAAACCAATCTCCTTCTACATGTATTAATATTTAAGGCATCTGTTCAAATCCCTTTTATAGAATATCATGTTTAAGGCGTTTGTTCAAGTCCCTTTTTATATTTAATTTAGCGATTCTTAAAAGCCGAATCTTAAAGGGACAAAATCCCCCTCTCATCATACACGCTCCCCGTACTCCCGCCATTCCTTACCGCCCGGTCCAGCGCCATAACCGCCGCCACAGCGCCGTCAATCTTCTCCGTAGACTTCTCCTTGTCCGGCTTGATATTCCCCGCCGGGTCCGTCCGCACAAAAATATTATCCATCATCCACCGCAAAACCGGATGCCCGCCATGGGCAACATTCCTCTCCAGAACCAGCTCCATCAGCCTCTTCGTAGGCGGCGACATATCCTTGAACCCCTGCCCGAACGGAACCACCGTAAACCCAAGCCCCTCCAGGTTCTGGACCATCTGCACCGCTCCCCACCGGTCAAAAGCAATCTCCTTAATATGAAACCGCTTCCCCAGCTCCTCAATAAACCGCTCAATAAACCCATAATGGATCACATCCCCCTCCGTAGTCTCCAGAAACCCCTGCCTCTCCCACACATCATAAGGCACATGGTCACGCCGCACCCTCCGCACCATGTTCTCCTCCGGTATCCAGAAAAACGGCAGGAACACATACCGCTCCGAATCATCCCTGGGCGGAAACACCAGCACAAAAGCCGTGATATCAATAGAACTTGACAGATCCAGCCCGCCATAACACTCACGCCCCAGAAGCTCCCCCTCATCCACCGGAAAAGCACAGGCATCCCACTTCTCCATCTGCATCCACCGTGTAGACTGCTTCACCCACTGGTTCAGCCGAAGCTGCCGGAAAATATTCTCCTCCGCCGGATTGTCCCTGGCGCTCAAACACGCATTCCGCACCTTCCCAATATCAATCGTATACCCCAAAGACGGGTTCGCCCGATACCACACTTCCTCCGAAGTCCAGTCCGCATCATCCGCCGCCCCATAAATCACCGGATAAAACGTCGGGTCCACCTTCCGCCCGCACAAAATATCCTCCGCCTTCTGATGCTGCTCAAAACAGACCGAATGCCGGTCCGTCCCCGCCGTAGTGATCAGAAAAAACAAAGGCTGTGTCCTGGCATCCCCGGAACCCTTCGTCATAACGTCAAACAGCTCCCGGTTCGGCTGGCTGTGCAGCTCGTCAAAGATCACCGCATGTACATTCAGCCCGTGCTTCGTATACGCTTCCGCAGACAGCACCTGGTAAAAACTGTTCGTCGGCTTATACACCAGCCGCTTCACCGACATCACCGGCTTGATCCGCTTCTTTAACGCCGGGCACTGCTCCACCATGTCCACCGCCACGTCAAACACAATGGAAGCCTGCTGCCGGTCAGAAGCACAGCCGTAAACCTCCGCGCCCCACTCATTGTCCCCGCAGGTCATGTAAAGTGCCACCCCCGCCGCCAGCTCCGACTTCCCGTTCTTCTTCGGGATCTCCACATAGGCCGTATTATACTGCCTAAAGCCGTCCTCCTTCACCGTCCCGAACACGTCCCTGATGATCGTCTCCTGCCACGGCAGCAGGTCAAACGCCTGTCCCCGCCATCTCCCCTTCGTATGTTTCAGGCAGCGGATAAACTCCACCGCCCTCTGCGCCTTCGCCTCGTCAAACACTATCCGCCGCCTCCCTTGAACAACAGGAGCTCCATGGCATCGCTCTCCTTATCCTCCCCGGCATCCGCCACAATCCGGCTCCTGGAAGAAGGCGTAAGCCCGAACTGCTCACAGAACCGGTTCATGATCTTCAGATAAGTCTGCGCAATAGACACCTGCGGGACCTGCTGGCAGTACCCGGAAGGCGTCTCCATGATCGCCCCATGCTCTGAAATATATTCCTCCGCTTCCTTCCACCTGGCATACGCCTGGCAGTATCCCGCAAAAGCCGCCATGTCAATCTCCGTCAGAATCCCAAGCCGCTCCATCTGCTTCGCCATCCGTTTCCATTCCTTCTTTGCCTCCGCTTCCAGCCATGCCGGACACCTGGGGGCCTTCTTCTCCGGCTTCGGCTCCCCCGCATTCAGCCCCCGCTTCCCAGGATTCCCCTCCAGCACCTTCACCGCCGTAGGCTTCGGCTTCCGCCCTCTCTGCGCCACCGCACTCACCTCCCTCCGTACCGGCTCACGCACCATCTAATCCAAAAAATCAAAATCCCCGCCAGGCTCCGCCACGGAATCCCCCGGAACTTCCCCTGCCGCATCTTCCATTTCCATATCTCCAAAATCATCCCACTCTGTACCTGATACAGAATCATCAAAATTTCTACTTTCCATTTTCTCCACGGAATCACCAAACTCTTCCCACACCGCCTCCATCTGCGCCAGAAGCTCCCGGCTCTCCGGCAGGGCCATGGCAACCGCATAAGCCACCGTCGCCGTGACCGCATTCCCGGCCTGCTTATAAAGCTGTGTCTCCGAATTGACAGCCGCCGCCCGCTCATACAGCCCATCCGGGAACCCCTGCAGGCGGAAACACTCCCGGGGCGTCAGCCTCCGTATCCTCCCGCACCTCGTCACCGTCCCCATCATGCACCCCGTATCCAGCGTCTGCGAACAGCCCTTTCCAACCCGGCCCCGCCTGGATTCACTTTTCGGATATGACAGCACAATCCCGTCTCCCGGATACGCCATATCATATCCCTGCTTCGTAGCATTGCGTACAGGCAGCGCCATCTCTGGCTCCGCACCCCCGCCCGCCTCTTCCGGCAGATAAATCCCGTGCTGGTCCTGCGCCGTCAGCGTGAACATCGGCTCCCCGGCCTCCTTCATCCGCCTGCCGTTCTGCCTCTTCTCCACCCGGTCCGGCGTCAGCACCGCCCTGGCTCCCGCCATGCCGCCGTCCCCGCTCACGGCTTCCCAACCTGCGGTTTCCAACACCCCCGAATTGCCATAATTCGTAAGCCCGGCATTATACTGTGCCACCAAACACCGGGCAACCTCCGTAACCTTCGGACGGTTCAGCGTCTGGTCCACAAACACCTTGCTCCCCTGGCCCTTGTTCACAGTGACAGCCGGCGCAAGCCCCCTGGCATCATAGACACAGCCGTTCATCCCCTTCCCGCTAGGGTTCACATTCCCCACGCAGTAAAGCCCGGTCTTCGCGCCCATACCCCCGCCGCTGGCCCCGATACTCACCGAAATCCCCGACGGGTCATACACCCGGTATCCCTGCATCCCGCCTATAACCTCTTTAAGAGCTCCGCCGTCTTCTCCGGTGACAGGTAATACTTCCCGTCCACCTCTGCTTCTAAGAACTGCGATAAGGAATACCCTCTCCCGGTTCTGGGGGACTCCGAAATCCTTGGAGTTAAGCACCTGCCACCGCACATCATACCCTGCTTCGTCCATTTCAGACAGAACCTCGGCAAAATCGAATCCTCCATTGACTGATAACAGGTTCTTAACGTTCTCAACAAGTAAGTATGTGGGCTTATCACCTTCCTCTTTGCCTTTGATGAGGTCAATAATGCTGTAATAGATCCCACTTCGCTTTCCTCTAAGCCCCCTCTGCTTTCCCGCAATAGAGATATCCTGGCATGGGAATCCAAAGCACCAGATATCTGCATATGGGACATCCCCCGATCTAAGTTCTGTAACGTCATACGCCTTCCACTCCCCCTCCGTATCATACATGGCCTCATAAGAAGCCCTCGCAAACTTATCATACTCACAATACCCAATACACTTATGCCCGGCCCATTCCAGCCCCAGCCGGAATCCGCCAATCCCCGAACAGATATCCAGAAACGTAAGCCGCCCCATAATCAGACCACCTCCCCGCTTTTTCCGCCGGCGCACATCCCATCAGCACCCATTTCCCCAAATTTCAGGTCATAAAAATAAGCGGCCTCCGGAAACCGCCGCTCAAAATCCTCCAGATATTTAAAACAGGCGCTCTGCCTGCCATTCATCTCCCCAAACTCCCGCAGGCTCTTTTTATAAAAAAGCCCCGGCTGGTTCGCCCACCTCGCAATGGTCACATACATCCCCCGGAACGGACTCTCCCTGTACCGCTCATACCGCATCACATAAGGCAGACACCCGTATTTCATCAAAATCTCCACCCGTTTCAGCAGTCCGAAAACATCATCCGCCCAGAAATCCCCATCCCACACGTCCGCCCGGTCAAACCCACAGAAACAGTAAAACCGCAGGCGCACGTCCGTATGCTTCCTTACCAGAATGAGCTTCCTTTCAATCAGCCCAGCGTCCCCCACGTCATCAAAGGCAAACGTATAATTCCCGTCATAACGGCTGGAAAACAGCTCCCGGCACTTCCCGTCATCCAGAAGCCGCTCGTCCAGCCCCTGCCGGAACTGAAAAGGCTTCCCCGTCCGCTTTAATGCGTCCAGCATCTCCTTCCAACGGGGATGCCCCAGAAAATTGTCATCCAGCAGGCACACCTTCCTCCGCTCCGGGTCCAGGAACTCCTCCAAGGGGCTGTGTATACACACCCGGTCATAATTCCTGTTCACACAGAACGCACACTTCCGGAAACGCCCCCTTGTGAGGAACCCGATAGAATAATCCAGATAAAACTGAAAATCACTCCGCTTCGCCCCGGCATCCAGCCTCCCCTGCACCCACCCGTCGTACAGATGATAGTCCGGCATACAATGTTCCACTTCCTCCGGCAGAGACGGCGCCCTGTCATAAAAGAACCCCGTCCCTCCATAAGACACATTCCCCATCCCAAGGACACCCTCCGGCACTTCCGTATCCGTGAACACCTTCGACACATACACCCGGTCAAACCCGTCCAGCCCCTCATAATCCGTTTTCAGCGCCACATCATCCCCGCGCCCCTTGTGGTATCCCGACAGCTTCATGCAGGCAAGGTTCGGGAACCTGTGCTTCCTCCTTCCAATCAAATCCGCATCAATCACCGCAACCCGTTCCATCCTGCACCTCCCCTTCCGCAGACCCCCGCCGCCATGCCCCACGGAAAAATCCGCACCGGCAGCACATTAAACCAAATCCAAATACCCCATAGCAGGCTACAAGGTATTTTTCCCTCGCAGCAGTCTCCAAATAGACATGCCAGCATGTCCGTCTGGCTCTCTACCTGTAAGAATAACACTGCCTACAGCCGTCCCCGGCTCAACCAAAAGACCTGCTGCCCACAGCTTCTCCCACTGCCACATTATCCATATAATCCAAAGCATGAATCACCCATGCTCCCTAATCCGCTCCCGCAGTTCCCGGAAAAATTCCTTCCCCCGGATACGCTTTCCCTCCCGCACCCGCTCTTCCTCAAACCGGAACCTGATCTCCAGTTCCTCCACAGAAAAATCCTTCCGGAAATTCCGCCATGTCTGCGCCTCCCATTCCAGAAGCTGCTCCCACAGCTCCGGGAACTCCCGCCGCAGCGTCCGCAGTTCCTCCAGCCCCTGCAGAGGGCAGCACCAGCAGGATACCCGGTCAAACAGCCGGTACAGCCCGCCCCAGTCATACCCCCGCTCATAGCAGTAAGCCAGACAGTCCTTCTCCGTCATCCCCCACTCCACCAGGGGATACCGGTATTCCTTCACCCTCTGGGGCTCATCCGCCGCAATGCCGATATACTGCACAACCTCATACCGCTTCCGCAGCCCCGAAAGGTATTTATTAATCACCGCCGTCTTCAACATAGAAGTACACCACCGGTTCTTAGGCCCCGCCCAGCTCATCCCCGGCTTATCCGCATAGGGAGAATCCGGGACCGGCAGCTCCTTTTCCAGCCTCCCCACATGCTCATACATCTGGGGAAATTCCAGCCCCGTGTCACAGAACATCACAAAGGCCAAAGGCCAGCCTTCTTCCACCAACCGCAGAAGCATAGCCGTGGAATCCTTCCCGCCGGACAGCGAAGCCGCATACAGCTTTTCCTTTCCGCCGTCCTCACGCACCCGGCATGGCGGCACTCTTCTCCGCCATCTCTTTCTGCAGGTTCAGCCTCACAGCCTCCCCATAACCTTCCATCCCGTTCGCCTTACAGTAATTCCGCACAATGTCACGGGACAGCCCCACGGCAGAGGCCACAGCCTTATAGCCCTTCCCCTGCATCCGAAGCTCCCTAATCCGCTCCGCCTGTTCCTTCGTCATATCTTCACCCCCAAATAAAAAGAGCCAAAAAAACACCCTTTTCCGACAGTTTTTCAGCCCCAAAATGCAGGATTTATAAAGGCTCCCGGAACCGCTCCACCCCCGGAAATCCTTATAAATCCCGCATTTATGTATACCGGGATAATGTGCCACCTATCCCCCCTGCCAATTTCTGCGAAAATTCACATTTGAGGGGGCGGCGGTGTCCAGGGGGACGGCTTCTGGAGATTCACACCGCCCCTCCCCTCCGGCTCCCGGCAGAACCTACAGCTCACGGAAAAAATCTTTGTGAAGATCACCGGCCAAATTTTACTGGAGATCCACACGGTTCCCCGGTAAAATAGTAGTCAGCACCACACCAAATCCAAAGGAGGCACATGTCTATGAAATCAAAGCTGATCAAAGTAATCACTTCCTCACGTCTTACCTATCCCAAAAACCCTTTTGACGACACCAAATACATCCGGACACCTAAAATCCAGATAGAAGGAAACTGGCTGGAATCCCTCGGCTTCCACATCGGGGACCGCCTGCAGGTGGATTATGAAGAAGGCTCCATACACATCCACCCTGCGCCGCCGGAATCGGAATGTCCCGCTTAACCTGCATTCAAGAACACTGCAAAAAGCCTTGGAATTTCCCAGGGCCTTTTTGCTGTCAATACTTATATTCCTGATATCTGTCTTCGGTCATAGTCTTACTGTCATGGCAGCTTTTACAAAGCGCCTGCCAGTTCGATTCATCCCAGAACAGCTTCTCATCCCCTCTGTGCGGCACGATATGGTCAACCACCTCCGCCTTCACGAACCGCCCTTTCTCCTTGCACTTCTCACACAGCGGATGCCATTTCAAAAAACTTTTCCTCGCTTTCCGCCACCTGCCGTCATACCCACGCCCGGAAGCATCCACACGGTCAGCCCTGTGCAGTGCCGCATGTTCCTCACAGAACTCCCCGTCCGTCAGCTTCGGGCATCCCGGATGCCTGCACGGCTTCTTCGGTCTCCTCGGCATGACTACCACCGCCTCACTCCGCCGTAATACTTATCCGCTATGGCATCCTGCTGATGCTCCGGCAGGCTCCTTAACCGTTCCCTCGCTTTCTCCAAAGACCGCTCCTGTTCCTCTTTCGTCTTATGAAAACCGCAGGACTTCCCCTGGCACTGCCTTCCAATCACGCCACAGTACCCATTCCTGCATACCGCAAAACAATCCATCAAAATCTCCTTTCCATCCCCTCAATCTCAAAAAAGGCAGCGGTGAAAGGATGAAGCCCGCTGCCCTGCAAAGACAAAAGAAAAAGCCCCATGGACATATCCACAGAGCTCCTTACAGTTCTTCGCATTCTAAGAATACCACAGCTTCCAATAAACTTTCAATAAACCCTTACCGTACCTTTACTAAACCATTACCCAACCATTACTAAACCAAAGCCCGCCAATCATTCCAGAAGGAACCGCCCCACCGTCTTCTCCCGTATCATGTACAACTCCTTCATCTCCGCCAAAGCCTTTTTCCTGTACTTTGCTATCATCGTCTCGCTCACATTATACTTTTCCGCCATCTCACGCCATGTCATCTCATCAACCACCATGTCCCGTACCACCTCCGGCAGCCTCCCGCTCAACTGCCCCACGGCATACTCAAAAAACTCCAGTTCTTCCTTCACCGCCTGATACCGCCCCAGCAGATACTCGAACCAGTCATCATCCAGCCGCTCCTTCACCTGCCGGTACTTCACCGCCGTATTCCCCGTCTTATCCGAAGTCCCGCCGCCCTGCACCTTCTCCCCTGGGGCTGCCCCAAACACATACTCCTTATCACGTCCTCATACGGCACACCCTCAAACCGTGACAGCTCAAACTCCAAAAGCCCCATATCCTTCTTCCAGCTCCGGTATTCCTTAAACAGCTTCTCTATCTCCATCCTTTCCGCCTCCAATCCTCGCCCTCACCGCATCCACAAGCGCCGCCTGTCCGCAGTCCTTCCTCTCCAGGGCCGCCATCACCCGCTCATCCAGCGTCCCCTTCGCTATCAGATGGTGGACCACCACCGTATCCTCCTGCCCCTGCCGCCACAGCCTTGCGTTTATCTGCTGGTACAGCTCCAAAGACCAGGTAAGCCCGAACCATACCAGCGTGGAGCCTCCCGCCTGCAGGTTCAGCCCATGCCCCGCAGAAGCCGGATGGATCACCGCCACCGGGACCTCCCCGGCATTCCACCTTTGCATATCCTCCGCCGTGTCCAGCTCCACCGCCCCAACCCTCTCCCGTATCCGCTCCAGGTCATGCCTATACCAATACGCCACCAGCACCGGCTTCCCGTTCGCCGCCTCAATCAGATCCTCCAGCGCTTCCAGCTTCCGGTCATGGATACGCTTCACCTTCCCGTTCTCGTCATAGACCGCCCCGTTCGCCATCTGCAGCAGCTTATTGGAAAGCCCCGCCGCGTTCACCGCATCAATATCCCCGTCCGCAAACGGCAGCAGCATATCCCTCTCCAGCCGTTCATACAATTCCATCTCCCTCCCGCTCATGGAAACCTCCACCCAGTTATACACACACTCCGGCATATCCAAATAGTCACAAGCCCTCATACTGATACAGATATCAGAGATCAATCCATAAATCGCTTCCTCCGCCCCGTCCCTGGGCTTATAGGAAAATACCATCTGCCTGCTCCGCTTATCCGGCAGAAAAAACCGTTCCCGGTATCCGCCGATAAACCGCCCCAGCCTCTGCCCCATATCCAGCAGCCCAATCTCCGCCCACAAGTCAATCAGCCCGTTCGGTGCAGGCGTCCCGGTCAGCCCCACAATCCGCCTCACCCTCGGCCGGACCTTCTTCAAAGCCTTAAACCGCTTCGCCCTATGGGACTTGAAAGAAGACAGTTCATCAATCACCACCATGTCAAAATCCCACCTGCCGGAATCCACCAGCCACTCCACATTCTCCCGGTTGATGACATACACCTGCGCCTCCCGCTCCAAAGCCGCCAGCCGCTCCTTCTCCGGCCCCAGCACCTTTGACATCCCAATCCCGGACAGATGCTCCCACTTCTCCAGCTCCCCCCCCAGGTATCCCTCGCCACCCGCAGAGGCGCAACCACAAGCACCTTCCGGACATCAAAATAATCAAACAACAACTCCCACACCGCCGTCAGCGTGATCACCGTCTTCCCAAGCCCGCAGTCCAAAAACAGCGCGCTCACCCTCTCCCTGATGATAAACTCCTTCGCATACTCCTGATACTCATGGGGAACATATCTCATCCAGCACACCTCCAATCTGTTCCACCCCGTCCATCACATAGACCGGAAACCCCAGTCCCTCCAACTGCCTCTTCCGCTTCTCCTGCAGCGGCCTCAATCTCTTCCCAGGCGCCTTCAGCTCCACAAAAGCAACCTTCCCTCCCGGCAACAAAACAATCCGGTCCGGCACCCCATCCAATCCGGGCGAAACGAACTTCACCGCCATGCCGCCCAGCCGCTTCAACGATACGGCCAGCCGCCGTTCAATCTCACTCTCCCGCATCCATACACCTCCGTCCCGTCACGGAACAAAGCCCGGAACATGGATACAAAAAATCCCTTATACCTTATACGTGTATATATCACGTACAAAACCGCTTCTTTTTCTTATTACCCATACCCCACTAAGAGATTCTTGTTCCCTTGTTCCAGCCTGCCCCGCAACCCTTGATTTTACAGAATCCCCTGTATGGGAACTACCGTCAGAACAAACTCCCTCTTGTTCCGCTGGTTCCGTTCTGCCTTGTTCCACCACAGACAGACTTGTTCCACCTATTTCCCGTCTCGTTCCCGCACATACGCCCTCTGTTTCCCGTAAATCGGAAAACCGGACATCCCGTTCTTCGTCTCCGCATACTTCCCCCATCCCTCAATCTTCCGCATAATGCCGCTGATCTCATAGGAATCTATCTTTTTCAGCGCAGAGGACTCCCGCCCAAAACACTCACACCAGATCTCCATATTGCACACCATCATCCGGCGCACCGTACCAGTCTGCCGTTCCTCTCCAAACTCGCTGCCGTTCAGAAAATTCCTCCGGTCATACAGGCTCATGGAATCCCAGTTCTCCGGCAGGAGCGTGTCAAGATACGTCCGCACCAGCCCTTCCCGGTCATCCGTCTCCATAGCCTCCGCCTGCTGGGACACAGCCATGGCCGCAACCTCCCCCTCCAGGTACAGCCGCTCCCCGCCTTCATAGACAGCCTTCGCCTCCGCCCATACCTGCAGCACATCTTCCCCGGAAATTTGCCATGGCTTCTTCACACTCTCACCATTTACCCGTACCGGCCAGAAGCGCCGGTTCCCGGTAATGTCCCGCAGAAACCCGCTCTCCGTGTTCGTACTCCCCACGATCACGCACTGCCTTGGGTGGCTCTCCACATTCAGCCCATAGCTGGCCCGGTACTTGTCATCCACCCTGGAAAGAAAAGACTTCACCGTCTCCACGTCCGTCTTCTTCATCCCCGCAAGCTCCCCCAGCTCCAGAATCCAGTACCCCTGCAGCTTCTCCGGCCCCGACTTATCCCGCATGTCCGTAAGCGTCAGGCTGTCCGAAAACCACGCCCCCGCAAGCCTGGCAAACAGCGTGGACTTCCCGATCCCCTGCGGCCCGTTTAAAATCAACACACTGTCAAACTTCGTCCCCGGCTGGTAGATCCTCGCCACGGCCGCCGCCAGCGTCTTTCTAATGACCGCCCTCGTATATGCGGAATCCTCCGCCCCCAGATAGTCCGCCAGCAGCGTGTCAACCCGCTTCACCCCGTCCCACTCTGGCAGGGCATCCAGATACTCCTTCACCGGATGGTATGCCCGCTCCGAAGCCACAGCCAGCAGAGCGTCCTTCGTCTTCGTGGGCGCATACACCCCGTACCCCTTATTCAGATACACCTTCAAAGACGCAAAATCAGAATCATTCCACCCCGGCTTGATCTGCTTCCAGGGCAGACCCTCCCCGGCATCAATCCCGTCCCTGTGCAGATTAAAAGCGATAGACTGCAGGCCCTCATCATGCCGGATCGCCAGCACCAGATTATCCAGCGTGTCCTTCACCTTCCCCTGCCGGTCCAGTTCCAGCCCCTTGCGCCAGTCATCCTCCCCGGAAAACTCCCTCTTGGCAGACTCCGCCCGTTCCTCCGCCAGCGTCAGCTTCACCCTTTCGTCACTAACCGCAAACTCACTCATAGCCCTAAAAGACGGCAGCTTACAAGCCTCCGTATCCTCCGAAGCCCTCACGTCCAGCTCCCCGAACCTGTGAATCCGCACCATATCAAAAGCATTCATCAGCTTCCCGCAGGCCGGGTCCGTGGCATGATGGGAATAAGCAAACCTCCCCTCATAGACCACCACCCCCGCCTGGGAATCCGCCGGGACATAATCATACCGCCCCTGCATCACACTCGGCCGGTACACATCAGCCAGAAACACCTCCACCGCTTCCTCAATCGAATACGTCCGGCAGAACGCCCCAACCACGCCCTCCTTCCCAAGCGGGTCCGCCTGCTTCTTCATCTCCCTCAATACCACCGCCTGCTGCCGCCCGCTCACCGGCCACTCCGAAGAATCCCACCAGTCCCTATACCTTGCAAGCACCACATCCGGGTCCAGTATCTCCCCCGCAACATCCCGGAACACAAACTCCCCGTCCGCAGACGTGGACGGCCAGTACATCAGGCGGGACGGCTCATAAGTGGTATCGTCAAACAGCTCCATCCCGATATCCTCCGCCACCTTCCGCGCCACCGCCGCGTACTCGTCCGGCGACACATTCCTAGATAAAGGAATCACCAGCCGGAACCTGGGCGCCTCCGGCGTATGCTTATGCGTAGAATAGATCAGACACCGGAAATCAAAAAACAACTCCATCTGCTCCGGTACATCCCCCACGGCATGGTCCATATCCAGCGTCAGCGCGGACCGGAACACCACACAGTCCTTCTTCCGCCTGCCGCCCTTCAACTTCCCCATCACAAAACCGCCCACGTCCTTAATGGAATCCTGCCTCGCCTTGGACAGCTTCCGGTACTGCTCCACCGTCTCCGCCGTCCGCACCGTCCGGGAAATCCTCCGGACAAAATCCTCCAGCTCCATCTCCCCGCCGTTCCACCGCTTCTCCATCCTCGAATTGCCCGTAGAAACAAAAACCTTCATACACACATACCCCCATTCTCCCCTGTCAATTTCCTTCCCGCATCATTCCCGTACCCCATAAAAAACGTCCTCCTACTGTTTCTGATAAAACCCACACTCATACCCGTCCGCCCGCAGCGGCAGCCCCTCCGCCCAGGACGGGCAGACCGCCATCATCTCGCACATTTCTTCCACAGAGCCGGTCCTCTCCGGCACCTCCGCAATGATCTCATCATGGCAGTGCATCACAATGGGATAGCCTTTCCTCTCCACCCGCAGCATAGCCTCCGCCAATAAATCCCTGGCCGTCCCCTGCACGATATTCTCCACCAGCTTAGGCCCGTAAGTCTCAATCCGCCCCCACTTCTTATTCTCCAAAATCCCCTCATAAGTCAGGCCCTCCCGCCCAAACCTGTTCACCCCCATCCTCGGCTTCACATACGCCAGCCTCCGCCCGGACGCAAGCATGACAAACAGAATCCCGCTCCTGTACTCAAACGCGATCCTCCCCGCCCGTGTCCTCGTTCTCTTCACCACAGCCTCCACAGCCGCCTTATCCACATCCCACCAAAACTGCGTGATATGCGGGTTCGCCCTGCGCCATACCGCCACCAGGGACGGCAGCTCCTCCTCCGAAAGCCCCATATCCAAAGCCCCCATAGAAATCAGCGCCCCCGCAGCCCCGCCGTACCCCAGGCCAAGCTCCGCGATCTTCCCCTTCTGCCGCAGAGGGGAACCCTTCGTCACTTCCTCCACCGGCACATGGAACATAGCGGCCGCCGAAGCCTCATAAATCTTCCCATGGGAAGAAAACACCTCCAGCCGCCACGTCTCCCCCGCAAGCCACGCCAGCACCCGCGCCTCAATCGCAGAAAAATCCGCCACCACAAACCGGCACCCCTCCTCCGGCACAAACGCCGTCCGTATCAGCTCCGAAAGCACCTCCGGCGTGGAACCGTAAAGCATCTCCACATCCTCAAACCTCCCCTCCCTCACAAGCCCCCTCGCCAGCTTCAGATCCGGCAGATGGTTCTGCGGGAGATTCTGCACCTGCACCAGCCTCCCCGTCCGCCCCCTCGATCAGCTCCGCCACCGCCTTCCTGGACAGGCTCTCCGCCTCCACCCCGTTCTCCCCCAGCCAGCCCTTCAACTGCGCCACAGAGTTGGGATTTTCAAGCCCAGTAAGCTCATATGCCCGCTCCGTCACAACCTCCTTATGCAGACGCTCACACCTCACCGCCTGCCGCACCAGCCCCATATCCACCAGCACGCCCCGGTCATTGATCCGCTGGTCCAGCCGGTACACCTCCATCTCCCCCTCCGGTATCGGGAACTTCCCCAGCTTCCGCCGTATGGCCTTCTCCACATCCACGTCCCTCCTGCAGTAACGCTTGAACACCTCCCACTTCTCCGGCGCATGGCACGGCAGATTCCGCCTCCTGCCCCCGTTGGCCTTCGTAGGCTTACAAGGCACACAGAAATACCGTATCAGCTCCCTCCCCTCCTTCATCTTCCGCTCGTCCAGTCCCAGCACCGCCCCCACGTCCTCCAAAGACCTTGGCAGCGCCAGCACAGCCGCCTGGACCGCGCTGCAGTGCCAGGAATCCGGCGGAAGATACCGCCCGAAATACTTAGAAAGACACGTCCGCTCAAAATTCGCATTGAACGCCGTCTTCACCACAGAACCGTCAAAAACCGCCTCCACAACATCCCCCGGAAGCACCTCCCCCTGCGCCAGATCTATCACCCTGGTCTCCCCACCGTCAAACGAATAGGCAAACAGCAGGACTTCAAAAGCAGGGCTGTCCGCATAAGCGTAAACCCCGCACTTTATCAAATCCACATCACTGAACGTCTTAATATCAATCCCTAAAATCCGTCCCATAACACCACCGCTCCCTTCCTCCTGTAATTCTCCCCAGCGGGAAACGGGCGGCAGTCCCCCGCCGCCCCCACAAACCTATCCCAGGAAATCTTCCTCGTCATCCACTTCCACCGCGTCAAAATCATCCTCGGCGTTCGTCCTCCCACCCAAAGATTCCCCGTCCCGCAGCTTCTGGATATTCCCCAGCCCCGCCGCGATCCCACGGTTCCCGTTGCTGTTGAACCCGTAAAAATTCACACTGATCCGCCCATAACACCCGGAATACACCTCCGACTGGTCCAGGATCGGCTGCACATTCTTATCCACCACCTGCGGCGTCTGCTTACTATTTGCATTAAAGAAATAACTGTCCGCATAAGCCTCATCCTCCGGCCGGTCAATATCCCCGTCCCGCAGCGGCAGCTTCAAATTCGCCGGGACCTTCCCGCCCCACTTGGAAACCGAATCCTTCTTCGCCTGCTCAATCGCCCTCTGAATCTTCCCAATCGTCTCCGTGTCCGACTTCGGAATGATAGCCGACACCGAATACTTCGGGTCCCCGTCATTCACCGCATTAGGCTCCCAGCAGTGCAGATAAGAAAACCTGCAAGGTACGATCACTTTTGTCAAACTTACATTTTCGTTACTCATAAATTCATTCCTCCTTAAAATCCGCCTCCGCCGTCGCCAACACTTCCTGCCTCTTATCCGACTCCGGCACCAGCGTAATCTTCCCCTGGGGCTTATACACCAGCTTCCCCAGGACCTCCGCAAACCTCTTCTTACCCATCAGCTTCTCCATCTCCGTAATCCCGATCAGCGACCTCTTATAAATATCCTCATACCCGGCAGCCACAGCCGCCTCCGCCGCCTCTTCCTCATCCGTATACTTCCGGCAGCTCCTGCCCTCCACCAGCTTGAACCCGGCCCACTTCTTCCCCTTGGACACAGCCTCGTCCTGGGCATAGGCATACACATCCGCAGACCACCTGGCCAGCTCGTCCGCCGCCTTCAAGACCTCCGCCACCTCGTCATCCGTCAAAAGCGCCGGAACCTTAAACTCCATCTGCGCCAGCCTCAAAAATCCCTCCGCCCGCGCCCTGCAGGTATTCTTCGCTTTACAGAACCGGCACCAGGAACCGCTCCGAAACTCCCCCTCGCCCGCAATGGCAAGGGCCGCCCTGGGCTTCAATTCTTTATCCACCCACTCCATCAGGTCAGATACGGAAATCTCCCAGGTACTCACCGATTCCAGCCGCGGCTGATAAATAGCCATACGCACTGTCTCAATATCATAGATCGCCCCGAACAGCTCCAGAGCGCCCAGCCCATACAGCATCATCTGCGGGTTCCACTCCGCATCCACCGCAACGCCCTTCCCGTACTTCAAATCAACCACCGTCAGCACCCGGTCCGCCACGATCAACAGATCCCCTGTGCCGAACCCCTCCGGCACATAAGCCGAATAATCCAGCCGCTGCTCGATCAGCACCACCGGGTCCTTACACTCCTGCCTGGCAAGCTCCACCTGCTCCATGGCATAAGCCACATACCCGTCCGTGCATTCCTCCATCTCGTCACACTGGTAATCCGACACCGGACGCTTGGACCTCCGTTTCAGGCACCGTTTCAGCTTATGCTCCGCAAGGGCATGGGCGGCAGTCCCTTCCTCCGCATACACACTATTTCCCGTCTCTTCCGCAAACTGCTCTTCCATCCTTGCGGACGGCGTACAGTTCAGCCACCGCCTAGAAGAAGACGCCGACAACAACGCATGTCTCCCCATAATCAAAGCACCTTCGCTTCCTTCAAAAGCGCCGGGTAATGCTCCGGGTCCACCCCGGACAGCTTCACCGCCCCGTATTTCTGTAGCAGCTCCTTGATCCCCTGCGACTTCCCCTCCTGGGTCTTCTGCGCCATCACCGCCCGCACATCCTCAATCGCCACAGCCTTCTTAGAATCCGCCGCCTTCTTATCCACCTTCTTATCCGCTTCCCCGGCCTTCTGCCCCTTCCCGGAACCAGAATCCCCGGCCTCCGCAGCACCGGTCTCCACGGCATCCCCGGCCTCTCCCGCTTTCCCGGCAGTATCCACAACAGCATCAGCCTCCGTCACAGCCGCATCCTTCTCCGCCGTATCAGCAGCACCGTTCCACTCCATACCGGCAAGCCCCCTAAGCCCGTCCGCCACCATGGAAAACCCGTCCGCGATCCTCAACAATTCACTTCCCATCTTGCAATCCCTCCATATCTTCCAATCGTTCTATCAGTTCCTCGGAGTACATGGCGCACACCAGCATCTCCTTCCCAATCTCCGGGCGGCTGAAATACTGCGCCTTCTCCCCGTACCTCTTTTGTACCTCCGCCTCCATCAGCCTGCGCCGCTCGCCCCTCTCAAAGCCGAACACCCAGATCCCGTCCGCTTTCTCCATCAGCCTGGACACCAGAATCCCCTCCACAGCGCTCCCAAGCTCATCCTTGAAAATCCCGTGGAAACAAAGGAACGGACTCACCGGGATCTTCCCCTTATGGGCCGCATACCGGCAGTATTCCTCCGCCCTCTGCCGGTCCAGCTCCTCACTCCCCGTCAGATGCGTCAAAACCAGCACCATCTCCATGCCCGTTCCCTCCTTCCATGCCTTCCGGCTCCATGAACCTCACCCCGATCCCATGCTCTGCGGCAAAAGCGATCTCCGAAGCCATCCCTTCCGTGGCCTCCCCGAACACCCACACCTCGTCACAGCACAGGAGCAGCTCCAGCCCCATGGCAAGCCCCGCCTGCCGCTCCGCCTCGATCCCCTCATTCAGAAACTGCGGGAACAAAAGATGCGGCGCAACCGGCAGGAACCCTCTCTCGCAGGCCGCCCGGCAGTACCCGGCCGCCTTCCTTGCATTCCCCTCCATGTCCCCACGGAAAGGGCTGCAGATAAACACCTTCTTACGCATCACCACTTCCATCCTTTCTTCGCTTTCCGTCTGCCGGCCACTGCCGCCGCACCGGATTCATACGCCTGCACACTTTTCTCAATCTGCATCAGCTTCACCGCCAGGCTCTTGGCCACAATGCTGATCGCCTGCAGGATACCAATAAGCTCCTGCGTATTCTCTCTTTCCACTGCCTTCATCCCTCCTTTCCGGGGCTGTCGTATCTATCCCCTTCACTGCCGTAATGACACTTTTTTTAAAATAGGCAACGAAATCCTAAAACTTTTTCAAAAACCATTCGACACAGACAAAAAATATTGTCGAACGCCCCCATATCACACATCTATCCCCCTCTCTCGAAAAAAGCGGCGCAGCTTTTCCAGCACCTTATTCTTACGGAAATCCAGCGTCCGCCGGTTCTTCCCGCTAACCCTCGCATACTCATAGACACTCATTTCCTCCCCAAACACCTTCTCCGCTATCTCCCTTTCTTCCGGCAGCAGGTTATCCAGAGCGTCCTTCAATACCCCCAGCAGCATCCTCTTCTCCGCCAGTTCCTCCGTATCCTCCGCAAACAGTTCATTCCTCATGTCGTTCTCCTTCCATTCCTCATAAGACTCCTCCGTATACCCCTTTTCCTCCATCGCCTCCCGGTTCCTCTGCTCCCTCTTCTTCTGCCTCCACCACGGGCGGAAATACCTCTGGTACTCTTCCTCCGTGACCTCCATCCTCACTTCCTCATTCCCAGACCTGATGGTAACGATCCTCTTTCCAGACATAAAGCGTTCCTTTCTTTACGCCTTCGTAAAGCCAGAAACGCCGGAAGCTCTATGCGGGACAATTCCGTAAAACCAAAAAAGGCCGGAGTAAGCTACTTAATTCCTAGCTTTACTCCGGCCATTCGGTGACTCGACACTATGCGGTCCCACTCGCTCGGTCGTAAAAATACATTCAGTTCTTCAATCCTGCACGGGCTGGCAGCACAATCCTCACAATCTTCCCGCAGTGCGGACACCGCAGTTCAAAAGCAATTTCATATGCCCGGTCCCGCCTCACGTCCAGGAGCCTCCTGCCGCACAGCGGACAGACCTTCTTTTCCCCCACGCCGCCTCCTTTCCTGCCACTACAGGGACAGCGGCACGGCATCCATGCCATAATTTTCCATGCATAATCCAAGTATTCCCCATTTCCCGCAGGATAAACACCACAACGCAAAAAAAGACGGCCCCCGCACCCTCGCAGAAGCCGTCCCGCTTATGTACCTATCTTTTCTTTTGCTTTTTCTTCTCACTCTTTGGTTCCCAGTACACCGTAACAATATGATTGCAGTTCGGGCACCTGGTCTGTGCCTCCACTGGCTTCGGGGATTCCGTGCAGATATCCATAATACGCTTTCCGCACCTTGGGCATTTCAGTCTCTCCATTCATGTCCACCTCCTCGTATACAGCCCCGGTTCCTGGCTGCCGGGGCTCTAACCTGGCGATTGTCTCATTGTCTACCTCCTGTCAAATTTCTATCAACACTTTCCCGTCAGGAAAGCCTTCTTCCTCATGTGCCTCCGTCTATCTCTTCCGTCCTATCACAAACACGTCCAAACCGCCGCCCATGCCTATAAATCTCCTGAACCTCTCTCCCTCCATCCCGGCACATATTTACGCGCTATCCCAGATCAAATCCATATCCAGATCCAGATCAAACCGTGATACCTTCATCTGGCCGTGTTATTGACATAATCCTATATATAAAATCCAACCTCCGCTCCTAAAATGAATCCAAATATTCCTGGAGCCTATCCACAAACTGTCCAACATGTATCCCATCCACAAAAGAATGATGAGCCTGGACCGATACGGGCATGACAATCTTACCATCCTTCTCATAATACTTCCCCCAGTCAAACAAAGGCGTCGCATTATCCTTTTTTCCGGAATTGGTATGTGAAATATGCGTATAGGTAATCCACGGCATAGGCGAACACTGGAACACATCATTTCCAAGAGGGCCTGTAAAATATTCCTTCTGCTCCCTTGCAATCCTCCCCGCCGTCTCCACATATTCCTGGATACTGCCCCGAAGCGGCACATTGACCACTTTGAACAGCCCCGTATCCTGATTCAGATAAGTAAACGCAGTATCAATATGCTCAAAAAGAACCACCTTCCCATCCAGAAAACGATACCGGAACGCTTCAATCTCATCCGCGCATTTACATACCGCATACACAAACGCAAGCGTAAAAGAAAGATCCTGCGCCTTCACCTTCCGCCGGAAATTCGTGATATCCGCCTCAAATGTCACACAGAAAGCAGGCTCCACGCTTCCCCTGAAAACTATACAGTGCATGGCCCTCTCCCAATTTTTCTCGTCTATCACCTGATAAGTATTCATCCCAGCTCCTCCCTTTTGTTTCCCCACACATTTCATTTTCTTTTGGCAAATTTCTCTTTTGCGTATTCATATGCTTCCCGAATATACGGCCTCAAAGCCTCAAAAGTCTCTTCCGATGGGTTCAGCACACACATCCACCCCATCCACGCATAGACCGGATGCGGCAAAAAACAGTCAGCCGCAGAAAAATCATAATCCATTTCCACAACCCCGCCTGCCCCCGGACGTTTTGGCACAGCCCCGAACAGCTTCACAAACGTATCCTTACGGACACCCAGGTTCACCCGGTAAACCCCCGGCCTGTCCAGCTTAGAGCCTTTATCATTATCCCCGTCCTTCTCCTTGACCGTCAATATGTACACGCCCCTTTTCAGCACACGTCCGGGATTATAAAAAATCCCCTTTTCTCCCCAGCTCTCCACAAGGACGCTGCCCTCCAGATTTTCCAGACAATACTTCAATATCTCATCCGGCTTCATATCCCACCCCTATACTTTCCAAATCCTTTTTATAAATCTCCAATTCATAAGTTTTCCCACTGCGCTGGTCTGTCCTCCGCTCCGAATACTGATAAGTCAATCCACAGGATAAGGCCAGTGCCCTTGAAGCAAGATTCCCTGCCCGTGTAGAATAATAAAATTCCTGCCCGTCTAAAGAAATACAGTATTCCATCAATAAACGCAGAATCTGTTTCCCATATCCCCTTCCCACATACTCTGGCCCCAGGGCAATACCAGTCTCATGAAAAATACGCGGCTCTGTTTCCTCCACTCCGGCAAAACCAATGGCCTGCCCGCTGCCCCTCTCATAGACCAGCCACGCATCATGGGTTTCCTGCCACGCGATTGTCCTCTGTATCCTCTCCCTGGCCCCATCCTCATCAGCCGTCACTTTCCATACCATATATTCTGCTGTTTCCGGCCTTGACCACACATTCCGGTATATCGATCTCCAATCCTCATATTTTGCCTTTCCTAGAATAATATCTTCTGTCTCCATCCTGCCTTCATCCCTCATAAATACCCCCATCACAGCCAGACCGCCCAGTCTCCGTAATCAAAAGTTCCGCTCCCATGACGCAGTTTCCCGCTCTCCTTCAATCCCCGGAAAGCATCCCTCATACGGCCGATGATCTCCGGCTGGATATCCATGGAATGGTGCGCCGGAAACACCCTTTCCACAGGAAGAAGCGCCATCTTTTCCAGTGAGGAAAGATAAGCTCCCGGATCTGTAGATGGATAATACGCAAACAAGGTATCCTTGTAGATCAGATCCCCTGTAAAAAGGTATCCTCGCTCCGGTTCCCAAAAGCACATATGCCCCGGTGAATGTCCCGGCGTATGAAGCACCTTTATCATCCTCCCGCCAATGTCAATCTCTTCCCCGCCGTGCAGAATCATGGACGGTCTCCCCTGGAACATCTCATAGCTGCCCACATCATAACCTTCCGGCAGTTCACAACGGTCAACTACCATGCCCCTGACCGTTTCCATAGGCAAAGGAAATCCGCCCGACAGCCACCCCAGTTCCTCTTCATGGGCATAGAAATCCGGAAAATATTTATGCCCTCCGATATGGTCCCAATGGATATGCGTGGCAACAGCCGTAACTGGCTGGTCTGTCAGCTTCACCACCTCGTCATAAATATTACAGATCCCAAGCCCCGTATCGATCAGCAGGCTCCGCCCGGAACCATTCAGCAGATAACAATGTGTTTCCTCCCAATGCCGGTATTCGCTGATGATATAAGTATCCTCGTCTATCCTGTCAACCGTAAACCATTTATCCATCTGTTCCCTCCTGAAAATCTTTATCCCTTTCCATCTGCCGCCTTTTCCATTGTATGGTAACAGAGATAATCCCCGCCCCCTGTCTCAATCTTCTCATAGGTTTTTATCCGGTATCCCCGTTTCAAATACATACTTTCCGCCGGAAAAGACGCATCAATATGTACTGCCTGATATTTCCTGAAAACCATATCTTCCAGGAAATCCATCAGCCTGTTTCCATACCCCTTTGCCTGGCATTCCGGTAAGATAAACAGCCTGCAGATTTCATTCCCCCGGATGCTCCCGGTTCCCACAATTTCCCCCTGCACCTCCGCAAAATAAATATCTTCCCTGGCAAGCGCTTCCCTTATCCTCCGCTCGTTATGCAGATCCAGAAAAAACTGTACTACCCCAGAAGGATAATAATGGGGATAGACGGCCCTTATTGTCTTCTCCACGATCTCCGCAACCTTTACGGGACATTCCGCCCGCTTCAACTCCATACGAAAATCCACATTCCTCATCTGGCTGCCTCTTTCTCTCCAATTTCTATCATTTTAACATATTACCCTTTTCATCCAGCCATCTAAAAAGGCAAGCTGTTTATCTGTATGAAACCAATGCTCCCCATTTTCCATCACAGTAAGAGCCACATGATGACTACTGACAAACATGTCCACTGTCTGACGGGATATAAGGGTATCGTTTCCTGCATATAAGATCTCCGTAGGAATATTCCATGTTATTGGATTATCCCTGACGAAACATAAATATGTCCATGACAGCTTTTCTCCAAAATCAGTAATAATTTCCTCCTTTTCGCACAGTTCCCTCTCCGATACATCTGCCCACCCCATCATATCCAGTATAAGCCTTTCCATATCAAGTACAGGCGATATAAAGAAAGCCTTCTCAATATCACAATTTTGTAATGCGTGCATTGCAAAGTAAGCTCCTATACTATTCGCAATGATATAAATATGGTTATATCTTTCACAGGCTTTATCGTATGCCGCCCGAATCTGATCCTGCACAACCCACGGGACATCATCCTGGTAGTCTATCCCAACCATATCAAAGCCAATACAATTTTTCCTGTACTGTTCAACTTCCATATAACTTCCATTTTTTCCATGAATATATAAAATTACTTTTTCCATAAAATTGCCTCCATATAGCCAAAATCATCCTTTTCTCTGCTTTAATAGTTTCATCCCTAATAGAAAGCTAAACCCACCAAGCAATACAAAGAATAACCATACCGCATTCCAATAAATCGAATCTACATCAAACATCCACAACAAAAGTTTATTCCAAAATTCCAATCCAGACGCAATCGCATATAGATCAAATAGCACATAAGCGCCGCCAAATAGATATATCCATCTCCACCAATAGTTGTTACCCCGGCATTTCGTAAAAGTAAAGATTCCTAAAACGCACAATCCTGCCAATACTCCCATCAGCGTAAAGTAAAACGGCCCTTTACTTCCTAATATGCCCATCCAAAACCCGGCATAAGAATCTCTGTCTATCACTCCCCATATCCTATGCAGATGGAACAGCCCAAAAGCCATGAAGAACCATGGTTCCCATATTAACACTTTTTTCTCCATTCTAGTCTCCACAATGCCCAATCCAAATTCTAAAATCTATACTTCCTCTTTCAACAGAGAATACATTTTCATATCGATCACTTTCCCGTTTTTTACCGCATTATTTCTTAACGTCCCCTCATACTGAAAACCTGCTTTTTCCAGGACACGGCAGGATGCCGTATTATACGCAAATGGCTCTGCATAAATACGGAGAATATCACTTTTCTCAAAAACATATTTGCAGACCTGTTTTACAGCCTCTGTCATAATCCCTTTTCCCCAGTATCCTTCCGCAATATAATATCCCAGCTCGGCTGTCTGCCTGTGGATATTCCCCTGACGGAAAACACCGATACTTCCCACCACCCGTCCATCTGCAGTTATGGCAAAAGCAAATGTTTCATTTTCATCAGCAGACAGCATAGCAGAAATAAAATCCACTCCGTCTTGTTCCGTATAAGGATACGGCAACCCATCTCTAAGATTATCCTGTATTTTTCTATTGGAAAGAGCCGCCGCCAAATCCGCCGCATCCGCCAAATCCCATTTTCTTATTTTACAAATCACTTTTCCGCCTCCCTAATGGATCGTCTTCCATAACAGACTCTATTATACAGCATATCGCCCGCCAATGGAACGGACTTTCTAAGAACTTACCAAAAACAAATCAATACATATACAGCTACAATGTACTTACATAAGAAAATTCCGACATATATCAATATGCCAGAATTTTCCCTATTTTACCTTCAAGCCATATATTACGAACGCTTCCGTCCATTCATCTGAAACACATCATGCCCTTTGATACTCTTCACCGCCTGCCCCAGACTCCTGGCCCTCCCATGCTGATGATACGGCTGGGAAGCCCTGTGCTTATGAAAAATAACACACTCCCCCTCCCCCGGATACTCCGGATTATGGATATACCAGATATGCCCCGTATTCTTCGACTGGAGC
Organism: Candidatus Merdisoma sp. JLR.KK011; assembly: GCF_036941125.1. Taxonomy (NCBI): domain Bacteria; kingdom Bacillati; phylum Bacillota; class Clostridia; order Lachnospirales; family Lachnospiraceae; genus Candidatus Merdisoma; species Candidatus Merdisoma sp. JLR.KK011. The sequence continues at coordinate 1,176,926 of NZ_JAYWSZ010000003.1, read as the reverse complement.
GTCACATCATATTCCTCCACCAGAATAATGTTAAAATAAGACCTATCCAGCCTCCCGATCTCTTCCGCCCGGAACATCGGCCGCTCCCCCTTTCCCGAACCACGCCGCCAGCGCGTCCTCCACGATACCCGCCACATCCGCAGGCTTCACACTCCGCCACCGGCAGGCTGTAATAAATGCTCTCCCCCACCTTCACCGTACTGGGAATCCTCGTCTCAAACACCCGTATCTGCTCCTGGAAGTTCTCCGTCACTTCCTCCGTCAGCACCTTACACAGCTTCGTTCTGGACTCACACATGGTCATCAGGATACTCGCAATCCCAAGCCCCGGATTGATCCGCTTCCGTATCTTCACCACCGTCCGCAGAAAATCCTGCATCCCCATCATAGCCAGAAGCTGGGGATTCACCGTAATAATCACCTCGTCCGAAGCAGCCAAAGCATTAATCGTCAAAGTCCCAAGGGACGGGCAGGTATCAATCAGAATATAATCATACCTCTCCCGCAGCGGCTCCAGAATCCCGGACAGCATCTTCTCCGCCCCCATTTCCAGCCGCAGCTTTGCATCCACCACCGACAGATAAATAGACGATGGGATGAAATCCACCCCGTCCTTCGTCCGTATGTACCTCTTCGGGGATGGCATCTTCTCGTCCTCAATCCGCACCATCATCAGATGCCCAATAGTATCCTCCAAAACCCCCGTATCCTCCACGCCGAAACACGTTGTCAAGTTCGCCTGACTGTCAAAATCCACAGCCAGAACCCGCTTCCCCATCTTCCGCAGACAGTACGCCAGATTGAACGTAGTGGTAGTCTTGGCCGTACCCCCTTTTTGCGAACCGATCATATATATCTTTCCCATTCTCAATACCTCACTTTCTTCTCCGCAACCATGCTCAACTGCTGCTCCTCAAACACATCAATATAATCCACTGTCTCCCTCGGAACAATGACCAGCTTCCCTTCCTCACACCGGACCGTCAAAAGCGTCCCCGCCCCGAACCCCAGCTCTTCCAGCCACAGCCCCTTCAACATGATCGTAGGCGTGGGCTTATAATTATGCCCGCTCTGCTCATACACCTTAATCTTCCGAACATCCTTCTTCATCTATATCCCGTCCCTTCCACCGGCCCGCAGACCGGACTATCCATTGCTTCTCCGTCACTGAACTAACCCTGGGATTTTACAGAAACCGCTCCAGGCGCAACAGCCCGTGCCTCTCCCTGTAAAACAGAACTATTTGTTTCCGAACGAAACGATATGCCATCTATAAAAATCAAAAACTCCGCTACACAAAAACTTCAAAACCATCACAACAATATGGGCGCTGTAAGTTCCCCGGCTTTCCGTAAATAAATCTCATTTGTTCCCATGGTACAGAAACACAGGTTTAACCCTCCCATGGCGCCCGGTTCACATTAAACCCGGCCGAAACCTGTCAGCCAGTATTACAACGCCCCCGTTGCAACCCGTCAGCATTTATAAGGACTTCGGACCTTCAAATCCATCACCAGAGGATGGTATGGTTGCTTTAATCGCTATCAGACTTTCATACTGCTGGCCAGCAATATATGTACGGCTCCCGGACGGAAACCAGAAATGCGGTGATTCCGTTTACCCTTTTGAGGGCAAAAAAATAAGGGGACAAGTTAGTGCAACCCCTTGATTTTACTGGGTTCCTCTAACTTGTCCCTATTATAACACGGTCATCTGCATCTAAAGTGTCTGGCTCTGTGAGGACTGTTATCTGTAAATTCTTTACATCACTCAAGGCTTCCTGCTTGTATTTCGGACAGTAAAGAGGATAGTTTTTTAAAACCGTATCTTCTCTGATTCTGTCACGGGTTTTGCCGCCGCAAACAGGGCAGCGTATCCATTCAGTTCTTTTCATTATTGTCCAATTCTGCTATTTCTTTCTGCTTTTCCATGCTTTATAAATCAAGTTTGCAATAGGAAGCAGAATACAGATCATTACAAACCATTCTGGAAAATGCGGCATATCCTTTATCCCCCTTTCTCTAATGGATTTGCATAAGTACAGCTATCAGTACGCTGCCTATGCCAATTAAAAATCCCATGATGATTCGTTTCGCAGAATAACTGTATATTCTCTCTGGTTGGTTTCGGTCATAACGAACGGTAATCGGTGTTCCTATTTTGGATGTTAAAGGTACTTGTATGCGATTTTTAGATACAATGTTTCTGTCATTAACCCGATAGGAAATCTCTGCCAATTTTGCATTACGCCACTTTTCATTCATCGGATTTGTTGATTTTATGGAAACAATCGTTCCATTCGTTTTCGTTGTCTTTCCATGTTTTGCGAGAAAAAGAATACAGTTGAATAAGGCAAAGGAAAACGATACACCCGCTATTATATACAAGACTATTACATCACGTTCCATATGAAAACCTCCTATGTCAAATCACTTTTTTCAAAAAACCGAATTGACAGAATGGCTGATATTGAAAAGGCGGCAAGACTGATGATAATGCTTAAAATTGCTATCGTTATTGTTGAGATACTGTCTAAAAAGCTAAATCTTACTGCATTTTCTGGTTTAAACAGAAAGGCAAATAAAACAGGGGATGCCATAATAATTATGACAAATACAAATTTTGTCTTTTCGTATCCCAATTTATACAAAGCAGGAAAATAAAAAGATAATGGTATCGTGATTACCAAAAAAGTGATAGCCGCCATTCTTATATCAAATGTTCCTAATTTCGGGAAAATGATTGTGTCAATCCCAAAAACCAAACAGCAGGCCGCATAAATAATCAGACAAAAACAGTATTTTGAAAGCACAATCATTTTTCGGGGATAGGGCAATGCACAAAGCAGGGTAGTTGCCTTTGGATACTGGTATTCTTTTAAAGAAACATACTGGGTCAACATGAAAATGCTAAAAATAACAGTGAGCGTAAATCCCATTGCCCCCGCCACTTCTGGCATCCGCCAAAGCATAATGGGCGGAATCAGAAATGACACGATAAGCATGATGCCTACATATTTCTTTACAATCAGAAATTCTTTTTTCACTAAGCTAATTAACATCTTTTTTTCTCCTTTCCACATTCGCAAGCATGATGTCCTCTATTGTGGGTCTTTCTGTAAGAACATCCTGCATATGCTCCATAACATCAGAACCCTGTTTTGTGATTCCCGTAAAGCCGAAAGCACTTTCCTCAATGTTCAAAAAATATTTTCTTGTATCCGTATTCAGTTTTTCAGTGCTTCCCTTTATGATTCGGCAGCTGTCAAGCAACTGGTCTTTTTCCTCTTGAAAAACAATCTCACCGCCATCAATCATAATCAGCATATCTGCAATCTTTTCCAAATCGTTAAGGAAAGAATCGAAGGTGGTGCAAACGAAAAAGCAGCTTTGATCTTTCGATAACTGCCCTTTCGTTTGCATCAGTTTCGATTTTTCCTGGTTGAACAAAGGCGCGTCTGGGTAGCCGCTGTATATGGGCTTTCAATTTTGACGCTCTTTGCAAAACAGTATGTTGGATACCTGTGCATATGGAGAGGAATTTTTAAAAATCATTTCCAGCGCACCACGAATAAGCCCCCATAGGAAGCTTTTTTTAAATATTCAGCTACTGGTATTCAACATAATAAGTGTGGCTCAAGTCTTATGCAATACCTGCCAGATGGCAGAGGAATGATGTTCCCTCCGCAGGATGAGCATTTGCAGACATCCTTGTTGTAGAGCAGCTTGATAATAGCGGGCACATCAAGAGCCTTAAGTCTGGAAATGTATCTCTTACAGCCAAGCAGGTTGCGGCATAGTGTAATCTTCCTGTTTTTATTCCGGGAAGAAAGCAGACCGTAATGCCGGATCCGCACAAAACGCTTGGGAGGAACATGCATCAGAAACCTCCTGATGAATTCCTCCCCGGAAAGTGTGAGTTCCTTCCACTGCCCATGGTTTTTGTAATCCTTCACAGTAAACGTAACCGTGGAATCCGTCATACCCTTTATGCGGTAGTTGCTTATGGCAATCCTGTGGGTATATTTGCCAAGATATTTGATAACAGACTCCGCACCATGAAATGGCCTCTTGCAATAAGGAATCCATTCTTTGGCATAGCACGCGTCCAAAAGCTGTTTGAAAGCATAATGATTTTTGTAAGGTTCCGCTGTTCCATAGAACTCCAGCTTTCCATCCACCCATAGCTGTTTTAGCCCGGCAAGATACTTGCCCCGAAAAACCTTGGAAAGGACCTTGACAGGGATAAAAAAATCCTCACCGTTATCCTTCCAGTGGTTCTTAGCATCCAGACCTCCGCCTAACACGATGGTGTGGATATGGGGATGGAAATTCATTGCACTTCCCCAGGTATGGAGAATGCAGATATAGCCTATGTCTGCCCCAAGATATTTTTTATCTCTGGCAAGTTCGCTTAAAGTATCGGAGGCAGCATGGTAAAGGGCATTGTACAAAAGCTTCTGGTTGCTGTAAATGACGGGATTAAGTTCTTCCGGTACAGTGAAAACCACATGAAAGTATGGGGCGTCCAGTATATCCTCCCTGCGGGCATCCACCCATTTTTCCCTCGGGAACTCCTGACACATAGGACAACACCTGTCCCGGCAGGAATTATAATGGACGGAAATACAGCCGCAGTCCATGCAGACGCTTACATTGACACCAAATGCGCCGGTTTTGCAGTTCATGATGTGATAAACTGCTTTCTGCTGTGCTGCAGACAGTCCATGGGTTTTCTCATAGTCAGGATAAAAGCGGTTAAACACATCCTGTATCGTGCAGTTTTCGCTCATGACTCACCGCCTTCCGAAACATCAAAAGGGCTGCGGATTCCAAGCAGCGTTTTGTTGCTTACATGCAGATATACATCTGTAGAGCGGGGATCGACATGGCCAAGAAGTGACTGGATATATTTGATATCCACCCCGCTTTCGAATAAGTGACTGGCAAAACTGTGACGGCAGGCGTGGGAAGACACGCGGCGTATTATGCCGGCCTTTTTAGCGCTTGCTTTGAAAAACTGGTTAACGCTTGAAATATCGAGGTAATCCCCAGTCCATGAACTCGGGAAGAGAATGCCCTTTGGTCTGCCACACTGAAACCAGTATTCGGTAAGCAGGTCGAGATTCCTCTGGGAAAGGATCGTATATCTGTCGATGCGGCCTTTTGTTTCCCGGACATGAATGGTCATGTTAGTACGGGAAATATCATCATAGTGCAAATGGAGAGCCTCAGATACACGCAGCCCGGAAGAATACATGGTAGCGATGATGGCCTTATGCTTAAGGTTATCAGTCGCTTCAATGACAGCATTGATCTCCTGTGGCGTAAGCACAGTTGGAAGATTCCGCTCACGCTTCATGGCAGGGACTTCCTCGTCATCCCAGGCAATCTTCAGGACTCTTTTGTAGAGAAACTTGATAGAGGAACGATAGTGATTATGAGTTTCAGGGGATCTGCCCTCCAGACGTTTCATGGTAAGAAAGGCCTCTGCATCCTCAAGCGTGAGGTCAGTAACAGGCTTATTGGTGCAGCGCAGGAAATAGCTGACATTACTGCAATACAGTTGAATTGTCCGTTCTCTAAGGTTGCGTTTTTCCGCAGCATGGCGGATGGATTCAAAAATATCTTCGTACATAAAAAACCTCCATGATAAGTAGTATTGAGTGTTTAAAGTGACGTCTACTTACCAGGGAGGTGCATTGGCATCATAATTCCGGTTGCGGAAGACACCAAAAAATGATATTGTATTCATAGGCAGTGGAGGTCTCCGTATTTGATTGTTTTGTGTGGTAACTTAACAATACCGTATTGCGGAAGATTTTTCCACTGCTTTTATTTAGAGGAACGTAAAAACTGCGCCACAGCCCTGGCAGGCCATCGCGCAGCGATTTTGTTCAATCGGAAGTAATATGTGTAGAAAAAAATACGCCCTTTCCACCTTTGCCCATATAGTCCTTTAATATATTTAAAAGCCAGCTTCGGACTAATGGGTCAAGACCGCTTGTTGGCTCGTCCATGATAAGCAGTTCCGCTTTATGGGAGAGTGCCAGAGCTAAAGCGTATTTCATCCGCATTCCTTTTGACAGGGTATTGATTTTCTGTTTCGGATTCAATGAAAACTGTTCCATGTAATCTATAAAGTCCTGTTCGCACCAATTCCTGTAAGCAGGGGCAATTACATTTTTCATTTCTGAAAGCGTTAGTTCATCATAAAAACATCCTTCATCAAACACAATGCCAATGCGGTCTTTTATTTTACTTTCATTCCCATCCATGTCCATGCCAAAAAACTTTATATTTCCAGACACCTTGTTTGTAAGCCCTAAGATGCTTCGGAGAGTAGTAGTTTTTCCCGCTCCGTTGATTCCGACAAATCCCGTGATACAGCCGTCTGGCAAATAAAAGGAGATGTCTTTTAAGGCAAAATCACCATACCTTTTATTTAATCCAGATACTTCTAAAATGTTATCCATTCAGTTTTCCTCCTACTCGTATAAAATGTCCATCATGGCATTTAATTCATCTTTACTAATGCCCAAAGATTTCGCCGTCTGAATCATATCAAGCATTTTTTTCTCCACAAGCCGCCGCTTGGAATCCCGCAATAATTCAATGTTGCTTGTAGAAACAAAAGTGCCGATACCGACTTGGCTTGTTACAAATCCCTCTTGTTCCAACTCATCATAGACTCTTCGTATTGTTAAGACGCTGACCTTTAAATCATTTGCAAAGGCACGAATAGACGGAAGTGCATCACCCTCTACTAATTCTCCTTTTAAGATTGCGTCTTTTATCTGGTCTTTGATTTGTTGGTAAAGGGGGGCTTCCGATGTGTTCGATATTACAATCTTCAAATATCCTGCCTCCTTTAATGTGATGTTAACACATGCACATTATATACATACAGCACTTACATGTCAATATTATTTCTCTTTTTTCTAAACCCTCATGCCCCACATTTGGCACCACCATAAATGAAACTGTGCAAGCGATAGGTTATTGAATTTGTTTTTGCCATTGTCTATACTATAACCAACGGCAAAGATCGTTTTAATTTTGGGCCTGCAGCCCGTTTTCTAAACTGATTTCAGGTACTCTCATTTGCACCACCACCTGTCCAGCCTCTTACGGCAAAAGGACGTACAGTAAAATGATAACAGACAGAGTACCATGCCGTAAATTTACCCAGGAGGTGCCTTTATGGATAGAATTTACGACAATTGTTGTGGTATTGACGTGCACAAAAAACTCATCGTTGCCTGCTTTCGAAAAGGCAATAAGCAGGAGATACGGGAGTTTGGCGCAACAACCAGAGAACTTCTCGAAATGGCTGACTGGCTCAAAGACGGCGGCTGTGAAATGACCGCAATGGAGAGCACGGCATCTTATTGGAAGCCTCTGTATAACATCCTTGAATCGTCCGGCCTGAACGCTATGGTGGTCAATGCCCGCCATATGAAAGCTGTCCCAGGACGCAAGACAGATGTCAGGGATGCTGAATGGATTGCGGATCTTCTTCAGCATGGGCTGCTCCAGCCCAGTTACATCCCTGATAAAGAGCAGCGGGAACTGCGTGAGCTGGTCCGTTACCGCAAGAGCCTTGTTGGTGAACGCACCAGGGAGCTCAACCGCCTCCAGAAGATGCTGGAAGGCGCCAACATCAAGCTGTCCGGTACTGTGTCGGATATCAACGGCAAGAGCGCGCGCAACATCCTGGAGTATCTTCTCACCGGGGCGTCCGTGGATGGACCGAAATATGATGAGATGTATGAACAGAAGATCATCGCCCATAATCTCAAGGCCACCAAGGAGCAGATCATAGACGACCTCAATGGTGTGATGAGCCCTCTCCAGCGCCGGATGATGAAGGAGCTTCTGGCACACCTGGACGAGCTTAATATCCACATCAAAAATCTGAATGATGAGATTGACAACTTCATGAAGCCGGAGGAAAAACAGGCTTCCCATGCCATCCAGGATGTGACTGGTATAGGGAATACCAGCGCGCAGGCCATCATTTCCGTCATTGGCACGGATATGGAACGTTTTCCTACGGACAGGCATATCTCGTCATGGGCCGGATTATGCCCTGGTGATAATGAAAGCGCCAGGAAGAGGAAGTCCGGCAAGACCAGAAAAGGGAACTCCCTTTTGCGGACAACCCTGATTACCTGCGCGCATTCAGCTGTAAAGAATAAAAAGTCCTATTTCCATGCGCAGTTCATGAGGATCAGCTCCCACAGGGGAAAGAAGAGGGCCTATGTCGCAGTTGCCCATTCCATGCTCATAGCCATTTACCATATCCTCAAAGACGGAGTGGTGTTCAAGGATCTTGGAGCTGATTATTATAACCAGTTCAACAAAGAACGCAAAATCAATGCGTATCTGAAAAAGTTAAAAGCACTTGGTTGGGAAGCCCCGGTAGTTGCCGCCTGAGTCTTCCAGACAGGGTCAAAAACTTCTTTTAAGCTTGATAGGGGCAGTCTGCGCTTTTTTGGCTACCCGGAAGATTATGTTTCACAGTAAAAATACCTATATGTCTTCCAAAAAAAACGACAGAGCCTTTACACTCTGCCGCTTTGTCTGCCTATGCGAAAGTGATTTCTTCGTTCACAATCTCCCTCGCACAAGCTCTTATGCTGTTGAACCGTCCTAATCACCAACCCCCACTTCAAGTGGGGGTTTGAAAAACGCCCCCAAGGGCTCTGTTACTGCTCGCCTGAAAGGCGGGTATCGCAAGCTTATACTACTTGCCTCCGCTAAAAAGCGGCTCCCTCACTTTCTTCTTTTTGGGACTCTTCTGACTGATCCCGGATATATTTTTTTATGGCATCCTCTGTTACATTTCCTACCGTTGCTACATAATACCCTCTTGCCCAAAATGCTTTATTCCATTTGCTTTGTTGCTCCGGATGCCTGTCATATATCATTAGCGTACTCTTCCCCTTTAGGTATCCCATAAAATTTGAAACACTTAGCTTTGGCGGAATACTTACGCATATGTGTACATGGTCGGCACACACTGCTCCTTCTATTATTTCTACTCCCTTGTATCTGCACAATGTACTTATTACTTCTCGTACATCGAGCTTCAACTGACCGAATAATTTCTTTTTTCGGTATTTAGGTATAAATACAATATGGTACTGGCATTTCCATCTTGTATGTGATAAACTTTTACTGTCCATTTGGACCGCCTCCTATTCTTGAGATTGGCTTGCGACACCTTTCTCATATTAGCATAGGAGACTTTTTTAAGGTATCCTCTTTGCTACGGCTTACTCTATTCTCCCCAGCATAGCTGGGGGATTGGTGTTTTCATTGAATGTTACACCGTTTTCCATTATCATAGAATTCATCATACAGTCCCTTATCTTTGTTTATTCGCAAACTCAAGCATCGGTGTACAAGGGGTACAAACAAGATTAAAAAGAAATGTTAGATTTGAAAGTAAGTAGAGTGGCAAAATCAAGAGTGTTCAGATTTTCCACTCTACTTGAACGTGGTCGCTGGTTGCGCTGATTGAAATAATCAGGCCGTCAGCGGCTTTTCTTTTGTCGTCAAAGTCAATGCTGTCCCAGTGGTCAAGGAAATAGGAAAGCTCCTGTTCTTTTTGGGGTGACATTGCTTGAAATTTGTTATTTCAAAACCGCCGTAAGGCTACTGCATTTTGTTTTGGCGCGTGAATATCCAGCCGCCGAAACAACGGTTTTTTTATATGCCGTTGTTTCGGGGCTCATTCGTTTTATTCTAAGAATATCCTTTTTAGCAAGAGTAACAACGAAATTGTTTTGTCCCCAATTTCTATCCTTCTGATACTGAGCAATATATTTTAATTGCTTCATTAAAAAAATTAGCCAAATTTCCACAGCCAAATCTATTTATATATGAGGAAAAACGTTCATCTGAAATATAGAGTTTGCCTAAATATGAAAGCATTTCTTTGTTACAACTATAAAAGTGTTCTGAAATGTAGTCTCGCCATACTTGCACAATTTGCTGAACCTCTTTGCAAGCGGGAGATTGCGTTTCATATAGCGCAAGTTTTTCAAATATCGTTTGCGCCATCGAAAGAAACCTTTCCATTTCTTCATTTTGGATTTTTTTACTTTTTGTAGAAAACATAGCTTCAAACTCTTTAAAACTATGAGTTTCCCCCCATTTTTCCAAAATTTCCGCTCTGAAGCTCTCCTGTAATTCAACTATTTTTGAATGTGAAAATGCGGAAAAGGAGTTGACTTGCTCTCCACTAATTTCTGCTTTTACCAGTTTGACTAAAGCATCTATCCGCTCTCTTTGTGCTTCTAAAATTGCAAGTTGCTTTTTTAGCACTTCAGATCGATTGTAATATGGAGAGTTAAGTAACTCTTTTATTTCTTTTAGAGCAAACCCCACTTCACGAAAAAACAGTATTTCCTGCAATCGACTTAAATCATCTTCTGTATATAAGCGATACTTCGCATCCGTAAGCATAGTAGGTTTTAGCAAGCCTATTTCGTCATAATAGTGGAGCGTTCGTATTGTTATACCGGATAATGTGGCTACTTCATGGACAGTCATAGGCTTATTATTCATTCCAAAAATCCTCCGAAACTTCCAAAATCTCGCTTGCGGGCAATAAGGTTGCTTCAACAATGCTTTTGCCTGTCTTTTTCAGATAATGCTTTACTAAATGATACCCACAGGCATATCCTGCACAATAAGGCAAGCCGACAGCCGGATAGCTTTGCAGATTTGCCATTTCATCTCCATACAAATAGGCATTAAGATTTTCAAGGCCCTGTACATTTAATCCATCATAAATAATCGGTTTGATATATTCGTTTAAGGTTTTTATATCAGTTTTAGTTACCCACGGCCCCGCTTTATCTTCGCCATATAAATAAGTTGCAAAATTTTCAGCAAGTCCTTCGCTAACCATCATTTCGGCCAGTGTAATGTCATTTCTCCATCGAATAAATTGAAATCGAATATTATGATTGACTTCATGTGCAAGAGCAACTGGCAACCGCTCCAAAGTATATTGATTGGGAACAAGCCATGCAAAAATATAGCCGGGAATACCTCCATCGCCACAATACCCTTCATTAAGTGAAATATAGGGACTTTCGGGATCTGCTAACAAAATTGTAAAAAGATATTCCTGTACTGGTACTTCAATACCACTGTTTGCAAAGCAATCCAAAGATTTCTGAATAGATTGTTGACAAGCAGTCCACAGTAAATCAGAAGAAATTTGCTCAATATTTTTCTGCTGGGATTTGTCTACTCTATTTGGAGCAATATGACCAAGCATACTGCTTGCCATTATTACATCATATCCATTAGGCGTTGATGCTTTCATTGGGACACTATAACAGTCCCATTTTTTCTTGAAAGGCATCATTAACTCATAACGATAGATGTCATTTTTCTTTTCAATGGACGCATTTGCGATTTTTTGATAAACGCCGTCAGAACGAATATACTTTACTTTCATTTTAATCATCCTTTCCTGTTTTCTCTATAATACACTATGACGTTACGTGAAAGTCAAGCGTGTAGAAGTTGTTTTTGCCGTTCAATATAAAATTAAACAGTCATTAGTATGAAATATATAATCGTTCAAATAATAACACCTGAAATGTAAAATTACATTAGGTGATATTATGAAGATTGAGAGAGATGAACGACGATTTGATTTTCACGATATAGGGCTCGCCATCAAGCGAGCGTGGGAGGCTGCTGGAATGACGCAGGAGCAACTGGCCTATATTGTTGACCGGGCTCCGCGCACCATCATGTATAACGAGAATGACGGCCAGCCCCCCAGCCTCAATACCTTTTATCAGATGGTGACAATGTTTGATATATCGGTAGATCAATACTTCTATCCGTCCAAGAACAAGGGGAGCGAATGCAGAAAGCGGATTGACGCCATGCTCAACGCCCTGGACCCAAGCAGAGTTCCGGTGGAAGTCTCCGTTTGTTTATAAGTTCGCACCTTAAGGTATAAAGTAATCTTAAAGCTTCTTCGCCAGCATTTGTCAATACATTGTATCTTTTGCATGGCCTGCTATATCTTTCTGCGGTATAATAAGGATAACTATGCCAAAGAACTTACCGAAAAAAGCGATCTGAATGAAACCTATTTTGAGGTGCAGGAGCCTGCTTGGACGGACGGATTTTCCAATATCCTGTGTCCGGCTGTTTGCAAACGCTCTGTCTGATATGAGCGTACATTGCCAAGAGATCTAAAAGCCCTCTCACACACAAAGGCAATGTACGGCCAGAGCAGACAGAGTGTACGCGAACCGTCCGAACACAGATATGGAAAATCCGTCCGTCCAAGCAGGCTCCTGCACCTTAAATCGTCCCCCTCACCAAAATCTACCACCTATAATTAATCCCCGTAATCTCAAACCCTCCATTCACCACCCCAAAAGTAATACTAGCGCTCCCCTCCGCATCATAGTCCATTAGGGTAAACCCAGCCATACTAGCAGCCAAATCCTCCACATCCGCCTTCTCAATAGAACTCTGCATCCCCTCCGAAAACACCTCATCCGGATCAAGGGCCAAAAAGGCCTCCTTCGTCTCCACTACACCAACCTCGTCCAGTCCAACATAAACCGGAAAACCCGTCAGCTCTGCAAGCTTCCCCAGATCCTTCTCAGCCACAGCCTCTTTGATCAAAGCCGCAAAATCCGCAACCTCACCCATATCCGCATCAAAATTATCCAAATTACTATCCGGTTCCGTCATTCCATCCTCAGAAGCTTCCACCTCATCTCCTGGTTCTGCTTCCTCCTTTGCAGGAATCTCCTGTGCATCCTCCGCCTCATCTTCCGTCTGCTCCACAGCCGCCGGAGTCTCTTCCTCTTTCTTCTCATCCCCCTTACAGGCCGAAAGTCCCATCACTAAAACCATTGCCACTGCCAAAATAAATCCTCTTCTTTTCATATCCATCATCCTTTCCTTATAAAGCAATCTCAAACTCCACCTCACCCATACTACCGGGCGCAATGGCGTATTTTTCAAATACAATCACCGGATTCCCCTTGTCATTCACATAGAAATCAGGTTCTGCCTCAATCGTTTCAAAACCGCCCTCCTCCGCTGTAAAGAAGGACTCACCCTTTTTTGTCCGTTCCTCAATCTGGGCGCGAATGCTTTCGTTTGCCCTCTCCATATAGTCCGGCCCCAGAAGATCTCCAAGCGTCAGAAATTCACAGCTGTCCAAATCCAGATTATAAAAACGAGTCTCAGCGTAAGCGCTCGTCCAGCTCTCAGTCCCCTTTACCACAAACGACAGAATCTTCTCCGTCTGATTCTTAATCTCATACCATACATTGATACGGATATCATGCTCCGCCCATTCTTCTTCTGTGCCTCCGGTTTCCAGGAAGGCCTTTTTATACTCCTCAGCCCTCTGGACAGCTTCACGCTCATACTGGGCCGTCATTTTCTCAATCTGCGCATTCACCTCCTCTGACAGGCTCTGTCCGCTCTCGCCTAGAGCCACACCTGGAATCTCTGCGGCAATCTGAGTGTCTCCTTCTGTTTTTTCATAAGAACGGATCGTCAGAATCCGTGCAAGCTCTCCAACCACAGGCAGCTTCTGCGCTTCCATTGCAAAAGCCTCGCTGGTATTCAGCCCAATGACAGTCGCTGCGGCGAATGCGGCCGCCATTCCCATGGCCCATTTGTACACCTGCCTTTGTCTGCTTCTAAGAAGCCTTTTTGCTCTCTTTTTCCGGGATGCTTTGACAGCCTCCTGTACCTTTTCCTCCAAAGCCTCCGGAATCGGGATTCCTTCATAAGTCTCTCTGCTCTTCTCCAAGTCGTTCAAATCTTCATTCCCTCCATTTCCACACGCAGGGCCTTAAGACCCCGATAAAGCTTCGCCTTCACCGTATTCAGATTAAGCATTGTAACCTCCGCAATCTCCTGCAGGGACAATTCCTCATAAAACCGAAGCCGGATGATATTCTGCACCTCCGCCGGAAGCCCTTGAATCCGTTCATACAAGTCCTCCCTGCCGGCGTATTCCGGATCGCAGACGCAGGCTTCCTCGTCCAAAGGCTCCGAAAGCAGCAGTTCCCTGCGGCTTTTCCGAAGAAAGCTCATGCTCTCGTTTGTCAAAATCCTGTAAAACCAGGTCTTTAACGCATGGATATCCCGAAGATCCGCCGCATGCTCCAAAGCCTTACAGACGGCATTTTGCACCACATCCATTGCGTCCTGCTCATTTTGCACATTCGAATATGCAATCCGGTAAAACTTTTTTTGATTTTCTAAAATGTATTCCACAATTTCTTCAAAATGATCCTGCTGCATTTTTCCCTCCTGACTGCGCAGCCCTTGTCTCTTTCACCAGTACAAGTTATCAAACAGTATTCTTTTATAATGATGTAAAAAAGCTTTTTTACCCTTTCATATGATAGACTATAGAATCCTTGGAAAAGTTGCAGACTTTATAAAAAAACAGCATTGCATAAATAACAGTGAATCCTGGCCCGGATAGCGGGCGCAGGATTCACTGTTATTTATACCTATAGGATAACCATTCTGTACCAGGCAGACATTTTCCTTATTCCGCCTTGGCTTTGCATACAATGGCTGTAAGATACGCTTCTTCCCTCTTTGGAAGAAAGATGGAAAACACCGTCTTCTCTCCCGATGCCACCTTCATATAGCCTCCCTGGACCCGGATAATTTCCCTTGCCAGATAAAGGCCAAGCCCTACTCCTTCCTCCTCCCGGTTCTTAGGCGAGCGGTAAAATCTCTGAAAGATCTTTGGAATATCCTCCTCCGGAATTCCCTTTCCATGATCCGTCACATCAATCCGGTAAAAGAGCTCATAAGCACGCCCTTCTATAAGAACCGTATCCCCATGGAAGGTATACTTGACGGCATTGTCCAAAAGATTCCACAAAGCCTCCCCGTCCACTTAGGGTCAAACCAGGCCAGATCCGTCCCCTCCTCAACCTGCCATGCAAGGCGTACTCCCTTTTTCTCTGCAAGAAAAGCGCCTTCTTCCACAGTCCCTGCCACAAGCTCACGAACGGAGTTCATCTTGGGAGAAGGGCAGATAATTCCATGTTCCAGACGGGAACCCTTGATAAGGGATGTAATAAGAAATTGAAGCTTTTCCGCCTGCAGGGTAAGCTGCCGGGAAAGCTCTCTTGATTCTTTTGGCACCTGCTCCCCAAGGAGGCCGGCATACAATACCAGATTGGCGATAGGCGTCTTCGTCTGATGGGAGATATCTGCAATCAGTCCGTGAATTTCTGCTTGTTCCTTTGAAAGCCTCTGTTCCTTTCCTGACTGCCGGCTAAGATACTGGCAGAGCCTTGCTTCAAAGGAAGAAAGGCGGCTTTCGTCATAATGCTGCTCTTCAAAGCTTCCGTCTATGGCTGCTTCCAGCATTTGATCCATCCGATCCAGATGACGGTGGATCCTGCTTCTCTGTACAAGGATACAGACGGCCAGCGCTGCCGCAATGACAGCAAATACGGCACAGAGGATCGTCTCATTATCCATGGGTACCTCTCTGCATGCCTCCTATACGCTCATCCGACCAGGTATAGCCGATCCCGTAGACAGTTTTGATGTATCTGGGGGCAGAGGAGTTATCCTCCAGTTTATCCCTGAGACGCTTGATGGTGACGGATAGGGCATTTTCATCTACATACTGGGCGCCGTCGGTCCAGATGCGATCCACAAGTTCACCCCTTGATAGGGTGAGCCCCCGGTTCTCCACCAGAAGCTTTAGGAGCTTCTGTTCGGTTTTACTAAGCTCTATGCGCTGGTTTCCTTTGATAAACTCCATACTGGAGAAGGAAAAATAAAACTTTCCTGCCTGGTATACCTGCAATCCGCCCCGGCGCATTTTCCGCATCTGGGTGTTGATCCGGGCTCTCAGCACCATAAGGCTGAAGGGCTTGGTGATATAGTCGTCCGCCCCAAGCTCCAGTCCGGTGACAATCTCGGTTTCCAGATCATTTGCCGTGAGTATCACTACCGGCGTCTCCTGCTTTTCCTTAATCTCCGAAAGAAGCGTAAGCCCATTGCCGTCCGGCAGATTCAAGTCCAGAATCACCAGGGAAATCTCTTGACGCTCTAAGGTTTTCCTGGCCTCTGCCAGATCATGGGCCTGTAAAAACAAATAGCCTTCCGCTTTTAATGCCAGGGCAATGCCATTGCTTAAGGCTTTATCATCCTCAACAATCAAAATCTTTTCCATTTGTTATGCTCCTTCTTGCTGTCTGATGTACCAATGTTTCGATTGTAGCGGAAGAATTTTGAAAAAGGATGATTCTTTTCTTAAGAATTCTTAAATTTTCCGCTTCATCCCGCGCAGCAGCTCCTTCATCTCCTTCTCCACCCGGTAGGATTCTGTAATCTTCTGAATGGCCTTATTGTAGGTCCAATTATCCAGCTGGTTGTTCTTTAAATACTTCATGCTTTCTTCCGGGAAGTGCACAAAATAGACGGACACGGCCCAGGCTACAGCCATACGCACATAATAAGCATCACTGTCAATGGCGTCAAAGGCTGCAAAGGCCTTTTCAAGATAAGCTTCCTCCACAAAATGGCTCAAAAGCATCACAACCCCGAAACGAAGCTCATACTCCTCCTTGGACTTCAGATACGGCTGAAGGAACTCCCATACTTCTTCCTTGTGCTTCTTCGCCTCCTTAAAAGAGCCGCAGAAGATATCACAGACCGCCCAGTTGTTAATGCGCGGAATAAATTCCCGGGTCAGCTCAAGACGGCGGTCAAACTCCATCTTAGCCGAGGCAGTCACCAGCCCCTGAAGCATATCCTTCTCATACCACTCCCGGTCATTTTCCAAAAGAAAGGCCTCCCAGTCCCCCTTCGCAATCTCCTTTGCCAGCTTGCGCAGATCTGGTACGCGCACTCCCAAAATATTGTCAACTCCCGGAAGAAGTCCTCCATGGAACTCCCTGTATCTGCCGTCCGCAAGCTCCAGAAGGCGTCTGCGAACCGCCTCCTTATTCAAGCCATAAGCCGCTTCTTTTGTCATATCCATTTGATTCCCCTCCGATTCCACAGGCTCTCTTCCAATCGCATCAATACCCTTATTACAGCTTTACGCCTTCCAGCTTCAGCAGATACGCCTTGATATCCAGCGCCTTATTCTTCCCGGCATACCCGGTAAGGCTTCCATCCGCTCCAATTACCCGGTGACAGGGAACAATGATCGCAACGGGATTACTCCGGTTCGCCATTCCCACCGCCCGGCTTCCTTTCGGACAGCCAATCGCTGCCGCAATTTCCCCATAGCTTCGAGTCTCCCCATAGGGAATTGCAAGAAGCGCCTCCCAGTCACGCATCTGAAACTCTGTCCCGTGGAGGGAAAGCGGAAGCTCAAACTGCTTACGCTCCCCTGCAAAATACTCCAGAAGCTGACGCTTCGCCTCAAGAAGAAGCTCCGTCTCCTCCTCCGGAACATCCCCATTCTCCGAAGAAGCTCCAAAAGAAAGGCTGCAGATTCCCTTCCCGTCCTCCACAAGCTCCAGCTCCCCCACAGGCGTCCCAGCCATACACTTTTTCTTGTTAAATATAGTTGCTGCTTCTCGCTTCGTCATAATAAATCACATTCTCCTGTCTTAAAGTAATCTTCCCCTCATCCACATCCAGAATCGAAACCCCGCAATTCTTATGCACGCCCCCATTCCAGAAATCCTTCAAATCCGTAATGGTGAAACTGCTCAAAAGCCCCTTCACCACAGCTCCATGGCCAGACAGCAGAATCGTCTTATCCTGGTAATCGGGATGATGAACCAATTCCTGCAAAAACTCCGTAGTCCGCTCACAAAGATGCCGGATAGACTCCCCTCCCTCCGGCGGCACATACGCCCCTGGATTCAGAAAGAAATTCCCAAAATCCGGATCCGGAATATTCCACCCGTCCTTATGGCAGCAGAGCCCCTCAAAAGGCCCAAAAGCAATCTCCCGAAGACGCTCATCCGGAATAATCGGAATCCTGCGCTCCCCCCGGATAATCTCCGCCGTCTGCCTCGCCCTCTTCAAAGGACTGGTAAAAATCACATCAAACTCCACATCACAAAGCCCCTCCGCCGTAAGCTGCGCCACCTCAATCCCATTCTGATTCAGCGGAATATCCGTAGCCCCCTGCAAAAGCCGCTTCGTATTCCAATCCGTCTCTCCATGACGAATCAAATAAATCACCATCGCATGATCCACTCCTCACATCCATATTTTCCAAACAAAAAATCCAGCTATCCTCCAGTATAGCGGACTTTAAACCAGAATACAAGATTTTAAAGTTTCATAAAAACCACTCCACCCATTCCCAAAACCAGGGACAGCTGAAAAATAAGTCCTGCGCCTGTTCCAATATCCAGTGTCCGGCTGTTCGCGTACACAGTGTCTGATATTGGCGGACAAACGTCAAAGCACACAACATGCCATAACAAAACCACGTTCGTACGACAAGAGCAGACACTGTGTACGAGAACCGTCCGAACACAGATATGGAACAGGCGCAGGACTTATTTTTCAGCTGTCCCGTCCGTCATACTTCATAGGCAATTCCCCAAAATCACTCTCCAAAATCGCATCCCTCACCTCAGGACTAAAAATCCCATCATAATACCGAGAAAAGGTGCTCCAAGAATTCACCAAAAATTGATTATGGCTGGTATCCGACCGATTAATATGCAGGCTGTGCTTTTGAAGCCCTCTGCCCGGTCTTGTTCTCCTCATTCTGCTGCTCTATGCCGAAGGCTCTTCCCTGGGACATTTCCGCAGAAACAAACGGACTATAAGCACCATTGCGAACACATAAGATCCTGCCAGGCTCATATGGCAGATGGATTGAAACAACGCTGTCATAGCCTTCCCTCCTTATAATCCTCAATCATCTGTTCAATCTCCGCCACCTGCTCTGCTGACAGGCGTTTCCGTTCCATAAAAGCAGCAATCATTTTCGGAAGAGAGCCGTGAAAGGCTTTCTCCACAAACTCCTCCCCCCGGCTTTGCAGGTAAGCCTCCCGGCTGATAAGCGAGGTTACGGTTGCCTTCTCATTTTTGAAAATGCCCTGTTCGCAAAGCTTTTTTAAAAATGTATAGGTGGTAGATTTTTTCCATCCAAACCGGTCGCTGCAAAGCCTTACCAGCCGGCCGGAACCCACCGGCTCCTGCTCCCAGACTAGGTCTGCAAACTTTTCTTCCGCCTCTGTCATTTGATACATGGTACACCTCCCCCAATTTTTATCTGATAATAACGCTTCTGAGTTCTCGATACAGTAAAAGGTCGGTAAATTATAGACCTCATCCTCAAGAAAAGTCTATAACACACCGACCTATTTGTCAAGATGAAAACAAAAAAATGAATACAGCCTCTTTGTAACTATATAAATGTTACACCAGCAGATTCTCCGCCCGATTCACAATATAAAACCCTTTGGAATTCAAGCTGTCCGCTCTGTTGTAAGTCATAACCGTTCCGTCCATCTGCCGGAATACGGCTCCGGCTTCCTCCGCAATGCACTGCATGGCTGCAGTATCCCATTCCATTGTTGGATTAAAGCGGTAGTATATATCTGCTTTATCTTCCGCTATCAGGCACCCTTTCAGGGAGCTTCCCATCTTCACCAGGTTCTTAAACTGATATTTTTCTATCAGTTCATTCATCTGCGCACACTCGTGGGAATTGCTTGCCACAACCCTGAGAGAGGCTGTATCCGTATGTTCCGACACCTTCAGCCTCTTAATTTCCCCGTCCGATGTTCTTTTATAAGCCCCATACCCCCGGGCTGCATAATACAGATCGCCTGCCGCCGGCACATAGATAACGCCCATCACTGCCTCATGCTTATACGCCAGGGCAATATTAACCGTAAACTGTCCGTTCCTTTTTAAAAACTCCTTTGTCCCGTCCAGGGGATCGACCACAAAGCAGAGATCCTGTTCCAGCCTCGACTTATTGTCCTGTTCCTCTTCCGACAAGACCGCATATTCCGGAAAGCCTTCTCTTAATGCCTTTATGATAATCTGGTTGGCCGCTTTATCCGCTGCTGTCAGCGGAGAGCGATCCTCCTTATATTCCACCCGGACCGGCGCGGCTTCCCTGTAGATCTCCATAACCGCCTTTCCGGCTTCCACGGCCGCAGCCTTCGCCGTTTCAAGCTCCTTCATCCATTCCATGAAAAAATCCTCCCGTTTAGAGCTGTGTAATATCCAGACGCCGTAAGCCCCTGATTCCCTTCAGCGCTTCAAACCGCTCTGCATCAATAAAATCAGCCACAAACTCCGTCTCAGGCTTGCGGCAGATTTCTTCCGGAGTCCCGATCTGCTCAATGCTTCCCTCATTGATTATCAGGATCACATCGGCTGTTTCCATAGCCTCCTCCTGATCATGGGTTACAAAAATGCTGGTAATTCCCACTCTTTCAATCATCTCCCGAAGCCAGGCACGCAGCTCCGCCCGTACCTTTGCGTCTATGGCCGCAAAAGGCTCATCCAGCAGCAGGAGCTGCGGATTGGGCGCAAGGGCCCTGGCAAAGGCCACACGCTGGCGCTGGCCGCCGGAGAGCTGATGGGGATAGCGCTTCCCTAAGTCCTTCATGGAGATCAGTTCCAGAAGCTCCCCGACCCGGTCTTTGATCTCCGCCCGGCTTTTCTTCTGGACCTGCAGGCCGAAAGCGATGTTATCCGCCACAGTCATATAGCGGAACAGCGCGTAATTCTGGAATACAAACCCGATTCCCCGCCTGCTTCCCTTCAGATCGTTTACCCGGACTCCGTTAATCAGGATATCCCCGGAATCCGGCCGGTCCAGGCCTGCAATCATCCGCAGAATCGTTGTCTTTCCGCTTCCGCTGGGCCCCAGCAGCGCCGCCATATGCCCCTTCTCGATTCCAAAGGACACATCCCTGGATGCATGAAAGCCGTCAAAAGTTTTATTTACATGTCTCATTTCTACATACATGGCATTTGTCTCCACTGCAAAATTACTTTCTCTTCCACTCCACAATATTTCTCGCTATGAGAATCAGCACCGCCAGAACCACCAGGATCGAGGATACTGCAAATGCCGCCGTTGTGTTGAATTCATTGTATAGGATCTCCACATGAAGGGGCAGGGTGTTTGTTTTCCCCCTCAGATGGCCGGAGATTACCGAAACTGCCCCGAATTCCCCCAGGGCCCGGGCCGTGCACAGAATGACTCCGTAAAGCAGCGCCCATTTTATATGAGGGAAGGTAATCCGCCGGAAAATCGCAAATCCCCCCGCCCCCATCAGAGCCGCCGCCTCCTCCTCGTCCTTTCCCTGGGCGTTCATCACCGGAAACAGTTCCCGGAACACAAAAGGAAGGGTTACAAAAATGGTAGCCAGAATCACGCCCGGAACGGCAAATACGATTTTTATCCCGTTTGCCTTCAGGAAGGCTCCCATCCATCCCACATTTCCAAAAGTCAGGATGAATAACAGGCCGGCAATCACCGGTGAGATGGAAAAAGGAATATCAATCAGTGTTGCCAGAAGCTGTCTGCCCCGGAAATAATATTTCGATAAAAGATACGATGCGAAGATTCCGAATACGGTATTGGCTGCCGCTGCACAAAGGGCTGCGGCCAGCGTAAGCTTTAAGGCCTTCTGCGTATATTCATCCAGAACCGCCTCCATGTATGCATCCCATCCTTCCCGGAGGGCATTGGATATCACTACAATCAGGGGAAGAACCAGCATCAGGAACAGAAACAGCGCGCTTACGCCGATC
This sequence comes from Candidatus Merdisoma sp. JLR.KK011, assembly GCF_036941125.1. Classification (NCBI taxonomy): domain Bacteria; kingdom Bacillati; phylum Bacillota; class Clostridia; order Lachnospirales; family Lachnospiraceae; genus Candidatus Merdisoma; species Candidatus Merdisoma sp. JLR.KK011. The sequence continues at coordinate 1,155,168 of NZ_JAYWSZ010000003.1, read as the reverse complement.
AATATATACTTCATCCCATGGCCGGACGCCTCACGGGGCGGTTCTATCACCTTTCGTATGGAATTGATTCCATCCCCCACGGTATCCTGCTCATAAGTTCTCGCTGTCTTCTTTGACATCATCATTCTCCTATTAAAAGTCGCTGCACAACAGCACGAAAGGGTAAAGCCGCTTCGACACACTGGTTATAACTTACTGAATCTCTGCATATAAATCTGTGCGGAATTAATCCCAAACATCAAAACAAAGGATATCACCAGCAGCACCAGCGCGATTGCCGCTGCATCTGCGTATTTGTACTGCTCCAGCTTTGTCATAATTAAAAGGGGCGCAATCTGGGTCTTATAGGGAATATTTCCGGCAATGAATACCACGCTTCCGTACTCCCCGATTCCTCTGGCAAACGCAAGCCCGAACCCGGCCAGAAGCGCAGGAAACAATTCCGGCAGTATCACCCGGAAAAAGATACAGGCCCTGCCTGCCCCAAGAACTGCCGCCGCCTCCTCGTACTGCCGGTCCAGCTTCTCCAGCACCGGCTGCACAGACCTCACCACAAAGGGAATTCCCACAAATATCATGGCAATCGTAATTCCTATACGGGTATAGGCAATCCGCACTCCCGCCTTGGCAGACAGCGCGCCGATCCACCCCTTGTCGGAATACAGATACGTAAGGGAAATTCCAGCCACTGCAGTGGGAAGGGCAAAGGGCAGCTCGATGAGCCCGTCCATAAGACGCTTCCCCGGGAAATCATAGCGCACCAGCACCCAGGCCAGAATCATGCCAAATACGCCGTTTACCGCTGCCGCAAAAAAGGCACAGGAAAGGCTGACCGCATAGCCGGAAACAACCTGCCGGGCAGTCACTGCCTCTATGAACTCCCGGATGCCGAGACGTCCTGCGCTTAAGAAAATAGATGCAAGCGGAATCAGCACCAGGCAGCACAGCATAGCCAGCGTCACGCCCAGGGAAAGCCCGAAGCCCGGAATCACCCTGACCCCTCTCTTATTTTTTACCTTTACAATCTGCTGTTCCATAAAGCAGAGGTTCCTTTCTCACTCCTGTCCCGAAAGAAACAGGAATCATTTTCCAAATCCTTCATCCGCCGTAGATCTGATCAAACACCGCGCCGTCGTTAAAATATGCATCATATGCGGCGTCCCATCCGCCAAAATCTTGGATGGACACAAGCTCCATATCCAGGTTGAACCGGCCGGAGAATTCCTGCAATATCTTCTCATCCGAAGGACGGTAATAATTCTCGCCCGCAAGCCTCTGGGCATCCTCGCTGTAGAGATATTCCAGATAGGCTTTGGCAAGGTCTTCCGTCCCGTGCTCCGCTGCATTGCTGTCCACCACTGCCACGGAAGGCTCTGCAATTATGCTGATGCTGGGAGTTACAATCTCATACTCCCCCGGATACTGCTCTATGGAAAGATAAGCCTCATTTTCCCAGGCGATCAGCACATCCCCCTGGCCGTTTTCCACAAAGGTATTGGTGGCCCCTCTTGCTCCGGAATCCAGAACCAGCACATTTTCATACAGTTTTTTCAGAAAGGCTTTTGCCGCCTCCTCATCGCCGCCGCTTTGCTTCATCTCATAGGCCCAGGCCGCAAGGAAATTCCAGCATGCGCCACCGGAGGTCTTCGGGTTGGGCGTGATCACCTGGACTCCTTCCTCTGCCAGATCCCCCCAGTCCCTGATTCCTTTTTCATTGCCCTTCCGGACAAGAAATACAATGGTTGACGTATAGGGCGCACTGTTGCTGTCAAATTCTTCCATCCACCCCTCCTCAATGAGTCCCGCTTCCTCAACAGCCGTAATATCCCGGGCAAGGGCAAGCGTTACCACATCCGCCTCATTTCCCTCTATCACAGAACGGGCCTGGGAGCCGGAGCCTCCGTGGGACTGGGCCACGCTTACCTCCTCGCCTGTCTTTTCCTTCCAGTATTCCGAAAACAGCTCATTATACTCTGCATAAAACTCTCTGGTGGGATCGTAGGAGACATTCAAAAGCTCCCTGGCGCCGCTTCCTTTTTCTGCGGCTTTCCCTCCGCATCCGGCAAACAGCGCCGAACATGCCATTGCGGTTAACAATATTCCTGCCGCCATTCTTTTTTTCATAAATCTCTCCTCTTCCTGGGGTGTGAATCACATGTATTTTTCCAAAGCCTGCAGTACCAGATCCGCAGATTCCTCAAGGGACTGCCTGCTTGTGTCTATGACTATATCTGCATTCTTTGGAGCTTCATACGGGCTTGAAATGCCTGTAAAGTTGGGGATCCTGCCCTCCCTGGCCTTCTGATAAAGGCCTTTGGCATCTCTCCTTTCGCATTCCTCCAAAGGGGTGCTTACATAGATCTCGACAAAGTTCGTCTCCCCGACGATATTCCTCGCATTCTGCCTGTCGCCGGCAAAGGGGGAGATAAACGCCGTAAGCACTATCAGCCCCGCATCATTCATAAGCCTTGCGACCTCCGCAATCCTGCGTATATTCTCTATCCGATCCTCCGGCTCAAAGCCCAGGTTTTTATTGAGCCCCATCCGGATATTGTCGCCGTCCAGAAGCATGGTGTACCTTCCGGCAACGCTCAGGCGCTTCTCAAGCTCATTGGCCAGGGCAGACTTCCCGGAACCGGACAGCCCGGTAAACCACAGGGTCAGGGGCTTCTGCCCCATCCTTCCAGCGCGGATTTCCCGCGTGATATCCAGTTTCTGCCACACGATATTCTCGGATCTCCGCAGGGAATGCTCCACCACGCCGCAGGCTGAGGTCATATTGGTTACTCTGTCAATCAGTATAAAGCTGCCTGCCCCTTTGTGCTTTTGGAAGGTGTCGTATACAATCTCCTCAGCCGCCGCAATATCGCAGACGGCAATCTCATTCTTATACAAGCGTGTGGCCGCCAGATGTTCTCCTGTGTGAATATCAATTCGGTACTTGATGTCCATAACAGCGGCTGAAATTAGTTTAGTTCCTATTTTAACCAGAAAGTTCTTTCCCTGTGTCAGTTCTGAATCATCCATCCAGAGAATCACTGCCGTAAACATACTGCTGACAATCAGCTCTGTATCCTTCACCAGCATACAGCCCCGGGAAACATCGATTTCCCTGTCCAGGGTAAGGGTTGCCGCCTGCCCCTTCCAGGCCTGGGACGCTTCCTGGTCTGTCACAAAAACGGCCTGCACATGGGCCTTCTCCCGGCTTGGCAGGACCGTAATCTCATCTCCCCTGTGAACAGATCCCGATTCTATCTGGCCCTGGAAGCCCCGGAAGGTATGGTCCGGACGGCAGACTCTCTGCACGGGCAGGACAAAGCCCTCTTCCTCCGACGCATCCTCCACTTCTACTGTTTCCAGATGGCCCAGCAGTGTCTTTCCCTTGTACCAGGGCATATTGGAAGACTGCAGTGTAACGTTGTCGCCCTCCGTGGCGGAAACAGGAATTACCGTTACATGCGCAAGCTCCAGATCCACGGCCAGTTTTTTAATTTCTTTCTCGATCTTCCAGTATATCCCCTCATCATAGCGGATCAGATCCATTTTATTGACGGCAAATACAAAATGCCGGATTCCCATAAGGGCGCAGATCCTGGCATGGCGCCTTGTCTGAATCAGGATTCCCTGTGAGGCATCCACCAAAACTACGGCTAAATTCGCATAGGATGCGCCAACAGCCATATTTCTGGTATATTCCTCATGGCCCGGCGTGTCCGCAACGATAAAGCTTCTCTTTTCTGTAGTAAAATACCGGTATGCCGCATCTATCGTAATTCCCTGCTCTCTCTCTGCCATCAGCCCGTCCAGCAGCAGGGAATAGTCTATCTGCCCCTCACGGCTTCCCACACGGCTGTCAAGCTCCAGGGCGCGCTCTTGATCCGTAAACAGCAGCTTGGCATCGTAGAGCATGTGCCCTATCAGAGTGGACTTTCCGTCGTCCACGCTTCCGCAGGTAATAAATTTTAACAGTCCGTTCATTAGAAATATCCCTCCCGTTTGCGCCTTTCCATGCTTCCTGCCGCTTCGTGGTCAATCACCCGGCTTGTGCGCTCAGAGGTGACGGCTCCAAGAGTCTCTTTTACAATCTCCTCCAGGGTATCTGCCGTCGATTCCACGCCGCCGGTAAGGGGATAGCAGCCAAGAGTCCGGAAGCGGACGCTTTTCTGTTCTATCTTCTCTCCGGGCAGAAGCCGCTCACGCATCCTGTCGTCGTCCACCATAATGATGTTGCCGTCCCGGTACACAACCGGACGTTCTTTTGCAAAGTACAAGGGAACAATCTCGATTTTTTCCCGTTCGATATACTGCCAGATGTCCTTTTCCGTCCAGTTGGAAATGGGGAAGACACGGATACTCTCGCCCTTGTGAATCCGGGTGTTGTACTGTTTCCACATCTCCGGCCTCTGGTTTTTCGGATCCCAGGCCTGCTCACTGTTGCGGAAAGAAAAAATCCGCTCCTTGGCCCTGGACTTTTCCTCGTCCCTGCGGCCTCCGCCAAAGGCTGCCGTGAACCCGTACTTCCCAAGAGCCTGCTTTAACGCCTGGGTCTTCATAATGTCCGTGTAGGCGGAGCCGTGGTCAAAGGGATTGATGCCCTGACGCAGACCCTCCTCGTTGGTATAGACCAGCATTTCGATTCCCTTCTCTTTTGCAATGCGGTCACGGAAGGCTATCATGTCCTTGAATTTCCAGGTGGTGTCAATATGTAAAAAGGGAAAGGGCGGCTTTTCCGGGTAGAAGGCCTTCAGCGCCAGGTGAAGCATGACGGAGCTGTCCTTTCCGATGGAGTAGAGCATAACCGGCTTCTCACATTCTGCCGCTACTTCCCTCATAATGTAGATGGCTTCCGCCTCCAGGGTGTCTAAGTGGGTATTGGTTTTACTTTCTGTCATATAGGTTCTCCTTTAACTGTCATTTCCATTATATTTCCAGACTCTCACTCTTAAGGCATCGGTCTGCTTTCATGTCTGGAATTACATATTTCATCTCTCAGCAAAGTGCTTCCTGGCATGAACAATCTTATAGTGTTCTTCGTGGTGCAGAAAATAAATCGCCATCAGACGTTCGGCAAGAAAACCGATGTAACGGTTCTGATACGGCTCCGCTTTCTCCCGGCAGCGGACTTCACAATAAGCCAGTATCGGAAACAGCCAGGCACAGTAATCCTCAAGAATCTCCCGGCGCATGATAAACATATTGTAAGCATGGTAATATTTTCCATATTCCAGGCACTCTGCCGCTTCCATATAATCCGGTGCCAGAACGGAAAGACCTTCCATCATAATGTTCCAGTCCTCTAGTATATGATCCTGCTCATATACGGCTCTTACATTTGGAATATTTAAGATAGGGATCGTAAGAACCGCATCGATATCCGACTGTGCCAATGCTTTAAGCAGCTCCGGATTCACCTCAAAATGTCTCCGATAATGATCCAGACCTATGTATTCTGCCTTGTCATGTTTCCAGATCCAATAGAGAGCTGTCAGCTCGCAGTATTTCTGATTTTTATCTGAAATATGTTCTCCCTGGTTGTCACATATCTCACAAATACGTTTATCTGTAAGTGATGCCCCTGCCTGGATGGGTATTTCCCAGGAATACCGGGAAAGATCCTCCTGCAGAACCTTATCCGCATGGCTCTGCACCGTATAGATATGAACCCTGGAAGCTCCTTTGTCTGATTCCGGCAGGTATTTTTCCGCTTCTTCCTCAAGGGTTCTGTATGGCTTCTGCCTAAAACGCTGGTATTCTATAAAGTGCTGCTCCCGAACCCGTTCCCACAGGTCACTGTTGAAAGTCAGAGGAAGGATCTGCGTATAACCTCTCTCTCTTAACTTTTCCAGAATAGGGTCCAGATGTTTCTCGGATGTCCCTATCACAATCACAGCATCCCTGGGTGTTATTTTGTCAGCCGTATCCAGATCAATCACCGGACTTCCGAACAGCTCGTCCGGGTTGTCCTTTTTATCCGAAACTATAAAATATTCGGCCCTAAGCTCATAGGGCTTCTCCATAAGACAGCCCGCCACCTGCCGGGCAATCACGCCCGCTCCATACATAATGAAAGATTTGCGTTCCTTCAGTTCCTCTAGCCAGCGCTCCATAATACGCCTCCTCTTTTTTCCTTTTCAAAATTCAAAGGCTTCTTTTCAGGACTTTTTCGTAGATATCCAGGATTTCACGGAGATTTTTTTCCGTTGTGTAGGTCCGGGATGCATATTCCCGGCCGGCCCGGGCAATCCTTCTTGAGAGCTCCGGCCTGGATACTGCTTCCCTTATCACTTCTGCAAGCGCTTCTGCGCTTCCTCCCTGATAAAGATATCCGGTCTCTTTATCCCGGATCAGTTCCCTGGTTCCTCCGGAATCCACTCCGATCACAAGACAGCCCGCCGTCTGGGCCTCTATGGTCACTCTCCCATAAGCTTCCCGGCCGCCGCATGTAAAAGAAATATCCGACTGCGCATACAGCTCATAAACCCGGCTGCTTATGCCGCAGAAGGTAACGGAATCTTCCAGAGCATGGCTTTTCACAAGCTGCCAGAGCTCTTTCACATAATCCTTGTCTCCCTTTCCTACAATCCGTAAATGGAATACCATATCCGTTTTCCTCTTTAAAACGGCACAGGCTTCAATTAATTCTTTCTGCCCTTTAAAAGGAGCGATTGCCCCGACTATGATCATCTGCACGGATTCTGAACAGAAAATTTCCCGTTTCCTGAGATATTTCTCATCAGCCTCCACCGGATCATAAATGACATTTACCAGGCCTGGCTGTCCAAAGTCTGTCAGGCCTTTTATATAATCCGATACGGCTATCACTGCCGCCGCTTTGCGCATCAGCTTCACGGCCCATCTCCCGGCAAATATCCGGCATCCCTGGTTTTCCATGTTTTCCCTAAGATGCCAGACATAAGGAACGCCCAGATGACCTGCTGCTGCCGCACCGATATAAGTATAGGTTGTATTGCAGTGCACCAGATCAATCTGATGCTCTTTGAGCAGTGCACAAATCTTTCTGTAAGCCGGATAGTTGCTTATCAGAGCCGCTGAAAATTTTATTTTTTCCAGCAGATCCTTTTCCCTGGCAAGCTCGAATCCCCAGTCTTCTGCCGGTATGTAGGTATAGGGAAGCCTTTTTTCATCCAGCAGGGAGCTGCCTGTCCCATAAGAAGGGAGAACAATCACTGCCCCGATTCCCTGTTTCTTAAGCTGACCGCACAGTTCTGCCATACACAGAAAAGCTCCAGATGTCCTGCTGTTGTCGGACGCCATAAAGAGTACCCTGGCCTTTGCATCCGGCCGAAAACGCACCGGATTCTGCCGGTTAAAGTCCAGCATGGCCCATGTGCATAAATCCTTATAGAACTGCTCCGTGACAAAGAGTGCCTTTTGAAACCGCAGTCTGGATAGCTCTTTTTGAATTTCCCGATGCAGATCCGGCAGCGTGGCAACGATTACAAGACTGTCATTCCGCCTTGCTTTTAACTCTTCAATCCCATATATCCGGAATCCGCACAGGGAGGTTTTGTTCTGGTCTTTTCTGCTGACTGCATAGCCGATGATTTTTCTCTGCAGTCCGTTCGCGCATAAGTAATTCCCCACAAGCCCGCCTACCAGGCCTGCGCCGTAGAGAATGATGCGATCGTACCCTGCAAGTAATTTAATCCATCCACGTTTCATACCTGTCTCCACCACCGGAACCGCTTTTTGACATCAGATATCCGATTCATCATTCAGAATCCTTACAGCCATTGTTAAATCGCAAATTGACTTCTCTGTATAAAGGAAACATATCCTGTCTGCTCCTACCCCCTGCTCCAGCAGATTCCGATACATTTCCTTCTGATACACAAAGCTTGATATCAGGATGCAATTTACATCTTTCGGCATTTTCTTATAGCAGAATACCCTTCTATTCCAAAATTCCTTCCTTTCATCCTCTGATGAAACGAGAAAAAACAGATTCGCCTGTATCCTCCCTATCTTTTCTTCATACAAACGTAAAAGTGTCTCTGTATGCATTCCAATCCCATAAATACCAACGTTTATATTTTCTTCCTGAAAGGGCAGGCCAGATAATTTCTTCAATATCTGATTCCAAATCTGCTCCTGTATCTGCTTTCGCTCTCTCTTACACTCCTCTTTTTTCTCTAAGCGCTCTTTGAGCATTAAAGCATAAGCAAGATCCGCTTCATAATCCCTGTGCTCCTCCAAAAAAAGGAAAGCCCAGTTTTTGAAAAACAATTCTGTAAATCTATGCCTGAAAGAAGTAATAAGCTTTTTCTGTGTACACTTTGATAAATCGTAAAATGTATGTAAAACCCCGAAAGCAATAAACCTCCGCAGCAATTCCTTCTGCGCAAGCCAGACAGGATTATTTACAAGATACTGCCACATTAACTCCTGATTTGTAATCAAATCTCTGCACTTTTTTTCCGACATGCTGCTTGTCATAATAGAATTTTCTCTGCATCTTCTGATATACAGTGAATCAGGAATACCGGATATGCGATCCGCATTTGATATCACCTGCAGGCTGAAGAAGTTATCCTCAAAATAGATTCCCTCCGGGAACGCGATACGGAATTCCTCCAAAAATTTTCTATGATAAGCTGCCACCCAGGCGCATACCGTAAATTGTCCGGGAAATGCGCATTCAAAATATTTCATTCCCTGCATACATGCACCATTTAACTCATCCATATGGCAGAATGCGTCCGCTCTTTCTGATGAGGGAATATCATACTGTATTTCCACATTGTAATACAGTACCTGGATTTTCCTTGCATGCAATGCTTTTTTTATAACTTCACACGCTTCCTTTCTGATATAATCATCCGAATCCACAAATAAAACATAATCCCCTGACGCCCTCTTTAAGCCTGCATTCCTTGCTGCTGCCAGTCCGCAGTTACTCTGACTGATCAGTATGATATTCGGATATTGATCGGCATATGCTTTACAGATCTCCTGACTTCCGTCTGTAGAACCATCATTAATCAGCAGAATTTCATCAAATGCTTCTGTCTGGGTAATTAAACTTGTGATACATGTATCCAGATAATCTTCTACATTGTAAACCGGAACAATAACAGACAGCTTCATCCTCTTTCTCCTAACAAATCATTCCTTTTACCCACTTCCTGCATCTGTTCCGCTGCCGGAACCAGATATTTATTCTTCCTATCCACAAACAGCCACTCCTGTAAAATAAAAATACGGCTGCACAATATTCTCTCAAGCATCTCTGCCACCTTATCAGCATCTATAACTACCGTAATAATAACGCTGTCTATCTTCGGTAATTTATCTGACGGTGTATAAACAGGTATCTCTTTGCGAATTTTATCAGCATTTCTGTCAATATAATACCGAACATCCATATCATCCTTTAGATCGGCATATAAGTATTCTCCCAACGTTCCACAGCCGTAAATTGCGACCGTTCTTATTCCTGTCCCGATTAAATAATCTGAATATCTGATGCCGTTTTGTTTTAATTTTATCCATTTATCCAGTATACTGACTTTCTGTCTAAATGAATCCAGGTCTTTTATCCTTCTCATGTTTAACCGGAAAAAACCCTGCATTAATAAATTAAAATCTCTGTCAGAAAAAAGTCTTTTCTCCTGCACAAGGCTCATAATCTCCTGTTCCGATTCCAGCATAGCTATAACATCATCAGAAGTATTCTCTCCCGTTAAAACATGTTCAAACAGCACCTCTTCATTTAGTGCAAATGAAGCTCCTTCTGACAGCATACACAGCCATAAGAACCAGTCATCCGCACCATTATGTTTCAATATATTCTCCTTCCATGTATTCGAAACAGACTCTCTCTTCATAAGCACCTGGCCCGGTGAAAGAATCGGATTCCACCCTGTCAATGCCAGATCTCTGGATAATATACTTCCCGAAATAAGATGTTCTAAATAAAACTTCTCTCCTCCCTGAACAGCACTGCATACTACCGCATCATTTTCTCCAATAGCCTGAAGCTGACTGTATAAATATTCCGGCTCAATCTTATCATCCTGATCTAAAAACAGAACATACTCTCCCTTGCATCGCTTCAGGCCTTTTATTCTGGCTCCTTGAATCCCTATATTTCTATCTGTATTTACAATGATGATATCTATCCATTCAGATTCCCGATTTTGAAAAAGCGGGGCATCCGGAGCATCATTTATAAATAAAAGTTCAATCTTGTACTCTGCACCAGGATATTTACAGCACGCTTCTACCTGATCTATGATTTCTGGAATATATTTCTGACCATAATAAACAGGTACTATGACGCTGACTGTCAGGATTTTTGCCTCCATATCACATTCGCTCCTCATCCTATATCAAATCATGCTCTAAAAATCACATAAATAAAAAAGTATACTGTTAAAAAAGCTCGTCAGCATAATATTTGCATATTTTTTTATACTTTTTATCCAATTCTTCTTTTATCCATAAATCCATAACAGAAATCAGCATACACGATGTATCGCCTTCGTCTATCTCTTTATCCAGACTTAAAACAGGTAAATCCTGTATCTTTTCTGCATTTTTATCTATCACTTGTATTTGAACTGTATTCAACTCTTTTAACAGCTCATACAAAAGTCTGCCAATTGGTCCATATCCATAGACATAAATATTGCGAAATCCATTTCTCTTAATAAAATGTTCCATTTTTTCTTCTTTGTTTTCTGTTTCTATCCATTTCAATAAACAAAAATATCTTCTGCTCCATTCAAATGCATGTTTATAACGCCTTTCGCATTTAAACTTTGGAAAAGCATCCAAATCCAGTTCTTCTGAAGCTTTTGCTAACACCATCATCGTGTCGTTATTTCCTTCATCTGTCCATTCCTGTGAAACATTTTCATCCGGTACTCCGGATACCGTAACATCAATAACCTCAAACCCTCCCCACTTTGCTAATGCACGAAATCCATCCGCATAATACCTGTAGCAGTCCAAAGGGTAACGATGCTCATAGATAGAATTAGGGGCCAGAATACATGCAAATCCACCCCATTTTAGTTTTTTGAAAATCTCTCGTATTGTCAGCCAGGGAAACTCTATATGTTCAAAGGCATTTCCTGAAATAACATAATCAAAGCTTTCATCCTCCAGTTCGTCCCATGAATATGCATCTTTAGGAATAAAGTCTACATTAGGTCCTTCCTCAAGATCCAGACCGACGTACTTAAGCTTATATCCCTCAAAAAGTTCTTTATAGCAGCCAAAAATATCATAGCTTCCAATATCTAATACCCTGACATCTGCTCCATCCTTTACATAATGCTCTACAAACCATTCCATACGAAGCATTGCGCTTTTATGCATAGCCTACATCCCTTCCTTTTCCAAGCCTGTATTTAGCTTTTAGCTGTTTGCCTTCATACATCTCCATATCTTTTTTCCCATGCTGTCACTTCTTCTGAAAACATTTATACCATTACTTTCTTCCAATTTCATATCATCCAAAAGCTCTGAAATTTTTATGCCGCCTTCCCCAACCAGATCTTCATTCACCAGTTCCTTTCTCACTTTACGTAAATGTTCTTCCAATTCTCTCTTATTTATAACTGTAAGCGGTATGATTTCCAGCTTGTCCCATCCATCCATATAATGTAATATGTGACATCCCAGGAGTTGAAAAGCGTACCATCTTCTTTCTGATACCTTTTTCCAAAAAAATTGATCCGTGTATTCTATATGATAAGTTTCAAGAAGCTTCGGAACCGGGAAAATATCTTTGGTCCTGGACATAAGTTCGCCTTGCATTTTACAGTCCTCACTTACATCCGTTACTTTTAATGATTCCAAATCCATTCTTTTTACAGGAAAGCCTTCTTCGTCAGGAACAAAAAATACGCTTCTCTCCCCCAGGATTACTTCGTCTATAAAAAAGGGCTCTTTTTCTTCCACCCTGATTTCGATAGAAGTAAGGGTCTGATCCGACAAATTCCAAATATGCACATGTCTGCCTTTCCACGGACACATGTAAATTTTATTTTTTCTCAAAAAAACCTCCTTATGTATATTTCTTTGAGCCAGTTTTTCATCCTCAAAATATCCCAGAAAAGCAGTTTTTCCTGTCTCCAGTTCCACCTTATACAACCCGTTATAATACCTGCCCGAAAAATAAGCGTATCCGTCTGTCTCAACAAAATTTGTACAGGCAATTCTTTCCAGCGCTCTCATCTCCCACCTCGTTTACATAGCTGCTTCCCTGATAAATGCTTCATACCGATTTTAAGCATTGTTCAGAATTTTCCCCTTCCATTTACTTAAAAATTCTTTCTGTTCTTCCTCTGTATAAAAATGCTCGATATAAGGATGATGGTTATAATAATGCTCCACATATTCCTTTGATAATTTGATGTTTTCCTTCATATCCTGATATAGATGAGCATACTCTTTGTTTTTTCCAACATTATCATTCAACAATTCAAGATGAGAATTACCGGTAAAATCCCGGATTACATTTGTCAGCTCTGAAAACTTCTCTACTTTTAAAAGCAATATTTCTACTTCATTTGCAGAAATAACCGTGTAGCCCTTCTCTTTGTCAAAAGGATAAGAATAAATATCTACACCACATAATTCTTTTAATTCATCCTCAAACCATTCAAACTGGCGATTTTGTATTTTCACCATCAGTTCAAATACAATCTGCTGAAAATCTTTTCCCTCTTTTATCCTCTGCGCAAAAAACCTGTCGGCAGTTCCGCTTCCAATCCATTGGAAGACTGTGGATAAATCAACTGCAATGGGTTCTCGCACCATTGTTATAATTTTTCTGCCTTTCACCTCATTCTTCAGCAACTCTGTATATTCGGAATTGTGCAGAGTAAAAACGTTTGAATTTTTTAAAAACTCTGTTTCTTCTTCTCCAAGTATCAGTTCTCCGACAATATCTCTTTTAAAAAAGAATCTGTGAATATGTGCATTTTCAACACCTGCATTCTGCAGACTTTTAACAATCGTTGATGATCCTACCTTACCATTCTGATAGACCCAGACAGGGCTGCTGCATGCACACTTAACATGGTTTGCCCGTAATCCTAATTCGTTATACCACTCTCCTAAAGCGGACACTTTCGACCTGAGTGTTTCCAAATCAACTATGGAATATTTGTAAAGCAGTTCTAATGCAAAAAACGACAGATGTTCTGCATCCTCTATACATGCCAATGTCTGTTCTATTTCTTTTTTCCACTCTTTATTTTCAATTGCAATAATTATCAGCAGATTTTTCTTTTTTTCAATTTCTGCAATTGAAAAAACACTGCCGCCCATGAAATTTGTCCCATGTTTATGGAAATCTCTGTCACAGAAATCAAACTTGTGGTAATTCAGCTTTTGCAGCATCTCTGCCGCCCTCTTTCCGTAATTACCGGCGCCATATATAACAATCTCTTTTCCTTCCAGGCATCGGATATTCTCCAATACCTCATAATCCATAAAGTCTTCTTCTGCGTTCGCTGCTGCCGTTTTATAACGATTTTCCCATTCTAAGACATCTGCTTCTGATTCCTGATTTTTCAATAATGCGCCATACAAATCTGACAACAATTCATTCTGTGTATTTCTGACATCCTCATAGGAATAATCCGAATGACAATAACCCCGCTTAATAATCCGCTTTAATTTCTGCTGCAAAGTATCATCAAATCTGCAGTTAAATAATTTGCTTAATTTTTCAAGAGCCTGTGACTGCTCCAGAATATCTTTATAATTTATCAGCAGATAATCCTTCCCCTGCAGATATTTCAGAACGCTGAGATTGTAATGAATCCACAACAACAAACCATGTCTGCTGCTGTAGCCATCTCTTTTTCTTAGTGACTCCATAATCTCTAATGGATTTCTAAATACCCATATATAGCGAACCTCAACCTCCAGTTCTTTCAGAGCTCTGTCCCATAAAGGCAGTAACAGGCATATTCTCGGATCTTTGATCACTGCCATATCACTCTTTTCAAGAAGACGGCAGACAACTGCCTTTATATTTTCCATTTCCTTTATTATCTTAAAATCTTTATAATCAGGCATCGGTGCTTCCAGTGAATACCATTCTCTGCCGCAGAAATGCAAGATTCTGTTATTAACAGCGACAGCCTCCATATTCTCATAATGTCCGTCAGGATTTCCCAAAGCAGCACCCATCAGCTCATCCGCTTCTCCCAGATAAGCACCCATACTCTGGCTGATATGCGCTGTTAAAGATGAACCGCTCCGCATTCCCAAGATAATAACCAGTCTTTTCATATCTTTTACTCCTCTGTTTAAAAATTTAAATAATAAAATATATTGGTCATCTTATTTATAGCCGATATATTGGTCACCCTTGCGCCTATACACAGCTTTGGATGATGCCGCCGGACTTTGCCGGCCGCTTCGCTCCCTGCTACGTCATGCCTTCGTATGTTCACAGGGTCCTGGCATACCCAATGCGCATTGTCTGCCTTCTAATGCCGTGGTTTGTTTTTTATATCATGAACCTGCTCCTTAGTCCTTCCGGTAAAACCCGGCTCATCGCCGCAGCTTATCTAAAGGGCCGTCCTTATGATCTTTGTAATTCGCCTTCACCCTGGCCGCGTTTCTTTGCGTTCCGCGCGGTGTTGGTCTTTTCCTCCTCCTGGAAGCCGCAGGAGGGACAGTGAAAGCTTCCGGACTGTTTTGCCGGGCTTCCCGTGACAATGCAGCCGCAGCGGCTGCATTCTCTGCTGATATCCTTTCCCCAAACCTCTACAAGCTCCACAGACTGTTCTTCGCACTTCTGGGCCAGGCGTTTTCGGATGTAGCCTCTCTGCCACAGGCTGACAGAATAGTTGATTCTCTTATTTTTTCCCTTTCCCTGTGCTCCCGGCAGCTTCGCCATGTAAATGGTCCGGGGCTTTTCCGTCTGGAGAAAGCGATTGAGTTCCTGATTGATATAGCTGTGAAGCTGTTCTTCCATCCTCTTTTTCTTTGCCTGGTACTTTTTCCGTCCCGGATTGCTCTCCTTATTTCGCTGATAGATCCCGGCTTGTCTGCGGATCCAGTCTGCATACCCGGTCTGATATGTTCCAAGCTCCTCTCCGTAGCGGCGGCCCTCATGGGTTGTAAGCATGGTATACATTCCAAAGGCTATGCCGATTCTTCCGGTGTACTCGGGATGCCGGCGGACTGCTGTCCGGACAGGCACATGAAGCTGTATGGTGCCCTCTTTTGGATTCAGCTTCATATAAAGCTGCGATTTGTACTGATTGTGATCTGTCAGAGGAATAAAAATGCGTTTCCTCTTCTCTTTCGTAGAAATATAAATCCCTCCGTCTCCATAACGGTAAGCTCTCTCCGAAAGGGAAAAACCGAAGGTATTCTCTGTATGAAGCTTCACATGGCATTTTCTCACCTGCCTGCAGAGATACTTTTGAAGCCGCTCTGTATCTGCCTGTCTTGAAAGCAGCGTATACTGCTCTGCCAGTTCCTGCGGCAGTTCCACCGGTTTTTGGTTCAGTACCTGCTCAAAAGCGCTGTTGATTTTTAAAAGGAAACTGAGGTAATGCTTCTCCTCCTCTGTAAACTGCTCATTGCGTCCTATATTTTTCTGGACATGTGTCTTTGTTCTTGTCCACTGGGCCTTGATCTCTCCCAAGGCGTCAAAGACGGCAAGGTAAAAATAGACAGAGGGAATCCCCAAGGTATCTCTTAGTCCGCTGGCTGTCATTTCGTTCTGCACCGTATAGCCTGGATACAGCTTGGACAGACTGGCTATGCCGCCGAAACGTGCATACACGTAGTTTTTTACCTTTCCATAGTCCCCGGCGATTTCTATGAGCTTTCTCATATCCTCTTCCGGGATGGGGCCCTTGCCGTATTGGCGTATGATTTTATAGACAGACATGTTGGTTTCCCTTTTCGACAGTCTTACTCTGAATAACTTTGTTCCATGTAACCCAGACAGGCGGCACACGAAGTCAGGTATTCTCAAAAAGTGTACTTTTAGAGAATGAAAATTAAGGGGAAAAAAATAGAAATATAGCACAAAAAAACCAGAAAATATTTTATAGAATTAGCTAAAGTTATGATAGAATCTTGACGATAACATATAAAATAAGTAAAATAAAAAAGTACACTTTATGAAAATTTTGTTTCTTTCTCATAAAGTGTACTTTTTATTCCTATAAGCAGCAGGTTAAGCAGGGGCTGCAGTCCTATATACGGAAAAGCCGGACTCAGTGATTATCCAGCGCTTTTTCGAATTCCTCCAGATTATCCGCCGTAACGACAAAGCCAAATCCCTGGCTCTCCAGCCTCTCGTCCGTAATACCGTTAAAAATACGGTCAATAATCATATCGCCGATCTCCTCGGTATAGTGGCTGGCCTCATAATAATTATTCCGGTTATCCGTGATATCATTGATGCCGCTGAAATTATAATAGCCTGTCTTCTGCTGTTCTCCCAGCAGTCTCAAAAAAGAGGCGTATCCAAAATATTTTGACTGGGCATAGGTGGAGGAATAGATGGGATTGGTGAACAAAATAAAGTTGATATCATATTCCTCACAGAGCTCTGAAATCTTGCGTATATGTCCCAGGGCATCGTCAATATAATACTGGTAGTAATTTCCCCAATACGGCGTATCGCCCTCCCACGTTCCGCCCAGGGACGGATCGCGCCTGCTGGATCCGCTCCGGTAGTAGCGGTCTACATAGTCCGGATCCTCTGTCTCATGCTCCAGGCTGACCTCCAAAGAAGCGATCACCCCCCGGATGCTTAAGTACTTTGCATAGAAGCCCAGCTTATCTTCCCTTGGATAGGGAATGCGGTAAAACTGGTTTTCATGGAGGGACGGATCTACAAAGCAGGAAATATTGTCTACGCCCACCATGACATTTTTGGGGATAATTCCGTGTTCGATCATCTCCCTCAGATTTTCCAGATGCTCCTTGGGAAGGCCCTCTGAGTAGGACATATTGTACCATTTGCCTTCCGGTATCTTCTCCACGTCTATAAAGCCTGTCCGGGAGGAACCGAAAAGGAAGGAGTCAAATTTATCCGGATTGTGGAGGATATACTGCATCTTGATATAATTACTGTTTGGCTCTACGCCGTTGTCCCGGATTCTCTTCCAGTGGAATATATTGTAGGGATCCACCAGTATGGGAACGGCTATTTCTAAGAGCAGTATGAACAGCACAAAAGGCGCTATTTTTTTAAGGAATGTTTTCATTTGGATCTCCGTTTGCTATTTAAAACTGAAAATATACAAATTCATATTCGCCCAGCTGGCGGCTGTACAGAATTACGAACAGCAGAAAAAAGTAGAGGGCGTAACGAAGGGGCTTTTTGAAGGCTCCTATCCGCTCCCAGATACTTTTTGTCAGTTCCAGGTAATCATGCGCCAAGAGAACCAGGATACAGACGATACTGATGATAAGGGTCTGTACGCCGGAGGCTTTTACCATGCCGGTGCCCTGGAAGGCGTGATAACCGTCTGTCAGATAGGCTGCTGGGTTGGTGATTCCCTCCAGCAGATGGGTCAGCACATAAAAAGCGTCGGATATGGTGTCAGCCCTAAAAAAGATCCAGGTTACCATCACGAACAGGAAGGTAACTCCAATCCGAAGCCAGCTTTTTTTCTTTGGATCCATGTGAAAGATGCGCATCCATTCCCGTTCCAGGATCTGTCCCAGGCCGTGAATGCCTCCCCAGAGAACGTAAGTCCAACTGGCTCCGTGCCAGAGTCCGCTTACCAGAAAGGTGACAAGGAGATTCCATCTTGTCCGCCAGGGCCCTCTCCGGTTACCGCCTAAGGGTATGTATACATAGTCCCGGAACCAGGTAGACAGCGAGATGTGCCAGCGGCTCCAGAACTCCCGGATGGATGCGGAAAAATAGGGACTTTTGAAGTTCGTCATCAGATCAATGTCCAGAAGCTCCGCCGTTCCTACCGCAATATCAGAGTAGCCGGAAAAGTCACAGTAGATCTGAAAGGTGAACAAAACCGTAGCCAGCAGCAGAGGAAAGCCTGTGAAGCTTCCCGCCGCATTGTACACGGTGTCCACGTAGATGGCTACCGTGTCTGCTATGGCTATTTTTTTAAAGAAGCCCCAGGCAATCATTTTTGCCCCATGGATGCCTTTCTCTGTATGGAAGGTATGCTCCCCCTCAATCTGGGGAAGCAGGTTTCTGGTACGCTCAATAGGCCCGGCCACCAGCTGGGGGAAAAAGGAGATAAACGTAGCATATTTCCCCAAATGGCGGCAGGCCTTTACCTCGCCTCTGTATACGTCAATCACGTAGCTTAAGGTCTGGAAGGTATAGAAGGAAATGCCGACCGGAAGCATCAGATTCAGCGTGGTCTCCTGAACCGGTATGGCAAATCTCTGTAACGTATCGGTCACACTTTTGCTTAAAAAGTTAAAATATTTGAAAAAGAACAGGATGCCGAAGCTGATAAGAAGGGCTGTTACCATACACAGCTTCTTCTTTCTCCGGCTCTTTGTCCGCTCCATCAGTAAGGCCGCACCGTAGGATACCAGGGTGGTGGTCAGTATCAGTGTTACGTATTTTACATTCCAGCTCATGTAAAAATAGTAGCTGGATATCAGAAGTATGCCCCATCGGTATCTTGCCGGAATCAGCCAGTAGACCGCAAATACAATGGGAAAAAACACATAAAATGCATTGGAATTAAACAGCATGTAACAGTTCCTCTAAAGTGCTTCGGATTTCCTTAATAAAGGCTTCGCTGGAAAGCACAACCGGGTTTTCTAAGGTCGTGATAAGCGCCAGATCCTTTGTCATTTTCCCGGATTCTATGGTCTTTTTGGAGGCTTCCTCCAGCTTATCCGCAAAGCTCATCAGGGCTTCGTTCTTATCAAGCTCTCCGCGCTTTCTCAGTGCACCTGACCAGGCGAAAATGGTTGCTATGGAATTGGTAGAGGTCTCCTCTCCCTTTAAGTGCTTGTAGTAATGACGCTGTACGGTGCCGTGGGCGGCCTCATACTCGAAGTATCCGCGGGGGGATACGAGAACGGAAGTCATCATAGCCAGGGAGCCGAAGGCGGTAGCTATGAGATCGCTCATTACGTCGCCGTCGTAGTTCTTACAGGCCCATATATAGCCGCCCTCAGATTTGACTACACGGGCTACGGCGTCGTCGATGAGTGTGTAGAAGTATTCAATGCCCAGACGGTCGAATTCTTCCTTGTATTCTTTCTCAAAGATCTCCTGGAAGGTGTCTTTGAAGTAGTGGTCATATTTTTTGGAAATGGTATCTTTCGCAGCAAACCACAGATCCTGCTTCTGGGAAACGGCATAGGAAAAGCAGCTTCTTGCAAAGCTTTCTACGGATCCAGCAAGATTGTGCATGCCCTGGGCGATGCCAGGCTCCTTGAAGTCGTGGACGGTCTCGCGGATCTCGGCGCCGTCCTCTCCTGTGAATACAAGCTCGCATTTTCCCGGGCCCGGTACTTTGATCTCTGCGGCTTTATATACGTCGCCATAAGCGTGACGGGCTACGGTGATGGGTTTTTTCCAGGTCTTTACATAGGGTTCGATGCCCTTTACGATGATGGGAACGCGGAATACGGTTCCGTCCAGGATTGCCCGGATGGTGCCGTTAGGGCTCTTCCACATCTCTTTTAAGTCGTATTCCTCCATGCGGGCGGCGTTGGGGTGATGGTGGCGCATTTTACGGCTACGCCGTACTTTTTTACAGCCTCGGCGGCATCTATGGTGATCTGATCGTTGGTAGCATTGCGCTTTTCCAGGCCCAGATCGTAGTATTCTGTATTCAGATCGATGAAGGGAAGCAGGAGCTCCTCTTTGATCATATTCCAGAGAATTCTTGTCATTTCATCCCCGTCCATCTCTACTAACGGGGTGGTCATCTTGATTTTATCCATTTGTCGTCCTCCTCAGATTCTCAGCGAAAAGCCGATTCTGTTTCCTATTATAGTCGATCTTGGACGGGTCTGCAAGATAAAATACTGCGGCGAAATACATCCATATATTTTTTCCCGGATTTAAACGCCTATACTTGTTAGGCTTCCCTTGTCTGGTAATCTAAGTAATACTTCTCCTCCGTGCGGTTTCCGGCCTTGTCATATCGGAAAGGTACTACCTGGTAAAAGGCTTCACCTTCTTCCAGCTTCACCGGGATGCGGCTCTCTATGAGCCAGCCGGCATAATTGTAAGCATAAAGGGACTCAATTAATAATTTTTCATTTGCTCCACCAAACTCTTTAAACATCATATTCATCCTTCTATATCTGCTTCTTCTTTTGTAAACTCGGAACTGCTTGAAAAAATCTTCACATTATACTTTGAAGCAACGGTACTCCGTTACCGTTACCTTTCCTGTTACGTCCGTCTGCCGGATCATATTCCCGTTTAAATCATAGTCCAGACGGGTTTCACAGCCCTGTCATAAGAGAAGGCCGTGGTGTTATCGATTCACTTCTGCTTTTTCATTCTATTGCAATATAACCCTTTTAAAATAAGATTTCACGTACTGGTAATTTTTCTAGTTTATGATATATAATTTCCGATTCCACAATCCTCTCCAATTCATCTGGTTCCCATACTTGTCGCTCCAAATCCTTGAACATATTTTCAAAGCTGCCCTCTCTTCTAAAATGTCCCTCTTCCCATGTTTTAAGTTCATTATAAACAAGATTTAAAGCATCCTCAATTCTCTTTTTGTCTCGTGTCAAGCCACAAATCAATGCAAAATCTTCATATTCTGTAAATCCTGATTTAAAAGGAGTTTTAAAAAAGCGTTTATAGCCATCCGTGATTTCGTCTATACTTACATCTCCTGCCAAAGGTATATATGCTTTTTTTCCAGTTCCTGTGCCTCTTGTATATATACACTGTTATGCTTTTGAGGTGATATAAGCTCTCCCTCAAGATACAAAGAAGCTATCAAAGTATTATACGGAAACTCCCTGCATAAATTATGCACAGAATATATTGGTATATAAGAACTACTCAATCTACCCATTTTTATATAAATACTTATAACCAGTGGCCCCAATCTGTTACTTATCTCTGCATCACGATATCTTTTTAATGATTTATATTAAATTATATATGTCTTTTTGACTATCTTTTTATATCTTCTCAAATGTCCGAATAGCCCCATTTTATCAGCTATTCGGGCATTTTGTATTAGTGGTAAACCTCACATATCAAGGTCTAACTTCTTATATTTTTCCTATCAAACGTGGTTAAAATCGTGGTAAATACTTTTATGCGATTAGACGCTGAACCTCTGATTTTGCCGTATCTATGGACGCATGAGCATACCAGTTCATCGTGATACTGATGTTTGAATGCCCCATGATATACTGTAAATCCTTTGGGTTCATATTCTTGCTTGCCAGCCTTGTGCAGAACGTATGGCGTAGCGTATGCGGTGTGATATGTGGCAAGGGCTTGTCCTTGTGGTGCTTGTTATATTTCTTTACCATACGGACAAATAATGTTGTGTAATCAATCGCCACCTTTGGTTTGCCTTTGGAATTGACAAACAAGAAATCCTTATGTCCGTCTATTTCCATTGACCTTATCTTTGGGCGTTTCTTCATCACTCTGTGAAATGCCTGAATGGTTTCCTTGCTCAATGGCACGTTCCTTACTCCGCTTTTGGTCTTAGGCGTTTCAATGTAGTAGCCCTGTTCCTTGCTTTTCAATAGCTGGTGGCTGACTACGACAACCTCATTCTTGAAATCAATGTCTACCATTGTCAGCCCACATAATTCAGAAATACGAAGTCCCGTTTTCAACAGTATCAGCACTTCATCATAATACTTATGATACACATTGTCTGTCTTGATGAATGACAGTAAGGCTTGTTCTTCTTCCTCTGTCAATGCAACTTTCTCTTTCGTATCATTTTCTATGACTTCACTTAGTTTGAAATCAAAGGGGTTCTTCCTCACATAATCATCTTGTATGGCGATGTAGAATGACGCTTTTAACGAGCGTTTATGGTTGTTGATAGTATTGTAGGAAAAACCTTTCTCTTTCATGCGTAACGCCCATTCCTTAGCGTCAGAGGGCTTAATGGTGTCAATGCTCCTTGCACCTAACTTATCCTCTTTTAATAACCGCATAAGTTGTTCCCTTTGTTTCTGTGTGCTTTTCTTCACATTTGCCCTCTGTGCGTTCTGTTTGGCGTACAGTTGGCAAAGCGTCATTTTCTTCCCCTTGCTGTCAATACCATCTTCCATATCACGTCGTATCTGCTGTTCCATTTCACGAAGTGAGGGCTTTTCCCGTTTTCCCTTTGGTGTCGGGTCTGCTGGTGTCAATCTCCAAGCATACACATATCTTGTGTTTCCAAATGCGTCTACATATTTATATAAGTATTTTCCGTCTGTTCGTTGGCTCTCTCCAGTGTGCAAGATACGTCCTTTGTTATCCCGCCTTTTTTCTTTCATGGTGTCTGCTCCTTTCCTTGTTGGAAAGAGCCTTGATATGACTTGTGTTCATCATAACACATACAAGGCTCATTTGCATTAGATTGCGTCTAATTTGTCAATGACACGTTCAAACTGTCGGCGTTTAATCTGTATGCGGTTGCCATTCATAATGAGCCAGCCAGCGTCCTTATTTTCCTCTGCCAATCTTCTCAGCTTGTTTTCTCCAATACGGAAATATTTTGACGCTTCTTCAATGGTAAGGGTGTATTTCTCCCATACGGGAATATCCTTGTTATTCATCAGATACCCCCTTTCCCGTGTTTCGTGTCAAACTGAATATAGGGGATAAGGTCAGTGCGGTCTATCCTCTGTAAATGGGCGGTCAGTTTGCTGGAAAGAGAATTGCTGTATCTTGCTTTATCCAGCATGGTTTCCACCCGTTCCAATCCGCCTAATGCGTCTTGTTCTTCCAAGAAGTAAAAACTTTTCACTGCCGAAATCACGCCACCCTCTGTAAGCCACTGCTGTGTTTCTTCAAGGGAATTATGTGGTTTTGGCATACACAGTTTCAAGACTTCCACAGCCCCTAAAAACCTTTCCCAAAACCGACACGTTTTCCATCTGCTTTTATTGCTTTCATTTTTATTTGGCACAACAAAGCGTAGATTATCCGCCAGCAAACCGAAAGCCAATGCTCCAAGTTCCAGCGGTCTGTCCTTAAATGTCATGGCAAAGGCATGAGCCTTATCATCACGCAGTTGCATTTCTGTGCGTTTCCAACTGCCGACTTCCTCAAGTGTCTTGTTGTATTTTGAACAAACTTCCTTGTCTTTGTCATAAAAACGGTAGGACAATCCCGACTTTCCAGCACCGATATAAACCGTCTTTGCGGTATCAAAATCATCAAACTTGCTTTCATCAAAGTGATAGCCCTCACTGTTTGCGATAAATTCCTCTTTTTCGCATTTCTTCTTTATCTGCTCTACGGTAAAGAATGGTATTTCGTTCTTATCATCTATGGCAACATCAAGCCTTGTGAAATGGAAATTATCCAGCCCGTATCTTAGTTCACAGCGTCGGAACATATCTCCAAAGGTTGCATTTCTGCTGTCGAGGATTTGAAAAATATCATCACACCCTCTGCCCGTCATCACAAGATAACAGCCAAGTCCTTTCGGGTTGTCCTCTGTCTTTTTTGCGTCGCCCGATACATAAATATCTCCAATCTCCCAACGTGTCTGATAGGTCTTGAATTTTACGGTTGCCGGATAAACATTGAAAATGTCAGGCGGTAAATCTAAAATGTGTGTGATTACATCTTCAGCGGTTGCAGTTTCAAATACAATGCTGATGTAATCAATCTTAACGGATAAATTTTCGTGTGTTGCGATACTGCATTACTCCTTTCGTACTTCCCGATTTTTTGCGGGGTATAAATTGCAAATTTTCCTTTATTTATCACAGTTTCTAGGTACTATGACATGTATACGCAGGGCGGTGTTACATATACGCCCTTGCCCAACGCCTACGGCGTTGCCTTTCCAAAAGGAACTGTCTGTCCGAAACACGTCTGGGGGACGTGCCCCGTCCAGCCAGCCCTTTTTGGAAACCACGATTTTCAGTCTGACAGTCCATGCTCATTCATGCTGTCAAAGTGAAAATATCTTCTTTAAATGCTTACTCAAGCGTGTGATTGACCCTAGTGTGCTTAATCACTCTATCTGCTATGATAATAACGCCAATAGAATTACTTGTCAAGAACTTTTTCTTGACTTTTCCAAAAATAATAAGTATGATAGGCTTATAAAGTGATTGAAAGGAGAAGATATTCCATGAATTATAAGCATTTGGGACAAAATATACAGACGGTCAGAAAACTAAAGGGAATGAAACAGCAAGAACTTGCTGACGCTATCGGTATCAACCTACAAAGCCTTTCCAAGATTGAAAGAGGTGTGAATTATCCTACTTTTGAAACGCTGGAAAAGATAATGGCGGTGTTAGAAGTTGCACCGAATGAAATGCTGTCAGGCACATGGAAATTTGCTTCTCACATAGAGAAAGAAGTCTGTCAGTTTGTCAGAGGGGAAGAACGATTAAACGCTGAATTGAAACACGGTCATTATGATAACTTCTTTGACAGCGAGGAAGAATGGCTGGACTATGAATTAGAGCAGTTACGGGAGTATATCACGGATTACATCAATGGCAAAGACATCACAGCGTCTGACCTTTACCCAATCAAAGAGTTTGTCCAGCATTTGAAATTTCAGAAGATTTTAGACCGCTATGATGAGTTTTACAGCCTTGATATGTTCGGGGAAAGCACTGAGGGACACAAGCACATGAACCCTTATGTTCCATTCGGCAAAGGCAAGGTTATCGTAAATATGAATTTTGATGATGAAGATGAATAGCCTTTATCCTCTCACAGAAGATACAGCAAACAAAAAGTCCGATCAAGAGTGCAAGCACCACCTACGGTGGCAAGGCTCTTGACAGGACTTTTTCTTTACTGTTTTGAGGTAATCAAGAGGAATAAAGAATAAGAATGTTGCATTGAACAAAAAAATATTGACATACGTGCATACTGCATGATAATGTATACGTGTAAAGTGTATGTATGAGGAGGTGCAAGATTGCCACGTAATAAATATCCTGAAGAAACTATTCAAAAAATTTTAGATGCTTCTTTAAAATTGTTTTTAGAAAAAGGTTATGAAGAAACAACAGTATTAGACATTATAGCAGAAATGGGAGGCTTAACAAGAGGTGCTTTTTATCATCACTTTAAGTCCAAAGAGGAAGTATTTGAAGCGTTATGCGAAAAACTTTTTGATGAAATAAATCCTTTTGAAAAGGCAAAACAACATAAAGAGCTAAATGGTTTAGAAAAACTAAAATTTGTTATGAAGACATCTTTTGATGATACAGAACACCATAAATTAAGCATTGCTTCTATGCAGCTTATGGAAAGTCCTGCTTTTTTAAAGAAATTGATAGAAAGTAACAAAGAGCTAGTTCCTATGTATCAAGAACTAATAGAAGAAGGAATAAAAGACGGTTCTATACAAACAAAACATTCAAGACTATTAGCAGAGTTATTTGTCCTTTTAACTAACTTTTGGTCAATACCCACCATATATATGGTGACAGAAGATGAAGCATGGGAAAAATTTTTAATGATTAAAAAAATCATGGATAATTTGGGGCTTCCGATAATTGATGATGAAGTAGTTAGATTATGTAAGGAAAACGCTTAGCAAAAATAAGATTGTCGAAAGGCAATTTTATTTTTAGAATTATACATACATACACCATGTATAATTATGATTAAGGAGGATAGTGTGAAAGAAAGTAGAGGAAGACCATAAATAGGTGCACTTTAATAAGCTGTCTAGGGCAGGCAACTTTTTGAAGTGTTATAGAGTTAGGAAATTAAATCAAGAAGCTAATGGTTCGTCAGGAGGAAGTAATCCTTCTTGTTGCAACAGTTTCTTGGCTTGCTTGATAGCTTTTGCCTTTTGTTTTTCAACAAGAGCTACAGGCATATCGATTTTGTAAAGATCGCTCGGATTCCACAGCTCACCAGCAGACAGCATCTGGTAGATGGCGGTAAGAATCATGCGGGCAATGGCAATAATGGCTCTTTTTTTGCCACGGCGTTTAACAAGCGAATCATATTTCTTTTTGTAATAAGGAGATTTGTCGGATTTTACGGCTGCATGAGCACATTGTACTAATGCAGGTTTGAGGTAGACACCGGCACGTGTGATCCGAACAGACTTCTTCTTACCAGCAGATTCATTGCTGCCGGGTGTAAGGCCAGCCCAACAGCATAAACGTTTGGAACTTGAAAACTGAGACATATCAATACCGATTTCGGAGATGATAGTGACTGCACTATCACGTTTGACACCCGGAATGGTACAGAGGAACTTGACAGCATTTTCATAGTCAGTGTTAGAAGAAATCAATTTTTCAATCATAGAGTCTACATCATTGATTTCAGCTGTGATATAATCCATATGTGCGCGGACGAGGCGCATACGGTATTTTTGGGCATCAGTCATCTGATATCCTTCGACGGATTCTATAACAGCATCTTCTTTGGATTTGAGGCTCCTAAGAAGCTTAGATGCGATTTCTTCGTGGTTAATGGATGTACCCGATTGTTCAAGCAGATAGTCAATAATGGATGTGGATGACTTCCCAAAGATATTGGAAACAACAGAATCTAAAGCGACATTACAAACAGTAAGTGCGTTCTGATATCTATTTTTTTCACTGGAACGGCAGGAAACAAGCTTGTAGCGATACCTTGTGTATTCTCTAAGAATACGGACAGCTTTACAAGGGACATAACTGCCTTTCACCAATCCAAGACGGAACAAATCCCCAATCCATTTAGAATCCTTGGTGTCATCCTTGTTGCCTTTAACAGCTTTTACCCATTTGGGATTAGCAATCGTGACATTTATTTCATCTTCCAAGAGGTTAAAGACAGGAACCCAATATTTACCGGTAGATTCCATACAGACATCACGGCAGTTATTCTCTAACAGCCACCGCTTGAATTCAAGAATGGAATTGTTGAAGGTGGAAAACCGTTTCTTTTGATAAGAAGGCTCAATACCACCAGTAGTTTTAATGATTGTGGCAACGAGGAAAGATTTGTGAACATCGACACCACAACAGGTTTGGTAAGTAACTTTCATAGTTAGACTCCTTTCGAAAAAGATAAGAAGCCATTGACTGAACTGCCGCACAATTAAACTAAGGCGCTTAAACAATTCTTAGTGTACGGATTCATAATACCACTCATTTGTGCTTGAAAAGGCAGAACTTACACTGATTTTTATGCTGTCTAAAACGAAGAAAGTTTTTACAACTCCTCCTACCGTGCTTTGTAGTATACCTTCTTGGGAATTATTATATCGCACAAAGTAGAGGTTCGGAAAACTTTCATTACTATTTGTGCCGCCAACTGAAAGGCGGCGGAATGGAGATTTTTATGAAAATATACATGAAACAAAACAAGGTATTACTTCTTTTCACTATTTTAACAAGCATAATTGCTTCCCTAGGGTATGTATTTATGGCTGTACTCTTACAGAAATTATTAGACATAGCTGTGGAAAAGAATATGCAACAATTTATTCCAATGGTTTTGTTCTCCATTTTTTATTTTGTTATGCTGGGAATTTTTCTATATCTTCAATCCTTGCTTAGCAAAAGGATTACTTGCAAAATCATTAAGCAAATTCGAACTGATGTATTTAAAGGGATAGTTAGTCAAAGTATGGGAGATTTCGGAAAAAGGAATACTGCCGATTATCTATCCATTATTACAAATGACGTAAAAATGATAGAAGATAACTTTTTACTCCCATTCTTTGAAGTAGTTCAATATACTGTTATTTTTATTTCTTCCTTTGTATTGATGATTTATTTTGATGTTATTGTAACTATCGTTGTATTTGTTGCAATTACTTTGATGTTTCTTGTTCCAAGTCTATTAGGTAAAGAGTTGGAAAAAAGGCAAAATACACTTTCTTCACAATTAGCAGATTTTACAACCAAATTAAAAGATATTTTATCTGGATTTGAAATTATTAAATCTTATTCGATGAAACAATATGTAATACAAAAATTCGATAAAGAAAATAGTGATACAATCCATACTAAATATAGTGTTGACAAATTATTTGCATTGAATGAGGGCTTATCTTCCTTTCTTGCACTCATGGTTCAAATAGTTGTTCTGTTTCTATCTGCCTATTTTATCATTACAGAGCGTATAACTGTGGGAACTCTGTTGGGTATGGTACAAGTAAGCAGTAATCTAGCTAATCCGTTGATTATGATATTTACGAATATACCAAAAATCAAAAGCATACAACCGATTATAGAAAAGCTTACAGTATTATCCAAATATGAATTGAATGAAGTACCAAAAAAGCAGTCAGCTACATTTAACAGCGTTGTTTCCATCAGCAATTTATCTTTTGCTTATGAGAAACAAAACAGAGTTTTAGACAAGATAAATCTTCATATTGAAAAAGGAAAAAAATATGTAATCGTAGGAAAAAGTGGTTGTGGGAAAACAACCTTAGTGAAACTCTTGGCTGGATATTACACCGAATATAGCGGAAAAATCCTTTATGACAATACCGACTTAAATATGATGAATGAAAATGATATTGTTCAACTATCTTCTATCATTCACCAAAATATCTATATGTTTAATGAGAGTGTCTACGATAATATTTGCCTACATGAAGACTATTCCAAAGAGTCCATAGATAAGGCTGTAAAAGCCAGTGGTTTAAATGACGTTATCGAAAAACTTCCAGAGGGGTTACTCTATGAAGCAGGAGAAAACGGCTCTAATCTTTCAGGAGGACAAAAGCAAAGGATTGCAGTAGCACGTGCTTTAATAAGAAACAAACCCATTCTGATATTAGATGAGGGTACTTCTGCTATTGATATGCAGACAGCCTATGACATTGAAAATCATTTGTTAAAGATAGAGGGCTTGACAATCATTACCATTACTCATAATTTGAAAAAAGAACTGTTAGAATTATACGATAATATTATTTATATGGAAAATGGAGAGATTATTGAACGAGGTACTTTTGAAGAACTTACAAGCGTACCGTCACGCTTTTTAAAATACCTTACAATAAAAAAAGAATAATGTAATAATGTGTTGCCCGTACAAACTATATGTTTTGTTCGGGCTTTTTTCATAGCACCACTCTTTTCTATATATCCTCTAAAACGGTATAAACGGTATTTAATATTTTCCGTTTATATATTTAGGCTTTTGCGGAAAGGGGGTGAGATTATGGGAACATCTTCTTTTGAGAAAGCTGTTTGTTTACAGTTTAATGCTTTGATGATGATTTTGATAAAAGGTACATTATCAAGCCACAGAAGACAAATTGCAAGACGTTCTAGGCATGAAATTTTGTTTTGTGAATTGTCTGAAATGAAACGTGTTGAACATGGCATAAACGATGAATATTTTTTTGATTTTACATCATTTCAAGTTTTGAATTTTACAATTCGTGTATCTAATGAAGAGCTGGGTATAGCTTTACAAGAATTGACAGAAAAACAGCGTACTGCTATCTTGTTACATTTCTTTCAAGGCATGAATGACAGAGAAATTTCAGAATTGTATCATGTATCACGTTCTGCTATTAACAGCAGACGGGATAGAGGACTAAAGAAATTACAGAAGTTATTAAACGAAAGGAAATAGAACAAATGAAAAAAAATTATGGTTATCCCTCTTATAACCTCATTTGCAAAGCGACCAGCGGAGATGAAAAGGCAATCAGAGAAATATTAGATTTTTATAACGCTTATATCTCCAAAGTATGCTTACGACCATGCTATCACGCAAATGGTGCTCTACTTATGCAAGTTGATGAAGAATTAAAAGGAGAAATCCATGCGGAAATGATGAAAGCTATCTTGAAGTTTGAAATCAGAGTAAAGTAGTCATTTAGCATGAACAAAGGGAGATACACAGCTTTCATGTGCTATCTCCCTTATCAGTTTTATTGTCATATCAAGGCTCATTCAATCGTGGTAAATTCGTGGTAAAATGAATGTTTTTGCAATTATGAAATTGCTTATAAGTATAGTGTTTATGCGGATAATTCAAAAACTTATATAAAAATTAATATAAATAATTTATTAATTCATCCATTAGAATTCTTCCTCAAAATCATAATTATCAAAATAAAGTTTTACGTACCGGCAATTTCTCAAGCTTATGCTTTATAATTTCTGCCGCTGCAATTCTCTCTAATTCATCTGGCTCCCATGCTCGCTGTTCCAAATCTTTGAACATATCCCAAAAACCATTCGGTTCTCCAAAGCGCCAGTCTTCCCACGTTTTAAGTTCATTGTAAATGAAATTTAAAGCGTCTTCAATTCGTTTTTTGTCCCGTGTCAGCCCACAAATCAATACGAAATCTTCATATTCCTTATATCCTGATTTAAAAGGTGTCTTAAAAAAACGTTTATAGCCATCAATGGCTTCATCTATACTTATATCTCCGGCCAAAGGTATATATGCCTTTTTTTCAAAATTTTGCGCCTCTTGTATATATACATTGTTATGTTCCTGAGGTGAAATTGTTCTTCCTCCGAAATCTAATGTCATCGTTAAAGCTCCCTGTCTATAAGTATATTCTCTACACAAATTATGCACTATGTATGTTGATACCTTTAGTGCCGCAAGCGGGGATTTTACCAAAGCTGCGGCGATATTTCTCCCCTTACTACCTGCAACACCACGCAAAGCAAAAATGACGGTGATTTGCGGAAATTTCCCTCTATTCCTTACAAAACCGCACAAGCCGGAATAGGCGGGAATTTTGAGAAATTTCTTTTTATCCCCCTTTGCACGGCATAATACTGGCGATTTCTGAAAATGCCAAAAAAAGGCGCAAAAAAACAGGAAACCTTTTTTGATTTCCTGTCTTGGTGTGCCGTTTTATGTAGCGATAATTATTCAGTTTTTCGGTATGGCTGTTCATCAAAACGGAACTTGAATAGGGCGGCAACAAGCCGAGATTTTATGCTGTCCTCGGTATCCCTATCAATATGCCCGTTTTCAATGGCGGCGATTCGGATACACTTGCTGTAATGTCGTAAAACCTCGTCCACGGCTTCCGGCTCGCCACTGGTCGCCCGGACAATCGTTTCATAGGACAAAAGGTTCGGATTCCCCATGTGAAAACACCTCCATTTTCCTTTGCAGGAGTTTTAACGTCCTGCGGATTAGATACCCGGTCGTACTCCGGCAGCGTCCGTACATTTTCCCGATTTCCTGTTGTGTATAATTCCCGAAAAAGTAAAGGAAAATGATTTCCCGGTTTCTTTCCAGCAGGGATAACAGGGCGGCGGCAAGTTCCCCATTGGTAAGGATAACTGTCTGACCGCATATCGTAATGGGGTATTCTTCATAAGGTGCTTCAAAATATTCGTCTGTTGTGCCTAAAGGGTAAAACTTTTCTTCTGTGAGGTATTCAAGGGATATTTCTTTTTGCCGCCGTCTGCTTCTGTCACGCCATGCGTTGATAGCCGCAAAGCGTATGACGGTCTTGCAATAGCCATTGAAAGTATACATGATGTGTTCTCTGTATGCTTCTGCATAAGGCATATACGATTCCCCCTTTCTCCCACATAGGGCGGTGCATGGTTTATGGATACATTTTTATAATTTAGAGGGGCGGCAACACTTTTTGTTATCGTCCCTCTAAATAGCGATAATAATACTTGATGCTGTTATCAATAGCAGAATAAAACAATATTCATATTTCTGTTGACTTTCCCCTATTAGAATTTTGTTTTTAGCATTCTTTGATATATAAAACATCTGATAATCTGCTGGTATACTTACATTTATTCAAATCACAAGCAATCACTTCATCATTGGAAATGTTTTCAATAGTTACTGAATAAAATCCTCCGGGTTTATTAAATCCTAATCCCAAAAGCAAATTATTTTGTTTCAATCTCACATCACATCTTTTCCCTACAAGGTAATTGCCAATATCCTTAATGGATTCTTTGCTTGGAATAGGTGGTAGCTTCATTTGCTTTTTCTTATCAACAAAATCAGAAATGGTGCTAACAGAATATCCGTCTATAAATCCCAGCTTACCCTTGTCATTCATAATAATTAAATATGACTTCTGAATTGATACAAGAGCAACGCAGTGCAAACCGTTAAACTCTCGGTCTTTCAAAAAAATCCGCACCCATTTTCCAACATAAGATTCATAAGACGATATTTCCCTTTGTACGCTACAATCTTCTGCTGTTGCAGTTTTATCTCGCATAAGATAGTCTAAATCAACATCTAATATTTCGCAAAGTATCAATAACTTTTCCGTTTCGGGGTATCCTAAACCTGTTTCCCATTTTGAAACGGACTGTCTTGTTACATTGCACTTTTCAGCCAACTCTTCCTGCGACAATCCCTTTGATTTTCGCAAACTCTGTAATTTATCAGCAAACACCATTTGTATGCCCTCCTTATTTTTGATGGTTTTATTTTAACCTATACTCTTTATTATACCACCAATTTTGTCGTGCTTTTTCGCAACTTGAAGTTGCGATACCACTTTTACTCTATGTAATGCTTTTCTATACAGAAAATATTTAATCTCTTACGGGGTTAATTCTTCGTATCTTACTATGGAGAGGTCTATTTATGTACATCAATTCAATCTTTCAAAAAAGAAATGCCATATATTTTGAGTGAATGAAAGAATGAGAGGGATTCCGTAGCAGTCGGCATTCGTGGGAATGTGTATAACTGGCTGTCTTATGGAATTGTGGGTAACTCTGTTTGCAGGACGTGGGAAAGCTGCACTTTAGCTTTTCCATGTGCTGTGAATAGAGTTATCCATGATTCCATAGCCTGTTATGCACATTTCCATGATGCTTGTCTTTTGGTCTTTGGTTTCTTTGGTTCGGAATAGTGTGGTGCTGGCGGTCTATCTCTTGTTTTCGGTTGCTTGCTTCTTTACCGTACATGAGCATTAATTTTTGTAATGAAAGACATTACATAAATATCCAGCACATCTTTCATTCTTCTACACACATTTTCACTTGAAATTGCATATATTTTATCTGACAGCATTTTGGACAAACTGGCACCTGTGATTTTCTCTCCCATTTCATTGACGATTTTGAAACCTGCAGATTTTCGTTCGCCATATGTCCTATTAATCTGAACGTCTAAAGATGAATCTATTTTTTGTACTGCATTACGCAATGCCCTTTCCATTTCCTCCATCGTTGGAAGTTCTCCAACCCAGTCACCATCAATATCTCTGGTCATTCTCTCTACTTTTGACGGGTTATTTTCTCTGATTACAAGATTTAGAACCATTGCCCCTTTAAAGACAATCGGTGTACCTGCGTTTGACAGTTCTTCCATTACTCTGTACAAAAATTCCATCAAGTCCACACGCATCACCTACTCTTCATAATACTCTAACGCCCAATCCCGATACTTCTCAAATCTTTCCTGTAAATGCCCCGGCAGGAGGGCAGGAAAAGTTACTACCATGTTTACAGCATGGATTGCAGCCCCGGCATTGAAAACCATGCCATGTTCCTGGTGCAGTCCCCGGAAGATTTGATTATCCAGGAGATTGACGAAGCCGCTGAAGAACTTCTGTTGGAACGTCTGGCGGAGGCCATCTCCCAGCTCTCCCCCACCCAGGCGCGGCGGCTCCATGCCCGGTATGCCTTGAAGAAAAAGTTTCGGGAGATTGCGGCGGACGAGGGTATCAGTGGGAGCTGTGCCTGTGACATCGTGACCGGCGCACTCAAAAAATTGCAGAAGATTTTCGCCAAAAATGGCTGGCTGGAAAAGGAGGATTGATAGCCGTGGACAAGCCCCAGGAGGTTGAGAAGAAAATCGGCCAGTTGCAGAACCAGCAAAAGATTTTGCTGAACCGAAAGCGCAGCGAGGAACACCGGGCCAGGACGCACCGGCTTATCGGACGCGGGGCCATTTTGGAGGCTGTTTTCCCCACCGTTGTCAACATGGAGGGCGAGGAAGTCAAAGCGTTCCTGATTGCTCTCTCCCGCCTGCCAGGAGCGCAGAAGTTGGCGGAAAAAGCGTCCAAAAACGAGGTTGCGGAGTAATCCTCAGTCCGAATGGTGCACTTATACACCGTCCCCGTGTCGTGCACCCTGCCGGGGGCTGTTGCGTCCTTCGGATGCGATGGGGGCGCTGCCGCCTATCGGAGCGGTGAAAAGCTGGTGAACGAGTGGAACAGCATGACCCACGATTACACAAGAAAGCTGTCGTTCAGAGCCGCATCCGCTCCCTCGTAATAAGTCCGAGCAGTTCGTTACCTCCATGCAGACATACCGCCTAACTTCCCCGGTCAAATCCCATACTGACATTCACCTCCTTCCAAATTACCCCCGGCAGGGGCGCATGGGTTTTTGCGCCTCTGCGGAATAAGGTGTAAAGATTATATCCTCATGTCCAGTCCTTTTACCTCGCCCGATACCATTGACGTGATGCTCTCATCCGCAAAAATTTCATCCGATACGTTAATGACCCTTTTCCAATCTGTCCTGCCTGTTATCCTCATGCCTTCTATGCCATAAGAATTTTTCCTGCGCCCGGAGAGCAGGTCTGCTATTGCTTTTTCATTTCCCTTGCTTACATTCCCCTGTTTCCCTGCAAACGGAAAACTTTTATTTGATAAGAACTGCCAGATTCCCTGATTGTTATGAGCATAGCTTCCCCACGGGCAGTTCTTTTTACTTTTTATATCGGCAGAATTTTAGCGCAGTCAGCCGCGAGGGAACGAAACCCTATTTGAAAGGGAAGGAAATCTTTTTCTCTCCTAAAAAAATCCCAAAACAGGTCTAAAGTTTTTCGCCATTCATCGGTTTTCTGAATAGGAAAAAGGGCCTGCCTGCGTGAATGGCAGACCGCCGCATATGGAATAAAACCATAGCGGCGGTCATCTTTAGTACAGTTACGGCATTCTTCATAAATACCTATTTTCACATACGCTGCTGATTATGTGCCGAGTTTCCCGCATAGGGAAACAGCGGGTCAGCCAGCCGGAAACAAAAACTCTCCCTGTCTACCAGCCCCACCACTTTTTCACTGTCATACAGTTCAAGCAGGAATCCGGCCACCTGCCTGCTTGTGTGATATGTCCCGAAAGATTTATCATAGTCGTATTCACTGACATTATTTGCCACCATGCCGAATTCCGTCTTTGTCGCCGCAGGCGCCAGCACTTTTGCTTTCATTTTCGCCCCTGTCTCTTTCAGTTCCCACGCCAGCCCCTCCGTGAAAGTGCTGACATAAAACTTCGCCGCACAGTATGTCACAGCCGTAGGCACAATGGTATAGCCTCCGCAAGAAGATACATTGATAAGCTGTGTCCTCTCTACATCCTTATAGTCACGGACAAATAAGGAGGACAGTATTGTCAGCGCCTCTATATTCAGATGCAGCATTGCCCCGATTTTTCCCAAGTCCTGATCTGCCACGCTGCCATAATTTCCAAAACCTGCATTATTCACCCACGTCTCTATCACATAATCTTTCAGCCCCTCATAAAACTGGTACGCATTTTCCGGAACGGATAAATCCGTACTTCGGATAACAACATCCAAATCCGGGCATTCCTCCAATATCTCCTTTTTCAGCATCTTAAGATTATCCGTGCGCCTCGCTGCTATGACCAGATTTTTCCCCCGCCTTGCAAATGCCTTTGCCGTTTCATACCCAATGCCAGAGCTTGCCCCGGTGATGACTGTATATTTTCCTTTTTCCTGAACCATTTGATAATCCTCCTTCGATTTGGTATAATCCAACCATACAATGTAGAGTGAACTCTATGTCAAGAGGATTGGAGTGATTTTTCATGGAATATTCTATCGGGGAATTTTCAAAGCTGACGGGGCTTGGCATCCATACCCTGCGCTACTATGAACAGGAAGGGCTGATTGCCCCGGAGCGTAATTCCGGCAACCGCCGCTGCTATTCCGATAAAGACCTCACATGGATTGCATTTATCAAACGCCTGAAAGATACGGGGATGCCAATCAAGGAAATCAGGCACTATGCCGAACTCCGCGCCGCAGGTGATCCCACCCTTTCTGACAGGATGGAAATGCTGGTACAGCACCGGCAGGCGCTCAATGAGCAGATTGCACGGCTGCAGGAGCATAAGATAAAACTGGACGAAAAAATTGAGTTTTACAGAAATGAGATTAAGCGAACACAGAATAATGTTTCTTCCTGAGTATTACTCTGCCGGAAAAGACAACCGTTCCTTTTCTGGCTTTATCCTTTATTCCATCTCCCTGAACGTACCGGCCATTCCCCCGACAAGGCTCCACTGGCACTGCATATAGGGTTTCAGATTTTCCGTGCTTTGCCTGTAAGCCTCCCGGACTGTTTCCGGGCCATAAAATTATGCTTTCTGCCATAGAAGCATACTGTCCTGAAATTCAGCCGACAATTTCCCGGTATCTTTCAGCCATGAAAGGTAAGACCGCACCGTGCTGCCAACCAACACATACTGCTCAAAGTTCATGGCAAGACCATATCCTTTGAACACCTCCTGCAGAATTCTCTCAAAGCACATTAGTTCTTCACAAATAGATAAAATTCTTTCTGACACTTCATGCACCTTATCCCTGTTATAACGGACAAGTTCCTTCACATCCACAGAGGCATCCGCATGGGCGGGGACGAACATGACCGCCTCCATCTGTTCCACCATATCCAGCGTTTCCAGATAAGCGCCCACGTCATAAATGAAGGAAACCGTATACTTATCCAGCGTTTCCCTGCTGCTGATGCAGTCCGCAAGGAACACTACATTGTCTGGCATACGGAACCCCGCCATGTCAAAGAAATGCCCCGGCAGCGGTATCACTTCAATCTCCTTCGGAAAACTTTCATCTGAGAAAACCGCCACATCACTCTCCTGCGCCATCAGGAACTTATGCCGCAAATCCTTACACGGATAACCGCCGTAAAGGAAGGACGGCTCCAGTACCGGGTATTTCGTAAAAGCCGCCTCTATGCCGCCAGTATACACCTTACATCCCGTCTGCCCCTGCAGGTACTTATTCCCGCCGATATGGTCTGCGTTGGAATGGGTGTTCAGGATCGCCGCCAGATGCCACCCGTTCTTATCCAGTATCTGCCTAACTTTCCTCCCCGCATCCTTATCATTCCCACTGTCAACCAGATAGACATTCTCCCCGTCCGCCACATAGACGCCTATCTTCGCCGGGCAGTTTATGTAATAGCATTTCTCACTGACCTGAACCAATTCATACATTTTTCGTCTCCTCCTTTAATTGTTCGGATAAAATATCACGTTATAGGCGGCACAGGCTTTCTCGGAAGCATTATGGTATCCGTGGGAAACATCCGCCCGGAAGCGTATTGACTGCTTTTCCTGCAGCAGCACTTTCTTCCCGCCAATCACCATTTTCAACGTCCCCTGCACCAGAAAAACATATTCTTCCACGCCTGTTACATGAGGTAGCGATTCATGGCGCACCCCTGCATCAAACTCAATATAGAACACCTCCACATTCCGCACTGGATCAAAGGGAAACAGTGGGTAAGCCCGCATCCCTCCGTTTTCCTCCGTGATCACATTTTCCCCATCAAGCCCGGCGACCATGTATTCCGCTTCTTCCTGTTTGCAGAAAAAGGACAATGGAATTTTCAGCCCTGTTGAAATTTTCCATAATATGTTGATGGTGGGTGAGGACTGCCCACGCTCGATCTGCCCTAACATGGGCTTGCTGACGCCAGTAAGTTCCGCAACATCATCCAGCGTGAGCTGCCTTGTATTCCGGATTTCTTTCAGCCGCTCGCCTATCTTTAATGAAACCTGCTCCATGATTCCTCCTTGTATATGTTTTATTGAACAAAATATATTATAACATATCAAAGAACAAAATGAAAGAGGCATTGAACAGTCCTTGCTCTCCCACTAATATTTTTCAATTTCTGTATAAGATGTAAGAGTCAGTGAGCTGCTCAACATCCGCTTATGTGATGTTGCAATGGAATCAAAATATCCCAATATTTTCATAACAGGCAAAGGCAACAAAGAGAGAACCATACAATTGACAGCTAAGGCGGCTGGACACCTTAAGGAGTATATGCGTGTATATCACAGCAATTCTTCTAAAGAAGCCTACTTATTTTCCACAACGATAAAAGGTGTGGCAGACAGGATGTCCGTTGGAAATGTCCAGAGGATTATAAAAAAATATGCAGCCCTGGTAAGCGAGGCAGGGATCAGCATTCCAGATTCAGTCCATTGCCACATGTTCCGGCGGACCAGGGCCACAAATCTTTACCAGGATGGGATCGCCATTGGACTTGTCTCTACAGTGTTAGGACATGCCAGGACTGATACAACCAAAAACTACTATGCAAAGCAGTCTGTTGAACAGCTTCGGGGAGCAATGGAATCTGTTCCAACACCCATACCTGATGAAGCGGCAATGTGGGAGGGCAGTGAAGATGAAATGGCAAGGATTTGTGGATTGCGCTAACGAATAATGCTCATCTTTTAGTAGTAAAGTGCCTTATTTCTCAGCATTCTTTAAAATGATTAACATTTTGGAATGCTGAGTATAAGGCTTCCACCTCTTTGGTGTTCCTGTCCTTTGCGGGCGCAAGGATATCCTTATTGATCTCCTTATCATGCAGCATGAAATGGGCGGTTTCATGCACCATCGTCTTTAAAGTCTGGCTCTCGCTCATGCCCTCCTGCACTGCAATCCGTTTTTCTGTGGGGCTGAAGAAACCTTTTGAATCTCCGGGTATATCCTCAAAGCTGATTGGAACCGGGGCAACATAGGTGACTGCCTTAACAAAGTCCTCATACCCCTCCACTGTGGACAGAAGCTCTCTTGCCTCCAGTTCCGGGATTGGCTCTCCTGATGTTTGCTTGACATCAAAGACGGATACCGCACGGAAAGCGGGGATTTTAATCTCCACTTCCTCCGTCTGCGGCATCCCGAAAATAAAAAAAGTACATGGTATTGATTTTTTCTCTACCATGCACCTGAAGTTACTTTTTTAACAAAAATTTTTCGTTACAACAGTTTTAATAACTGTATCAGCTCATGCGGCTCCCCTTTGGAGGAATCTGTCAGTCTTGTATCGAACTGCTGAAAACCGTTCTCACGATAGAAAGACAAAAGCCTTTCCTCATCCGCTGCCTCCAAAAAGATAACCATGCCGCACGCTAAATACTGCAGCTGCTGTATCTGCCGTATTGCAAGCCCTAACAATTCTTTACCTGAAATGCGTTCATTTGCGTCATTATTATAATTTTTCCCAAGCTGTGCGATCAGATACGCCGCAAGATTATAAGTCTGATCCTGTTCATTCAATGTGCTTACTCTTGACAGTTTCCTTTTTACGGTATTACTGAATGGTTTTGCGTTTATGGTAATCGGTTTGATTGTGAGTGCAAAATATCCCACCAGCTCTGCATCTTCTGTTGAAAATACCAGATATGTAACCGATTGTTGTTTTTTTGCAAACTCTACAGACTGTTTCTTTATGAATCTTTCAACATCCGGGTTTATCTTACATGAAAACTCGGAAAGAACCTGAAGCAGCGTGTCCTCTCCGAGTCCATGACTTCCATCGCCCAAATACTCACGAATGTTGAAAACTGTATATTTACTTGTTTCCTGCATTCGCTTTCTTCCTTTTCTCCATAAATTTCGCTATATCTTTCGGGTCAGTTAAAAAAGTAGCGCTGACATTGACAGGAGGCGTAGGGTTATTAGCAGATGCTTCAATCGCATCAGCAAACATCTCCACCTGCTTCTGGCCTGATATAACAAAATTCTTTGTAATGCTTGAAGTTGCCATAAAAAACACCTCCTTTATCAGTATGGCTCTTTTTACATTCCGCATACCATCCCATCTACATTGTACGGTTTTATCATCGCTTTTGCAACAGCATATTTAGCAGGGCATTTAAGGCGGATAAGCGTTCCAGCTTCTCCGCAAGTTCCGCTTCCTGTGCGAATGGCTTTGTAACCTCCACTTTTGCGGTTTCAAGCTGGCGCTCCACTGTTTCCAGTTTCGTCTGCGTTTCAGCAAGCTGTTTCGGCATGGATTCCAGTGCGTGGTTGATACGGGCAATATTGCCAAGAGGGTCAGAGCCGATCTCAAGGTTATGGGAAAGCTGCCCTTTCAAATTCATCACAAATCTGCCGGAAGGTTTGCCTTCGCTGTCTGAATGTCAGCCTCCATGCCGCTGATCCTCTCTTTCAGAGTGGCTGTAGCCGGAAGAAACAGCAAAAATCTTACAGGCTGCAGCACGCAACTCATACCGGCTTGATAAATGCCTCTATGAGCCGCTTACCATCTCAATCGCTTCCTCATTTAACTGTATCAGTTCCTTCAAAAGAGAACTCAAGGCGATTGATAAGGCAATCCTTCAAACAGTTCAGGGACTAAACCCTGACGAGTACACTGTACTGAATTCCATTCCCGGAATCGGTAAGGTTTATTCAGCCGGTATCCTGGCCGAAATGGGTTCCATTAAGGCTTTTCCTAATGCCAATGCCCTCGCAAAATACTGTGGTATCGTTTGGAACGATAATGACTCCGGCGACTTCGTAGCCGAAGACAAACACATGAGCAAAGCTGGCAACAGATATCTGCGCTACTACATCATAGAAGCTGCCGGAAGTGTTATAAAGCACTGTCCTGAATACAAAGCCTTCTATGACAAGAAATATGCTGAGACAAGAAACCATCAGCATAAACGAGCACTCGCGTTGACTTCCCGTAAATTTATACGTCTGCTCTTCGGTCTGCTGGACAAGGGCCAACTCTACTCTCCGGAAAAGAGTAGGTAATCCATACCACATATCAAACTTACGTTCTTGCCAGGTCGTAGGTCTATTAAGGTTACCCTTTTCCAAGAAAATCTTTTTCATTTTCCTCTTGACATATTACCAAATTGCTTTTTTTGAAAGGTTCGTATATATATAATAACGCTCCATTCCGCTCAAATGATCAAAACTTCATTAAATTTTTCAGATCTGCATCATGGAAATGTGCATAACTGGCTATGGAATCCATCTTTTTATCCATTTCTTTTATAACTACATTCTTTTACAGGTCTATCCCTGCTCTCTCTGCGAAATCAGCTTTTCGCCCGATAAGTATCGATTGTTTTTCTTCCGGCAGGCTCTCAAATGCACCCTTGTACCCCTTTTCCAATAAAGGAGTGCCTTTCGCCATAAGATATAGCTTCATATCAAGCCATTCCTGCCACAATCCTTCAAACAATGCCCTGCTGTCCGTATAAGTTTCATCTTCCTCAAAACCATGCGTCGGCATATAGTATTTCAGCATCACAAAACCGTATCTGCCGACATCAACAACTACAATATCCGCCATTTCGTACAGCTCCGAAAACGCTTCAGCCACTTTTTTGCATTTTGCCCGTTCTTCCTCTGTGATATAAATTTTCTTTTCCATATTGCTTTACCTTGTTTCTTCTAAGATTTTACCATGTTTACTTTATGAGGGCTATCTACATACACCAGATTTTTATCTTGCTTATTCTTCCCATTTTTCACTTTACTCACAATTCACACCTGTTACCGCTGTTGTAAAAAATGCCATTTTGCTACCTCTTTCTTTCCTTAAATTTGATTTTTTGATAAAGAAAGAGCTTTGATATGTAAATTCCCTGCCCTTTGTGATAAAATTCCGCTTCTGTCATTGGAACTAGGCAGAAAAGAAACGGAAGATACACCCTCTATATGATTGTTTTCAATCTTATTGATGATAAAAAAACTTCCCCTGTTTCAACCCCGTCAAAATCTTCTCTTATCCATATTTTATGAAGATAATCGTCAAATTCTCTCTCTGGCTTCTTTTAAAAGAAACAGACCAAAACCGAAGCAGGAAAAACCTATCACAATAAAAGCTGTTCTAAGAGTTTTTTTCATTCGGTTCCTTCCACAACATTCACTTAAAGCAATAGCTTTTCCAAGTTCCTTCCTTTTGCTGCCCGTTTTTATGTCATATTATAAGGCTTTTTCCTAATTTTCACAATCTATTTATACAAAACACATTGCAAAAAGGGGAATTCTTATACATAATTTATAAAACGCCCATTCTGAATCTATTCCTTGGCACACATAAACGTACGTCCCCTATCAAATCTGTAATCCCTGTCTTTAGCTTTCCTAGAATCTCCCCAACAGTTGGAAGCTGCTGTAAAGATCCAGGGCGCCGTAGCCCCAGGAACGATTCGGATAAAGATCCTTCGGATTCCGTCTTGCTCCCCGGATCATAAGCTGTTTAACCTCCAGCGTTCCCATAGAAGGACGATTGTTCCGCACAATGCCCCATTCCATAAGAAGGGCCGAAGCGCCTGCCGCAATAGCGACTGCCGCACTGGTTCCTGTCAAACAGGCAATACGGTTTCCAGGTTCAAAGCCGCATACCTCCACACCAGGCGCTGCTATATCCGGTTTGATACGTCCTCTTCGGGTATAGCCCCGGCTGGAAGCAATATAGATACTGTCATTCTGCACTTGATAACCGGCTACTGTAATGGGCGTCTCCGCATTGGCCGGAGAAGTGAGCGTGATATCCGGATTGGAATAGGGAAATACCGTTCCCTCGGATATAAAACCCTTTACCGGAAGCCAGATATTATAGATCCCATGAATGATACTAGTTCCATACACACGCAGCTTCCAGATTCCCGGAGAAGGAGCAAACATACGAATTAAAATCAGCTCCTCGCCGCTGTTTGGGTCAAGGGCCTGGAAATCAATATACACGACTGTCCGCTCAAAGAGAAAGTTATACTGCTGCCCCACAAGGCTTGAGGATACTCTGGGGATCTCCTCGCCAGATGGAGAAATCATAGAAATCGCCAGAAGATCTGGTGTACTGCTCCATAGCTCCATCATCAGCCCGTATTCATTTTCCGCCACGCGCAGCTCTACCTCTTCAAAGGGTTTGCCATCCTTTAAATTTCCATAGAAATGATGTCCCTGGTTGGCCTCATTGCCTCCCGCTACCACCACACAGCGCCCGGAACGCGCCCCTACTGCATTTAAAGCAGCAGACAAGGGCGTAGTTCCCTCGTGGCCGCCCCGGTTGCTGCCAAGAGCGATGCAGATGACCAGGGGCTTTTTTTCCCGGAAGGCCAGATCATTTAGATAGCGGACTCCCATCATAATGTCATTTTCCTGGTAAGCTTGTGCCTCCGGGCGGACCATATAGTACCGCATCAAACGCCTTTTGGCAGGCTTTAGCTTGACTACCGCCAGATCTGCCATGGGTGCGGCTCCTGTCCAGCCTCGAGCGTTGTCCGTGCTTCCTGCCGCAATGCTGGCAAGCTGCGTGCCGTGTCCGGATTCATCTTTACTGGGCACGATGGAAAAAGGATCCTCACTTTTCAACGCCTGGTTGATTTCCTCCTGGCTGTAAACACTTCCGTAGCCGATTCCCTCCGGAAGCCGGCTGCTCTGGTCCGTCTGATCCCAGATCTCCAGGATCCGGGTTGTGCCGTCCATCTTCTTAAAGCAGTCGTTGGTATAATCGATTCCGGTATCAATAATCCCGATAATCACACCCTCTCCCTTAAGCCGAAGCACAGAATGCTCCAGAAGCTCCATAATCCCGCTTTTCTCCAGATTTTCATTTTCCAGAAGCGTATAGAGAATGGGAAACACCTCATAGCTGTAGGGAATACGATTCTGCTCCAGTATCCGCGACTCCACATAAAAGACAGCGTAGAAATCATTGAGAACCTGTACACAATACTGAGGGTACAGACGCTCAAGCTCTCTCA
Source organism: Candidatus Merdisoma sp. JLR.KK011 (assembly GCF_036941125.1). Lineage (NCBI taxonomy): Bacteria > Bacillati > Bacillota > Clostridia > Lachnospirales > Lachnospiraceae > Candidatus Merdisoma > Candidatus Merdisoma sp. JLR.KK011. The sequence goes on along the minus strand of NZ_JAYWSZ010000003.1, from coordinate 1,111,327 downwards.
CGTTGTAATCAGACTTCCATATAAAGTCAACATATTCATCCGACATAATCTTTTCTCTGCAATTCTCTGCCATAGCCTGCCCTCATTCCGCCGTTGTCCGCAGTACGCAGACAACAGTCTCATTTTATTCCTTTTACTTTATTCAAAAGAACAGTTGTCTTATGAATGTATAGCAGGAAATGTGAGAAAACAGGATTGTTATGCTAAATTTTATAGGCCGGAGGCTTAAAAATGTGACGGGGGTAGTTTTTATATTTCAACCCAAGGCGGCCTAAATCTAAAAAAGGGAAAATGCCGGTTTATGTCGAGAGCAACCGGATTATGTTGTAATAGTTGAAATATAAAGACAGCTTTGATAATATGGACTAAACATTAGGAGTACGGAACAGGGGGGTAATGTAGAGATTGGGTATGATGGAAGCCTTGAGAAGTGGGGAAAAGAGAGATGAAACGAAGAAAAAATCGACATATAAAAGAGGATGAAACATTGCAAATTAAAATGGAAAAAGGTTCTAAAATGGAAAAGGGCTTAATTAAAAAATATAAAACAATATTGCCGGCCGAATTATTAGAAATTTGGGAAAATTATGGACAGGGCGATTTGCTTGATGGATATTTAAGGGTAATTAACCCAGAAGAATATCAAGAATTGCTTAATGAAACATATTTTCGAGGTAAATTTTCTGTTCCAATAATGACTACAGCTTTTGGCGATATTATTACATTAGAAAAAGGTGAATATATAGGGATAGTGAAGTATAAAAATGGAAACTTTATTATAGCCGTAAATGGCTTTGATCTTTTTATTCAAAATCTCATGGATGACTATTATCTGGGAAAGTATTTCCAGATTCCCCAATATGAAGAAGCAGTAAAAAGACTAGGAAAATTAGAACATGACGAATGTTATGGCTATGTACCGTTATTGGGATTGGGAGGAAGTGAAAAGGTTGAAAATTTGAGTAAAGTGAATATTAGAGAGCATATTGAAATAATAACACAATTGACAGGGAAAATAGGTATGTAAAAGAGTTACAAGATTTACTAGGGAGTTAACGCATAGATGTATAGGGTAGTGCAGAAATTTCAAGCAGGAAATAAATATTGTGTCTCTTTACAAGGCGACGCAATGCTGCTAAAGAATGGCCTTCGTTTAAAAGATGAAATGGGAAATGTTTTTACTATTGAGTCTATAGGTGTGGTTCATTATAAAAATATAAAAGATTGTGAGAGGTATGTAGAAGTATTTTTAAAAGGGAATATTATGAATATAGGGAAACATTTGCGTCTAGTTAATTAAGAATTAACAGATGTTCCCCAAATAGCACTTGAAGAATTTAAGTCATATACTGCAAGTTTAGAAGATGAAAAAAATAGATATTAAGGTTTCTGTAACACAATAGAAGTGAGGCTATATTTTTGATGGAAAAATTGCAATTAATCAATAGAATTAAAAGTATATTAAATGATAGTAATTGCAAACTAGAAAAGGATTCTGATGGGAGCATATTGTTGTATCAAGGAGTTTACCCTGAAGATTGTATTTCATTAATCCATGAACCGCAAAATGATAGATATATTATATATGAAATACATAGAGATAGGAAAAAAGTAATAGCAGAGGTAAAAGATGCAGAAGCAGCTATTTATACAGTGATTGCTTATAAAAGCAAGTATGATGATCCAACCAATAATAGAAACGTTATAAGGATTAGAGATTATATGGAGCTTGGAGAGGAGAAGAAAGCGTGGGCTATTATTGAAGAATGTTTCGAAGAATCATTGTATTCAATAGGACATGAAGAACATTTAAAAGTATCTCTTATAAAAGAAGAAGATAAAGTAAGTGTAAAATTTGAAGGTGAATATCTTGTTCAGGATGTAGCAATTAATAGGGGATATATTGTGTTATATAATTATTGTGAAAAATTGCATTTCATTTCTCTTTTCTATAATGAATTGCAGAGGAAAATAAATTGCGATATAAGCTTTGAAAAAATATCAAAGTTTTATATTTTAGGTCATTTATAAATGATTTTTGATGTAACGAGATGGATAATAAAAGTATTGATTTAAATAATGATACGCCAATACCAGAGGCACTCTATGCTGATCTGCATAAAGTCGGATTTTTTGATTATAAGAAAGTATTTAAGCGAAACCTTTAGGCTGACTTGTAATTTTTTAGGGGCAAGTTTTATGAGATATGAAGTAATTATAGAAGGTTATAATCCACTAATCGAAGAAGAAATTGATGTTAATGTTAATGGTACAAAGTTGAAATGCTTTATGCCATATGGAACGGATTTTTTTGTTGAAGAAGGCAGAAAATATTATTCGGAAATTGAGGGAATATTATTTGATGAATTAATTATAAATGAAATATATGCTCCTATACAAAAAATAGAAATACATGAAAGTAATTTTTCTCATAGAATATTTGGATATCTAGAGTTTGATAAAGGAGTAATTCATTCAAGTATTGATGTATATTTAGATATGGAATATTTATATGATTATGCATATTTAGATGGGAAATTTGTTGAAATAATTATTGCTCGATTTAATATAGAGTTTATATAGTAATATCCCCAAAAGCTATTGAATGAGCAGATCATTAAAAAGATGCTTGACAATGGAAATCCAATTTATAAATCAATAAAGGATATGAAGAATAATGTTAAGCCAATAAATATTGTCGGTCAGCTGAGTAAGAAGGAAGATTTTCCTATGAAAAGATATAGGCTAAGTATTCAGTGGTCAGAAAATATTTCTCTAATTACCCAAATTAAAGCGATAAAAAAGGTTTTTCCAATAGTAAAAGATAGAACGAATCAAGAGTTATTTGAAATAGCTAGACAATATAAAAAATGGCATTTGGATACACTTTATTTGGATAAAGATAAAGTAAAAGAATTTATACAGTTGGGAGAAAAATACAGCTTAGATATAATTATTGAGCAAGATGATTTAAAGGAGATATTTTGAAATAATATTTTTCATGAAGGATAACTTTAAGATATTGGGTTTTTGCAAACTGGGATATTTTCCTATTTATGCTTTAAAACAACTTGGATACAATGATGATTTCCAGAGGATGTAATAATGTACAGAGACTTAAATGATATAAACAATAAATATAATGATCATGATTTGGCAGTACTTGCTGCATGCAAAAAATTTGAAGAAATGTATCCAAAAGAAAGACAACCGGAATGGTTAAAATATTGCATGTCAATGCGAACCGTAAGAAATCAAAATAAAAATTGGGTAATTAAAATGATATTATTATCTAAGCCCGAATTGAAGCCGAATCAATTTTGGCAATGGGAAGATGACGGGGTTCCCATATTATTTCAAATTGATCCAGAAACAAAGAAAAAATCAGTAGTTATTTGTGGTGGTCCTTCAACAGATATAGAAGTTTTTTTGAAGTTGAAGTTGATCTTGCAAATGATGAGGTAATCGTATTAGTAGATGCTAATCCCAACAAATTGGATGGAACGAAATATGAAATAAATAGACGCTAGTGTAGGAGGGTGTTATGCTTAACTTAAAAATTAAAACAAAAGAGGAAATATTACATGAGGGGATTGAATTTACAGGTGATGTATGTTTTTCTGGTGAATATGGGGAAGAAGTATATGAAAAAGAGATGGAAGATGGAGGGCAGCCAATAACAGGTTTGCTTTATGAAAAAGATCAAGATGGGAATATTCTTTATTATTCTTACTACGTGGAGGGAGTAAAGGACGGTGATAGTATATGGTTTTACAAATCTGGAAAAGTAAAAGAAATGAGCGTTATGAAAGCGGGAACAAAATATGGGGAATCCATAAGTATGTATGAGAATGGAGATATTAAACGTGTAGAGCAATGTGAATATGGAATAGTGTTAGCTTATAAAGAATATGACACAAATGGAGATTTGATAAATGAAAAGAATGAACCTACAGATATGGAGAAAAAAATATTAGAGAAATTTCGAAATGTATATGAAAATAGGATAATTAATGAAAGAAAAAACATATGTTGAGTTAGATTTGGAAAATATGATAGAAATTCAAAATAAGCTAATAAGATAATGCCGCACGACAGCTTTTTTCTTTTGCCGTCGTGCGGCAGGCAGGTTTATTTTTTGAAATTTAATTCATGTTTTTTCAAAAACAAATGAATTTCCGTCATATAGTAATTTTAAGAAAATAGCATTGTTTAACTTACTCATAGTATATAACTTTTCGGGCGCAAATAGGTAAAATAAAGTTTTGATAACAAAGGCATGGGTTACTACCAGTATATTGCTATTATCATTCAATGGCGTATTATGAGCAATATCCACAAGCGCGTTTTTTAGACGATTTGAAATATCTGTAAAAGGCTCTGCCATACCTGTTGTATCGTGTTCATAAATTGCCATAGCGACATCTGGAAGCCGTTTATTTAATTCTGCAAATGACGTAATGCCCCCCAGCCAATCAGATACCGAGGCGATAAAAGTTGAATTGTATTCAGCTTCCATAGAACCTAAACACCATTCACGCAGACGCACATCTTTTTGTGGAATAATATCATTATTTCCACTTGCTGATAAAATCAATTTTGCTGTTTGCACGGCTCTTAACATGTCGCTTGTGTATGCTGCACTAAAAACAATATCTTTGAGTTTAATTCCTAATTCTTCTGAAGTCCTTTTCCCATTATCGGTAAGCGGTGAATCACTCCAGCCTTGCGCTCTATTTAGGCTATTCAGTAAAGTTTCACCATGCCGGGCTATATAAAAAGAAATCATAACTTTGTTCTCCTATGGCATAACTAAATTTATTTGTGTGTCTGCATGTATTCTGCTTTAATTATATCGATCGTTTTACCACCAATACCAAAATTTTTATCAGATATTTCTTTGATTGTGGTTACAAAAAATTCTTGTGGAACTTTTATACTATGAAATGCACTTCAAGTCAATATAAGATTGTACCAAGTCGCTAGCGCGACGGCTAGCCCTAAGTACATTTAGTTTCAATTTTCTGCCATAAAATATAGCAGTTTTTAAATTTATGATGTATTGTTAAGTTACCACACCAAACAACTTCATAACTTTAAAAACTGCTATACTTAGTTTATCATGGTTTTTTAATCTCAACAACTACATATTCTTCTTTTTTATCCGTCCGCCTCCCCACTTTTGATATGTAACCGCTGTTTTATTACATTTCAAAGGAGATTTTATCATGGACAATTATTTAGATTCTTTCAGGGAAATGATTTCCCTCCGCGGTCTTGCTGAGCATACCCTTACTAACTACTGCACCTATATCCGTGCCTATCTGGATTACCTTTCCCGCTTTCTCCTTAAAGCTCCCGAAGATGTTTCCTGGAATGAATTGCGTGATTATATCCGCTGGCTCCAGAAATCCAGAAACCTTTCTGACAGGACTATCAACTGTGCCATCTCACAGCTCCGCTTTTTTACCATCTATGTCCTCCACAAAACATGGGACGATACCCAGCTACCCTTCCGCAGGTTCGATGAATATCTTCCCTATGTCCCCTCCAGACAGGATACCTGGACTTTCATTTCCACTATGCCTGATTTGAAGCAGAAGACCATGACCGCTTTGATGTATTCCTCCGGCCTCCGCATCGGCGAGGTATGCTCCCTGCGTTATGAAGATGTTGACAGAAAGAATCTCAGGCTACATATCACTCATGGCAAGAACCGGCATGACCGCTATGCCATCCTTTCAACAGCCGCTCTTGACCTGCTTACCCAGTACTGGTTTCAATACGGAAAACCCCGGGGATATCTTTTCCCCAAGCAGAACGGACAGGACAGGCCCATTGACACCTTTTTCCTTTCCAGACATATCCATGCCCATGAGGACCGCCTCGGATGGGAACGCAGACTCACCTGTCATTCTTTCCGGCATGCCTTCGGCACCCATCTGTATGAGGATGGCGTTGACCTGCTTACCATTAAAGCTCTGCTGGGACATAAATCTTTAAGCTCCACCGCCATTTATGTCCATCTGGCCTCCAATGGCACCGGCTCCGCCGTCAGCCCTTTTGACCGCATGGCAGGTGTTTCTCATGGGTGAATTTAAGATCCGGCAGGTATTTGAAGCTTCTTATCAGGCTTATTCCGCAAAAGCGCCTTATCTGTCGGATGTACAGCGTAAAGCGGCACATTCCATCCTGAAATGTAAATCCCCTTCCCTCGGGTGTAACGTAAGCCGCTGTGACTGCTGCGGACATATGGTATTCCACAATAATTCCTGCCGTAACCGCAGCTGCCCTGACTGTCAGGCTGTCTTAAAAGAAATCTGGGTGGACAAGCGCAGGGCCGAGGTTATCGATTCCCCCTATTTCCATGTGGTATTTACTCTTCCACATGAACTGGGGCCGCTCTTTTACCACAACCAAAAGCTTCTTTACGGACTCTTCCACAGATGCTGCGCCCAGACCCTTCTCGAATTAGCTTCAAGCAGGAAATATCTCGGGGCTGTGCCCGGCATCATACAGGTCCTCCATACCTGGAACCAGGAGCTTTCCTACCATGTCCATATGCACTGTATTGTTTCCGGAGGCGGTCTTACAAAGGACCATAAGATACGCCTCTCTTCCAATAACTTTTTTATTCCGGTCAGGGTTCTGAGGGATAAATTCAAGGGAAAGTTTATGGCCTGCCTCAGCCTGCTTTACAAAGACGGCTCCCTTGTTTTTCCTTCCTCCTGCTCCGCTCTTAAAAATCCCTGCTCTTTCAGGGAGTGGAAGGATTCCCTTTATGCAAAGGACTGGTGCCCTTACATAAAAGAAACATTCAACGGATTCGGCAATGCAATTGAATATCTTGGGCGTTACACCCACAGAATTGCTGTTTCAAACAGCAGGCTCCTTTCCGTTTCACGGGATTCGGTCTCTTTTTCTGCCAGAGGTTTAAAACCCGGCGGCCCAAAACGCACCATTACACTGGACAACATTGAATTCATCCGCCGCTATCTGATGCACGTCCTGCCTTCCGGTTTTCAGAAAATCCGGTACTATGGTTTCCTGAACAACCGCATGAAGACACACAACCTGACGGTTATTTTTAAACTTCAGGGCGGACAGCGTTTCCGGCAGCGTTATGCCGGTATGGCCATGGCAGAACTGCTCAAAGCGGTCTGGGGTTTTGATATCCGCATCTGCCCGGAGTGCGGCTGTGCTTCCATGAAGCAGCTTGGAAGAATGTATGCGGCTTCCGGATAAAACAGCGTTTTTTCATACTGTTTTTCAAGACCTCCCGGCGGAAGGTCTGTGAAGCATGCCCTTAAATACGAATACCGCATAACAAAGACCTGTCTTCACAGCTTTTTTCATAGGATTCTCCTGTTTAAGGGAGCTGGAAAAGATACTATCCCCATATACATACCGGCTGCACGTCCGCGAATTGGTACAATTGGAAAGAATCACATTCCGAGCAGTTTTATCTTTTGTATAAAGCTGTTCTCTTTTTCTGCTCTGAATCTGATACTTTCCTTAAGAATTATAGCACATTCCGAAAACATAAACCATAAATTACCACAATATGATTTCAAGACTTTTTTATATACCAAGGCCGGCATGTCATAGGACAATCCGGCGGAAGAATAAATTATACTGGTAAATGATAAAAAGGGGAATCGGGATGCTTAGGACAACGGAAGAAGAACTGGACGCAATGGAGGCAGTCGATGTCAGGACTGTAGATATCAATACACTGACAGATATCCGGGAAATCCAGATTGATACCAGCCTGCCAGTGGAAAGAAAGCTTGCTCTTTTTGCAGAGCAGACAAACAACCTTTTTCTGCACCGCATCGGCGATTATATCGTAAAGGTAAGGTTTCAGAAAGAGGGGCCGGATATCAATGATAAGATGGAGGAATACCTGCGCCATCTGGCAGAAATCTATATCTGAAAAAAGGGAAAAGCCTTGAAAGAATCAGAGGTTATGTTAACTTTAAATCAGTGGCTGCTTTTGATTCATGGTTAATGCTGACAAATAATCATAAGTTGGGAGTGACAATATGAAACATTATCCAGCAGCTATGTACCTGCGTCTTTCAAGGGACGACAATGATGCTGCTGCATCCTCTGAGGGTGTCTCTATGCCATACGGCAGAAAAGCGGAAACACCCTCCGGGTATACCTCTATGCCATACGGCAGAAAAGCGGAAAGCAACAGCATTGGAAATCAGAGGGAGCTGATCAGAGCCTTTATCCATGAACAGCAGGGGAGTATGGCATTCTTGTGTCAAGTTGGTAAGAAGCCAGTAAAATCAAGAGGTTCCACTGATTTCGTCCTAAGAAAAAACGGCTGTGAAAACAGTGAAAATGGTTGGAACGGGCCTGTTTTGAATCGTAAAGCCCAAAATCAAGCCGACTTGACACTATATTGCCATGAAGCAATGGGGCACGTTGTTACTCGTTGGAAATTCGAAAGAGATCGGACAGCAGGTCAAAAGGTATCTCCTGCTCTTCCAGCTTTAATACCCTGCATGTATTATCTATCTTTGTTACCCGGCCTGTCTCTTTTGTGTATACTCCGTTTTGAAAATATTCCGCCGTAACCATATCGCCTTTGCGCAGTATGTGCAGTCTGCGATCCAGCTCTGCCTTTCGCTCCTCTGACAGCTCTTTTTTTGCATCAGTCTCTCTTTCCTTTTCCGCCAGTGCTTCCCGGAATCCCTTTAAAGCGTCAAAGGGCATAAACTGCTTTGCACGATTTTCCCTGTCCATTTTTGGATGTATCTTATTCCCCACTTTTGTGTCCTCCTATCTGCCGATTCCGTTCCAGAGCCGTTCCTGCTTCCTGCAGATCCATTCCCCGGACAAGGGCATTTTTCCCATACTTTTTCTTAATCTCCAAAGCGGCTTTCTGCAGTTTCCGCTCACGCTCCACTGCTTCGTGGTCTGTAAAAAGATCGTATTGCTCGTAGTCCTCTTCTGCCAGGCTGCTGCAGCTTACGCTTAACCGGCGGATGGGCTTATCCTTCTTTGCAATCCGCTCATACAGAGCCAGGACATAGGGAATGATTACGCTGTAAGCATTGGTTGTCACGGTCATAGAGGTTGTTCCTGTCGAGGGCTTTAACTGCAGGGCGTTGGAATATCCAATCATTAAGGAAACAGACTGTGTGACTGCCTTTTTCTCCGCCATGTTAAGGCAGAGCTCGTCTGTCATCTCCTTTACAATCAGCCGGCATTCTTCAAAGGAATAGTCTCTGGCCAATACCTGGCCGCTGGACAGGGAGCTGTTTTGAGGCTTGTAGGCTTTTATATCCTCCATTGTGGCGCTTTCCCTTCCCCATGCATGGTCAATCAAAAGCTCGGCATCAATGCCAAACATCCGATATAAGAAATCTTCATCTGCATGGGCGATGTCCCCCATCGTTTTAATCCCCACATTGTTAAGTCGTCTTACGGTTCCGGATCCTATCCGCCAGAAATCCGTAAGCGGTCTGTGGTTCCATAAGTGCTTTTGGTATAATTCTTCGTTAAGATATCCGATGTGATCTTCTGTATGCTTTGCCGTGATATCCAGAGCAACCTTAGCCAGATACAGATTGGTTCCGATTCCTGTAGCCGCCGTGATCCCGGTAGAACGAAATACATCATCCGTTATCTTCTTTGCAAGCTCTCTTGCGGAAAGGTGATAGAGAGAAAGGTAGTGGGTAACATCAAAAAATGCTTCGTCAATGGAATAAACATGGATATCTTCTTTTGCGATATATTTTAAATAGATTCCGTAAATTTCTACGGAATATTCCATATACAGCTTCATCCGGGGCGGAGCCATGATATATGCTACGTTCTTTGGAATCTCGAATACTCTGCATCTGTTCTTGATTCCCAAGGCTTTCATGGATGGAGAAATGGCAAGACAGATGGTCTTTTCGGTTCTTTCCGGATCTGCTACGGCCAGATTGGTTGTCAAGGGATCCAGGCCGCGCTCTACACATTCTACAGAAGCATAGAACGATTTGAGATCAATGCATAGATATATTTTTTCCTCCATCTCTAAGACGCCTCCTGTTCTGCTTTTTTGTTAGTATCCCTCTTTTGGTTATAATTATATCATCAGAACATACGTTTGTATAGAGTTTTTTTATTTCTATCGCAGCATGCCGCACTTGGAAGCTCATATTGTGCTGCAATGATTGAGTTTTGCGTAAAGAAAAAGCCGGGGATTCGGAATCCTCGGCTTATGTAACATTTATGGCAAATACAGTTCCTCCCACTCCTCCTCTGTCAAACGTTCAGAATGCCACCACAAATCAAGCTCCTGTCCGGAAGGCAGTACCTCATTGGATACATACTGAAATCCTCCATCCGAAAGAGGTCTTATTACCGTCTTATGGGAAAATGCACAGGAGGCGTACTCTTCCGGATACACAGCATTCACAAACAGCGTTATGGTTCCATCGGCATTTTCCGTATAATTGGTTACCTCTGGAAAGGGAATGTCAGAATAATCGCTTTCGTAAAAGCCTCTCGGCCTATATCGGTATGTTCCGTCCTCCGGAACATACGCTGTCCGTTCTCGCAGCTCCTCCTTGTCTATGGCAAAATAAGACGCTGCCACTGTCTCAAACTCTTCTGCCGGTATCTGGTATTCTGCCCCGATATTCAAATTCTCATCGGCTTTATAGGGAACAGGCCGGCCCTTCAAAATGGGGTAAAGCCGATCAAACACATCATAAAAATCCAAAGCACCGAACTCCTCCTCGCTCCAATCTGTGAGGAAGAGATTGTTTTGCCCGTAGCCTATAGGAAGCAGATAGCTTCGGCTGTATTCCCTGCATGTTTCATCCAGGGGCTGGACTCTCAGCGCCGCCCTGTCCCATCCTTCGCTTAAGGTCAGCACATAGTCTTCCTTGGAATCGTAGCTGCCTCCAAACAACAGATAACCTTCCTTTGTGTATTGCCAGGTATCTGCTGCATAGCGGATCTTCCCTGCCTGCTCACACCTCCCATTTTTCCACTGGTAATCTTCTCTTATAACTGTGGTTTTCCCATCCTCTGTCCTGCACTGATATTTCGTCAGTCCGCCAGAAGAGGATATCGCCAGGAGCGTCGCTTCTGCCTGCCTCTCCTCATCCACGGATTCGCAGAATTCCATGACTGTTTCCGGATTTGTCATATTGATCTGGTTTTCCCAGTCAACTGCCGTATAGCCATGGCCGCCCAGCCGGTTGACGACAGCCTCTGTCACTTCCAGGCTTCCCAATGTGCCTGCTTCTGCTGCTTCCTCATAAATATCGCGGCAAAGCTCCATGACTGCCTCCCCTTCCAAGGACTCCTCTTGTTCCGCTTTATCACCTGTATCCGCTTTTCCGCCTTCTTCCGGCTTATCATGTTCCCCTGGTTCATAGCCGGACTCTGTTTCACTTACATTTTCCTTTTTTTCACCTCCATGAGATGTCTCTGACGGAACGCTGCAGGCTGCCGCCAGCACCATCGTGATAGTGAAAGCCGTTAAAAGCAGCCGTTTTTTTCTTATACCTGTGTCTTTAAAAAATTCCTGCATTTTTCTTTCCTTACATATGTAAATTTTTTTATTTAATACCTTAACGGACGAAGTCCGTCAGCCCCGAAGGGGCATGTATTAATGGGGTACCCACAGGGTATACCTTAACGGACGAAGTCCGCCACATGAATGGAACCCTATGGTATAAAATACTACATCTATAAGGTATTTGCGTCAAGAAAATAATTCTTAAGATCATTATGGCCATTGCCCTGTCAGGCAACGGCCATATCCTATATAGTCATTCTTTCAAACAGCTGCAGACTGTTCCGCCAAAGAGCTTTGGCAGGCACAGCATTCCCCATCCCTGCTGATTCCGGGGAAGTCCTAGATCTTTACAGGAGACGGACAAAAGCATCTTCACTTCCTTGTTGGTAAGCTCTCTTCTCCCGGAAAGCAAAAGCGCAAGCCCTCCGGCCACCACAGGCGTTGCCATGGAGGTTCCTGATTTGGCAGTGTAAGCGGCTGCTCCCGGCTTTCTCCATCCTGCATTACAGGAAATAATATAGGCCCCCGGCGCCACAACGTCCGGCTTGCAGACACAGGCAGCCGTCGGCCCTCTCCCTGAATAATTGGCTCTGCGCTTTCCCATTACCCTGACCACCTGGTTGTCATCAGAGCTTCCCACTGTGATTACCTTAGGGCTGGTGCCTGGAACCGTGATGGTAGACCGTTCCGGCCCCTGATTCCCGGCGGCGGCGCAGACAATAAAACCTGCGTCCCAGGCTTCCTCCACAGCTTCCAAAAGCCCCGATTTTTCCGAATACCTAGGCGCCGTGCTTCCCATAGAAATGTTGATAATCCGCACATCGTACTCCCTCCCATGTTCAATCAGCCAGTGCAGAGCTTCCACCACGGCCTTGCTGTTGCCGTTTCCCATTCTGTCCAATACCTTTAGAGCTACGAAATGGCATCCTGGTGCAATCCCTTGATACCTTCCGTCTGACGCCGTTCCCGTCCCTCCTATAATTCCACAGATGTGGGTCCCATGACCGCAGTCATCGGACCCATTCTGATTTCGCCCAATATAGTTATAGTTATAAACCATTTTCCCCTTCAAATCCGGATGCTGTGGATCCATTCCGGAATCCAAGACCGCAACTCCGATGCCCTCCCCGTTGTACCCCATACGGTAAACCTCCGGAACTCCCACCAGCTCCCGCACACGATTCATAGCAATGCAGCTCCTTGCTTTTTCTATTAGCTTATGCGCCGGACTGCCGAACCGCTATTCCCGGGAAAGTCCTCTTGAAGCTGCCGCCTGTTTCCCTCTGTTACAGCTTTGCGTCAATAACTGCCTCTGCATTTGTTATAATTTCAGTTCAAAAGCCTCCCCAACCTGTACATAATCATCGCTGATCCGGCCGTCGCTCTCTGGGAGCTTCACTGCGTACAAGGTCATAGTCACACTCTTCGCCTCCGCGCTCAGCCTGCCGTCATCAATGACTTCCTCGTTCTGCATATAACCTGACTTCTGATTCTGGGAGCGCACGCCGAATTCCACCTGGTTTCCGCACTCATCCACTGCCTTTATCATCAGAATATAATTGGTAGCTCCGGAAATATCATAGGAAATTCTCTGCTCCAGGTCATTGGAGGCCAGCTCCTTTAAAGTTACCTTGACGCCGTCCGGAAGCTCGAATTCTTTTTCGATGGCCGTCCGCTTTGTGTCCGCAATCAGATCCGCCCCGTCCGCCCGGAAAGCGAACTCCCATTTCCCCTTTATGCCGTCCTGGAAACCAAGCTGCTTAAATACGATCCGGTATTCATTTTCCTGGGAAAAGTCAACATCCGTGCCAGTCAGATGATAGTCTGCAACTGCCCCCAGAACCTTCTGCTCCTCATCCAGAAAGCCTGCGCTTCCTCCGGATCCGCCTGTGAAATGCTTTCCGTTGATATATAACGTTCCGTCCGGAGTCAGGTACTCTTCCATAGGCTGACCGTCCTCACGCTGAAGGGTGTAGTTGATCACCAGCTTCTCATCGGAAACGACTGCTTCCTGAAGGGTAATCACATATCCCTTGTCTGCCACAGGAATATTGACCACCTCCTTGTATTCTGACAGATCGCCCGAGATTCCAAGGGCGCTTCCGATGCTCCATCCAATCTGTTTGATTGCCGCATGCACCTCGTCCCCGAAGACTGCGCTTCCTGCCGTCAGCATCAGCGCAGCACAGGCTGCCGCGGCTGCCCTGCGAAAGGCTTTCTTTTTTGTCTGCTTTTCTTTTCGGATTTCCTTCAATACATTATTTTCATATCTTTTCATTTCTACGTCACTGGGGCAGTCAGCCAGGCAGTCCCCATGCGCTCCAAGCTCTGTCCTTATTTCATTTGCCAATTGATAGGACTCTCTGTTCATACCCTTGCCCTCTTCCTTTCTCCAAATTTGCTGCGAATCTTCTGTTTTCCCCGGAATATCCGCACATATACGTTGTCTCTGCTGATTCCCAGCGCTTCCCCTGCCTCCTCCGGCTCCTCCTCGTTCAAGAAAATCCGCCGGAACAGTTCCTGGTCTTTGGGTTTCAGACATCCTAAAATCTCCTCTGTTTCCTTTGAAAGCTCCTGCTCAGCCAGCTTAAGGAAGGAAGGATCTTCCTGTGGGATCTCCATGTCTTCAATGGGAACTGTCTGAAGCTCCCTTTGAAGCTTCCGCAGAGTGTCAATGGCTTCCAGGCGCGCCACTCCGGCCGCCCAGCCCTCGAAGCTTCCCTTTGTCTCGTCAAAGCTGTGGATATTCCGCCAGATCCCCAGGAAAATGTCGTTCATGCATTCCTCTATCCGATCGGGAGCGGCATAGAGCCGCTTCTGCACGATGGAATGCAGCAGCCTCCCATAAGTCTCTATGACATAAAGAATTCCTTCCTCTTTTTGCTTTTTGATCAAATCTATGAAATTATTTTCATTTGCTTTCATAATGCAGTTACCTCAGAACAAAATTTCGTAAGCTTACACAGTGCCCGGCCGCGGCGCTTCCCGGTTGGAAAAGTGTCTGTTTTTTGACCCTTTCACTTTATACTTCGTTTGGGAAATGGGAAATCTTACAGTTTGGATGATTTTTCTTTTTTATTTTTGAATTATGGAAATTTTGAGGGAAATTGCCTCTTTTTGAATACAAAAAAGACTGTCTGGAAATAAGGCATGATTCTCTCCAAAAGCAATCAGACGGTCATAGCTGTCTAAATGGTTCGTGAGAATCACATCCTTGTCATCATAGTGATCTGTATTGAAAATGCAGAAAATCGCATCCGTTTTATGATGTGCAAGCACAGAAAAAATCAAATTATCCGACTTCAGAAATCTACTAAAGTAAATTCTGCCCTTCCCGGGTGTCAATGTGCCCCCTATAGAAAAATATCGATACTATACACAAATCACGTAGAAATAATTTATGTACATTATCCCCGCCAAAAAACACGCATTAATATGTGTTTTTACGGAAAACAACGCTCAGATGTATTGTCATAGTGCATCTGAGCGTTTTATTTAAATGAATTCTTTTATATGCCTGCCTATACCAGCTGCTTTATTCAGATATTTACAAGATAAGCCGTCTGTGAGCAAAGAGGACGCGCCTCTTTTACAGAAGCATATAGTCAAAAGTCCGCTTCAGATACTCGCTATACCCAGCTTTCTCCACTGCCTCGGAAGCCACAATGGATATGCTCCCAAGCTCCTTATCCCCCAGCATATAAGTAAGCTTCCCAATCTCCTGCCCTTCCTCCACAGGGGCCGTCAGTTCTTTGACGCAGAGCCATTTTTTTTCAATGGCAGTCAAATCCTCCCCTGTCGTGCTTAAATAGGCAAATGTCCCGTCGTAAGTCCCCTTTACCTCCTCCTTCACGCCGAAACGGATGGGAACTATCACATCCGGCTGCTCCTCCAAATCCTGGTAGAGACTGCATTTGGCATAACCGTAATTCAAAAGAGCCGTGGCGTCTGCAAACCGTCCTTTGGGATCAGGCGCTGCCATAACGACTGCAATCATCTCGATCCCATCTTTCTCCGCCGTAGCGGATACACAGTATTTTGCCAGACTGGTAGACCCTGTTTTCAAGCCTGTAGCGTAGGGGTACTGACGGATAAGCTTGTTGGTATTGGTCAGTCCAAACTCTTCCGTTCCCCGTTTGGTGGTATGGGTGATATTTTCCATCCAGACTGTAGAGTAATTATGTATCTGGGGATATTTGGTAATCAGCTCCCGTGACATTAAGGCAATGTCGTAAGCTGTGGTTACATGGCCGTCTACGTCCAGTCCGCAGCAGTTGACAAAATGGGTGTCTTTCATGCCAAGCTCTGCCGCGCGGTTGTTCATCATTTCTACAAAGAGCTCCTCGGTTCCGGCGACGTACTCTGCCATGGCTACAGAAGCATCATTTGCCGAAGCCACAGAAATACATTTAATCATCGTATCCACACTCTGGGTTTCCCCTTCCTCCAAAAACACCTGGGAACCTCCCATGGATGCTGCATAAGCCGAAGTAGTCACCGTATCCTCCAATCTAATCTTTCCCTGGGAAATGGCATCAAATATCAAAAGGAGAGTCATAATCTTGGTTACACTGGCCGGAGGAAGCTTTTCATGGGCATTTTTCTCCAACACTACAGTGCCCGTGGAAGCCTCCATAAGAACGGCGGAGGGTGCGCTGATTCCAATGCTGTCCCCGGCAGTCGGCGCTGCCTCGTCCCCCGGATTTTCTTGAGCCGTCTCTCCAAGTGTTTCCCCAGACGTCTGCCCGGACTGGGCTATTTTGCCTAATATGGATTCCTCCACTTCTTTTCCCGGCAGTTTTTCTCCCGGAGCCGCTTTTTCTGGAAGCTCCTGGTCTGCATTCCGGCCCCCTGCAGCCATTTCCTCTGTCTTTTCCTCCTGGCCTTTTGTTTTGGCTGCCGGCGCACCTGCGCTGCTTTGTTCCTGTGTTTCAGAGGATGGCGTGCTGTTATGCTGCTCCTGTGCTGCGTCTGGCGGAGTATTGCTCTGAGCCTGGCTTCCCTCCTCCGTCTCCCCTCCCGATGCCTGCACAAACAGCGCCGGCGGCTGGAAGCTAAGACAGAAAACAAGCAGGAAGATACAAATCTTCTTCATAAAATTCCCCTTCTATTAATTGCGATTACTATTAGTAATGTAATAGAAGGGGAAAATATGTCATTTTTATGGAAACACTTTGATTCCTGTATGGTATACCCCATTAATGCGTATCCCTTCGGAATGGGCTGACTTCGTCCAATAAGGTATCCAATTCTCTACTTCCGCTCCTCCAGCTCCTCATAATCCACATGATGCCCCACATACTTGTAAGCCGGACGGACAATCTTGCCTGCATTTGCCAGCTCCTCAATGCGGTGGGCGCTCCAGCCCGAGATACGGGAAATGGCAAAAATAGGCGTAAACAGCTCTGCCGGAAGCCCCAGCATACTGTAGACAAAGCCGCTGTAGAAGTCCACATTGGCGCAGACAGGCTTTAAAAGCTTCCGCCCCGACATCAGACACTCCCCTCCGATGCGCTCCACACGCTCATAAAGCTCAAACTCCTGTGTCAGTCCCTTTTCAACCGAAAGCTTTCTTGCATATTCCTTTAAAATAACTGCCCTGGGATCCGACTCCGTATATACTGCATGACCGATTCCATAGATAAGCCCGGCCTTATCAAATGCCTCTCTTAGCAAAATGCGCACCAGATAAGAGCGAAGAGCCTCCTCGTCCTTCCAGTTGGTTACATGCTCTTTGATATCCCGGAACATTTCCTGAACCTTCAAGTTGGCGCCGCCGTGCTTTGGCCCCTTCAAGGATCCTAAGGATGCCGCCACAGCAGAATATGTATCCGTTCCGGTGGAAGATACTACATGGGTGGTAAAAGTAGAGTTGTTTCCGCCGCCATGCTCTGCATGAAGCACCAGAGCCACATCAAGTACCTTTGCTTCCAGCTCCGTATAGGCGCCGTCCTTTCTAAGAAGACGCAGAATATTTTCCGCCGTGGAGAGCTCCGGTTTGGGATTGCGGATAATCAGGCTCTTGTCCAGGTGGTAATGGCGGTAAGCGTGATAACCATAGACACAGAACAAGGGGAATTGGGCTATCAGCTTCAAAGACTGCTGCAGCACATTTGCAATGGAAATATCCTCTGGATTCTCGTCGTAGGAATAGAGGGTCAGCACACATTTCTGCAGGGTATTCATCATATTGGAGCTGGGAGCCTTCATCACCACATCCCGGACAAAGGTATCCGGCAGGCTCCGGAATTCTCCCAGAATCGTAATAAATTCATCCAGCTGCTCCTTTGTGGGGAGCTTGCCAAAAAGCAAAAGATAGGTAGCCTCCTCAAAGGCAAAGCGGCGGTCAGAAAAGCCTTTTACCAGATCCTGTACATTGACTCCCTGAAAATAAAGCTCGCCGTCAATGGGTATCTTTTCGCCGTCCACATAGCCAAAGGAAACCACATCCGAAATCTCCGTCAGTCCCGTGAGAACACCTTTTCCCGAGGAATCTCTAAGGCCTCTCTTTACATCGTACTCCTCATAAAGCTTGCCGTCGATCTGACCGGAACGCATACTGTATTCCACCAGCTTTTCCAGTCTCTTATCCATATGTACCTCTTCTTTTTTCATAACATCCTCCTATTCTCCCTATCCAAACGCAAAGCCGATTAAAATTCCAAGGACAGCGCCCATAAGTACCTGCAGAGGCGTGTGGCCTACAAATTCTTTCAGCTTCTCTTCTGTCAGCTTTTTTCCCTCCAAGGTCTTAAAGCTGTCCAAAATCTGGTTCAGCAGCTTTGCCTGCTTTCCTGTCTCAAGACGCACGCCCATGGCGTCGTGCATGACAATAATCGCCAGAATAGCCGTCACCGCAAAGATGGGGGAGCCGGTTCCGTATTCCCTTCCTGCGGAAACAGCCAGGGCACAGACGGTAGATGCATGTGAGCTCGGCATTCCGCCGGAGCCTATCAGACGCTCCGGGTCAAAGCCCTTGTTCACCCAGGCGTGGATCAAGGTCTTTAACACCTGGGCCACAAACCAGCCGGTAACTGCGCTTATCAAAAGAGTATTTCCAATTAGTACTTCAAAGCTGCTCATCTGTTATGTATTCCTTCCTAATCCAAAAACATCTTTGTCCATTATAGCGGATCTTTTTCTGTCTGGCAAGCACAGGTAAATAATACCTTTTGAAAAAATACACAAAACAGCCGGGAAATTTCCCGACTGTCTCTCATTCTTTTTCAAAAAGCCTGCAGCGCTCACCCTGTATGCATTCTCTTAATCACTTTAAGCCTGGTAAATTCCTCACGCTCCTTCTCCTCCAGAGCATTCGCAATATCCTTCACCAGCGTTTCATATCTTGGGATGGTGATATTCTGTAAGGCGTTGGCCCTCTTTTGAGCCTTCTTAATATTGGCTGCCAAAAGATAGGCGGAATTCTCCACCATGGAGAGCTTCACCGTCAGATCCTTTACCTTTTCAAAGGATACACGGGCAATATCCAGGGATTCCCTGGTACTGTAGAAAGCGTAGGCCGGAGTCCTGGTAGCAGCGTCGTAGCGCACCAGAGGAATCTCCGTTCCCATGATGCTTCGAAGCTTCACCTCAATGGTATCCTCAACAGGCACATTCCGTGCAACGTCAGACACGAAGTTCACGCCCAGTTCCATGTTTGCCTTCTGGAGCGCCTCGTAAGCCATCTGAAAGGTGGTGCGGATCTCCTTCTGGATATCCCTTGCCTGCTCCACCAAACCCATCAATTCCCGTATGAGAATATTCCGCTTTTTATCCATCAGCTCATAACCCTGACGAGCCAGCACCAGTGAATTTTTTGCCAATATTAAATTGCCCTTTGTAGGAAATGATTGGTTATCCATTTATCCTCCTATTTAAAGTCGCTGCGCGACAGCCTGCTTACTCTTCTTCTGCCTGGGGCTTATAATACTGATCCAGTATCTTCGTATCAATTCTGTCAAGCTCCTCCCTGGGAAGCATTCCAAGAAGCTCCCAGCCGATGTCCAGGGTCTCCTGGATGGTTCTGTTGTCATCAGAACCCTGGCCCACAAAGCGCTCCTCAAAAGCCTTTCCAAAGATGAGATATTTCTTATCGATCGGCGAAAGCTCATCTTCACCGATAACAGAAGCCAGCGCTCTTGCGTCTCCCACCTTCGCATAGGAGGAAAAAAGCTGATTGGACAATGCCTGGTGATCGCCCCTTGTGTAGCCCTCGCCGATACCGTCCTTCATCAGACGGGACAGAGAGGGAAGCACGCTGATGGGCGGATAGATGCCCTGTCCGTTGAGCACGCGGTCCAGTACAATCTGCCCCTCCGTAATATAGCCGGTCAAGTCCGGAATGGGATGGGTAATATCGTCATTGGGCATGGTCAGAATCGGAATCTGGGTCACAGAGCCGTTGATGCCCTGTACGATTCCGGCACGCTCATAAATCGTAGCCAGTTCACTGTACAGATACCCGGGATAGCCCTTTCGGGAGGGGATTTCGCCCTTGGAGGAAGAAACCTCACGCATAGCCTCCGCAAAGGAAGTCATATCCGTCAGAATAACCAGGATGTGCATATTGCACTCAAAGGCCAGGTACTCTGCCGCCGTCAGCGCCACTCTGGGCGTAATCAAACGCTCCACCACCGGATCATTTGCCAGATTCAGGAACATGGTCACATGTTCGGACACGCCGCTTTCCTCAAAGGCGCGGCGGAAAAATTCAGCTACGTCGTGCTTCACGCCCATAGCCGCAAAGACAATGGCGAATTCCTCCTCGGAATCCTCTCCCAAGGAAGCCTGGCGCACAAGCTGCGCCGCAAGCTGATCGTGGGGCAGGCCGTTTCCCGAGAAAATGGGAAGCTTTTGTCCGCGGATCAGCGTAGTCAGTCCGTCAATGGCAGAAAAACCTGTCCGGATGTAGTTCCGGGGATATTCGCGCATAACAGGATTCAAGGGCTGGCCGTTTACATTCCGGTGGATGTCGGATTCCACCTCGCCCAGACCGTCAATGGGCTGGCCGATTCCGTTGAAGGTACGCCCAAGAATCTCCGGGGACAGGGCTATCTCCATGGGATGGCCTGTCAGCTTGGTATGGGTATTCCGAAGGGACATATTGTCCGTTCCGCCGAACACCTGGATTACAGCCTTGTCCTCATAGCACTCGATAATACGGCCCAATTCCTTTTTCTTACCGTCAATGGTAACTTCCACGATCTCTTCATAGGAGGCGTCCTGTACGCCCTCCAGTGCAATCAGAGGGCCGTTAATCTCGCTCAATCCTAAATATTCTATCGACATTTCCAGCACCCCCTACGCATTCTTTTCCAAAACTCTGTCATAAAAAGCATCAATCTCTTCCCGGTAGCCCTCGAAGTCCTCCAGCTGGCTGTTGGGTACATCGTACTTGATGGCAATGACGCGTTCGAAGATATTTTCCGATTTCAGTACGGACATCGGCATATTAAGGGCAATAAGCGCCCGGGCCCTGTCGTAGAGATACAGAATGGTCTGCATCATTTTCATCTGCTTTTCCATAGGAACGCAGGTGTCGTCGGGATGGAAGGCGTTCTGCTGAAGAAAGCCCAGACGTATCACCCTGGCAATCTCCAGAACAAGCTTCTGATCATCCGGCAGTACGTCGCTTCCGATCAGTTTTACAATCTCCATCAGGCTGCACTCCTGATTTAAGAGCACCATAATCCGGTTCCGGCAGTCCATAAAGTCTTTGGACACATGATCCTTATACCAGGGAGCCAGATCCGAAGTATACTCACTGTAGCTGCTCAGCCAGTGAATGGCCGGAAAATGACGGGCATAGGCCAGGGATTTGTCAAGCCCCCAGAAGCAGCGGACAAACCGCTTGGTATTCTGGGTCACCGGCTCGGAGAAATCGCCGCCCTGGGGCGACACGGCGCCGATGATGGACACGCTTCCTTCCGTTCCGTTCAAATTCAGCATCAGTCCCGCCCGCTCATAGAAAGCAGACAGACGGGAAGCCAGATAAGCCGGGAATCCTTCTTCTGCAGGCATTTCCTCCAGACGTCCGGACAGCTCCCGCAAAGCCTCCGCCCACCGGGATGTGGAATCTGCCATAATCGCCACGTCATAGCCCATATCCCGATAATACTCTGCCAAAGTGATTCCCGTATAAATGCTTGCTTCACGGGCAGCTACCGGCATATTTGAAGTATTTGCAATCAAGGCTGTACGATCCATCAGCGGATTTCCCGATCTGGGGTCGATAAGCTCGCCGAACTCCTCCAGTACCTGGGTCATCTCATTGCCCCGTTCTCCGCAGCCGATATAAATAATAATATCCGCATCAGACCACTTGGCAATCTGGTGTTGTGTCATAGTCTTTCCAGTACCGAACCCTCCGGGAACGGCTGCTGTTCCTCCCTTTGCGATGGGAAACAGCGTGTCCAGAATACGCTGTCCTGTGATAAGAGGCTTTGAAGCCGGATAACGCTTTCTGGTGGGACGGGGAACACGGATGGGCCATTTCTGCAGCATGGTCAGCTCCTGCTCTGTCCCGTCATCGTACTGTAGCACGGCAATGGTATCCCGAATGGTATATTCTCCGTCCGGCATCACCTTTACAATGATTCCCTCCATATCCGGAGGAACCATAACCTTGTGAAGTATGGCCGTAGTCTCCTGAACCTCGCAGATAATCGTTCCGCCGCTGACACGGGTTCCCGGCTCCACAGTCATATGAGCCTTCCACAGCTTTTCCATATCCAGAGAATCCACTACAGTACCCCGGTTGATATAAGCGCCGCCGTCCTTGGCAATCTCGCTCAGAGGGCGCTCGATTCCGTCGTAAATATTATTTAAGATTCCGGGAGCCAGCATCACGGAAATAGGCGCTCCCGTGCCCTCCACAAGCTCTCCCGGCTTGATCCCGGTGGTTTCCTCATATACCTGGATGGTAGTCCGGTCCTTGTTAAGTCCGATAATCTCGCCTACGAGCCGGTCGCGGCCCACATAGACCATCTCTGCCATCTTGAATTCTGTATTGCCTTTCAGATACACGACAGGACCATTGATTCCATAGATAACACCTGTCTTATTCATACGCCGTTCCTCCTCTAAGCTGGAACTTTTCTCTGGCTTCTGCAAGCTTTGTCTCAAAGGAATTGTCTATCAGAATATTTCTTCCAGGAATAACCGCCCGTGTTCCGCCCATAAAAGAGTAACTGCTCACCGTAATAGGAGCGCCTGCTTCAACCTCCAGACTTGTTCTCCGTTCCGCATCGGAAGGATCGATATAAAGAATCAATTCTTCTCCTCTGGCAAAAGCAATGGCTTCCTTCAATTGCCGCACCAGAAGGCGCTGATACTCGGCGCTCTCTGCAAAACGTGCCAGCCGGTCTTTCATTTCCACAAACAGCTTTTCCTTCAGCTCCTCCTGCATACGGCTGATAGTCCTGCGGATCTTTACCTGCTCCTCGGAAAAACGTTTGTTGTTTTCCCGGATCAGATGCTCGGTCTCTGTCTTGATCTCCAGATTTTCCTGGCGTTTTCTATTTTCCTGGTACTCCTGGAAGATTTCCTCCATGGTCTTTGTATATTCGTTTATCACGCTCTCGTACTTGCCCCGCGCCTCTTCCATGGAATACTGCATTAAATGCTGTAGCTTCTCTTCGATTGTCAAAGGGGTCACCTTCTTTCTTAAACCTTCAGTCCTACGGCCTCATTTACATATGAGGTAATGAAATTCTCTCCGCGCTGTGTGCCGTGGCGGTCGGGAATCTCAATAAGCAAAGGCAGGCTGCGGCTTAAGCGTATCTCATCGATGAGCTCCGGATACTCTCGTCCGAACTTCTCCGTCAGAACGACAATGGCAATCTCCTTATCTGACAGTACCCGGTCCAGAGCTTCCTTCAATTCCTCTCTTCCTCGGGCCACAGTACCCTCGATACCGGCCAGGCGCATGCCTGTATAGGTATCCATATTGTCGCTTATCAAATACATTTTCATAGGATTTTCTGCCTTTCCTGTTGATGTAAACAATTTAGACAATGGAACCGTTATGTTCTGCAAAACCGCCTTTGACGGGATTTACAGCTTACCTAAGATCATAAAGGAAATAATCAGGCCATAGAGAGCGATACCCTCTGCCATGGCTACGAAAATCATGGACTTACCAAATACACTCTGATCTTCGCTGATAGCGCCAAGCGCCGCGCTTGCGGAGGATGCCACGGCAATACCGGATCCGATACCGGAGATGCCCGTTGCCATTGCTGCCGCTAGATAGCCAAGACCCGTTGCCAGTCCGCCGTTTGCAGCTGCTTCCGCTGCATCTGCCGCATGTACGTTTCCGCCATAAGCCAGAATGGAGGCCAGGCACAAAGTACTGAAAAAGAAAAAGCAGTTGCATGCCAGGGATGCCTTATAACGCTTCCGGCTCTTCTCTCCTAAGAAATATGCTCCAACAGGGACTACAATGCTCAACAACAGTGCTGCTACCAAAGTTACCTTTACCAACATAGACATAATAATCTTCCTCCTAATTTTAGTTCCGCAATATCCAAATCCATACACTTTCCTGAGAAGAATTTCCAGCCGCAGAAGCATGCATCTGTAAATCCTTCTGTGCATGGATTTGGATATTGCTGTTTTTTAGCTCTGCAATATCATTCAGTTTGCTTTCTTCATTTCATAAGGCACAAATTCGCGCCCCGTTCCTTTATAGTAACGGCTGAACAGCTCGTAATACTGAAGTCTCAGCACCTGGATTCCTACAATCAGTCCCTCCATGGCGCAGACAAAGATGTTGCCAAGGATAATGACTATCCAGTTGCCGCTTCCGCCCTCGAAGCCTGCAAGCATCAGCACCACTTCCATCATGGCCGCATGGCTCACCGCAAAGGCGCCTACACGGACAAAGGACAGGGTGTTGGAGAAAAAGCTCAGCAGCACCTCAAACAATTCGAAGAAGGACTGTACCAGGTACATACCCACGCCTCCCTCTATGCCGCTCCCCTTCTTTTCAAGCCGGGCGGTTAAAGGCTCTTTGAAGAACATAGCCAGAAGGGGAATTCCAAATACAACTCCCAGTACAATGCCTGCCGGAAGAACCTGACCTGTCATCACCAGAATCAATACAACCGCCAGAGCTCCGTAGAAAATGAATCCGGCTACTCCGTTGGGATCAAACCATCCTTCCGCATCCTTGTTTTTCAAGCTGACACGGATGTGAAGCAGCATTGCCGTTAAAATCATAAACATACCGAATACCACTGCTACCACAAAGACCGTATTCATCTGGCCGATGATAGGAAGGGTCATCATAGCCTCCTTGGGGCTCAGCCAGATATGGTGAATCACCGTATCCTCAAAGCCAAAGAAGCTTCCGTACAAAAATCCGAACAGGACCGAAAAGATACCGGCGCAGGAGACAATGGCCGCCAGGCTCATGCCCTTTTTCTTATAGAGCAGGGCGCCTCCCAAAAGAAGCACCAGGCCCTGTCCCACATCGCCGAACATCGCTCCAAAGATAAAGGAGTAGGTCAGCGCCACAAAAATTGTGGGATCCATCTCATTGTAGGCTGGAAGCCCGTACATCTTAATATACATCTCAAAAGGCCGGAACAGCTTTGGGTTCCTTAATTTGGTGGGCGGCGTGCTGAATACATTATCATGATCGTCCTCCACCACTACAAAGATCCGCTCGTCATTCTCAATCTCCGCCTGGAAGGCATCTGCCTGATTCTCCGGCATCCAGCCGCAGAGAATGTAGAACACTTGATTCCGCTCCCGGGTGAGGGCCGCATACTTACGTATCTCAAAGACTTCTCTTCGCCTCTCTAAAAGGGAGCAGGCCGCCGCAAGCTGATCCCCGTGGTCTGCCACAACCCGGCTCATCTCGTGTTCCAGGGATACAAGCTCTTTTTCTATGGCTTCCAGCCCCTGCTGCAGCTTTTTCATGGCATCCTTCGGCGTTCCCATATACTCGTCCGGCATAAAGTAATGCTCAAAGTGCATGGAAGCGTATACCGCATCGATTTTGTCCGCAAAGGACGCCGGCACAAAATAAACGCCCCACACATAATTCTCGTCACACTGACATTTATAAAAAATGGTGTCCAGGGTATCGTAGACATACCGCTCAAATTTTTCAAAATGTTCTTTGGAAATGCGCCCGAAGCGGTATTTCACATAACGGAAGCCTAAAAGCTCGTGAATGTCGTAGGGAATCGTCTCAAAGGGCGTAATCATATCCACGGAATCCTGGCACTTTTTCTGCTTGGCCAGAAGCTCCGCTTTCTTTTCCTGAAGCTCCTCCAGATCCTCCTCTGCCTTCTTCAACAGCTCTATTGCCTCTTGAACGGTCATCTCCGGAAATGTCCGGCTGGTTTTCAAATCCTCCGGCAGGTATTCCTTTGCCCTCTTTAAGATCTCGTCGTAAGGATTCTTGTCTGTGTATGGTCTTAAATTGTGTACGGTCTTAAGCTCTGTCAGTGCATTTTCCAATTGTATCTCATACTTGGAAAGGTACTGCCCGGCTATCCGTTCGATATCATCCTTGGGGCCGGTGATGCTTAAGAAATTCATTTTAACAACCACTTCTATACCTCCTATTCCAGTCCCATAACATCCTTGTCAGCGCGCTTTGGCACTGCCTGGGATATTTCTGATTCCAGTCTGTATCTTGCTGTTTACCCTTTGATATACGCCAGGGTTTCCCGGGGCTCCAGGCCGTACCGGACGCCCTCCAATACGGTAGTCAGCTTGTCAATCTCCTCCTCCTTGTCATGGAGGTAGGCCGTCACAACGGCCAGCGAATAGGGATTCTTCCGCCGCTCTTCCCCGTAAATGCGGTTCAAAAGCTGCCGGGTCAGCTTTTCCAGTTCTCCGGCCTCAACTTCCTGAAAGTGCCTGCCGTAGTAGGTCCGGGCCAGAATCTCCTCCAGCTCCTTCTCGTTCGAAGCCGTAGCCATGGCTCGGATTTCCTCATCCCGAAGATGATAGGTCACAGGAATCACCAGGGCAAATACAGACGTGGTGGGAAGCTGGTAGTACTTTTTGGCCCGGCTGAGCCAAGTCAGGTTCAGCAGATCAATCTGGCTTCCGAAGGTCCGTGTCAGCATCTCCAGCTCTGTTCCGTGCAGGATTTTGTCTTTCTGTCTCCAAAGCTCCGAAAAATAACAAAGATCCAGGGCCATCTCATAATCAAACAGAGTGATTTCCCTTCCGTAATCCAGCTGCAGAAGTACCTTCTTATACCTCGTATCCCGTAAAGCCTCAAGAAGCTCCGGAATCGTCCCGGCCTGGGAAAGTTCCTCCATGTGGATATTCGACAGCTTCTGAAAAAAGCTTCTCAGTTCTCTGGATTCTCCGGTCCGATCCCCATGATTGAAAATACGCCGCAAGGCTCGTTTAATCACTGTAATTTCAAATTTTGCAAAATAAAACTCCAACAGCTTTTTCTGCTTCTTATCACAGAACCGGTACAGCTTGGAAAAATCGTAATAGAGTGTTCCCACCACCAGACGTTCCAACTCCCTCTGATGAAGCTTGGCCGCATCCTGTTCCTTTAGAACGGTACGGTATGAGGGAATCTGCTCCAGATAAATAATCGCTTGAGAGATATTTTCCATCTGCGCCAGATTCTGGAAATCCTTCTCCTTCAGGAGACGGCTCTTCATGGCACGGATCTTGGTGGCAAGAGCACCGTAGCTCATCACTCCGCTCATATTACTCTCCTATAATATAATGAAACAGCTCGTCTACCAGTTTTTCGTGATTCTGGTCATATTCCTTTTTCATGGATTCCAATGCCAGCTCAGTCTCCCGGCGCATCTTAAGAAGCTCTTCCTCAGCTTCTGCCTTCAGCTTCTCATTGATATCCTTCAGCTTTTCCTCTGTCCTGGCCTCCATTTCCTGATCAAAGTCCAGGGTTTTCTGCTCATATTCCTTGGCAATCCGTCTCTTTTCGTCAGCCGACTGCTTCTCCACATTCACGGCCGCCGCCTCGATCTCGGAAAGCCGGTTGAGCACAGTCACCATCTGTTCCATGCTGCTGCCTCCGTTCCGGTTTTCATTCCAGTTCTGCGTTCATATAGATCATTACTTACCTTTTTCATTCATTGATATACTATACTTTTTTTATAGGAAAATCTATAGTAAAAATGACAAAAAACGCAAAAAAATTTGGATATTTTTTTTAAAATTATTCCTATCCCCTAGTGACCAAGAGGGTACTCTCCGTATTCACTGAAGGTTTTCCCAGGCAAAAAATTCCCCGACCAAAAGCCGGGGAATCATTGCTTTGCACAATTAGTTAAATTTACGTTTTCTGGCTGCTTCAGATTTTTTCTTACGTCTTACGCTCGGCTTCTCGTAATGCTCTCTCTTACGAATTTCCTGCTGAATGCCTGCTTTGGCACAGTTTCTTTTAAAACGGCGTAAAGCGCTATCTAAAGTCTCATTCTCTTTTACGATTACATTCGACATAGTATCACACCTAACCTCCCTCCAGTTGTATATTGTGCATGAGACACAACTGTCTGGGTTCTTCTTACTGCACAAATAAGATTATAGGGGTTTGTGAAGGTTCTGTCAACACTTTTTCTTGTTTTCTTAGAAAAATATAACCATATTTTGTCATAATCTCATTTATCTCTTATTTTACCTGCTCAGCCACAACCTCAGCAGCCTTCTTGATAGCTGCATCCATACCATCCGGATTCTTGCCGCCGGCCTGGGCCATGCCCGGCCGTCCGCCGCCGCCGCCGCCCACAAGGCCTGCAACAGCTTTGATGAGATTGCCTGCATGAGCGCCTTTCTTCTGGGCGCCGTCCGTAGCCGTCGCCATCAGACTCACCTTGCCGTCCACGGCGGAAGCCAGAACCACAATTCCTTCTCCAAGCTTTTCTTTCAGCTGATCCCCAAGCTCCCGAAGGCCGTTCATATCCACATTCTCCAGCTTGGCTGCCAGAAGCTTCACGCCTCCGATCTCCTTCACCTGGTCCATAACATCCCCCAGGGCATCCTTGGCAAGCTTGCTCTTAAGGGCATCATTTTCGCTGCGAAGCTCCTTAATCTCTGCCTGGAGATGCTCAATCTTCTCCGTCAGATTGGCCGGTGTTGCCTTCGCCGCCCGGGCAGCCTCGGAAAGCTTCTGCTCAAGCTCCCGGTAATAGGCAAATACGCCGTCCCCGGTCAGCGCCTCAATCCGGCGCACGCCTGCCGCAATACCAGCTTCAGACACGATCTTGAAGGCCGTAATCACTCCTGTATTGGCTACATGGGTGCCTCCGCAGAGCTCCTTGGAAAAATCGCCCATGGATACTACACGCACATCCTCCTCATACTTTTCGCCAAAGAGCGCCATAGCGCCTGTTTTCTTTGCCTCCTCCAGATTCATAACTTCCGTCACAACCGGAAGAGACGCCTTTATCTCTTCATTTACCAGGGCTTCCACTTTTTCAAGCTCATCCGCCGTCATAGCCTCAAAATGGGAGAAATCGAAGCGCAGGCGATCCGGTGTAACCAGGGAGCCTTTCTGCTCCACATGGCTGCCAAGAACCGTCTTTAATGCCTTCTGAAGCAGATGGGTTGCGCTGTGGTTCTTACAGGTAGCTGTGCGTCCCTTGTCACATACCTCCAGAACAGCCGCATCAGAAACCTTCAGCATTCCCTTTGTCATACGGCCTACATGTCCCACCTTGCCTCCCAGCAGCTTAATGGTATCACGAACCTCAAACTCCCCGTCTGCCGTGCGGATAACTCCCGTGTCTCCCTGCTGTCCGCCCATGGTGGCATAAAAGGGCGTTTTCTCCACAAAGATTGTTCCGTTCTCTCCCTCGGTCAGAGCCTCCGCAAGCTCGCTTTCTGTAGCGAGAACCGTAATCTTTGATTCATAAGAAAGCTTGTCATAGCCCACAAATTCCGTGGTTACATTGGCGTCTATCTCGTCATAGACCGTGGCGTCTGCGCCCATATAGTTGGTAACGGCCCGGGCCTCCCTTGCCTTGACCCTCTGCTCCTCCATAGCGGCCTTAAAGCCCTCCTCGTCAATGGAAAAGCCCTTTTCCTCCAGAATCTCCCGGGTCAGATCCACCGGGAAGCCATAGGTATCGTAAAGCTTAAAGGTATTCTCGCCGGAAAGAACCTTCGTCCCCTCTTTCTGCATCTGAGCCTCCAGATCTGCCAGAATGCTTAAGCCCTGGTCGATGGTCTTATTGAACTTCTCCTCCTCCTGGGTCAGCACCTTAAAGATAAAGCTCTTTTTCTCCTCCAGCTCCGGATAACCGTCCTTAGAGCCCTCAATCACCGTCTCGCTTAAACGTGCCAGGAACTTTCCTTCAATCCCCAGAAGACGTCCGTGGCGGGCTGCCCGGCGTATGAGACGGCGGAGCACATAGCCCCTTCCTTCATTGGTAGGCATAATGCCGTCGGAGATCATAAAGGTGGCGGAACGGATATGGTCTGTGATGAGACGGATGGATACGTCCTTATTCTCATCCTTCTTGTACTCTGCATGGGCGAACCCGCATACCTTGTCCCGAAGGGCGCGAACCGTATCCACATCAAAGATGGAATCCACATCCTGGACTACGGAAGCCAGGCGCTCCAGGCCCATCCCGGTGTCAATGTTCTTCTGCTCCAGCTCTGTGTAGTGGTTGTTGCCGTCGTTGTCAAACTGGGTAAATACGTCGTTCCAGATCTCCATATACCGGTCGCAGTCGCAGCCTACGGTACAGTCCGGCCTGCCGCAGCCGTATCTTTCTCCCCGGTCATAATAAACCTCGGAACAGGGACCGCAGGGGCCTGCCCCATGCTCCCAGAAGTTGTCCTCCTTGCCAAAGCGGAAAATGCGCTCTGCCGGAATTCCGATTTCCTTATTCCAGATGTCAAAAGCCTCATCATCCTCCAGATAAACGGACGGATACAGGCGGTCGGGATCGAGCCCTACCGCCTCAGTCAGAAATTCCCAGGTCCAGTGAATGGCCTCCCTCTTAAAGTAATCTCCAAAAGAGAAATTCCCCAGCATCTCAAAGAAAGTGCCGTGGCGGGCAGTCTTGCCTACATTCTCAATGTCGCCGGTACGGATACACTTCTGGCAGGTAGTCACTCTTCTTCTTGGCGGAATCTCCGCCCCGGTAAAATACGGTTTCAGGGGAGCCATGCCGGAATTGATCAGCAGCAGGCTCTTGTCATTGTGCGGAATCAGCGAAAAGCTCTTCATGGCCAGATGGCCCTTACTCTCAAAAAACTCCAAAAACATCTTTCGAAGCTCGTTTACTCCATATGGTTTCATTTGTTCCCTCCTAAAGCCCTGTTATGAAAAATCCTTGGGCTGTGTAATCTTCTATAGATTATAAATAGAATTTGATCCCTTGTCAATCATTTAACAACATCCTATGCATTGTCTAAAGGAATTTTATTTATAATCATACACCTTCCCTTTTCCATTGACTTTCAGCTGGTTTCATATTACCATATTTTGAGTGAACGATTTACAAAAGGAGCATTTTCGCTATGACAAAGGATTTGACCCACGGCCCTATTACAAAAACCATGCTGCTGTTTGCGGTTCCCATGATTCTGGGAAATCTTCTGCAGCAGCTTTACAATGTGGCGGATACGCTGATTGTCGGACAGTTTCTGGGGCCCGACGCCCTTGCCGCCGTAGGCTCCTCCTATACCCTTATGACCTTTCTGACCTCAATTCTTTTGGGCCTTTGCATGGGCAGCGGCGCCGTCTTTTCCATCCGCTGCGGCGAGCAGAATCAGGAGGGCCTTAAAATCAGCATCGTCCATTCCTTTGTGATGATTGCAGCCCTGTCCGTAATATTAAATATACTTGTTTTTGTTTTTATTGATCCTGTTCTCCATTTTCTCAAAGTGCCTGACAGCATCTATGGGATGATGCGCTCCTATCTGTGGATTATTTTTTACGGGATTACAGCCACCTTCTTCTATAACTTTTTTGCCTCCCTCCTGCGCGCGGCAGGCAATTCCGTAACCCCTCTCCTGTTTCTGGGAATCTGCGCCCTCCTAAATATTGTTCTGGATCTGCTGTTCGTGATCCGCTTTCATTGGGGCGCGGCCGGAGCCGCCGCCGCTACGGTAATTGCCCAGTATGTATCCGGACTTGGGCTTTTTGCCTATACTTTTTTGTATTTCCCGGAATTTCGTT
Organism: Candidatus Merdisoma sp. JLR.KK011; assembly: GCF_036941125.1. Classification (NCBI taxonomy): domain Bacteria; kingdom Bacillati; phylum Bacillota; class Clostridia; order Lachnospirales; family Lachnospiraceae; genus Candidatus Merdisoma; species Candidatus Merdisoma sp. JLR.KK011. Next base: position 1,079,645 of record NZ_JAYWSZ010000003.1, on the reverse strand, counting down.
TTTCCCTGAAAGGCATTTCTTTGAAAAAAACGGTTTTTTCCGAGATCGCACGCTTTTCCTCCTTAACCTGCCTGCAGCAGTCCGTAATGAATCTTGGTATTCTTATGGTTCAGGGCCTGGTCAACAGCTTCGGGCCTGCGGTTATGGCAGCCTTCGCCGCTGCCGTGAAGATTGATTCCTTCGCCTATATGCCGGTACAGGATTTCGGAAACGCATTCTCCACCTTTACCGCCCAGAATTTCGGCGCCAAAAAACAAGACCGCATCCGGGCCGGAATGAAAAGCGCTGTCTTCTGCTCCGTGATTTTCTGCCTGCTGATCAGTCTGTGCGTCTTTCTCTTTGCGCAGCCTTTGATGCTCCTCTTCGTAAAGCCCTCAGAGACAACAATTCTCTCCATCGGCATCCAGTATCTGCGCATTGAAGGATCCTTTTACTTCGGTATCGGCTGCCTGTTTCTGCTCTATGGCTTCTACCGGGCTGTGGAACGCCCCGGCATGTCTGTAGTGTTGACCGTCATTTCCCTTGGAACCCGGGTGCTGCTGGCTTATATCCTCTCCGCCATTCCGGCTGTGGGCGTGGCAGGCATCTGGTGGTCCGTACCCATCGGATGGATACTGGCAGACCTGGCCGGCTTCGGCTACCTGTTTTTTATGAGGAAACGCCAAAGATAGCTTCCGCTTCCGGATAACGCTCCAAAAACCTCTGATTCGCCTCCTCCATACGCCTGCAGTACTCCTCATAAGAAGGACTGAGCCGCCTCATAGCCGGAAGAAACACCTCCGTATATCCGCTTGCCTCCTGAAACTGCCTCATACACGCCATCCATTTTCCGGCAGCAGACTCCCGGTACTCCTCCGACTGCCTGTAAGCCAGATACCACGCAATCGTCTCCCCATTCTCCGCAAGAAAATCTTCCGGTTCCTCAACAGATCTCTTAACCGCATCAAACATCTTTTCAACCTGCTCCGCCCCCATCTCCCCAATCACATCCTCCATCACATCCTCCACATCTTCCGGCACCTCAAAAGCCGGCATATTGTCCAGAAACTCCAGCACCGTCTCATAAGCCTCCCTCTGCTCCTCTGTCCTCACCGGCTCATCCAGAAAACTCAAAAAATGCACACACACAACCCTCCCATAATATCCCGGGAAAGCGTCAATCAGCCTCTCTCCCACCGCCTCCTCCACTTCAAGAGCCCGAAGCTCCTCCTCGATCTCCGAAAAATCCCTTCCCTCACACAGCTCCCGAAACAGCACATCCTTCCTCCCATTCCTCCGGCTCTCTATCTCCCTATATAGAGCTGCCTTCCGAAAAGCCTCCCCCGAACCATCCCTCAAAATCTCCCCAATCTCCTCCATTCCAATCCCAAACTTACGCAAAACCCCAATCCTTCTCAAAATCTCCACATCCTCCTCCTTATAATCCCGATACCCATTCCCCAGCAAAGCCGGAACCACCAGCCCCTTCTGCGTATAATACTCCACAGCCTTCTTCGTCAACCCCGTGCGCCTGCACACCTCACTCCTAAACATATCCTCCACCTCCATATATTTTCTACATTCCTCATACATTCCACCCCTTCATACCCCATCATACCCCATCCCCCAAGGGCACAGTCAAGACCATATTATATCCCCACTCCTCCTTACAAAAACCAGGGAACAGCCGCCAAATAAGTCCTCTCGCTTTTCCAATATCCTGTGTCCGGCTGTTTGCGCACACGCTGTCTGCTCTGAACGGACATTGACCCCCATCCCAATCAACTTTCACCCATAAAAAGGGGGCAATGTCCGTTCAGAGCAGACAGCGTGTACGCGAACCGTCCGAACACAGATATGGAAAAGCGAGAGGACTTATTTGGCGGCTGTTCCCGTCCCTCCCCCCACACAAAAAAAGAAGAGCCATACCCTTCCGAATACAACTCTTCCCTCATCCATGCTAAAAACCCTAAAACCCTTAATCATTAATAATCCGCGCCGCACTCACCGGACTTCGATAATACATATTCGAAATAATAATCCCCGTCCGCGAATTGCTGGCATGAACCACCTGCCCATTGCCAATACACATAGCCACATGATTAATACTCCGCCCGTTGCCATAGAAAATCAAATCACCGGGCTTCGCCTCACTCACGCTAATCTTCGTACCGCACCCAGCCTGCGCCCTGGAAGAATGGGGCAGAGAAACGCCGAAATTCCGATACACAGACATCGTAAACCCAGAGCAGTCCGCACCCTTTGTGAGGCTCGTGCCGCCCCACACATAACGGTTGCCCACATACTGCTTCGCAAACTCACAAATAGCAATCCGCACATCCGTAACGCCTTCTCCATAAAGCGCTTCGGTAATCGTCAAAGCCGTCTTAAGCTCACTGGTCACATTCACATACTCTGCGGCCACATATCCCTCCTCGCCGTCAATGTCAACCTTAATCCAGTCGCCCTGCTCCTCAATCACGGCAAGCTCCTCGCCTCTTGGAACCATAGTCCAGAAATCCGCCTCTGTAGTAGGCTCCATCCGGACATAAAGAGCGTCCGTATCCACCTTAGCTACCGTCTGTCCAAGCTGAAAAGCCAGATTCACGGCCTCGTCGCCTGTATAGAGATATTCCGCCTTCACATAGCCTTCTACCTCGCCGGAAAGGATATGCGCCCATTCCCCTTCCGTTCCAAGAATCTCACAAGCCGAATCCTTCCGGAGCTTGCCCACAAGCTTACTCTCCGTATCGGCCTCAGAGCGGATGTTCAAATTGTCTTCTACATTTGCAATTCCGATATTCACATACCCTTCCAAAGGAGTGCCTGTCCATACGACTTCAGCCGTTGCCTTCGTCTCTTCCTCTGTATTCGTAGTCTGATCAAAATTTGTCGCAATTCCTTCGCTTAAGCTTTCTCCCAGACCTGCAGCTTCTCCGCGGATACTGGTTGCTGCCATCAGCACTGCTCCCAATATCACTCCTGCCGCTTTTCCTCGTCTATACATAGTGTCCTCCATTCCAGTTCCGTAACATTCTTCTGCTGCACGCTCTTGAGATCGATTTCCGGTTACAAAAGACATGCGCCCGTAAATCTACAGAAAATAATTTTATATCTCATCACATTTATTACAAATTTGTTAAATTTCTATTACATAATATCGGAAATATTGAAATTTGTCAAGACCGTTTTTAACAGAATTATTTCCTCTTTCCAGCCCTTCGAACAAGGCGCTTCAATTCATCCCTGTCCCAAAGCTCCACTCCAATCTCATTCCCAAGCTCCATAGCCGAGGGAAAGAAATAGCTGTTGGTGAGAACCACCGGTATCTCGCAGCCGTAAAATTCTGCTCCCGCATAGGCCTCCTGGACAGCCTTGTTAGAAATCTTAGAAGTATAATGCTTACACTGTACCGCATAAGATACTCCGTCCTTCTGGGCCAGAATATCAACTCCCTGGTCGCCGCTTCCCCGGGTCACTTCCACATGGACAAAACCGTTTCTGGCCAGAAGCTCGGCCGCATATTCTTCAAATTCCCACCCGTCCATCCAGTCAAAATCCGCCCTGCAAAACCGGCGGTACTCTCCTGTTTTCCGAATCATCCATCCCAAAATGCGGAACAGAAGCTTAAAAGGCCAGAAGAAAACGCGAAGCAGAAACAATAAGGGCGCTGCTATCAAATAGTAAAAAAGCTTCAAAAACATAGATGTTCCTCTCCTTTGCAGCCTAAAAGAAGCTGCTGTAAACCAGCAGCCCCTTCCTATGCGTTCCAAAATCCCGTCAAAACGATTTCAGACTTTACTCATCCAATATGGCAAATGCAATATTCGTAGCATGGTCGGCCACACGCTCCAATCCGGAACAGATATCCGAGAAAATCATACCGGCCGCCGGCGTACATTCGTTTTTCGTCAGACGATCCACATGGGACTGCTGAAGCTGCTTCTCCAGAACATCCACCTGGTTCTCGATCTGGCTGATCTCCTCCACATGCTCCCGGTTGTTATGGGAGAAGGTATCCAGAGAATACTGTAAAATCTTATTTACCAGCTCCATCATCTCGCCCAGCTCATGCTGCGCCTCCTTGCTGAAGCTTACGTTTTTCTCGATACGCTGCTTAGCGGAATCGGCCACATTTTCCGCATGGTCGCCGATACGCTCGATGTCATTTACCACATGAAAGAGGCCGCCGATGCTCTTGGCGTCGTCCACCGGCAGCGTGGACTGGTTGATTTTCACCAGGTAATCGGTAATGGCATGGTTGAGAAAGTTGATATTTTCCTCCACATGGTAAACCTCCTCAATGTCCTCCTCGTCCAGAGTAATCAAGGCGTTCATCGCACGGTTCAGATTGTTATAGGCAAGCTGTCCCATACGCTCCAGCTCCTTGGTCACCTCTACCACTGCCGTAGCCGGGGAAAATACATTCTTGGCCCCGATATACACAAGCTCGAAATCCTTTTCGTCGTCGCTCTCGTTTCCCGGCACCAGAAGATACGTCAGCTTTACAATCACGCCGGCCGCAGGGAACAGCACAATCACCTGGAAAATCTTGAAAATCGTGTGGGCATTTGCCACCGCACGTCCGATATTGCCGCCAGAAATCTGCATAAAGAAGCCTTCCATCCATTTGGAAGCAAAAGCAAGAACAACTACCATCAATATCGTTCCAAATACATTGAACAGGAAATGAATCAGCGATGCCCTCTTTGCATCTTTCTTTCCGCTTAAGCCTGCCAGAAGGGCCGAGGTACAGGCGCCGATATTACAGCCCAGGATAATGTAAAAGCAGATCCCAAGCTCCAAAAGCCCCTGCTGTGCCATCAAAAGCACGATGCTGACCGTCACAGACGAGCTTTGTACCACAGCCGTCACAATAAATCCCATTAAAACGGCCAGAATGGGATTGGACAGGGAACCAAGGGCATCTACAATCAAAGGAGAATCATGAAGGGAAGACATACTGCCGGACATTCCGCTGAGACCCATAAAGAGCACGCCGAAGCCTAACACCACCTCGCCGATCTTTTTCACCATGGGCTTTTTACAAAACATCACCATGATCACGCCGGCCATCAGGAATACCGGGGCAACCTCGGAAAGGTTAAAGGCTACCAGCTGTGAGGTAATGGTAGTACCGATGTTTGCTCCCATGATTACGCCGGCCGCCTGGTATAAAGTCATCAGACCTGAGTTTACAAAGCTGACTACCATAACCGTAGTGGCGCTTGAGGATTGAATCACTGCGCAGAATACGATGCCAACCAGCATTCCGACAAAACGGTTTTTGGTAAAAAACTCCAATATTCCGCGAAGCTTTGCTCCCGCTGCTTTTTCCAGGCCGTCGCTCATCAGCTTCATTCCATAAAGAAACAGGCCTAAGCCCCCAATCAGTCCCAGAATGATTGAATAATCCATGGCTTTCTCCTTTGTATCCCTCGTTTTTTTTATGTAAATGATAATTTCATAATTTCTTCATATATACTTTAATATAAATTCATAAATACTGCAAGTAGATTCTGTAGAAAGGGAAAAATCACAAAAAAATCTCCCTGTATTTTTTACAAGGAGACTTTTCACAGTTTTCTTCAACCTTTATCTATCAGTTCCATAATTCCTTATAAAAGGTAAACAAAGTATGACACGAACCATGATCCGTGTCTATATCTGCTGCTTACAAAAAGGAAAAAAATTCCCGGCCCCAGGCCACGTCGGATTCAATCTGCGCCTTTAAGGCTTCCAGGCCGGAGAACCTGCGCTCCGGGCGCTCATAGCCGTAGAATTGTACCTGAATGATTTCACCGTAAAGGTTCCGATCCAGATCAAAAAGGTAGGTTTCCACCCCTTTTCGTGTTTCTCCCCCTACGGTAGGCTTGTAGCCAATATTGGTGATACCCTCAAAAACCTCCCCTGCAATCAAAGTCCGCGTGGCGTACACGCCGTTTGGAGGCAGAAGCTTCTGCTCCTTAGGCAGTACATTGGTGGTGGGCATCCCTAAGGTTCTGCCAATCTGCCTGCCGTGAAGAACCTCCCCTGTTACGGAATAGGCGTAGCCAAGAAGCTGATTCACCTGCTCCATATGCCCCTGCTTTAGCTCATCACGGATATAGGTGCTGCTGATTTCCCTCCCCTTCCAGCAGGCTTTCTCCACCACCTCCACCTGGAAGCCGCAGGATGAGCTCATCTGTTGCAAAAGGCGGTAGTCCCCCCGTCTCTGATAGCCAAAACGGAAATCCGTCCCCACAGCCAGATACTTTGCATGAAGGCGCTCCTTCAAAATCTTCGTCACAAAATCCTCCGGCTCCATATGGGCAAGGGCCGGAACAAAGGGGCATTCCACCAGATAATCCAGCTGCCGGCGGCGAAGCAGTTCCCTGCGCTCTTCGGGCAGCGTAAGCGCAGGCCGCTCTCCGAAATCAAAGGTGAAAATCAGGGAGGCAAGCCCTTCCTGCTTCTTATCTAAAATGCGATCTATCAAAAGACGGTGCCCCTGGTGGAGACCGTCGAATTTGCCAAGGGAGACGGCTGTTCCTTCTTCCGTCTGAAATTCTGTCGTGTGTTTGATTATCTCCATAGCTTGTACCCTGGCGCTGCCGGAAAGTAAGGCAGCGTCCTGTCCTTTTTAGAGTTATCATCCAGCCCGTTTTATTTTTGCGGACAAATTCATAAAAACATCTTCACAGGCCGGAAAACCTCCTGTTCATAGCGGTAGATCCCCACAAAGCTGCCTTTCGAATCATAAACCCGGACTTGTGCTTCACCTTCTGCTCCTGCTGCACCAATGGCGTCCGACGCCACGTCTCGAAGAAAAAAGGCATTGCCGTTGTAAACCAGACGATCCCCTGTTTCCTTCATCTGCACCTTGGGATACTGCCCGAACATGCGATCCACCGGAATCAGGCAGTCTCCTATGCGGCCCTCCGCCATCTTTTCCTCGATCTGTGAAAGCCGCAGGCTGTCCCTGATAACAAAGCGCTCTACCCTTGTACGCAGCAGGCTCTTCATACAGCCGCCGCAGCCCAGCTTCTGCCCAATATCATGGCACAGCGTCCGGATATAAGTTCCGCTTGAGCATGTCACCGCAAAGGAAACCTCCGGAAGCTCCATCCGGGAAATGGATATCTCACGCAGGAATACGGTTCTCGCCTTCCGCTCTACCACCTTCCCCTCTCTTGCCAGCTCATAAAGCTTCTTTCCCTTTATCTTCAAAGCGGAATACATGGGGGGCACCTGATCATAGCTCCCCTGGAAGCTTTCGACGGCCTCCCTTACCGCCTCCGGGCTTACCTTTACTTCTTTCGTCCTTAGGATTTTTCCGGAAATGTCCTGGGTATCCGTCTCTTGTCCCAGAAGAAGGACAGCTTCATATGTTTTCTCCTTTTCCGTAAGAAGTCCGCAAAGCTTTGTGGCATTTCCTACACATACAGGAAGAACTCCCTCCGCATCGGGATCGAGAGTTCCTGTATGACCGATTTTTTTCTGTTTTAAAATTCCCCTAAGCTTTGCCACCACGTCGTGGGAGGTAAAGCCGGCCTCTTTATATATATTCAGAATTCCGTTCACTACGGCTCCTTCCTGTCGGACTGTTCCTCCTGCAAAAGCTGTTTTTCGATATGTAGCGTCAAATTATTGACCACATCATGGAGGGTTCCGTGCATGGTACAGCCGGCCGCCTTCACATGACCGCCGCCGCCGAAGTAAGAGCAGACCTCGCTGACATCCACCGGTCCGTTGGAACGCAGACTGACCTTGTACTCCTGGTTTCCTGTCTCATGGAGAAAAATTGCCACCTCCACATCCTTGGTTACCCGAAGCTGGTTCACAATACCCTCCAGATCCTTCGGCCCTACGCCGTAAAACTCCATATCCTTCTGGCGGATTCTTCCCATAATGATCTTTCCGTTCAGAAGCAGGATGCTCTCCATCAGCGTGCGGCCCAGTACCTGATTCTGTATATAGGTTTTCTGATAAAAGGTCTCGTCTATAATCCGGGAAAACGCAATCCCTTTTGCCATGAGCTTTCCGGCAATCTCCATGGTTTCCTGGGTGGTATTAGAGTACTGGAAGATTCCCGTATCGTGGATAATGCCCATATAGAGGGCCTCCGCCGTTTCTTTGGAAATCTTATCCTCCTCCATACTCTTGAACACCAGTTCCGAGGTGGAGCTGGCATCCGGCTCAATCCAGTCCTCATCTGCAAATCCCTGGTTAGTAATATGATGATCGATGCAGACTCTTCTGCCTGCTGTCTCAAAATACTTTGCAGCCGCTCCCATGCGTTCCTTATCACTTACGTCCAGGGCCAGGAAGAGATCGTACCTCTCATCCTTGGCGCATTCTGTCTGTATTTCCTCAGACCTATACAGCATTGCAAAGGAGGGATTCACCGTTTCCAGATAGACTGCCGCCTTCACCGCCGGAAAATGCTCCCGGATATAATTGTACACGGCCAGACAGGAACCGGTACAGTCCCCGTCTGGTCTTACATGGCCCGCAATTGCAACACTTTTTACCTGTCTAAGCTCATTCTCCAGTTTGATCATATTCATCATCCTCATCTTCTTTCCGGTTTACATCGTCAATAAATTTGGACATATTTACACCATATTCAATGGACTGATCCAGGATAAAGCGGATCTCTGGTGTGTTGCGCAGATTGATGGATTTGGCCAGAGCCCTGCGGATATAGCCCTCTGCGCTTTTTAAGCCTGCCAGGGTATCCTGCTGTGCCTTTTCATCCCCCAGAACGCTGATATAAGCCTTGGCGCTCTTCAAGTCAGGAGCCACCTCTACCTCTACCACCGTGGTCATGGGATGGATCCGGGGATCCTTGATCTCTCCCCGGATGATATTGCTCAGCTCTCTTCTGACCTCTCCGTTAATCCTTGTATTTTTGATACTGTTCTTTCTCATTCTTATCTCCATAGGCCAAAGCTTATCCTCGGCCTCAAAGCCAGGCGGCTTTCTACCGCGGAACCTCTACCATGGTATAGGCTTCCACAATATCCAGCTCCTGGATATCATTAAATTTCTCAAATACCAGACCGCACTCATAGCCGGCCTTTACTTCCTTCACGTCATCCTTAAACCGCTTCAAGGAAGCCAGGGCGCCGTCGAAGATCTGATCGCCCTCTCTGGTAATCCGGCACTTGCAGCCTCTCTGGAATACTCCGTCCAGCACATAGGATCCGGCAATGTTGCCCACGCCGGAGGCCTTGAAGATCTGGCGTACCTCCGCATGGCCCAGCACCTTTTCCTCGAAGACAGGATCCAGCATTCCCTTCATGGCTGTCTCCACATCGTTGATGGCATCGTAAATCACACGGTACAGACGCAGATCTACCTTCTCGCGCTCCGCCGTCTCCTTTGCCGTGGCATCCGGCCTTACATTGAAACCGATGATAATGGCATTGGAAGCGGAAGCCAGGCTCACGTCGGACTCATTGATCGCACCCACGCCGCCATGGATGATCTTCACCACAACCTCCTCGTTGGAGAGCTTTAAGAGACTCTGCTTTACGGCCTCCACGGAGCCCTGCACGTCTGCCTTTACGATAATATTCAATTCCTTCAGATTGCCGGACTGAATCTGGGAATACAGATCATCCAGGGACATCTTAAGCTTGGTATCCTCCAGAAGCTTTTCACGGCTCTCCTTTACGTAGGTTTCCGCAAAGGTTCTTGCCTCCTTGTCAGTCTCCGGCGATACAAAGATCTCGCCGGCTCCCGGCACATCGTTAAGGCCGAGAATCTCAACGGGCTTAGAGGGGCCTGCCTCCTTCACCCGGCGTCCGTTGTCGTCCATCATAGCCCGGACCTTACCGTGGCAGGCGCCCACTGCAATGTGATCGCCCACATGAAGGGTTCCCTTCTGAACCAGAACCGTTGCAACCGGTCCCTTTCCTTTGTCAAGCTCTGCCTCAATAACGAGGCCTCTTGCCCTGCGGTTGGGGTTGGACTTAAGCTCCAGTACCTCGGCCGTTAAAAGGATCATTTCCAAAAGCTGATCCAGTCCCTCATGGGTGTGAGCCGATACGGGTACGAAAATGGTGCTTCCGCCCCAGTCCTCGGGAATCAGCTCATGCTCTACTAACTCCTGCTTTACACGCTCAATATTGGCGCTGGGCTTATCTACTTTATTAATCGCTACAATAATCTCAATGCCTGCGGCCTTTGCATGGTTGATGGCCTCCACGGTCTGGGGCATCACGCCGTCGTCGGCGGCTACCACCAGGATCGCAATATCCGTAGAATTGGCTCCGCGCATACGCATAGCCGTAAATGCCTCATGTCCCGGGGTATCCAGGAAGGTAATCTTCTGGCCGTTGATGGTTACCACATAAGCGCCGATGTGCTGGGTGATTCCCCCGGCCTCCCGGTCAATCACATGGGTGTCACGGATGGCATCCAGAAGGGAAGTCTTACCATGGTCTACATGGCCCATAACGCAGACTACCGGCGGACGGGCCACAAGGCTGTCTTCCGCATCCTCTATATCCTCAAGCATCTTGCCGATAACATCCTCTTTTTCCTCCGGAACGGGATCAAAGTTCATCTCCATGGCAAGCTCTCCGGCTGCATCAAAATCCAGCTCGGAATTAACCGTAACCATCTTGCCTGCAAGAAACAGCTTTTTGATAATGACGGAGGGCTGGATCTTCATGCGCTCTGCCAGATCGTGAATGCTGATAAGCTCCGGAATCTCTATTACCTTTGGCGTAAGATCTTCCTTCTTTGGCGCCGGAGGCGTCGGACGCACCGGCGCAGAGCCTTTAGCGCCCCTGCCGTTTTTCTGGTTCGGACGATTGCCGCCTTGATTCGGCCTGCGGCCTCCCTGACCGGGCTTGCCGCTCCAGTTGTCATTAAATTTGCTGTTTTTCTCTTTTTTGCTGTCATCATTTCGATTCTTATTCTCCGCTCTGCGGTTTTCCGTCTTTCGAAGCTCTGTCACGGAAGGAGCTGCCGGAATATCCATGGAACGGCGGTTATCCCTGGACTGGCCTCCCCGACTGTCGCGGCCGTCTCTTCCCTGGCCGCCGAAGCTTCTCTGGCCGTCGCGGCCCTGGCCTGTGCGGTTATCCCGGCTGTCTCTTCCCTGGCCGCCGAAGCTTCTCTGGCCGTCGCGGCCCTGGCCTGTGCGGTTATCCCGGCCGTCTCTTCCCTGGCCGCCGAAGCTTCTCTGGCCGTCGCGGCCCTGGCCTGCGCGGTTATCCCGGCCGTCTCTTCCCTGGCCGCCGAAGCTTCTCTGGCCGTCGCGGCCCTGGCCTGCGCGGTTATCCCGGCCGTCTCTTCCCTGGCCGCCCCGGTTATCCCGGCCGTCTCTTCCAGGTGTCCCGGAAGCTCTCTGGCCGTCACGTCCTGCACCCTGGGCCGGACGCACTGCGCTCTGCTGGGGACGGCGCTCCTCCTGGGAAGCCGGCTTTTGTACCGGACGCTCCGCTGCCGCTGTGGGAGCTGCCTTGGGCTCCTCTGTATTCAAAGGCTTTACAGGCTGCTCCGGACCGGCCGTCTTTCCCTGTGCGCCTGCCGCCGGACGGGCCTGACCCTGGCCCGGCGCTGCCGGCTTTGTCTGTCCGGGCGCTGCCGGACGGGCCTGACTCTGGGATTGGGCAGGTCTTCCAAGACCTGAACCCCCGGGACGTGCCTGACTCTGTGCCTGGGCAGGTCTCCCCTGTCCCGGCGCCGCAGGCTTTCCCTGTCCAGGCGCTGCCGGACGGGCCTGCTGGGAACGGGCCTGGCTGGCCCGGCGCTCCGCTCTCGGGTCTTTGATTCCCGTCTGGCTGTTATGGGTGTTGTACACCGCAATGATTTTTTTCTTTCTGGGCGGAGCCGCAGGCGCTGCTGATGCCGCCTCTTTCGGCTGCGCTCCTTCCTTTACAGGAGCTGCCGGCTTTGGCCCAAAGGCCTTTTTCACCATGCCCTCCTGCTCATCTGTGAGCATGCTCATATGGCTCTTTACCTCTATACTCTTCCCACTTAAAAATGCGAGAATCTCTTTATTTGTCTTATCTAATTCTTTTGCAAGTTCATGTACTCTTTTCGACATACTTACCTCCGTTATTCAGTTTGTATTCCACAGGCATTTTCATTCATGGATTATATTTTTTTCTATGGCTTTTGCCAGTCCGTCGTCCAACACTGCCAGCGAAGCCCGGAATTCTTTTCCTATGGCATGCCCAAGCTCTTCCTTCTCTCCGAAAAAATAAATGGGCACCTGATAGTAATCACACATATTCCGAAATTTTTTCTTCGTGTTTTCCGATGCAGCTTCCGACACAATCACCAAAGCTGCCTTTCCCGTTTTCACTGCTTTCTCTGTGGCAAATTCTCCGCTTGCAACTTTACCGGCCTTCATAGCCATACCAATCATCCCGTATGCTTTATTCCATGCCAATTTTATCCAGCTCCTTTTCCAGACTGTCGTACACTTCCGGAGGAATATTCATTTTCAGCGAGCGCTCCAGGCCCCGGTTTTTCCTTGCCTTCTTAAGGCACTCTCCGGAAAAGCACAGGTAGGCTCCCCGTCCATTCTTCCGGCCTGTGGTATCCAGTACGACTTCACCTTCCGCTGTCTTTAAAATGCGCAGCATCTCTTTTTTGCTCTTCATCTCCTGACAGCCGGTGCACTGGCGCATAGGCACTTTCCGATTTGTACTCAAATCTATCACATCCTAATCTCTGCCCTTTCGAAGGCTTTTCTATTCCTCAAAAGGCTCCTGGGAATCATAATCTGAATCTTCCGGCTCACCCTCGTAAGCCTCCTCATAGGCATCCAGATACGCTCCGTCCTCCGGATATTCCTCACCATCCGGATACTCTTCCTGATAAGCAGCCAGGGCCGCCTGTTCCTCCTGGTAAACCTCAAAGTCCTCATACTCTTCGTATTCTTCATCCACGTCAAGCCAGCCTTCAATCTCCTTGGCCTGTGTCTCGCTCTTGATATCAATCTTAAAGCCTGTAAGCTTTGCAGCAAGACGGGCATTCTGTCCCTCCTTGCCGATAGCCAGGGAAAGCTGATAATCCGGGACCACAACCTTGGCTGTCTTATCCTCCGGGTCTGCCAGAACGGCCACCACCTTAGCGGGGCTTAAGGCATTCTCTATGAGAATGGCCGGATTCTCACTCCAGTTGATGATGTCTATCTTCTCGCCCCGAAGCTCGCTTACAATGGCATTGACCCTTGCTCCGTTCATACCGACGCAGGCGCCCACAGGATCTACATCCGGGTCATTTGACCACACGGCGATCTTTGTTCTCGGGCCGGCCTCTCTGGCCTTTGTCCGGTAATCGGCCTCTCTGGCAATGCATTTAATCTCCACCGTTCCGTCACGCACCTCGGTCACCTCAGACTCAAAGAGCCGCTTCACCAGCTCCGGGTGGGTTCTGGACACAAGAATCCTCGGCCCCTTGGTGGTATCCTTTACCTCCAGGATGTATACCTTAATCCGCTCGGTGGGCTTGAACACCTCACCCTTGACCATCTCATTTTCATTGAGGATGGCATCCACCTTGCCCAGGTTAATGCTGACATTTCTGCCGATATAACGCTGCACCACGCCGGTGACCACGTCCTTTTCCTTAGCATAATACTGGTTAAACAGAACCTTGCGCTCTTCCTCCCGGATCTTCTGAAGGATAACATTCTTTGCATTCTGGGTGGCAATGCGGCCGAATTCCTTGGACTTAATCTCCACATTCACGATATCGCCCAATTCATATTTGGAATCTATCATCTTTGCATTGGACAGGCTGATCTCCAGCACCGGATTCTCCACCTGTTCCACCACGGTCTTTTCCGCATGCACGGAAAACTGGCAGGTCTTTGGGTCGATATATACCTTTACATTGTCGGATGTTCCAAAATGATTCTTGCAGGCCGTAAGCAGGGAATTCTCAATGGCCTCCAGCAAGGTTTCCTTGCTGATGTCCTTTTCCTTTTCCAAAATTTCCAAAGCTTCCAGCAATTCTGTGTTCATTGTTCTCTTTCCTCCTCGTTTTAACGAAATACTTTCCGGAATGCTCCAAACCAAAAACCGAAAAGTATTTATGTGGCTGTACTAGAAATCAAAGGCCAGACGAATCAGAGCAATGTTATCCCTAGGGAATACCCGCTCCTCTTCCTCTTCTACTGTAATCGTTACCGTATCCTTATCGTATGCTTTTAAAATTCCACGGAATTCCTTCTGCTTCTCTACCATGCGGTAGGTACGGATCTCCACTTCCTCCCCCAGGCTTCGTTCAAAATCCCGTTCCTTTTTCAGCGGACGGCCAAGCCCCGGAGAGCTCACCTCCAGAATGTAGGACTCCTCAATAAAGTCCTTCTCGTCAAGAATGCCGCCCAAGGCCCGGTTCACGATCTCACAGTCGTCCACGGTGATTCCTCCGGGCTTATCAATGTAGGCCCGTAAGTACCAGGTGCCGCCCTCCTTTACATACTCTACGTCCACCAGCTCAAAATGATTGGCTTCAATGATGGGCAGTACCAGCTCCTCTGTCTTCTGTTCGTAGCTCTCTCTCTTTGTCATAGACTTCCTTTCCCGTCCGGGGCCTTTGTTTCCTGTTTTTGCTCTTCTGTCCGGCTTTGCTGTTTCTCAAAAACAAAGAGTGAACTTTCGTTCACTCTTTTCGGCCGCCTTATTTAATCTATTACATTGTAACACATTTATTGGAAAATGCAAGAGTTTTTTTATTTTTCTACCGCTTTTTCTACCGCATAACAATATAAACCATATACCCAAGATAGCACATCAGCATAACCGCACCTGTCATGCGGCTTACCTTCTCCCGGCACCACAAAGGGATAAAAAACACTGCCGTCAGCGCAATCAGTATCAGCATATCATACACATTTTCCATCTTCACTGCAATGGGATGAATCACCCCGGAAGCGCCTAAGATGAAACCGATATTCAAGATATTGGAACCGAGAACATTTCCCAGGGCAATCTCACTCTCTCCCTTTTTGGCCGCCACCACAGACGTTACCAGCTCCGGCAGAGAAGTTCCGATGGCTACAATGGTAAGCCCCACCAGAGTTTCGCTCATTCCGAACCGGTAGGCCAGATCCGTGGCAGAATTCACCACCATCTGTCCGCCTCCGATAATAGCTGCCGCTCCTCCGGCACACAGCAGAAGGCTTACCGGCAATGGACGGGTGATGCCGAACTGCTCCGCTACCCGATCCCTGACCGCCGTGCGGATCAGATGGTACATATAACCGGCAGTAACCCCCAGAAGCACCGCTCCGTCCAATAGGGAAATAGCTGTCTCCCTGGGATTCCAAAAAATATCCACGGCACCTGCCAGCATCAGAAGCGCCATCAGGCAGGACATCACATAATCCCGTTTCAAGACAGAACGCTTTACGGTCATGGGGCGGATGACTGCCGCCAGTCCAACCACAACCAGAAGATTCATAATATTAGAGCCCGTCACATTTCCCAGGGCAATATCGTTGCTTTCCTTTAACGCCGCCGTCACGCTCACCGCCAGTTCCGGCAGGGAAGTGCCCAAGGCAACAATCGTAAGCCCGATTACAATGGAGGGGATTCCAAGCTTTTTGGCAATATCCGAAGCGCCCTCCACAAAAAAATCCGCTCCCTTGACCAGCAATCCAAAACCAATGATCAAAATGATTATTGACACAATCATCCGTTTCTCCTCTTCCGGCACAGATGCCTTATTCCCACAGGCAGCGAGCCAAGCGGACATGGCCCGGGCCGTCCCTTTGCTGCGAGATCTTTGACTTTGCGGCATATGTCCGTCATATAGTGTCTTACACACAGAAAAGACTTTTAACAAAGAATCTATGTAAAAGTCTTTCCTGTTTTCTCCTTATTCATACCCAGCCCTCGTCCTCCGGGGATACCGCCGTCCAAAAAGTCCGTATCCTTTGGAACGGGAGGACTTGGAAGATATTATTTAAACATTGATCTCCGCTTTCACCCCAAGCAGCTCTTTGTATTCCTCCAGAATCGGCTTCACCACCTGGCCGAGGAATGCTTCCACCTGCTCCCGTGCCCGTCCCACATAACGGGAAGGCTCCATGGTCTTGCGCAGATCCTCCAGAGACAGGTTAAAGGACGGATCTGCCGCAATCAGTTCAAGGAGATTGTTCTCGCCGCCATTGACCTTCACATTTTTCCCGGCCTCCATGGAAAGCTCGCGAATCCGCTCATGCAGCTCCTGCCGGTCTCCCCCTGCCTTCACCGCATCCATCATAATATTTTCCGTAGCCATAAAGGGAAGTTCTGACATCAGGCGCTTCTCAATCACCTTGGGATAAACCACCAGGCCGTCCACCACATTGAGGCATAGATCCAATATACCGTCCACAGCCAGAAAGCCCTCCGGAACGCTTAAGCGCTTATTGGCCGAATCATCCAGCGTCCTCTCAAACCACTGGGCCGCTGAGGTAATAGCCGGATTCAAGGCGTCAACCATCACATATCTGGACAGAGACGCAATCCGCTCACTGCGCATGGGATTGCGTTTATAAGCCATGGCAGAGGAGCCTATCTGGGACTTCTCAAAAGGCTCTTCCACCTCTTTTAGATGCTGCAGAAGCCGGATATCATTGGACATCTTGTGGGCGCTGGCCGCAATCCCTGCCAGGACATTCAGCACTCGGGTATCCACCTTCCGGGAATAGGTCTGTCCAGACACAGGATAGCACTCCTCAAAGCCCATCTTCTTTGCAATCATGGGATCAATTTTATCAATAGTCTCCTGATCCCCGTCAAAAAGCTCCAGAAAGCTGGCCTGCGTCCCCGTAGTCCCCTTGGAGCCCAGAAGCTTCATCGTAGAAATCACATGATTCAGATCCTCCAGATCCAGACAGAACTCCTGCATCCACAAGGCTGCCCTCTTTCCTACGGTAGTGGGCTGGGCTGGCTGAAAATGCGTAAATGCCAGGGTAGGCAGAGCCTTATACTCATCCGCAAAACGAGCCAGCTCCCCAATCACATTCACCAGCTTTTTGCGCACCAGCTTCAAAGCCTCCGTCATCACAATAATATCCGTATTATCTCCCACATAGCAGGAGGTCGCCCCCAGGTGGATAATCCCCTTGGCCTTGGGACACTGCTGTCCATAGGCATAAACATGGGACATAACATCGTGGCGCACTTCCTTCTCCCGTGCCTTCGCCACATCGTAATTGATATCATCCTGATGAACCTTCAGCTCATCAATCTGCTCCTGGGTAATATTCAGTCCCAGCTCCTTCTCCGTCTCCGCAAGGGCAATCCAAAGCCGCCTCCAGGTTCGAAACTTCTTATCCGGAGAAAAAATATACTGCATCTCCTTACTTGCATAGCGCTCGGATAAAGGGCTGACATATCTATCTGTGCTCATTCTCGCATTCTCCTATTCCAGCAGGCATTCCCATACGTAATACCCCTTTTAATCCACCTTGGCCTACAGTCCCAGACGCTTAAACACCTCGTTGTAAGCCTCTTCTACATTCCCCAGATCCCGGCGGAAGCGATCCTTGTCCAGCTTCTCATGGGTATTGATATCCCACAGCCTGCAGGTATCCGGCGAAGTCTCATCCGCCAGAATAATCTGGCCCTTGTAACGCCCGAACTCAATCTTAAAATCAATCAGCTCAATCCCGGCATTGGCAAAATAAGCCTTATACACCTCATTGATCTTAAACGCATATTCCGTAATCGTATCAATCTCTTCCCTGGTAGCCAGTCCCAGCGCAATGGCAAAATAATCATTGATCAGCGGATCGCCCAGATCGTCATTCTTATAGCTGAACTCCAGAGTCGGAGCTGCAAACTTCGTCCCTTCCTCCACGCCGAGACGCTTCGAAAAGCTTCCAGCCGCCACATTCCGGATAATCACCTCTAAGGGAACAATCTCCACCTTCTTTACCGCCGTCTCCCGATCACTCAGCTCCTCAACATAATGAGTCGGAATCCCCTCCTTCTCCAGAAGCTGGAACACCCGGTTGCTCATACGGTTATTAATGACACCCTTCCCCTGAATCGTCCCCTTCTTCAAACCATTGAACGCCGTAGCATCATCCTTATAATCCACAATTAAAACATCCGGATCCTCCGTAGTATAAACCTTCTTAGCCTTTCCTTCATATAACAGTTCTTTCTTTTCCATGAAAATTCTTTATCCTTTCTTAAAATTATCAGAATCTCAGCCCGTCCGTCCTATAAGTATAACCTCAACCCACCGAAATTTCAACCTCCCAAGCCTAAAATTCCCATATTTCCACCTTACTGAACAAAATGCCCCAAAAACTGCTGTGTCCGAGCCTCCCTTGGATTTCCAAACACCTCTTCCGGCGTCCCCTCCTCCAGAATCCTCCCGTCATCCATAAAGATCACATGATTCGACACATCCCTGGCAAAAGCCATCTCATGGGTTACAATAATCATCGTAGTCCTCTGTTCCGCCAGTTCCTTAATAACCCTCAGCACTTCCCCGGTCAGCTCCGGGTCGAGAGCCGAAGTAGGCTCATCAAAGCAGAGAATATCCGGCTGCAGAGCAAGGGCCCTGGCAATCGCCACACGCTGGCACTGTCCTCCGGAAAGCTGATGCGGATAATTCTTCATCCGATCCCCCAACCCCATCTGCACCAGCAGCGCCTCCGCCTTATGCTCAATCTCCTCATGGATGGTCCTCTTATTCTCCTTATAATCCGGCCGCTCCTTCGCCAATAGCTCACTGGCCAGCATCACATTTCCAAGAGCCGTATACTGGGGAAACAGATTAAAAGACTGAAACACAAGTCCAAAATGCAGCCGCTTCTTCCGTATAGCCTCCTCCTGTGTAGTCACCGGATCATTGGCGTCAAAAAGCGTCTCCCCATTGACCCGGATAATCCCAGTATCCGGCCGCTCCAGAAAGTTAAGACACCTCAGACAGGTTGTCTTGCCGCTTCCCGAAGATCCAATCAGCGAAACCACCTGTCCCTTCTCCAAAGAAAAATTAATATCCTTAAGCACCTCCGTGCGCTCAAAGGTCTTACTTAAGTGCTCTACCTCCAAAATCGCCATTTCATACGCCCCCTTACCTAAAATAATCCAGCTTCTTTTCCAGCCATCCCAGCAGCACCGTCAACAGGCCGCTGAAAATCAGATAGTAAACCGCCGTAAAAAACAGCGGCCAAATCTGGCCGGAAATTCCCTGGGACCCCTTCATAAACGCCTGGCCTGCCCAGATAATCTCCTGGAGGGCGATAATCCGCGCCAGAGAAGTATCCTTCACCAACGTAATAATCTCATTCGACATAGGCGGAACAATGCGCTTAATCATCTGAAGCAGCGTAACCTTAAAGAAAATCTGCTTTCTCGTCATGCCAAGCACCAGCCCGGCCTCCTCCTGCCCCACCGGAACACTCTGAATCCCACCCCGGTAAATCTCAGAAAAATAACAGGCATAATTAAAAACAAAAGCCACGGCAGAAGCAAAAAACCGTCCGGCCTCTCCGCCTCCCCAGATATTATTTCCCAGCACCAGGCCGGGAAAATAAAAAATAATCATCAGCTGAATCATCAAAGGCGTCCCCCGGATAATCCAGACCACAATCTTCGTAAGATAACTCAAGGGACGAAAACGGGACATGGAGCCAAAGGCAATGATAAGCCCCAAGGGAACCGCTCCCAAAAGAGTAACCACAAATAATTTCAAAGTCTGCAAAAAACCAATATTCAGCGATTGAACCACAATCGGAAACTGCTCCAAAAACTGCTCCATGTATGTATCCTGCTTTCCTGTATAATAAAAATCAAACCTCTGCCGCCATATCCGGTTATAAAATCTCCACCCAAAGCCGGATTACAGCAAAAGATGCGGCCAGAGATCCGGCTCCAAAAGCCGGATCAAGGTCGCAAACATCCCTTTTACCTAACAGAAAGACTCTCAAAAGCCCCCTTAAGAACCTTCCTGCAAATTCAATTCCCCATGCAAAATCCAGGTTTCTTACTCCTCAGTCAAATCCACATCAATCAAGGCTGCCTGTATATTGTAAGTACCCGCGCACTCCGCAACGCTCCCGTCCGCATAGCCTGCCAGGAAGAAATCATTCAAAGCCGCAGCCAGATCAGAGCCCTTACGGAAGCCCACGCCATACTCCTCACTGTTCAGCTGAACCGTATAGGTCAAATCCGCATACCCGGTTCCTTCTCCCACCATAGCTGCCGCCATCAGAGAATCAATCACAGCCGCATCCGAAGTTCCCGAAGCCACCTCAAGAAGAGCATCTGACTGAGACTTCACCGGCGTGTTATTCAGCCCAAGCGCATTTACCTCCGCTTCCCCGGCGCTGCCAGCCTCAACCGCAAAATTAAGATCCTTCAGGCTGTCCGTATCCTGGTACTGATCCGCCTTATCCGCCGGAACAATCACAATCTGCGCATTGTTGCAGTAAGCATTGGAGCACTCCATAGCGCTCTTCACCTCATCCGTAAGCGTCATACCATTCCAGACACAGTCAATCGTCTTACTGTCAAGCTCCAGAACCTTATTATCCCAGTCAATCTCCACAAACTCCACAGAGACGCCCAGACTCTCCCCAAACGCCTTCGCCATATCCGCGTCAAAGCCAATCCACTCGCCGCTCTCATCCTTATAATCCATCGGCGCAAAATCCGTAATACCAACCACAAGAGTCCCCTTAGACTTCACATACTCCATATCACTCTCAGCCTCAGCATCCACCCCGGCCTCAGCATCCGCCGCCGGCTCCTCCTTAGCTCCACAGCCCGCTAACAGCGAAACCATCATCAAACCACACAACATCAAACTCAAAACTCTTTTTTTCATAATGTCCTCCCATCCCCGCTTCCGATCACATCCAAACTCCATCTCAGTCATCCTCCGCAAGTCTCCACTTCTTTTCTCTACCAATTGGTCACTGTACCACAATAAAGTTACCCCTGCATTTTACCACACCCCCGCCCCTCTGTCAATCCCCCAAAAAAATTTTTACAAACCCAAAACCTCCCCTCCTCACCCGGCTCCAAAACCCAGGCGCTGCAGGAAAATATGCCAGCAGGCATTTCCAATATCCAGTGTCCGGCTGTTCACGCACACACTGTCTGATATGAGCGCACATTGACCCAACACCACCTTCAAAATCCAACACCCAAAAAGGGGGCAATGTACACTCAGAGCAGACAGTGTGTGCGTGAACCGTCCGAACACAGGATATGGAAACGCCTGCTGGCATATTTTCCTGCGGCGCCGTCCCCCCCTACACTACTCCCGTCCCACATTCCAAGCCCAAAAAATCTCCCTAGCAACAGGCACCGCAAACTCACTCCCCGATCCGGCCTCCTCCACCAGCACACAAACCACAATATCCGACTCTCCTGTATCCGAAAACCCGGCAAACCACGCATGGCTCTTACTTTTATCACTGGAATACTCCGCAGTCCCCGTTTTCCCTGCAATAAAGAACCCCATATTATCCAGCTTACTGCCCGTCCCTTCCGTCACGACAGCCCTCATATATTCCGTAAGAATCTCCGCCTCCTGTTTTGTCATAAGGCTGCCGTAAACAGCCGGGCGAAAGGTCTTAACCAGATCCCCCGTATAAGTCTCCACCCGTTCCAGAAAATAAGGCTTCATCAGAACACCCTCATTGGCAATCGCCCCCATGATCATAGCCATATGCATAGGAGAAACAAGGGTCTCCCCCTGCCCGATCCCCGTCATCATCTGCTCCGCCGGCGCAGCGCCGCTCTCCAGCGAAAAGGAGCTTTTACTATAGGGAAGCTGCAGGGGAAGCTCACTGTTAAACAAAAGCCCTTCGCAATTACTCTTAAACGTCCCCTCGTCCAGAGACAGTCCGATAGAAGAAAAAGCCGTATTGCAGGACTTGGCAAAAGCCTTCCTAAGATCCTCATTTCCATGAGCATTCTTTCCGTAACAGCTGATCGTATAATTCCCCTCCGTCAGGCTGCCGGAACAATGAAACTGAAAATCCTCGTAGTCCGGATTTTCCCTCATATAGTTCAGAAGCGTCACCACCTTAAAGGTTGATCCCGGCGGATACTGCCCCTGCATGGCTCTGTTGTAAAAAACACCGTCACTGTTCTCGCTCTGATTTAAAGCATCCCAATCCTCATTGACCCGGTTGGGATCAAAGTCCGGCTTGGATACCATGGCAAGAACTTTTCCCGTCTCAGCCTCCAGAACCACCACAGCGCCCTTGTGGTTTCCAAGAGCATTGTAAGCCGTCTCCTGCAGCTTGGTGTCCAGGGTCGTAACCACATTGTCCCCGATATTCTTTTCCTCCTTAAGCTCCTTTGCAATCTGCTCTCCAAAAAAGGCATTGGAGGTCAGAAGCTCAAAGTTCGCCAGGGACTCAATTCCTGTCCGTCCCCTGGTAGCATAGCCCGTCACATGGGCAAATACATTTCCATAGGGATAGCTGCGGGTCTCCGTCCCGTCCTCCCCGGTCTTTGTCTCTGCCAGAACCGTGCCGTCCGAAGCAAGTATCTTCCCCCTCACGACCCGTTTTGCGAAATTTTCCTGTCTGGAATTATAAGGGTTATTGATCACTTCCGGACGCAGGACAGCGTTAAAATAAACAAAATAACCGATAAGCAGGGTAAAGAGCCCCGTAAAAAGGTAGGTGATCACCGTAAGCTCATGATCTTTCTTTTGCTTTTTCCGCTTTAAGGGCTCTTGCTTTCTTTGCTTTGGCTTTTGCGTTTCGTTTTCGTTCTTTTTCAATCCTTAACTCCTCGTCTTCCTTTAAAAGATACATTCCCTGGATAATGGCAAACATGGCAATGGTTACAACAATAGAACTTCCGCCGCTGCTGATAAGGGGAAGCGTCACGCCTGTAGAAGGAATAAACTTTATTGCTCCTCCGATGGTCAAAAACACTTGAAAGCCATAGAGGGTTCCAAGCCCAAGGGCTGTATATTTATAGAAATCATTTTTAATCTGCATCGCAATGTTTACAAACATCATAAAGCAGCTGACGCAGATCAGAATCAGGCAGATGGAAAAAGCTCCCCCGAATTCCTCTGCAATAGCAGAAAAGATAAAATCCTCCACCACCACCGGAATCTTACTTGGCTCTCCCTGGTAAAGGCCTGTCCCAAACCATCCTCCCGTTCCGATTGCAAAAAGGGACTGGGTAATCTGGTAGCCTTCCTTGTCAATATACTGGAAGGGATCGCTCCAGGCCATCACACGCACGCGCACATGGGAAAAGAGATGGTAGCCCACATAGGCAGCCACACAGCCGGCTCCCAGGCCGCTGATAAAATATAAAGGCTTTTTGGCAGCCACATAAAGCATAACCAGATAGGTGACA
Source organism: Candidatus Merdisoma sp. JLR.KK011 (assembly GCF_036941125.1). Lineage (NCBI taxonomy): Bacteria > Bacillati > Bacillota > Clostridia > Lachnospirales > Lachnospiraceae > Candidatus Merdisoma > Candidatus Merdisoma sp. JLR.KK011. The sequence continues at coordinate 1,056,366 of NZ_JAYWSZ010000003.1, read as the reverse complement.
AAAAACAGAAGCGCCCCTCCCAAATCCCTTGAAAAAACCAGCACCAGCACATGAGAAGCCGCCATTATGGTTGTCAGAACCACATCCTTAAAGGCCGTGCTTTTGCTTAACCGGGCCGCCACAAAAAATACAAAGGTAATTTTTACAAATTCCGAAGGCTGGAGGGCAAAGGAACCTATTTTCAGAGATAATTTCGCACCATAGCTGCTTTCGCCAAATACCGCTACCGCAGCCAGGAGCAGAAGCCCGGCTATGCCGTAGACCCAGGGAAGCTTTTTAAGAAAACCGCATTTGCGAATCAGAACCGGAATTACCATGGCCAGGATCAAGGCCGCTGCCGCTATCTGAAACTGCCGCACTGCCCTGTCGTAGGACAGACGGGTCAGCATAATAAACCCGACAGCCAGAAGCAGACACATATTGTTGAGCACCAGGCGGTTAATCTGGGGATAAATCACCTGGGTCATAACCACAACCGCCTGCAGAAGAAAGAGCTGAAACAAATAGAAGATCAAAAGCTTAATCTCCCCTTTCTGCAGGTACATCACCACATAAGCCAGCAAATGTATAAAAAACATCAGAAGATTCTGAAGTCTCCAGACATAGTTGATCTCTCCTGCCCCTCTTTTCTTAAAGGCAGAAAAACTCAAAAGCGAATACAGTGCAATTAAAATAATAAAGGCAAATTTTGATAATTCTACAATGAGGTTTGTCATAATATGGACTACTCCACTCCCCGTTTTAAATGTCCCCTGGTAAATGGCCCTTCGAAAGCCGGCGGCTCTCCCTTATGGCAGAACACCTCCACATACTGCTCCAAAATCCGTCTGATTTTCCGCTTATCCTCCATTACAAAGCACAAACGCAGGCTTTTTGGTGAAATACGCTCCACTTCCTTTACATTTCCCAGAAGTGAAAGGGGTTCGCAGTTGTATATTACATTATAGCACCACCGGCATTCATTGGCGATGGGAAATTCTTTCTTGTAGCGGTCTGTAAGCTTCCAGAACTCTTCCTGCTTCCGGCAGGCCTTCATGGTTTTGTGGAGGCAGTTGGCCGTCACCATCAAAGGCAGATAACCGTACACCAGCATCTCACTGCCCTCACAGCCCCGGCGGACAAGCTCCTGTGCATTCAGCTCCAGAGGAAGGGTATCCATAAAGATCCCCTCTTCCTTCCAAAACAAGCGTGCCCGTTGATTAAATGTATAGAGATTATGATCCAGGATTACTGGAAGGTTCCAGTCCGCTTCCCTTAAAAATGCAAGCTCTTCCAGATTCTTTACCACAAGTGTGTCCAAGCCGGCATTCTTTAACAGAGAAAGCCTTTCCTTAAAATATCTTTCCTCCGAAACCCGAAAGATTGCCGGAAGGACAAGGCCGAAAGACTTTCCGGCTTTGCGGCAGGCATCTGCATAAGCCTTTAACTGCCCAAAGTCCGTATGGCCGCTGGAAACAGTAATCATGGAAACCTCCGGAATATCCAATACGGTCCAAAGATCCTCCGGCTGTTCCAGCTGTACATGAATGGCGCAGCCCTCAGCTTTTCCCTGCCTGTCCTCTTCCCTTTGCCCTTTTTCCGGCGGAAATACTTCCCTCACGCATTTGCGGCTTCCCCGGGCCCGAAGCTCCTTCTCAAGCTTTTCCAAAGCCTCCCGGCGCATGCCATTCAGCTGGCGGACCGGAAGAAATACTTCTTTTTCTCCTTCAAGCTCCAGCTTTTCAAAACAAAAAGGGCTGTCACCTGTTTTTTGAAGCTGTTTTAAGACAGCCTCCGGATGCATGGGCTGATTTTTGGGTTTCTGGGCCGGTTCTCCTGATACGCTTACGGCAGCCTCCTTATATGTTACCAGAAATTCTGTTGGAAATTCCGTAGAAATACGGAAGCTTCCCTTAATTTTTTCCTTTTTCTCTCTATCCACGTACTGCTGCTTCAGCTCTGCCAAAAGTCCTTCGTATGCCTGTTTTTCCAGAAGCTCCTGCCTGTTTCCGTTTCTCTTGCCCTTGTCCTTGTCCTTCCCCTTTTCCCAGCTTCCCTTAAAATGTCCCGGCCTGGAAAGAGACATCAGCTCCCGGCCGTTTCGCACCTGATAATATCCCTTGGAAAATCCTCCGCGGTTGTAAAGCCGCTTTAGCTCTTCTAAGTCTTTTTGTTCAACCTGATAACTGTCCTTTCCATGTTCCAGGTAAAAATCCAGATATTTTCGATAGATCCGTACAACTCCCGCAGTATATTCCGGACGCTTCATCCGCCCTTCTATTTTTAAAGAACAGACCCCTGCCTCCAGAATCTTTGGAAGCAGCTCAAGGGTACACATATCCTTGGGACTGAGCAGGTAAGCTTCCTCCCGGCGGTTCCGTATCTTCCCCTCTGCCTTCACCTGATAAGGCAGACGGCAGGGCTGGGCACAGCGTCCCCGGTTTCCGCTTCTTCCTCCCAGCATACTGCTGAACAGACACTGACCGGAATAGCAATAGCAGAGGGCTCCATGAATAAAGCTCTCTATCTCAATGTCTGCAGCTGCATGGATCTGACGGATCTCCTCCAGGGAAAGCTCTCTGGCCGTCACGATTCTGGCGGCTCCCTGTTCCTTTAAAAACCGGGCGCCTCCGGCTCCCAGAATAGTCATCTGGGTACTTGCATGTATAGGCAGATCCGGAAAATACTCACGAATATAAGAAAATACTCCAAGGTCCTGGACAATCACTGCATCCAGGCCGCTCTCATAATAAGGCTTTAGATAAGCTCCCAGTTCTTCCAGTTCCTTATCTTTCAGAAGGGTATTGACGGTTAAATACAGATCACAGCCATGAAGATGGGCGTAGCCGATGGCATCGCACAGTTCTTTTTCTCCGAAATTATCTGCATAAGCCCTGGCGCCGAACCTGGCGCCCCCAAGATAAACTGCGTCTGCTCCAGCCCCTACCGCAGCCTTTAAGCTGTCATAGGAACCGGCCGGAGCCAGAAGTTCCGTTTTATGTCTCATTCCATTCTCCATTTCACTGCTGCAAGTATTGCCAAAGGATATCTTATGGCTGTTTCAAATGCTGCAGTATCCTTCTCCCTTAAAAGTAAAAAGGTTGTCTGCAAATAAGACCTTCGGATCTCATAAATCCTCACTGCCGTATTTTGCAGCAACCCCCGATATACACTGCTGTAATTCTTGCTTTTCCTCTTATGTATAGGACCGCTGGCCCAGCTTTCTTAAAAGCTCCCTGTTCTCCCGTTCCAGCCGGTCGATCTCTCCCTCAAAGCTCCGCTTCTGCTCTGCCATGCGCTTCTGGGCCGCCTGGTTCTGCTCTTCCAGTTTCTTGTGTGAATTCTGCCGTTGAGCCTCTGAGGCTTTTTTCTGGTTCTCCAGGCTGCGCTCCAATCCCTCTATGGTGCGTTTCAGTTCCTGACGTTCCCGTTCGGAAGCCTGCTTTTTGGAATCCAGCTTTTCTACGGCCTCCTGTTTCTGGCCTTCCAGCTTTGCCTCCAGCTCCTTTTTCTGGGCAGCCAGGGCTTCTTCCAAGGCTTTCTTTTCCTCATTCAGCTTTGTCTCTGCTTCTTTTTTCTGGGCGGTCAGCCTTTCTTTTAATTCTTTCTTTTCTGTCTCCAGTTTTTCGTTGGCCATCTGGGCTTCGATGAGATCGTGGCGGATGCCGTACATCTCCCGCTCTTTTTTCTCCAATTCTGCTGAAAGCTTATCTGCCTGGCGTTTGGCCTTGAAGAAATCGTCTGCCAGGTTCATGTTCAGCATCATCTGCTTCTGATCCGTATTCTGCTTGCGGTAGCCTTCCATCTGCTGAAACTGTGCCAGCTTTTCGTTGATATAGACGGATACCTGGTGCAGATATTCCGGGGTTTCGTAACCGCTGATCCGAAAGACCTTGCCGGCAATTACAACCTCTACTGTATTCTTCGTAGCCATAACACTCACTTCCTTTTTCCCCAGCTAACTGGCTTATTGTTCTACCCCGCAGTGCGAATTCGGAAAACCATAGGTTTTCCTCATTCACGGGCTTCGCCCTATCAAAATGCAATCTGGAAAATCTGCCTGCTAGCAGGCAATTTTCCACCTTGGCTGCCCTATTGTTCTACCCCGCAGTGCGAATTCGGAAAACCATAGGTTTTCCTCATTCACGGGCTTCGCCCTATCAAAATGCAATCTGGAAAATCTGCCTGCTAGCAGGCAATTTTCCACCTTGCATTTTGGCACTGCTCATTGCTTATGTGTATATTATATCGGATCCGGGTAAAAAAGCAAGTATATCATGGCTGAAAGTTGAGTCCTAGATGGTGGTATCCTAATTCTGTTACTGTTCTTCCTCTGGGGGTCCGGTTTAGGAAGCCGCGTTTGATAAGGTATGGCTCATAGACATCCTCAATGGTTCCTGAATCCTCGCCGATGGCTGCCGCCAGGGTGTCGAGTCCTACAGGGCCTCCCATAAACTTTTCAATCATGGTATTTAAAATAAGACGGTCTGTCTGATCCAGGCCGTAGCGATCCACCTCCAGAAGATCCAAAGCAAAATCCGCAATCTCCTCTGTGATCTTTCCTTCATATTTCACCTGCGCAAAGTCGCGCACCCGCTTCAAAAGCCGGTTGGCAAGCCGGGGGGTTCCTCTGGATCGCCTTGCCAGCTCAAGCGCTCCTCCCGGCTCTATCTCTACCTTAAGCACCTGGGCCGAACGCATCACAATCGTCTGAAGCTCCTCCTCCGTATAGAATTCCAGATGGTGTACCACCCCGAAACGGTCTCTGAGAGGCGCCGTCAGAAGTCCTGCCCGTGTGGTTGCGCCTATAAGCGTGAAATGAGGCAGATCCAGGCGGATAGAACGGGCTGTGGCCCCCTTTCCAATGACAATGTCAATGGCAAAGTCCTCCATAGCCGGGTAAAGCACCTCTTCCACCTGCCGGTTCAGACGGTGGATCTCATCCACAAAAAGCACGTCTCCCTCTGCCAGATTGTTTAAAATCGCCGCCATCTCTCCCGGCTTCTCTATGGCCGGGCCGGAGGTTACTTTCATATTCACCCCCATCTCATTGGCTATGATTCCCGCCAGTGTCGTCTTTCCAAGTCCCGGCGGTCCGTAAAACAGCACATGGTCTAAAGCCTCTTCCCGTTCCTTTGCCGCCTGGATGTAAACCTTAAGATTCCCCTTTGCCTTCTCCTGTCCGATATACTCGTCCAGCGTCTGGGGCCTTAAGCTGTATTCTGTCCGCACATCCTCCTCTATGGCCTCTGTTGTGATAATCCTTCTTCCCATCTGTCTATACCTCGAAATCGCCTGTACTCCTCACTCATTTTGAACTCTGGCTTAAAAAGTCATATGCTTTAATGCAGCTTTCAGAATCTCCTCCACACCCATCTCCTCGGTAAGCTCTGTCTGGCGGACTGCCTTCAGTGCATCCGATGCCGAATATCCCAGAGCGGTCAAAGCCTCCACGGCTTCATTCTTCGCTTCGGACAATCCAAAAGAACCGGCTCCTGTCCGCAGATCTGCTTTGGCAAGCTTTGCCTCAAAGGCGTCTTCCAGCTTCAGCTTGTCCTTCAGCTCCAGAATCAGTTTCTGCGCTGTCTTATGGCCGATACCCGGGGCCTTGGAAATGGCTTTGGCATCGTCTGCCAGCACCGCAAAGCGCAGATCATCCGCAGAAAGGGCCGTCAAAATCCCAAGAGCGCCTTTGGGCCCGATTCCGCTGACACCAATCAGCATACGAAAGAGCTTCTGATCCTCTCTGGTCAAAAAGCCATAAAGCTGCAGCCCGTCCTCTTTTACCTGCAGATAGGTATATAACTGGAGCTCTTCTTTGCAGCCCGGCAGAAGATCCAGATCCTTCCCGGAAATCAGAATCCCGTATCCAATTCCCCCTGTCTCCACTACTGCAAGCCCTTCCTCGGGATCCAGATAAGCAAGGGTTCCCCTGATATATGAAATCATACGCTTTCCCTCCGTTGTCTCCTGCTATCATACCATAGTATTTTCGCAAATTCAACCATACGTTCGATTTTTTGTTTTTTTCAGCCCCCTAAAAAAGGCTTCCCGGTCTACCCGGAAAGCCTTTCTCTGCATTTTGAATCGGGATACCGAACACATATCCGGCCCGGCTTCCGCAGCAATTAATCTACGGAAACGATCTCTTTCTTGTTGTAAGAGCCGCAAGCCTTGCAGACTCTGTGAGGCATCATCAAAGCTCCGCATTTGCTGCACTTTACCAGATTAACTGCACTCATCTTCCAGTTTGCTCTTCTCTTATCTCTTCTTCCTTTGGAAGATTTATTCTTGGGACAAATAGACATCGGTTACACCTCCTCTAATTACTGTTCTTAAATATCTCGGCTATTACGGCCATTCTTGGATCCAGTTCCACTGTATCACAGCTGCATGAGCTGTGGTTGAGATTGGTCCCACACTTTCTGCAGATTCCTTTGCAGTCTTCCCTGCATAAAGTCTTCATGGGCCAGTTCACCAAAATCTCACTGTAGACAAGCTTGTCTACATCCAGGTTGTATCCAATGACAAAATCTGTTTCATCCAAGTCCTCAATCCTGCCTTCAGCCGTCTGCTTCATGTCCACTTCTTTGCTGATTGCAAGCTCCAAAGATATCTCCACTTCCTCCAGGCACCTGTCACAGGGAACTGCCGCGGTAAACGCTGTCTCCGCCTCAATTCTCAGCTTTTCCTCACCCAGATTCGTAATGGTAAGCTCCACAGGCTCCTTCCTGATAAAAGGAAAGCTTCCCAAGTCAGAATCAAAGGAATCCATCTCCAGATCTATTGTCCTGGAAATTGTTTTTTCTTCACAGGATAAAACATCATTTAAATGAATGAGCATAGTACTCTCCTAACACATACTAGAATAGTATAGCCACTACCGAAAGGTTTGTCAAGCTGTTTTCCAGAAAATTCTACTGGAGGCTGTCAAAAAGTTACTGTTCACTCAGAGAGCAGTAACCAAAAAAATTCCTCTTTTCTCTAAATACAGCATTGCACAAATAGTGAATGCAGAATTCACTGCTATTTGTGCAATGCTGTACTTGTCTGTGGATACATATAAAAACTCCTTGCAATTTCCCTTAACAGGTATGCAGGCATTCATTTCATATTATCACTATTTTGTAAGCCGAAGCGTCTCCCTTGCAATTGCAAGCTCCTCGTTGGTGGGCAGGATCATCACCTTTACCTTGGAGTCTGCGGTGGAGATCATCTGGTTCTTTCCGCGGCAGTTGTTGGCCTCGTCGTCAATCTCTACGCCCAGGTATCCTAAATAGCTGCAGATGGCCTTACGGGTCTTCATATCGTTCTCGCCTACGCCTGCCGTGAATGCAATGGCGTCCACGCCGTTCATGGCTGCCGTATAAGCTCCGATATATTTTACTACCCGGTAAACGAATGCCTCCAGAGCTACCTCTGCCAGATGGTTGCCCTCGGATTTTGCCTTCTCGATATCACGGAAGTCGCTGGATACGCCGCCGCTCATGCCAAGGACGCCGGACTTCTTATTGAGGATGTTCAGCATCTCGTTTACATCCTTGCCCTCTTTGTTGCAGATGAACTGGAGAACAGCCGGATCCACATCGCCGCTTCTGGTTCCCATGATAAGGCCTTCCAACGGGGTTAAGCCCATAGAGGTATCCACGCACTTGCCGCCGATGGATGCAGAGATGCTGGCGCCGTTGCCCAAGTGGCATACGATTACCTTGCCCTTCTCGGGATCCAGGCCCGCAAACTTGATGGCCTCGCCGGATACGAACATGTGGCTGGTTCCGTGGAAACCATAGCGGCGGATGCTGTATTTCTCGAAGTACTCATGGGGAATGGCGTAGAGATATGCCTTCTCTTCCATTGCCATACCGAAGGTGGTATCGAATACGGCCACGTTGGGCACACCGGGCATTGCCTCCTCGCAGGCTTCGATTCCCATAAGGTTTGCCGGATTGTGGAGAGGCCCTAAATCAAAGCACTCGCGGATTACGTTCTTTACATCCTCATTTACGACAATGGACTCGGTGAACTTCATACCGCCGTGAAGTACCCTGTGTCCCACTGCGGAGATCTCGCTGGTATCCTTTAATACGCCGTACTCGGGATCTACCAGGGCCTTCATTACCAGAGAAATGGCCTCTGTGTGCTTGGGCATGGGCTGCTCCACTACCATCTCCTTATCGTTTGCCTTATGCGTGAGCTTGGAACCATCAATTCCGATTCTCTCGCAGAGGCCCTTCGCCATTACGCTTTCATTTTCCATATCAATAAGCTGATATTTTAAGGATGAGCTTCCGCAGTTCAATACTAAAATTTTCATGATTATGTATTCTCCCTTATTTTTGTTCTGCTGCTGTTTGCAGTGCGCTCTTACTGCCTGCGGCACTGTCCATTGCTTTCCCAATTATTTTACGATCTCGCCGTATACGGTTCCTGCGCAGCCTGCTGCGTTGGACTCATCGGTGTCAATGTGCATTGCCAGTGCGTACTTGGGGCTTACCCGGACGATTACATCGCCGAATACCAGGCTTCTGCCGTCGGTGTCAACCTTTACGGATACAACGTCTTTGTCTTTTACGCCAAGCTTCTCGGCATCTTCAGGAGTTGCATGGATGTGGCGCTTTGCTGCGATTACGCCTTCCTTAAGCTCTACTTCTCCTGCCGGCCCTACCAGCTTGCAGGCGCCGCTTCCGGCTACGTCTCCGGACTCACGGATGGGAGCTGTTACGCCGATGGAGCGGGCGTCTGTGAGGGAAAGCTCAATCTGTGTCTCGGGTCTTACAGGGCCTAAGATAGAGGCAGACATTTCTTTTTTCGGTCCTACGATGGTTACTTTTTCGTTGCAGGCGAACTGGCCTGGCTGGGAGAGATCTTTTTTCTTGGTCAGCTCATAGCCTTTGCCGAATAGGGTTTCCAGATCCTCCTGTGTTACGTGCACGTGGCGTGCGGATGTTTCAACTACGAAATTCATAATCCATTCTCCTTTTCTATGGTGGTATGTCGCAGTAATGAAAGGGCGGCCGGATCTTTTCCAGCGGATAAGGCGCCGAGTTCATTACCCATATCGCAATGTGCGATTCTAGATTCTATTTTATGCGTTTTGTGGGTTTTTTTCAAGTCTTGTTCTTTAAATATTTGTACTTTTCGTGGTACAAAGTGGTGAGGAGAGGAGGGACAGGAATGCGCCAGAGGAGGGCGGCAGGATTTTCCATATCGGTGTTCGGACGGTTCGCGTACACCCTGTCTGCTCTGGACGGACATTACCTTGAAATGTTTTGGGAATTTTTTGGTTTTTTGGTAATGTTCGTCCAGAGCAGACAGGATATGCGCGAACAGCCGGACACTTGATATTGGAAAATCCTGCCGCCCTCCTCTGGCACATTCCCTGACTTTGGAAAGGGCGGGGATTTATTTATTATTGGATCTCGGATACGAGGATGCAGTTGGGTGTTTCGATTGGGATGGGCCTGCCTTTCATGGTGAAGTATTTTTTCTCGTAGTTAATGTCGAATATGGTGATGCTGTTGCTTTCGTGGTTTAAGGATATGATGCGGCGGTTGTCGGGGAAGAAGTCGCCGGCTTTGGGGTAGTCTCCGCTGATGGGGAGGATGCAGATCTTCTCCAGAAGGCCTGTTTCTTTGTCTACGTGGAAGATTCCGGCGGTGTTGTCGCCGGCGTTGGTGCACAGTACCTTGGTGCCGTCCTTGGAGAAGCGCAGGGCGCTGGCGGCGCTGGTGGCGGAATGGTATTCATTCAGGGTGGGGACAGTCTGGATCAGCTCGAAGGAGGGATTTTTTCCGCTTCCGTCGTATTTGTATACAGTGATGTAGTTTTTCAGTTCGCTGATTACATAGGCGAATTTTCCGTCGCGGCTGAATTTGATGATCCGGGGGGCGGAATTTAATTCGCACATTAAGAGATCTACCAGGGTGATTTTTCCGGTCCGGTAATCAAACTTGTAGATTTTGATCTGGTCGGTTCCCAGGTCTACGGCGCAGAGATATTTGCCGTCGGGGGTGAGGTTGACGCAGTTTACGTGGGGGCGGAAGTTCCGCTCGGCTACGCTGCCTAAGCCTTTGTGGAAGATTCCGGCGGTGATTTCTCCCACGCTTCCGTCTTCATTCAGGCGTAATACGGTGACCTTTCCGTCGTGCCAGCCGCCTACAAACAGATAGTTGTCGTCCTGATCAGTGGAAAGATAGCAGCCCCGCATGCCTTCCACACTGGCGCAGTTCAAAGGCTCCAGATCCCCGTCCGGCTGTATGTTAAAGGAGCGCACTCCCTCATCGGAAATGGAATACAGGTGCTTTCCGTCGTGGGACAGCTTGATATAGGAAGGGTTGTTGATGGGGATTACCTTCCTTTCTGTCATGGTTCCTTCCTCTACATCCATATCGAACAGATGGATTCCCTCGCTGCTTCCGTGGGTGTAGGTTCCTACATAGGCTACGTATTTTTTCTTGTCCATCTTTTTCTCCTCCATACTATGCTTTATTTCATAAAATATCTGCGGACTGCCGTCAGCGTCTCGTCAATCTCTTCCTCTGTAACTGCCGAAGATACAAACATCGCTTCAAACTGTGAGGGAGCCAGGTAAATGCCTTCTTTTAACATATGGGAAAAATACCGTGCAAAGGCTTCTGTGTCTGAGGTCTTTGCAGAAGCATAATCACGTACCGGCTGTTCTGTAAAGAACAGGCAGCCAAGGGAGCCTATGTGGTTCAGCTGCCAGGGCTTCTCTGCTTCCTTTAAAATTTCCTCCATTCCTGTAAATAAGCGGCCGGATTTTTTGTGAAGCTCCTCATAAAAGCCCGGAGTGTCTCTAAGAAGCCGGATCTGGGCCAGCCCGGCAGCCATGGCCACAGGATTGCCGCTTAAGGTTCCGGCCTGGTAGACCGGTCCGGCAGGGGCTACCATCTCCATAATTTCCTTTCGGCCGCCGTAGGCGCCTACCGGCATTCCGCCGCCGATGATTTTGCCGAAGGTAGTAAGATCCGGTTCTATGCCGTAATAACCCTGGGCGCCGGAGAGCCCCAGGCGGAAGCCGGTTATCACCTCGTCAAAAATCAAAAGGCTTCCGTGCTCCGTACAGATACGGCGCAGTCCCTCAAGGAATCCTTTTTCCGGAAGAACGACGCCCATATTTGCCCCTGCCGGTTCCACGATGACTGCCGCTATCTCTTTTCCATAAGCTTCAAAGAGCTTCTCCACGCTCTCCAAATCATTGTACACGGCGGTCAGCGTATCCTCGGTACAGCCGGAGGGTACGCCGGCGCTGTCGGGTACGCCGGCCGTCATCACGCCGGAGCCTGCTTTGACCAGCATGGCATCTGAATGTCCGTGATAGCAGCCGGCGAATTTTACCAGCTTGTTTCTGCCTGTATAGCCTCTGGAGGCGCGGACTGCGCTCATAACTGCCTCGGTTCCGGAATTGACCATGCGCACCATCTCAATCGAAGGCACGATGCTGCAGATAAGCTCGGCCATCTCTACCTCTGCCTCGGTGGCTGCGCCGAAGCTTAAGCCTTTTTTACATGCCTGTTCCACGGCCTCCAGAACGGCCGGATGGCCGTGGCCCAGAATCATCGGCCCCCAGGAGCCTACATAGTCCAGGTAGGTTCTTCCGTCCGCATCGGTGAGATGGGATCCCTTTGCGGAAGCGATGAACCGGGGCGTCTCGCCTACAGAGCCGAAAGCCCGGACCGGGGAATTGACGCCGCCGGGTATGTGTTTTATTCCACGTTCAAACAGCATTTCTGATTTTGTCATTATCCGATTCTCCCCTCATCTATAAATCCTGCAATCTCCGGTGCATAATAGGTCAGATACAGATCCACTCCTGCCCGGTATGCGCTTACGGCTGTCTCGCAGATGATCGCAGCCTCGTCTACATAGCCTAAAGAGGCGGCGGCCTTTATCATGGCATATTCTCCGCTGACGCTGTAGGCTGCTGTGGGAAGCCGAATCTCCTCTTTTACCCTGGCAACAATATCCAGATAGCTCATGGCTGGTTTTACCATAATGATATCTGCGCCTTCCTCCACATCCAGAAGCGCTTCCTTCATAGCTTCACGGCTGTTGTGGTAATCCATCTGATAGGACTTGCGGTCACCGAAGGCCGGGGCGCTTCCTGCCGCATCCCGGAAGGGGCCGTAAAAAGCGGAGGCATATTTTACGGCATAGGACATAATCGGGGTTTCCAGGTATCCTTCTGCATCCAACAAGGAACGGATGGCTCCCACGCGTCCATCCATCATATCGGAGGGGGCCACCATATCTGCGCCGGCCTGTACCTGGGAAAGAGCGATTCTTGCCAGATAGTCCAGAGTCTTGTCATTGTCTACGTACCCGCCCCTTAGAATTCCGCAGTGGCCGTGGGAGGTATACTCACACATACACACGTCGCCGATGCAGTAGAGATCCGGGAACTGCTTTTTTGCTTCCCGGAAGGCTTTTTGTACAATGCCGTCCTCTGCGTATGCGCCGCTGCCGTCCGCATCCTTATGATCTGGGATTCCGAAAAACATAACGCTGCCTATGCCTGCTTCCTGAAGCTTCTCCAAGGCATAGGGCATCTGGTCGATGCTATAGCGGTACTGGCCCGGCATAGTGGGAATCTCTTCCCTAAGCCCGGTTCCCTCTTTGATAAACATAGGGTAAATCAAAGAGCTTTTGTCCATGCGCGTCTCACGAACCATTTTCCGCAGAACGGCGCTTGTGCGCAGGCGGCGCGGCCTTTTATTCATTTCCATATTTTAAAAACCTCTTTTCTTCTTGTAATTCTTTGAGCCTTCCATACTCTTTTCACAAAACGGGATGTGCCAAAAGGCCCTTCCTTAATCTGTTAAGAGTATATCACAATCTCCGGTGCAGGCGCAATCCTACTTTCAAAGTTACCGGCTGCAAATTTTATGTTCATTGCTGTTCACTCCCAATGTCATTTAGTTAACGCTTTGCAATATTATGGTTAGATTCTTAATGGAAGGTGTGTAACCATATTTTTTCTAATCCAAGGAGATACACACAATGTTCCGTCAAAAATTTTTACCCTCAGCGGACAAGGGCACACACGATCCCTTTATCCACTGAGGGTATCTTTGATGTTGGAATTGCATATAAAAACAATTGTTCAGCACTTACACATAAGTTTATGGATTTCTCTAAATCCTATGCATCCATTCGTTCCTGAGATATCCGCCTAAAAGGGGCTGCCGGACGCCTTTCTGATAGACAGCCCCTTTTCCTCTCTTTTAATACTTTATCATTTTGATGCTACTCTTCCACAGTCTCCGCAGGATAAATCTTCCCTTCCTTCATCACAAAAGCGCAATCCAGCAATGCCTTTTTATCTGTCATCAGATCCCGTCTCCAGGCAGAGACATCCGCAAGTTTTCCGACCTCCAATGTGCCTATCTGATCTTCCAGCTGAAGAATCTCAGAGTTCGTCTTAGAAGCCGCCTTAAGAGCCGCAAATGGAGACATCCCGCTGCTCATCCAGGCTTCATACTCATATCCGCTTTCATAATTCTGATGATTTGCCACAAGGTCCGTTCCATAGCCTAAGCGAATCTTGCTGTGGCAGATAACCTCCCGGCCGGCCTTAAGCATATCCTTATAATATTCCAGCTTCCGCCTGAATTCCGGCTGCTTTTCTTTCATTTTCTCCCCGTCATAGTGAACGGCCTCCTCATAGGGACAGAAAGTGGGGACCAGATAAATTCCGGCCTCCTCTATCATAGCCGCCGTTTCCTCATTCATAAGGCTTCCGTGTTCCATGCCGTCGATTCCCATGCGAATCAGCTTCTGCATCAGCTCATTGGTATAAACATGCGCTGTTACCGTCTTGCCAAGCTCCTTGGCCGTTGTCATAATGGCCTTGAGCTCTTCATCATTGAGCTGCTGCTGAATAGGATTATCATAAGGCGTAAAAAATCCTCCGGTAGCCATGATCTTTATAAAATCCGATCCGTACTTTACCTGCTCCCGGACCGCATTTACAAAGAAATCCTTTCCGCTGCCAATAGTTGGGGTCAGCTTCTGAAGCAGGCCGGACACTGCCGGATTCCTGGCAAAACCCTGGCTTAAGTCTCCGTGGCTTCCGGCGGTTCCTCCCCCAACAGATATTTCACAAAGAAATCCATCTTTCTTCGAATAAAATACATATCACTGGGTACATTATGGTTCATTCGGGGCAGAACCATCAGCTCATAATCCTTATTACACCCGTTGAGCTTATCGCACAGGCGCAGTGTCTGAGACATGGTTACATTATCGTCCATCGCCCCATAAGCCAGAAGAAGCCTGCCCTCAAGGTTCCCTGCCAACGCCGTAATATCGCCTTGTTTGTACAGCTCCTCCTCATAAAGCCCGTAATACCGTTCTGTCCAGGAATGCTCATAAATTCTCTGATCATAATTTCCCGAAGATGCCACTCCCGCCTTGTAAAGCTTAGGATATTTGAGCATGGCGGAAACCGCGGCATAACCGCCGCCGGAATTTCCCCAGATCCCCACACGCTCCAAATCTATAAAGGGGAACTTCTTTTTTAATTCCGGCATACATGCCGCATGATCCGAAAGGCCGGCACAGCCATGGATATTGCGGTAGGAATGCTTATGAAATTCCATACCCCGGCCGGGTGTTCCTCTTCCGTCCAGAATAATTCCCACAAAGCCAAGCTGGGCAAATTCCTCAAGTCCCCCAAAAATCTCCCGATCCATACTATTGTCCCAGGTGAAATCTCTTGGCACATTGTAAAGCTGGGCGCCGCCATAGATATAATCAATCACCGGATAAGTCTTATCCGGATCAAAATCCGCCGGACGAAAAAGGATTCCACACAGATCCGTCACCCCATCCCCGGCTTTCACCGTAAATCGCTCCGGCATCTGATAGCCTGCGTTCATCAAAGCTGTCACATCCGCACGTTCCAGCTCCCGAACCAGAGAGCCGTCCGTCCGGCGCAGCAGGGTTACCGGCGGTAAATCTACTCTGGAATAAGTGTCCACAAAAGCATCCTCACCCATACTGACCGCATGTACCCCATCCTCCGGAGTCAAGCGCTTCAGGCCATTTCCGTCAAAGCCAATTACATATAGCTGGTAATAAAGGGGGTCAGAGCACTCCTTTGCATTATTTGCCATAAAATAAATCAGTTTCTTCTGCTCATCCACTTTTATAAGCTTCTGAACAATCAGCTTTTTTCCGCCTTGCCGGCTTCTCTGAAAAGATCTGTCCCGCTCTCCAAAGAAACCTCTTCTTTTTCTAAATCAAACCGATACAAATGTGCATATCCGCTTTTCTCACTCTGCCAAAATGCATATTTCCTGTCCCTGGTAACAAAGTTGGAGAAAAGGTAGGTTTCGTATCCGTCCACCTGCCCAAAAGCTCCCAGGTTCAGAAAATCATTCGTTACCTCCCGAACCAGAAGCTTCGTTTTTCCATCCTTTGGACTTCCCAGGTAGAGCCTCCCCTCCTGAAATCCTCTCTTAATCCATGTAAAATAAAAAGCCGAACTGTCATCCAGCCATCTTACCCAGCTTCTGTCCTCATCTGTAAACAGCGGATAGAGAAAATCCGGTGCGTCCACGGCCCTTATTGTCTTTTCTTCCACATTTCCCACATACAGGGTATAATGAGGGATCTCCTCATCGGAATCCGTGGCAAAGGGACAGGGATATTCCCACAGCCCCGGCCGCAATTCTGAAGCGGAATCCCCATAGGAGGACAGAAGATACAGCTTCTTACAGACTCTGCGATCCCCGCGGTAAGTAATAAAATACTTTCCGTTTGGGCTCCAAAGCACATGGGGCGCCTCCGGCTGTCCGGCTCTTTTCACTGTAATCTGACTGTAAATATCAACATAACAGCCATACTCATTCAGCTCTTCCCCATCCCGGGTAAGCCGGATGATCTCTTTGCTTTTACGGTCAAGAAGCATCAAATTATGATCCTCCGTAAACAGCGCATAGGCTCTGTCAGGGGAATAGGCCCTTTCTTCTTTCTTGTTATGGAGCTTTCTCCCTGTCTCCTGCTCATACCTTACTTCTTCCAAAGGGCCGTAAGTCTCCTTTGCCCATTCCCTGCCCGTTGCAGCATCTACCTGTACCCTCACCCTTTTCACACCCTCTTTGCCGGGTATCTGGCGCATATAGAAAAAACGGCTGCCGTCCACCCAGGTGATGGACGGACGGCCGTTCAGAACTGCGGTACGGGTATGCTGTGTCAAAAGCCGTCCTGCGGCTTCATATTTTGCATACATATCCATAGCTCACACCTCCGGATTTACAGAAAAACAGCTGCTCCCGGACCCAGCGGCAGTTTGAGTACGACCCAGACAATCAACTGAATAATCCATACCAGCAAAAATGCAATGGAGTAGGGGAGCATCATAGAAATCAGGCTTCCCATTCCAAAATCCTTGTCATACTTTTTCGCCATACCGATTGCAATGGGAATGTAAGGATAAATCGGCGTAATGGCATTTGTGGTAGAATCACCGATTCGGTAAATTACCTGGGCAAATTCCGGGCTGTATCCGAGCATCATCATCATCGGAACAAGAATCGGCGCAAATATGTACCATTTTGCAGTTCCGCTTGTCATAAACAGGTTGACAATGCAGCAGAGAACAATAAAGAAAAGCATCAGCGGAATTCCCGTAAAGCCTGCCGCCTCAAGGGCTCCGGCACTCTTCACCGCAATAATCATACCCAGATTGGTGTAATTGAACATGTTAATAAACTGTGCAATCACAAAGATCAGCACAATATAGCTTGTCATGCCCTCTAAGGATTTTGCCATCATCTCAGGCACATCGGAGCTTTTCTTCACAGTACCTGCTTTTACGCCATACACAATGCCAAGCAGAATAAAGAAGATAATCAAAATAGGCACAAGACCTGTGATAAAGGGCCCATTTAATACGGAGCCGTCCTCGCCCCGAAGAATCCCGTTGGGAGGTATTACCATAATGGCAAGCAGCAGAATAAACACAAGGGTAAAGATCCCTGCCGCCCGAAGCCCTTTGCTCTGCTCCGGCGTAAGCTGCTTCTTATCCTCAGCATTGTCTACTATCCCGCTCGGATGATAGGTTCCAAGGCGGGGGCAATAAATTTTTTATTTACAAATACGCCCGTGACAGTCAGAATAAATACGGATGCAATCATAAAATACCAGTTAGCCGTTGCTCCCACCGTAACGGCCGGATCAATTAACCGTGCGGCCTCCTGCGTTACACCGGCCAGAAGCACGTCCGTGCCTGCAACAATAATGCATGCGGTAAATCCGGCGTTCGTTGCCGCATAGCCTGCCAGAAGTCCGGCGATTGGATGCATCCCCGCCGTCTCAAATGCCACGGCCGCCAATGCCGGCACTACTATAATCGATGCCTCGGAAGCAATACTTCCGTTAATTCCAAGGAACAATACCGTACCGGTCAAAGCCCACAGGGGCACGCCTAAGATGGCTTTCCGAAGTGCGGTTGTAAGAACTCCTGCTCCCTCCGCAAATCCAATGGCCATCTGCATAGCCAGCACCAGTCCCAATGGGGCAAAGCTCTGGAAATTACTCAGCATATTCTGCAGCAGCCAAACCAGCCCGTCCCGGCTCAGCAGATTGTTCGCTGCAACCGTATCCCCGGTTGTAGGATTCACAACGCTTACACCCGTAAGACCGCAGATACAGCTTATCACAGCAAGTATCAGGCACAGCCACAGAAACAAAATATAAGGATGCGGAAGCTTGTTGCCCACTTTTTCAATGGCATCAAGCACATGAAAACCTTTTTTCTTTGCAGTCGTTTCCTGCATAACACTTTCCCTCTCTTTCTCACTTTATTTTATTACTATTTAGAGAAAAAAGTGTCAAGCGCAACTGCATTCTTTTCTACTTTTCCAGTTGGAAAATTAAACGTTATTGGTCACGGAGTGAACGGTAACAATTGAAAGGTTTTTATGGGGATTGAAACATAGAAAACACTGTGTTTTGCCCCCGGCATCATGACATTGAGCCCCGGCCTGCATATATTGCAAGCCGGGGCTGCTTTTATTCGTACATATTCTTTTTAAACAACATAATTTCCTGCCTGGGTACTTCCGGAATTTCCTGTCCAGTTAGTATGAAAAAATGTGCCCCTCGGCCTATCCGTCCGCTCGTAGGTATGGGCGCCGAAATAATCCCTCTGGGCCTGCAGAAGATTAGCAGGCAGGCTGTCACAGGTGAAGCTGTCAAAGTAAGCAAGCGCCGCACTCATAGCCGGAAGAGGAACGCCGCTTAAGGCCCCGGCTGCCACAACCCTTCTCCAGGATTCCTGGGAATCAGAAAGAGCCTCTTTAAAATACGGATCCAGTATAAGACTGGACAAATCCGGATCTCTGTCATAGGCCTCCTTGATCTTTCCAAGGAAAACACTGCGTATAATGCATCCGCCCCTCCAGCTAAGGGCAATGCCGCCGTAATCAAGCTCCCAGCCGTAGGTCTTGGCCGCTTTGCGAAGCAGCCCGTATCCCTGGGCGTAGGAAATGATTTTTGAGGCGTACAAGGCCTTTCGCAAATCCTCAACAAAATCATCTTTATTTTCCTTCACAGGCACAGTCGTCCGCTTGTAAAGGGCATGTGCCTTTACCCGTTCTTCCCTGGCAGCCGCCGTGCAGCGCGCAAACACTGCCTCGCTGATCAAGGTCAGAGGAACGCCTTCCTGAAGGGCCGCCTGGCTTGTCCACTTGCCGGTACCTTTTTGTCCTGCCGTGTCAAGGATCTTTTCTACCGTCCTCTCTCCCTTCTCATCCTGATATCCAAGAATATCTCTGGTAATCTCCACCAGATAGCTGTCAAGCTCCGTTTCGTTCCAGCAGGCAAAGATTCGGTGCATCTCTTCACAGGACATGCCGAGCCCGTCGCGCATCAGCTGATACACTTCGCAGATAAGCTGCATATCCCCGTACTCAATTCCGTTATGTACCATTTTTACAAAATGGCCGGCTCCGTCGCTGCCTATCCAGCTGCAGCAGGGGACTTCCTCTGCCTTCGCGCTGACGGCCTGGAACAGCTCCTTCACCGCATCCCAGGCCTCTCTGTTGCCGCCCGGCATCAGGCATGGCCCGTGAAGGGCTCCCTCCTCTCCGCCGGACACACCCATGCCCAGATACAGCAGCCCCTTTTCATTCACATACTTCATCCGCCTTCTGGTATCCTCAAAATAAGAATTTCCTCCGTCAATGAGAATATCCCCAGGCTCAAGCATCGGCAGAAGCTGCTCAAGCATCTCGTCTACCGCCTGTCCGGCTTTGATCATAAGCATGATTTTTCTGGGTCTTTTCAGGCTTTCCACAAGCTCGGGAAGACTGTAGCAGCCAAGAATCCGCCTGCCCTTCCCACGCCCTTCCACAAAGCGTCTGACCTTGTCTGTACTGCGGTTAAAGACAGCCGCTGCAAAGCCCTTTGACTCCATATTCATAACCAGGTTTTCACCCATGACGGCAAGTCCAATCAAACCGATATCTGCCTGCATTCTTCTCTTCTCCTTTCCTTCTGCTTAAAAAATTCCCACAAAGGAACCCAGGAGGCAGATCCCGATGATAATGAGACAGATAATTCCAAAATTATTCGTCTTTTTCATCAGCCCCCGGATTCCAAAGATAGCCCCAAGAGGAAGAAGCCCCGGAACGATGGAATCAATGGCTTCCTGGAGGATAATCGGATCCTGCCCGGAAATGGAAATCTCAAGGGGCGTTGCCAGGGATACATAAGATGCGCCTAGGGCTCCCATCATAAAGAGACCCATAGCCCCGGCAAGCAGAATCACCTTCTGGAACATGCTGCTGCCCAAGAGCTTTGCAAAGGTACTTTTTCCGAGATTGTATCCCAGATGGAACATAGCGCTGCCTTCAAAATACAGGGCAACGGCAAAGATCACTGCAATCAGCGCGCCGACCCAGCTTCCCTTCAAAGCCAAATCGCAGGCAATTCCCAGGAAAATGGGTTTTAAAACCGTCCAGTCCAGAGCGTCTCCGATTCCTGCAATGGGCCCCATCAAGCCCACCTTTACGCTGGTGATAGCCTCATCCTTCTCGTCCTCCGGCTCTCCCATCATGGATTCTTCCATGGAAAGGGCCGCGCCTACTACGCTGGCTCCGATAAGGGCCTCTGTGTTAAAGAGCTGGTTTTCTCTCTTAAGGGCCCGTTTCAGGCCTTCTGTGTCGTCTCCGTAAAGCTTTTTCAAAGGATCGCAGAAGGCTCGGCAGAGAGCCATTCCCTGCATCCGCTCAAAGGAGTGGCAGGATTCCGCCCACATATGCCAGTTAAAATATGCTTTTTTCAGATCCTTTTTTGTTAAAACCGAATTTTCATCCCTTTGTTCTCTCTTATTTGTCATCCTTCTTCCCTCCTGAACATCACTCATCATCATCGTCAGCCATAACAGCTGTCTGTGCCTTTATGGAATCTGCCGCCAGCAGGATTGCTACCACGCAGAAGCCCACAATCGCTGCTCCCATAACGGATATTCCAAACAGCTGAACCAGAAAGTAACCAAGAATAAATACCGGCGTCAGCTTTGGCTGGTTGATTATCTTCATGGTTACTGCAATTCCGATGGCCGGAAGAACGCCGCCCGCTACATTGAGTCCTGTGAGAATCCAGGCCGGCGTTGCATTTAAAATGGTATCAACCAGGCCGGATCCAAGATAAACCGTCAGAAAAGCCACCGGCGCCGATACCACGAACATGGTGAGGGCTCCCAGCCAGGATGTCCGCTTCATGCCTTTGATGTCTGCTTTCTCTGCATATTTGTCCATCATATGGGGAAATACGTTTGCAATCGTGTAGCATACAGGCGTAAAGAACTCTCCAATCAGTCCCATGGCAATGGCCAGAGTCAGCGCGGTTCCCGTGTCCATATCGTTGATGAGTGCAATGGAAATCGTGGCGCTTCCGGCAAACGCAATATCGGAGGGCTCAACTCCCCCGGAGGCAACCATGCTGATGGTAAGAAGGGTAATTCCGCCTCCCAGAATCATTCCCGTGGCCAGATCTCCGGCCAGAAGTCCAAGCACAAAGCCCTGTATAAGAGCAGAATACCATAAAACACAGTCGAAAGCGTAAAAAAGCTGGGTCCAACAAAAACCATATAACAATGCGGATGCAATTGCAAGTTTTAAAGCCATATCAGTACCTCCTATTCCAGTTCCGTAATATCTCTCAAAGTACACGGGTCTGAAATCAATTTTCAGCCACAAAAACATGTGTCTGCAAATTGATTTGTGCACTTTGAGAGATATTACTGTTTCAAAATCGCTGCGCGATAGCACTAAAGGGTAATGCCGCTTCGACACACCGGTAATGAGAGAAACTTTTATTCGAAAGGGCACTCATAAAAGTTCCTCTCGTGCGCCTTTGCGGCTTTACCTTCTTAATTCCAGTTCCGTAATACTATTTTTTTGTGTTATTATGTTTCCCGATAACGGTTTCAAAGGGGATTCTGCGGTCGCCCGGTGTGCTCTGCATGTAGATCTTCTGCCCTTTCCCGCTCAGAGCCTCCAAAAGCGTATAATCCTTCTCGGTAAGGAATATATAATCGCAGGCCGCAAAGGTTTCCTCTGTCCGCGGACAGTTCCCAAGCTGCAGGCTTTCTATTTCAAGCCCCATTTCTATGGCCTGGCATGCCCGCTCTACTGACTGGAACAATACCAGAATCCGCTCGTTTCCATACTTTCCGCTGTTCAGATTGTCAATGAATTTCCGGGGAGGGAGAATGCTCATCTTATAATTCTTCGGCGCTGCCAGTTTATAAATCATTTTCATGGCATCGTCCTTGGCAATCACCTCGTCCACGATGGCTATCCGGTGAGGCTCTACCTCCTTGCTCCAATACACCACAATCTGTCCGTGAACCAGACGGTTATCCACCCGTGCCAGCACAATATTGTTCATATTAAATCCTCCAATTCCAGTTCTGTAATTTTCCAGTTCCGTAAGTTCCCTTTCATTGCACCGTTTGAGGTCAATTTCCAGTCCCTTCGTACTGTGCTAATCCTCCTCGCAGCACTGCACATTTTCCATACAAAGCCCCTGGATCCCTTCATGTCCGTCTTTTATCGCATGTCCTGCGATTTCTTCCGGGCTTAATCCGTCACGCCGGCTGTCAATGGCTGACAATACCATGGGAATGCTGAATCCAAGGGCGCCGAAAACCTGTACCTTGTTCCTTATCTGGAAGATCCGCAGCTGGTTACAGGGCGTGCCGCCGTTAAAATCTACGAAAAAAATGCAGTTGCCGTGAAACGCCTGATAAAGCTTCTCCAGTTCCCTGTAGAACTCCTCTGTGTCATCTCCCATGTCCAGAGAGAGGGCCGCAAGGTTTGGCTGCTCCGGATAAATCAGCCGGACGCTTTCCAGAATTCCGAGAGCTGCAGATCCATGGCTTAACAATACAATTCCCGGAAGCTCCGGCACAACCTGTTCCCATTCCATCTCCATTCTCATGCCTTTCTTCATCTCCTTTCTGATATTTTTGCGGAAATTATCTCTTCCACCTACCCTTATCCATGCAACATCCGTGCCAAAATGCAAAAAAGTTTATTTTTTCGTAAATTGCAGGACTTATTTTTCGACGGCCTCATCATTCTGTCTCCGGAAGTACAATCATCAGATAGTAAACCTCTGTTTCATTGAGCATCAGCCCCAGAGCCTCGCAGGCCTCACAGAGGATTCCGGAAAGCCATTGGAAAAATTCCGCCCGCCGGCCTGCCTCCTGCTTCACCTTAAGTCTGGAATCCGAAATTTCCATCACAGACAGCCGTTCAAACATGGCAATCACATGAATATAGACACGCACTGCAAAATCCGCCTCCGGCTTTTCCGGACAACGTTCCAGAATCTGAACCAGCACCTTCTTCGCCTGTTTTGACAC
Source organism: Candidatus Merdisoma sp. JLR.KK011 (assembly GCF_036941125.1). NCBI lineage: Bacteria > Bacillati > Bacillota > Clostridia > Lachnospirales > Lachnospiraceae > Candidatus Merdisoma > Candidatus Merdisoma sp. JLR.KK011. Next base: position 1,033,484 of record NZ_JAYWSZ010000003.1, on the reverse strand, counting down.
CTTTTCCGGCTCCAGGGAAGGGGCAATATTTTTGATATTCTTATCCACAATCTCCAGACGCTCTTCCACGGTGGGCAGTTCGGCCATTTCCTCTTCCTTGGGATCCTCCTCCCAGTTCCTCAGATACAGAAGAATCCGGTTCAGCCCCTCTGCGGTAAATACAGATTCCAGCCCCACAAAAGGCACATTAGGAAGATGAGGATCCAGAAAGCCCACAGCCAGACGAAGCCTTCCCCCGAATTTCCTGGCAACGGCATTCAGATCGCTCATAATGCCCAAGGGAATGATGTCCGCCGCCTGGCTAATCTTGGGATGCTCCAGAAGCAGGGTGCGCGCCAGCTTTGCACTTCCGGTTCCTGTGACGCAGTAGGTAATAATCACACTGCGCTTTTTTGCCGGCGCTTCCTTTCCCTCCTCCGGCCCCGGAAGCGCCGGCTCAAAAAGAGCATCGATATATTCCCTATATTCCGAGCAGATCTGCGCTTTCAGCTCTCCTGCATCCAGATCCAGCATTCCAACACATTTCCCAAGCTCCAGGAGAAGGGCCGTATTCACTGCCGGAACGATTCTTAAGTCCGTTCCGCTCTGTGCCGCCAGCTCTCCTTCCTTGGAAAATAAAAGGTTAATGTCTGTACAAAGGATCACGCCGCGCCCGGTGTCTGCTCTTCGAAGAGCGGCCAGAAGGGAATTCCAGAATTCCTTAAAATTGCTGTCCAAAGGAAAATCCAGGGCAAGAATCGGCGTGCCCGACAGAACCTGCAGTGTCAGCATTGCAAGATTGGAGGCAATCTGCTCCCCGTAAGCGGCAACGACGATTCCCACCTGGGTTCCCTCCTTCCTGCCTCTTTGTCCCAGAAGAAAAGCAACCGCGGAAATCTCTCCTTGGGTCAGTTCCGTATCCAGCCGCTTTTGCAGTTGCTCCAAATGTTCCTTTAGGAATTCCCGCTCCCGGTTATATTTCCGCCCCATAAAATGATCTGCCTGCTCCATAAGCCCCCGTCCCACACGGGCATAGGATTTGATCTGCTGCAGGAAAAAGGCCAGGGAATAACCAACATTGCGCGGATAAAATTCCTGAAATTTTTCGGAAGCTGCTTCCAGCAGATCATTTGCGGCAGAATACACATCCGGGGATACATAGTGAAACAGCTCCTCCCTTGCACCGTCCATGGCCGGAATATTCTGTGTCATGCCGGAAAAGGATTCGTAAAAATCCGGTTTCCAGACATGCTCCGGCTTCTCCAGAAAAGCCGGGGATTCTGTTCCCGGAAGAAAGAGAAGCCCTTCCTTTGGCAGGGCATTGGAAAACATACGGCGAAGCTCCGGCTTTATCTGGCTTGTATGGCCTCTTCGGGAGCTTATGCTGCTGTCAATCCACAGTTCCTTCCCATCCTCCGGCTTCTGGCTTTTTGCCGCCATATATCCGTATGCACAGGTCAGAAGAACCTCATTTTTTAAATCTCCGATGTTGCTGTCACTCTCAAAGAGTACCAGATACTCCAGAACATTTCTGGATACCCGGATAGGCGCACCTGTACGGGAGGCTTCCTGGGTAAAGAACAGCGAAACCAAAGAAAAGCGTTCCCGTATGGGACGCTCCCGAAGAAGAGGAAGCTGGATCACTACGGGAATTCTCCGCTTAAAGGTAGACAAAAGGGCGCTGTCAGGATCCTCCGTGGTTGCGCACAGAAGGAGCAGCCGGACCTTATGCATCTGAATGCCGCCCAGCCTGCGGAACTCTCCATGATCCATAACGGAAAACAGGATCTCCTGCCCGGTAGCCCCCAGGCGGTGGATCTCGTCCAGGAAAAGGATTCCCCCGTCTGCCTGGTCAATCAGTCCTGTCTTTCTCTCCATTGCCCCGGTAAAGGCTCCCTTTTCATGGCCAAAAAGCTGTGAAAGGAGAAGCTGGGGATTATCCGCATACTCGGCGCAGTTGAGGGTGACAAAGGGCATTTCCTTCTTCCGCTCTTCTGCGGCATAGCGCCAGATCTCCCTGGCAAGCATGGTTTTTCCCACGCCGGTAGCACCCAGAATCAGCATATGAAGGCCGTCGGGCGGATAGCATACGGCCGCCCTGGCCATCTGAATCTGCATGGAAAGGCTGCCCTGGCTTCCAATGATACCAGAAAAGGGCGGCTGGCTTTTCACTGTCTTTTGTTCTCCCTCCACAAGGGAAACCCGGACGGGAGATCTTCCCCTCTGCTTTAAAACGCCCTCCTTTACCAGGCTGCTTACTGCGGCGGAGGCCTCCTGCTGCCAGATTCCCAGCTCTTGCGCTATCTCTTTTATGGAAAGCTCCTCCGGCTGCCGGCTTCTAACCAGATCCACAATGATTTTTTCCCGTTCCTCTCCCATTCATCTCACCCCTATTCAAGTCTGTTTCCAATCAATTTCCATGCTGCCTTCTTCCGGAGCGGCTTAAAAGCTTCTCCGCATTCCGATATTTTGTAACGGTTCTTCTTGAAATATGGATTCCCTGCTGCGAAAGCAGCTCCGCAATCTGGCGGTCGCTGTAATCCTCTCCCTGCTGCTCCAAAATGGAACGGATAGCCGCCCTGGCTGCCGCCCCGGAGCCGTAAGCGCCCTCTGCCTTAACCTGCGAAGAAAAAAGTTCTTTCAGGGCAATGACTCCGAAGTCTGTCTCCATGTATTTATCCTGGACGCAGCGGCACACCGTGGAAGTGCTGAGCCCAAGCCGTTCCGCCAGCTGCTTTAAGGTCATAGGCTTTAAGCAGGAAAAACCATATTGGAAAAAATCCTTCTGGCAGGCTGCAATCTCCATAAGCACCTTCTCCATCGTCCGGTCCCTGAGACGCAGACTTCCCATAAGCTCCAAAGCCCTTGTCCTGCATTCCCGTAAATACTCCTTTCCTTCTTTGTCCAGCATTTCTTCCAAGACCTCCGGAAGATAATTTTCATTAACGGAAACAAGGCTTTCTGCCCGGCGGCTTAATTCTGCCCTGGCTTCTCCTTTCTTTACATGCACCCGAAGCTCCGGGTATACATAAACGCCTCCCTGGCGTCTGTCCGTCAGATCCACCGGATAGGGATTTAAAGAGCGGACGCATGCGACCAGTTCCTTTGCCTTTGCCGCCGGAATCCCGTATTTTTTCTGGATCTGCCGAATGTGGTTTCCGGCTGTCCAGGGAAGATCCTCCATCACCAGACGGCGGAGCAGGGAGGCATCTTCCATCTGTTCGTCTATCTGAAGGGCCAGGCATTCCGAAAGACTGCGTGCGCCGATTCCGGCAGGCTTCAGACTCTGGACTGCTCGAAGGGCTTCTTCCGCCGCTGACTCCGGAACTGCCAGGCGCAAAGCAAGCTCCTTTGTCTCCCCCTTCCAGTAGCCATTGGGCTCAAGTTCTCCCAGTATGACCAGGGCCGTCTCCTCTATCTCCCCGGGATACCCCGATAGAAGCAGCTCCAGGCGCAGAATCTCTTCCTCTGTCTCAAAGCTCTCCTGTCCCGGCAGGCTTTCTCCCCTGTTTCCGCTCTTTAGGGGCTCTCCCTCCTGTTCCGTCTCTACCAGATCCAGCGGAATATCTTCCGCAGAGCTCTCCATCTCCAGAAGCGGATTCTCCAGTGTCATCCGGGAAAGGAAGGGAATCAGCGCCGTATACGGCATGGAGAGAAGCTGCATGCTGTGTACCACTCCCGGGGACATCCAGGGCCTCTGCCGGAAGCTCTGGTGTATCTGCATATCCTGGTTCATGGCCTTCCTCCCTTCTGCATTTTCTTTTTGTCTGCTGCTATCTATATTTGTGATAGTCCTCCCCATATAAGTCCAGAAGACGGCTCTCCAATTCCTTTTCCGCCTCATCCAGAAGCTCCGGGCTCTGCATCAGCCGAAGGGCCGTGGCTGCCATAGCCTTTGCCCCCAGCATGCACATAGCTTCCCCCTCCGGCGTGAGCACATGCTCCTTAAACTCCAGAGTGTGAAGAGAAAGCTTCCGCTTTGGATAAACGGTAAGATGCGGATTGATTGCCGGGATCACATGGCTTACATTTCCAAGATCCTCTCCGCCGCTGTCATCCGGCATACCCTCCATCATCTCTTCCCCATAGGTCTTACAGCAGTCTCGGAAAATTTCTCCCAGCACTCCGTTGGGAATCCGGTTTTTGAAACCTTCTTCCTTTTTTAGCACCAGCTCACAGCCCGTCCCAACAGCGCCGCACCGAAAGCACTGCTCCACGCGCACTGCAGCCTCCTCTGCCAGAAATATGGTAGGCGCAGAGATATCACAGCCCAGTTCTGCATAGGCGGAAATGGTTCCCTCATGCTGCATTCCGTCTCTCACATAGGCCTGGATGCGGACGCCGTCCTTTATCATCTGCCTGGCATAGCCCAGTGCGTTGAAAAAAAGCAGAACGGCGTTCTGTGCGCTGATTCCCTCCCAGGGGCGGCTTTCACTGTGTGCAGACTTCCCCTTATATTCACAGGAGTAGGTCAGATAGGCATGATTTCCTCCTGCAACTCTGGATTTTGCCGTTGTGGGATGAACTGCCATGGCTGCCTTTACATTCCGGAAGCAGCCTTTCTTTAAAAGGGTAATCTTCCCGCCTGTAAATTCCTCATCCGGCGCCCCGGCCAGCATCAGAGTTCCCTCTATTCCCAGCTCCTCCATGGCCTTCTTTGCCGCTGCGGCCGCTCCCATGGCTGCAGCGGCAATCAGATTGTGGCCGCAGGCATGTCCCAGCTCTCCGGGCAGGCTGTCGTACTCGCTGAATATGGCGACACAGGGCCCCTCTCCCCTGGAAAAGGTTCCGATAAAGGCCGTATCAAGGCCGCCGGCCTTTTCTTCCACAGTAAATCCATTTCTGCGGAGAAATTCACATTGAAGCGCCGCTGCCTGGTATTCCTGGTTTCCGGTCTCCGGATTGTGAAACAGAAAGCTGCTGATGTCCCAGATCTCCTTTCGATAATCCTCCACAATCTTCTCCACACATTTTTTTACGCGTTCTCCCATCATCCTTTATCCTCCTAGTTGTAGTCGCTGCGCGGCAGCACTAAAATGTATTCTCATTTTTTTCTATTTCCGGTATTATTTCTACATAAATCTGGTCAAACAGTTCCCCCAGCTGTCTGCTGACATTCCTCTGGATTTGCTTGAATTCTTTTACTGAAATGAGATCATTCCTGCTTCTTACATAGATTTCCACCCATGTTTTGCGGCCTGTCTGTATGACGTCCAGAAAGGCCAGGACATAATCTGACTGCCGGATATTTTCTTCTACTGCCTGGCGGATCTGCTCCATAACCTCTTCCTTAGGAGCAAAGAGAATCAGTTCCTTCAGATTGTTGATAATCTGGACAACGGGCTCTTTTAAAAGAAACAGGGCAATCAGAATCGCCGCAGTCGAGTCAATGTAAGGAATCACAAACGCCCCAGCCGTTTTCTGCAGGAAAAGCTGCGCCGCAAAGGCGCACATAATGCTGCAGGTGCTCATAATATCTACCTTCCACATATAGAGCTCTGATTTGATAATCGAAGAAGCGTATTTCTCACTGAAATGACGAAGCACAAAATAAATAAGAATGCTGAACAGATTCAAGATCAGCTCAAAGCCTACAAGCACTCCGGCATCTACGGTATGGCCGCCTCCGGCCAGAACCTTTGCATTTTCAATAATCAGATTCAGTACCACAAATAAAAATATAATGTATTTGATACAGACAAACAAGGATTCTACCTGAGAAAAGCCGTAGGGCCGTTTTTCGGATACCGGTTTATACAGGTAGGGCACCAATGCAATGAACGGATACATCATCACCAGGTCGAAGCAGGCGAATACAAAATCCATTAAAATTGTCTTTGAATGCAGGAAATATGCCATAAACGCTTCCAAAGCCGCAACCAGAATACTGCCTGCCAGCGATACGGACAGTACACGCTTTTCAATTTTTAGTTTATCCGCTTTTTTCTTATATACCATAAAATGTTTTTCCCTTCATTTCTTTTGTACAATAAAAGAATATGCAAATTTCATGCCAAAAGATCCGAAAGTAAAAAAGAGTTTTCCGATTCCCTTTGGGGGAACGCAGAAAACTCTTTTCATATCAAACCTGTCTTTTATGCTCACATCAACCTAAAAACATCGTTCTGCGGATCTCAACTCCTATTTCCCAATCAGCACCGTTTTACCGCAAAAAGCAAATCCATATTTTCGTATTCTATCCTTTACGATACCTCTTTCCAGCAATATTGCTTCATAATGCTTCTCCTCTATCTGCCGCACCGCTGCCTTAACCGTATCCAAAAGCTCCTGCTCCTCGTCCTTATCCTGCACCTTGAACTCTATGATAATCCCATCATCTTTTTCTAAATCCTTTGGCTCCAGCATCACATCGTACCGGCCGAAGCCGCTTTCGCGATTAGAAGTCAAGGTATATCTGTCAGCCAGATCTACTAGAAGCCCCGGAACAAAACCATGGTAGAAGCGTTCTGGCTCTTGTTCTGATGGGTTTTTTCCTGTATCAAAATAACTGAACGTTGCGAAAGCTACTTTATTCATATATACATTCATTGCCTTGATATCATCCGCCAGTAATGCCTTGATAAAATCGTTGTACACAGAAGAAGCTCTTCCAAACCACTTATGAATCATATTGCCGAACATAATCTGTACTTCCAGATTTGTAAGACAAAGCTCATAGGCCAGGCCCCAGCCCCCATAAGCCCGTGTCCTGGTTTCTATGTTGTTCACTCTTAAATATCCGCCGGCCAGCAGGAGGCTCCAGACTGCCTGCTCGTCCTGCTCCAGCTGATTGTAGACAATCTGCTCATCAATCTCTGCACAAATGAATTCTCCGCATAAAAGCCGCTCAAACTCCTGTTTAATATCTTTGTTTCCTTCCCGAATCAACTTTCCTGCCAATGCATTGGAACTAGAGTTTGCCCAATAGGCTTCCAATTTTTTTGTCTTCAGATAATTAATGATTGACCATGGATTATATATATCCATCCGTTTTCCAAAAGTAAAACCGTCATACCAGCTTTTTACATCTGCTCTTTGCTCTGACAAGCCAAATTCGTCTAACGCTTCGAAAACTTCCTGTTCCGTAAAACCAAAGCTATCTTCGTATGCCTCCGATGTAGTTACTATCACACGCAAATGATTTAAATCTGAAAAAATAGATTCCTTGCTTACCCGTGTTATACCGGTCAAAAGCGCCCGTTCCAGATAAAGATTTGTTTTAAAGGCTGCATTAAACAGACTGCGGATAAAAAATGTCATTTCGTCCCAATATCCGTTTACATATGCTTCCTGCATCGGCGTATCATATTCATCTAAAAGTATAATTACTTTTTTGCCATAATAACGCGATAAATAAAGAGACAGCTGCTGAATGGCAAGCGTTGCCTCTACATCCTCCATATCTGCTGAAACAGATTCAAAAAATTTTTTCTCCTTATTATCCAGAATGTCTCCATTCAGTAAAAAGCGGTATTGGGAGTAAAGCCCGGACAATATCTGACAAATCTTTCTACGGGCCAGATGATAATTTTGTTCTTTTATGCTTGCAAAAGAGAGACTAATCACAGGATATGATCCCTGAAGCTTTCTATATTCTTCTATTTCCCATATTTTAAGCCCTTGGAACAGGTTTTCTCCTGCTGTTGAATCCATAGAAAAAAACTTCTCCACCATACTCATAAGCAGGGTTTTTCCAAATCTTCTTGGACGTGTAATCAACGTTACACTGTCCATCTGTTCCCACCATTCCTGTATAAACAATGTTTTATCTACGTAAAAACAGTTTTCTCTTCGAATTGTTTCAAAATCCTGACACCCAATGCTCACGGTCCTTGGCATATTTCTACCTCCTCTCTTTGCTATCGTCCATTCTCTACTCTACAGCTTTTCGATCAATTCCCGAACCGCCTCAGAAGCCCTTCGGGCTCTCCTGTGATCCCCGCCGCCTGCGGTCACTCCTGCCACCAGCTCATCCTTAACCGCCAGCCCCGGAAAATAGAAGTCACAAAGGCTTTTGTCGCTGCTTACATTCACCGGAATCTGCTTTTCCCGGCATTCTGCGGCGATCTGCGCATTCACCTCTTTATCACTCGCTGCCGCCAGAACCAGGCAGACATCTTCGCCAATCTCTCCCGGATGATAGACGTCGTCCTTCCAGAAAAGCCTTCCTTCCTCCGCCAGCTTCGCCACCTTTGGCGAAACTCTCGGCGCAGTCACCGTAAGCTGGCAGCCAAATTCCAAAAGAGATAAAATTCTACGGGACCCAATGGTTCCGGCCCCGTAGACTAAGATCTTTTTTCCTTCCAAATTCACAAACAAGGGAAAATACCGGCTCATACCTCCTGCTCCTGCCAGCCCTTGCACACGTCAATCCATTCCTTTGCATGGGAGTACTGCATAAGCTCCTCCAACGTAAGCTCAATGGCGCTGTTGGAGCTTCCCGCCGCTGGAAATACAGTCTCAAACCGCTTCATGGACTCATCCAGATAAACGCTCACTGTATCCGGAATCCCAAAGGGGCAGACGCCGCCAACGGCATGGCCGATTTTCTCCTCCACTTCCTCCTGGGACAGCATAACGGCCTTCTTCCCGAACTTATCCTTGTATTTCCGGTTATCAATCTTGGCGTCTCCCGCCGCAACAATAAGAATCGCTTCCTCATCCACCTTAAAGGACAGGGTTTTTGCAATCCGGGCCGGAATGCAGCCCACAGCCTGCGCCGCAAGCTCAACCGTTGCGCTGGACACCGGAAATTCCAGAATGCGTTCCTCCATTCCGAAATCAGAAAAATATTTGCGCACAATCTCTATCGACATCTCCAGAATTCCTCCATTCCAGTCCCGCTATAACTCATACAATACCCTTTAAGAGAACGATTTCCAGCCACCAACTGCTGTGTCTGTAAATCGTTCTGGCATTGTATGAGTTATAGCTGTTTTCCAGTTCCGCTATAGCTGTTTTCCAGTTCCGCTATAGCTGTTTTAAAAATCTTCCTCGATCTCTTTAAGCGCCTGTTTAAGCTCCTCCCGTGCCTCCTCAATCCTGCCCCGGTCACGGGTGTTCAGCGCCTCCTCAAACTTCCGGATCTCCATATCAACGATCCGCCTGGTATCCCCCATACTTTCCTCATAGAGCCGCTCGCAGCGCAGAAGCAGAAGCTTATTCTCCTCCTGGTCACGGGGATGAATCTTCAGATAGGACAATTCCTCCATGCGCTCCTGAATCTCCTCGTCCGTCATCTCATTTTCCTGGCTCTTGATGATCTGCTTGCGTACCTCTCCAGTAGAAAGTACCTTCACTTCCACCTCCAGAATGGAGTTGATATCATACGTGTACGTCACATCCACGGATTCCTCTCCGGCCCGGTTCTTAGGAACATTCACCGTCAGCTCCCCAAGAAGCAGGTTATTGGCCGCAAACCGGCTCTCTCCCTGGAGAATGTTAATGGTAATCTTGCTCTGATCATCGTGAAGGGTATAGAACCGCTCCGTCCGGCTGGCCGGAATCACGGTATTCCGCTCAATAATGGGACAGTAATGGCCAGACTCATAGCGGCCGTTTCCGCGGTTTACCGTCACCTCTGTGCCCAGGGTAAAGGAACACACGTCCGTGAGAATCACTTCCTTCACCGCCTGATTCCGCTCTTTCATAGCCGCCTGAATGGCCGCGCCCAGAGCAACCGCCTCGTCGGGATGGACAGAGGTATCCGGGAACTTCCGAAACAGCTTAATAATAAAATTCTTTACTACCTGGAGTCTGGTTGCGCCGCCCACCAGTACCACCACATTGATATCCGACAGCTTGATATGGGCATCCGCCAGACTTCTCTGAACGGGCTTGCGGATCTTGTCCAAAAGGGGCTCGCACTGCTCCTCATACTCTTTCTGGGTGATTTCCAGCTCCTCTGTTTTTCCGTCTATCGTACAGGTAAACTTTGACTTTGCGCTGTCTGCAAAGCCCAGCTTGCATTCCTCCGCCGCTTTGTGCAGATTTCCCCTTGTCTTGGCGTCCAGGGCATCCAGCTCGATCTTCTTTTTCTGGAGAAACATTTTCTCCAGCACATCCGTAAAATCTTCGCCGCCCAGGTAATTGTCCCCGGCCACGGCCCGGACCTCCAGGATATTCTGGAACAGTTCCAGAATGGACACGTCAAAGGTGCCGCCGCCCAGGTCAAACACCAGAAACTTGGTGTTCTTGGTCTTTTCATAAAGACCATAAGCAATGGCAGCCGCCGTAGGCTCGCTGATAATACGCTCCACCTTTAAGCCTGCCAGCTCCCCGGCACGCTTCGTAGCCTTCCGCCGCTTATCGTCAAAATAAGCCGGAACGCTGATAACCGCCTCCGTCACCTCCTCCTTCAGATAAGCTTCCGCATCCTCCTTCAGAGAACGCAGCACAAAGGAGGACAGCTCCTCCGCCGTAAACTGCTTGTGTCCCAGATCAAACTTCTTGGTGCTTCCCATGCTCCTCTTAAACACCTGGGCCGTGGTGCCCGGATACAAAAGCCCGCGCTCACGGGCCGTCTCGCCCACGTAGATCTGGTCATTCTCGTCCACGCTTACAATGGAAGGAGTCAGATTCTTTCCCAGACGGTTGGGGATAATCTTCGGCCCGTCTTCCGTAAAATAAGCGGCCAGACTGTTTGTTGTTCCTAAATCAATTCCAATAATCATCCTATATTCCTCTAGTCTTATATATATGTCTTTATTCCTGCGGACAAATACCCTCCCAAAGTTTAACGCTGCTTTTTAAGCTTTTTCGTCAGCAGCTCCACCTTCGCAATGCTCAAGTCATTGCGCACAGACTCTCTGCAGGCCTTCTCATAGCAGTTCAGGGCTTCTGCAAGCTTTCCGTCCTCCTCGTAGAGAAATCCCATGGCCTCCCAGTAGTCCTCGCATTCCTGGAAATTGCAGTGGCGGCATTTGGCAGCCTTCTCTATCTGTCCGAAATACTTCCTTGCCATCTCCAGATCACCCAAGTAATAGTACATGGCGCCTATATTGTAAAGACGGCTTCTTCTATAATAGAAATCATTTAAGTATTTGTCAATATGTCCGAAGCGTCTGCCGATAGATTCCAGCGCAAGCTTCTGATAAGGAGCGCCCTTATCCGGGGTTCCCAGCTCATAGTAACACTCCATAATACTGCGGCAGCAGCGGTCATAGCCGTAAGCGTTCTTATTCTTCAGATCCAGAGCCTTCAGATAGCATTCCAGCGCCTTTTTGGGGTTTTTCTTATAATACAGGTACACATCCCCAATATGATACCATGCATCAGAAGCATCCGCATCATTTTCCGCCTTCTTCCTGGCCGTCTGGTACAAAGAAATCGCCTTGGCAAAGCGCTTCATCTGCACGTAAATCTCACCCGTCTCCAGGTAATAGGCGATCGTATCCTCCCCATAGAAGCTTTTGATCTCCTCCATGGCCTTATCCAGAAGCTGCATCTTCTTCAACACCCGGATAATATCCTTCCGGATGGCGCGGTTCTGGGGAAACTCCCGGCTTCCCTTCTGATACCATTCCAGCGCCCTTGTAAAATCACACATGCGCTCATAGGTGCCGCCCAGGTTGCTGTAAGCAATGATTGTCTCACTCTCCTCCATCACCTCAATGGACTTTTTGAAGAGTTCAACGGCTTTCTCGTACTGCTCCGTGTACTTATAGATACATCCCTGGTTGTTGTAGGCATAGGTATTGTCCGGCTCCAGCTCTGCTGCCTTTATGAAATCAGCCTCCGCCAGATCCCACTCTCCCGCCTCCAGGTACAAAAGGCCCCTCTCAATATAATAGTAGGCACATGGATCCAGCTCCAGCTGCCGCGTGGCAAAGGGAACCGCCTCCTTAAAATACTTTAAATCTCCCGTATCCTTTAAAATATCTGTATAAATGTCCACAATCCGGCTGTTGGCCCTGGGATTTTCCTCATTGACCTTTAAAACCTTTTTGTAATATTCAAGAGCCTGGCTCCGCTTGCCCATGCTTGCGTAGCAGCGGGCCATATTTTCATAGACCAGCTCATTTTCCCCATACTCCTTCTCGCAGAGCTGATAGTCCGCCATGGCGCGATCGTGCTCCTTGAGATCTGCTAAGGTATTGGCGCGAATCCAGAGATACAGTTTATCCTGATGCAGGCTGCAGGCCTTTTCTATGTACTTTAAGGCATCTCTCTGGCGGTCAAGCCCCCGGCAGCACCGGGCAATCTCATAGTACAGCTCCGCCATCTGCTCATCCGTTACGCTTTCCCGGTACTCCTTAAACTTCTCCTCCAGCTTTTTCGCTTCCTCATAGGCCGCCTTGAATTCCTCATCCTTCTCCGCCGTCTCCCTGCCAATGGTCAGATGAATCAGATCCAGCTTAGGGCTTCCGACCTCCGCTTCCTCCGCCTGCTTTAAGATTCCCCTGGCATCGTCATACTGGCCGTAGCGGATAAATACGTCCGCAGCCAGCTCATAAATCTGAGGATAACCGTTATAAATATCCTTGGCGCTGTAAAAGTTGTCCACAACCCCCTGGCCGTTGTGCATCTCGTAGCAGCATTTCTGACGCAGGACATAAGCGTAAAAGTCATTGCGATCCGTCTCTATCATCTGATCGCACACATCCACGGCCTTCTGATATTCCTCCTGATCCATAAAAATCTGCGCCTGCTCAATCCGGTAATTCCTGGAATCCGGCTCCTGCTTCAAGGCCTCATCAATCGCCTCCAATGCCTGCTCATAACAGGAAGCCTGTTCTTCCTTGGAAAGTTCCCCTTCCTTCGCAAGGGTGTGAAGGGCTTTGGCAATAATCTCACAGGCTCCGGCAATCCGGCCGGGAATCCGGTCCAGCTGCTTGCCCTTTTCCTCTTCCTCAGCCTCTGCCTCCCTGGCCTCTGCTTCTGTCTGGATACAGGGAATACAGGCCCTTGCCGCATCCACCGCCTTCTGGTACTGCTGTTCCATCAGATAGCATTTGGAGAGAAGGCTGTAGTATTCCGCCTTTTTGCTGTCTCCCATGGTACGGCCCTCCAGCAGAGCCACACCCTTTCCAAAAAGATCATTCTGAAGATAACACCAGCCAAGCTCCATCACATCATCGTCAGAAATCTCCTCCTTCTCAAGCCGCTCCTCATAAAGCTTCATAAGGCTCTGGTTAATGTCGCGCATAGTCTCCAAAAGCGCTTCCTCCTGGGAGCTGACGCGAAGAGCCTCCACACAGTATTCCTTGGCCTTGACGGGATCCCCCTGCTCCTGGTAATGCTTTGCCAGGTATTTATTCGCCATATAATGGGTAGGACAGTCCTTCAAAATCTTCTCAAAACAGTCCTTTGCCTCTTCCTTTTCCCCATTTTCCCAGAAAATCTCGCCTCCGTAGGCAAGACTGCGCATATCGTCCTCCATCAAAGCCAGAAGGCCGTGAATCCATCCGGAAGCTTTGGAAAGCTCCTGTCTGTTCCGTTCCAGCCTTGCCTCCTCCAGCATCAGATAGGGATGGGAAACCGGCAGATGCTTCAAGGTATCCAGAATTCCGCCGGCTCCTTCCACATCCCCGCTGTCATTCTTCCTGCAAAGCTCATAATAATGGTACAGGAAGGTATCGTAATCCCCGTCATCCGCCCCCTGAAACGCCTCATAGGGAAAATCGTCGTCACTCTGACACTGATGCATAACAAAATCTATAAAATTCGGATGAAACTTTTCCAGAAGCTCCGCCCTCTCCTCCTGGAGATTAAAGGTCTTATCAATCATCTTCCAGATATCCGTCTTAATCCGGTAATTATCCGCCAGAAAATCAAGAAGGGCATCCCGGATCTCCACACTCGTATCCAGCTCCAGACAGATATCATCCTTAAGAAGCCCCTCCCAGAGGGACACATCCAGACGCTTCGAGAGCGAAAAATAAATCTCCCTCACCCGTTCAATCCAAAGCTCCACCGGCGTCTCCGGCGCCTTTTTCAGCTCCTCCGGGCGATCCGCATAAGCATTCGCCGCCTCATAAGCCTCCCGAAGCCGCTTAAACCCTTCCGGATCATCCTCCGGATTCACCTTCACCAGCAGCCTGCGGTAGGCATCCTGTATAGCCTGTTTCTCCTTTGTCTTTTCAATTTCCAAAATGGAAAAGCTAATGGTTTCGTCCATTGATATCATCCCTTTCGCACATTTGTCCACACTATTTTCAAGTATATCACAAAAGTCCAAAAATGTGAAGAACATGGAGCAAAAATACGCATTGCGTTTTTATCTTCGTTACTGTTCACTCCCAACATTTGACGATTGTGAAAAGTGACGAAATTTAAATTTTTTATTGATTTTATAGACGGAAATCGTCGTATAACTTCTCACAAGTGTTTATGGGAAGCGGCAGAAACCCTTGATTTTCGAGGGCACTGAAAAACTCCCATTTTTTAGCGGGAGTTTTTCTTTCTTCTATAATACAATGTCAGAGATTATGATTCACTAAAAAACATAGGCCGTTTTATCATCCGGCCAGTGCAATCAACTTCGTTATTCTCTTAATATTTGCCGCAAATGCCGTAAAATACATTTGCACTTCCATAGCAAACAATCCCACTGAATCTGCTCTGCCTAATCCGTGGGCTTCTTTTAATTCCCCATTCTTTTCTTCAATCCGGTGCCGGATCTTTAGGCGTTCCTGAAATTTTTCGCTTGCTTCAAATTCCAGCCTGCTCCGGTTCTTTTCGCTTGCTTGAGTAATACTATAGCTGTGGGTTTTTCCCTTCCCTACTTTACACTGTCCTTTTAGCGGGCACTTATCCGCAGCAGCCGCGACCGCAGGATTTGTTTTCGCTATTAACGTTACGCTTATCCCTGCAATCAGCCTTTCCTCCGTCATTGCCAGATGGTTTTTGTACCCATAAAATGTACTCGTGGGGGTCTTGTGCCCAAACCGGGCGTCTTCGTCATCTTTTGACCTGATTTCCCGGATCTTATCCGTATCTAATAATCCCCGTATCCTTTCCGCCAGGTCCTGTATCTTTTTATTCCCGCAGGCAGCAATCCCTTCCTTCAGGACCGAAAGCAGAGCCTCCGTATAAGCGATTTCCTCATCCAGGCCCGCTTCCAGGGACGGCTTCTCCGGAAAGCTTTCCGATAAGTCATACGCGTTTTTATAGATTTCCTTCCGTAATTGTTTACTCAAATCCCACAGGATCTGTGTTGGCGGTTTTGCGCGGACAGACGCATTGGTATGGGTAGAATAAAGTTTTTTAAAAACATAAGTTTGAACATCATTTCAGGTTCTTTTGCAGGACGTCCGAAATGTTCACAATACTGTTTGCGCAGCATGGGATTTACAAAACTGAAATCTATATTTTCTTTGATCCTCCTTAGGAGATGCTTTTGAGGAATAATAGCATCATAAAGCCCCTGATATGGTGCTAGTGATAGGCACATCTGCGAATTATCTTTCAGCATGTTCAATCCCCCTCCGTTCGTTTCCATTGTACCATTTCTCATAGAAAAAGCCTAATTCTTTTAACAAAGAATCAGACTTTTTCAGTGCCCTCGATTTTAATCCATTCTTCAACACCTTTGCCTGTTAGTACCCAAAATCCTATGGCATCAATTCAAGATTGCCGCCTATGCCGCTGTTAAATATTGTTCAGGGATATCAGCACACACCCTCGCATTATGATTCAATCCCAAGCCATCCTTTTACCGTCTCCACAGCATAGCCAACCACCTGAGCTATCTTATCCGTATCAAGTCCCATTTCATGCAAGTTTTCTGCCGCTTCTCTGGCCTTTTTCAATTCGCCGTCCTGCTCACCAATTTTCCGCTCTTCCATCCGAATTTCTCGTATTGCCTGACACACATCGACCACCTCTTCACTTTCATCATATTTTATTCCCGAATTTGTAATTGTTTCAATCACATCAGCCGCTCTGCGCTCCAACTCCCGGAAACGCTTTTCATTGGTCACCAGCACCCTGCTTAGATTTTCCTTGTCCTTCGAATATTTGATGAATAGCATAACTTCCCGCAGGCTGGACTGGAATTTCATAATCTCCTCGTCCGTCATCTGCGCCGGTGCGATCAACCGCACATGGTAATTGTCCATGCAGGCAAGCACATCCGGATCTGACACATCCATCATCTCAAACAGGCTTAACGGCCCATCCCACTCTTCCGAGCCGAAAAATATAGTCACCGTGATGGAAGGTATCAGTCTGTCCTCCACCCAGAAGCCACTTAAGAATTCACCTGCACTTGGTGTTTTCCCGCCTTCTTCAGCAGACTCCTCCCCCTCCTCTTTTTTCCGCTTCATTTCTTTCCGGTGCGACTTTGCCGCCTCTTCTACCTGCCCTGCGTATTCCAGCGCATCATAGAGATTGTTCTTCACAGGCATAGCATAATGGATTTCAGCCTGGTTCTCCGCGCCGTAAAGGACATATTCCATCTTCCCATCCGTCATTGCCGCATACAGCTTCTGCACATCACGGAATTTCTGGACGGGAACCACTGCGCCGTCCGCACCGTATGGCAGCGCTATCTTCGTGGAATCACGCTCCGTGAGCTGCTCCGGCAGGATCACCTGCCGCCCACCGTAAATATAGTAATTAAAAATATCGGCAAACACGCCTGCATCTTTTACATAATCCTTTGTGATTGTATCTGCTCTCAATGGCATCTACCGCCTTTCTCATGAATGGCAGACATCCCATCAGATTCCCGTTTCTGCCATGATTCCATTATACTAAAGCATCTACTTTTTTTCAAGCGTATCTGAGCTTCTTCGATAACGTTCTGAGGGGTCACACTGGACAAGGGATTCAAGCGACAACCAATGTGCCGGAACCCTTTGTTTTCGAGGGCACTGAAAAACTCCCCTTTTTTAGTGGGAGTTTTTCTTTCTTCTATAATACAATGTCAGAGATTATGATTCACTAAAAAACATAGGCCGTTTTATCATCCGGCCAGTGCAATCAACTTCGTTATTCTCTTAATATTTGCCGCAAATGCCGTAAAATACATTTGCACTTCCATAGCAAACAATCCCACTGAATCTGCTCTGCCTAATCCGTGGGCTTCTTTTAATTCCCCATTCTTTTCTTCAATCCGGTGCCGGATCTTCAGGCGTTCCTGAAATTTTTCGCTTGCTTCAAATTCCAGCCTGCTCCGGTTCTTTTCGCTTGCTTGAGTAATACTATAGCTGTGGGTTTTTCCCTTCCCTACTTTACACTGTCCTTTTAGCGGGCACTTATCCGCAGCAGCCGCGACCGCAGGATTTGTTTTCGCTATTAACGTTACGCTTATCCCTGCAATCAGCCTTTCCTCCGTCATTGCCAGATGGTTTTTGTACCCATAAAATGTACTCGTGGGGGTCTTGTGCCCAAACTGGGCGTCTTCGTCATCTTTTGACCTGATTTCCCGAATCTTATCCGTATCTAATAATCCCCGTATCCTTTCCGCCAGGTCCTGTATCTTTTTATTCCCGCAGGCAGCAATCCCTTCCTTCAGGACCGAAAGCAGAGCCTCCGTATAAGCGATTTCCTCATCCAGGCCCGCTTCCAGGGACGGCTTCTCCTGAAAGCTTTCCGATAAGTCATACGCGTTTTTATAGATTTCCTTCCGTAATTGTTTACTCAAATCCCACAGGATCTGTGTTGCGGTTTTGCGCGGACAGACGCATTGGTATGGGTAGAATCAACAATGATCGTCCCCGATTTGATTAACCCTTTATCCAAAGCCTGCTGAATGGTTTCTTTCAGCATGTTCAATCCCCCTCCGTTCGTTTCCATTGTACCATTTCTCATAGAAAAAGCCTAATTCTTTTAACAAAGAATCAGACTCTTTCAGTGCCCTCGATTCTACAGGCTTTTTCGGAACATTTCAAGATACTTGCCGCGGCAAATAAAGAAACTTATCCGTCCTCCCCCCCTACTCCTTCAGCCTCAGCCTCAAAAACCTCTTCTTAAGCTGCGTCAAATTCAAAGGCAGCAGCGGATAAATATAACTCTTCCCCGCAATCGTCTTATTCCCCACAACAGCCACAACCGTAATCAGCAGCCCAATCAAAAATCCCCAAAGGTCAAACAGCGAAGTAAGCACCAGCATAATTAACCGCATAAACTTAAGGGCATAACTCAGCTCATAACTAGACTGCGTATAATTCGCAATCGCCACAAAAGCCATATACATCATAATCTCCGCGTTGAACCAGCCAGAGTCCACCGTAAACTGCCCAAGCACAATACCAGCCACCACACTCAGCGGAGTACTGAGCATGCTCGGCGTATTGATCGCCGCAAGCCTCAGACCGTCAATAGCAAGCTCAAGCATCAAAAACTGCCACACAATAGGCACATTAATGGCATCCTTAATCTGAATAAACGAAAGCCAGGGCGGAATCCACTGTGGATTCTGAAACAGCAGCAGAAACACCGGCGTAAGCAGCAGCGTAATAAGCGCAATCAAGAACCGCGTAAGCCGCAGATAAGACCCCGTCACCGGCGGAAAATAATAATCGTCTGCCTCTTCCACAATATCAAAGATCGACGTGGGCACAATCATCGCCTGAGGAGAATTATCCACCAGCACAACAATATTCCCCTCCAGAATCGCCGCCGAAGCCGCATCCGGCCGTTCCGTAAACTTAAACTTTGGAAACGGGTTAAACCATTTCCGATCATAAATGCACTCTGCCAGGCTCTCCTGGTTCATCGTCAGGGCATCCACCTTTATGGCATTGATCCGCCCCCGGATCTCCCTCAGAAGCTTCCGATCCACCCGGTCCTGCATATAACAGAGCACAATATCCGTCCGGGAGCTTTTACCTGCCGTAAGAATCTCCATAGACAGCTTGGGACTTCGGATTCTCCTTCGGATCAAAGCCGTATTGAACACCACCGTCTCCACAAAGCCGTCCTTAGAGCCCCGAAGCGCCTTATCCTTGGAAGGCTCGTCCACCCCGCGCATGGGATAGGAACGGCAGTCCAGTCCGATGCAGGTATCATAACCGTCAATCAGCAGACAGGTAATCCCTGATAGCAGGCTCTGCGTCAGCAGCTCCTCCTCCTCAATGGCTGTAACCTCCACATAGGGCACCACATGATCAATCATCTGTTTTGCCGTCATGGGCATTTCCTCGGGCTTCAGCTTATAGAAAAACTCCAGGAGCTTTTCCATAATCGCCTCCTCCAGAAAGCCGTCAATAAAATAAATACAGGCATCCCTTCCTGCTATGGTAATTCCCTTGCGGATAATATCAAAATTGCTGTCCAGATTCAGTATTTCATTCAAATTCGTCACATTTTCATCCAAATGCTCGGAAAGCCGGATTCCCATCCCTCTCTACCTCCTTATTCCAGTCTTATTCCAGTTCCGTAATATCTCGCAATATTACGCCCCACTTTTTCCTAGTATGAGAAAAATCGGGAAAAACTATACTTCCTGTAAAATTTCTGTTATAATCATTCAGAGAAAATATGCGTAAAAAGGGAGTCTGCATTATGGAAAAAAAGATTTTGTTTTTAGATCTGGATGGAACGCTGCTGACAGACAGCAAAGACATTACGCCGGAAAATCTGGCTGCAATTCAAAAAGCCACAAAGCTTGGACATGCCATTGTAGTCTGCACCGGCCGGCCCTTGGTCAGCACTGCCAAACAGTTGGAAAAGCTGGGGCTTACCGGCCCGGGCTGCTACGCCATCACCTCCAACGGCGCACTGATCTACGATGCATACAAAAAAGAAACCATTTTTTATAAGGGGGTACAAAAAGACTGTATCCGGGAGGCCTTTGACGAAGCCTATAAGTTCCGGCTCCATGCCCAGACCTATACTGACACAGCGGCTCTGTGCGAGCGTGAAACGGAGGAAATGAAATATTACTCTGTCTCCACCATCCTGCCCTATGAAGTGGTTGAGGATGTAACAAAAGCCCTGGGCAGCGGCCCGGATCCCATCAAGCTGCTCTTCATCGACCTCCATGACCGGAGCCATCTGGAGGCCTTCCGCCAGCATATGGAGCCCTGGGCCAAAAAGAACCGGCTGGATATGTTCTTCTCCTGCGACCAGTACCTGGAATTCCTTCCGGAAGGCATCAACAAGGGAAGCGGCGTTCGTTTTATCAGCGAATATCTGAACGTTCCCTATGAGCACACCCTGGCAGCCGGAGATGCGGAAAACGATATCTCCATGCTGAAAGCCGTAAAACTGCCCTGCGTTATGAAAAATGCCCGTCCGGAGATGTATGCCTACGGAGCCTATCTCACAGAGCAGGACAACAATCATTCCGGAATTGCAGAGATCATTGAGAAATTCATGTTATAAAAACAGTTCCAATAAGCAATTTCTTATTCATCATACTCACAGATATATCCTACCCGCCCGGCAAAGGACGGAAACGCCGACAGTATATCCCCCGGCACATCGTTGAGATAGCATCTGCCGTCAGAGGAGCGGTAAAAAATCGTCACACAGTTTTCATTAGTCTCCTGCCCCTCCTCTGTCAGCCCGCTATAGCTGGGCTCCCCCTCCAGCCAATAATCCGCAAACAAAGCGTTATACAAGTCCAGCATCGAGTATCCGCTCTCTTTTCCCGGTTCCAGCCAGGCATAGCCCCATGAATCCCCGGTATTGGCCGCGCCCACAAAGAAGGTAACAGCGCTTTTTTCCTCCGAAAGAATCTGTGACTGGATGCGCTCAAATTCCTCCCGGGAAGTGAGTGTCGCCAGATAGCCTCCCCGTTCCCTGCATGCCCCGCCGGCCTCCTCCCAGGTAACGTCCTGAACAATCAGCTCATAGCGATGGCCTGCCGAGGTTGTCTTCCCTGTTTCCAGAAGAGACACCATCTCATCCTTGATATAATAAATCTTTGGTGTTACCGCCTGCTCTTCCTGATAAACGGCATGAAGCTTCCCCTCATATTCGGACTGTTCCACCGGCTCCTCCAGCCAATGGTATTCATAGACAAAGTCGCCATTTTCATCAAACTGCGGCCCATCCTCGCTGTCTCCATAGGTTCCGCCTCCGACGAAGGACCATAAGCCATCCTCAATGGTGTAGACATTATCGTAATAGAAGCCCATATTTCCAGCGGAATTGCAGAGCAGGTTTCCCTTCTCAAGATAAGTAAAATACAAACGTGAGGTCTGCAGAACATCCGTCTTTCCCTCATGCCAGGTTAGGATCTGGCAGCCTCCAGCCTCAAAGCCGCTGTCAGCCACAAGCTCCGGAATCTCATCCTCATCCACGTAGATCAGGCTATAGGTATAAGAATCATTGTATTCCAGCGCCTCCACGTATTCCAGATAGGCGTGCTCCCACTCCTTAAGCTCCCGCTCTTTTTCCGGCATGGCTTCCTGGAATGCTTCTTTTGAATCCGGCTTTGGCTTTTCCTGTCTGTTTTGGAGGTTCTGCTTTCCGGTTTCAATGCCGGCTCCATCTGTCTTTGAATCGGTTCCGGAACATGCGGTAAGTGCAAGCAGTATCATAACCCACAAAATGGGCAGCATTCGTCTTTTCATCATTTAGCACCGGTCAATCCTTTGCCAGTGTAAACTGCTCTACCAGCTGCTTTAGGCCGACGGCTTCCGCCGAAAGCTCCTGGCTGGATGCCGCACTTTCCTCCGCAGTGGCGCTGTTGCTCTGAACTACGCCGGAGATCTGAGTAATTCCCTCGGTTACCTGAGTAACGGCCTCGGACTGCTCGCTGGATACGGATGCGATCTTGTCAATGGAACTGATCACAGATTCCATGCTGCTCACAACCTCAAGCAGGGTTTCCGCCGTATGCTTTGCAATCTCTGTTCCGGTACGAACGGCCTCTGTGGAATTCTCAATAAGCGCTGCCGTGCTCTGGGAGGCCTCTGCCGACTTGCTGGCCAGATTGCGCACTTCATCTGCCACAACGGCAAAGCCCTTGCCTGCAGTTCCGGCTCTGGCTGCCTCCACGGCCGCATTCAAAGCCAGAATATTCGTCTGGAATGCTATGTCCTCAATGGCCTTAATAATCTTGCCGATCTCATTGGAACTGTTCTGGATCTTATCCATAGCCTCCATCAGCTCCTGCATCTGCTGGTTGCACACGGAAATCTCCTTACCGGCCTGGTGCGTCTGCCCTCTTGCATCAATGGCGCCGCTGGCCGTATCCTTAGCCTGATTGGAGATCTCGTTGATCCGGGCCGCAAGCTGCTCAACGGAGCTTGCCTGCTCAACAGAACCCTGACTGAGATTCTGGGCGCTCATGGATACCTGCTCGCTGACCTCGGAAACCTGGTCTGCAGAGCGGTTAATCTGGAGCATGGTATCGCTCAGTTCCAGCTTCAGATTGCGCATGGACAGTAAAATATTCTGAAAGCTCCCAACATACGCTTCGCTGTGCCGGGAACGGATATCCAGATTCTGATTGGCCATCTCATTCAGGAGATAACCAATGTCTTTGATAATGGTACTAAGACCCTCCACCAGCTCTGCCGTGGACTTGGCAAGCATGCCGGTCTCGTCCCGGTTGGTGACGATCGGAACAGGTGACTCCAGATCTCCTTCCACCAATTGCTTCATTCGTTCTGCACAGGCCTTCATAGGCTTGCTGATGTTGTCTGCAAGCTTCAAGGCTACCACGACGGATACCAGAATAGCCGCTATAATCGCAGCAACGTTAATGGCGATTCCTGTATAGGTAGTAGCCAGGTAATCAGACTGGGGCGCTGTAACTGCAATGCTCCAGCCATCTGTGCCTGCTACCGGAGCATATGCTACAAACATGCTGCCCTCTGCGCTCTTATAGCTTCCAAAGCCGTTCTCTCCCCGGCACATGGCCTCGTGAATGGCCGCAAGCTCCTTCAGGGAAGAATCACTCTGCGCTTCCTTCCCCACATTCTGAACCATAATGGTCTCTAAAGTGACATCCGCAATGGTGTCGCCGGATTTGTTGATCATGTAAGCCCTGCTGTGTTCACTCACCTGGATGGAAGAAGTGATATCATTCAAAAAGGTCTCATGAGGCACAAAATAAACAACGCCGCTGACTGTTCCCCCATGAATCCCCTCACTGTAGAGAGGCGCCGCAACCATAATGGACAGCTCGCCGGTAACCTTGCTGATAAGAGGCTCCGACACGTATACATTCCCTTCCATGGCCTGCTGTACGTACTCCCGGTCGGAATAATCCTTTCCGTCAAAGATGCTGATTCCGTCTGCGCCTATGATGTTGCCCCGCTGGAAATTGTGCATATCTACGCGTTCGTCAATGATGGAACGCTTATCTTCCACACTTACACTCGGACTGGAAAGCTGTGAAATGCAGCCTGTGTCTGCGGCCACATTTTCATAGGCCAAGAGTTCCTGCTCTACGCGCCCCGCCGCTAAGGCTGCACTCTCGCACATCATCTGATCCACTGTGGCGATGGTGCTGGTGTAATTGAGTGAGATACTGACTGCGCCTACAAAAATCTGTGCCGCAAGAACCGTCAGCATCAGACAGATGGTGATTTTTCTTCGTATGCTTTTCATCTTTTATGTACCCCCCGGTTTTAGCTGAAGGCTTGCCGTTCAGCCGTAGTTTCTATTGTCTATTATAGGAGGGGGAGGTATTGTTGTCAACCTTTGGCAGGAGAATTTTCAGCCAATCAGCACGTTTTTCGTTACTGTTCAGAGGCAATGTCATTAAGTTAAACAAGGCTTGTCAGAGGAACCCTGCCATAAATCAGCCATATATTGTGATGATATGAGGATTCTGTTAGCTGTCAGAAGTTCTATAAGCTGATCTGCAGTATAATGGGAAGTTTTTTGGTATAGCAAACAGACAGATTGCATATCTGCCTCAAATAATGGTATACTGTTAGCGGCAGTTGCGCTTTATATGAAACGATAAGCGAAACTGGCTGGTGCTTGGAACCTTAGCTGGCGGGCATAGGTTCTCTCTGGCCTGATCGGCAGTATATAACGGCTGATCAGGTCATTTACGCTTCCGGGACCCACATGGTCTGAAAGGAATGCAAAGCATATTTTTATTGCCATAGACAAATTGACTTGATATTCCCATTTCTCCGTTCTCTTTTCTATGGGAACCTCCATGGTTATAATCGTGCAAAAATTATACAGGGTCATCCGGCTAAGAATCTCGAACTCGATGTATTCCGGAGACTTGGAATGAAAGTTTGCGGTTCCGATTGTATGCTTCAAATCACGGAAAGAAGTTTCCTGGCCCCACCGGAGATAGTAAAGTCGCTTTATCTCTTCCAATGAAAATTCATCCGAGGGGAGATTGGTAAGGATATTCTCAAAAACCCCTTCCGCTATCTGAAAACGAACCACACGCAGCCGCATATGGTATTCCGGAGAGTTGTCCGAGATAAAGTCAAAGGGGACAGTTTTGCATATATAGCGGTACAGGGGGGCTGATTCCGGGTGCTGCATTTTCTTTCTGGCCCTGGACCGGGAAAGGATAACTTCTGTCCAGCCATCCATCCGGTCCGTCAGGCTGTCGGCTGCAAGGAGACGTTTTATGTTGATGTCTTTGGTGCGGATGGCAAAGAAACAGCCTTTTTCAATGGCATGTGCAAAGACGTTATAGCTGGAAAACCCCCTGTCAGCCACGAAGATTGGGAAACCGCCATAAATATAGCGGTCAATGAGCTGGCAGATAGCGTGAAATTCATTTTTGAGTTTTCCCGGCTGGAGAACCATATCCAAAAACCTCTTGGAAAGCAGGTCATACAGAGAAATGGTATGGAGAGAGTTGAAGCCTCTTTTAGACCTTCCGCTTGTAGGATGGAAGGTGGAAGGGTCCCCAGGGTTCCGGGCAATGTTAAATTCACAGCCGTCTACGGCAATGAGGGAATACTTGCCCCAAAGCCCTTTTGCCGGGAAACGAAGGTTAAACTGCGTGAGGACATGTCGGAAAGCTTCGGGAAGGAGCTTGGCCCGCTGTTGGATGAAGGAGGAAGCAGAGGGGATTTCATCGGGAAGGAAATAAAAATATTTCAATAGTTCGTGGTTGATGCAGCCGCTTTCCATAGAGAGAAAGAAACGGATGAGTTGAGCAAAGCCCAGCTTACGGTTACGGGTAAAGTCCTTTTTTGGTTTTTTAACGAAGCAGGCAGTGTTGCAGGCCATGTTGTCCACGATCGCCCAAAGAGTGGACTTGACCTTTTGAGGAAATGACATATAAGTACCTCCTTGAAATTGAAATAATAGTTTTGTCTTCAATTTCAAGGGCCGCTCTCGCCGCCTCTTAAAATATAATCAGCAGCGAGAGCGGCCGCACATTTTAGGCTCTGTGTCAACCACTTTTTGAGAAATTTATTGATAAATTTGAGTTAGACCATAGGATAAGATTTTTTCAATCAGCTTAACTTAATGACATTGGTTCAGAGGTCAGCTTGTGATAAACAAACCGATGGTGTAGACTAATCTTAGTCGAAACCATCGGTTTTCTTTATCCAAATATCCCGGATACTCTGTTATATAAATTTGATTCTTCGTTTTGGCGTATCTGAATAAGCATGCTCATGCATTCACAGAGATACTCGATGGACTCGAATCCCCTGAATGACACAGCCTGCTGTTGCTTGCGCTTATATCCTCTAAGCAGACGCTCCGCTTCATTGTTTGTAGCCGGAACTCTGTGATCATGCAGGAACAGAAGATGGTTGGACATGTATTCTTCCATCCGCAGATACAGGTTGTATCCGTCCTTATAATACTCACTTGCTGGAATGTATTCGTATTCCTCTTTCGCTTTTTGCAGTATTGCCCGGCAGCGTTCTTCATACTCCCTGACCTTTTCGGTGTCAGGAGGCGCCTCTTCCGGCAGGCCGTTCCGGTAGTGGATCATTTCCTGTACCAGAGCACGCATTTCCTTGTTCCAGGTCCGGTCAGCTTCATTATCTATGCTGTCCTTCAGATAGCGGAGGACATGCGCAAGACACTCCTGGTGTTGTGCACCATAGTTATAAAAGGTTTTCTCATGATCGTGAACCAGGATTCCCTGGTAATCTTCGACCGGGGTGCCTTTTACTCCTTCGTGCCCTTTTTTCCTGCGTGCAAAATACATCGCTTTTCCATCCGGGGCAGCGCACACAAATACATAAGCATTTTTTCCGTTTTCCCTTGCGTTGGTACAATCCGTATGAAGGACGGGGCTAAGCAGCAGATCGGCAAACGTCGCTTTTCGTTCCTGTTCCGTTTTTTTGGCAAATTCCCTGCCAAGCTTATTAACCATGCCCTTGGATATGCTGAGCCTGCCATCAGTCAAATCGGAAAGGAATTTCCTGCTTTTGTCGATGGAAGTGCAGCAGTCGTTATTCAACAGAAACAGGAAGGCCTTGACGCTTCCACCATAATTCACCTCGTCCACAACGCCGGGAGGAAACTCCGCATGGATCCGCTCGCCGGTTTTGGAATTATAATACACATCTGCGCGGTATTCCGTGACCTCCAGTATCGTACGTATGTTGACCAGCTGTTTCACGATCGTTTTTGAAGTCTTTTTGAAATCCGGATCTTCCAGCACTTCCCGGGGCGGCGGCAGCGGAACCGGATCCGTGGCAGGGATCTGCTTTTTCCTGCCGTGTCCCGGATGTCCCGGCTGGGCGCCCGGCTTACGGCCGCTTTTTTCCCGGCCGTTGGAGATCTTCTTGCGGCGGAGCGTTTTGGAAGAAGGGATGGAGGAATTTTCATAATCCCGGTTGATTTGGGCCCTCAGCTTCAAGTTCCTGCCCTTTTCCTCTTCCAGCGCCGTTTCCAGCCCATAGATCTTATGGCGCTGCCGGGTTGCCTTGTCCAGTGCGGCGTCTCTCTGTCTTTCTGCCTTTATGGCACGCCTTTCCATTCGTTCCAATTCTTTTCGCAAGGCCGACAGCTTTCGCTCGCATTCCTTTTGAAGTTCTTCAAATATCTCAAACCATTGATTGCGGACGGAAACGGTTTCACTGCGGGCACGTGAAAGCTCGTCCTTCAATTTCCGGATTTCCCGTTCCAAAGAACGTAATTCTTTCAGGTATTCCTCCTGCATGCGGACATATATTTCACCGGATTTGAAAGCGCATATCTGTGCGTTGGCCGCTTTCAGCCTGTATTCAAGAGTGGTGGTGTATTCAAAGGAAGCGTTCATGTGGTCAGCCCTTCTTTAAGGAGTCAAGAATTCTGTTCATCAGCGCCGATAATTCACCGTTGTGTTCCTGTTGGGCCTTAATGATGCGTTCCTGCTGCCTGATGATTTCATTTTTTGCCTGGACTTCCTCTTCGAGACAGGCAACGGCCTTGTTAAGCAGGACGATTTCATCTTCCATGTTTTTCATTCTCTCAATCCTCCGTTTTCATAAGGTAATTATACTATAGATGCCCTCAAAATGCGAATTTCCGTATTTGAGGGCATGGTCAATTTGACGGTGGATAATTTAAAAAAAGCGAGTAAATATTATCCATAAAAAGAGGGCAAGGAAGCATGCCTGGGACGAAACGGAAGACAGAAATGTGGATAACTTTCTGATAAATAAAGCGGACAGAAAAACTATAAACATCATTTTTCTGTCCGCTTTATTTATCCACATATAAAAAATTTAAATTTCGTCACTTTTCACAATCGTCAAATGTAGGGAGTGAACAGTAACCGTTTTTTCCCTTCAAATGCAAAGCCATAAAGATATGTAAGCCTGTTCTTTCCGCCGTTTGCCTCTTTTACATGCTATTGACGGAATATAGCTGAAGGAGGACTGTTACTGGGCACGGAGTGAACAGTAACGGAGGACTGGAAGTGTCTGAAAAAGTCTTTATTATTTCATTCTCAAACTCATTGTTTTATGCTATACTTATCTATAAAATTAAAGGTGGTGAAATATACTTGAACATCTATCTGGATAACTGCTGCTACAACAGGCCTTTTGATGACCAAAGCCAAATCAAAATTCATCTTGAAGCACAAGCAAAATTACATATTCAGGGAAAAATAAGAGAAGGCATCTACGATTTGACATGGTCTTACATTTTAGATTATGAAAACGGGAAAAATCCATATGAGGAAAAACGGATGGCAATTGCTCCCTGGAGAACAATCGCTTCCACATATATTTCAGAAGAAACAGAAGCAATTCTTACATTTGCAGAATCCCTTGCTTTAAAAGGGATAAAAACATATGATGCCCTCCACATATCTTGTGCTGTGGCTGCCCACTGCGAATATTACTTAACCACGGATAAAAAACTCTTAAATACTCCAATCCCGGAAATCAAAATTGTCAGCCCCATTGTTTTTGTAAATGAAATGGAGGAATGAATATGAAAACAGATACCATTATTAAGCAGGAAGGAATCAATGCATTAATTTCTAAATTGGGTTATGTTGATGCGGAGCGTTTTATTGTATTAATAACAAAAGAACCTTTCGATTATACAAAATGGCGTGAGCAATCCTTAGATGAAGGGCTCACTGTCCGTGAGCTTAGCCAAAAGGCTATGAACTATTCCCAAAATATGCAATAGGGGCTGTCTTATTTTGCGACAGCCCCATTTTTCAAGCCTTACACTACACTACATCCCTCATACTCTCCGCCTTCACCCTATCCGCAGCTCTGCGAAGCTCTCCAATGCTTCTTCCTTTTAAAATCAGCTGATACATCCCCAGAATCAGCTCTATAAGCTCTCCGCCTCTTTCCAGGCCGGAAACCTCGGCCAGAACATTCTCCGCCTGCTTCTGGGTCTGCTCCATCCCTTCCGTTTCTTTTATGTACTGCCACACGCCTGCCGCCGCTCCTACGGCTATGTAAGCCGGGACAATCTCCTGGGAGAGGGCCAGACGGGCAGAGCCTATAAGCCTGTCCTCCGGCGACAGCTTCCGCCCCGGATCACCGCCTACTCTCTTGCAGGTATCCTTTAAGGCTCCATTGGTAAACCGGTACAAAAGATCGGAAATATGCTTCATAATATCCCCAAGAGGAACTTCATACTTTGCGGACAGAGCCGCTGCGCTTTCCTCCATGGCATTGCGGACAATAATGTAAATCTCATCCTTATCAATCGCCTGGTAAATGTAATCAAGCTCCAGAAGATCCCCCAGATAAGCACAGACGGCATGTCCCATATTGTGGACATACAGCTTCCGCTTGATGAAAAAATCAAAAGGCTCAAAAGGAATCATATTTTTGATTTGCGGAATCTCACCTTTGAAGGCGGATTTGTCTACCGGCAGGAAGCCGTACCGCTCCACACAGACACGCAGCGGATCCCCGTCCTGCATTTCCTTTGTCTGAACCGGCACCATGCGCCCGATAGAAGCCTCCACCAGGCCCACCTGCTCATCAAATATCCGGCACTCTTCCTCCGTAAGCTGTTCCTTCAGCATCCCCTCCAGAATCCGGTCTGCATCCATAAGATTCTCACAGATAATAATGTTCAAAGCCCCTCTGCCCTCTGCCCACCGCCTGCGCAGTCCTGCTATCAGATTGGGAACAATCAGCTTTAAGATACGGGCCCCCACAGCCGTCGCCATAATATCGCACTCTGCAATGGCCTTTGCCGTCTGCTCCATATATTTTCCGTTTACCGCCGTAACCGGCCTCACTCTCAAATCCTCATGTCCCCGGCCGGACACATAACGCAGAGGATATTCCCCTTTTTTCTGCAGCTGCTCCACCACGGTCTCTGCCACGTCCACAAACGTAACTTCATAGCCGGATTCCGAAAATAGCATGCCGATAAAACCCCGGCCGATATTTCCTCCGCCGTACATGACTGCCTTCATATTCTTCCGTTCCTTTCATTCTCTATATTGCCGGCCTGTCTTATACAGGCCCCAAGCCTCATTCACGAAATCTTACCGCAGGACATACCACATATCCAGATACTCACGCACAATCTGCTTCATAGCCTCAAAAACCACATCCTGTCTGGCTGCTGTGGTAAAGGCGCTCAGCGCTTCCTTTTCTCCGGTCACGCAACGATCGGTCAGATAGCCTTCCTTTTGAAGATGCTCCACTGTCCCCGGCCCGGCCGCCTTTGAGGCATTGTGCACCAGGAATTCCATCAGCTTAGGAGAAGCATCTCTTTCCAGAGCCGTCCAGATGTTTACCTTGCAGACGCCGTCCGCAAAGAGCTTTTTTACCTGCTCATTGGATACGGAAGAGGTTCCGTGAAGTACGATTTTCGACCCAATCAGTTCTTTGATGGCCCGGGCCGCCTCCCCGTGATACTGAAGATCCTTTCCCGAAGCCCGGTGCTCTGTCCCAAGATTGGCTACCACCATATCGACTCCGGTGCGTTTCATATAATCGGCACACTTGTCCGCAGTTGTAATATCGTTGTGAGCTTCGCCGCCTGCGTCTACAATCTCGTCACAGGCGCCTTCAATCACAATGTCCTTCCCCTTTTTCTCTACAAATGCCCTTGTCTTAGCAATATTTTCCTCCAGCGGCAGATTGGAAGCATCGTACATAATGGTAGAAAAACTGCTCAGATCGCTGTCACAGAGATCTGCGTCCAGATCATGCTGCACATGATCCAGGTGCAGCAGAAGATCCACATTTTCATAATCTCCTCCCTCACGCATCAGAACCTCTGCGTCTGCCTGGAAGAGCTTAAGCCCTGTGTCCCAGTTCCGGCTGTGTGTATAATTCCTGGACTGGGAACGGTGCTCATACTGAACCGTGATCGCCAGTGTTACGGGAACCCGTTCCAGATGGTTGTCCCTTGCGAATTCACTGGCAGCCGAAATAATTGCCTCGGTGGTTGTCAGATTTTCCGTGCAGAGACAGGGAATGACCCAGCCCTTTTCTGCTGCACTTTCATATATTTTCACCACTTCTTCTCTTCTTGTTATAATCGCCATCGTTTTCTCCTTCTATCGAAAGTCTCTGGTCAAAAAGCCGCTACCCATGCAGATAAACGGCAGAAATATCTTTATACCTTCTGTATTTGTCCTCGTATTTTTTCCTGTTTGCTTCCTGGGGATAAAAATACTCCACACCCTTTACCATTTTTGCAGCCGCATCTTCTGCATCCTGAAAAATACCGTTTCCAATCCCGGCCAGCATACAGGCCCCTATGGAAGGCAGCTCAAGATTCTCCATCCGTCCTACCGGCGCTCCAATCAGATCGGCCCGGAGCTTAAGAAGCTTCTCCGAACGGGAACCGCCTCCGCCGAAATGAATCCTGGTGAAGGGCTCCTCCCGGGTGGAGCGGATATAATCAATACACGCAACAAATTGAAATGCCAGGCTCTCCAGAAGGCTTTCGAAAATCTCTTCTGTGGTTGTGCCAAGCCCCATGCCCAGAACGGCCCCGTGGAAATTCTCTACATAGGGTAAAAACAGCAGAGGATTCTCCCCATCAAGCTTTGCTGCTTCAATCAGCTTCCCGATATCCGCCTTCTCATCCTTTAGGATCTTTTTGCAGTACCATTCCAGCAGGGCTCCCGCCGTGGGAAATGCATCCATGACTGTATACTTTCCTTTAAAAGGAGCGTTATAACAGCAGGAAAAAATCAAAGAATCTTCAAAGTCATTGCAGCCTTCTACAAAGGTATCGGAAAAATACCCGATCTGCTCATAGGTTCCCATCAAAACGCCCATAGTATCTGAGTGCTCCAGCTGAACCCCTGTGGAGAGAAGGGTGGCCGATACGTCGTGGCAGCCGATGGTAACGGGGATTTCGTACGGCAGCTTTACCCTTCCATAGGAACGAATGCTTCCAACCGTTGCAGCAGACTCCAGGATATTGGTCCCCAGCTTTTCTGCCGGAATTCCCATCAGCTCCAGCAGGGGATCCGACCAGCGGCAGCCCTTTACGTCAAAAGCCAGTTTTCTGGCAGCCATTGTCACATCCTGTACGCCTGGAAATCCAAGCCGGTGCAAAATATACTGCTGGTTGGAGTAAAATCCTGCCGCCCTTTCAAAAACTTCCGGCCTGTTCTTCTTTAACCAGAGAATCTTTGACACAGAGCTTAGGGTGGATAAGGTGTTTCCTGTGATCTTAGCGTACTCCCCGGCTCCAATCTCCCTCTCCATCTGCCGGACCTCTTCCCCGGATCGGCCGCAGAAGCCGGGAAGCATCGGATAGAGGGCATTTCCCTCTTGGTCAACAGCCGTAATGTTATCGCCGAAAAAAGAAAAGGTAAGCCCGATGATATGTACTCCTTGCGGCAGGCATTTCAACAGCCTGGCAACCGCATGTTCGGAGGCATCCCATATCTCTTCGGCATGCAATTCGATCTCATTTGGTTTTGGCGTATACCAGCCGTACTTTTTGCTGGTTCCTGCGATTGCTTCTGCCGTTGCGGAATCAATCAAGGTCACATGTACGTTTGAAGTGCCAAAATCCAGAGCCAAAAATGCTTCTCTTTGCTTCAAGCTTCCAACCTCCCGTCATCCATGCATCACATGGGCCATCGCCTGTCCCTTGGCATAATTTTTTAAGTCCTCAAGGATAATCTCAATAGATGCGCTGAAGGTTCCCTGGCTGGTGCCCGCCAGATGGGCGGCAAGTGTTACATTTTCCATCTTACGTAAAGGATGTCCCTCCGACAGCGGCTCCTCTTTAAACACATCCAGCACGGCTCCGCCGATTTTCTTTTCCTGCAGCGCCTTTATCAAAGCATCCTCATCTACCAGGCCGGCTCTTGCCGTATTTACAAAAATTGCCGTGGACTTCATTTTGGCAAACATTTCTGCGTTGAACATATTTTTGGTCTGCTCGGTCAGTCTGGCATGAATGGAAACGATATCTGAGGTTTCCAACAGCGTGTCAAGATCGGCAGGAACACAGCCTGATTCCTCAATCTTTTCTGCCGGGCAGAAGGGATCATAGGCGAGCACAGTTGTGCCGAAGCTTTTTAAACGAACCGCTATCTTTTTTCCAATGTCGCCGAAGCCGATAAGTCCCACACGATAGTCGCACATATTATAGGAATCCTTGGAGTTGGGGAATTTCTTGGCCCACCCTCCATGCTTAATGTCCTCGTCGGTTCTTGCTATGTTCCGGATCTGGCAGAGCATGGCGCCTACGGTAAAATCAGCCACTGCCGTTGCCGCTCTTCCGGGCGCATTGATTACCTGGATTCCTCTTCTTTCGGCCTCCTCCATATTGATATTTTCCATTCCTGTTCTGCAGGTGGCGATCACCTTTAAGCCGGGCGCTGCTTCCATCAATTTTTTCCCTACTGGCGCAAAGTGGGTCACTACGATCTCTGCTTCTTTCACTGCCTCAAATACGGCTGGATTGATGGGTGTTTTCTCTGGCCCGTTTACTTCTACGGAAAGCATGGATGCCTGGTAGGACAGCTCATCCTCTCCGGTTGTTTTTTCGATTAATTCTACAGAATATCCGAATTCCTCCATCTCACAAAGCTTTTCCATCATCTCCTTTGTGATTCCAAGGTCATAGATTCCTACTATTTTTTTTGACATGATTGTCCTCCAAAAAATTGTAATTTTATTTGCTAAAGTCTACCCACCCCTTAATATAACTGGGTGCGCCCGAATTCAGCATAGTATCTGATAAAGTATCTAATGTACATCGATGTGTCAGAAGCTTTTCAAGCCCCAATTCCTCATAGTTCAAAAGCATATGAAACGCCTTATCAAAAGCTGACGGTGTATTCACGCTCATTCCAATATAGGTTGCGTGTTTAGAGCATAAATCCCTTGCAGGATCAAAACTCACCGGAGCAGTTGAAGCAATGTTTCCAACCTCAACCAAAGTCCCAACAGAACGCATCAAGTCGATTCCGTCCCGGAAGGCCTGCGCATTTCCTACACATTGAAATACTACATCTGCACCAAATCCGTCTGTATAAGCATCTACGATTGCTCTTCTCTCTTCCAAGCTCTGCTTGTGATAATTCATAACGGCATCTGCCTTGGAAACGGCCTGTGCTACGCTCAGTCTTTCCTCCCGTCCGCCTGCAATGAGAATCTTATTTATCCCAAGCTTTCTTAAAACAGCTGAAACCAAAGCGCCAATCTGCCCGTCCCCTATCACCAAAGCTGTCCCGTTGCAGTTTAGGACATCCTCAAGCACTCCCGGGGAGCGCTGTGCCAGCTCAACAGCCCGCACGGCAACTGCCATAGGATCTAACAGAGAAGCCACACTGGCCGGCATAGTATCCGGCACCTTCCACACATAAGTTCCAGGAAGGATATACATATATTCGGAAAAGCCTCCTTTAATGTAAGGCGCTTCTTCCACCGAGGAAGACATCACTGGTTTTCCGGACATTCCAAGACACTCATATGGCAGGCCATAGACAAAAGAATTTTCACACACTCCGCAGGCTCCAGCCCCAAAGCGCAGGCAGCTTCTACAGGTTCCACAAGTGATCCAGGGATACAGATTGATTCTGTCGCCCACTTTTAAAGTTCCTGTATAGCACTTGATGCTTTTATTTGCATGTTTTCCCATTTCCACAATCGTTCCGCAAACCTCATGGCCCAGAATTGTAGGAACAGAAGGCTTATCTCGAAACACGTGCAGATCCGTACCGCAGATACTTGCTGCATCCACTTTGATAATCATTCCGTCTTCCTTACATTCCGGAAGCTTTACATCCGTCACACAGATCTCTTTTTTCCCGGTCCATACAGCCGCTTTACACGTACCCTCCATTGTCTCCTCCTTATTTACAGTTTTACCTTCGCATTTCTTTTTCTCTGCATATTGTCAAAGGTCACGGCCAGTAAAAGGACAATTCCCTTCACAACCCATTGCCAGTATTCGTCCAGATTCATCAAGGTCATACCATTGCTCAGCATTCCCATAATCAAAACGCCTGCAATTACATTAACCAGTTTTCCTTCTCCGCCGGCTACGCTGATTCCACCGAGAACCGCACCTGTAATCACGTCCATCTCAAAGCCCGAACTGGTGGCCGGTTGTCCGGAATTAATACGCGACAGCATAATTACGCCCGATAATCCTGCAAAAAGTCCGCTTAGAGTATAGATAAAAATCTTCATTTTCAATACGTTGATACCAGAAAGCCTGGCCACCTCCTGATTTCCTCCAATGGCATAGGTATACCTTCCAAACCGTGTCTGCTCCAGAAGCCACCATCCAAATAGAAAAATCAGTGCCATGATAATAACAGGAATCGGGATCTTAAAGAAATATCCTTGCCCAAGGGTCTTGATTTCCTCCGGCAAACCATAAATAGGTATACCAGATGTAAGAATGTACGCCGCTCCTCTGGCCATAGTCTGCATAGCAAGTGTAGTAATTAAAGCAGGGACATCAAACTTCGCCACCATAATTCCATTAATCAAGCCGCAAAGCGCTCCTACCACAACACCAATCACCATGGCAGGAAATATCGCCATTCCTGCTTCCCCAATAAGCTTTGCAGCTACAACTCCTACCAAAGCGATAATGGAACCAACAGAAATATCAATCCCACCTGTAAGAAGAACCATGGTCATTCCCACGGAACATATACCTATCATTGATATTTGTCTGCAAATATTTAAAATGTTTTTGGATGTCAAAAAGGTATCTGTGGTCACCGTAAAAAAGAGTATTATGACCACCAGTACCAAATACACAAAAATTTTACTTAAAGAAAATCTTTTTTTCATTTTGCTCTGCACCTCTTCTATCCTTTAATTAGAAGCCATTTCCAAGACTGTCTGCTGAATCTCCTTATTTCCTGCAATCTCCTCTGCTTCCAATTTTCCTGTCAGCCTGCCTTGATGCATTACCATAATCCGATCCGACATTCCGATGAGTTCCGGCATCTCAGATGAAATCATAATCAACGACTTTCCTTTTTCTACAAGCTCATTCATCAATAAATAGATCTCGTACTTTGCTCCCACATCGATTCCCCGTGTAGGTTCATCCAGAATAATAATATCCGAATCCATAGCCAGCCATTTTGCAATTGCAACCTTCTGCTGATTTCCACCGCTTAAATTTTTAACAAGCTGCTCCATTCCGGGCGTTTTAATAGACAGAGCTTCTATATATTCTTCTGCCAGCCTTTTCTCCTTCTTCCTGTCGATGGAAAGCAAACGTTCCAATGCCTTTAACTTTACAAGAGAAATATTTTCACGTATAGGAAGCGTAAGGGAGACTCCCTGCCCCTTTCGGTCTTCCGGAACCAAACTGATTCCATTGCGAATCGCATCCATAGGTTCCTTGATTTCAATCCGTTTTCCGTTTCGGTAAATATCTCCGGCACTCTTCTTATCAATTCCAAAAAGCGCTCTCATAACTTCTGTCCGACCTGCGCCTACTAAACCGGCAAAGCCCAATATCTCACCCTTTTTCAAGGAAAAAGAAATATCTGAAATGCCTGTATTCTCTGTAGAAAGATGCTCCACTTTCAGAACCTCTTCCCCGATTTCAATATTTCGTCTCGGATATTCATCACTTAATTCCCTGCCGACCATTAGTTTTACCAGTTCATCTTTATTTGTCTCATTAGTGGGAATCGTCTTGATGTACTGCCCGTCACGCATCACAGTGATGCGATCGGAAACCTTAAAAAGTTCTTCCAATCTGTGAGAAATATAAATAATGGAGACACCTTCCTTTTTCAAAGACTCAATAAGTTCAAACAGAATGGTTACCTCCCGGGTTGTAAGCGGCGCCGTCGGCTCGTCCATACATAAAATTTTGGCATCCTCCAAAATAGCTTTTACAATTTCAACCAACTGCTTATACGCATTAGATAAGTCGCAGACACGTACTTCTGGATCAATCTCAATTCCAAATCGTCCAAAAACTTCCTTTGTTTTCTTTATCATGGCTTTCTTATCTGTATTTAAGCCATGCATCATTTCCTTTCCTAAAAACAGATTCTCATAAATCTTCAGATAAGGAACCAGGTTAAATTCTTGATAAACCATAGCGATTCCTTTCTCTTTTGCCTCCAGGGGCGACAGTTGCTCGATCCGTTCACCAAAAAGGTAGTATTCTCCGGAATCCATCGGCTGCGCCCCTGCAATAATTTTGCACAAAGTTGATTTGCCTGCGCCGTTTTCTCCCAGAAGTGCGTGCACCTCCCCCTTGCGGAGTTCAAAGTCTACATGGTTAAGCGCTTGAACTCCCGGATAGGATTTACAGATCTGATTCATTTTGAGACTAATATCTCCGGTCATTTTTTCCAAAGCTTTTTCACTCCCAATTCTATGGAATTTCCATAAATACAGCGGCTGCCAGTACACAATTCTATGGCCCGACAACCGCCATTTCTTCAAGCAGCTTTATCTATGCAAGCAATTAATTTTTATACTCATCAATATTTTCTGCACTGATAGCATTGACAGGAACCATAAAGGACTCTGGGATCTCTCCGCCGTCTCTTAAGGTCTGTGCATACTCAATAAACTGCTGTCCTGTTCCGACAGGATTCAAATATACAGTTCCTCTGTAAATCGTACCTTGGGAAATCAGCTCCAGTGCCTGCTCTGTTCCGTCAACGCCGCCAAGGAAAAAGTCTTCGCCTACCTCCTGGGCAATACAGCTCTCATATGCTCCGAGAGCTCCGGAGTCATTAATGCCGACAATCGCTACAATATCAGGATGAGCTGCAAGAATATTCTCTCCTGCCGTGATGCCGAGATCCGTTGTATGGGCATCAATCGTGGTTGCACAAACTGCATTGGGACAGAATTCTGCAATACCAGCCTTAATTCCGTTTTCCCGGCCAATCGTCTGCTCCAAAGCGCTCTGGGTCAAAATAGCAAATTTACAATCTGCATCCTCTCCGAAAGTATCCGCCATCCATTTTCCACAAATCTGTCCGATAGCGGTTCCCATTTCCAGCTCGTCCACATTCATATTACAGGTTGCATCCTCGTATGCCGTTGTATGAGTAATTACGGGGATCCCAGCCTCTTTTGCCTCTGCAATAACGCCTGTCAGCGAAGAAGAATCAACAGGACCCACTACAATCACATCCACACCCTGAGAAATGAAATTCTCCAAAGCGGAAACCTGTGTTGCCGAATCGGATTTTCCGTCTGCTACTACAGTCTTGATTCCTGCTTCCTTTCCTGCTGCCTCAAAGGAATTGGCAATGGCTGCCCAGAAATTGTTAGATAAATCCATAGGACAGAAGCCTACTGTAAACTCTCCGCTGTTTTCCGTCTCCGGCTTTTCGTTTTCCACCTCTTCTGCAGCTTCCACATCATTGTTCTCTGCAGCAGGGGGCTCTTCTTTTGGTGCACTTGAAGATCCGCAGCCGATCATTCCTAAGGATAAACACATTGCTAAAAGAATTGCTAAACTCTTCTTCATTTCTCATACCTCCACACTTTATTTTTTGTTTTGAATACTTGCGCGCCATATTCGTAACTTTTTCGAAAGATATTTTGCTTATTTCTTTCGAATTCGTAAGTTTATTTTAGCAACTTTCTTATATGCTGTCAATATAGTTTTTTATTTTTGTTTCATTTTCACAATTCACAGGACATTTTCTTTCTATTTTGCTTGTTTTTTTGTTTTATTTTCATAAATCGATATATTTTTCAAAAGATTTTAATTGTATATCCGATTAAAATTTTCTATTTTCCTAATTTTTCCTAATTTCGCTTGATTTATATTTTTATTTTGGTATAATAGATTTACCTTTTATAGAACGTTTTTGGGATGTTGAAGTTATTTTAAAACACCTTCAGCGCCCTGTCACTGTACAAAATATGGAATATTCTGTTTCTTCTTCACCCACTAGTAAAATGATTATGAATGAAAATAATGGTAATTTAAAACAGCATCGTTTAAAGCACGATGAAAAAAAAGCTTTTATTTTGGCGGAGCTCAACCAGAAAGGCAGCGTCCGCGTATCGGAGCTGAGCGAACAGCTTGGCTTATCCAGCGTCTCTATCCGCAATATGCTGATGTCCCTGGAAAAAGAATATCTCCTCCAGCGAACCTGGGGAGGCGCTATCAAGCCAATCGGCACGGCAAAAGAAATGTCTTATCAGACTCGTGAAACAAAATATCTGAGGGAAAAGGCTGCGATTGCACAGACTGCTTACGATTATATAGAGGAAGGCAACACCATCTATATCGACAGCGGAACGACGACCTTCGAGCTGGTGAAGCTGCTTCGGAACAAACCCAAGCAGAATATTCTGATTGCGACCAATGCTTTTGATCATGCCACGGAGCTTATCGGGACTCCGGATCTGAGAATTATTTTTGCCGGCGGTGAAATCCGCCATGATTCCCGGGCCACCAGCGGCTATATTACCACCGATACCATTCGGAAAATGATTTTTGACAAGGTATTTATCGGAATCGAGCATATTTCCTATGAGCACGGAATCACTACGCCGAATATCCAGGAGGCCGATCTGAAGCAGACCATCTTAAATTCTGCCAAGCAGTGCTTTGTGCTGGCGGATTACTCCAAGTTCTGGGATGATTCCCTGATCCAGGTGAATGTACCTCAGAAGCTTTACCAGGTGATTACGGACTGGCATATTACGAAAGAAGAAATCCGGAGATTTAATGCAAAAGGAATTCATTGCATTGTGGCTCCGGATCTAAGTGAGGAATAGCTCGCAGGAAAAAATAATCTATGGAAAAAGAGCTGCTTCCTATAGCTCTTTTCCATATTTTAACAGTTCAAGTCAACCCATCCTGAAGAGGCATGTATTGATGGAGTATCCGTAAGGGTATTAGAACGAATCCTTGGCATATTATAGTTTTGCTCTTCCATAGAATGATTATCATATTACCCTTCCGCTTTAAATATTTTTAAATATTATAGTACTAACACCAGTTTACAACTTTTTGATTTTTTAAAAATAAAAATACAAACTCAGTCTCTTTGCGGTATAATTTAAGCGACTAAACAAAAATCCACACGAAAAGAGATGAGTTTGTATCTACCACTTATTGTATCATTCCATTTCTACATTAAGCCAACACTAATTATCACTCGAAAGCCCAAGCCACTGCTTTATTGTTTCTACAGCGTACCCTACACCTTGAGCAATTTTTTCAACATCAACTCCAAGATTATAAAAATTTCTAGCTGCTTCCTGAGCCTTTTTTAACTCACCTCTTCGTTCTCCATCCCGTTCAGATTCTTTCCTCATTTCCTGAATCGCCTGGCACACATTAACCACCTCGTCTTCTTCATCATATTTTATGCCTGAATTTGTAATTGCTTCGATCACATCTGCCGCCCTACGCTCTACTTCCCGGAAACGCCTTTCATTGGCCGCCAATACCCTGCTTAAGTTCTCCTTGTCTTTCGAATACTTGATAAACAACATAACCTCCCGCAGGCTGGACTGGAATTTCATGATCTCCTCATCCGCCATCTGCGCCGGGGCAATCAGCCGCACATGGTAATTGTCCATGCAGGCAAGCACGTCCGGGTCTGACACATCCATCATATCAAACAGGCTTAACGGCCCATCCCACTCTTCCGAACCGAAAAATATAGTCACCGTAATGGAAGGTATCAGTCTGTCCTCCACCCAGAAACCGCTTAAGAATTCACCTGCACTTGGTGTTTTCCTACTTTCTTCAACAGACGCTTCCCCCTCCTCTTTTTTCCGTCTCCTTTCCTTCCTGTGCGATTTTGCCGCCTCTTCCACCTGTCCTGCGTATTCCAATGCATCATAGAGATTGTTCTTCACAGGCATGGCATAATGAATTTCGGCCTGGTTCTCTGCTCCATAAAGGACATATTCAATCTTTCCGTCCGTCATTGCTGCATACAACTTCTGCACATCACGGAATTTCTGGACAGGAATCACTGCGCCGTCCGCACCGTATGGCAGTGCGATCTTAGTGGAGTCACGCTCTGTAAGCTGCTCCGGCAGGATCACCTGCCGCCCTCCGTAAATATAGTAATTAAAAATATCGGCAAACACGCCTGCATCTTTAACATAATCCTTTATGATTGTATCTGCTTTCAATGGCATCTACCGCCTTTCTCATGAATGGCACACATCCTATCAGATTCCTGTCTCTGCCATGGTTCCATTATACTAAAGCATCTGCTTTTTTTCAAGCGTATCTGAGTGGCTTTGGAAACCTATCTCAATACATAACCACTTTGAAAATTGTTTACTCTTTCCCTGACTGCTTATAAGGGCAAAATTAAGGGCAAGAAAATCACATAACAAGATATAACAAAGTGTGGCAGTCGGAGAACTGTGACATATGTGCGAATATATTATAACGGAGGATTTTTTATGGACAAGTATATTTATGATGAAAGCAACGGTCTTTGGTATGAACTG
The DNA here is from genome assembly GCF_036941125.1 of Candidatus Merdisoma sp. JLR.KK011. Classification (NCBI taxonomy): domain Bacteria; kingdom Bacillati; phylum Bacillota; class Clostridia; order Lachnospirales; family Lachnospiraceae; genus Candidatus Merdisoma; species Candidatus Merdisoma sp. JLR.KK011. The sequence continues at coordinate 992,364 of NZ_JAYWSZ010000003.1, read as the reverse complement.
CAAGGAGATTATTATATTCCTTGCCTTACTTTACCAACCGAAAAAGAACACAAGCCTATTGGCTTATGGGGACAGCGACACAAACACTACTTGCAGGAACATAAACGGGCGGTTTATATTTCGCTGCTCACAAGTGGCAAATTGAACAGTTATCTTGCTGACATCAACGAACAAGCCGAAAATATACTTTGTCGGTTGGTTAAGAAAATGGCTGCAAAAGAGAATGTGACAGAACAGCTTAAAGCAGAAAATCAAATGCTGTGGGTGCAGTTGATGAATAACATTCACAACCGTGCAATGGAAGTTGTAAATAGCGAAATTATTTATCAATAAAATCATAGCGGTGTTTCTGTTTGAGGAACAGGAACACCGCTTGTTTGATAAGAACTTAATTACCGGTTAATATTTCTTCTTGAAAGTTAATAAGTGATAAATAGAAAATGTAAGTAATTAATGCTACAATAAAGGTACGAAAAAGTTAAATCGTAAAGGAGATAGCATTATGAAAATCAATGAAATAATTCGTGAGCGACGTTTAGCGAAAGGTTTTACGCAAGAACAGATTGCGAATTACCTTGGGGTTTCTGCACCTGCTGTAAATAAGTGGGAAAAAGGAACTTCATATCCCGATATAATTTTATTGCCAGCACTTGCCCGACTTCTCGATACAGACCTGAATACGCTATTATCTTTTCAAGATGATTTGTCAGAAAAAGAAGTTGCACTGTTTATGAATGAAGTTTCTGAAACGATGGATAAAAACGGTTTTGAAGCAGGATATTTGCTTGCCACTGAAAAGTTAAAAGAATATCCTACTTGCGATTTACTGGTGAGCAATTTAGCAATGCTGTTAGACGGTGCCTTGATGCTTCATGGCAGCAAAAACAAGTCAAACGAAATGTATCGAGAAAAAATTGAATCTTTATACTATCGTGCAGCACAAAGTGAAGATGCGACTATTAGAGAGCAAGCACAAGCGTGTCTAATTTCTAAATTGATGGGAAAACAAGATTATGAGCAAGCGCAGGAAATACTCAATACACTCCCCAAGAAAAGTCCTGTGGACAGAGAACAGGCTCAGGCAAATATATATATTGCACAAGGAGATTTAGAAAAGGCAGCGAAACTGATAGAGGAAAAACTATTATCTGCAACAAATGAAATTCACGCAGCGTTAATGACTTTAATGGAGATTGCACTTAAAGAAGAACGAATGGAGGCCGCAAAATATATCGCTGATGTTGATAAGCAAGCTGCTCAGTTATTTGATTTGTGGGAATACAATTCCTATGTTGCACATTTTCAACTTTATAACGCTACAAAAAATAGGGTTAAATCTTTGAAGATACTATTGCCTATGCTAAAATCACTCACAAAAAAATGGGATATTAACAAATCGCCATTATATCGCCACATCCAAACAAAAGAAGTTGATAAATCATTTGGACCAAAACTTCAAAAAGCTATTATTCAGTCAATTAACACAGATGAAGAAACCGAGTTCTTAAAAGACAGTCCAGAATTGCATGAACTAATAAAGGAAATAGATATTGAACAAAAGTAACTTAATAGCATTGATTTTTTCTATATGTAGACACCGTCAGCAGGCTGCTAACGGTGTTTTTTTACCGGCTATCTCTGTCAATGGATTTCTCACGCTGTTTTTGCGGTGGTTTCTGCTTGTTGCGTTCCTGTATCCACGCAGATGTTCGATATGGTTCCTCAAAACCATATGCTGCGATTGATAGATAAGGCGATTGACTGGAACTTCATCTATGAACTTGTGGAAGAAAAATACTGCCCGGATAACGGGCGTCCAAGTATGGATCCCGTCATGTTAATTAAAATTCCTTTTATTCAGTATCTTTATGGGATCAAAAGCATGCGTCAGACAATCAGGGAAATCGAAGTGAATGTTGCTTACCGATGGTTCCTTGGACTGGATATGCTGGACCCAGTCCCTCATTTTTCAACTTTTGGTAAAAATTATACCCGCCGCTTTAAAGACACCGACCTTTTTGAACAGATTTTTTCAAAAATTCTGGAAGACTGTATGAAATATAAACTGGTGGATACGGAGCAGATTTTTATGGATTCCACACATGTCAAAGCTTGTGCCAACAGTAAAAAGATGCGGAAAAGAGTTGCCCGCAAACAGGCATTATGGTATGAAGAAGAACTACAGAAGGAAATCGCAAAAGACCGGGAACTGCATGGCAAAAAGCCATTGAAAGATAAAAGTAACCATCAGCCGCCGATGGCCGGAGGAGGCGGAAGCAGCCAGGAAGATTTGGAAAAAGAAATACCGGAAGGTGCAAAAACACAAAAATGCAGCACCAGCGACCCAGAAAGCGGATGGTTTCGGAAAGGAGAGCATAAACACGTTTTTGCTTATGCAGTAGAAGCCGCATGTGATAAGCATGGATGGATCCTTGGATATACGGTTCATCCGGGGAATGAACATGACAGCCGCACATTTCCGTTATTGTATGAGAAGATGAAAAGATTTAAACCGGATATGATTGTTGCGGATGCCGGTTATAAAACGCCTGCCATTGCACACCGCCTGTTAGAAGATGGAATCCAGCCGCTTTTTCCATATAAACGTCCTATGACCAAGGACGGGTTCTTTAAGAAGTATGAGTATGCATATGATGAGTATTATGATTGTTATATTTGCCCGGGAAATGAAATCCTGACGTACAGTACGACAAACAGAGATGGTTATAGGGAATATAAAAGCTGTGGATTACTCTGCAGCAGCTGCCCCCACTTACATCAATGTACAGAAAGCAAAGATCATGTAAAGATGGTTACCCGGCATGTATGGGAAGAATATATGGAAAAGGCAGAAGATATCCGTTATACGATAGGAAACAAAGAGATCTATCAGCTGCGAAAAGAAACGATAGAACGGATCTTTGGGACAGCCAAAGAGCAGCATGGTTTCCGATATACACTATATAGAGGAAAGGCACGGATGGAAATAGAACCTTTGCGAATCAACCGGTATTTATAGAAAAGTGGTGCTGGGAATAATTACCAGCACCACTTTGTCTACAGTCTGGAGGGAGTCGCTCTGCGGCTCCCTTTTATGTCGTTCTCATCTAAATAAAACAGCTTAATTTCCGATTCTCGCCGCTTTTTATGCGTACCGCGTATTTCTATAATACTCCCTCTCCAGCTCATAAAGCCGCTCCGCCAGATCCTCCGGAACCTTAAGATGCTCCCCGGATTCTTCCACCAAGCGGTCATACTCTTCCGTGAAAAACTCTAGCTGCTCCCCTCGAATGTTCTGAAGCTCCATGGCCTCCTCAAAATCTTCCTCCGGAAGCCCCAGACGCATGGCGCACACATATTCCTTTAATACATCCGGATCCTTCCGGTACTGATAGGAAGTACGGAATGCCTTGGCCGCCCGGCCAAAGAGAAAGAGCCGGGTTAAACAGACGCCCAGATTATTCCACACATGGGCATAAAAATCCACCCCAAGGCGCTCGCTCTGGCGAATATTTAAAATCTTCTCGTATTCATAGACTGCCGCCTGATAATTGCCGTTGATGAAATACTCGTCCGCCCGGAGCTTTAACCGCTCCTGCTCCTGGTAGGTGTTGAGAATCTTCATTTTGGCGGACAGCTGTTCCAGCTCCTCCGGTGTGTAGTAATGGATGCTCCTGAGAATCGTCAGTACCATGTTCTGGAGACTGCTTCCGGCTTCGAAGCCCTTTTTCAGACGCTCCGCCAGCTCACCATTTCCAATTTCCGTGCGTATCCAGTCCCACAGACGCACGCCCAGCATCCGCTTGTCCACCAGATAGATATTCTGATACAGGAAATAAGCCAGCTCCTCCATGGAGTAAAGCCGGATTCCCATGCTCTCAATATAATACGGCGTTTTCGCCTGCTCCTGTTCACATATCAATACTGCTCCCATATTACACCCCTATTTCTGTACCGCTGCGCTCCTCAAGCCAGCTCCACTTCCTCCACCCAGCACAAATCCGTGGAGGGAAACAATTCTCCAAACCCCATATCCCGAACAGTCAGGCGCAGACGGTCTACACGGACAAACTCCGCCTCGATCCGAAGCCTGGATGCTCTGGAAGGCCGGTCCGGCAGCCCCTCCAACAGCAGGCTCTCCTTCAGCCCCTCCGCTCCCTGCATAGGCTGAAAATAGAATTCCACCACCGGCTCGTCATAGAGAAGCACCTCACAGCCCGCCTTCGCCTCATACCAGCTCTCCCCGGCATTCAGCAAGGTATACATGCTGTTCTTCCCCGTTCCCGGCGTCCAAAGACATACATTGTAGGAAATCTTGTCCGCCCCGAAGAACACATAAGCCGCAGACTCCTTCCGGCCGGCTCCGCGCATAGCCCGGTAACAGGCTCCCTTTGCATAAAGGTTATTGCCTGCAAACACCCTTCTCCCGCTGCAGAGAAGCTTTAAGGAAGCCTCATACCAGTCTTCCTCAAAGCCTTCCCCCACCAGATAAACCGTGGAAATGGGACGCCCCGAAAAAATCTCTCGTATCAGTTCCTGGAATGCCCCATTCTTATCCTCCTGCTGCAAGCCTGAAAGAGGACGGCTCCAGCTCTCTTCGCATTCAACTCTTGCCAGAAAGGGCGTAGTCCGGGGATTTACATTCAGTACCATCCCCCGAAGCTCCTCACCCTCATAATCAAAAAGCACTGCCTGGTGTCTCCAGATCTCCTTTGGCTGGTTCAGTACATAGGCGCAGAAGCTTTCCTGCCTGGTCTGTACGTAGATCCGGCTCTCCGGAACGCCCATGGTGCGCATGGCTGCCTGCTTAATCTGCTCCACCAGCCCCTCCTCCAGGGTTTCCACGGAAAACACAACGGAAACAGCCTCGTGGATTCGGCCGTAAGGCTTTAGAAGCCGGAGAGCCTTTTTCAGAAAAAGCTCCAGGCTTTCTGTCGGAATCCGGTATTTTTCCGCTCCCGGAACCACCGATATGGATACCGGCGCTCCGGAATCTGCGTTCCAGCAGCAAATTTGTGAATATTCCCTTCCCAGGTCAAAGCCTGCCGCAAACTGACCCATCTTCGCTCTCCTATTCCAGTTCCGCATCCACTCACTGCAATGCCTCGCTTTTTATTTTAAAGAAAAGAACTGCTCCACCAAAAACTGTCTGCGCCCGTATGCCTTCATCTGCTGCTCCAGCAGACGCAGATCCCGTTCCTCCAGGGCGCGCGCCATCTCGTAGAGCAGCGCATACTTGGTTCCTGTCACCAGCTCTTCCTCCTGCCCCTCCGTCACGCTGTGATCCGGCGTGGAGCTTTCCGTCCCATCCTCCAGGGTCTCCGTCACAAACCAGGTCAGACGCTCCCCGAAAAACAAGGTAAACTCCTTCACAAACACCCCGGTCTCCGTAGGATAAAGCCGCTCGGCCACATAACTGCACTGCTTCTCCCTGGGCGTCTCAACCACATAGTGAATCACTACCTTATGGGTTGGGTTCGTCCGGTATTCCACAAAGGTTTTGTCCTCCAAAAGCTGCGGTTTCCCAAGCTGCGCAAGCAGCTCCTTCATAAATCCGAAGCGCAGCCGCCGCTGTATGTACCCCATAGTCATCTGCTCCGCCCGGATTCTCTGGTGCTCCGAAAGCTGAGGCTGGGCAGAGAGATATTTCAGATAAGCCAGGCCGCAGACGTCCGCCAGATTCTCCTCCCACGCAATGCCCTGTTCGATGTAAATATACGTTTTCTCCGGCACCTTCTCGCCCAGCACAAAATCCTGGTAAGCCAGCCAGGTCATATAAGCCCTGCTGACAATGCCCTTCCCTCCCAGAGAATGGTAGTCCTGAAAAATCTGAAAAGCCTTATCGGAAAACTCTCCCGTAAAAAGCATCTGGCTTAAAAGACGCTCCTCTAAGTCGAACACATTCAGCTCAAATTCCTGTCCGGCCTTCCAGATGGCCTCCATCACCTGGCGGGAGCCATAGTAATATCCGGCCAGATATTCCAGAATGCTCTCATTGTACTTGTAGTTCTGAAATACAAAGAGACAAAGCTTTAAAAGGAATTCATTTTCCTCATACTCCATTTCCCGAATCTCCCAGGCCGCAAGCTTGATGAGAAGCTTCACCCTCACCATGGAATACCCGTGCTTTTTCACCATATTCCAGGCCTCCTCATAAAGCCCTCGCAGAATCAGGATCTCCGTAAACCTTGCCCGGTCCTTAGGCATCATATAGGTCGTTTCCGTGATAAAAAACTCCCGGTCCAGCTCCTCCAGCTCATGGTTCGCATAGTAATACTGGAGAATCTCCTGGCGCACCTCCTGCTTATACCGGGCCGTCAGACCGCTGATTTTCAAAATGCGCTTATAATTCTCCACATTTTCCCGGGTAATCACATGGTAACGGGAAGCCCCGTCACAAAGATGGAGATAAAGCCCCTGATGATACCGAAGAAGCTCCCGGCACCGCTCCACATACTTCTGCTCCTTAAGAAGCCTCTGCATACTGTAGGGCACGCTGGAGGTATAGCAGTTCCCCTGCTCGTCCACCAGAAGAATCACCGCCCCCGGCGTATAAACAGGCACAAGGGCCTTGCCGCCGCTTAAGGGCACCGTAATCCTCCGCTGCAGCGGCTCATAAAGCACCTGCACCTGGCGGATCCTGGGATCCTCGCAGGTAAGCTGCCTAAGAAACATAATGTCTGCCAGAGCCTCCGCAAAATCAATGGTTAAAAGCTCCTCCACCAGAAACCGCTCATAAATGAAAGCCAGATCCTCGCTTAATTTCCGCTCTAAGAGCTGCTCCAGCATAAAGGACTGGATCTCCCGTTCATACTGCCGGTAAATATCGCTGTCCCTCTCCTGGTAACGGATAATATTCGCATAGAGAAAGGCCTTCTGCTTACTGTTCAGGGTATTCTCCATATGAAAATACAAAAGCAGGTTCCGAGGCAGCTGTTCCTGATAATTCTCCGGCACAGACATCATAAAATATTCAAAGAGGTTGGTAATCTTAAGCTCCATGCGCACGCCCCTCTGATACCAGAAAAAGCTTTCCTCGTCCGTGCGCCCGTTTTTAATGAGAATGGAACAGATGCCGCTTAACATCTCCTGTCCGCCGTATTTGTGATAAGCCTTTTTCAGCCTGGAAAGCTGTCCGGCCGTAGGCTGGCGGCTCTTTAGAATCAGCTCCGTCAGGCGCACAGCCTCCTCCGGGGTCATATCCTCTTCCTTATAGTCGTCAATAATCTCCACCACCATATCCGGCTTCTGATTCATCTTCTCCGGAAGGGGCTCAATCGGATCCGCCGAGATAAAATACGCATAGCTCTCCTCCTCAAGCTCCCGGTGCTCCTCTACCTGAATCCGGTAAGGCAGCGTATATTCCCCGGCCTCCGTGACAATACAGAACTCTCCCTCAACCTCCTCGCCGCCCCACATGCCGCGGCTGTCAAACACATACGCAATCCTGGCATTGCGGCTGTGGAAGCTGGGATGCTCTACATACATACGGCTGGAAGAAGCATAGACAATTCCCTTGATAATCCGGCGGCAGGAAAGGGTAAAGTTCCCCTCATAACGGCTTCCGGGGCTTACATGAAACTGGACATAGGGCTCCGACAGCGTCACAGGACATTTCTCATATTCAAATTTTCCTGCGGCTATGCGCTCAATCTTTGCCCTCATTCGTCATTCATCCCTTCTCAATCTATAGTCCTGAAACATTTCCCTGCATACACATCTCAGAGATCACATAAAACAAAATCAAAACATTGCATTTTTTCCAAATAAGGTTATAATGATAAAATGAAAAAATACAATCTTACTTTCTGCTGCCACTGGCAACAGTATAACATTTTTTGAAATAAAGTACAAGAAAAGAGGAGCTCCAATGTTAAAACATGTCGATCATTTTCACGGAAGTGACTTAGAAAAAATAGAACAAGTCTACGGTATCAAAAAAGAAGAGATCATAAGCTTCAGCGCCAATGTAAACCCTCTTGGCATCTCCCCCGTCATGCGCCGGGCCCTGATCGAGCGCATAGACTGCATCACCTCCTACCCAGACCGGGAATACACCGCACTGCGCCGCCAGATGAGCGCCTACACAGGCGCACCCTTAGAGCACATCGTCGTAGGCAACGGATCCACCGAGCTCATTTCCCTCTTCATCCAGCTTGAGCATCCAAAAAAGGCTCTCATCCTTGGCCCCGCCTACTCTGAATACGAGCGAGAGATCTCCCTTGGGGGCGGAACCTCCCTCTACTATCCCCTCAAAGAAGAAAACGGCTTCGTACTCGACGCTGCCGACTTCCAGGCCTGCCTGAACGAAAGCCTGGATCTTTTAGTAATCTGCAACCCCAACAACCCCACCTCCTCCGCCATCACCCAGCAGACCATGCGGCAGATCCTAGACACCTGCAAACGCTTCGACATCTGCGTAATGATAGACGAAACCTACGTAGAATTCGCCCCAGATATCAACGCCATAACCGCCATCCCCCTCACACGCTATTACAACAACCTCATCATCCTCCGGGGCGTATCCAAATTTTTCGCCTCCCCCGGCCTGCGCCTCGGCTACGCTGTCACCGGAAGCGAAGACCTGCTAAAACGAATCAACTCCCGCCAAAACCCCTGGACCATCAACAGCCTTGCCGCAGCCGCCGGCGAGCTGATGTTCTCCGACCAGGACTACATCACCCGAACCCGAGACCTGACCGCCAAAGAACGCACCCGAATCCTAAAAGAGCTCAGTTCCTGGGACACCATAAAAACCTACGACTCCTACGCCAACTTCGTCCTCCTCCGCATAGAAAAAAAAGGCGTCACCGCCGAAGACCTCTTCGACCACGCCATCCGCCAAAAAATGATGATCCGAAACTGCTCCACCTTCCCCTTCCTAGACAACCGCTACCTCCGCTTCTGCTTCATGACCCCAGCCCAAAACACCGCCCTCCTAAACTGCCTCAAAGAAAAATTATAACCACCCACCCCACCCCCAAACCTCCGTCCCCAAAAACCAGGAACCGCCAGGAAACAGCCCCCACGCATTTCCGATATCCAGTGTCCGGCTGTTTCCTGGCGGTTCCGTCCCTTATTCCCCTTCAAAATACCTACTATAAACCTCCAAAAAACTCTCCGGGATCCCCCCCGTCCAATCCTCAAAATGCACCTGTTCCCAAATCTTCGTATTAAACTCCGAAGGCGTATTCGCCACCAGTTCCTCATAAACCCCGCTAAAGATCTCATCCCTGCGGCGCTCCACCATCGTAACCTTATTTGCCTCCGTAGCCTCCCGGTCAAAATTATTGACACATTTCAGGATATAATATCCGTCCTCCTCTTCAATAATACCGCTGACCCCTTCATTTTCCAAAGCAAAGGCCGCCTCCTCATAAGCGGCAGGCTTCTCCCCTCGTCCAAAGGTATAACTAATCTGACTATCCTTGCTGTAAGCAGAAGCAAGCGTCATAAACTCCTTCTCCTGCGCAAGCTTCTCCAGAATCTCCTCTGCGCTCTCCCGGGTATCCAGATGAATCTGCCAGACCGTGATAATCCGGGCCTCGTCATCACTGACCTCCGTATTCACATCTTTCGTAATCTCCTGGTAAACCTTTCTGGACAGTACATGATCATGGTAAAGGCTTTCCACATGTTCCTCCTTAAGCCCCATATACTTCACCATATCGCTGCCCATAGAAGTATAGTACTCCTCCGCCGCCTTTTTCACATGATCTGTCTCGGCTTCCGTGAGGGTAACCTCATATTCCTCCGCTAAAAGCGTCACTGCCTTCATAGCCGCAAGCTGAGAGACAATGATATTCTTCACGTACTCCTCCAGGGTGATTCCCCCGAAATCATGCTCCCACATCTCCACCCCGTAGACGCTTTCATACTGTCTCTGGTAGTCCATCACATAGATCATGGCTTCCGGCAGCGTGCAGACGCTGCTTCCTACCTTAAAAAGCTGATTCTCTGTAAGTCCGGTTGTCAGCACAAACTCTGTATTTTCAAAATGGCTGCACCCCTCAAGGCCTCCCGTAAGCATACAGGCGGCCAGACAAATGACAAGTCCTCTTTTTACTTTCTGTCTCATGCTACGCCTCAACAATCAGATAGGTGCCGTCACCTATGGAAAATACTTCCGACATCTCTTCCAGTTCCTCATAAGACAGGCCGGACACGTCCATGCCGCTCTCCTCGAAATACTCCTTCACCTCTTTAAGAGAGTTCACCACCACAGCCATGCAGTCGTCAAGAAACTCTTCCGCCTCCTCAAGGGTCTCTGCCACCGGCTCGTCAAAAAGCTGGCCCTGCTTTCTTAAAAAAATCTCCAAACATTCTTCCGAATATTCACTCATTGCAGCATCCTCCTATTCCAGTACCGTAATATCCTTCCCAGTACACTGGTATGAAATCCCTGGTTTTTATAATAAGGTTCTCAAAACCTTCAGCACTCCGTCGTTTACATTTGTATCCGCTACATATCTGGCTTCCTGCTTCACGGCCTCTGCCGCATTGCCGACTGCATAGCTCTCTCCCGCGCTTCGAAGCATCTCGATATCGTTGAAATTATCCCCGAACACCATGGTTTCCTCCGGCAGGATTCCTAAGATATTCTGGATGCTCCGGATGGCATTTCCCTTGTTGGATTCCTTGTTCAGAAAATCCACCCAGATTTCCCCGGATATGGCACAGTGCAGACGCTTGCTCCACCGGGGAATCATATCCTTTGCCAGGTGTTCGATATTGGTCTTGTGATAGAGCGCTACCTTATTCACCGGACGCTCAACTGCCAGCACATCCTCCTCCACATGCATCACACTCTTATAGCCCTTCAGCACCAGATCCAGGAATTCCGGATCCCGGCTTTCCGAATAAAAGCCCTCCTGGGTGTCCATGGTAAAGCTGGCTCCCGGAATCCTGCGCACTTCCTCTACCCAGTCTTTCACATCCTCCCAATCCAGCGTCTGATTCAGCATGGTGTAACCCCGGCAGGTTACAAAGGCCCCGTTTTCCGAAATGAAGATAATGTCGTTCTTCACCGGCTCAAAAAGCCGCGCCATGCCGGAAAAATGACGTCCGCTGGCTGCCGCAAAGAGAATGTCCTTCTCCTTGAGCTTACGGATCACCTCATAAATCTCCGGATTAATCCGATCTGTCCCTTCCGGAAGCAGCGTCCCGTCAATATCGCTCGCAATTAATTTAATCATAATGCTCCTCTTTCTCTCCTTTTATCCTCACAGTCAAACTCCCCGGCCGGATGTGAAGCTTACGCCTTCCCATCTCTGTAAATCCTGCCGATTTCAGAGGGTTCTCCGACAATCTCCATAGCTCCTGTCTCTTCCAGCTCCTTTCTGTCCCGGAAGCCCCACAGAACGCCCACCGTATACATACCTGCCGCCGTCCCGGTTTTCATATCTGTTCCAGTATCCCCGATATAGAGACACTCCCCGGGACTTACACACAGCATTTCTGCCGTATACAAAGCCCCGGCCGGATCCGGCTTTCTGGGGATCTCCTCCGTCTGCCCCTGAACCCAGTCAAACACGCCTTCCCCGAATACCTGGTGAATCACGTCTACCGTATTGGCATGGGGCTTGTTGGAAATAACCCCAAGCCTTGCCCCAGCTTCCTTAAGCTCCTCTAAAAGCTCCAAAATCCCTGGATAAGGGGTCACATGATACCGGCACCCCTCCCGGAAATATTCCATATACTTTTCTTTAAGGCTGTGAAACAATTCCTCCGACTCCGCGCTGCAGCGGCCAAGAAGCCGCCGAACCAGCATATCTACCCCATCGCCTACCATAAGCTTATAGTCGGCAAGAGACGCCTCCTTAAGCCCCAGATCCCGAAGGGCGTGATTTGCACAGACGGCAATGGACTCCACACTGTCGCACAGCGTACCATCAAAATCAAAAATACAGGCTTGATACATTTCGATACCCTTTCTAAATTCTCATCGTTTTTCCATTCTATCTTTCACTTTCCCCGGACTGCTCAAGCAAATCCACCCCGGCCTTTAACATCTCCTGGTAAAACCGGGCCGTCGGAAACCCTACTACCGTAGCGTATGCCCCTTCTATGCCTTTTATCCATACAGAACACGCCCCCTGGATGGCATAAGCTCCCGCCTTGTCCATAGGCTCGCCTGTCTCAATGTAGCCGCGAATCCATTCCTCTGTCATGGGATACATGGAAACCTTTGTTCCGTCTGCAAAATTCACGACGGTCTCTTTTGTTCCTGCATCCACCACCGCAACGCCCGTATAAACCATATGGGCGGCTCCCTGAAGCATACTCAGCATACGGAAGGCATCCTCTTTATCAGCCGGCTTTCCCAGAATCTTACCATCCAGGGCAACCACCGTATCTGATCCGATCACATATGCATCTTCCGCCGTCTGATCCGCAATCTCCCTGGCCTTCTGAAGGGCCAGCTCCTTCACCACATCCTCCGGCCTTTGAAAGCTGCTCTTTTCCTCGCCCTGGGCCGGACATACGGAAAAAGCAAGGCCCATCTGGGAGAGAAGCTCCTTTCGCCTGGGAGAAGCGGAGGCTAAAATCAGCTTTTTTCTCATTTGATATCAACGCCTCCAAATACACAGGTTGCATTCACGTAGAGGGTATAGCAGGGAACCTCCGCAGGGGCCGGCGCCTTATTGGACACGCCGCCCAGAACAGGGGTTGACATAACCCGTACTACTACGTTGGCCGGAACGTAAATGTCAATGCCGCCGAAGATCGCCGTTGCGTCAATCCGCACATCACGCTCGATCCGCGCCGACCTCAGATCCATCTCTACGCCGCCGAACACAGCGCTTACTGTGGCGCCCTCGAAAAGCTGGCCGTCATACTGGGCCTTTCTTCCGTCAAACACCCCTGACACGTCGGAGCCGCCCATGCCTGATTTTTCAAAGGGGATTTGGTTCCCCTGCTGATCGGTGATTCTCCGCTTTGTATTGCTGAGCATAATGCTCAGACCGATGAGAATGAGAATCGCCGGCACCAAAAGCTTACGTATTATGGAAAACTCAAGAACCCCCTGGGCCGCCAGAAGAAGGGCGATTCCCACGCAAAGGCCCGCGATATTGCCGCCGTTCGGCCCGTGCTGCATAAGGTTGATGGCGCAGGGGATTAGGATAAACAGGGTCCACCAGCCCTTGAAGAAGATCTGAAAATCCCAGAAACCAAGATTTCCTCCTGCGTAGCCGATTCCGATGAGAATCAGAACCAGGCCCCATATTACATTTGAAACTCTGTTTTTCATCTTTTGCACCTCTATTCCAGTTCCGCAATATCCCTTCAATGCCTCTGCTTCGAGAAGAATTTCCGGTCACAAAAACATGTGCCCGTAAATCCTTCTGGCATTGCCGGGATATTGCTGTTTCCAGTTCCGCAATATTTACAATCTATATTTATATAGAGTAATATATATTTTTTCCGTTGACAATAAATTTTTTCATTTTTTTTACTTTTCTTTTTTCCTGTTTCGTATTACAATAGAGAAAATGTTTTCCAAATAGTGGACAGACTATCATTGAGCTTTGGAAGCAAAAAAGCACTTTTTAAAGTGCAGGAAAGGAGTTTTATCTGATATGAAGAAGTTTTTTAAGTTTGCAGGTTCCCTTACACTGCTCTGCGCAGCCCTTGCCGGAGGTATCTTTGCTTACAAGAAGTTTTTTGCCCCCGATCCCTTTGAGGATGATTTTGACGATGATTTTGATGATCCCCAGGAGGAAGATCTTGAGATTTCCGGACGCGGTTATGTATCCCTGACCTCTGAGGAGGATACAGACGGCGAAGAAGCAGAGGAGCCGAAAGCCGAAGATGCCGAAAAAGAAACGGAAGCCGGAACCGAAGCTTAAGTTTTTTCCCAGAGGGGAGAGACGGCTTTTTTTGTAAATCTTGCGTTAAGCAGAAAAGGGGGCTGCCGAAACTCCCGGCAGCCCTTCTTTTTGCGTGCTCTTATGCTTCTTCAATCATTTTGACAATGGCCGGTTTTTGCTGCAAACCTGTCATGCGTTTTACTTCTTTTCCATCCTTCAGTAAGACTAACGTGGGATAACCGGTGATCTCATATTCCTCTGCAAGATCTCTGTTTTTATCAAAATCAAGCTTCATAATCTTTACCTTATCCCCGCATGCCTTGTCTACGTCAGCCAGTACGAAGGCAAGCATTTTGCATGGGCCGCAGGTGGTTGAATAAAAATCTGCCAGCACCAGCCCTTCCTTGGAGGACTGGCGGAATTCCTCTTCCATTACTTCTTTTAACATCTAGGTCTCCTATTCTGCAGGCGTGTTCCCTGCTCTTTTCAATTTAGATTCTGTACATATCTTGCCGCATTCTGGGCCGCAATAGCGCCGTCCGCGCAGGCTGTTATCACCTGGCGCAGATTCTTGGTTATGCAGTCTCCTGCTCCGAAAACGCCGGGCACACTTGTCTCCATCCGCTCGTTTACCTTCACATAGCCTCTCTCGTTCAACACATCCAGCCCCGAAAAGCACTGGGTAGCCGGTATCTGGCCGATGTATTCAAAGACCTGCCTGCAGCTTACCCGGAATTCCTCTCCCGTCTCCTTAGAGCGCAGCAGGACTCCCTCCAGGTGATTCTCGCCGCAGAACTCCAATACATCGTGTCCGGCATAAAGCTTCACATTCTCAAAGGCAAGAAGCTTATCGCAGGCTATGGGATCCGCGGACAGCCTGGAGCGCACAACCAGAGTGACAGACCTTGCGAATCCTGCCAGGTAAACAGCCTCTTCCACGGCAGAATTGCCTCCGCCGATGACTACAACGTCCTTGTCCCTGCATCCGGCTCCATCGCAGACAGCGCACCAGCTTATGCCGTTTCCTGTAAACCGCTCTTCCCCTGCCGCTCCCAAAAGCCTGGGAGTCGTCCCGGTGCACAAAATTACGGTTTTGGCCCTGTAGGTGCGGTTTTCTTCCTCGCAGATAACCAGCTTTTCCCCGCCGTTCTCCTGGACCTCAAGAACCGTCCGATAATCAAATTCTACATTCAGCTCCTGGGTGTGCTGAAACATGCGGATAGCAAGATCCGCCCCGTCCACGGTCCCCATACCCGTATAATTCTGGATTTCACTTGTGTTTATCACCTTTCCGCCTGGGGCGAGCCGATCCAGCATCAGAACGGAAAGATTGGCTCTGGCTCCGTAGATGGCCGCCGTCATTCCGGCCGGGCCGCTGCCGATAATAATTAAATCATAATCTGTCATTTCTGCCTCCTGTCAACAGACAATCTGTATCCCTGTCTCATACTTCTTGTCATCTACAATCACCCGAAGGTCAAAGGTTCCCTTTAGTCCCTCCTTGTTTACATTCAAAGTAACATTTCTGGGATCCTTCTCGATAAATGTACCGCAGCACAGGGCGTTGAACTTACTTTTGGAGGTAGAAATAAAGTACCCGTGCTCCTCTTTCTCATTTTCCAGCATCAGCATAACCATCTGGCCGCCTTCGAAAACGGCTTTAAATACAAAGCGGTCTTCCTCTTCCGTAACCTTCGCCTCATAGCGGTAGGGAAGCAGCTCCCCGCATGGCTCCATGGGAATAAGGGTGTCAAATTCCGGCGTCACGCCCATACGGCCTGCCCGGATTCCTTCTCCTAAGGGCAGATTCTCTCCGTCACTGTAGAGCGCCATTTTCTTTGCCCGGTAGAAGTTTCCCTCAATCTTCATCTCAAAAATCACTTTTCCGCGCAGGCTCTCCACCGTAATGCTCTCGGCCCGTACATTTGGATCTCCCTGCAAAAGCGCCGCCGGCTTCTCCGATGCGTGCTCTCCATAATACTGAATGCCGCCGGAGTGCACCAGATAGTGATCCTCTCCGTACCATTCCACATTGCCGATGTAGGAGGAGAAGAATTCCTCGCCACGCTCCTTGCCATACTGCCAGAGCTGCTCAATGGTCATTGTTTCCCGATCGATCCGATATAATACGCCCCTGGAAAAGCTGTCTCTGTTCAAAAGGAATTTTTCCCGTATTTTGGAGCGGTAATGGCCATTGTCAAAGCACATAATTCCGCCGTTTGGCGTTACCAGACAGCCGTGCTGCTCGTAGGGCCAGTCAAAATCTCCGTCACCCTTGATCTGGAAGAAATACTTCTGCTTGTCCTCAGGCCAGGTTTCCGGATCGCCGATGATCCAATTCAGCGCTCCCGTTTCATAGTCAATGTTGATAATGGCATCCACATGGCGGCCTGAAAGAGTGATGGAATTGGTGTGCTTGTCATACCAGAGGGCGTTATTGTGGAACCAGTCCTTTGGCGTGTAACCGCCGGAAGGCCCCTCTCCCGGTACCAGACAGTCCTTTAAATCCCAGGTCTTCAGAATTTCGCCGGTTTCCCGATCAAGAAGGACAATTACATCCTCTACGGTCTCGTAGCTCTCTCCTTCCGTGAGCACCAGAATGTTTCCGTCCTCCATCTCCCACTGATCATGGTGATAGCCGCCGGGAATGGAATATTCCTTTACAATCTTTCCCATCATCGTCATTTCATAGAGGCCGGACATATAGTAGGGCATCTGCATAACGCGCTCGGTTCCGATCAGGAAGTTTCCGTTCTTAAGACGGGATATTTCAAAGATTACGGGAACGCTCAGATGCCAGCGGACTTCCCCAAAGCGATCAAAGGCTGTGGCCAGGGCGCTTAAGGAAGGAGTCACAAAGATCAGCTCCTCCGAAGTATACTCCGGCTCTGTCCGAAGGGACAAAAGTTCTGGCACCCGTTCGCTTAAGGCTTCCGTCCGGATGGTTATGGTATGGGCCCGTCCTCCGTAAAGGCGCAGCTCTACCTGGTTGTCGTACCCTCCGTAGAGGCCCAGAATGGGAAGGATATGCTCCTTTTTCCTGGGAAATGTGTGTACAATGGTTCCTTTGTTTTCTTTTCCGAATATGGTAACTGTCACTGCCGTTTCTTCCTCGGTTCGAAATGCAACCACGGCTGACAGTGGGTTAATCAAATAAGGATTCAGCTTGATATACGGCTTTTCCAGTGTATAAGCTCCCTGCGCAAACTCCTTTCGCATGGAGCCCTCTGCCGCCGCCTGCTGCGCCCGCAGGCTTTCACAAAAGCTGTAGGAAATCCTTTCTGTCATAGATTCTCCTCTCCGGAACAGCTTAGCAGCCGTCCCTCATAGCCAGCAGCTTTTCTGCTATCCGGCTGTCTGTGATTAAGCAATCAATCAAATTTCCCTTTAAAGCCGCACGGATAGCGTTGGTCTTGTCCAATCCTCCGGCTGCCGCGATCACATGAGGTACATTTTTTAAATCCTCAAAGGAAATGCCGACGATTTTATCATTGATGGGATCGGAAAGCTTATTCCCGTCTTTGTCCAGGAAATAACCGCAGAGATACCCTACGGCGCCTTTGTGCTTCAGCTCCCGTTTCTTCCGCTCCGTCAGATAGCCTGCCCAGGTGTTTTTGGGGTATTCTAAGGATACGTCTGCAATTCCGGTCAGCGCATAGTCCACAGTCCGTATTTTTTCCATGGTTCTCCGTATAAGAGGCTCTTTTAAAAGCTCCTTTCTCACGATATCGCTGTTCACATACATGGGTGCATACAGTCTGGTGGCGGTCCCCTGGAAGGTCTGGGCCATCCGCTCAGTGAGCGTGGTCACGTCAATATCCATCTGGTAATCGTCCATAGAATTTCCCATAAGCTGCAGCACCTGGATTCTCCCGGGGGAGGATGGCTTTAGCTGACGCACAGTCTGATACATGGTCCTTCCCCAGGCAATTCCGACAGAATCCCCGTCCTTTAAGGTTTCATCCAGGTAGTTGGCAGCCATTTCCCCAATCCGTTTGATGGAAATATCGGTATTCTGATTCTCATACAGGTCTGTAACTACCAGAGCTTCTTTTAGCCTGAATCTGCGCTTTAGCTCTGTCTCCAATTTGATGGAGCGCTTTAAAGGATAATTGATTTGAAACTCTACAATATGTTCCTCCCGTGCAATCCGTAGGGCACGGGATACTTTGGCTTTGGAAAAAAAGAGGATGTTGGCTATCTCCAGCTGTGACATTCCTTCTATATAATACATTCTTGCCACTTCGGCAATAACTGCAAGCTCTCCCTCATCCAGCTGCCTCATAACGCATAACTCCTATCTGTAAAATAACTGACTTTTATACAATTCCGCTTTCTTTGAGCTTTGTTTCCAATTCCTTTTTATTCATCAGGTTTTTAAGGCCAACTACGATGGTTCCCTCTTTTACCTTCAGATGGCTTACAAAGTTCTCTCCTACTACGATTAAATCATAATCGTGGGCTGTGGACTTTGCTTCGTCAATACTGGTGTGATGAACGGTGTGCTCTACACCGAGGTTCTTTAATACTGTTGAGCAGTTTTTCTTTAATAACTGTGAACTTCCCATTCCGCATCCGCATGCAACTAATACTTTTAACATCTTTGTCCTCCTATTCCAGTTCTGCAGCACTTAAAATGTGCACCTTATCCAGAAGTATTTCCGTCCGCAAATCCTTGCGTCCGTAAATTCTTCTGTGCAAATTTTAAGTGCTGCTGTTTCCAGTTCCGCAGCACTTAAAATGTGCACCTTATCCAGAAGTATTTCCGTCCGTAAATTCTTCTGTGCAAATTTTAAGTGCTGCTGTTTCTTATTGTGATTTAATCCTCCATACCGAGGGTAAAGTAATCCTTCTTGTTTCTCCGATACTGGAGCTGCGGAATGATGAGCATTCCGATGATGCATACCACTGCCCCCGGCACAGTGAGATACTTCATAACAGCTCCCATAGCCGGCCACAGCGTCGCCCAGTCCAGATTGCCTACATAGCCGCCGAAGGGGCCCATCTGGAACAGCATAATCGCCGCGGCGCTTCCCAGTACCTGCAAAAGCCCCGATCCAAGGCAGCATACAAGCAGCGCCCGGAAGCCGCCTTTCATATTGGCGTAGAGACCGATGGTGGCATTGTCATAGAACAGCGGCACAAAGCCCGGAATAATCATCAAGGGCGACTTGAAAACAAGCAGTCCCACAATGGCGATTACCTGTCCCAGGGCGCCGAAAAGGAAGCCAAGGGTTACGGCGTTGGGATCGCCGAAGGAGTAGGTTGCCGCACAGTCTACGGCCGGAAGAGAACCCTTTAAGATGGAACCTGAGATTCCCTCGAAGGACTCTACCATCTCTCCTACGAACATACGGATACCCGTCTTCAATACCACCAGTGATACGGCAAAGGATGTACATCTCTGGAAAATATACACAGGGAAGGTGAGATTTCCAAAGTTGGCTTCGTCTACCTGGCGCATCAGATCCGGCCCCAGGATCACCATAATCACTCCGAAGAACAAAAGCATAATCAAGGTGGTAGATACGACATAATCATCCAGAACCTTTAAAGCGCCGCCCAGTTTAAGCTCCTTCTCCTCCTGCTTTTTCTCCTTTCCCTTGAACAAACCGCCGAACCGGTAGGCAAACCATACGCCGAGCATCTGCTGATGGCCGATGGCGAATCCGGATCCTTCCGTCAGCTCCTGGGTAGCCTCTACGGTCAGATTGGAAAATACGGACCAGTAAGTGCCGCACAAAAGACCGATGAGTATGATTCCGCCCATATTCCGAAGATCCGGAATCAGGAGGAAGATAATCCAGGTTGCCACAGTCGACTGCTTTACCATAATGTGCCCGGTGGTAAAGAGCGTCCGGACTTTCGTGTACTTCCGGAAAAATACCAGTACAATGTTCCAGACAAATGCAATCAGCAGCGTTATCATGGCAAAGGAGGTCGTAACCCCGATGCTTTCCAGTGCACTGTTGGCCGCTGTCAGGCCGAAATTGGGGTCAATCACTACGGCGTCTACAGACCATTTCTGCTGGATTCCCTTCAAAAGCGGGTCAACCGTATTTTTAAGGGCTGAAGCGCCAAGCTGCAGAATCTGATATCCGACTACGGCTTTGATAAATCCGGCGGCAACCTCGTACCATTTTCTTTTTAAGAGGATATATCCTATGACAACGATAAGGCCGATAAAAATGGCCGGCTGGGATAGGATGTTGTTGAACATTACGTTCCAGATACTTGTAATAAGATTCATTTCTTCCCTACTTTCTTTTGTGCAGTACTCTCGGAAGCTTTTTGTGTCCGGATTTATGATGTGATGAAAGGCTTTGGAGAGTTCTTTTGTAAAATCCCTGTCTTTTTACTCAGTATTTCCTTGGTTACTTTTTCCTTCACGCGCGTTAGGTTCATCATAAAATATAAATGAAACATCGTCAATCATTCGCAGGTTTTTTGAAATTAATTTCGCGCTTCTCTTTCTATTTTGTGCAACTCGATTCAGATATAAAAAAGAAGGCCGTGCTTTTGTATATTTTCCACAAAAGCAGACCCAGTTTTTCTTTTTTACTTATTTTCCCTTTTCCGACCGCTCCATGCTTGATACAGTCTTTCGGCCGCTTCTGCTATCCCCTTCTCCGGTAATGTGGCGTAGCCCAGGATGACGGTTGGCTTCCGGCCTGTCTGCCCCCGGCCCTCTCCCGGATTCCCTATCTCATATTCTGAGAGGGGATACACCTTTACGCCCTGGTCTCTGGCCCTCTCGATACCTTCTCTCTCTGTCATGCCGTTCGTAAATTCCACCAACAAATGAACGCCGGCATGTTCGCCGGTAACATGGCAGAAATGGGACATTTTTTTCAGCTCGCCTAAAAGAAGTTCGTGCTTTCTTCCATAGATAGTCCGCATCCGGTTGAGATGCCGTTCATAGTGCCCTTCCTTCAGAAACTGATTCAGAATCATCTGGTCAATCCGGGACACGGTGGAGGAAAACGTATGAAGAATGGCTTCACTGTCCCTAAGCAGCCCCTCCGGAAGAACCAGGTAGCTGACTCGGATGGCAGGGGCTATGGACTTGGAGAAGGTTCCCAGATAGATAACCTTTCCTCTCGAATCCGTTGCGCAAAGGGCCGGGATCGGCTTTCCCTTGTAGCGGAACTCGCTGTCGTAATCGTCCTCGATAATGTACCGCCCCTCTTCTCCTGCTGCCCAGGAAAGGAGCTCCAGGCGGCGTTTGATGGGCATTACGATTCCCAGTGGATACTGGTGGGAGGGCATCACATAGGCGATTCCGGCTCCCGACTGTTCAAGCCCAGAGGCCTGCATGCCGGAGGCGTCCATAGGGATGGTACAGAGCGCAAAGCCAAGCCGGGCAAAGATTTTGTATGCGTGCTTGTAGGTGGGCGTTTCCATGGCTATTCTACGATTGCATCCGAGAATTGCAGACAAAAGAAGGAGCAGGTAGTCGTTTCCAGCTCCTATCACCACTTGCTCCGGACGGCAGTTGACGCCCCGGGCCTGGTGGAGATAACTGGTGATTGTCTTGCGAAGCTCCCACTCTCCCTTGGGATCTCCTAACTGAAACAAGTCTTTGTTGTCGTCAAGCAGGATGTTCCGGGTGATTTTGCGCCAGGTTCCGTAGGGGAAGCTGTCCAGATCTATGCCGCTGGGGGTAAAGTCATAATCACAGGCAGGTTCCGCCTTGACAGAAGTCTGGAAGCCTGCGGCTGTCTCTTTTTGAAACCGGAAGAGCTCTTCTATCTGGCAGGCGTAGTAGCCTTTGCAGGGAATGGATTCTAAGTAGCCTTCTGACACCAGTTGTTCGTAGGCCAGATCTACGGTGCTGCGGCTTACCTCCAGACAGGCGGACAGAGCGCGGCTGCTTGGAAGCTTTTCTTTTGCTTTGATGCGGCCGGTCTGGATGTCTTGCTTGATGTAGGTGTAGATTTGTTCGTATAAGGGGATTTTGCTTTTTGGGGTTAGGGCGATGGTTAGTTCCTGCATTTGATTGTACCTTTTGTGTGGAGACAGATAATTTTAAAAAGCTTTGCTGCAGCGCAGAGGTTTTTAAGCTGGTTTTCCTCTGCACGGGGCTGCGTATAAAAAGCGGCTGCCGGGAAAGACAGCATCCTTCATTTCTGATCTCATCTTTCCCGACAGCTATTTTGTTTTGTTCTCTTAAGTTTCCGCCTATGCCTTTGGCAGCTTGAAGGAGCTTTTCAGGGATACAATCCGGTTAAATACCAGCTTTTCTTCTGTGGTGTCTCTTGCGTCCACGCAGAAGAAGCCGTTGCGCACAAACTGGTAGCTGTCGTAAGGCTTTGCTCCCTCAAAGCCCGGCTCCAGATAAGCCTTCTCTACCACGGTCAGGGAATTGGGATTCAGGTTGAGGCTTCCGTCCTCATTGTAAACGCCCTTCTCCTCGTCTATGATGTTTTCATACAGGCGGACTTCGGCGGTCATGGCGCAGGGAGCCGGCACCCAGTGGATGGTTCCCTTTACTTTTCGTCCGGTGAAGCCGCTTCCGGCTTTTGTCTCTGGATCATAGGTGCAGTGCACCTCGGTGATGCGTCCGTTCTCGTCCTTGACAAAGCTTTCGCATTTTACAAAGTAGGCATGCATTAAGCGGACTTCGTTGCCGGGGAAGAGACGGAAATACTTTTTCGGCGGCTCTTCCATAAAGTCTTCGCGCTCGATATAGAGCTCCCTGCAGAAGGGGATCTTACGGCTTCCAAGGTCTTCATTTTCCAGATTGTTGGCTGCGTCCAGATATTCCACCTGGCCCTCGGGATAGTTGTCGATGATAAGCTTGATGGGATCCAGGACTGCCATCAGTCTTGGGCGCTTAAGCTTTAGATCCTCGCGGATACAATACTCCAGCATGGCATAGTCTACGGAGGACTGGCTCTTGGAAATACCGCAGAGGTCTACGAACATGCGGATGGATTCCGGAGTGAAGCCTCTTCTGCGAAGAGCCGCAATGGAGACAAGGCGCGGATCGTCCCAGCCGTCCACGATGCCTTCTTCTACCAGCTTTTTAATATAGCGTTTTCCCGTTACCACGTTGGTGAGATAGAGCTTTGCAAACTCGATCTGACGGGGCGGAACGGGATATTCCAGCTCTTTTACGACCCAATCGTATAACGGACGGTGATCTTCAAACTCCAAGGTGCAGATAGAGTGGGTGATGCCCTCGATGGCGTCCTCGATGGGGTGCGCAAAGTCGTACATAGGGTAGATGCACCATTTGTCTCCCGTGTTGTGATGGGATATATGGGCTACCCGGTAGATCACGGGATCCCTCATGTTGATGTTGGGGGACGCCATATCAATCTTGGCTCTGAGCACCTTCTGTCCGTCAGCATATTTTCCGGCGCGCATGGCTTCGAAAAGCTCCAGGTTTTCTTCTATGCTTCTGTTACGATAGGGGCTTTCTTTGCCCGGCTCGGTTAAAGTTCCCCGGTAAGCCCGGATCTCCTCTGCCGTGAGATCACAGACAAAGGCTTTTCCCTTTTTGATGAGCTTGACTGCTGCCTCGTACATGGCTTCAAAGTAGTCGGAGGCAAAGAAAAGGCGATCCTCCCAGTCGGCTCCCAGCCATTCTATGTCGGCTTTGATGGACTCTACAAACTCGACCTTTTCCTTGGTGGGGTTGGTGTCGTCAAAGCGCATGTTGAATTTGCCGTTATATTTCTGGGCCAGACCGTAGTTTAAAAGTATGGACTTGGCGTGGCCGATGTGGAGATAGCCGTTGGGCTCCGGCGGAAACCGGGTGTGCACAGTGTCGTATACGCCTTCAGCTAAATCCTTATCTATCATCTGCTCTATAAAATGTTTGCTGGTTACTTCGTTTTCCATAACGCCCTCCTCGAATGTGACTGCCGGTTCCTGTTCACTCTGCGGCCAGGAACAATTGCTGCACGTCTCTTTATTTTTGCGCAATACCATTTTGACTGTGAAAATCATACCACAAATGGGTTTGGGTGGCAATAGAAATTGTGCAGAAAAGAGTTGATGTCTATTCTCTCAGATTCCCTTTCCGGATATGCTTTTGGATAATCTGATCTGTCACCTCAAACAGCTTTTCCGACCCCAGTCTTGTCTTTCTCTGCCGTCCATAGACCTGCTCTGCGGTCACTCCATGATCCTTCCAGTCGCCGCCGTTGTTGCTGTCGTTGAGAATCAGGGGCTGCAGATTGTCCATGACATGGGCATACTTTGCCTCCGGCGTCTTATACTCCTCGAATTCATCAAAAAGGGCGGTAAACTCCCGCTTCTGATCCTCCGGGAGCAGGGAATAGAGCTTTTCCTTTGCCGCATCCTCTCTCGCCTTCTGGGTTTTGAGATTTTCCGCATCGTAGGCATAGGTGTCTCCAGCTTCAATCTCTACAATGTCATGGATTAAGCACATCAGCATCACCTTTGTTATGTCAATCTCTTCGTTGGCGTATTCTCGCAAAAGATAGGCCATGACTGCCATATGCCAGGCGTGCTCTGCATCGTTTTCATTCCTGCCATGGCCGGATAAATGGGTCTGGCGGTATATATTTTTTTCCTTGTCAATCTCCAGCGCAAAGTTCAATTGCTTTTTTAAGCGTTCTTCCATGCGGCTGCTCCTTTCTGCCCTGTTAAAAATCGGTGTGTGAGCCTTTTTCCCAGTTACTGCCGTCATTTCTGCCTTATTTCATTTCATCTGCATAGAAGTCGGAAATCAGCCGGACTGCAATCTCTCTTGCCGTGGCGCTGGATACCATTTCATCCTCTGTTCTTCCAAGATATACGCAAAAATATACGGCTCGGCTGTCATTTTCCGCAAATCCGGTGTACCAGGCGTCCACAAGCACGCCCTCTGCCTTTCCCATCCCTGTTTTTCCATAGATAGAGAGCTCTGTCCCGCTTTCTTCTTGTCTGTACATAACCTGCTTTAGCTGTTCCCGGCTCTTTTCTGTGTAAAGGGAATTTTCCCCGAAGATACGCTCCATCACCTCTGTCTGCTCCTTGGGCGAAATCGCCAGAGAGGACTCAATCCAGAAGCCCGTCAAGGCCCGATTGTTATTGTTGGTGTTGAGGCGTCCTTCCCAGTCGGAAATGTCGCAGTTGCCGTAAGAAAGCCCTCTAAGCCCTTCCGCCATACGCTCCTGCCCTATCTCATCTATGACTTCCCTGAAATACCAGACGCAGGATTCACGGAATGCGTGTTCGAAATCCATGTTCTGGTTCCACTGTTCATTCCAGAATGTCTCGCCGCTCCATTCCCGGACAGAAGCCGCCGGGTCAAGGATTCCGTTTTCCAGGGCAATCAAAGAAGAAATGATCTTGAAAGTGGAACATGGGGAGCGCCGGGTCTGTGCCAGCTCCTGATTGTAGATCCGGTATACTCCGTCAGCCGGATCGTAGAGAACCGCTGCGCCATTGATACCGTTAAAATAGGCTGACCAGTCCTCTTCTATGATAGCCGGCTCTAAAGCCGGCTGTTTTCCGGAATCTGCTGACGGATTCTCTGATGGATTTTCTGACAGATTCTCTGGTGGATTCTCTGACAGATTTTCTGTGAGGCTTTCTGCTGTTTCTTCAAACGAGGCTTCGTCTTTTATGGGCTTCTCTTCCGGATTACCTCCGGAACAGCCTGTCAGTACACAGAAGCATAATACTGCCAGAATTTTTGAATTATAGAAAAGCTTTCTTGTTTTCATGGCTCTGCGCTCCTGTCCCAGCACATCTCGTACTCTTTTTCTCCTGTATTTTCATCCATGCCTTCTCTTTGTATGTGAAAGCCTTCTCTCTGGTAGAATTTCACTGCCCTTGTGTTCTTCTGGTATACGCTTAATGTCAGCTGCTCCCGGCTGCTCTTGGAATAATCTAAGAGTATCTTGCCGATGCCGCCGGACTGTGCGCTGCTTCGGACAAAAATTCCGGCGATGTAGTGATCTTGCAGTCCCACAAAGCCTTTGATCTTGTTTTTATCCCCTTCTTCATAGACAAATATTTCTGCCTGGGCAAGCTGCTCTTTTACGGCAGCCAAATTGTCCTTCCAGTATTGGGATGCAATAAACGAATGGGCTTTCAAATTGGTGTCCAGCCAGATGTGTGCCACTTCGCCCAAATCTTCCTCCTGCATCTTTCTTATCATCGAAACGTCTCCTCTCCCGTATCATGCACGCAGAATCTTTTCCATAGGCTTTCCCTTTGCCAGCTCATCTACCAGCTTGTCCAGATAGCGGATTTTCTGCATAAGGGGATCCTCGATGGCTTCTACGGCTATGCCGCAGATCTTTCCTTTGATGAGGGAACAGTTGGGATTCATAGCCGGCGCCTCCCGGAAGAAGGTTTCATAGTCTGTCTCCCTCTCTATCTGCCGGGCCAGCCCCTTCCGGTCATATCCCGTAAGCCAGCAGATCACTTCGTCCACCTCTTCTTTGGAACGATTTTTCCGCTCTGCCTTTTGTACAAGCAGAGGGTAGATTTTTGAAAATTTCATGGCAAATACTTTTTCTTTTTCCATAAAACTGCCTCAGCTTCCTTTCCCACTCCGGATTTTAATAAGGCGGAGCACATCCTCATAGCTTTCGCCGGGATCCTCCAGGTCAATCATAAGCCATCTCTGGCCATTCCCCTCCTGGGTCTTTTGGTAAATCTCCTGTATTTCAGCGCTGCATTCCGGAAGCATGGCTTCCACGGCCTCCTTTTCCTTCCGGCCCACTACGATCATAACGGTAAAATAGGCTTCTCTCAGATAAATGGTGCACAGGGCCTTTCCCGATTTTTTAAACTTCACATTCCATCCAGGTTCCATGCTGCAGGAGCTGAATTCGATTTTTTCGCTTACGCCGTAGGTTTCTTTTATTTCGGAACAAAATGTTCGAAACAGGGGATTTCCAACTGTCTCTGCAATTTCCTCCAGGGTTGGGCAAAAAGTACGGTCTTTGAAATCTATCATGTCTGACACCTCGTTGATTCTATTTTGATTCTTATGGGTGGTTCCCGGTTGCATCGCACCAGGCTGCGATCTCTGCAATCAGCTCAAGAGGCAGAGGCTTATTCAGGGGAAGCTGGATCGTCCCTTTGCTTGTCTTATACTCCTTCAGCCGCTCGGCAAATTCTGCCACAGCCTCGGGCCCCGGATACAGGCCGATGTGCTTTTTAAAGCCTGCAAAATGGATGATATTGTGCCCCTTCCAGTAGGTAGGCATACTCCAGGAAATCCGCTCCTGTGCCTCGGGAAGCGCCGATCGTATGGCCTCCCTCACCTGGTTCAGATATCTCTGCGCCTCTTCCGGCTGCGCCGCAATGTATTCATCAATGGTTTCCGGCACTTTCCCACAGTAATGATCCTGGTTCTGCTTCTTGAAGCTGCGGCCGCATTTTGGACATGTCCACATGGTTTTTCTCCCTTTGCATCTATTAGATTATAAAGCTTGTTATCTTATCACTTCTATGTATCATACCACACTCCGCACAGTCGAAACAAGGAAAAACCCAAAAACAAATGCACCGCCGCCAAGCAATCCCACAAATTGCTCAAAGAACGATGCATCCAAACACGATCTTATTCTCAAAAATATTTGCAGTCTTTCTCACCGCTTTTCATACACCATCTCCGTGATTCCATTATAGAAATGCACCTTTACAAGCTTAACTTAAGCTCAAAATCCAAAGAGCCAAACAGACGCGTGCCAGAGCCCAGCAGGGTAGGAATAACGGAAAGGTAAAAGGTGTCAATCGGCTCCTCCTTTAAACGGCGAAGCAAAGCCCCCGGCCTCTCACTGACAAAACAGATATCCTCACCCCCTAAATCCTCCCCCTCCCGATGCGTAATTACATAGCTGGTCAGCTCCCTATAAGGCCATTGGCCGGGAGATAACTCCGTCACTACCTGGTGATAAGTATTCCATCCCATAATTACCGTATCAATATCCTTTATAAATTCCGAATAAGTATCCTCATTTTCCACTTCCTCATTTTGACCGTTCAGCCAGCCGACATTTCCGTTTTTGTCTGCAATATAACCATCTACACTTACTGCAATAAATAATACAACCTTTCTCATACCCCTTCTCCTTTCCCGACAGATACTTCCCCATACATCAATCTCAGTCTCATATTGAATACTACTCCCACCCCCCGCCCCATCCCCCCGTTCAGCCGTGCTGTGGCTTTCGCCGCAGCACGGCTGAACGTTTTCCCCCAATCACCTATCTCACCGGCATCTCAAACCCCTCAAGCCCCTTATTAAGATAATCATTAAAAGGCTTCATAATCCGAAAACATTCCACCGCCTTTGCCAGAAACGCATCCGCATCCATCAATTCCTCATCTTTCAGCGGATACTCCAGATACCAGCTCTTAAACTTCAAATACTCCGCCTGAGGATGCTCCTTCTCATACCCGGAAGGAACATTTTTCAGTGCCGTCCCCTGGACCGTAAAACGCTGCTCAAACTCCGGCTCATGGATCACCCTTTCCCATTCCTCGCCATTTTGAACAATATAATCCCGTACCAGCCTTGTTGCATCCTTAAACATATCCGCAAACAGTCCGCCTCCCAAAAAGGACTGATTGCCAGGCTTTATCATAAGATAATACCCAACCGGAACCGGCAGCTTCCCCTTAGATGAAATATGAGCGCGAAACGCCGGGTTATAAGGCGATTTGTCATGGCTGAAACGGGTATCCCTTACAAGTTTAAAAGTAAGCTCCTTGGGCGCATAGTTCAAAATGCTGCTGTCAAAGCTCCCAATCTCAAGCATCAAAGCCTGCAGTAAGGCTTCAAACTCAGCATTTGCCTTTTTGTAATCCTCTTTGTGAGCATGATACCATTCACGGTTGTTATTCATGCTCAGCTCCGACAGATAATTTACAATCAATGACATATCCATAATCTTCTATCTCCTTTACGCATTTTTGATAACTGAAAACTGTGCGGAATTTAAAAGCTCTTGTACAAGGCACTTCATATGCTCAGGCGACTGATAAGCCTTGCAGAAGGAGAAATCCTGCGACAAATCATCCATTTCCTCCATCGCATGCTTCACATCAAGCATTGTCTCAACAGATATTTCATTCGTCTTCGTATAATCCAACTGCCGGGGATTCAGCCGATGGCTCTGGATTGCATAATTTACCCTGTCCCTGCACCGGCAGGTTCCGCCGCCATAGGCTCCGCAATACTGCTCCAAAAAGCCCGCCATCTTTTTCCGTATCCTGGAAAGCCGCTGGCGGTATGCCTCCGGCGTCATTTCCAAAATCTCTCCTGCAATACGGCTGTCAATCCGGAACATGGTTCCCAATATGAAAATGCATCTGCTCTCCGTATCCAGACATTGCAGCATCACATTCGTACAGGACATTTTCAATTCCTCCGCTAAGATATCCTGTTCCACATTCTGGGCTAAATCGGGAATATCCTGTATCTTCCCGTTTTTGATATCATCGCCGTAAAATTCGAAGCTCAGGGGCGCATGGGCAAACATGTGCTTTTTATAATCCTTCAAATGATTCACAGCAATGCGGAAAACCCATGTTGTAAATAAACTCTCGCCCCGAAAAGAAGATAAATGTGTAATCATCTTCAGCAAGATATCCTGTGCCGCGTCCTCTGCGTCCGCAAATGTTCCAAGCATCCGCAGGGATAAATTGAATACCATGTCCTGTACGCCTGTGACAAGGGCCTCAAGAGCTTCCTTGTCCCCGGCTGTGGCCTTCTCTGCCAAAGCCTGTAGTTCTTCGTTTGTTTTTTTCTCCATCTACGCTTCCTCCTATTCTAAGTCGCTGCGCGACAGCACTAAAGGGTAAAGCTGCTTCGACACACCGGTAATGAGAGAAACTTTTATTCGAAAGGGCACTCATAAAAGTTCCTCTCGTGCGCCTTTGCAGCTTTACCGTCCAGCAGAAATTATTTTTAAGATACACTTGACATTTCTTAGCTGGACTATTTTAAGTTCCATAATATCCCTCAAATACAAGATACTACTATTTAATTAGACAGCTTACGTCCGCCTCTGTGACATATAAAAATTATTTTTTACCCCCAATTCCTCTTATCCCACAAAATTTCTTCCTCTATTATTCGAAACAACTCTTTCAGATACTACTCCAGCATAGCATAATAGAATAATAAAAACAACGAAAGCCGCTCAAGGCCTAACAAACTTAAGACCACAAAATCTGTACGATTAACGCACTTAAATGACCGCTGCCTGTCCGAAAAACGCCTGGTACTGCTCTCCACCCACATTGTGTCAGACATCGCCTATATTGCAATGAAATCCTTCTTATGAAAAACGGCTTCATCCAGACACAGGAATTGCATTATTTGATACAAAAATAGTTATGGGGTAGATGAAATAACGGAACAGATGATTGGGCAGACTGCACAATACATGAACGAAGATACTGTTACTCCGGTAGGTTGGTGGGTTTCATGGTGTTGTCCAAACGGGAAAATTCAAGATGTATATTATGATGATGTACCGGATTTTAAGCATATGAATCCCTGTGCAGTAAACCTTGTTGATAAACAAAACAGAATGAAATTTGTAAAAAGCGCTGTGAAAAATTTTGAAGAACATATTTTAAAACATTTAAAAACCTTTAATATTCTAAAAGCAGTATGTTTTTCGGATAAAAGCAGAGGGGAAGTATAAAATATAATTTTCCCCCTATAATTCTTAGAAACAGTTATCTCGTTCTTCTGTCTTTTCTTTGGAAACTGTCCATAAGGGCAAAAACAAGGGAAAATACATATCAATTCACTGTATGAGGCTTGAAAAGCCTTGAAAAACAAGGAAAGTTCAGGAAATTTATCTGCAGATCCCGATTGTGATTTGATACTTTTTAAGGAAGGCAAATCACAAGAAGCATTATAGCACAAAATGAACCGGTATGGTGAACGGATTGAAGCATGCGATTTAAAAAGATTAGTTTTTTAATGCAGTAATAGGCACCACAAACACTCCATCCGGACGCTGATAAACCGCATTTGCCATACCACAAGGCACACAGAACCGCAGGCGGCTTTCCGTTTGGATCCTGTTTAATTTCCTTTTGAATATGAAGAAGATTTTCTGCTGCGGTGTCCTGCCAAAAGATTCCGCATAAATCTTCAAATCTCTCTCACAGAGCGCTTTAAATAAAAATCCTAATGTCTCCAAGTCCCCCATTAAGCTGGCTTGCGTGGCATTCAAAAGGGCGCATGCAAGGCATGGATCTGAAAATTGGTGCTTTTCCGACTGTTTTACCCGAACCGACGAGCAGACATTTGCGGAAAAAAGAAGCTGATTGTCCGTAATAAACAGTCTTGCAGAAATATCCAGATATTCCTTTACGGTTTCCACATCAATGTCTTCATCATCTTTCTCTTTTATATCATTTTTAGTTTTTTATTGGCGGCTGTTGTGCTCTCGTTCCTGGCCAAAGAGCGGAGCAGCAGACGCATCTTTGTTGTATTGCGTTTGATGCCGTCAACATGATATATTCAATCATGGACTGTTATAAATTATCATTTTCATAATAGTATAAAATATACCCTTTTTCCTTAAAAACATAACTGCGGATGCCGGATATGAAAGTGAAGAAAACTATGTGTTTCTTGAAGAAAACGGGCAGCTTTCCTATATAAAGCCTGCCAACTATGAGATTTCAAAAACACGCAGGTACAGGAATGACATAGGAAGAATGGAAAATATGGAGTATGATGCGGAATCGGATGCCTATATCTGCCGGAATGCGAAAAGGCTGGTGCCAGACCATGTGAGACATTCCAAAAGCAAAACAGGTTATATAAGTGAGAAGACGATTTACAAATGTGAGGACTGCAGCGGATGTCCGTATAAAGCTGAATGCATCAAGGGCAGCAATTGTAAAACGCCGCTGGAAGAAAGGACGAAAACACTTCAAGCTGCCAAGACGTTTCTAAAATGCAGACAGGAAGATTTGGAGCGGCTCCTTACTGATGAAGGCATTGTTCTCAGGATGAACCGGAGCATCCAGGCAGAAGGCTCTTTCGGGGATTTAAAGCAGGACATGCAGTTTCGGAGATACGTAAGCAAAGGAACGTCAAATGTGCTTGCGGAAAGCATACTGCTGGCCATGGCGAGGAACATAAACAAGCTCCATCATAAGATTCAAAAAGGCAGGACAGGAACTCATTTGTTTCCAGTGAAAAGCGCTTGATTTTAAACATCTTAAAACAAACATTCAAGCCATGTGAGATGGCTTATTAAAGTATACTCTTTTTATAGAATAACAGGGCGCTCAAGGAATTTTTCTTGAAATCACATATAAAAACAGCAAAAATGAAGCTGCCGTTTCACGAGTTTTCATTCGTTAAAGCGACAGCCCCATTTATATGTTCTATTTTGGCTAACTAATAGAACTGTGTAGACATATCCAAGACGAAAGGTGAACAGTAAAATGTAATAGGATGAATAATCATGGCAAAAAGACCAGTACCACGATACGATTTTAAGGCTTTTGGAGAAGCAATCAAGGCAGCCCGGAAAGGGCGCAAGGAGAGCCGGAAAAAGGTATGCGACGAAATGTATATCTCGCCGCGTTACCTTGCGAATATTGAGAATAAAGGGCAGCACCCCAGCTTACAGATATTCTTTGAGCTTATGCTACGTTACAATATCTCGGTAGATCAATTCCTTTTGGAGCAGCCAGTCGGGAAAAATACCCAGCGGCGGCAGCTTGACGCACTGCTGGACGATATGAGCGATACGGGAATACGGATAGTCACCGCCACGGCGCGGGAGATCGCAGAGGTTGAGGGTGAGGAAAAATAAATGCTGTCCGGCTAAAATTGAACAGGAACTAAGAAGCGTTGTAATCTTTTTTGAGATTGCAGCGTTTTCTTTTGTATAATGTAATAACTATTTCTTTATCAGCTTAAATCTTAAATGAAAGGATAGCCCTCATAAGCCGTGACTGTAAACGGTCGCGTATGTCCTCGTCTATGCCCCAATAGGTATTGCCGCGCTCGTCGCGGAACTTCCGCATAGACAGGGACGCTATGTAGCTTTCGTAGTGCTTAACGACAATCGCCATAGCTTCCGGGTCGCCCTTTGTTGCGGCTATGATTACCGGGTAAGGCAGTAAGCCGCTTTCAGCGTTTTCATTGTTGCTAACCTTTGTAATCATAGGCGTGTTCCTCCAAATAGCGTTTTAACAGCTTCATAGAGCTTGTCCGGCGGGTCTGTACTGTTGTCCTCGGAATGTTGCAGTATGTCGCAATTTCCCGTTCGCTCATATCAAAGAAATAATACAGCAGTACGGTTTCCCGTTTTTCGTCCGACAGACTGTGCAAGGCTTCAGAAAGCAGCTTTGCGGTAATTTCCTTACCTCCGATAATGAAAGACTTTTCCGCTTCAACATCTGCAAAATATTCGTCGTAGACGTAAAGCCTGTTTTCTTCCTCCGGCGGCAGATCGGAAAAAGTAACTTCACGTAATTACCGCTGCTTTGTGTCCCTGTGGGCGTTCATAGCTTCATTCTTCAACGCCCGCTTGCAAAAACCATTAAAAGCACAACGGATTTGCCATTAGGTACGATTAGGTTCGTTCATGTTCTCACCTCCTTGTATCTGCATAATGTACTTATTATTTCTCGTACATCGAGCTTCAACTGACCGAATAATTTCTTTTTTCGGTATTTAGGTATAAATACAATATGGTACTGGCATTTCCATCTTGTATGTGATAAACTTTTACTGTCCATTTGGACCGCCTCCTATTCTTGAGATTGGCTTGCGACACCTTTCTCATATTAGCATAGGAGGCTTTTTTAAGGTATCCTCTTTGCTACGGCTTACTCTATTCTCCCCAGCATAGCTGGGGGATTGGTGTTTTCATTCACAGGACTTTCGGAAGCAGATCTGCTTTGTCATATCGCTTCCCCTGATTAGAATGGGCATCCAGCAGTCATTATTCGATATTCAATTCCATACTTCCTGTAAAATCTTCACATTCAATACCAATATAGTTATTGCCACTTGACAATGTAATTGTTTCCTTATAAGTTCCGTCCGTTTCAATCAAGCTAACTGGGTTTTCGCTTCCTGAAATCCAAAATACTTTAGCAGTACCACTGTCAACTTTTAGGACGCACTCTACATTTAATTCATTTCCCTGCTCTCTTTCAACATCAACACCGCCAAACAGATATTCCGTTTTTGAAAAGTCCTCATATTCGGCTGAATAAGTTCCAACGTAATTATCAATCCCTGTAGTACGTTCCCCCTGCAAAGAAGATTCAGAAGTTAAAACAGTGTTTCCGCCAATTTCATTTAGCGCATCCATGATGTCTAAAGCAGTATTTTTTGGAGTGTCGCCTACGGTATCAGAAGCCACATCAAGTATCTTTTCCGTCCCGTCTGATAGTGCCTGATAAATGCTGTTGCAGCCGGAAAGCGATAAAGCACCCATACATATTAGAATGATACAAAGTATTCTTTTTCCTGTCATTGAATATCTCCTTTGCCTTTTATTTTTTGCGTTTTGCTCCTGTCATATGCCAGAAGCAGCATAACCGCAGTTATAACAAGCATAATCAGAAGTACAACAACGCACCGGAAAATATTATATGTGCCGGTTTCCATGCCATTTTGATAATTGATGAAACCAAGTCCTATCGTAACCGGGTAAAGACAGGACAAACCATGACCGGAAGCAAAAGT
This sequence comes from Candidatus Merdisoma sp. JLR.KK011, assembly GCF_036941125.1. Classification (NCBI taxonomy): domain Bacteria; kingdom Bacillati; phylum Bacillota; class Clostridia; order Lachnospirales; family Lachnospiraceae; genus Candidatus Merdisoma; species Candidatus Merdisoma sp. JLR.KK011. The sequence continues at coordinate 957,888 of NZ_JAYWSZ010000003.1, read as the reverse complement.
CCCTATAAAACCATAAAAAAATGCAAAAGCTACGCCCGTCATAAATGCTCCTGCCCTTTGCCCTGTAAATACAATAATAGGAAGCACCGATATAAATACAAAGCAATTCATTCCAACCATTTGGACAAGCGATCTCATTATGCTGCCAAGAGCAATTCCCTCATATCTGCAAAAAAGCGAAATGAGAGCAGTAAATAAAAGTTCCACTACCGCCAGAAAGACAGAAATCATTCCGCAGACAAATACTTTACCAAAAAGCAGGCTTCGGAAAGATACCGGGATTGCCATTATATTTTTAAGCGTGTCGTCTGTTCTTTCACGTTCAATCATATAACCCGCAATCATTACGATTGTCGCCGGAAAGATAAGCGAAAAGCTGTTCCATATTACATCATCTGAAAAACTGGAAAATGTCGGCGTTCCCGGCGTACCAATCTCCATAAAACAGGTTAGTAAAACAACAGACAGCATAGTTGCAATTCCAATCCAGATAACAGAGTAACGTTTTAATTTCCAGAGTTCTGTTTTTATGAGCCTTGCCATTTCTTACACCTGCCCTTCCTGCTTTTTGTAGATTTTGATAATCGCAAAATAAGAGATACCTCCAAGGATAAAAACGGTAAATACTACAATTTCTAATTTCAGAAAGTAAGGATGCCAGTTTTCAAAAGCAGTTGTTCCCTGCCCAATCATTCTTGAAGCCTGCCAACGATAAATAACAGGCGTAGGTAAAAGACTGGTAAGCACTTTCAACACTTGATTTTCTGATGTGAATTGCCCTGTAAAAGCAAGGGAAAATCCAAACATTGTATAGAAGAATGTCAAAATAACTGCAAATATATAAGAGCGGTTAAATTTTACAATCGCAATTATAATCGGAAGTGTACCCGTGGCATATAGAATAGCTGTAATAACGGCAATTACAAGTTTATTCCAAATATTGCCCAAATCAGTTCCGGCTATTATCCCGCCAATGATTGCAGAGAACAATGTCACACAAGTGAATAAAAGGCTGATAAAGTATAATACTATGATTTTTGCAGTCGCAATTTTCCATGCCGAAACAGGAATAGCCATCAAATTTTTCAAAGTTGCATTATCTCTTTCCATGTAAAAAAGCATAGCCGATATAATGCCAAGTATGCAGGGAAGCATGACAGGGACAGCTATACAAAAGAGCATATCATATAAGCCGTCAAAAGCGTTCAAATCGCCCACATTCCCTTTTAGCACAAGTGCAGTAAACGGGATAGGAAAAAGCAACGCAGAAAATATTACGAAAAGGACAAACTTTTTCCGTTTCAATTTCCAAAACTCACATTTTACAAGATCAAGCAATCCCTTCACCCCCTGTTACACGCTTGAAATAATCTTCAAGGCTTTCTTCGCAGACATAGGCTTCTGACACGGTAAGCCCGTTTTCGACAAAGGCTGTTACAATTTCACCGACAGGAATGTCTAAATTATGCAGACGCATCTTATAATCGTCCTGTATGGTAAACTGCGTTTCATGGAAACCCTGTTCTAAAATCCTTGCCGCCTGTGTTGTACTGGAAACGGTAAAACGGATATGTCTGCTGCTTTTTGCTTCCAGTTCTGCAAGGCTTTCTTCCTCCAATAATGCGCCGTGGTCGATAATTCCAATATCATCAGCCAAAAGTGCAATCTCGGAAAGAATATGGCTGGAAATCAATATCGTTTTTCCTCTTTCGTTACAGAGGTCACGAATAAAAGAGCGCACTTCCGCAATTCCAATCGGATCAAGGCCGTTAATCGGTTCATCCAAAATCAAAAGCTCCGGGTCGTGCATAATGGCAAGGGCAATCGCCAATCGCTGCTTCATGCCAAGGGAATATTGGGAAAACAGCTTTTTGTCTTTATAGGGAAGCCCCACTAAATCAAGCGCATTTTTAATTGCATTATGGCTCGGCACTCCCCGCAGGGTAGCAAAAATGCGCAGGTTTTCTGTGGCGGTCAGATTCTGGTAAAATCCGGGGGATTCGATCAGATAGCCAATCCGGGGCAGGAGCTTTTTCTCATTTGTCCGTAAAGGCTGTCCCCAGATTGTAACTTCCCCGGAAGTGGGCTGTGTCAGCCCAAGCAGCATTTTCATGGTCGTTGTCTTTCCGGCTCCGTTCCTGCCAAGCAGACCGTAGATGCGTCCCTGCTTTACATGGATATTCAAATCCGCAACGCTTTTCTGTGTTCCGTATTGTTTGGTAAGATTTTTTGTTTCAATTACATATTTGCTCATTGCGAAACCTCCTTTTTCATATTTGCTATTCTATCACGCTAACCTTGCCAAAACCTTGCCGAAACCTTGCTTTTTTCATGTTTTTACAGCTAACAGAAATTTGACAAACTGAAAAATCCCCGTATTACTACAGGGATTTTGGAAGCAATATTGTAAATATAGTTCCCTTATCAGGAGTGCTGTCAGCGGCAATCGTTCCTTTATGGGCTGCCACAAGTTCTTTTACAATAGATAAGCCCAGCCCGTTTCCTTTTGCAGACCGTGACTGGTCGCATTGGTACATCCTCTCAAAAATATGTGGGAGATGATCGGGGGATATTCCTTTTCCATTATCTGTTAATGTAATTCGGGCTTGCCGGTTATTTTCTGAAATACGGAATATCACTTTATTTCCTTTGCTATGGATAAGCACGTTCTGCAGCAGGTTGTTGAGGATACGGCTATACGCATTTACATCTATACGCATAAGGTATTCCGTTTCCGGAATATCAAACTCATACTCAAAATTACTGTTTTCTAAAACGGAAATCCAATCAGCTACGATGTCCCGGGATGCTTCATTCAAATCCAAAGCCTCAAAGTGAAAAATCTGTTCCCCGGAATCCAGTTTCACCCACTCAAAGAGATTTTCCACAAAATGCTTCAGGTAATGGGCTTTCTCAAATGCGACATGGACGTATTCGTCTTTTTCTTCTCCTGCCACTATCTTACATTCGATTGCTTCCAAATAACCGACCAGAGAAGCAAGGGGAGTTTTGACATCATGGGAAATACTGGTCATTAACCGTTTGTACGCCTGTTCAGACTGTTTTTGTCTGATAAGCTGTGTCTGGCTGTTCATTGCAATCTCATTAATGCCATAGCAGATTTTTCTTGTCATATCATTTTTCTTAGTCAGCATACGGCGGTTTAAGTTCCCGGATTTTATATCTTCAAGCACTTCCTCGATAATAGACAACTGCCCCCGTACACGCCTGAGTTTTGTGAAAAGAAACAGGATTACCAACAAAGCAATGCAAAACATAATCAATAAAAATGGGTTAACACTCATGTCAAGCCTCCCTGTTAAAACGGTAGCCAACGCCACGGACAGTCAAAATGTAAAACGGATGCTCCGGGTCTGGTTCAATTTTTTTCCTCAATTTGCTGATAAATGACATGATATTACTGTCGTCAAAAGCATATTCTTCCGCCCAAACCTGCATATAAATCTGCTTTTTTGTAAATACCTTGCCCTTATTTGATGCCAGAAAAGAAAGCAGGTCAAATTCTTTTCCTGTAAGTTCAATCTGTTCATTTCCTTGAAAGACTAGGCGGTTAAGGCTGTCAATCGTCATCCCCTGAAACGTCATGCAGTCTGTTTCAGGACTGGAAACAGGATTAAGCAGGGTATAACGCCGGATTAAGGAATTTACCCGTGCCATAAGCTCGTTGATGCTAAACGGCTTTGTCAGGTAATCGTCCGCCCCCATCCGCAAGCCGGACACTTTATCCTCTTCTTCGCTTTTTGCAGTCAGCATAAGGACAGGAACATTACTTGTCTGCCGTATTTGCTGCAATACTTGAAAACCATCCAGATCAGGCATCATAATATCAAGAATAATAAGTAAACAGGTATCCTTGTTTTCCTCCAATATCCGCAGCCCTTCTATGCCGCCGTTAGCGACAACCGCAACAAGGCTCTCCTGCTCTACGCATTTTTTCATAAGCGCACAAAGTTCTTTGTCATCATCAATAACCAAAACCTTATTCATGCTTCCCCGTCCTTCCTGCTTTTGTGCGGGCATCAGCCGGCTTCTCAGCATCTTTTGGTATCAGCCACAAGCGGCTGAATTTTGCCACGCCCGGTATACGGTTTTCCTCACACAGTTTTTGTACCCGTCTTTCTGAAATCCCCCACTTCTTTGCCGCTTCTGGGGCAGAAATATACTCTAACATCTTCATTCACCCTTCCTTTAATCTCTGTCATATAATTATATGCGGTTGGGCGAATCATTTCAAGTATTTAAGACCTGCATCATGGAAATGTGCATAACTGGCTATGAAACTATGGAAAACCCCATTCACAGCCTGTGGAAAAGAAAAAGCAGCTTTCCCACATCCTGCAAACAGGGTTTCCCACAGTTCCATAAACACAGCCAGTTATACGACATTCCCACAATGCCTGCGCCTACGGAATCCATCTCTCTATCTATTTCTTTGTTAGAAACATCTTTTTACAGACCTATTCCCGCCATTCTTGCGAAAACGGCTTTTCGCCCGATAAGTTCCGACTGTTTTTCTTTTGTCAGGCCCTCAAACACACCCTTATACCCTTTTTCCAGCAATGGAGTACCTTTTGCTATAAGATACAGCTTCATATCAAGCCATTCCTGCCATAATGCTTCAAACAATGCCTTGCCGTCCGTAAAAGTTGCATCTTCCTCAAAGCCATGCGGCGGCGTATAATATTTGAGCATCACAAAACCATATCTGCCTACATCAAGCACTACAATATCCGCCATTTCGTACAGCTCTGCAAACGCATCAGCCGCCTTTTGACATTTTGCACGTTCTTTATCTGTGATATAAATCTTCTTTTCCATATTGCTTTACCTCGTTTCTTATAAAATTTTACCATATTCATTTTATAAGAACCACCTGCATACCAGCTTTTATTCCTCTTGTTTTGGCAAAACCCACTTTACTAACAATTCACTTCCTTGAACATCAAAGTCATCCTGCATCAAAAGCTTCAAAAGCTTTGTAAGCCTAAGAAGCTCCGAAACCTGCGTATACTCCTCACAGGAATGCACCTGCTCCATAGCGCTTGCAAGTACCAGGCCTGGAATCCCGTGAAGGGACAGATTGCTCTGATCGCTTCCGCCAAAGGTCTCCACCAGCCGCCCGGACAGGCCGAGCTTCTCACAGGCCCGGCTAAACCGTCTTACAGAGCTGTGCTCCTTTGGCGTATGGTAGGCATGAACAGGAACCTGGAACGTCATCCGGCTGCTTCCCCCCGCCTTCTCTGCCTCCTTCCGAAACAATTCCTCTATCCGCTTTGCCTGTTGAAGAGCCCCCTCGTGGGAATAGCTCCGGATCTCCCCAATCAGAGAGCAGCGCTCCGGCACAATATTGGTCGTCCCTCCTCCGCCCTCAATCCCTCCGATATTCACTGTCATATCCTCTCCCACACGCCCAAGCTCCATGGCCGCCACCGCCCTTGCTGCAATGGCAATGGCATGAACCCCCTTCTCCGGCGCAAAGCCGGCGTGGGAAGCCTTTCCGCTCACCTCAATCTGAAAATCCACCAAAGTAGGAGCCCGGTACGCAGCCGTGCCTACCGGCCCGGTCAGATCCAGAATAAAAGATTCCTCTGCCCTTACCCTGGAAAAATCAAAAACAGCGCTTCCCTTTAGATGCTTCTCTTCCCCAATAAAAAAGACAACCTCCAAATCCCGGCACAAAGCTTTCTCCTCCTCGAGCTCCCACAGAGCCTCCAAAAGAGCCGCCGTCCCGGACATGCAGTCCGCTCCCAGAACTGTTGTCCCATCGCTGGTAATCCTGCCGTCCTCATGTATCACCGCCCTCTTTCCTTTGGCCGGCTCCACCGTATCCATATGAGCGGCAAACAAAAGAGGGCTTCCCGGAAGCTTTCCCTTGCGGAAACCATACACATTTCCAGCCGTCCCTTTGTAGGCTCTGCCCCCTTCATCTTCCTCCGCCAAAAAGCCAAGCCTTCGAAGCTCCGCTTTCAGTACATCCGCCATCTCACGCTCCCCAAAACTGGGCGAATCAATAGATACCAGCCGCTGAAAAGTCCTTGTCAGCCGCTCCTCATTAACCTGCATTCTCTTCTCATCCATTTTTAAGCCAACCCCTTTTCCAAGATAAGTCAAATACCTCCCAGCCAAAAGACACACCGGCATACTTCTGTGCTGTCCGCTTTTATTGTGCAGGTTTTCAAAAAAAATGTCAATAGCCTCTGCCTATCCCCCTCCAAAGGTTACTGTTCACTTTGTGACCAGTAACCTATAGCCGGCAATCCAAATATTTCTACCGGAAATATACTTGACATCCTCATTATACCATGCTATCTTTAAATCAGATATTTAGACAATTATCTAAATATCTAATATCAAAAAGGAGGACTGCCCATGAACGACGCATTCAAAGCTCTGTCCGATCCCACAAGACGCAGAATCCTTGAACTGCTCTCCGACCGGGATCTGTCAGCTGGTGAAATCGCCGAATACTTCGACATTTCCAAGCCGTCCATCAGCCACCACCTAAGCTCATTAAAAGCGGCCGGCCTAGTCTTAGACGAACGGAAAGGGCAGAATATCATTTACAGCCTGAACATGACCATCTTTCAAGAACTCGTCAAATGGTTTTACGATTTTTCCAAAGGAGGTACCCATACATGAAAAAGCAAACCATCATACTCACCATTATCTGTATCCTATCCTTTGCCGGGCACCTGCTGATATTCCCAACGCTGCCCGACCAGGTACCCATCCACTGGAACATCTACGGAGAAGCCGACAACTGGGCCGGCAGGCCGTCCACCCTGTTTCTTGCCCTCCTGCCCCTATTCATGCTTTTCCTGCTCCATGTCATACCCAGAATCGATCCCAGAGGCAAAAGCTACGAAAAGCACCAAAAGGCCTACCAGGTATTTATCACCCTGCTCATCCTCTTCCTCAACGCCATCCTCTGGATCGCCAACGCCGCCTGCCTCGGTTTCCCCGTTCCCATAGAACGCATGGTACCCATCGGCGTCGGCATCCTTCTTTTGACCTTCGGCAACTATATGCCGCAGCTGCGCACCAACTACACCATAGGAATCAAAAACCCCTGGACCCTGGAGAGTGAGTGGGTATGGAAAAAGACACATGCTATGGGCGGAATTGTTTTCTGCATGATGGGATTTATTATGGTCTTAAGCGGCTTCTTTTCCACCGGCTGGATGTCGAAGCTTTCCCTTGGCGCTATTCTTTTTGGCGTATTCGGGCTTGAGACATATTCCTATCTGCTGTATCGGAAATGGAAAAAGAACGGCTAAACCGCATACCTTTTACTAAAACTCAATTTCATTGACGCACCCATCCGCACCGTAAGAAAAGTGTATCACCTGGCTTTTTCCGTACTCCTCCGTTATTTTTTGATACTCCTCTTCGTTTGACTTTGCTTCCTCCCCATCTGTTACAGAGGTATAGCGCTCATTTCCGTTTTCATCATACTCTATATAGACGGCTTTTTTCAGATAAAGCTCATTTCCGCTTTTGGACACAGCATACTTTTCTATGCTGTGTCCGGATGCTGCAAAAATGCCGTCCCGGGAAAAGGAAATCGGATAGGCTGTTCCGTCGCTCATAATGGTTCCAAGTTCAAAAAACTCATCCTTTCCATAATAATACACCGTACAATAGACAGCTGCCTGCTTCTCTGCTCCTGTGTCATACACCCCATCCGAGGTTACCATCACATAATTTTTATAATCCATATCCAAAAATGCGTAAGCCTCCTCATCTCCCAATTTCTCGACCAAAGGGCCGTAAGGATTCTCCTTCTGCTTATGCCCGCAGGCTCCCAGACACATTACAATTACCATCAAACCTGTTATTACCGTTTTCTTTTTATTACACATCTTTCTTTTTCTCCTTCCATCTTTCCATCATATACGCCATGCCCAAAATAACTCCGATTGCAATCAGCAAAATCGCAGGGGCCATAAGCCGCCCATAGTTGACCGGCGCGCTCGCATACTGGCCGACTGCTATGTACCGGTACAATATATATGCGATACTTTCGGTAGTACTTTGAAGCGCCTCAATAAATAATGCGGCCAACGCTCCAATCATAAGAAAAAACAAACCGCTGAGCAATAAAATTGTCATCTTCTGGTTCCTCCGGTTTATTTTTATCATATCCTGCAGTGAAATTTTTTCTTCTTTCACGGACTGCCCTCCTTTCAGAAAATCATCCAAAGAAATCTCAAACAGTTCACATAAAACGATCGCACTTTCCAAATCCGGAGATGAGATTTCTTTTTCCCACTTTGAAATTGTCTGTCTTGACACATTCATTTTTTCGGCAAGCTCCTCCTGTGTCATTCCTGCCATCTTTCTGATTTTTTTAATTTTCTCCCCTACATTCATCAAAAAACCTCCTTGAGTCCACCTTATAAAAGAACGCTGCTTCTTTCAAGCAACTGTTTTTAACATTCCTGATAAAAAGCTTAACATTTGGTATCCGGCATAATCAGACAGGCGCTTTTAAGCTTTTTAAGCAAAGAAATGCGCCCATACTATTTCATGGACGCAAAACAATTCCTATATCATAACAACCGTTCATTTGCCGAAAGCAGCTGCTCTAACGTCTTTGGAAATTCAATTCCGAACTTTTCTGCTTTTCCCATATGAATCCTTATATTTCGTGGATTCCCTGCAAAGGCAGTCTCATTTTTTTTCAATTTCTCTGTGGAATATCCCAGGCCTTCCAGAAGCCTGCGGACAGTCTCGTAGGTATTGTACTCATTTTCCGAGCCAAAATTATAAACCCCTCCCGGAAGAGAGAAGGTCTGGCAAAGCTTTTCCACCACCAGATTCACATCCGTAATCCCACGATAATCATAAACCGGATACACCATCTCCCGTTTCTTTGAAAGAGCCTCCAAAAAAGCAGTCAGAAAATTCCCATGCTCCCTTTCCGAAAGCCGTTCCCTGTCATACATCCAGCAGAGCCGCAGGCAGACACTGTCCGGGCAGAGCTCCATGCACCGCTTCTCCGCCTCCAGCTTCTGCCGCCCATACTCTCCTGCCGGGCTTACCGCCTCATCCTCCCGATGGGCCTCCATTCCCCTGCTTCCAAAATAAATCTGATCCGAGCTGCAGAAAATAAGCTTTGCCCCAATCTTGGCACAAGCCCTTGCCAGATACCCGGTTCCATCCACATTGATACGCCGGGACTCCTCCGGATGCTCCTGGCACCACCCTGTATCCGAGACAGCCCCACAGTGGATCACAACCTCCGGCCTCACCCTATCCACATAAGCTTTCACCGAAGCCTCGTCACAAAGATCCATTTCTGAATGCCCCGGCCCGGACACTTGAAAGCATTTCCCATATTCCCTTACAATCCGGCTCCCGAGAAAGCCCGTGGAGCCAGTTACCAGCATCCTTCTTAAATCCATGTTTTTGCCTTTATCTTCCATCTCATTTTCCTCCGTCGGTTAAATCCCAATCCCAATTCCCGGAAGCTTTCCATCTTCTTCCTTCAAAAACTCCTTCTTCATCAGCCAGATGCCAAGAGAAAACATCACAGCTCCCACAACCAGACATCCTATGTAAAAAACCGTCGGATTCATCGCCTCCAGCCTCTCAGCCGCCGGTGTCAAAAAAGCAGAATAGGCGTTAAAGACTCCATGAAAGAACATAGAGGCCAGAAGATTCTTGTACTTCAGCACAAGATACCCGCATATAAGCCCTACCAGAAAGGCATAAGCTCCCTGAACCAGATTCAAATGCATAATCCCGAACAGCAGGGCCTGCACTACGTTAATAACCCAAAAGCCTGCGCCAGTGCGCTTTAAATACTCCACCGTAAGCCCCCGGCACACAATCTCCTCCCCAATAGGAGCCATAATCACCGTTGCAATGGCAGAAAGGATTGTCAGCTCTCCAATGCCGCTTTCCTCTATCATTTGATTGTAAACCTCAATCTGCTCCGGATTCACGACGCTCCATCCCAAAAGGAGCAGCCCAATCAGACACTGCGCCCCAATGGCAATGCAGAAAATACCTCCCAGGGACTTCACGGAAAATGGACTCTTTTCCTTCTCTCCCCTCACTGCCTTCTGCCGGAACACGCCGAAATAGTACCACAGCCCTGTAACAAAAAGCGTCATCACCTGGGTGAGCACCATAATCGCCATCACATTATCAAGAGCTGACTGGGCCCCGGCCTCCACTCCATAGCGTATCATATACCACACCATCAAAACCACGGTTCCGGCAAACTGAATCGTAATAAACACAATCACCGGAAGAATACTCAGTAAAAACCATCCAAATTTTTTCATAAAGCACCTCCAAAAAGCATCCGCGCCGTCAGCTTAAAAGCTCCTGCTTTATGACGGCGCTGTTTCTGATATGTTTTTTTCTATTTTATCAGATTTTCTCTCAAATCACCACCTAGTTTTTTCGGTTTCCAACAAATATCCAAGAAATGCCGCTGACATATTTTGCAGGCTAAGAAAGAAATGTGACTTTGTCACGGAACAAAAAACGCTCCTTCCTGTATACTGATATAAAAATCAACAGAAGGAGATTTTTTTATGGCAAAAAGAAAAGCAATCGTCAGCACCCGTGACTGTGCAGCCTGCGGATGCTGCATCAAGGTTTGTCCCAAAGGCGCGATAACCGTTCCAAAAGGCATCTATGCAAAGGTGGATGAGACTCTGTGCATCGGATGCGGAAAATGCGCAAAAGAGTGCCCTGCAAGCATTATTTCTATGGAGGTGATCGGACAATGAAGCAGCAGAAGAAATGGTATGACTACCTGTGGATCTTTTCCCTTACATATCTGATTCTGGGATTTTTTAATATCCTCTTCGCCTGGCTGGGCCTGCTCTGCTTTTTTATTCCCCTCCTCATCTCGATTGTGAAGGGAAATAAGGCCTACTGTAACAAATACTGCGGCAGAGGACAATTATTTGCCCTTGTGGGAGGACGCTTCGGACTTTCGAGGAAAAAAGACATCCCAAAATGGATGCGCTCCCACTATTTCCGATATGGCTTCCTCCTCTTTTTCTTTGCAATGTTCTTCCTTATGCTGTGGAACACCTATCTGGTATTTGCCGGGACGAGGGAGCTTGGGACGGCGGTCACGCTCCTGTGGACTTTCCGGGTTCCCTGGCATTGGGCCTATCACGGCACATGGTTTTCCGAGGGCACGGCCCAGTTTGCCTTTGGCTTTTACAGTGTTATGCTGACCTCCACCATTCTCGGGCTGATCACTATGGTTCTGTTCAAGCCCCGTTCCTGGTGCGTCTACTGCCCCATGGGGACTATGACGCAGCTTATCTGTAAGGCAAGAAACAGCTCCTCCCTGCGTTCCGGACAGTGAGCCATAGAGCTGCAGGAACTGTGACCTTATCACAGAAAACAAAAAATAAAGCGTGTATCCTAAAGGATATCAAAGGAAAGGAAGGTAACTATTATGTCAGTACTTACTGTTAATAAAAACAATTTTGATTCCGTAAAAACAAGCTCTAAGCCCGTTCTTTTAGACTTCTACGCAGACTGGTGCGGCCCCTGCCGCATGGTGTCGCCCCTGGTGGATGAGATTGCCGAGGAAAATCCTCAGTACCTTATCGGGAAAATCAACGTAGACAACGAGCCGGAGCTGGCCTCCGCCTTCAAAGTGACAAGCATTCCCACACTGGTTGTTATCAAGGACGGAAAAGTAACCCACCAGTCAGCCGGCGTTAAGCCGAAGGAGCAGATTCTTGCTCTGCTGGATGGGAACGCTTAGATAAAGCAGGAAAAATAAAGAAGTGCAGGAAAAGGCGAATATCCCCTTTCCTGCACCTCTTGTTTTGTCTGCCTAACACCTTTTTTCTTCCATCCCAGTCAAAGGGCCAATTTCCGCAGCCGCTTCTTATCGAGAATATGAATCCCCTTCCGCGAAACCTCCACAATACCCTCATTGGCAAAATACTTCAGCATACGGGAAACTACCTCACGGGCCGATCCCATATATCTGGCAATCTGTTCGTGGGTCAGCACAATGGTATCGGATCCGGTACGGGCCGATTCATCTGTGAGAAAAATAGCAAGCCGTTTGTCCATGCTCATAAATAAGATCTGCTGCATCACCCACATCACATCGGAAAAGCGGCTTACTGCTGCCTCCAGGGAAAATATTTTGATGGGCGGATTGCGCTCTGACACTGCAGCGTAGGCCGGGCCGCTGATCACATAGCACTGGCTGTCCTCCTCTGCATTTATAAACACATCAAAGGTAATGGACTTAAGCACACAGGAAGCGGACAGCATACACATATCGCCCTTGTGAAGCCGATAAAGAGTGATATCTTTCCCCTCGTCAGACAGCATAGACAGTCTAAGACTTCCGGAGCAGACAAAAATCACCCCGGAACACTCATTGCCGTCGTGAACACCGGCTCCCTTTTCATAAGTCACAGACACGGAATTCTGACAGATATAATCACGGTCTGCCTCCGCAATCTCATTCCAGAAAGGAAAGATTTCCTTGTAAACAGGTTCAACTATCGCTCGTTCCATATCAGCACCTCTCCTATCCCAAAGCTTACAGCAGCCATCCAAGCAGCAGCCCCGAAACCACCGCACTCCCGTAAAGCAGCGCCAGAATCCTTACATTTTCCCTCATAGGATGATTGGAGCGGAACAAAACCGCCGTGCCGACACCGGCTCCGGCGCTCAAGCCTGCAATGGCCGAAGCAAAGCTCAAGCCTCCGGACAAATAAAGCTCCGTAATCAGCACAGAGGAAGCACAGTTTGGAATCAGCCCCAAAAGGGCGGCCAGAAAGGGCTGAAACAGCGTATCCTTCCCTAAGATCCTGGAAAGCTGCTCCATCCCTATAAGCTCCAAAATCAAATTCAGACAAAAGGTAAACACAAAAAGATAAGCCCCCAGGCGCACCGTATGAAGAAGGGCCGGACGAAGCACTCCGCTGGTATCGCTGCATCCGCAGTTTCGGCACATTTCCTCTATGTGCTTCTCTTCCTTCTTTTTTCGAAACAGAAGATCCATAAGGCAGCCTGCTCCCATGCCGATAACTACCTTCCAAATCAAAAGAGTGCCAATCACCCTGCCGCTTCCCGGATGGGCCAGCAGGATCAGCACCGCCTCGTCGGAGGTAGAAAGAAACACTGCAAGAAGTGTCCCCAATGTCACCAGCCCTCCCGAATAGAGATTGGCCGCCGCCACCGAGAATCCGCACTGCGGAATACATCCAAGAACCGCTCCCCAAAAAGGGCCAGCCTTCCCTACCCTCGCCAGCACCCTGCTGCTATATTGATTGGAATAATGTTCCATGGCCTCAATAACCATAAAAGCCGCAAATAAAAAGGGAAGGGTTCTCAAAGTATCAAGAACCGCATCCAGTAAAGCATCCAGAATCATAATTCTACCTCATATTCTCAACCCCGTCCCAAGGCACCCTCAATCCAAAAAGGCGCACACCCTTGGAACGGGCATCTGCATACAGCATCTTACCCAAATGCCCTGCAGTCATTCTTAAGGTATACCATTTTTCCGGAAAAATGGCAAGTTTTATTTCTTCTTAATGCCCATACTTTTAATACCCATACCGTTTCCGATATTTTACAAACATAAAAGCTGACAAGGCCAGGGCCATCAGCTCCGCCACAGGGGTAGCAAGCCAGATGCCCTTTACCCCCAGAAGCATCGGCAGTACAAGCATGGTAATCAGCATAAATACAAAGGATCTGGAAAATGCCAGTACCGCAGAAACCGCACCGTTTGACAGTGCCGTAAACATTCCGCTTGCAAAGATATTAAAGCCGATAAAAAACAGCGCTATGGTACAGATACGGTTTCCCTCCACCGCCAGGTTAAACACCGGATTATCCGGCCGGGCAAATACAGACACCAAGGGGCGTGTAAGGATAAACGAGGCCGCCACAGTCACCAGGGAAATCACTCCGATTATCCCAAGGCTGATTCCGGTTAATTTTTTAAGCTTCCCATGATTCTGCTCTCCATAATAAAAGCTCAGCATGGGCGCTGCCCCATAAGAATATCCCGTATAGAGAGAGCTTGCAAACATCAGCACATACGTAATAATAGTTACTGCCGCAACGCCGTTCTCTCCCACATAGCGGAGCATAGTCCAGTTGAACATCATCGTGATAATTCCCGTCACAAGGGCCGCAGCCATCTCCGAGCATCCGTTTGCAGCTGCATTTATAAGGATCCTAAAGCGGAATACCGGCTTCTTAAAGTGGAGCAGGCTCTTTTTGCGGCTGAAAACAAAGAAGCCGGCTACGGCAGTGACGGAATACCCAAGCCCCGTTGCAATGGCGGCTCCGCTGATTCCCATGGATAGGCCTGCGATAAATACGTAATCCAGAACCATGTTCAGAACGCCGCCTGTGACGGAGCAGATTAAGGAAAGGGCTGCTTTTTCGCTTGCAATCATGTAGAGGGTAAAATTGTTCATAAGCAGAATGGGGATTGTGAAAATAAGGTAACGGCTTAAATATTCCACACAGTATCCCTCCACCTCTGCAGAAAGGTTCATTCCGGCAAAGATCCGATCCATCAGCAGATAGCCAAGGCCGCTCATTACCAGGCCTGCGAATATATTTACCAGGATCAGGAAGGTAAAATCTTCTCTGGCTTCCCCGCTCTTCTGCTCGCCCATTTTTTTCATAATCACGGCGCTGCCTCCGGTAGCAAGCATGGTGGAAACTGCGGTGACAAGCTGAATCACAGGCGCGGTCAGATTGATGGCGGACAGAGCGTTTGTGCCGATAAGGTTGGACACAAAAAGGCCGTCAACCATCGTGTAAAAGGACATGAATACCGTCATGGCAATGGTTGGGATTGCGAATTTTAAAATGTTCTTTAAGGTTACAGGTTTTAGATATGCATTTTGGTTTTCCATACGTTCTCCTTTTATTCCAGTTTTATTCCAATTTTATTCCAGTTCCGTAATATCCTTTTTCCCGATGCTTTGCATCACTTGTTTTTTCCTTCTGTATCTGGTATCATATACCGTACAGTTACAGTACGGTCAAGAGGGAATTTCAAAAAATATTTAAATAATCTCCGAAAATCTTACGGTATAGGTAACAGCGATTTCTGCCCTCAGCGGACGGCAGACGCTCATGGTATTTGGTATTGGAAAGGGAAAATTTATGAACGAAAAAGACAAGCTGCTGACCATCGGGCAATTTGCAGCCCTTCACGGCATTAACAAAAAGACGCTTATGTGGTATGACGAAATCGGCCTATTCAAGCCTGCCGCCATCCACCCTTCTAACGGATACCGCTGCTACAATTACCGCCAGAGCCCGATTCTGGAGACCATTCTCCTTCTTCGGGAGCTGGATGTCTCCATACCGGAGATCCAGGCTTTCATGCAGAACCGCTCCGCAGAGAATCTAAGATGCCTTCTGGATGATAAAATAAAAGACCTGGATCTGCAAATCAACCACCTTAAGGCAGTCCGAAATACTCTGCAAAGCCACAGGCAGAATATGAACACCTTGCTGACTATGGATTTGTCCGAAATCAGCATCGTGGAAAAGGAGGAACGCTGTCTGGTAACCGTGGATATTGATGAACATACTTCCTTTGAAAAGGAAGTGGAACTCATCACAGCCGAGACTGCCCGGTTTGGGCTCGGCCGTCTCCACGACGCGTCCTACGGTTCTATGCTCCCGGCGGAGAGCCTGCTTAAGGGAGATTTTGAGCATTATACGAAGCTATTTATTGAAATCCCCTTTCTTCCACGAAAAAAGGGGCTGCACGTGCAGCCCAAAGGAAACTATCTGAGAGCCTTTCACAAAGGAAGCTGGGACGGCCTTGCGCTCCGCTATGAGGAGATTCTGGCCTATGCCGGGAAGCATAAGCTGGAGCTCTCTGGTTTTTCCTATGAAAAAGGCATCAACGAAACCGTCGTTGACCGGATTGAGGATTATATCGTGGAGATCGAGATTCCTATCACTCCCCAATCCAGCTTCACAGCAACGTTGTAAAATCTTTGTTAAAAAAATATCGTTTCCTATTGCGTTTCCGAAAATACCTGCTATAATGAATCCCATAAATAATAGCGAAGTAGGATTTTATGCGTCAAGTGTTCGATGGATGGGGAGTTGCCTCGAAACGAAAAGGAAGCGCCGAAGGCGCTGGTCTTACGATATATTATCCGCACCCGTTGCTACAGATGAGTACATCTCATATGTGGAGGGACTATTATTTATATGTCACCATTCATTCCCCCGCTACACAATAGGAGGTGTATTTTTTATGCAATTATGTACCAAAAACGCATTCCGCTTCAAGGAACAGCTGGAATGCATCCACAGCGTACAGGGCATCTGCCTTGGCGGACTTTTCGTATCCCTTTATGTCGTACTGTCCCTCTTTAATATCCGGTTTTCCGAGATTCTGGAATTCCGCCTTGCCTTCCTGGCCCTGGCGGCAGCGGCCTTCTACGGCGGCCCCCTTATGGGAATGACCGTAGGAATCGCCGGCGACGTGATCAGCTTCTTTGTCACGCCCCAGTCTGCGCCCTTTTTCCCCGGCTTCACACTGACCTACGCGGTTATGGGCTTTCTCTTCGGCATCTTTCTCTACCGCGCGAAGATCACACCTGGACGAGCCCTCATCGGCGGCCTCACAGAATTTACCATTTCCTGCACCCTGTCCACCCTCTGGCTTCATCTGATGTACGGGATGCCATGGCAGTATCTTCTGACCATCCGGTTGGTGAAGAATACCATTGCCCTGGGCGTTTACACAGTTCTGCTCTTTGTATTCCTAAATGCATTTTCCAGGATCCTGGGAGCTGCCGGAACTGCCTCGAAGCCGGTGCGTTCTTAAAAGGGATGAAACAATGACGCCAATAAAGTCAGCCAACTCACCAATTACATATTTTGTAAGCAGAACCGGACAGGCCGAATGGATACTTTTTATCCACGCCGCTTTCGTCAATCACAATATGTTCCAGGCACAATTTGCGTATTTTGAGAAGAAATATAATCTCCTGGCTATTGACATCATCGGCCACGGACAATCAACGGATACTCAGAAAGGGGATACCATAGAGAAGATGTCAACGTGGATATTTGACATCTTGAGAGCCGAACAGATTGATCAAGTTCATATTGTTGGTGTTTCGTTGGGGGCAGTTTTAGCACAGGATTTTGCCAACCGTTATCCATATGCAGTAAGCTCACTGGCCTGCTTTGGCGGATATGACATTAACAATTTTGATGCAAAAATGAAAAATGAAAATAGCGCAAAGCAAAAGCTGATGATGTTAAAAGCACTCTTTTCAATGAAATGGTTTGCAAAAGCAAACAAGAAGATTTCCGCATATACGGCACAGGCCCAAAATGATTTTTTTGCTATGAATATATGCTTTCCAAAAAAGTCGTTTATGTTTCTGGCAACGCTCAATCGTATGGTAAATAAGCATAAAACCGGGAAACGGAATTATCCTTTGTTGATTGGCTGCGGAAAATTCGATATTCCAATGGAATTAGAGGCAATAAAAGCATGGAAAAGCTGCGAGCCCGATTGCACCGTAGTCCTCTTTGAAAACGCGGGGCACTGTGTTAATATGGACGTGCCCCAGGAATTTAATAAAACAATGGATGAATTCTGGAAAGGCGCAAGTCGATAGAATCTGAACAATGTTCTTAACATTTTAGCCTATTTGGGTTATAATATTTAAAACAATGCAGATTTAACCATGAGGTATTCCAATGTGTGATGTAAAAAAATATGAAAACATTTACAATGAAATAGAGCATCTTCAGCCTGAAGACACTTTGCAGCTCGTTTTAGAAGCCGAGACAGAAGATCAGCGAAGCTTCTATGAAATGGTCGGAGATTTCCTTTTACAAAAAAGCCAGCGGCAGGTAATCGAAAGGAATCTCTTTTAATGAAAAAATATATTTTAATAGCAGGAGTAAATGGAGCCGGTAAATCAACCTTGTATCAAACCTTGCAAAGCTTACAAGATATGCCAAGAGTAAATACTGATGAAATATTAAAAGAATTTGGCAATTGGAAAAATCCTGCGGATGTTATGACCGCCGGGAAAATAGCTGTAAAACAAATACAACAATATTTTAGTGAGGGAATCTCTTTTAATCAAGAAACTACCTTATGCGGAAAATCAATTTTAAACAATATTAAAAAAGCAAAAAAAGAGGGCTATGTGATTGAACTGCATTATGTGGGTGTTGAAAGCGCAGCCATTGCAATGGAGCGGGTTTTGAAGCGTGTAAAGCAAGGAGGACATGGGATTCCCAAAAAAGATATCGACAGAAGGTTTATTAATTCGTTTTATAATCTAAAAATTGTTCTGCCTGACTGTGATTTGGCAGCATTTTATGATAATACCATAAAATTCCATAGATTTGCGATTTATAAAAACGGAAGACCTCTACGGATATCTCAGCATGTGCCAGAATGGTTCAAAAATATTTCAGCTTCGTCTTCTCCTTAAACTTCTGTAAACATCTGACCAGGAATTAAGCCATTTAGGCCCAAACAAAAACATCCCCAAAGGAATCACCGGTTTAACAGTACCGTATTTCCTGACGGGGATGTTTTTTATTCGTCCTAAAGATTCTCTATTGGGCTGCCAGGCTCTTCAGCGTAGTGATGGAAATATCCCCCACCACCGCCAAATCCTCCGCCTGGTAAGCATAGGGAAAATTGTCTTCAAACAGTATCTGCGAGGAAGGGGGAAATTCCTCATCTCCGGCCCACAGGATAAACCGCACATGAAGCCCGTTGATAAATTCAAACTCATACGCCGCATCCCCCATGGAAATCTTCTTGGCCCCCAGCTTCTCCATGGCCTTCGCAAACTGATCCAGTTTGAATCCAAAAGCGAATTTGAGCCTTGTCAGGCACCGCCCCTCAAACTGGCGGAAATACACCTCTCCCCAGGGCACTTCCCGATAGGTAAGGTACTTTCCTGTGCTCTTCACCGACTGACCGGAAATAAGAAAGCGCAGCACAATAATCTTAGCCGGAACCATCTCTGAATAGCGTACCGCCCCTTCCTCTCCATTTTCCGGATGAAGGGCGAACTCCGGATAATCCGCCAGATAGGGGCATCCCATCAGACGGATATGAAACTGCCGCTTCTCCTCGTCATACTCTATGCCGCAGCGGGAAGCCGCCTCCTCAGGTTCTATCTGCCGGTACTCCTCCAGATAATGCTCCAGAGGAATCCGCTCCTTGTTGTCTTTTTCATAGGGAAATTCCATTGTAACCGTTACTCCTTCTTACCATTCTATCAAATCTACTGCTCCACCGACGGGAAAAGCGAGCTGTCCGTATGGGGCAGGAAGCAGCAGGCTACAAACTCATCCATATAGCCAGGCTCCGTGGAAAGCTCCAGATAAGTCATATTCTGGGCCAGCTCATAAACCTTCCGCTCCGCTTTCGTAGACAAAAGCATCGCATAAGCGCCGGACAGGGAGGAGTTGCCGATATAGTGGTAGCACTCCACCGGAATATCCGGGAACATGCCGATATTGATGGCATTCTGCATATTGATGCCGCTTCCGATGCCGCCGGCCACATAGACCTGCTCAATCATGCTGATATCAAAATCCAGGGTTTTCAGCATCGTACGGATGGCAGAGAAAATGGCTCCCTTGGCACGGATAAAATTGTCAATATCCACCTCGGTAATCTCCACATCCTTCACAGAGCCGGACTCTTCCTCAAATGCCAGCACATAGCTGCCCATTCCGTAAGCATCCCTCTTGATCCGCTTTCCGTCCCGGATGAATTTCCCCTTGGGGCTGATAATCTTGCAGCGGAACAGCTCTGCAATCACATCAATGATGCCCGATCCGCAAAGTCCGATAGGCTTCTCTCCCTCATCCCCGATAATGGCAAAATCAGGTTCCATGGTCTCTGCATCAATGGTGCAGGCCTCAATCGCCCCGTCTGTGGCACGCATGCCGCAGCTGATATCGCCGCCCTCAAAGGCCGGGCCCGCTGAGCATGCACAGCTCATCATAAAGTCCGAATTTCCAAACACCAGCTCCCCGTTTGTTCCCAAGTCAATAAACAGAGAAAACTCCGGCTGGTTCCAGAGCATGCTCACCAAAGTGCCTGCCGTAATATCGCCGCCTACATAGCTTCCGATATTAGGCGCCATAATAATATGAGCATCCGGGTGAACCTTCAGATTGATATCCGACGCATAGAAAGAGTTTGTCTTAAAAAATGCCGGAATATACGGCTCCATCCGCAGAGGATCCGCATTGATTCCCATAAGCAGATGATTCATGGTCGTATTGCCTGCAATCGCCAGGCGGTAAATGTGCCGGGTGCTGATGTGAGCGGCCTTGCACATCTGCTGAATCATGGGATTCAAGGTCTCTGCCACAATGGCATCCTGTAAGCGCGTGCGTCCGCCCTGCTTAGTCGATTCAATGATTCGGTTGATGACATCGGCTCCGTAGCGGATCTGTCCATTTCCGGTGGATGCCTTGGCCAGAATTCTTCCGTCTATCATATCAACGACTACGGCAGACACGGTCGTTGTTCCGATATCAACGGCAAGTCCGCCTACAATGAGGTCCTCATTGGCTCCATACACATCATAAACAAAAACATGGCGCTGGGCCTGTCCGATGATGCACTGGAGTTCGAAATTGCTGCTCCGCAGGGTATTGGGAAGCTTCCGCAGGCAGGAATAAGGAATCCGGATGTACTGAATCCCGGTAGCCTCCTGCAATGCCCGGATTACACGCTCGATATCAGGCATGGTGTCCTCAAGGCTTGGAGGATCCATTTTAATCCGCACAATATGAATGTTGTTGTGAAGGGGCAGATCTGCCTCCTCGATCTTGCGCTTGGATTCGTCAAAGATGGCTACCTCCTCTGGGGAACTGAGATCCGCCACCTTCATGCGGCTGCGGTAGGCGGATGCAATATCCGGCACCATCACTTCCACATCTCCAGCCACCTGGCTTACACAGGCCAGGCGCCAGCCTTCTTCATACTCCGTGTCGCTGATATGACGTGTTTTCTTGGAATCCAGTTTTCCTTTGATGAATTTTACCTTACATTTTCCGCAGGAAGCATTGCCGGAGCAGGGGGCGTCGATCACTACGTTGGATTTCCGCGCCGTCTCCAGAAGATTCTCCCCCAGGGCTGTGGACACTGTTACCTGTTCGCCGTCCTCGAATCGAAATGTTACGTTTGCCATTCTTCAAAAATCCTCCTATTTAGAGTTCCGGTCCCGCTGTCCTTTTTTCTGAAGCGCAACCTATTGTTAAAATTATACCATACCAAAAGTGCAGACTGCAATTAGATAAAACGGATTCTCTGTCAAAATATTCTTGTCCGATTTTGTCCGCTTTTTGATTAATCTGTAGTTTTTTCTGAATATTATATTATTTTAAGCAAAATTATAATACAAAATAAATTTTATCTTCATAATTTTGTAATACTTTTTGTGTATACTAGGAGAAACAAAAAGAAAAGATAGACAAAGTACAAAGCAAACATAAGAAATGGGGGGTGTCTATGAAAAAGCGATTCTTATCATGTCTAATCGTACTAGCAGCAATTGCATGTTCTCTTATCCCAATCAAGAGCGATGTAATGGCTGCCAATCCGGCAGATGACAACACAGAAGCAGCCGGATATGGAGCCCTCGCCGCATTCGTACTCCCTGTCAAAGCCCCCTCTCCCATCCAGCTGACCTATGTGAATCTGGCAGAGCGTGAGAAGTGGATTCTGGACGAAGTGCTCTCCGACTATGTGTCCGAGCATGTCGTACAGCTAAGCGAAGCCGGGATGGATTACACCGTCGGCGAATGGATTGACCGTGCGTCTTACACCTGTCTCTTTCTGGAAAAGAAGCTTCCGGAGGGAAGCCGCTACCTGGCCTGCGGATATGCAAAGGCAGCCGGCGGCTATGTGTATTTTGAACTTTCCTCCTCCGCTCCTCTGACAGAACAGCAGGTGCGTGAGAAGATCACAGAGAGCTTCTCAAAGCCCCAGAGTTTTCAGTCCGGGCTTTGCTGACGCACCTGCAGATTCTAAAAAACCAAGCCCTGCATATAAATTTTTCTCAAAAAAGGATGATGCAAAAGCCGGATCACCTGCGCTGCATCATCCTTTTTTGGGAGCATTTCAGCTGATTCTCCTGACTGAGCTCCTTTTTTATCTGCATCTTTTCCTCAACTCCTCCATATCCGCAATCCGAAAGCCGGCTTCCGTTTTCTCAAGTACGGTTTCCCTGCACAGCTTATTGATTATCCGGAATACATGACGGTAGCTGATCCCAACAGACTGCGCCGCATCTGTCAGATATTCCCGGAACACTCCCTTATATTCCGTTGCCAGAATATATGAACAAAGCCGCGCCTCACTGGAAAGCAGGGCGGAGGCCATATGAGCGTCGCTGCTCCTTAAAAGCTTCCGGGAAAGCTCTCGCCCAATGTAGTTCATCAGTTGAATATTGTTCTTCAAGACGCCTGCATTGGCCGGAATGGGAATGGCAATACAGGACAATTGCGATGCGGCAATCACCGTCGTCGACGCCGTTTCCTCATCCAGCATCAGCTCAATATCTCCCAGAATCCCTTCTGAAACATAGCTGCACAGAACCAGGCTTTTGCCGTTTTCGGCATTGACGCACACTTTGGCCGTTCCCTTTATCACTACAAAAAAAGACTCAATGGGAGATCCTTGCCGCAAAACATATTCGCCGGACTCATAAATATGAACCCGGCAGTTTACAAGCCCTCTCTCCTCCAGACCATATGTAAGAAGAACTTCCCTTTCCTCTGAACCCGGCAAAACAGATTTCACGACTTCCTCCATTCCAGTTCCGTAATATTCCTCAAAATACACGAGTATAAAATCAATTTCCAGTCACAAATGCATGTGCCTGTAAATTGATTTGTGCATTGTGAAGAATATTACTGTTTCCAGTTCCATAATATTCCGTAACACCCTGACAAATGTCCTATATGTTCCAGGAGTCTTATCCTATAATCAAAGTAACTTCCTTGGAGCAGGCGGAAAAAATCACCTGCCTCCCGAGAGTACGAAAGGAGCATGCTGCTTTGAGTATGATACTGGCCCTTCTGACCGGCATTACGATTTCCATTATGATATCTGTAAACGGCCATTTAACCGCCTATGCCGGCCCTTATCTTTCTGCTGTTATCATCCACATTGTGGGTACGTCTTTTGCTTCTCTGCTGTGTATATGGAAAAAGCAGCCCATACTGCGAAATCACGGCGTTCCCGGGTGGACTTATCTGGGCGGCGTAATCGGCGTCCTCACCACATTATTTAACAACTTTGCTTTCAGCCGTATCAGTATGACAAGCATCGTTGCCTTAGGCCTTCTGGGGCAGAGCCTCACCTCCGCTTTGATTGACAGCCTGGGACTGCTGGGCATGAAAAAACACAGGCTTCAAAAATCAGCCTTTATCGGCATCGCCATATCCTGCACCGGTGTTGCCGTTATGCTGGATGCCTCCATTGCAGACCAGGCAGCCGCTGTGCTCGTCTCTGTAGGAGCCGGTATCTGCGTCGTTTTATCGAGAACGGTAAATGCCCGGCTCTCGGACAAGGCAGGCGCTTTTGCCGGTTCCTTTTATAACCATCTGGCAGGCCTTCCCTGCTGCCTTGCACTATGGCTTCTTTTCCCGGATACTCCTGGCCGGCTCCTTGCAAAACCGGCTCCATGGATCTTCTGCGGCGGCATGTTCGGCGTAATGGTGGTTTTTCTGTACAATATAACGGTTCCGCAAATCTCCGCTTTCCGGCTTACGCTCCTGGCCTTTCTGGGCCAGATGTTTACAGGAATCACCCTTGATCTCCTAAGCCGGCAGGAGCTGTCAAAGGGAATGCTCTGGGGAAGCGTTCTCTGTGCCCTTGGTTTTCTGGCATCCGTACTTATGGAACTGCCGTCAAAACAAAATCAAGCAAAAAAAGCCGTCCCTGTAAACCACACAGATACCAGCGGTTCGTAAGCCTGAAAAAGCTTCGGCATCCCCTCATCTGCTATTCCAATCACTATTTTCGAAAATGCAGGCATTCTACCGGACAAGCGTGTATGCATCTGCCGCAGCGGATGCACTCCGGCGAATGCGATATCTCTTTGAGAGAAAGCCCCGCCGGACAAGCGCCCTCGCAGGCATGGCAGGAAATGCACCTCTCCTCCTCCCAGTGAATCTGCACCAGGCTGAACCGGTTAAACCATCCGTATACTGCCCCCAGGGGACACAGATACTGGCAGAAAGGCCGGTAAATCTTCACGGAAAGAACCACCAGCACAAGCAGAATCCCAAACTTCCAAAGGAACAGCCCCCCTGCCTGGCTGCGCAGAAGCTGATTTCCCGTAAGCAAGGGCAGGGCTCCAAAGAGCGTCCCCGAAGGGCAGAGATATTTGCAGAAGGCAGGAACCTTTGCAAAGCCCCCAAAGAGAAACACAGAGCCGATGACCACC
Source organism: Candidatus Merdisoma sp. JLR.KK011 (assembly GCF_036941125.1). Classification (NCBI taxonomy): domain Bacteria; kingdom Bacillati; phylum Bacillota; class Clostridia; order Lachnospirales; family Lachnospiraceae; genus Candidatus Merdisoma; species Candidatus Merdisoma sp. JLR.KK011. Next base: position 933,400 of record NZ_JAYWSZ010000003.1, on the reverse strand, counting down.
AGAAAAATCAGAACAAAATATTTTCCATATTTCAGCACGGAATGAAAGGGCAGGCGCTTCCGCTTTTGAAACAAGGGAATCCGGTGAAGCAAATCCTGTACCAGTCCAAAGGGACAGAGCCAGCCGCACACGAAGCGTCCCAGAATGCTTCCAAATACAAAGAGAAATCCCAAAACCCCAAAGGGAATCTGTACATTCCGCTGATTCAGCACTGCCTGGAGCGCCCCGATGGGACAGGAGCCGAGGGCCCCCGGGCAGGAATAGCAGTTTAATCCGGGAACGCAGGCATATTTCAGCGTTCCTTGATAGATCTTTCCGTTCAAGAAGCCGTAGGCATACCCATTGGTCAGAATGGTAAATAAAATCTGTACCTTAAGCTGCAAGTTTTTTCTCATCTCTTCACCCGATTCCAATGCATTCCAGGCAGATCATAACCGCCTTTTTCCAAACGATTTCCAGCTGTCCCCAGGCTGCCCCCAGACCCAGAAATGCGATTCCGAGAGCCGTTCCAAGGAGCCAGGCTTTCTGTTTACAGATTTTCAAGAAGCCCATCTATCTTCTCCTTCCAATGGGTTTTGTCCATGGCGCCCACAACCACATCCAGAACCTCGCCTTTTTCATTTAAGAAAAAGGTAGTGGGGACGGCAGATACCTCTGCAAGCAGTCCCTTGTACAGGGATTCATTCAAAAGCAGATGGGGATAAGCTGCCCCCGTCTCCTCCACCAGGCCCACCGCATATGCCAGGGCATCTTCATCCTGCCCCTCCACTACGTCGCTTACTATGCCAATCAGCTGAAAGTCCGCCGCATCGTACTCCTGCACAAGCTCGCCAAGCTCAGGCATCTCCTTTAAGCAAGGATTACAGTAGGTGGCCCACACGTTGATCATGGTGAGCTTCGACCCGGCGCACACTTCCTGGGAAATGGTGTTTCCTTCCAAATCCTGCCCTTCAAAGACTACAGCTTCCGCTGCCGAATCCTCTGCCTTTTCAGAAGCCGCTCCCTCCTCTGTCTGAACTTCTTTTTCCTGGGGCTGCGCCGCATCCTTTCCGGCACAGCCGCACAAAAGCATTGCTGCCAGAATGCCCGGCAGAAGATATTGTTTTCTCATTTTATACATGCATAAGTTCCTCCTGTTCCATAAAATCATCTCTATTATACCCCATGTTTCCGATTTTTGATATTCTTTTTTTCTCTTTTTGATTGCTCCTGTTTTGATGTGATAGTATAATTGACTTAGCTATCGCATCTGCATTTTAGAATTTTCAGAAAGGCAGCGTCATGTCCGACTATCAAGAGCTTATCAAAAATTTTGAACGCATCCGGGATTATATGCGGCAGTTCTTTCTCTACGGCTTTAAGGTACGCAGGGAATTTGGGGAAAAGAGCGGACGCACCTACGACAATGAGCGGCGGCGGATCGAGAGTTATCTGGCCGGTTATATCCATGCGGATTATACCTCCCGGGGAAAACAGGTCTCCGTCCATATGGACAGTAAGCAGCTCTCTACCAATCCCCTCTATGCAGCCTGGAAGTCCAAAAGCTTTACGGACAACGATCTTCTGCTCCATTTCTTTCTCCTTGGCCTTCTGGGAAAGGGACAGGCTCTCACTGCCTCCGCTCTCTGCGACCTTCTGGCAGAGCATATGGAGACGGTTCCGGATCTCCAGACGGTGCGGAACAAATGCCGGGAATACGAGCGCCTGGGAATTTTCGAATCCGAAAAAAGCGGCAAAGCCTTTGCCTACCGGCTTTCCTCCCCTATGGAGCTGGAGAACGCTCCCCTCTATCAGGAGTTGATGCAGGCAGTAAAATTCTGCTCTGAAGCTATGCCCTTCGGCATTGTTGGAAGCACTCTTCTGGATCGGGAATTTCTTCACAATGATGTGTTCTGCTGGAAGCATTATTTTCTGGTACATACCCTGGAGGATCAGGTACTGCTAAAGATCCTGGAAGCTATGAGGGAGCGCCGAAGCATTACCTTCGAAAACCACAGTGTCCGTTCCGGAAAAAGAGCCCAGATTGCCGGGCTTCCCCTGCAGATTTTTGTGAGCACCCAGACCGGACGGCGTTATGTCTGCCTCTACTTCTTTCCCAAGCGGCGTTTTAACTGCCTGCGCCTTGACTGCATTTCTCAGGTAACGCCTTTGGAGGTATGCCCGGAATATGAATGTTACAAGGAAAAATTAAAGAAGAATCTCTCCTCCTGCTGGGGCGTTTCCTTCGGAGGACGCAGCCGCATGGAAACCCTGTGCATGAAGCTGTATATTGACGAAGGCCGGGAGGGACATATTTTGAACCGCCTTCACCGGGAAGGACGGGGCGGTGAAGTCCTAAAAGTCCGGGAGAATGTATTTCTGTATACAGGGACATTTTTTGATGTAAATGAAATGCTTTCCTGGGTGAAATCATTTACCGGGCGGATTTTAGATCTGCAGTGCTCCAATGAGGCGGCCCTTCAGAAAGTGACACAGGATTTGGAACAGATGTATGAGATGTACACAGAAGGCCCTATGTGACCGTCTATTTTCGGAAAAATCCTTCAAGTTAAGACTTATAAAGGGAACGGGATAACAATGGAATTATTTGAAGAAATCTATGGCTCTTATTTTCAAGCCATACGGAAAATTTTATCAGATGCAGGAACAAGGCCTCTCACCAGAAAGGAAATGGAGGCAGATATTTTAAGCGCCGCTTCTATGGAAAGCGCTCTCGCCATTCTTCCAAAGCTCCTTGACGGAGCCTGGAGCGCCCTCCTTAAGAAGGAGGAGGACGGACGCTTCTCCTGCGCCCTTTGGCCAAAGCAGGGGGAAAAAGCGGAGGATTTTTTGAAGCCTCCTTTGACAAAGCTGCAGAAATCCTGGCTGAAGGCTCTGCTCCAGGATTCCAGATTCCGGCTCTTTTTTCCGGCGGAGGCTTTGGAAGAGCTTGAAAAAGCTTTTGAAGCTGTCCCGGCCTTGTACGATCCGGCGGATTTTCACTATTTTGATCGTTATGAGGACGGGGATCCTTATGAAAATCCTGTTTATCAGAATATTTTTCGTACCATATTAGAAGCCATAACAAAGCGCCGCCCTCTGTTTGTGGCTTATGAGAGCCGCAAGGGAAATGCGCTGACCCGGGAGGTGCTGCCCTGCCGTTTTCAGTATTCTCCCAAGGACGACAAGTTCCGTCTGCTCTGTGTGTCCCTGTCCCACTGCCGTCCGAAACAATTTCATGTTATGAATGCGGCCCGTATACTTGCCTGCCATATTTCCAAAAATCCCGTTCCCAGGGACTTTGACTGGGATATCCGTCCTTTTCAGAGGCAGGCAGAGAAACCGGTGCAAATCCGCATCCGCAATGAGCGCAACGCCCTGGAGCGGTGTATGCTGCGGTTTGCCAATTATGAAAAGCAGACGGTTTATGAGACAGAAAGCGATACCTGGCTGTGCTCCATCTATTACGATCCGGCTGACGAGACAGAGCTTCTCATCGATCTTTTGTCCTTCGGTCCAGTGATCCGGATTCTGGGGCCGGAAAGCTTTCTTTTGGAGGTACGGCGCAGGGTGAAGCGGCAGCATGAATTGTTTTATTCTCATGTGGAGTGAAGGATTTCTCCCCATACCTTGAAAACCTAAGGTGAAAATTTTCTTAATTTTAGATTCATTGGCTGAAAAATATGTACCTTGATTTCATTGAAATTAAAAAAAATGCGTCTTATACTAAGTTTATATTATAAGGGAAATACAAGTGAAGGGAGATTTTAAAAATATGACAGAAATTGCTGCCTCTAATCTATTAACCTACAGCCAGATAACAATCCCGGCCGGTTCCGTCCCAAAGGCATCCGCTTTACATGAGTTAAAGACAGTGTTTCGGGGAAGTGCCATAATCGGCACATTCCCCATGCCTGTACTCTCGGCATAAGCGGTCGGACACCTCCCTTAGCCGTTTCTGTTCGGATTTTGAGTAATTATATTTGCTCCCATCCAGATAAGAAACGGAGTTAAAACAGAAATGATTATGGAGATGTCCTTTGTCAAGGTGGGTGGCAACGATTATCTGGTATTTATCGCCCCACATTTCCCTTGCCAGTTTTAATCCGATTTCGTGGCACTGTTCGGGCGTTACCTCGTCTGGCTTGAAGCTCTGGTAGCCGTGCCATGCGATATATCCGCCTGTCTTTTGGTACTGCTTCTTTGTCAAAATCATCTGCTGTAATGCGGTTTCTTTCAAACAGTTGATAGCGGAAACATACTCGCCCTCATTTGTTTTTGACGGATTTTTCACATAGGAGAACACGTCAAAGAAGTCCTGCATATCTTCATTCGGCACGGTCTTTTCTGGATTTTCTATATAGTCAATCACGTCTTTTATGCTCCCTTTGACATGCCATAGGCTCGTTACCGCCATATCAGACCGCCCCCTGTTCTGTCAATTCTTCTATGCTGAACCGTTGTGGGAGAGTTGTTTTCTGTTGCAGTTCTAAGATAAAATCCTCAATCTCCTTACAGATTTCAGTGGCGGTTGGATAGTATGGGACACACTTTTTGAAAGCGTCATGCACTTCATAGAGCTTGTTTAACAGTTCCCAAAACTCGGTTTTTGGCTTCGGCTGCGGGGCGTTTCCCTTGCATAACTGGCGCATAAATTCGGCAGCGGACAGACCGCAAGCGGCGGCGCACTGCTTTAATTTTTCATGTTCTCCCTCGTTCAATCGGACGGTAATCGGGACATTCCGCACGCCCTTTTCTAATTTTTCTTTGCTCATTTTCCTTAATCCTCCAGTCTTAAATTCCTTTCTTCGGGGTATTCAGGGGCTGTCCCCTGAGTTAGTCCATGCCTGCAAGCGGCATGGATTGGGATTGTGGCTGACACAATCCGATGCTCGCTATCTCTGTGGACAATGCCACAGAGCATTTTTCCTGTGCAGCGGTATTCTTAACGCCTGTCTTACCCTCCGAAAAGAAAATCCTATGTCCCTGCACCTCCGTTCTGGATTTGATTTCTCTTGACTTTTGGATAAATGAAAAAGCCGCCACACCGCACCACGAATGACAGGAGTGTTTTCTCCTGCTCGGATTCGCAATGCTATGTAACGGCTTTGAAATTCAAAACCATGCTGCCATACACCAGCCGAAAAGGGCAGCATAAATTCGGCAGCGGTCAGCCTTGTCCATTGGCTGACATTCCGTTCTTCCATCTATGTGCTATTTCATTTTCAATCTTCCAATTCCCTCACGGGTATTTCAGAATATCATAGCGGCTGTACCCATGTCAAGATTTTGGGCAAACTTTTTAGTATTCCCTGTGGACAGGAATTTTATACATCAATTTTATAATTTGGCGAGGGAATTTTATCCCCCACCCAATAGCCCGTCAAAAAGCTGTCTTTATTAGTTGGTTATAAAATCTTCCGCAACTTTTTCCGCAGATGGTCTAATCGTGCATAAATAGCCCCTGTTGTCAATCCAACAAGCGGTGCAATTTCCTTTGTGGAATAGCCCTGCATTTTCAGCAGGATGATTTGCAGGGTACGCCTGTCCACCGTAAGCAATGCCCGATACAGAGTTTCGTCCTCAATCTCATCCAGTAAATCAGCAACGGTCTTTACCTCGGCATTCCGCTCCCTGTCTGCCATTCCCTCAAGGTATTCGCCAAAGTCGCTTGTCCAATGGTAAAACCGCCTGTTGGAATTGAAGTCTGCCCTGTCGTCTGTGCGGATTTGTTCAATGGTGGTTTCATCAACTCCATGCTCCCGTAATATTTTTTCCTCGGCTTCTTTCCAGATAAGCCATTTCCTGTTCTCCCGTCCGTTGTTGTATGCCATTCTTTTTTCCTCCAATCTGAAATTTTTGAAAATGCTAAAAACCAGATTGGATAGGAGGCGAACGGCAGCCAACAGCAGAAACAGCCCTGCGGCACATTCCGATAAAAAACGACAAAAGAAAAACCGCAAAGGCTCGGTGACCTCTACGGTTATAGGAGATACATATTCTGTTAAGTGGAGATTATACTTCTGGTTGCATGGCAAAAAGTAGCGTTGCATGGGCAGGGATTTTTTTAACTGGCTTCCTGCTATTCCCCGATATGCTATGTACGGATAAATTCTGTGTTGCATGAGCAGATAGATTACCGCCCGAAAAAAGAACATAAAAAACCCTCCAAACTTCAAAAACAGGTCTGGAGAGTGTCTGTTAAGTTTTTTAGGGCATAGCAATACCGCCCACCACACGCCGTTTTTTTATATGGTGAACATCCATGCTATGAATGAAATGCAGGCAATAAGCAATAGCTATCCATCTTCTTTTTATCCTCAACACAAATTTGTTTTTTTGCAGATAGCTGTTGCTTAAATTGCCACATTAATTTTTTATCCATTGATTCAAGTTTGGTAAAATTCTTTATGTATATTTTTATTGTTTTTCTTTTTTGCTGACATGATAAAAATAAATTGCGCGGATTAATAGCCCTCCAAACCAGCCGATTGGAGCGGCTATCCAAATTCCATTATAACCAAGCTTTGTGCCAGACAAAATAATAGCGACAGGCACTTGAAGACAGCACAGGGAACATATGGAAGCAATCATCGGCACAAATGATTTTCCATACCCCAAAAGCAATCCGTTTAATACCTGCATGGCTGCAAAGATAATATAAAAAGCAGGCACAATCTTCAGATAGCTGTTGCCAATATCTAAAACAGACGTATCCCTATTGAATATTGATATAAATACAGACGGAAACAATACAATGACAACAGAAATACACGCTGATACTGCAATCCCCATAACCAATGCGTATTTCCCGCCTTTCAATACCCTGTCTTTCCTTTTTGCCCCTAAATTCTGGGCAGTAAAATTAGTCATAGCCTGCCCTAAGTTCAAGGCGGGCATTTCTGCAAAAGCATCTACCTTAGATGCGGCAGTATATGCCGCCATGCAATCCGTGCCAAACCCATTAATCAGAAACTGCAATGACATAAATCCCACACTCACAAATACTTGCTGTATCATGGCGGGCGTACCTATCTTCAAGCTCTTTTTTAATTCTGCCTTGTCAAACTGTAAATGCAATACATTAATAAACAAGCTGCGATAATGTATTTTCATATATACCATACAAACGATAAATGACAAAAGCTGCGATAACACAGTCGCAAATGCCGCCCCTGCCACACCCATTCCGAATGCCTTAATGAACAATATATCAAGCACAATATTCAGAAGCGCTGCCACTATCAGAATATATGTAGGTGTTTTTGAATCCCCCATCCCGCGAAGAATATTTGTAAGCGCGTTATATGCAAACGTGGGGATAACGCCGATAAACATAATTTTAAGATATATGTCAGCCGCTTCAAGCAAAGCGGACGGCACTCGGAAGACAAGCAGAATCTGATAGGAAAAACATATGCCCAAAGCAGCAATTATCAAACTGAGGCAAAAGCAGAAAGCAAATCCCGTATCCATAACTTTTTTCGCAGATTCCATGTCCTTACTGCCAAAATAACGTGAAACCAATATGCTTGCCCCCATTGAAATGCCCATAGAAAGGGCAATCAGCAGATAGTGTATCTGAAAACTGAACCCTACCGCCGCCAGACATTCTTTCCCCAAAAAATTACCTACAATAACCGTATCCGCAAGATTATATAGTTGCTGGAATAGATTGCCGACCAAAATTGGCAGTGAAAATAAAAATATTGTCTTTAACTCATGTTCTCTCGTTAAATCCTTCATTTCGTAACCTCTTTCCTACTAAAATAAAATTTATTCCTTTTTGTTGCATGGTATTGTTTGCACACAATACATACAATATAGATTATATTCTTGACTTTGTATGTTTTCAATGCTAATATTATATGTAAGACAATTTTGAGCAGGGAGGGAAAAAGCTTGCCAGTTAATTCTTTTGAAAATTACCCAATGCCATGGATACCCGATAAAGAAAAATTAAAATCACCAATTTATATATCTATTGCGGAACTTTTGGAACAGGATATCCAAAGCGGCAAACTGGCTGGAAATACAAAACTGCCGCCCCAAAGGGAATTAGCAGACTTTCTTGATTTGAACCTAAGCACAATAACCCGTGCATTCAAGATTTGTGAAAATAAGGGGCTAATCTATGCCAATATAGGGCAAGGCACATTTGTATCCCCAAATGCCGCCATCCCTTTTTTACATAAGGCAAATAACGGGTGCGTAGAACTGGGCATAATCAGACCTTTTTACCAGTATAATAAGATTGTCGCTGATATTGCGCAAAAAACCATACAACGCAATACTTCCCAGTATCTTTTTGAATTTGACAGCATATCGGAATCTTACAAGCACAAACAGACCGCCATAAAATGGCTGAAATCTTTCCATATAGAAACAGAGCCTGAAAACATCATGCTGACGGCAGGAACTCAAAATGCCCTGACGATTGTATTTTTGGCTCTTTTCCACTCTGGAGATAAAATCCTAACTGATTCTTACACTTATTCCAATTTTATCGGCTTAGCCAGACAGTTAAATGTCCAGTTGATATCAGTAGCCGCAGATGAGGATGGAATGATACCCGACCTAGTGGAAAAGCAGTGCAGGATAATGGATATAAAAGGAATCTTCCTAATGCCGTCCTGCAATAATCCGACAGGAACTGTCATGTCAATGGAACGAAAAAGGAAAATTGCCAGCCTCATACAGCAATACCATCTGATTTTAATGGAAGATGACGCTTATGGATTTATTGCAAATGATACAGGAGAACCGATTCAGACATTGATACCAGATAATACCATTTACCTGCACAGCCTGTCAAAATCACTTTCAGCAGGCTTAAGATGCGCATATATGGTTATCCCTGATTGCTTAAGACAAACCTTTCTTGAAACGGCTAATAATGTAAATTTGAAAATACCGCTGCTTAACGCAGAAATTATAAGCGAATTAATTGCAAGCGGCAATGCAGGCAGAATCATAGGGCAGAAAAAAAGACAGGCAAAAGAACGGAACAGGATATATAAAAAATACTTTCCAGACAGCATCTGCCCGAATGAATACAGCTTCTTCCAATGGCTGCCCCTGCCTGCCCATTATAACGGTTATCAGTTGGAAATGCAGGCAACAGACAATGGCATTCATATCTTCTGTTCTGACCGTTTTACCGTTGGCAAAGCTGAATCCACAGCTATAAGAATTGCAACCTGTTCCCCTGATTCCTTACAACAATTGGAAACAGGACTGAAAACCCTAAAACATTTGCTGGATAAGAATCAGCAATATATTTCACAAGCTAATTTCATAATATAGTTACTCCATTTGAAAGGCGGCAAAGAATTATATTCCCTGCCGCCAATTCTGATTATATAAAAATAATTTCTCCGTTCACAATTTCCCTCGCACAAGCCCTTATATTATTTATTTTGCCTGTCCACTCTATGGCATTTTCTTCCTTTAGCCGTTCCGTTATGTCCTGTGCCTGTTTCATGCTCTCTATAAGCCTTTCAAAGCGTTCCTGCGCCTGCCTGTCAATGACGGCTAGATAGGAGTTCAGTCTGCCACTTGTGAGAAGATTGGTGTATGTAACCTTGTGGTACTGTTTCAGATAATCCTGATGCCGCTGTCCCCATGTGCCTATCGGCTGTTCTTCTTCGTTGGGTAATATTAAATCTGGAATAAGATACCCATTTTCTTCGTGATATGTGCCGCCTAACTGTTCAAATATTGACTTCATATGCAAAAACTCCTTTTCTGTATGGTTTGGTTTCTGCGGGGCATCTGCAAGCAATGTGTCAGCAGGCTGTATGTATATACTATCTTTAAGTTAAGTAATCCCCGGTTCTTTTACATCTATCCTTCGTGATTCCGTCAGAAAAAGTGACTTGTCTGCAAACGCTTCTTCCCAGGCGAACGCTCAGCCTCGGATCGGATCCTTAGATGAAGCCGGTTCCTTATCCGAGACGGAGCTTGAGGATAAATACTGCTCTATGTGCGGTTCCCAAATCAAAGAAGACGGTTCCTGTCCTATCTGCATTGTGCCGATCTTTATTTCCGGAAATCCCGGAGCAAATCCTTTGGGAGCCGCACCGTCTGGAACCGTACGGGCCGTATCCGGAAACCGCTTGACAGCCGCCTATCGCCATCGCAAGGGTTGAAAGCAATTGGAGAGCCGGCTTTCCCTCTACCCTTTCACCACGCCAACTGTGCGCAGACGCTTCACAGGTATCACCAAATCACCCTGATTTGCCATCACCTCATCAATATCCTTGTAAGCAAACCGGCTCTCCTCTGCCACATCCCGTTTGTTCTTCTTTCCAAGAATCACTCCCTGATCCTTCAGATCCACCATCACCTCCTCACAGGTGAAGGCCGCCATAGCGCCTTTACGGGAGTAAGCCCTTCCAGCCCCATGGGAGGAGGAACAAAAGCTCAAAGGATTGCCAAGGCCCATCACGACATAGCTGTAGGAGCCCATGGCCCCCGGAATCACCGTAAGCTCTCCGTTTCCTGCCCGGACAGCGCCCTTGCGGTGTACCCAGACATTTTCCCCATAGTGGTTCTCCAATGCTGCGTAATTGTGGTGGCAGTTGATTTCATCCTGATATTCCAAGGTCAGATCTGTATGCCTGCCAATCCATTTCTCCAGAACCGCCTTCACGGCGAGGATCATTTTTTCCCTGTTTTCTCTGGCAAATGCCATAGATAAGTTCATCCAGTCAAGATATGCGCGCCCTTCCTCTGTATCTACAGGCAGAAAGGCCAGACGGTACTCGTCTGGCACCTGGCTGTACCAGCGGTTATTCAGCTCCCTGGCTTTTTGATGAAAATAATCGCAGACGGACTTTCCGAAGTGGCGGCTTCCGGAGTGAATCATCACAGACAGATAGCCGTTGTCGTCCTCCTGGAGCTCAATGAAATGATTTCCGCCTCCCAAAGTTCCAATCTGGAAATAGCCTGCCTCCAGCTGCCCGAGAAGCTCTCCCTCTTTCTCATATCGGGACATCTCCTCAAGGGCCTGATCCATCGTATAGCAGGGCATGGGCGTTTTGTGATGGCTGAAGCCTACCGGAATATTCCGCAGAATGTCCCCTACCATTCCCTGGATGAGATTGCCGTTTCCTGTCATGGTTTCCTTAAGTACCTTTACCGGGATGTTGGTTCCCACATAGGCCATTCCGCAGCCGATATCCACGCCTACTGCATTCGGTATAATTACATCCTTTGCGGCGATCACGCCGCCGATGGGCATTCCCATGCCTGCATGGGTGTCCGGCATCAGACAGACCCACTTATGAAGGAACGGAAGCTGCATCAGATGCCGGGCCTGCTCCAGGCAGGATGCTTCCAAATCCTTTTCGCTCTTAAGCCATACCTTTAAAGGATATTTCCCAAGCTCATTTTCTAACTCAAACATATACAACACCTCTTATTTAAATCGCTGCGCGATGGCACTAAAGGGTAAAGTCACTTCGGCGCACCTGTAATGAGAGGAACTTTCATTCGAAAAGGCACTCATGAAAGTTCCTCTCGTGCGCCTTTGCGACTTTACCATCCAGCAAAAAAATATTTTTCAAAATCACTTAACATTTCTTAGCTGGACTATTTCAGTACCATACCCGCTTTCCTGTTACACCCATATGATACAAAAAAAGGATTCTCCCATCATGTAAAAAAAGATGCGAACTTCCCTAAATGCCATTTTTACGAACGGAATCTCAAAAAAGAGTGCATGTATCCAAACTTCCAAGATCAAGAAACGGCCCAGCCTAAAGGCTGTGCCGTTTCTGTAAACGCTTTTCATGCTGTTTTATAAATACCGGTCATCCCGGCATTCTTTCTGCCTCGCTCTTATGTAAGAATTGGATTACTCAACCTTGGTATATCCGCTGCCTTCCAGAGCTTCGCCGGTTGCCTTCAGAGAAAGACGGCTTCCGTTGCCTTCGATAGCAAGCAGTCCCTGCTCAGCCAGCTTCTCTACTGCGTCGCCGGTTGCATCGATGGTAATGGTAATGGAGTAAGTTCCTGTTCCTGCAGTGCCGGTGCACTCTACGCCCTCAACAGCCGCATACTGCTCAACCATTGCGTCATAGGTTGTGGTCATCTGTCCCTGTGTAGCCTCGTCAAAGCCGGACATGTCTACATCGATAACCTCGGTGATCTTCACAACCTTGTCGCCCTTTGCATCCAGAGTCATGGTATCAGACATCATCAGGCCGCTCTGCTCCTGCTCCATCTTATAGCTCACTGTCTGCTCCTTGCCTCCGCATGCTGCCAGTGCAAGAGTCATGCAGAGAACCATTACTACACTTACAATCTTTTTCATTTTTCCTTTTCTCCCCTCTACAGGTAATAATTTGGCACCGCTTTTTATGTCGTGTACCAATAAGAAATTATACTCCTATTTTTCGTCTGTGTCTAGTCGGTTTTTTCGTCTCTTTATTAAATTTTTCTTAACTTTTACGACTTTTTACGGGCTTTTTTTAAATATCTACTCTACCGGCTCCTCGGGGATGAACACCCGTCCGGTATAGGCCGAGGACTCTGCTTTTACTTTCTCCTTTGCCTCCCTCACAAAATAATCCTGTGAACTTACGGAAGCCTTTCCTCTCCGGTCCGCCTTCACATAGGTGTCGTCCGGCTGCAGCAAATGAGCCTTCACATTGTCCTGGAACTCCACATCCAAAATATGAATTACTTCTTTTTTAAGATTCTCCTGTTCAATGGGGAAGAGAATCTCCACACGCTTCTCCAGGTTACGGGGCATCCAGTCCGCACTTGCACAGTAGACCTCCTCCTGACCGCCGTTGTGGAAGTAGAAGATCCGGCTGTGCTCCAGGAAATTCCCCACAATGGATCGGACGGAGATATGCTCACTCACCTCAGGAATCCCCACCTTCAGACAGCAGATTCCCCGAATCAGCAGATCAATCTTCACCCCGGCAGAGGAGGCCTCATAGAGAGCTGCAATCACATCGGGATCGCAGAGCGAATTCATCTTCGCCATAATATGCCCTTCGCCGCCGTTTTCCGCATGCTCCTGCTCCCGGCGGATAAGGGAGAGGAAACGTTCCTTCAGCCAGATAGGCGCAAGAGAAAGCTTGTTCCACCCTACCGGCTCCGAATATCCGGACAGCATATTGAACACGGCTGTGGCATCCTCGCCTATGGGCGCAGAGCAGGTCATAAGCCCCAGATCCGTGTATAGCTTCGCTGTGGAATCATTGTAATTGCCGGTGCCAAGATGCACATACCGGCGGATGCCGTCGTCCTCCCGGCGTACCACCAGGGTAATCTTGCTGTGGGTCTTAAGGCCCACCAGCCCGTAAATCACGTGGCAGCCGGCCTTCTCAAGCATCTTGGCCCAGAGAATGTTATTCTCCTCGTCAAACCGGGCTTTCAGCTCTACAAGCACCGACACCTGCTTCCCGTTCTCCGCAGCCTGAGCCAGGGCTGCGATGATGGGCGAATTGCCGCTGACACGGTAAAGGGTCTGCTTGATAGCCAGAACCTTCGGATCCATGGAAGCGTCCCGAACAAGCTTTACCACCGGGTCAAAGGTCTGGTAAGGATGGTGAAGCAGCACGTCGCCTTTGCGGATTTCCTCAAAAATATCACAGTCCGCCGGAAGCTCCTTCACGGCCGCAGGCACATGCCTTGCATATTTCAGTGCGTCAAAACCATCCATGCCGTACATTTTCATCAGGAATGTCAGGTCCAGAGGGCCGACAATCTTGAAAATGGAATCCTCCTTAATATTCAGCTCCTTGCGCAGGAGCTTTAGGAGGCGCTTATCCATCTTGTCCTCTACCTCCAGACGGATAGCCTCGCCCCACTGGCGCTTCTTTAACTGCTTCTGAATCTCCTTTAAAAGATCGGAAGCATCGTCCTCGTCAATGGTCAAATCGGCATTGCGCATCAGCCGGTAGGGATGAGCGCAGACAATGTTGTAGCTTAAGAATAGCTGCTGCATATTCCGCTCGATGATTTCCTCCAGCAGAATCACCACCTTGGAACCGTCCTTATCGTCAGGAAGACGCACAATCCGGGGAAGGACGGAGGGCACCTGCACAGTGGCAAACTCAAGCTCCTCAGTCTTTTCATTTTTCTTTGATAAGAGCGCCCCGATATTCAGAGATTTATTGCGGATCAGCGGAAAGGGACGGGAAGAATCCACAGCCATGGGGGTCAGCACCGGGTAGACATTCTCCCGGAAATACCGATCCGCATACCGCGCCTGCTCCTCGTTCAAGTCCTCATGCTCCTGCACTACTGTCAGCCCGTGCTGCCGCAGCAGGGGGAGAAGGGATCGGGAGTAGGTGGAATACTGGATCCCCACCATTTCCCGGGTGGCCTTGATAATCTCGTCAAGCTGCTCCTGGGGAGTGAGGCCGGCTATGTCCTTCTTGGTATACTTTGCGTGAACCATATCCTTTAAGGAAGCCACACGGATCATAAAAAATTCGTCCAGGTTGGAGGCCGTAATGCTCAAAAACTTTAACCGCTCAAAGAGGGGGATACTCTTATCCCTGGCCTCGCTTAACACACGCTCATTAAATGCCAGCCAGGAAAGCTCCCGGTTCCGATAGTATTCGCTTTTGGTAAAATCCTTCTTTTCCATTTCCTACACCTGCCTTTTCTGCCGGATTACGGGCCGGATACTGAAAATTGTCTCGAAAAATTCCGCTTTGTGGGAAAAAAGCCCCTGCTCTAAAGTAATATCCTCCACCGTGTCCACCACGACGATAAGCTCCCGCTCTTTTAAAGTAACTTTTACATTCTTAAACTTCTGGTTGTGGCTTCTGTCCATAGAATTCGCCACCCGTAAGATTGCGCTCAGCTTGGCGGTCAGAAGATAATCCTGCCGATCCAGACTGGATCCGATGGAAAATTCCTCAAAGGAGGCAAATTCCTCCGTATTAAAACGGATGGCGCTGGCGATAATCTCCCGCTCCCGGTGGGACAGTCCGATAATCTCCGTGGACATAACAATCTCATAGGAGCACTCCGCCGTGCGGTTCATGCTGATGTACTTTCCGCAGTCGTGAAGAAGCACCGCAATCTGAAGAAGCAGACGCTCCCGTTTTCCCATGCCGTGAATCCGCTTCATCTTATCGAAAATGGTAAGGGCCAGGTATTCCGTGCCCGCCAGGTGGGTTTTGTTGCTCTGGTAACGCTTGGCAATGTTCTTGGCTGCCTCCACGATGTCATTTTCAAAATTGTGGGAGGACTTGAAGATCTTTTTGCGCTCCGCATAATCGTAGGCCAGGCCGTCGCTTAGATTCAGGCCCGGAATCCAGATGGTTTCCGCTCCCGTCTCTTCAATCAGACGTTTGTAAATAATCAGCGCCGGCATGATAAGGGACACATTTTCCGAAACAAGGCCCAGACGCTGTACCATGGCCTGGGGTGTCCGGGTCATAATCTCCTGGTAGAGCTGAACGTATTCCTCCCGGCTTAGCATCAGGCTGTGTTCCATGGCATTGCGCTGCATAAACTGGGTAATATAGTCTCCCACCAAAATCATATTTTTAATCTCTCGATCTTTTAAGTACAGCCGCTTGTAGCTTTTCAGCTCGTTGTTAATCATTTCCTCTATGATATCGCCGAAATGATTGGTGCGGCTCTCCACCTCCGCCAGGCGCTCCCGGATGCGCATGGTGCCCAGGCGCATATTCTGGGTGGAAACCAGGGCATCCTTGTCAAAGAGGGAGATCTGGATACTTCCCCCTCCCACATCCACGATGGCCGTTCCCTTCTGAATGATTTTCTGAAAGGATTCCTCATTGGAAGCGATGGACTTGTAGCCTAAGAAGCGCTGCTCGGAGTTGCTTAAGACCTCGACGTCAAGGCCGGTGCGCACACGTATTTTGTCCAGAATCAAGAGACAGTTGCTGGTCTCCCGGATGGCGCTGGTGGCGCAGGCCCGGTAGTCGTCTACCTGGTACTCCTTCATAATCCGGGTAAAGTCCTCAAGCACCCGGCATAGCTCCTCTAACATTTCATTGCTGATCTTCCCCTTGTTGTAGGCATCCCGGCCCAGTTCAATGCCGTGGCGGATGTAGTCTATCTCCCGGATGCCGCTCTTGGGAACCAGCTCCAAAATCTTCATTCCCACCTCATAGGAACCAATATCAATTGCTGCAAAGGTTATTATCTGCATATTCTCACGCCTTTCCGGTACTGCCGAATCCGCCCCGGTCTTTGTTTAACAGGACGTCGGTTTCTTCAAAGGATAGTTCCGGCTGATGCTCCACTATGCGGAACTGGCAGATCCGATCGTTTACATGGATCTGGGTGTCCCGAAGGGCATAGGCCGGCATAAACCATTGATCGTTGTCGCCGCAGTAGGTTTCGTCTATGACTCCCATACTGTTAGTCTGAATAATTCCAAAGCTCTTAAAGGTGCTGCTTCTCGGCACCACATGGGCCTCCCAGCCTTTGGGCAGCTCCATGGCAATGCCAAGAGGAATCAGCCGGAACTCTCCGGCCTTCATGGACACTTCCTCGGCGGCTCTCAGATCGATCCAGTCGGATTTTCCTCCGATGTATTGAAGCCGTTCAATTTTATCTGTAAAATATTTTATCCGTATGGTTTTCTTCTGTTCCGGCATGAATTTTTGCTCCTTAAAATTTGATGGTCTCTAATATGCTGGTGCGCAGAAGGGTCAGAGCCGCAACAACAGCGCTCTCCCGAATCTTCATGCGGTTTCCTGTAAAATGATATTCCTCTACCCGCATATTTCCCTTGACGGACACGGCGATGTAGACAAGACCCACGGGCTTTTCCTTTGTACCTCCGTCGGGCCCTGCGATTCCGGTGATGGATACGGCCACGTCGGAACCTGTGGTCAGAATGGCGCCCTTTGCCATTTCCTTCGCTGTCTTATCACTGACTGCGCCGAATTCCTTCAGGGTCAGCTTTTTAACTCCGATAAGCTTGCGCTTTGCCTTGTTGGAGTAGGTGATAAAGCCCTGCTTTAATACCTCGGAAGCTCCCTGGACATTCACCAGACGTCCGGTAAAGAGGCCTCCGGTACAGGATTCTACGGTCGTCAGCGTCAGATCCTGCTCCTTTAAAAGCTGGACTACGGATTCCTCCAGGGTCATCTTCTCGTTTGTAGTGTAGATGCTGCCGCCGAAGCGCACCTTCAGCTCCCGGATGACGGGCTTCATCAGCTTCCTGGCTGCCGCCTCGTCTGCCGCCTTGGCGGTGAGCCGCAGATGGACTTCTCCAATCTTGGCATAGGTGGCTATGGTGGGATTGGTCTGCTTTTCTATGAGATCCGCTATCATCGTCTCCACCCGGCTCTCTCCCATGCCGCAGATCTTGATCATCTCGGACACGATAATCTCCGGCTGTTTCTGATTGAGATAGGGGAAAATGTCCTTTTCGAACATGGGCTTCATCTCTCCTGGAGGTCCCGGCAGAAGGATAAGCGTTTTTTCTCCCTCCTCCAGAATGAGCCCAGGGGCGGTTCCGTTGTCGTTGTCTACTACGATGGCTCCCTCGGGGACAAGGGCCTGCTTCCAGTTGTTGTCTGTGATCTCTTTGATGCCTCTGGTATCAAAGAACTTTTGAATCATCTCCCGGCTGCGGGGATCCTCCACCAGCTTTTTTCCAAGAACCCTGGCTGCCGCTTCTTTTGTCAAGTCATCCTTGGTGGGGCCTAAGCCGCCTCCTAAGATGACAATGTCGGAACGTTCCAGGGCCAGCTTCAGTGTTTCCTCCAGGCGGTCGGGATTGTCCCCCACTACAGTCTGGTAATAGAGGGAAAGGCCAAGCTGCGCACATTTCTCTGAGAGATAAGCGGCGTTGGTGTTCACGATATTTCCCAACAGTATCTCGGTTCCTACGGAAATCAGTTCTACTATCATGTCAGATGTCTCCTTCCAATAATACGCCCTTATTTTTTACCAGGTAATCCACAAGGGAAATCACCGTCAATATGAGGGCCGTCCAGACTACAATGGTTTCTACGATTGCAAATGTCTCTCCCAGATCCAGAATCAGCAGTATAATCATCAGCATCTGAAAGGTTGTTTTAAACTTTCCCCAATAGCTTGCCGCAATTACCACTCCATTATCCGAAGCTACCAGGCGAAATCCGCTGATAATGAATTCACGGGCAATAATTACAATGACAATCCAGGCGGCCAGCCGCTTCAGCTCTACCAGACAGATCATGGCGGAGCAGACCAGCAGCTTGTCTGCCAAGGGATCCATGAATTTTCCGAAGTTGGTGACCAGGTTGTACTTTCGGGCGATTTTTCCGTCCAGGAGGTCTGTAAGGCTTGCAATGATAAAAATAGCCAGGGCGTAATACTTTCCATAACTGCCGCCCAGATCCGTCAGCAGAAAGAGGACGAAAAAGGGGATTAACAGTATGCGCAGGACGGTTAGTTTGTTTGGCAGATTCATATAAGCTCTCCTATCAAATCGTATTCGCAGGCTCCTGTGACGCGGACTTTTGCGAAGTCTCCGCTCATCAGTGTTTCCTCCGTGTTGATGAAAATATAGCCGTCTACATCGGGAGCGTCCCGGTAGGTGCGGCCTACATAGGCATTTTCCCCGGATACCCGGCCTTCGATCAGAACCTCAAGCTCCCGGCCTTTCATGGCTTCCGCTTTCTCAAAGGCTATCTCCTGCTGAAGCTCCATCAGCTCGGCCTGGCGGTTCTCTTTTACTTCCTCGTCAATCTGCCCCGGCATCTGTGCGGCCGGAGTGTCCTCTTCCTGGGAGTAAGTGAATACGCCGAGGCGGTCAAATTCGCAGGTGTCTATGAAGGACATGAGTTCTCTGTGATCTTCCTCTGTCTCTCCGGGAAATCCGGTGATGAGCGTGGTTCTAAGGCAGATGTCGGGGAGGGCTTCTCTGAGATCGGCGATGATCTGCTCCAAATCGGCTCTTGTTGTTCTTCTTCCCATGCGCTTCAGGATGGGATCGGAGGCGTGTTGGATGGGCAGATCCAGATAGCGGCAGAGCTTTGGCTCTTCTTGTAATACCTGGATAAGCTCTTTTGTGATTTCCTCCGGATAGCAGTATTGGAGACGTATCCAGCGCAGGCCCTTGATCCTGCACAGCTCTCTTAATAAAGCCGGGAGACGTTTTTCTCCGTAGAGGTCTAAACCGTAGAGCGTGGTTTCCTGGGCTACCAGGATGAGTTCTTTTACGCCTTGCCCCGCCAGATCCGCCGCTTCCTTAAGAAGCTCTTCCATGGGAACGCTTCGATAAGGGCCGCGTATCCTTGGGATGATGCAGTAGGTGCAGTGCTTGTCGCAGCCTTCGGCTATCTTCAGATGTGCGTAGTGGCCGCCGGTGGTAAGCTGGCGGCCTGCCTTTGGCCTTACCAGGCGGTTTAAACTTTCGAGCTTTTGTTCTTTCTGGCCTTTTAAGGCTTTTTCCAGGATCTCTGGGAGCGCATCGTAGGCGGTGGTGCCTATGACGGCATCTACTTCGGGGATCTCTTCTGTGATTTCCCGGCTGTAGCGCTGCGCCAGGCATCCTGTGACAATGAGGGCTCTGCATGGGCCGGTTTTCCGGTATTCGGCCATCTCGAGTATGGTGTTGATGCTTTCTTCCTTGGCATCGTTTATGAAGCAGCAGGTGTTAATGATTATGACTTCGGCTTCGGTCTCGTCGTCGGTGAAGGTGTGGCCTTCTTTTTCTAAGAGGCCCAGCATTTGCTCGGAATCTACGAGGTTTTTGTCGCAGCCGAGGGATATAAATAGTAGTTTCATTGTTGTGGTTGTCCTTTTTGGTTGGTCTTGTTTTATTATAGTGGATTGAGGGGGGAAATTCAATATGTGGGGGGATTTTTTGGGATGTTATTTGCGGAGGACTATGTAGCGGTCGTGGGGCATGGCTATGCCTTTGTAGTGTTTGATCCAGCTGTCGGCTGGGCGCATTCCGATCCGGAGGGCGGCTTTTTGGGATGGGATGTTTGTGTTTCGGATGATGGAGCAGACTTCGGGGGCTTTTAGAACTTCGAAGGCGTATTTTTTGCAGGCTTTTGCTGCTTCGACGGCGTAGCCTTTGTGCCAGTGGGCGCGCTGGAATAGGTAGCCTATCTCGAGGACTTTTTGTTCTTTCCAGGGCTGCCAGGTGAGGCCGCATTGGCCGATGAGCCCGCCGGTTTCTTTTTGAATGACTGCCCATAGACCGAAACCCCATTTTTTATAACGCTCGATTTGTCTGTCCAGCCATTCTTGTACTTCTTGACTTTTGTTTTTTGTTTACCTGTCAGGGTAATTTTATTATAATGATTTTTGTATCGCAGTTTCATGAAAAGGGGATACTTTGTGAACAAAAGAACACGCGGTTTTTCTTGTTCAGGGAAGGTTGTTTTTCTTGAATGTTAAAACGCGTTGCTTGCGGCAACGGGCGGTTCTGCCTACAATAGCGGTAACAGCTGTAACGGCTGTAAGAAAGGAGGCTATTACGAATGCTTAATGAAAATCTGAAAGCAGTCAGGAAGTCGAAAGGTCTTTCGCAGCAGGAGCTTGCTGTCAAGCTGAATGTGGTGCGGCAGACGATCTCAAAGTGGGAACAAGGTTTGTCAGTCCCTGATTCCGATATGCTGCTCTCCATATCGGAGGCCCTGGAAACACCTGTGAGCACGCTGCTGGGCGAAAATGTCATTGTGCCGGAAGCAGATGACTTAAAGGCGATTTCCGCAAAACTGGAGGTGATAAACCTGCAGCTTGCACAAAGAAAAATCACAAGGAAGAGAATTCTGCATTGGCTTCTTATCTCATTGTTTGTGGTTACAACGGCAGTTTTTGCAATCTTTCTGGCGTTGGAAAGTCCTTACCTGGGTTGGGATTATGGTGATCCTGAAACTGCTGTTCTCGGAGTGGCTGTCCACTCATTTGAATGGCTGTTTGTCAGGATTTCACCGTTTATCCTGATTGGTGCAGCCATTGGAATTTTCTTGACACGGAAGAAAGGATAAGGCCATTTTTATTCCTTTTTTTCTTTCTGCGGAAGCTGGGCCAGAATAATTGCGGCAAACATAAGGACGCAGCCAAAAAGCTCCCGGCTCGACAGATGCTGATTTAAAAACAGCATGCCGGCCAGTACCGATACCACGGATTCCAGACTTAGGATAAGGGAGGCTACGGTGGGATTCATGTCCTTCTGGCCTACAATCTGCAGGGTATAACCAGCTCCGCTTGAGAGCACGCCCGCATAAAGAACAGGCTTCCAGGCAGCAAGAAGCTGCGCCGGCTCCGGCCTTTCGAAAATAAGCATGGCAGCGCCTGATACTGCTGCGCAGACAAAAAACTGGATGCAGGACATCTTTACGCCGTCTACGTACTGGGTAAAGTAATCAATCACCAGGATATGTACGGAAAAAAGACAAGCGCAGATAAACACCAGAATGTCTCCATTTCCAAGGCGCAGGCTTTCTGTCATGCAGAGAAAATACAGGCCTGCCAGTGCAAGGAGCACACCTATCCACACAAAGGAGCCGCATTTTTTACCGAAAAAGAGCCCTAAAATGGGGACAATGATGATATAAAAGGCCGTAAGGAATCCGGCCTTTCCCACGCTTGTATACAGAATGCCGAACTGCTGAAAGCAGCTTGCGGTACAGAGGGCAAGACCGCAGCAAATGCCCCCCAGGAGCAGCTTTTTCCTGTCTGTGCTTTTTTTCTGCTGTCCATTTAAGCGATCCAGCAAAGTAATGCACGGAAGCAGTACCAGGCCGCCGATCAGGGAGCGGGCGCAGATAAATGTAAAAGGCCCTACGTAGTCCATACCTACGCTCTGGGCTACAAAAGCCACCCCCCAGATAACAGCGGTTAATAATAATATCAAGGATTGTCTTATCTGTCGTGAGTTCATGTCAATTGATTCCTTCTAAATGCATTTGTTCTTTTATTAAAAGTCGCTGCGCGACAGCGCTAAAGGGTAAAGCTGCTTCGTCACACTGGTAGTGAGAGAAACTTTTATTCGAAAAAACACTCATAAAAGTTCCTCTCGTGCGCCTTTGCAGCTTTACCTCCTATTAAAAGTCGCTGTGCGACAGCACTAAAGGGTAAAGCTGCGGCGCTCCTACCCTTCGTCAAACCGCAGGGTAGACAAAATGCTCTCCTGCGCTGCCCCCATTCCTTCATAGGCTTCCACAAAGCAGTCCATCTGCACCGTATACAATTTTTCATTGTATCGGAAAATATAGAGGTCGCAGGTCCGGCTGTTACTGTCTGTGCCCTCGGCATAGCTGACCCAGATAGCCGGATATTCGCCTTCGCCTATGGTGACCTCTTCTACCAGGCATTCTTCATTGCTGTCGACTGTGTATTGCTCTGCAAGGCTTTCTGCTGACGCGCCCTCTGACTCCGAAATTTTAACAAATACCGGCGTCTCTGAATCAGGCCCGTAGGAATCTGCATAAAAGCACAGCTCCTGTTCCGAAGCTTCCATGGTAAAGCTTTCCGGATCGTAGGCTATGGTAAACCCTTCCATCCCTTGAATTCTGCTGTAGGCAACAGGGACAGTCTCTCCCTCCTGCATAAGAATAACCTCTTCCTCTCCCAATACTGCGCCGGGTTCGGTTCCTGTTATCACAGAGGCCTGCTGTTCTTCTGCAGGACTGTTTTCATTGCCGCTTTCTTCCGCCTGCTGTACTTCCGGGACGGACACTTCTCCTGTATCGTCTCCTGCCCCTCCTTGGCAGCCGTACAATACAGCCGCTAAGACAAAGCACGGCAGGAGCGCCCGCCTACGCAAGGATCTCTCCTACTAATTTATTTACCAGGGAGCCGTCAGCCTTTCCCTTTACCCGGGGCATGAGCTCCTTCATAATTTTTCCCTTGTCTTTTGCAGAAGGCTCCATGATTCCCAAGGCTTCCATGACCTCCTTTATAACCGCACGGATGGCCTCCTCGCTCATTTCCTCTGGAGCGAATTCAAAGAGAACGGCCAGGCGCGCCTTGCACTGGTCAATAATGTCGGTTCTGTCTGCCGGCGCTAAGTCCATGGTTTCTTTGGTCTGCTTGATTTCTTTTTTGATAACCTCATACTCTTCTTCCGGGGTGAGGTCTGCCCGCTTGTCGATGGCTTTGTTTTTCAGGGCTGCCAGAAGCATGGAAAGCGTCTCCTTTCGGTCCTTTTCCTTATTTTTCATGGCTTTCATCATTTCTGCACGGATTTCGTCGATTTTGCTCATAATTTTTTTCTCCTAATTTAAAGTTCCGTAATATCCCTCAAAGTACACAAGATATGAAATCAATTTCCAGCCGCAGAAAACATGCGTCTGTAAATTGATTTGTGCACTTTGAGGGATATTACTGTTTCCAGTTCCGTCTTTTTAAGAACTCTTTCTATTCTAATCACTTTTTTTAAAGATTTCAAGGTTTTCGAGCAAATTTGCCGCAGCCGCTGCAAACACATGAAGGAATACATTTTGAATACTGCTTAAATCTATGCTATATTCCATCCAAATAGGACTCCTGGTTAAACACATTCATGTGTTATGGTGTCTTAAAAATTGAATAGGCTTTACACTTTTCACTTAATCCGCTATAATAAGGTTGTAGCAATAAAAATCAGCAATTCAAAGGCGGTGAAAGGATGCTGCAAGAAGTGACTGAAAAAGAACTTATTACAGTAACCATTGACAAGTATACAGATTTGCAGCGTATAAAAAAAGCAAATGGTAACACTGAAAATTCTGAACTTGATTATCAAATTAGGATTGTTACCGCTAAGTTATCCAGCATGGGCGTAAATGTTGAGGATCTGACACTTTAATAAGCAGAATTTTATAAATACCACACAAATCAAGGTGTAAAGTCCATTGAAAGTTCAAGGGCTTTACACTTTTTTCGTTTTAAGGTTCTAGTATTTCACTTTTAATATAAATAGGTATTTGCCCCAGTAAATTTACCGCACCCCCTTGCTTTTTCCCCAATAAAAAGGTATTCTATAATTGTATTTCATACAGATACATTTATCGCATTTTGTATTTGTAAAAAAGACACTTCTCCTTTCGGGACGGACAAGATATGCTTGCTTTCCACCGCTTATTTTGTACTGGAAAAGGGGGCGCAAAAAATTTTTCTTATGGAGGGATGTATCATGGAAAAGAAAAAACTGGGCCTTGTGCCAAAGCTCATCATCGCCATTATTCTTGGTATTTTGTTTGGGCAGTTCCTGCCGGAAAGCATCTGCCGGGTAGTTGTGACTGCCTCCGGTCTGTTCAGTACCTTTTTGAAATTTATTATTCCGCTGATGATTGTCGCCTATGTGACCATGGGAATTGCGGATCTGAGCCAGGGGGCCGGGAAGCTGCTTATCATTACCGTCGGCCTTGCCTACGGCTCCACTCTTATCGCCGGAACCTGCTCTTATCTGGTTGCAAGCGGATTGTTCCCAAGCTTTATGAGCCCGGAGGCCATGGAGCAGATTGCGGCAACGGCTGACAATTCCTTAAGCTCCTATTTCAGCATTCAGCTTCAGCCCCTGCTGGACACCCTGTCCGCAGTCGCCCTCGCCTTTGTCCTCGGCCTGTGCCTGTCCACCATGAAGGGTAAGGAGATGGGAAGCAGCCTTTACAACGGCATGAAGGATTTTTCCAGTGTCATTGACAAGGTGCTCCACACGGTTATTATTCCCCTGCTGCCCCTTTATATCTGCGGAACCTTTACCGATATGACCAAGTCGGGAAAAACCTTTGCAATCTTAAGTATTTTATGGAAGGTGTTCCTGGTGGTGATCCTTATGCACCTCATCTGCATCACCATTCAGTTCATCATTGCCGGAACCGTCAGCAAGAAAAATCCGGTTGTCCTCATCAAAAACCAGATTCCCGGCTATACCACCGCACTGGGCACCCAGTCCTCTGCGGCTACGATTCCCGTCAACCTGGAATGCGCCAAAAATGACGGCGTGTCCGAACAGATCCGCAATTTCGTGGTTCCTTTGTGCGCCAATATCCATATGGCAGGCTCTATGATTACCATAACAGCCTGCGCCACGGCCGTCTGCCTGATGAATCAGCTTCCCATCAGCCTTGGGACGGTGATTCCCTTTATTATGACACTGGGAATCGCTATGGTGGCTTCTCCCGGCGCTCCGGGCGGCTCGATTATGACGGCCCTGCCATTTCTCTATATGATTTTCGGTGCGGAGGCAGGCAACCCGGACGGGCCTATCTGCGCCATTATGGTGGCCCTCTATATCACCCAGGACTCCTTTGGAACTGCTTGTAATGTATCCGGGGACAACGCCATCGGTATCATTGTAAATACCATTTATGAAAAATGGATTAAGAAATAAAAAGAGGAAAATATTATGAACGTATTTGACATTATAGGCCCTGTTATGATCGGCCCATCCAGCTCCCATACGGCCGGAGCCGTGCGCCTGGGGCGTGTGGCCTGGAAGATACTGGAGGAAAAGGCCGTCTGGGCCGATATCCGTCTGTCCGGCTCCTTTGCACAGACCTATCGGGGGCACGGCACGGACAAGGCGCTGATTGCCGGGATTATGGGAATGCATTCTTATGACGAGCGCATCCGCCGTTCTTTAACCCTTGCAGATGAGGAAGGGCTTTCTTATTCCTTCAGGGCGGAGGATATTCCCGGCGCACATCCCAATACGGCACGGATTCATCTGAAAGGCGGGCACGGAGCCGAGTGTGTGGTACAGGGAGCCAGCATCGGCGGCGGCAACATTCTGGTTACGGAAATCAACGGAATGGAAGTTTCCTTTACCGGCCAGTATAACACGCTGATGGTGCTTCACTATGACAGGCCGGGAACCATTGCTGCTGTGACAAATTTTATGGCTTATTCGGGAACCAATATCGGCAACTTCCGTCTGACCAGGCCGAAAAAAGGCGGCGAGGCAGTTATGACCATTGAAGTAGACGGGGATGTGGAGGAAACCCTGATTCAAAGCCTGCGTATTCTTCCCAATATTATCAACGTCATTTTGATTCGGGCAATTTAACGATACCATGGAGCTTATTTGTCTATAAGCTAAGGAGTAAATATATGTTGAACTATGATTCCATTGCGGCTATCTGCGAGGCCGCAGAACAGAAGCAAATAACCATTTCCGCTCTGGCGCTCTCCGACCAGGCGGAGCAGATGGAGATCCCTGAGGAAGATCTCTATGAACGTATGAAGGAAAGCCTTCATGTCATGCAGGAGGCCGTAAAGGAGGGGAAGAATCCAAAGCTTCGCTCCACCTCCGGCCTTACCGGAGGCGACGGGGCAAAGATGGAAGCTTACGCCGGTACAGGAGGAATTACGGGGAACTTTTTGAATCACGCAATAGCCCGGGCCATTGCTGTGTCAGAATATAATGCGGCTATGGGAAAGATTGTGGCCTCTCCCACCGCCGGTTCCTGCGGTATCCTGCCCGGCACCGTAGTTTCCATGCTGGAGGAAGGACGCTGCGATGAGCACGCTGCTGTGATGGCGCTTTTTACAGCCGGAGCTATCGGAATGGTGATTGCTCACAATGCTTCCATTGCCGGCGCCCAGGGCGGATGCCAGGCAGAATGCGGCTCGGCCTCTGCGATGGCCGCCGCTGCTTTGGTGGAGCTCTCCGGCGGAACGCCCTGGCAGGCTGCCCATGCCTGTGCTATGGCTATTAAAAATCAGCTTGGCCTGGTATGCGATCCGGTAGCCGGGCTTGTGGAGATTCCCTGTATTAAGCGGAACGTATCCGGGATTGCTATCGCCTTTACCTCCGCAGAGATGGCTCTTGCAGGCATAGAGAGCAAGATTCCGGCGGACGAGTGTGTGCTTGCCATGCGTCAGGTTGGGGATATGCTTCCCTGTTCCTTAAAGGAAACCTCCCAGGCCGGCCTGGCTGCAACGCCTACAGGGCTTCGGCTGAAAAAGCAGGTATTTGGGGAGAATTAAACAGTACGCAAAGAGAGGGCAGCCAGAAAAATCATGTTCCGGCTGCCCTCTCTTTATCAAATCACACAATTATTTACTCCTGCCAGTTCGCCATATGTTGGACATACCCTCAGTGAACAAGGGGACACTCTCCCCCCTCTACATAATGATCCTGGAAATATGAATGGTTAAGTATAGCAATTCCTCCCGTGAGATATCCACCTCTAAAGAACCTTTGATGTAATTGCCGATCTTGTTTGCACAGCTATAACTCTCCGGCGACTGGACAACAATCTGCTCAAATATGGCCAGATCATTGCCGGAAAGCATTTTATGTTCCAAGACACGCTGCAGAAAAAACTGGATGTGTGTGACAAAACGGGAATAGTGGATGGAGTCAGTTTTGATTTTCCCGGGAAAAGTAAAGCACACAATATTTGAGATATCTTTTAGCATCCGTACTGCCAGCATGGTGCGTTCCATATCAGGATTTTCCGTCTGGGCATTGACCAAATGGAACGCAATATTGCCTGCCTCCTCCTCCGGTAATTCGACGCCAAGCTTTTGATTTAAATAATGAATCATCTTCATTCCCAGTGAAAATTCCTTTTGGTAAAACTGACGAACCTCCCACAAAAGCCGATTTTGCAGTACAACATGTTTTTCCAGGCGTTCCAGTGCAAAAACCAGGTGGTCAAACAGGGTAATAAAAACCTGCTCACTAATTGTTCCCGGCATCGCCTCGTCAGCCAGGCTGATAGCCAGATGAATGGCTTCGGCATAGGACTCTGGTACGTTTTCCAGCATCTGTTCCCAATCGCGGACGGCTTTTTTATCCTTTAGAAGAAAAACTTTTTGGATATTTCCGCCTTTTAACTCTTTTCCGGCTTCATTGCAAAAACGCAGACCTTTTCCCATAACAATCTGCTCCCGGCCATTCTCATCTTCTACCAGCAAATAGTTATTGTTCAGTATTTTCAGTACCCTCATGACACAATCCTCTTTTATTTTATTCCCATTTTACAAGGAATTTCCGTTTTCTTCAATGATCTTTTGATACCAAAAGAAGCTGTCCTTCTTAATTCGTTTCATCTCTTTTAGGTCAAACTCATCGCGATCCACATAAATGAAGCCATATCTCTTTTGATAACCTTGATGGGTACTGACCACGTCAAGAGCCGCCCATGGGCAATAGCCAAGCATCTCGACCCCATCCGTAATTGCCAGACGCATTGCATGGAGATGCCGGCGGATAAATTCAATTCGATAATCATCATGGATCTGCCCGTTTTCCAGCCGATCAGGCGCTCCGATCCCGTTTTCTGTAATCAGGATAGGAAGACGATACCGCTCGTATACTTTTCGAAGAGTATACCGGAAGCCTTCCGGATCAATCACCCATCCGTATTTTGTCTTGGAAACAAAAGGATTATCTGCAGCGCGGTAAACTCCTTCTTCACCCAGCATGATCTGTTGATCTCCGGCTCTTGCGGACACATCGGTACTGTCTCCTCTGCTTGCGGCAATGGTTGCCGTGGAATAATAATTCATTGCAATAAAATCAGGATCTGCACCCATAAGAATCTCACGATCTCCTGGTGCAATTTCCGGCTCCATCTCCCGATGTACCAGATAGCTCCAAGCCAGTGGATGATACCAGCCGAATACCGGAACATCTGCAAAATTCCAGCAGCGGAGAACCTCCCAATTATGGGCTGCAATGGAATCGCTGGGATTGCAGGTTTCCGGATACATTGCCGTTAGATTCAGCGCCGGGCCAATCTTCCCCCTTGGACAAAGCTTGTGGCACAGCTTCATGGCCTTCGCCTGTGCCAGCATCAGATGATGATTTTGCTGGTATAACTCTTTTTTGGAAGGAAGTGTCCCGCCTTTTGGCAGGCCGATAGCTCCCGGATGCAGAATCATTGTATTTTGTTCGTTAATCGTAAGCCAATACGTCACATCATTTCCAAAATGGGTAAACAGCACTTTTGCGTAAGCTTCAAAAGCATCAATGGTCTCCCGGCTGCTCCAACCGCCTTTTTCCTCCAGGCAATAAGGCAAATCAAAATGATACATCGTGACAATAGGCTCTATGTGATATCTGCGGCATTCTTGGATTACATCCCGGTAATGAGCAATTCCAGCAGGATTTATCTCCCCTGTCCCATCGGGAATAATCCGTGTCCAGGCAATGGAAAACCGATAGGCCTTCAGTCCCATTTCTGCAAATAGCCGGATATCTTCTTTATATCTGTGATAATGATCACTTGCTGTCTTAAAATCTGCATATTCTTTTGGATGCTCATACATATCTATGATAGACGGGCTCTTTCCATCCTCATTCCAGGCCCCCTCTGCCTGATAGGCAGAAGAGGATGCTCCCCAGAGAAAGTGATCCGGAAAATCATTTAATTTAGAATAACGCATATTCAAACTCCTTTCATGCAGTTACCGGACGGTTAAGAGGACATCACCAGCCTTCACATTGCCGCTGGCATCTGTATGAATCGAATGAAACTCTGCTGTATTTGTAATCAGAACCGGAGTTACTGTGTCATATCCCGCCTTCCGAATCATCTCCTGATCAAAGGAAACCAGCAAATCTCCTTTTTTAATTTTCTGCCCTGACTCCACATGCGCGGTAAAATACTTTCCCTCCAGATTTACCGTGTCAATTCCAATATGGATTAACAACTCTACCCCGTCTTCGCTGAGCAGTCCAATGGCATGTTTGGTGTCAAATACAGTTGAGACCGTACCATTTACCGGTGCATAGACTTTTCCTTCCGACGGAATAATCGCAGCCCCATCCCCAAGAATTTTCTGTGAAAATACGGCATCGTTTACCTCTGAAAGCGGAATGCATATCCCACTGACAGGCGCAGACACGGCTGCAGCCTTGGAACCTGGTTTTTCGGACGGCTTCGTTTCTTTTTTTGCTTGATCCGGATCTGCCGGCTCATCAAATCCCAGAACCCATGCTGCCGCAAAGGCTGCCGCAAAAGAAATAATGCAGGTAATGACTGCGTGTACAATATTCATTGGATTTGCGCCAATGAAAGCCGGAAGCGCTGCAAGGCCCGGAGAGACGAATGCGTAGCGCACCAATCCGGAAATACCTGCATAGATGCCGCCGATACCGCCGCCAATCATGGACGCAATGAGCGGCTTCTTTAAGCGAAGCAAAACACCATAGAGACATGGCTCGGTAATACCCATAACCGCAGTAAAGCCTGAAGAGCTTGCCAGCTGTTTTAACTGACTATTCTTTGTTTTTAATGCGACTGCAAGGGTTGCGCCGCCCTGTGCAATGTTGGATGCCAGCATACCTGGCCCATTGACGATCTCATAACCTAGAGAAGATATCTGAACGGTAGCAATGGGGGTCATGGCCCAGGCAGTACCCGTCAGTACCAGGAACGGCTGTAATGCGCCCATCAGCATGGGAAGAAGCCAGCTTGCTTTTGCATTAATGATATTGGCGCCGGCTTCAATCACAGAATTCAAGAAGCTTCCAAGCGGGCCTACAATCACAAGTGCAATCGGAACCGAAATAAATAAAATAATCAGCGGTTTCAGGAAAAACTTGATAATGGATGGCGTGTACTTCTCCGCAAATTTTTCCACATATGACATCAGCCATACACTCAATATAATCGGAATTACAGAATAGGAGTAATCTACCAGATGTACTGGAATGTAAAAAAAGTCAACTCCTTCA
Source organism: Candidatus Merdisoma sp. JLR.KK011 (assembly GCF_036941125.1). Lineage (NCBI taxonomy): Bacteria > Bacillati > Bacillota > Clostridia > Lachnospirales > Lachnospiraceae > Candidatus Merdisoma > Candidatus Merdisoma sp. JLR.KK011. Next base: position 902,841 of record NZ_JAYWSZ010000003.1, on the reverse strand, counting down.
CCGGCAGAAACCATGCCCGACCATGTAGGATGAAGGAGGGCACATGCCAATGTCATTGCAAGAACCGGGTTGCATTCAAATTTAATTGCCGCACCGTATGCTAGAAGAACAGGCATGAAATAGAATGCTGCATCAGAAATCAGATTTAAAACTGCATAGGTAGAACTGCTGTCATCCAGGCCGCAAAGCACAAGGAGCGACAATACAGCCTTGATCATACCGCCTCCAATAAGAGCTGGGATGACAGGTGTGAATGTAGTTGAAATCGCACTGATGATATTCGTAATGATTCCAGTTTTTTCTTTCTCGTCATCGGAAGAGGAGCCGGAAGAGGATTTTGCTGCAGTCCCGCCCATTTCATTGATCAGTACCCGATAGGTAACCGGCACATCATTTCCCACAACTACCTGAAACTGGCCCCCCTTTTCTACCACGCTGATAACGCCAAGGGTATTTTCGATTGCAGCTTTGTCAACCTTGCTTCGGTCACAGAACTCAAAACGAAGCCTGGTTGCGCAATGAGTCAGTTTGCTGATATTATCCACTCCGCCTACTAACGGGAGTAAATCATATCCTAATTTTTTGTAATCCATAAGAAACTCCTTTCACCGGCCTGTTTTTGGACACAAAAAAACCACGAGAAAAATACGCCGTCTGACGTATTCTTTACGTGGTCTTGCCTGCATTACCAGTAACAGCCATTTAATTTTAATATCTACAATATAGCAAATGCTATTAAAAAGATCAATTAGTAAAAATAGCAGAAAATGCACAAAATATACAACCAAAATTATAAAAAATACAAAAATTATCGTTCTGTATCGATAATTCCTACTTTAATGCACACTCTTTATACTTTTTATTATCATGCCGGCATCGAAAAAGCCCAATTTTTTAGAATCAGGCTTTTTCAGTGTTCTCCTCCTTCAGGGCTGGCGGATCTCGACCAATCAAGGCATCCAGCCTTTTACTCCTGCCAGATCTCCATATGCTCCCCATCGCTTATGCAGGTAACCGTTCCCTCTGAGGTAAAATATGTCTGCGCCCCTGTCTGGCGGAGAATTTTCCGCACTTTATCATCCCCGGGCTCTTCCTCGGAGCAGGTGATAACGGCCGCTTTGGGAGAGACTGCTTCCAGAAATTCTTCGGAGTTTTTTTCCTTTCTGCCGTGATGGGGAACCTTTAACAAGTCATGCTCCAGGTCAAATTCCGTCTGGTTGAGAAGCTCCTTCAGCCGCTCCTTCTCGCAGTCTCCGGCAAAAAGAAAGCGCTGCTCATTGTAGGTCATACTGATCACCAGGGAAAAATCATTGTCCTCTTCCTCATATTCCTGCTTCTGGGGCGGATAAATCAGACATTCGGCGCCGTCAAAGGAAAGAGACCGGGTATCCGTCACAAGCTCCGGCTGCTGTCCTGCTGCATCTAGAGCCTCCAGATATTCCTGGTATTGGCCGCTGTCCCCTTCATAATCCGGCTGGAAAATCTGCTCTGCGCCCACGTCCTTCAGAACATGGTCTGCGCCGCCTACGTGATCCTTGTCAAAATGAGTGATCACCAGATAATCCAGAGGTTCCCCGTCCCTCTGCCGCAGATAGTCAAGGAGCACCTCAGCAGTATCGTCGTAGCCTGCGTCAATGAGCATGGAAGTATTTTCTGTTTCAATGAGGATAGCATCTCCTTTTCCCACGTCAAAAAATGTGATTTTTATCTCTTCCCTTTCCCCGGCAGCTTGTCCCCTCTTACCGCAGCCGCTGGAAAACAATAGAACCGTCAAAAGAATCAATAAATACCTTTTCATAGAACTCCTCTTCTATCCCCGCTTCCTTGCCGCATGAAAAACTTTTCCGTGAAACGTGCGTTATATGACTTTCAAAAGAATTTCATCTGGGGTAAGCGCAGGTATACCAAAACCTTCAAAGTCTTTTTTGTTTCGGGTAGCAATAAAATCGCAATGTATCGATTTAGCACAGGTAGCAACAAGACAATCCTCAAAATCCTTTGCCTTTTTCTGAAATGCAATAAGAATATCATTGTTTGTAACGCTGCACACCTTGACAATTTCCAAAAGTTTTCCAACTGCCTTATATGCCAATTCTGTACTATGCGTATATTTTCTAACGAGATAGAAAATATCGGTAACAGAAGACGCTGATACAAAACCGTCTAGTTTATGTTCTTCACAAAGCTTCAAAATCTTGTAAGAATCCTCTACAAAAGGTTCTCTTTCCAATAATACATCGATGATTATGTTCGTATCACACATTATTTTCATATTTTAACAGACGCTCCTCTCGTAGAGAATCCATATCAATGCCAGAGGAAACACCGCCAAGCATTCCACGTAGGGAATCTACAGCAGAAACTTGTGGATTTACAACTTTGGCAACCGTTTTTCCATTACGAGTAATAAAGACATCTTCCTTGGTAACTAACTCAAGGTACTTTCCGAAATTAGCTTTAAATTCTGTTGCGGTAACAACCATGGCTAAATCCTCCTATTCTAAATCGCTGCGCGATAGCACTAAAGTGCAAAGTCCCTTCGGCACACCTGTAATGAGAGAAACTTTTATTCGAAAGGACTCTCATAAAAGTTCCTCTCGTGCGCCTCCCCGACTTTGCCATCCAGCAGATAATATTTTTCGAAAATAGTTGACATTTCTTAGCTGGACTTTTATTTGAGTTATTTTTATTATATGCGATTTTAAAACTAAAAACAATAAAATCATGCGAACCAAGGAAAAGCAACATTAAAATTCATCCGATTTAAAAGAAAATATTCGGTATCTCCTGCGGATTCCATAGACTGCCAGCAGGCATCCTCCAGCCAGCATCAAGCTTCCTGCAATCCAGACCGCCCATACCACCTTCGGATCATCATCCCCTGGAAACCGGAACCGGATCTCTTCCGTCAATAAAAACCGGATAGGCTTTGTCTCCGTCAGATTCCCGGCCTCATCCCAGGCTTTTACATAAAAAGTCTGCCAGGCCTTTGCACCGGAAACAGGGCAGCTCAGCATCCCGTCCAGCTCACGGAGCATATCCCTGTCGTAAGACGCCCTGCACTGCCCGTTCACAAAAACCTGCGCTCCGGCAAGGGCATAGGCGTCCCGGACATCGGCCAGAAGCTCAAGCTTCCTTCCACGGATGCGTTCCCAGTCCTTTGCGCCTGTCACAACCACACTGGGCCCTGTCTTGTCCACAATAAATTCCAGACTTTTTTCTTTCATCCGGTTGTTGGAAGCATTCTTCGCCCGATCTTCCGAATACAGCGTCACCAGATAAATGCCCTCTTTTTCAAAGTTCTCCTTCCCAATCTGATAGCGGTAGGTTTTCCAGGTATCCTTGGTTCCTGTCCTTTCCACCTGATAGTCCCGGCCCTCCTTCAGCTCCCGGGTCTCGCCCTCCCTGCTGCTTGTCACCTGGTAGTAATCCAGGAAATCGGGATTGTATTCCGTAATCACAAGCTCCGGCTCCTGGGATGCATAGCGGATTCCTCCCGGCCCTGCCAAGAGCTTCGTATTCTCCTCCAGCTCATAGGCCGAGCCAAAGCGGTTTACGGAAAAGGTAAGCTCCGCCTCCGCAGAATTTCCGGCCAAATCCTCTGCCTTTGCCTTGATGCGGTAGAGATCGTCGTTTTCCGGCACCTGCTCAAAATCGCCCCAGAGTATGGTAACCCCCTCTTCCTCACTGCTGCTGACAGAGGCTGGAAGCTGCCCTGTCCCGCTGCTTCCCGTAAAGCTCACCTGTGTCTTGTCCGAATCAAAATTCCTATCCGTGGCGCGCATTCTCACAGCCGCGGCTCCCTGGTTAGCCGAACAGTCCTCCACGCCCTCAAAAACAAGCTCCGGAGGCGTCTGATCGATGACAAATTCCTCTGAGCAGTAAGCCTGCGCTTCATTCCCGGCCAAGTCCATGCACTGAAGCTCCAGACGGTATCTGCCGTCCTCCGAAAAGGTAATTCCGGCCCGGAAGCTTCCTTCCTCCCACTGCCGCAGCTCCCCAAGCTTTGGAAGGGCTGTTTTTTCACCCCTGTCTCCGGCCTGGGCGGATGCTTTTAGATCTCCCGGAAAAAGATTGCGCTCCTTTATCTCTATCACTGCGCTGCGGCTGCCGGCATAGTAGTGATCATTGACAGGTTCGGCATGATCCCAGTGCACCAAAAGCACCGGCGGCGTTTTGTCAATGACAAAGGTGTCTGTCTTCTCATAGGTACCCCTATTTCCGGCGGCATCCTGGCAGGAAATACCGAAGGAATATTCTCCGTCCTTATCAAATACCAGGTCTGCCGTCCAGGCGCAGCCGTCGCTGTGGTTCAAGCTTTCGTAAGCGGCAGAACCTCCGCATCCGTCCCCCGGCCTGTGGGCCCAGGATAAAGAAGGGCTGTCCATCCCCGTAAGCTCAAGCTGCACCTGGCCCGGAAGAAAATTCCGCTCCCATATGGTAATACGGGCTGTCTGATCTGCCTGGTAATACCTTTCATTTCTCACATCCTGATTGAGCCATTTTACTTCTATCTTCGGAGAAGTGATATCAATATGGACTGCCGGGATTTCCACAAGCTCTGTGCTATGGCCCGCAAAGTCTGTCAGACTGCCGGAAATCGGGATTTCATTCCGGTTATTCTCCCCGGCCGGGATGGTCAGAATATGCTCCGTCATCCTCCGGATTTCCTCTCCCTCCTTCTCAAAATGATGCTCCTCCTTCTGATTTCCGGCCTGGATTTGAAGGGAGCGGATTCCGGAAAAAGTGTCCTCCATTACAAATTTTATGGAAACATCCTCCCGGTAAAAGTGATTCCTTCCCCCCGGCGTTCCCTCCACAGAAGCTCTCGCACATGATGTCTCTTCATGCATCTTCGCCGTCTCAATCAGTATCCCTTTTGTTTCTGTCCATTTTTCCATGCGGATTCCGGCCCGGTCTTCGGCCTGGGCCCGGATGCTTCCTGTAAAGGAATGAGGAAGCGAAAGTATCATGCAGGCTTTTGATCCGTTCTCCTCATAAACAAGTCCGTCTCCCGGATGTGCCGCGCCGCTGATCCGCACAGGCTCCAGCTTGTTCTCTCCGCCCATTCCCTCACAGATATAAGTGATCTCCCCAATGCCGCTGAGCAAATCCTCCGCCTGGATCCTCACGGTCAGATCCGGCTTGCAGAAATAGCCGAAGGTAACTTGATTGATAAGCTTTTCAATGAAGGTCTGGCTCTGAGCCTCCAGAGAAATTCCCTCCGGTGACATAAGCGGCTCTGTCCGATCCAGGCAGAAGCTTCCCAGGCTTATGTATCCCTCGCTGCTGCCCTCCGGAATATTTCCTGCCTCGTCCTGTATCCGGGCGGATACCTGGTAAATGGCTTCTGTTTTCAGATGGATGGTCAGACGGAACATGCCTGGCTCTTCTCTGATCTCAAAGTACTCCCCTCTGCCCTCTATGGGATCTTTTTTTTCCGGTTCTTCCGTATCCGTCTTATGATCCCCGTCTTCCGAATCTGTTTTATCGCCCTCTTCCGGTTTCTGCTCTGCCTCTTCTTCATTGTCCTCCTGTGCTTCCTCCGGATCCAGTTCCTCCAGGCCTGCCTTTTCCCGCAAATAAGCCCAGGTTTTTCCGTGTATCTCCTCAAGCTCCGGGATATCCGAAAGCTTTCCCAGGGCATTCTCTGCCTCCAGATAGATTCTTACCGCTTCCATATCCAGATTTTCTTCCAGGATGGTCAGCTCCAGGAATAGTTCCATCCCTGTCTGATAAAATGCTTCCGGTTCCAGTTCCCTCCCCTGTGCGTCTCTCCATACAACGGAAACTTCCGGAGGAGTGCTGTCTGGTTCCTCCGGAATCTCCGGTTCTTCCGGTATCTCTGGCTGCTCCGGTTCCACTGGTATCTCCGGCTGTTCCGGTTCCGCTGGTATCTCCGGCTGTTCCGGTTCCGCTGGTATCTCTGGCTGTTCCGGCTGCTCTTGCAGTTCCGACTCCTCTGATAATTCTGTCTCCTTCCTCACCTTAGTCTGCTCCGACAAAGCCTCCGCCCGGCTCTCCATGCCTGACAGGCCCGTTCCGCCTGCAAAAGCCAGCACCCAGGCCAGAACCATAATCCAGCGCCATTTCCGCAGAATCTGTGGGATTCCAAAGCCAATGAACATCGCCGCCAGCGCTGCCAGCAGCATCAATGACGCTATTCCCAAAAAAATCCATGTATTACGGTATACTTCCAGCATTTGTTCTGCATACTCCATCATTTTCTCCCTTCTTTTCTTATTCTTTCTGCCTTTCCCCATCTATCATATCCAGCTGCCGTTCTGCCTCCTGAAGAAGCATCATAAGCCGGCTCTGCATCTCCCTAAGCCCCTCCTCCCAGTTTACACCGGCAAAATCGGTCTTTAGATGCTGCCGGATCTTCCCCAGCTCTTCCTCCATCTCCCCCTTTGAAATTCCTGCCTGCAGGAATTCCAGGGCGTGCCCATGAATCTGGGCGGCCAGCTCCTGGTACATGCGAAGGGCTGTCACCGCATTGTCAAGCCGAACGAGATTACCGGAAGCCAGAGCCGTCAGATCCTCCCAGTAATCCTCATAGGAAAGCTTCTCATCCCCCGCCCGGTTCACCTGCCCAAGCTGACTGTAATAGGCCCCGATGGTACCAAGACGCAGTGCCCTCTCCCGGCAGGCCTCCGGCAGAGTGCCGCTCCCGGCTGCAATGTTCAGCCACTTCACCCCATAGCTCTTGCTCCCTTCCCCCTCATAATCGTAATAATAAGCAAGGCCAAGCTCATAAGCCAGGCGTTCATACCCCTCCCGGTTCTCCTTCAGATGCATTTCATAAGTCTTTCCCTCCGCCGTCCGCTGATTTAAAATCGCCCGAAGCCGCTCATCCTCCTCTCTGGTAAAGGACACCGCCCCATCCTCTTCCACCGCAAGAATCACCTGGTTCAGCAGCTCCAGATAGCCCTCCGCCCGGCCGGGGTTCAGGCGGATCGCCCCTTCACAGGCCTCTGCCCTTTCCTCAAGCGTAACTGCTGAAGCAATCCGTTCCAGCCACGTCTGATAAGTATCCTTCTCCAGCTTCCGTTCCATGTGCCACGCATAAAACGCTCCGAAAAAACAAAGAAGAAAGGCTGCAGCTGTAATAAGAAAAATACCAAGACGCTTTTTCTGCTTTTTCCGCCAATGCAGATCCATTTCCTTATAGTGTTCAAGAGCGTAAGCCAGCTCCCGGCAGCTTTGAAACCGCTCTTTCGGGTCTCTTCTGGCGCATTTCCTAAGAATCTCCCAAAGGCCGGCAGACAGCCCGGATTTTTGCAGGGGAAAGGGTTCCCTGCAAAAGGAAAGCATTCCCGGCTCCTGTCCTGTAACCGTCTCAAAAAGGACGGCGCCCAGACAATAAATGTCTGTCCTTGCATCTGTCTGGCCGCAGCCTTCCCACTGCTCTGGGGCCGCATACCCGGGAGTCCCCAGGCAGATCGTATCATCTCTGGCGTTAACCTCCCTTATCTCCCTGGCCGTGCCGAAATCTATCAGCTTTAAGCTCCCGTCCGGCTGAACCATAATATTGGAAGGCTTCATATCCCGGTAAATGACAGGCGGATCCTGTTCATGAAGGTAGGACAATACCTCGCAGAGCTGCTTTCCCCACAAAAGCGTCTGCTCCTGGGATCTGGCCCCTTCCAGCTCCAGAACCTCTTTGAGGGATCTCCCTTCTATGTAATCCATCACAATCAGAAGGCTTCCTCCTTCGTCTATGACATCCACAATGGCAGGCAGCCGGGGATGGCGCAGGCGTTTTAGCAGCTCCGTTTCTGCCATTAGCCGCTCACGGACAATCTCCGCGCCAAGCTCCGTTTTGCTGCGGACTTCTTTTACCGCCCAGGTCTTATTTGCCTTTTCATTGATGGCCAGGTAAACCACACTCATGCCCCCCTGGCCGATTTGATGGAGAATCTTGTACTTTCCGTCAATGATGGCGCCTGTTTCCAGCAGTATGGACACCTCCCTTCTATGCTTGAACTCATCCGGATTCAGACAGCAATTCCACAGCTTCTTCCCAGTAAAGCGGCTCCGCAGCCCAGCATAAAGAACGGCGCCAGCGGAATCTTGTCCCGATGCCCTATCCTTCCAAGCATTAACAGCACTGCCGCCGCGCCCCCCGCCAGAAAAATGCCCACGAGAAAACCTGCAAGACTTTTCTCTATCCCCTGATACAATACTGCCGTCCCCAGCAGCTTCACATCTCCGAACCCGATTCCGTGGGCCGTAACCGCCGCCAGAGCTGTCAGCGCCGCCATCCATACTATGCTCTCCAAAGCTTCCCGTCCGGCCAGAACCGCCCCTTCCCTTCCTGCTATTGCCCATTCCGCCAGAAAAACCGGGATCCGAAGCAGCCACGCCAGACTAAGAAGCCGATTGGGAATGCGCATTTCTCTCACATCTGCCCAGGCTGCCCCGATGAAAAATACCAACAATATACCATTTTTTACGGCTGTTAAGCCAGACAACGTCTCCCCTCCTTATCCTTTTTGTCTTGTTCTTTGGAATTCGTGCACTGAATTGTGCGGATCTTGCCTTTGACCCGTCAAAGCGGCAAGCTTCGTTCATTTTCAAAGTAGAAATACTATCTAAAAAAACAGGAAAAGCTGTTACGGCAAACTATAACAGCTTTTCCATCTTATGTCAACTTTTTTCTTTCGACAAATCTCGACAACATGGAGTAGATGTAATTGGCGCAGGTATAAAAAGCTGCCTTCGCTTCTTACACTTTCCCCTACTCCCAAACTCCGGATACCGTCAGATCCTCCGTCACCGTCAGCGGCCCGGTCAGAAGCTCTTCTCCTATCTTCCATCCCACAAAGGATTCATGCTCTTCAGGCAGCTCATAGACCGTCTCTCCTTGGATCACGCCCAGCCGGTAAAGCTCCTCTCCTTTTTTATCCAGAAAACTCACCTGGCAGACAGGCGCATCATTCAACCAGACCTCGTCCAAAAACTGTTTCCTCTCACGGATAAAATCCGTTACCCTCTCTGCCTCCGCCCGGAAGTCCATCTCTCCTCCGTAATCCATATACACGTAAAGAAACCGGGCTTCATCCAAAACTGCAGACGCCGAAATCCGATCCAGATACTCTTCCGCCTTTTCTTCTGCCATTACAGTCAGATAAGCAGAAAATTTCTTCTCATATTCCTTTTTTACAGCCTCCACAAATTCTTCCCTCTGATACAGGTAAGAAAACCAATGGGTATTTTCTCCTATATGCTGCATGAGAAATGACAAAAGCCGCGGTTCCGCATCGTTTCCCCCTACACGTCCGTAAGCCTTATCGTAATCCCAGACCGGGCCGCCGAATACCCGTGTGCTCACGCTGTCCCGGGGCTTGTAAAAATATGAGCTGGTCAGGCCGCCGCCATTGTTGCGGGTAATCTCTTCCACAAGATATTTATCCGCCCAGGATTCCAAATCCAGATATTCGCTAAAATGCACTCCCGTATCCGGATCACACCCGTCCTCCGCCATAATTGCGGTTTCTATAGCCTGCATACGTTCTGCAATGTAGTCAACCTGCTCCCTGGAAGCGTACTTGGGGCTTTTCACGGCAAAGTGCTCACCGCTTTCTGTTATAAATCCGCTGATTACCTCCTGGTACTTGGGGCCGTAATCATGCTCAACCAGATACCCGCCTGTAATATCCTCCGGATTGCGAAGAAGCTCCACGCCCTTGCGGCTGTTATCCTCGTTTGCAAAGCGGTACGCTTTATCCAGGGGGCCGTTCAAAAGACGGTTCTGCTCCCCCAGATCGGCAAGCTCCAGACGGTTTTCCCCGATCTCCACCTTTTCACACAAAAGATACATGCCATGGTAAACGCCGTTAAAATACACGTCGATGTACTCCGACCTGGGGCTTCCCGGCATTCCTGCCTCAAGAGCCATATCATACGTCAGCTTATTGCGGATATAGGAGCGGTCAAAAACATTGCACAAAAGAATCCAGGTATCCGAGGCTCCCATCCCCAGAAAATCCTCGGGACTTTCCAGGTTGATCTGATAAGACTTTTTTTCAAACATAAAGGTATGATTGCCCCGGCCGGAAATATTCTTAAGCTCATTTTGGAACAGCACGCGCCCGTCCGGCCCTACCAGCTCTGCGCTTGCGCCTTCCTTATAGGTCTTATCTGCGTCCAGCTTCTCCATGCTTCCTGTCTCTGTATTCACATACAGGGTAGGCAGCGAGGCAGATTTTAAGAAAATCATGGTTTTCACCCCGGCCTCCCGGCCCCTGCGGTCATAAAAATGCACGGTGTAGGGAACCTGCTCTTCAAAACTGCACAGTGCCTCCTCTTTCCGGGATATGGAAATCCTCTCTCCTTCCCGGACAAATTCCACACGAAAAGCTGATGTCTCTACCTGCAAAGCATCCAAATCCGCAAAGGACGGCAGGAATACATATCCCCTGTCATCCCCGTTCGCAAGGGCCGCCTCAGAGGTAAAGCACCGCACCTGACGGTTTCCGCCGTACCGGAAGGTTACGCACTCCTCCAGCCTGCCTTCCTCCAGAAGAACCTTAAACTTCAAATCCGCAAGCCCTCTTTGCAGAAATAAGAGCGGAAGCAGCACAAATATAAAAATAGCAGCCCCACATAAAATAAGGCCATACCCTTTCTTATGTAAAATCATATGCTGTCTGTTTCCCCGTTCTTTATTTCAGCCTCTTATCTGACTTCACAGAAATACGCGTCCCCACACTCTGGAAGATCTGCACCAGGATAATCAGCAGAATCACTGCAATCAGCATCACCAGATATTTATAGCGGTAATATCCGTAATTAATCGCAATTTTTCCAAGGCCTCCTCCTCCGACGATACCGCTCATAGCCGAGTAGCCGAGAATCGTCGTGATAGCCACCGTAAAGTTGGACATCAGAGAGGGAATGCTCTCCGGAATCAGCACCTTTACAATGGTCTGGAAGGGCGAGGCCCCCATACTCTGGGCCATCTCAATGATATTCGGATTCACCTCCCGAAGGCTTGTCTCCACCAGCCGTGCCACAAAAGGAAAGGCCGCAATCACCAGCGGCACGATAGAAGCCGTGGTTCCCACTGCTGTTCCTACAATCAGCCTGGTAAGAGGAAATACCATAATCATCAGAATCAGAAACGGCACAGACCGCAGAAGGTTGATAAAGATATTCAGTACATGCATCACGCCCTTGGGAAGGGGAAGCACGCCGTCTTTCTCTCCCACCACCAGAAGGACGCCCAGAGGCAGGCCCAGTACGATGGCAAAGGCCGTAGCCAGTACCGTCACATAGATCGTCTCCCAGACTGCGAGGGGTATTTCATTTTGTAAAATCCAGAGGGTTTCCTCCATCACCTCCGGGGAAAAGAGCTTATCCAACATGGTCTGTCACCTCCTCCACCAGTACATCCTCAATGTTGCTTAAATATGTCATGGCTCTTTGCACCATCTCGTCGCCTCCGGTAATACCAAGAAGCATATTGCCGTAGGCCTTGTCCCCGATGCTCCGGGTAGAAGCTCCCAGAATGCTTGCCACAACCTGTTCCTCCATAGCCATCTGGGCTATCAGAGGCGTCTTCGCTGCAAGAGCTCCGCTGAACACCACACGGATCCTCCGCTCTCCCGGCGTCTCCGTCATAATCTCGTCCGCCCCGTCGGGGAATACCAGACGCTTGGCCGCTTCGGACTTCGGACTGGAGAATACGGTGCTCACAAGACCTTCCTCCACCACATGTCCGTCATCCAGAATGGCTACATGGCTGCAAATCTCCTCCACGACGCTCATCTGATGGGTAATGATAATCACGGTAATGCCAAGTCTTGCATTGATATCCCGAATCAGCTCCAGGATGGAGTGCGTGGTCTTAGGGTCTAAGGCACTGGTAGCCTCATCGCAGAGCAGCACCTTGGGCTCTGTAGCCAGGGCTCTGGCAATGGCGATCCGCTGCTGCTGTCCGCCGGAAAGCTGGGCCGGGTAAGCATTGGCCTTGTCCGGTAAGCCTACGATCTCCAGGAGCTTAAGGGCTCTTTTTTTTGCATCCGCCTTATCCACTCCCGCCAGCTCCAGCGGAAAGCAGATATTTTTCAGACAGGTTCTCTGCATCAAAAGGTTAAAACCTTGGAAAATCATGGTTATCTCCCGGCGCACCTTCCGAAGCTCAGCCATGGAAAGACTGCCCATATCGCAGCCGTCAATGAGTACGGTGCCCTCTGTGGGGCGCTCCAGCATATTCATGCAGCGGACCAGGGTGCTTTTTCCTGCGCCGCTCATGCCGATGATTCCGTAGATGTCCCCGTCGCTGATGGTAAGATTTACGTTCTTTAAGGCCTCCACTTTTCCGTCTGCTGTCTCAAATTCTTTGGAAAGATTCTTTATCTCAATCATAAAACCTCCGGACAAGGGAAAAAGCCGGGATTTTGGCACATAATGTGCAAAAACACCTTGCAGAACAGTCGTGCGTGAACAGAAGCCCGGCATTTTCCTCTTCTTATGTATTTACTGCAATAGCTCTATTTGATAGCATCCAGGCTGGTCTGCCTGCCGCCGTACAGTCCGATGGGCTCTACATGCACGGCAGAAGCGGATACCAGGTGGGTTCCGTTTTCTGCATTGAAATCATCCAGATACGGCGTGTGCTGGAAGTAGTTGGCGTCTACCTCTCCGCTTTCCACCACGTTGTTGGGCTGTACGTAATCGGTGTACTCAATGATGTCCAGGGTAATGTCTTTTTCCGCCAGGATTTCCTGGGCTGCCTTTAAGATCTCTGCATGAGGCGTGGGGGAGGCCGCTACGGTAATGGTGGTTCCTGCCAAAGCCGCATAGTCAAGAGAGGCATCAAAGCCGTCGGTGGGGGCGTCCACGGTGCTTACTACTGCGCCCTCGTATTTTTCGGTGATGTAGTCGGCCACCTTCTGGCTCTCCAGGGCAGCGACCAGGGCTTTGATCCCATCGGAGGACTCATTTCCCTCTTTTACTGCCAGAATGTTACTGTATGCAGAGGAGGATCCCTCGATGGCAAGGGCGTCTGACATGGGGTTTAACTCTGCCTCAATAGCGTAGTTGGAGTTAATAACCGCATAGTCTACGTCCTGCAGTACGTTTGGAAGCTGGGCCGCCTCTACCTCCTTGAAGGTAATGTTGTAGGGGTTGTCCTGGATGTCCTTAATGGTGGCGGTGATGCCTGCGCCGTCCTTTAAGGTGATGTAGCCCTGTTCCTGCAAAAGCAAGAGAGCCCGGGCCTCGTTGGTTGTATCGTTGGGTACGGCGATGGTTAAGCCGCCGCTTTTTTTGCATGCTGTCAAGGAAACTGCAAGGGTCAGCACTACGGCTGTGGTTACCAGTGTCTTTACAAGCTTTTTCATAATGTGTTCTCCTTTTTGATTTATTTTAATCATATGAAAAAGGGAAGCCTCCAACAAAGCTTCCCTTCTCAATCATTCTTGAGTGCGGCCTCGCTGAATGGGACCGCTCCTTTACGGATAGAAAGCGTGTTGGAAATCAGCATGGCAAAGCATGCACATGGGGCACATGTACATCTCCATGGTATGCATGGCGTGAATGCTGCTTTCTCTCATGGCGCTCTCCTTTTTTACAATTAAAACTGGTTTGATTATAGTGCATAATGCTTTAGAAGTCAATGGGTTTTTGGGAAAAACCGGCTCCCATGCCCTGCGAAGCTTATTTGCACTGCCACCAAACGGCAGAATGGTTTACAACCGGTAGGCGGTCAGGATTTTTCTCAGGCACCAGGGGAGGCTTATCGGATCTACCTTGTCGGTTGCCGTAATTGGGTAGATTTGTACAATGTCGCCGTTCAGGTAGTAGCGGACGCTTCCTATGATGGTGCCGGGTTCTATGGGGGCGGACAATTCTTCAGGCAGGTTGGTTTCTATAGTGATTTGTTCCTGCTCGGACAGAAGGAGCTTCCGGTGCGTAGTTTCAGCCCCGGGGGCTAAAGCAATGTGCGTATAGGATTGTTCCTCCAGGCTGCCGCTTTCGGGGATTCCCCCTTTTACCGGGATGGTTCCAAAAGACGGCTCCTCCCAGACGTCCCGGTATTCGTAGTGTTCCAGGCCGTAGCTCATAAGCTTTCGGGTATCGCTCCACTTATAGCTGCGGTTATTGGGCCAGCCGCAGGCTAAAAGAGCCACAATAAAGGTCCGATCTTCGCGCTTTAAAGCTCCTACATAGCAGTACCCCGCATTGTTGGTAAAGCCGGTTTTTCCGGAAAGCGCCCCTTCCATCATCGTAAGAAAAGCATTCTTGTTGCCTACGGTAAAGCTTCTTAAGCCCTCGGTGTCGCCAAAGCTGTAAGAGGAGGTTCGCGTAATCGTAAGAAATTCTTCCCGTTTCGGAGACTGGGTGATGCAGTAACGCATAGTTTTGGCCAGGTCGGCTGCCGTGGTAGAATGGACGCCGCCTTCATCTGCGGCATCCAGGCCGTTTGGCGTTATGTAATAGGTGTTGTAGCAGCCGATGTCACGGGCCTTGGCATTCATCATTTCGGCAAAGCCCTCTACAGAGCCTCCTACGTGCTCTGCGATGGCAGCGGCAGAATCATTGTGGGATTCCAGCATCAGAGAGTAGAGGAGATCCCCCAGGCGGTACTGCTCTCCTTTGCGGATTCCAAGCTGTACATCCGGCATCCCGGCAGCGTACTGGGATACGGTGACAATCTCGTCCAGATTGGCATTTTCCAGGGTAACGATAAGCGTCATAATCTTGGTGGTGCTTGCCATGGGCCTTTGTTCATAGCCGTTTTTTTCAAATAAAACACGCCCGGAATCGGCATCCATCAATACGGCCGATTGGGCGTATAGTTGTCTTAGCTCGGAAGGGAGCTCTGTTTGTCCTTCCGGGTTTTCTGATTCCTGTCCGTAGGCATTTACGGAAAGGCAGAGAATCAATCCAAAGAGCAGCAGAATGGAATATAATTTCTTCACGTGTGAACCAACCTGTACTTTGTTTCCTTTTATTGTATTCTTAGGGAACCGGATTTATAACACAAGTTCCTTAACATCCATTGCCGGATGTTAAACTCCTTCAAAACTTCAGCATCCGAATCTCCGACGGATGAAAGCCGTCATTTCCAAACTCCCCTTTCATATCCACAATCATATGAAGCTCCAGATCCGAAAAGCTCCCTTCCCGATCCTGCCCTTCCCCTCCATCATCCGGCACATCCCTCACATAAAACTTCGTATCCTCCGTATAAATAACCGGTATCAGATCCGAATCCTTAAGCTTAGCCTTAGAGGAAGGACTGCTGCTGCTAATCGAACCATCCTCCTGAATCTCCACCTTACACGCAGCCACAAAAAGCTCCCCATCCTCCAGCTTACGCACCTTCCCCCTAAAATCCGCATCAATCGCCTCCGCCGTCTCCGAATCCAAAACAGCCCAAGCCCCTTTCCCGCTACACCCCATTACCACAAAAGCCAAAACACAAACGACACCAAACAAAAAAGCCCGTTTCCAGATCCCATTTCTCATATTGTTCTTCATATTGTTCCTCCATTTTCGTCATGTACCTTTTCCGCCGCAAATCCCGTATCCGCCAAGAATACAATGGAAATCCAGCAGCCATCATCCATCAAGCCCCTATTATACCCAACAAATCTGGAAACAATCTCTAAACCAGAACTTTCACAACCTCCCCCTTTATCCCCCACCCAAAACCTCCAAAGGTGATGTCACAAAATAAGCCGGCAGCCTTTTCCAATATCCAGTGTCCGGCTGTGCGCGAACAGCCTGTCTGAACTTGGCAGACAGGATGTACGCGAACCGTCCGAACCGTTGTGATAAGGAGGGACCCGCAAGGCGGGAGGATTCCTTATTACTGGGGATATGGAAAAGGCTGCCGACTTATTTTGTGACATCACCAGCACAACCCCAAAACCACTTCACTCCCTTTTCCCACACCCCCCTTTCCCACTGCACCCCACACATCCGCACCCGCAAGAAGAGCCCCCTCTCCTCTTATTGCGAATCATATATCCCACACTCCCCAAAAGGCAAATTACAATAATCAAAACCACAATCACATCCGCCATTTAAACCTCTCTCCTTTCCTGTTTCCAGCCTATTTTATACCATAATCCCTATAAAAACAATCCACCTACAACATTTACCAACAGAGCCGCAATATACGCCGTCCCCATCTGAATCCCCACAGCCTTCCCTGTCTCCTTCCAGGTCTTAAGCTCTCTCTTCATGGCCCCGACCGCCGCAAAGCAAGGCATGCAAAGAAGATTAAACACCATATAAGCATAAGCCGCAGCCTTTGTCTTAATATCATCCTTCATATGGGGAAGCGCATTCTCATCGCCGCCCTCAAAGAGCACGCCTTCCGAGTAAATATCTGCGGCCGCCTCAGCATCGTACACGCCGCCCTCAAAGCCAAGCTCTTCCAGCTCTTCCGGAGCATACTGAGAAAAATACTCCTCCAGATACTCCTCTGTCACATCCTCCTCATAAAGCTGGGCAAAGGTAACAACCACATTTTCCTTGGCAATCCATCCGGTAACCACACCTACGGCCGGACGCCACTCCCCGAAGCCCAGGGGCTTAAAAACAGGGGCAATCACATTTCCAATGGAGGCCATAAAGCTGTCATTCATCTCACACATAATGCTTCCATCCTCATTCTCGGCCGCATTCCTTCCATTAAAGGAATCCATATTGAATCCGGCCAAAAACCAGATAAGAACCGTGGAGACAAAAATCACCGTTCCGGCCTTCACCGCAAAGCCCTTCACTTTTTCCCAGCCATGAATCAGCACACTCTTCAAGGTCGGAACACGGTACTGTGGAAGCTCCATAATAAAATTGGAAGCTCCGTCCTTATAGACAAACTTATTGAGCAGCAGGGACACCAGAATTGCCATCACAATGCTGAAAATGTAAACGGAATAAGTCACCAAGGTCTGGTTACTGTCTGCAAACAGTGTAGAAACAAACAGTGCAAATATAGGAAGCTTAGCGCCGCAGGGCATAAAGCCGGCCAGAATCGCGGTAATCTTCCGATCCTTCTCCGATTCCAGGGTACGCGTCGCCATCACCGCCGGAACGCTGCAGCCAAAGCCCTGGAGCAGCGGAATAAAGGAACGGCCGGACAGCCCGAAGCGGCGGAAAATGCGATCCAGCACAAAGGCAATCCGCGCCATGTAGCCGCAGTCCTCCAAAAAAGAAATCAGGAGATACAGCACCAATACCAGCGGAATAAAGCCAAGTATCGCCCCAAGTCCTGCCATAATACCGTCAATCACCAGAGAGTACACCCAGGGAGACGCGCTGCCAAGGAGGCCTTCGATCGCTTCGGTTAAACCGCCCCACAGAGATTCCACCAGACCTGCAAGCCAGATACCGGGACTTGGGATTCCCAGGAAAAGAAAATTTTCACTGTTGGTACAAGCAAACAAAAGATACATTATCACCGCAAAAACAGGCAGGGCCAGAATCCGGTTGGTGAGAATTTTATCCAGCTTGTCGGATTTTGTTTCTACATGACCGGAAGCGGATTTTTTAACGGTATCTTTTACTACTTTCGCTATGTATTGGTAACGCTGATCCGCTATAACTGCTTCCGGATCTGCATCCGTGCCGCAGGCCTCTTCTATGACTTTTTGAGTCTGGCTTTTCAATTTTTCCGAAAGTCCTGCCGTTATGTTTTCATCATTTTCCAAAAGCTTAACTGCCTTCCAGGCACTGTCGGATTCTCCGGCAGCTTCCAGGAGCTTTTTTACCTCATCTATGGCTCTTTGAAGCTTTTCATCAAAAATAGGAAGTTCTTTGGGAGGCTTTTTTGCTCTTGCTCTCTCTGCGGCCTGACTGAGCAGCTCGCCGATGCCTTTGCCGCTGCGCGCCGTAATGGGAACAACCGGGACGCCGAGTATCTGAGAGAGCTTCTCCGTTTTGATTTGGTCGCCTCTTGCCTCTACCTCGTCCATCATGTTAAGGGCGATGACGGTGGGAACGCCGGTTTCCAGAATCTGCAGGGTCAGATACAGATTTCGTTCAATGCTGGTTCCGTCTACAATATCAATCACTGCATCGGGTTTTTCTTTTACAAGATAGTCTCTTGCTATGATTTCCTCTGCAGAATACGGGGACAGAGAATAAGTGCCGGGAAGATCCATGATGTGAAGCTCCTTATCCTTTTTGCAGATGCCCTCTTTTTTGTCTACGGTTACCCCCGGCCAGTTTCCTACCCGCTGCCGGGAACCGGTTAATTCGTTGAATAAAGTTGTTTTGCCGCAGTTTGGATTGCCTGCAAGCGCAATTGTATAAGACATTTTTTCACTCCTTTGCTGGAATTTGATGATTCTTTTGTTTTTTACTATGGAACATATTGTAATCCAGGCTTTACACCTGAACCTCTATCCGGGCCGCCTCCTCTTTCCGCAGGCTCAGCTCATAGCCGCGCACGTTGATTTCCACGGGATCGCCCAGGGGAGCTGTTTTAATAACTTTCACGGCTGTTCCGGGAGTGATGCCCATGTCCATAATTCTGCGTTTTAAGGGGCCTTTCTCGCCGATGGATACTACCTGGCCGGACTGGCCCGGCTTCATTTCTTTTAGTGTCATATGTTTTCCTCGCTTTCTGATTTTGAGTGAATTCGAATTCCGCCCGTCTGCTATAGGGATTTTTCCAAACTAAGCAACCATAATCTGAGAGGCCAGGCCCCGGTTCAGCGCTATGCGCACACCCTTTACCAGCAAAATAAGACCGCTGGAGTTCTCTCCTATAACCTGTACGTGTTCGCCCTTGACAAATCCCAGCTCCTGCAGGCGGCGTTTTACTTCCTCCTTTCCATGAAATGACCGGATTTCTCTTATCTCACCAATCTCCATCATTGCCAATGCCATTTTCACTGCTCCCTTCGTTCACATTTGTTTTTGTGTATGCATGGATTCCGGTTCCTATATTTCTGATCCTACCACTACATATCTTTCTTTCAATTGATAACGACTATCATTTTCTTTGTTATTATATCACGCTTCCAGGGTTTGTCAATAGTTTTTGATAATAATTCTCAATAACATTTTTTATTTCTATCCAGACGTAAAAAAGCTCATAAGTATCACTTGTGGGTACTCCATTGACTACTTTATTTCGGGAAATTAAGGACTGACGCTAAAAAAATCAACAACTATTTTGTGAGAAAACAGAGGGAAATACTAACAATATATTGTTCGGTACAAGTAAGGACGTATCCTGGCCATTAAGGCAAAATACAGGAAACTAAAAAGATTGGGAATTGTCAAAAACGGATATGTGTAACCAAGAAGAGGAGCCGGTGGACTTTGTCCGGTAAGTATGATAGACTGTAACTGCAGAGGAATTTTTTCTAAAAAGGTATGAATTCCAAACTTGCGATAAAAAATCAGGGGGGGATAAGAAATGAGAAAATCTATGAAATGTATCACTGCACTGTTCCTGCTCACAGCTCTCCTGCTGCCTGCGCTGGCCGGATGTAAAAAAGCCGACTTTAACGCTTCCAAGGCAGTAGACGCCTATCTGGCTGTGGAGACAAAGGGAGAATTTGATCTTTATGCAGAGATGTCCGGCAAAAATAAAGAGATACTTAAGGCGCAGTACGACGCTGCCCTGCTGGGGTTAAAGGGAATGTTCCAAGAGCTGGAATACCTTGGAGTCAGTTTTGGGGACGACTTCATTGAAGAATTAAAGAACCTTATGGCCTCAGGTAAATACCAGGTAATCGGCCACCAGAAGGAAGACGGCGATTATGTGGTGGATGTGGATGTATTTCCCTCCGACGTACTGGATCTCTTCTTTTCCAATATTATGACAGAGGCGCTCACCATGGGCGATATGAATGACATGGGGACGGTTTTAATCGAAGCCCTTCAGACCGCCATTGCATACCAGACCTACGGAGATCCAATCAGCCGCCAGGTACGGGTGAGCTACAATAAGGATACCAAGGATTACGAAATCAATCAGGAGGATATCCAAAAGATTCTGGGGGATTTTTATTCTATGGAGGGTGTTATGGAAGATCTTCTGGATCTCTACGAGCCAAGCGGAACCGTTTATGACAATCCCTATCTCAACTGGTCTGCCGAGGAGTGGAATGCGGCATCCGAGGAGGAGAAAACCCAGTGCTGCCTTTCTCTTGTGCAGGAGCTCTACGGATTTTCCGACGAGGAAATGGCAAGCATCGATCTCAACTCCGCCGACGCCCAGACAGGCCTCCAGGCCATCAAGGACGGATTGGATATGAATTTCCAGGGATTGGGCGCTCAGATGAAAATCGGAGATTATATGGAATTCCTCCGCACCCAGATGGGATTTTATTGAGCAGGCAGCCCATGAAAGGTGGCTCTTACACAATGTTGCGGAGGATTCCAAAGCTCAGCAAAGCGGCCAGGAATACCAGCATCCCGGCGGATTCCCATTTTTTCCAGACCGTTTTCCTGGAAAATAGATAGTTTCCAAGGGATTTTATCAATAGCCACAGCAGAAAAGGGCCAAAGCAGAAGATCACCGGATGGCTGTGAAAAGCTCCCGAAAGGTCCCCTTTTCCCAAGGCCAGCAGCATGTGGGTGATGCCGCAGCCCGGGCATTTCAAATGAAAAACAAACCGGAACAGGCAGGGAATGCCCGTTCCGGTATATCTGACAAATCCATAGTATGCGGCAAGAATCAATGCTGCCATTCCCGCTTTTTTCAGCCGCCTGTGATCTATCATCTTAATTCGCCAGCTTATTCAGCTCATTCTGAATCAATGCGTAAGCAATAATTCCGCCAAAAATATAGAGAATCAGATAGAGCACACCTCCATTGGAAGCCGGAAGGCCTCTGTCCATCTTTGCCTTATCCAGCAATTCACCGCGCTTATAAGCCCAGTAAAATCCGTAAATCCCACAGGTAACAAGGGTGAGCACAAGGGCCATCACTCCGGATGTTCCTTCCTCATTTGCCAGCGCATTGGTGTCATCTGTCATGCATACAAACCAATACATGCTGTAGATGCCACAGGTAACCAATGCCAGGATGATGCAAACGGCAATGTTTCTCTGCTGTACTGTCCTCATAACAATTCCTCCTTCGTGTCTAAACAATAAATTTTTTTGACTAATTTAATATAACACTTTTAGCGGAAGAGTTCAATACTAACTGTATAAATTCATAATTTCATAAGAACCTCCGGCTACTGGTCACGGAGCGAACAATAACAGCCTCCGATTTTTTTCATTTAAAAAGTAATATTTTGTCCGAAGGCGGTGTCTAATAAGTGAAAGGAGGTCCCAAAATGCCGGCAGAACCATTGTTAGAAAGACTTATGAATGAATACGGCGATACGCTTCTGCGTATGTGCTATTTGTACCTGAAGGACTATCACCTTGCCCAGGACGCTGTCCAGGAGACATTTTTAAAAGCTATGAAGGCCTATGGTTCCTTTGAACACAAGTCCAGTGAAAAAACCTGGCTTGTACGCATTGCCCTTAACTGCTGCAAAAATATCATGCGGAACCGCTGGTTCGGAATCATCAGAGACAACCCGGAACAGCCCCCGGAGCAGATTGGCGAGGACCCGACGGAGGCCTTTCTGGAAAAGGACTCCATCTCAACGGCCCTTATGAAGCTGTGTGTAAACGACAGACAGGTTCTCCTGCTCTATTACTACCAGGAGCTGCCCGTCCGGGAGATCGCAGCCGCAATCGGAAAAACGGAAAATGCCGTGACACAGCGTTTAAACCGGGCAAGGGGCAGATTAAAAAAAATTTTAACGGAGGCTGGATATGGAGAAATATAATATTAAAAACGAAACAAACCGAGATTGTATGGAAGCATCCGGCATGAAGCAGCTCATCGACCAGGAGCTTAAGGAGGTAAGGCTGAGTGAGGATATGAAAAATAAGATTCGGAATCGGGCCGTCTGCCGGAAGCCGAACCGGCTGTGGAAAACCGCTGCGGCTTTTGCCGCGGTGCTTGTCCTGGGAGGAGCCACTGTTTCCGCCGGGTATCATGCACTGAATAAAGTTCATGTAAATGATGAAACGCTGCCGGAATTGGATCCTATGAAAATTGTAGAGATGAATGCGCCGGAAGCTGCGGTCAATGAGTACGCATTCATTGAAAAGGACTACAGCAGCTATTTGGAACTGAAAAATGAGCTGGGGATAAAGCTGCTGGACAGCGTTCTGTCTTCCGAGCATCCCTATATGCAGTGTCATATACAGACAGATCCGGAAAACTATGCCATTATCCAGGTGAACAATTTTATCTTAGGGGATACCAGTAACTATCAGCTTCTTAAAGATATAGACCGCTATTCCTACGACCATGGAACAGTATATTTTTCACCTGTTTCCCTAAAAGCGGAGCTCATCCTGGGCGAAGAACAACTGGCCCACGGATGGGATACGGATTATCTTGGGATGTACCGCTTTGTGGAACAATATACATCTGCACAAGGGTATCGGGTGAATCTCGTGGAGGATACCATTGCGGAAACTCCTCCGGAAGATTATGTATCAAAAAAAACGGCTGTCTTTGTAGCGGACGGCATCCGCTATATCTTGACGGGACAGGTCTCCATCGATACCATGAAAGAGATTGTGGATACTATGGAATAAGTTTTTGGCTGTTATACAAATTGTAATTTTTTCAAAGGGGCTGTGGGAAAATATGACATCAGAAATGGCTGATGTCATATTTCCACACAGTCATTTTTTATTTTTCTCTTGACAATTTTCCTTGTCATCAATATACTGTATTTATGACAAAGATATTTGTCATTTTGACTAATTTTCATGTCACATCAAGGAGGACATGCCTATGCCGCTTTACAATCATCTCAAGGAGCACCGTGCCAGGCTTGGCTTAAACCAGCAGCAGCTAGGATCTCTGGTCGGTGCTTCCAGGCAGACCATCAGTCTGATTGAACGGGGGGACTACTCTCCTTCTGTTACCCTGGCCCTCAAAATTGCCAGGGTCTGCAAGGTATCTGTAGAAACATTATTTGAATATGAGGAGGAAGATCATGAATAACAAGAAAAAAATAACTATCCGGTATTTCCTGTATATCCTGGGCGGCGCAGTTCTGGGCGCATGCTTGAGCCTTGTTTGTTTCCATGCAAAAATACCCTTTGAGAATCTGTTTTCCGATCTCTATACCAGACTGCTCGCAAGCTCCCCGTGGCTTTGTATCCTGCTTGGCCTGTCTGCTGTGGTTCTGTGTTATGTGCCTCTGGCAAAGGCAAAAAAGCGCATTGCAGACTGGAATGGCTGGAACGATGATACGGACGATACGTTTTACCGAAAGACAGAGGTTCTCTTAAACATTTCTATCGGAATATCCAGTCTGGCAATGATGCTTTACTTTATGGCGTTTGCGCTGCTGACCATTGCCACTTTGAGGAAGCATGTATCTGTATATCTGTTTTTTGCGGTTGTTCTGTGTTCTCTCTTCTTTATGATTTTTCTGGCCTTTCCGCAGCGGAAAGCCGTGGAACAAATCCGCATCCTGAATCCGGAGAAGAGGGGCGATGCCCTGGAGCTTCATTTTCGGAAAAAATGGCTGGAAAGCTTTGACGAACAGGAACGGATTGCCGCCTATGCGGCCTCCTATCAGGCGTTTTCCAGCTTGAATCTTGTCTTTTTTGCCCTGTATATTCTGCTGGTACTGCTGATTCCCTTTTTTGACATCGGCTTCCTGCCCTTTTTTTGCATTGGGTGCATGTGGCTGATTCCCAACGGGATTTATCTCCGGGAGACTTTAAAAAGAAAAAAGACGCAGTAGTTCCGGAATTGTAATATTTCCCCATTCCCGGTATATAAAGGGGGGCTGTTGCAAAATAAGACAGCAGGCTTTTCCTATATCCAGTGTCCGGCTGTTCGCGCACAAACTGTCTGATATTGACGGACCAAAGTCCGGCAAGAGCAGACAGAATGTGCACGAACCGTCCGAACACAGGATACGGAAATGACTGATGGCTTATTTTGCAACAGCCCCTCCCCTACTACAGAAGTTTCTCTCTCATAAGGCTCGCTTTAGATAGACGGCGCATGCTCCAAAAGATACTTTTCTGCTTCTGTATTCCACAGTCCGTTGGTCTTGGAAACCAGCTTGTGAAGCTCCGCAAACATGGGATCGCTCTTTCCCTTCTCCTCGAAGTCTGCAATGGCAGTAAGAGGCAGGGAAATGTGGGTGTAGATCAGCTTCTTTCCGCCCGGAACCTTGGGAAGGTTGAGGGTAGTCTCTCTTGCCACGTCAAGGCCGCCGATATGAGTAACCAGGATAGCCGGATCCAGCTTGCCCTGTCCCATCATAGCCAGGCACTCCTTCATATCATCGGTATTTCCGCCAGAGGTTCCCACTACATGGGTTCCGGAATAATGCACATTGTAGAAGTTGAACTTTGCGGAGAATTCCGGGTTGGAGGGGCCTGCAAAGAAGTTCAGACAGCCGTCCTGTGCCAGAATGCTGTCAGCCAGCTCTACTACGGGAGCTACAGGAGCAAAGCAGAGTACATCGTCATAGCCAGCTCCGTCTGTGAAGTCCATCATGCATTTCTTCTGATCCTCTACCTTGCCTGTATTTACATAGACAAGCTTGATTCCCTTTTTCGCTGCTTCCTCGGGAGAAAGAATCTGCTCTGCCCGTGCCAGACGCGCATCGTCAATGTCCGTCACAATCAGAAGGGACGGATTGCGGTCGCAGTGAATGATATAGTCGATAGCAGCCAGGCCCATGGGGCCTACGCCTGCCAGAATCGCCATCTTGCCGCCCTCTACGATGCCCATGTCATGCTCGTATTTTCCTCTGGTCACGTGGTACATTGCATGGAAGGTTCCTGCCACACAAGACAGAGGCTCTGCCAGAGAACCGCCGAAATAATTCTCGCTGTCAAAGTGAAGGAGACAGCCCATCTCCATCACCTCGTTGGGGATTACCACATAGGTAGCGTCTCCGCCGATGAATTGGAAGGAATATCCCGGTGCATCCAGGCTTCCCTTGTAGTTGAGGGCCGGCTGAATGGAGAACTTCTCTCCCTCCTTGAACTCATGGGCCCACTTGGAGCCTACCTTTACCAGCTCGCCGCAGAACTCATGGCCGATGATGGTGGGATGCTCTGCCACATCATTGGGCACACGCTTGTGATCCGCGCCCTGAATAGCTGCCTTGTAGGAGGACATGCAGATACTGTCGGATACAACCTTAGCCAGAATCTCGTCATCCTTAAGCTCCGGAAGCTCAAACTCTTCCAGACGCAGATCTTCTTTTCCGTACAATCTTAATGCTTTTGTTTTCATATTTTCTCTCCTTTTGGCTTTATAAGCCTTATTTTTTATAGGTGCAGTAAAACAATGATGACTGCTGTCAATTTTCGCAACGCTTCCAGCCGCGTCACCTGCCTACCGGAAGGTAACCTGCTGCTCCTCGTGCTGGGAGAGCAGATGGCGGCATTCCTCCTCCGGAAGATCTTTTTGTGTCCCCACAAGCTTTGAAATGGTCAGCACCTTGGCAATGGCCTCGGCCGCCTCCATATTGTTCATGGCTTCTATGGCATCCGGTCCCACCGCAATGGCCCCGTGATTTTCCAGAAGCGCCACGTTGCTGTGCTTTAGGATGGGGCCCAGATCTCTGCAGATATCGTCCGTTCCCGGCCGCCCGTAGCCCGCCACCTCGATGCGTCCGTATTTAAACATCATTTCCGGATAAGCCCTTGTCTCCACCGGCCTTCCGCAGACTGCATGAGCCGTAAGATAGGAGGGGTGGGCATGGACAATTCCTCCGATATCCTCCCTCATCTGATAGGTAAGCACATGAAGCCGAAGCTCCGAGGTGGCCTTTAAGGTTCCCCCTATCTGATTGCCCTCCAGATCCGTAACGGCTATCATTTCCTCTGTGAGAAAGGCCTTGTTCTTAGCGCTGGGCGTCACATAGATCAGCCCTCCACGCTTTATGGAAATATTGCCCTCTACTGCATTTAAAAGCTGCTTTTCGTCCAGACGCTTTGCAACCAGGAGGATCTCCCGGACTGCATCCTTGTCTATCTGCATATTATTCACTCACCTTTTCCCGTTCAATCAGCTTCCAGGTAGCGTCCACCAGATGTTTGAACTGGGGATCCTCAAGCTGTGTGCAGATCATGCTCTGGCGGGAGCTGTTCACATCCTCTCCGGAGATCTCAGTCATACCGTACTCCCGGCAGAGGTTCTGAAGCCTGGTCATCTGTTCCTTGGTATTCCGGGCCGGCATGTAGGTTACGCCGTGGACTCCCTCTTCCTTCAGCATCTCAAAAAGATCGTCCAGGAATTCATCCTCAAACTTGGCCGCTTTCTTGTCTCCCGTTACGGAATCCGTAATATCTCCCAGATAAGGATAACAGAGAATGGCTCCTGCCTCGTCAGCCAGCTTCACCAGATCCTTGAACGAAATGCATTCCTCCGTGGCAGGAACATAAATCTTCTCCACCAGCTCCGCTTTCATTACGCCTAAGAGATCGTATACAAAATGAGGATTCTGCGGATCGGAAAGCTGACCCTTCTGCTTTTCGGAAAGCTTGATTCCCAGCTGCTCCTCCACAAATTCCGCACACTTTTCCTTTCCGGCCCTGGCGATGATCTTCTCGCTTAAGGCGCACAGAAGATGACGCTCGGTGACGGAGCCGCCGTTGGCATACTGGGAAATGGGCAGTACGTCTTTATCAAAATCCAGGGTGATTCCCTTGGATTCCATAAGTGCATTGATGTTGGCAGTCATCTTGCGGTTCCGCTCGTTCCGCTTCTCTCTCAAGGGGCCGAATACCTCCTGAAGCTTTGCAAAGCCCGAATCGGGTACGCTGTGAATGGCCATGTAGGCAATGCCTGCCTGGTCGGGATTGTTTAATTTCCTTCCTGCCATGCGTGTGCCATCCAGACTGGCGCGGCATTCCATACCGCAGGTGGTGCCGATTCCGGCGATCTTTCCGGCCTTGCGGAACTCTACCGCTCCGGCAATGCTGTCGTGATCCATGATTCCCGCTGTCTCCAGCCCCTCATCCCTTGCACAGTAAATGGCGGCTGTGGGGGAATAGGGGGAGAAGGAATAAATGGTATGTATGTGATTGTTGGCAAACTGGGGCTTTACCTCCGGCTTCTCCTTCTCGCTTCCAAGGACGATAGCCAGATTTGCCAGACGTTCCTCCGGGGTCGGGGCATTCAGAAGCTTTAAGGCTTCCTGCCGTTCTACGAATTTATCCATGCTCTCATGCCTCCTAATTCAGCATATTCTGTCCGCCGGTAACCGGCACGGCCTGTCCGGTCTCAAAGTTCTGCTCTACGCAGTAGAACAGGGCCTTGGATACGTCTGCCGGAGTACAGCCTCTGTGGATGGGGGACTTGGACAGGTAGTAGTCTTTTACATCCTGTACGGTCTTGGCTCCCGGAACCTTGCCGGCATTTAAGTACTGTACGAAAAGCCCTCTCTCCGGATCTGACCACAAAGGGCCGTCGTAAAAGTTGCCGGGACAGATGGAATTCACCTTGATCTGCCATGCTACCAGCTCCAGCGCAAAGCTCTGGGTAAGGCCGATGCCGCCGAACTTGCCGCCTGCGTAGGCGCTGTTGTTCTTGGATCCTTCCAGACCAGATTTGGAGTTAATCTGAATGATATCAAACCAAAGGCTGTCGTCTGCCTCGTGCTGTGCTTTCATAATTGCAGAAGCGTATTTTGCAGCGTTAAAGTATCCGATGTAATTCACCTTTGTCACAAACTCGAAGGCTTGGGGCTCCATGTCCTCCAGGCTTCCGGCTTTGAGAACGCCTGCGTTGGATACAAAGATGTCCAGTCCGCCGAAGTGCTCTACGGCTTTGCATACCATGGCCTCCATGGATTCTGCGCTTGATACGTCTACCTTCAGGCCGACTGCCCGCTCTCCCAGTGCTTTGGCTGCCTCTACGGCCTGGGCCTCGTTTAAATCCGCCAGTACTACGCTGGCTCCTTCTTTATACATCTCTGTCGCAATTCCAAGTCCGAATCCCTGTGCGCCGCCTGTGACAACTGCGATTTTTCCGGCCAGACGGCCGGTTGTCTGCGGTCTGTTGTGAATGTTTTGCTTTGCATACTCTTTTGCTTCTGCTAAATTCATGGTTTATCCTCCATTCCAGTTCCGCAGAATCCTCCTCAGCACCCTCTATCTAGAAGAATTTCCAGTCACAAGACCGTGTGCCTGTAAATCCTTCCGGCACTTCTAAGGATTCTGCTGTTTCCATCTTTCTCTAATGGATTGTTTTTGGATTACAAGCTTATTATAGCACAACTCCAACACAAGTCAATATAAATCTACCAAAAACCACATGAAATTCCAAAAAAACAGCTGCCGCGGTATTTGCACAAAGTGCTTGTCTTGCGGCAGCTTCCGACCCCGTGGTTCAAGGTCTGTTTTCTTCTTTATTTTTAGGGCTGATTCATGTGTCTACACCCTTACCTTTACCCCTTTTGTATCTCTGCTTCCGGGTTTCAGTTTGTTCAATATGATTTGCTTTTCTTTGTAGGTGATGGTCTGCTCGCTGCCTGTCTGGTAAAGATAGGCAGCCTCCAGACAGTCGTCCGTTCCCAGGCGCATGCCCCGGACGCCGATGGCTCCCTTTTTTTTCTCCGGAATCTCGGATATGGAGAAGCGCAGGAAATAACCTTCCCTGCTTTGAAGAACCAGTTGTTCGCTGCCCTCCACAGGCTCTGCCAATAAAACCTTGTCTTCCTCTCCCAGTTTTGTGGCGGCCACGGTACGCTTGCCTGTTTCGAATTCATTGCCGTCCACAATCTTCAGCATGCCGCCTCTGGTGGCAAAGATAAGCTTTCTCTCTTTCAGCGCTTCCATGCTTCCGATTCCCACAAGCTGTTCTTCGGTGCTGTTGTAATTGCTGAAATTGTCAATCGGCACACCCTTGTCCCGGAAGCGGCCAAAGGGCAGATCCAGTACCTTGATGGTATGCAGGCGACCGGTATCGGTAAATACGCAGATGCGGCCGGTGTTAATACAGGGGAATACGTATTTGTTTTCGCTGTCCGCCGCTTCTTTGTTGCGTTCATAGGTGGGCATGTCTATGGTTTTGGCGTAGCCGAAACGATCCATCAGGAACATCACAGGCATCTCTTCAATCTTCTTTTCCTCGAAGATGATTTCCGCTGCGTTTTCGATGGAGGTTCGTCTTGGCCTTGCATAGGCTTTTTTGATGGAATCCATGTCCTTTAGGATCACCTTTGTCATACTTGCGTGATTTTCCAGGATGTCCTCATAGGAGGCGATGTTCTTCAAGGTCTGGGCGTTTTCCGCCATTAAGGCTTCGATCTCCAGGCCGATTAAGCGGTACAGGCGCATCTCCAAAATGGCTGTGGCCTGACGCTCGGTGAAACGCAGCTTTGAAGCCCTCTTCCGGGAGGCTTCGGATTTGAAACGGATGTTTTCTGTTTTTCCTTCTATCAGACAGGCCTTTGCATCCTTAACGCTCTTGCTGCCCCGAAGAATCTCGATGATAAGATCGATTACATCGCAGGCACGGATAAGCCCTTCCTGAATCTCCCGTTTCTCCTGCTCCTTTGCAAGAAGGGTTCGGTATTTCCGGGTGGCAAGCTCATACTGGAATTCGATGTAGTGCTCCAGAATCTGCTTTAAGCCCAGCGTTTCGGGTCTTCCGTCTGCCACTGCAAGCATGTTGACACCGAAGGTATCCTCCAAACGGGTCTTTTTGTAGAGCATATTTTTCAGATTCTCGGTATCGGCTCCCTTGCGCAGTTCCAGAACGATGCGGATGCCTTCCTTGGAGGACTGGTTGGAGATGTCCGTGATCTCCGGGGCCTTTTTGGACTCTACCAGGGCCGCAATATCGTTTAAAAATTTTCCGATGTTTGCGCCTATCATGGGATAGGGGATCTCGGTTATGACAAGCTGCTCCCTGCCGCCTTTTTGCTTTTCTACCTGAACACGGCCCCGGACTTTGATTTTGCCCATACCCGTTTCGTAGATGGCCGGGAGCTCGTCTTTGTTTACCACAATGCCCCCGGTAGGGAAATCAGGGCCCGGCATCAGTTTCAGCAAATCCTCGGTAGTAATTTCCGGATTTTTCAAATAGGCTTTTGCGGCGTCTATGACCTCTCCCAAGTTATGAGGGGGGATGCTGGTTGCCATTCCCACGGCGATTCCGTCGGAGCCGTTGACCAGCAGGTTCGGAAGCCTGGCTGGCAGGACGGAGGGCTCTTTTTCCGTTTCGTCGAAGTTTGGCACAAAGTCTACTACGTTCTTGTCCAGGTCGGACAGGAAGGCTTCCTGGGTAACTTTCTCCAGGCGCGCCTCCGTATAACGCATGGCTGCGGCGCCGTCTCCCTCGATGGATCCGAAGTTGCCGTGGCCGTCTACTAAGGGCAGGCCTTTTTTGAAGTCCTGGGACATGACCACCAGCGCCTCGTAGATAGAGCTGTCGCCGTGGGGGTGGTATTTACCCATGGTGTCGCCTACAATACGGGCGCACTTCCGGTAAGGACGGTCAAAGCGGATACCCAGCTCGTACATGTCGTAGAGGGTTCTTCTCTGTACAGGCTTGAGACCGTCGCGGACATCCGGAAGGGCACGGGCGATGATGACGCTCATGGCGTAATCAATGTAGGATTTCTGCATGAGGTCTGAGTATTCGGTGCGGATGATTTGTTCTTCCATTCTAAACTCCTATTCCAGTTCCGCAGCTCTTGGAATAATGCCCTCACCCAGAAGAATTTCCGGCCGCAAAACCATGCGTCCGTAAATCCTTCTGGCATTATTTCATGCGCTGCTGTTTCCAATTCAGTGATTTCAAGCCTTTATACGTCCAGTTCAGCGTCGCAGGCGTGTTCGTAGATAAAGGCTCTCCGGGGCGGCACTTCCGTTCCCATAAGCATCTCCGTTACGTTGGAGGCCATACGTGCATCCTCGATCTCTACACGCTTTAAGATCCGGGTAGCCGGATTCAGGGTAGTTTCCCAGAGCTGATCGGCATCCATCTCTCCCAGGCCCTTGTAGCGCTGGAGGGTGAAGCTTCCCTTGTGACGCTTCCGGTAGCGCTCCAGGGCCTTGTCGTCGTAGAGGTATTCCTCCTCCCCTCTCTGGGGCATAGCTTTATAGAGCGGCGGCATGGCAATGTAGACGTGTCCCTCGTAGATGAGATCCGGCATAAAACGGTAAAAGAGGGTCAGAAGCAGGGTGGAAATGTGTGCTCCGTCCACGTCCGCATCGGCCATAATAATAATCTTGTCATAGCGCAGCTTTGTAATATCAAAGTCATTGCCGTAGCCCTCGGAAAAGCCGCAGCCGAAGGCGTTGATCATGGTTTTGATCTCTGCATTTGCCAGCACCTTGTCAATGCTGGCCTTTTCCACATTCAGTATCTTGCCCCGGATGGGAAGAATGGCCTGGTAATTCCGGTCTCTGGCCGTCTTGGCGGAGCCGCCGGCGGAGTCTCCCTCTACAATAAAAATCTCGCATTTGGAAGCATCCCGGCTTTCGCAGTTGGCAAGTTTTCCGTTGGAATCGAAGGAATATTTCTGCTTGGTCAGAAGATTGGTCTTGGCCCGCTCTTCTGTCTTTCGTATCTTGGCCGCCTTTTCTGCGCAGCCGATGACCCCCTTCAAGGTCTCCAGATTCCGGTCAAAATAACGGACAATCTCCTCCCCTGCTACTTTGGAGGCGGCCTTGGACGCATCCTGGTTGTCAAGCTTCGTCTTGGTCTGGCCTTCAAATCGGGGGGCCGGATGCTTGATGGAGATTACGGCCGTCATGCCGTTGCGCACATCGGCTCCGGTAAAGTTGGCATCTTTTTCCTTCAGAATGCCCAGCTCTCTGGCATAATTGTTGATTACGGTGGTAAATACCGTCTTAAAGCCGGTCAGGTGGGTGCCGCCCTCTGCGTTGTAGATGTTGTTGCAGAAGCCCAGGACATTTTCATGGAACTCGTTTACATACTGGAAAGCACCCTCTACCACGATGCCTTCTGCCTCTCCTTTAAAGTAAATGACGTCGTGCACCTGCTCTTTTTTCTTATTTAAATCCTCCACGAAGCCGATAATTCCGTTTTCCTCATGGAAGGTTACTTCCTCCGCCGGCTCAATTCTTTTGTCTGCAAAATAAATGGTAAGTGCCGGATTGAGGTAAGCAGTCTCATGGAGACGGCTTTTGACCTCCTCCGCCTGGAACCTTGTCTTTTCAAAGATCTCCGGGTCTGGGAGGAAGTTGATCCGTGTTCCTGTCTCCTTGCTTTTGCGCAGAATCGGAAGGAGCCCGTCGTTCAATTCTATGGTAGGGATACCGCGCTCGTAGTGATCGTGGTGTACGGCTCCGTCGCGGCTTACCTCTATATCCAAATAGGTAGACAGGGCGTTGACCACAGAGGAGCCTACCCCATGGAGGCCGCCGCTTGTCTTATAGACGGAATCGTCAAACTTTCCTCCTGCATGGAGGGTGGTGAATACAAGACGCTCTGCAGAGATTCCTTTTGCATGGAGATCCACTGGGATGCCCCGGCCGTCGTCGCTGACGGTGCAGGAGCCGTCCCTCTCCAGGGTTACCCAGATCTGGGAGCAGAAGCCGGCCAGGTGCTCGTCCACGGAATTATCCACGATCTCATAAATCAAATGGTTTAATCCTTTCCGTGATACGCTGCCGATGTACATGCCCGGTCGCTTCCGCACGGCCTCCAGGCCTTCCAGGACGGCTATGCTGTCTGCGTCGTAGGTGTTTTTCTTTGCCATTTTATATTCCTCATTCCTATACCCTATATGTGCCCCATTCATGCATGCCCCTTCGGGGCTGGCGGACTTCGTCCAGTAAGGCATACCCTGCGGGTACCCCATTCATGCATATCCCTTCGGGATGGGTGGACTTCGTTCAATAAGGTATGCTTACTTATCCGAATGGATGTTCTGTTTTTTTCAGTCTTAGCTAGTATAGCACAGGTATTTTCGTTTGTAAAACACTTCTTTCCTAATTTTTTAAACAAATTTCGCAGCAGCCCCTGCTAATTTGCAATGAAGAAGCCAAAGATAGATACAGCCTCCGACTGTTACATAGACTTCCAGGAGCGTGGATATGATGCCTATGGAGAACAGCAAAATGCAAACCCCTGTTCCCAAAAGGGCCAGAAGGCTCCACTGTATCCCGAAGCCGCCGCCGCTTTTTTTCTGAAGCATCCGCAAAAACCGTACCTGGACAACTGCCAGAAGCAAAGTCGACGTGAAGCAAATCCCCACATGAAGGCGGGAAAGTCCGGGCAGCTGCCGGGGCAGATAAGGAATCCCCACAGCCGTTACGAAACATACCAAAGCACCGAAAAGAAGCCTCTCCAGCGTCCGGTTCCGGCAGCCGCTCAGCTCCATAAGCTCTCTTGTATGAAGATAAAAATAGTTCCCTGTCAGCGCTCCCCAGACCAGAAAGGCCAAACGTCTGCCGCCCCGGCTTCCTATGACAGAAAAGTTAACGCCTGTCCAGGAGAAGCCGGATGCCAGCAGAAGTGTCAAAAAGGGAATCAAGCACAGAGAACAAAATGCATATCGTTTCTGCATAATTACCTTCCTTTTATTTTTTCTTTATTTAGTATATGAAGGGGCTTTTGTTCCACACAGGAGAAGTTTTGGAAATCGGAAAGAATATTTTTGAAAGATTGGGAAAACAATAAATGGTAATACACATGTACCTAGAAGGCAGTATCCTTAAGTATGCAATAATTGTGTAAAGTTGAAGAAATTTATAAAAAGGTATAAAACCTTAATAATTCAATAGACTTTACACCTTATTTGCACACTTATTTATTATATTTGAAGCATATGCCAAAAGCGGCCAAAAGCGGATAAAATATATAAAATGAGAATATACAATATCTCCTTATTTTATTTTCAACCAAACATATTTTCTGATGCCCTATTTGATACCCTGCAGTAAAATCCAAAAAACAAAAGCTCTAAAAACCTAGTAAATACAAGGCTTCTAGAGCTTTAAGCAACAGTCCCTAGGGGAATCGAACCCCTGTTTCCGCCGTGAGAGGGCGGCGTCTTAACCGCTTGACCAAGGAACCATACCGGCTTTCCCTGCCGACTTGCTTAGTATATAACATAATTCTTCATTTGGCAAGCTTTTTTTTCAAAAAATTTAAATTTTTTTTATTTTTTATCAATCGCCCCAAAAACCGGCAGAATTACAGCTTCGCCCCACCTCCTCTCCTCCCCCGTTTCACGATTGCTCCCCCCTCTTTTTGCTCCGCCGGCATCTGCCGAAGGAAAAAACAAAAAACAAAGATTTTCACCTTGATCTGCGTATAAATTTGAACATAAATTTTCCCGTATGTTCTTGACGTGCCCTCTAAGAGATGTTATAAAATTATTAGAATATTTTACACAATTTCATATTCGGGATATCCTGCATTCGGATACCCGTCCATTCGGAGGATCAGTATGTCGGAAACCAACCAGTTCGATAATATTTTACCAGTGGCGCCTCTTAAGATCGCAGCTCTGGACAGCTGCGTAGACTTTGCAAGAAAAGTAGACAAGCACCTGGTAAAATTTCGCAAAACAGCCAATAAACAGCACAGAGACAATATTTATTTTCAGGAATACGCCCAGGATTCTTATATGGTAAAATGCTCCTGTCCACGTTTCGGAACCGGGGAAGCCAAGGGGCGCTATGGGGAGTCCGTTCGGGGAAGCGACCTCTTTATCATGGTAGATGTGTGCAACTACAGCCTCACCTATACCGTCTGCGGCCATGAAAACCACATGTCCCCGGACGATCATTACCAGGATCTAAAGCGCATGATCTCGGCGGCTACCGGCAAGGCTCACCGGATCAATGTCGTGATTCCTTTCCTCTATGAGGGCCGGCAGCACAAGCGCAACAGCAGGGAGTCCTTAGACTGCGCTATTGCCCTTCAGGAGCTTCGGAATATGGGGGTCAACAATATCATCACCTTTGACGCCCACGACCCAAGAGTGCAGAATGCCATTCCCCTAAACGGTTTTGATAATTTCCAGCCTCCTTACCAGTTTATCCGTGCCCTTCTCCGCACGGAGCCGGAGCTGACGGTGGACAACGATCACCTTATGATCATTGCCCCGGATGAGGGCGCCATGGAGCGGGCCGTGTATTTTTCCAATGTTCTTGGGATTGATCTTGGCATGTTCTACAAGCGCCGGGATTACTCTACGGTCATTAACGGCAAGAACCCCATTGTGGCCCATGAATTTCTGGGAGATTCCCTGGTGGGCAAGGACGTTATTATCATTGACGATATGATTTCCTCCGGCGGAAGCATGCTGGATGTAGCCAAGCAGATGAAGGAGCGCGGTGCGAAGCACGTGTATGTATGCTGCACCTTCGGCCTCTTTACGGATGGATTCGATAAATTTGACGAATACTATGAAAAGGGCTATATCACCCGGATTGTGACAACGAATCTCAATTACCGTTCGCCGGAGCTTCTGTCCAAGCCATATTATACAGAGGCGGATATGACAAAATTTCTGGCTAAAATCATTGACACGCTGAACCACGATTTTTCCGTGGACAGCATCAATACGCCTACCGAGAAAATCCGCAAGCTGATTGCAAAGCAGTCACGTTAAAGGAAGCCTCATCCCAAAAGACATTTTTGCAGGAAATGGTTTTCAAACGGGACAAAAACATATATAACAGGGCTGTCACACAATAAGGCAGCAGATTTCAGTATTCGTAAGCTTCTCACTGCAGGATATGGAAAAATCTGACGGCTTATCATGGGACAGCCCTTTTTAAGGAAGAACTTTATGAAAATATTAGCAATCGCAGACCAGGAATCCCGTTATCTCTGGGATGATTTCAGCAAGGAAAAACTCTCGGAGATTGATCTCATCCTCTCCTGCGGAGATTTGAGCCCTCTCTATCTTTCCTTTCTGGCTACCTTTTTTAAGGGGCCGGTGCTCTATGTCCACGGCAACCACGATGCTGTCTATGAGGCCTCTCCGCCTTACGGCTGTATCTGCGTGGAGGATCGGATCTACGTCCATGAGGGAATCCGCATTCTGGGACTCGGCGGCTCCATGCGCTATAAGGAGGGCCCTCATCAGTATACAGAACGGCAGATGAACGCCCGTATCCGGCGGCTGTGGTATTCTCTCAAGCGCCACAAGGGATTTGATATTCTGCTGACCCATGCGCCCGCATATCATCTCAATGACGAGGAAAATCTGCCCCACCGGGGCTTCCAGAGCTTTCTTGGACTGATGGAGCGCTATTCGCCCTCTTATTTTATCCATGGACATGTACACCTGTCCTACAATTATAAGGCTCCGCGGATGTGTACTTATAAAAATACTACGGTCGTCAACGCTTACGAGCGGACCGTCTTTGAATTTCCGCCTGCAATATAGCGGACAACACACCGGCCTTCCAATGGGCCGTTGATAAAAAGCTTTTTGCAAAAATGCCATATGCCAAAAAGGAGATTTCAAATAGAATGGAAGAATACGCAAAAGCCAGAAAGTCAGCACAAAAAGCATACCGTACTGCTCTTTTAAAGGGCAGCTATCCCTACCTGCAGGTTTTGGATGAAATCCTTTCCTTTACCAAAACCGCCTCAGAGGCAGACCTAGGACTGGTGGAAATCCCACTGGATCAGATTGCAGGAACAAAAACTGCCGGGCGTACCACTGCCTTTGCCAATAATTTTATGCCCCTTCTTCCGGAGGATACGGAGTTTGCCTCCAAATGGGTCTCCCTTTATCATGCCCACCTGGATGAAGGCATCCGTGATCCCATCAAGGCCTGCGAGTTTATGAACCGCTTCTATGTGATCGAGGGCAACAAACGGGTCAGCGTATTGAAATATTCCGGAGCCGTCAGCATTTTCGGACAGGTAACCCGGATTCTGCCTGCAAAAAACGACTCCCAGGAGGTTCGTATCTACTATGAATTCCTGGATTTCTACAAGCTGACATCCATCAATTATCTCTGGTTCAGCCAGGAGGGCAGCTTTCCCAGGCTTTTAAAGCTTGTGGGAACGAAGCCCGATCATGTGTGGACAGATGACGAGAAGCTTGACTTCCACTCTGCCTATATTCATTTTACAGATGTATTTGAGGAAAAAGGGGGGAGGAAGCTGTCTCTTACCCCCGGCGATGCCTTCCTGATTTATCTGGAGATCTATGGATATGAAAATCTGTGGGAGAAGTCTCACAGCCAGATTCGCAGCGAGATGGCAAAGGTATGGAAGGACTTCCAGCTCTATCCCCAAAAGGTGCCTCTGGAGCTTAGCATGCAGCCTGGGGCCGAGGCTCAAAAGCCGGTGATCAGCCGTCTGATTCCGGTCGTATCCGCCCCTCTGCGGATTGCCTTTCTCCATGACAAGACCATGGAAACCTCCAGCTGGACTTACGGGCATGAGCTTGGAAGGCAGCATTTAAACCAGGTTTTTGGCAGCGAAATAGAAACGCTGTGTTTTGACAATATCAATACCGAGGAGCTTGGCCTTAAGACCGTCCAGGAGGCAGCCGCCAGGGGATGCAAGGTGATTTTCACCACTACGCCGAAGCTTCTTGGCGCCAGCATCAAGGCCGCCATTCATTACCCGGAGATAAAGCTTTTGAACTGCTCCCTTCACACCTACAGCGGACATCTTCGAACCTACTACGGCCGTCTTTATGAGGCAAAGTTTCTGACCGGAGCTCTGGCCGGAATTCTGACAGACAGTCCTCTTGTGGGGTATCTGGCAGACTATCCCATCTTCGGCATGACGGCCAATATCAACGCCTTTGCCCTGGGCGTGAAGATGACCAATCCTGAAGCAAGAATACATCTGGAATGGGCCACGGTGAAGGAGCGGAATCCGGATGAAGTATTTCGGGCAAAGGGAATTTCTTATATATCCGGACAGGATTTGATTACGCCCCAGTATGCTTCCCGCAAGTTCGGCCTCTATGATATCCGGGACGGTCATATGGTAAATGTGGCTTCTCCCATCTGGCACTGGGGAAAATTTTATGAGCGGATTGTACGGGATATTCTAAACGGGGCCTGGAAGAAAAAGGAAGCCCAGACAAAGGCCGTTCATTACTGGTGGGGAATTTCCTCCGGAATGATTGACGTCATCTGCTCCAAGAATCTGCCCGCCGGATCCCGGTGGCTTCTGGATCTGATTAAAAGAGAGATTGCAGATGCCGGGTACAATCCGTTTTCCGCCTCTCTTACCGCACAGGACGGTACGGTAAAGAATACCGCCGGGAACTGTCTGTCTGCGGAGGAGATCATTACCATGGACTGGCTTCTGGACAATGTGGAAGGAACGATTCCTTCCTTTGAGGAGCTGGTAGAAGAAGCAAAGCCCATGGTCATACTGCAGGGGATAAAGCCGCCGATGCAGTAGAAAACTTTACCGTACCCACTCTACTCTGCCATTGTCAGATAGCTGCTGACACAATACAGCGTCTGCCCGTTATACTCCACCCGGGACCAGCCGTAATCGGTGTTGATTCCCGTCCGCACAAAGACCTCCCCTGCCTTAACAGTAGCTGCTACTACGGCATCCGGATTGGTGACGCTCGGCAGCATGCGCAGGTTGATCTCGATCTTCGGCGTCACATACTCCGAAACGCTCTGGAACTTCGTCTTTAGGCCGTCATCCGGCTCCTTAACGGGAGGCCTATAGGACAGATCCGTGGTCAGATAATTGGATACGGCATAATAGCGCTCTCCGTCTATGATAAGCCTGGACCAGCCGCTGTCGCTGATACCGGTTCTCTGGGCTGTCTCCTGGTTCGCCAGTTCTCTTAGGACGGTGCTGTCCTCTCCCTGGCTTGGGATATCCCGGAGATTGACCGTTTCCTTGGCTGTTACAGTTTCATCCACCTCTTGAAAATTCATCAAAGCCTCCGCATCGGCGCCGGCTGTCTCCGGTGTGTCCGGATTCAGGGCGTCTGCGCTGGCCTCGTAGCCGAAATAGGCCACATTAACATCCACCGGCCTTGAAATTCCGGCAATGGTTCCGTTGTTTGTATACTGCCACATGGCATGAGCTCCGCCGTATCCGGACACAGCCGTATCCGGATAGGGTGCAGCCGGATACTGGGATACCCAGATTTTAAACTGCCCCTCCAGACGGGAGGTTTCCCATTTTGCGTCATGCTCCAGCTCGCTTTTTGAGGCATAAAACATCGGCGTGTAGCCCTGGTTGTAGATTTCCTTTAAAAATGCCTCCGCACAATCCGTACGCTGGGAAACAGTCAGCCCGTACTGTCTGTTTTCCGGGTTCTCAAAGCCTTCGCAGTTGTATGCCACCGGATAAGTTACCGCATATTGGGAAATGTAACCGGCCGTCCACCTTGCCTCCTCCTCTGCTTCTTCTTTTGTAAGCGCTGTGGAGAAAAAATAAGCTCCTATCTGAATCCCATTGGCCGTAGCCTCCTGCATGTTGTACCTTGCGTTGGTATCTTCGCGAATCTCGCCGCCTGCCTGGGTGCGATAGCCGACTCTTATCATGGCAAACTCAATCCCGGCCTCCGCCACAGCCTTCCAGTCTATGGTTCCCTGAAACCTGGACACATCAATTCCTATGGTCACCTCGTCTGTCTCCTGGGCATTCTGGGAAAGCAGAACCTTTGTGATCTCCGACTCTGCGCCTGTCTCCTCGCTGATTTGGTTTGTCTCGCTCTGAGGATCTTCCTTCTCTTCCATGTCTTCCGGCTTTTCCTCCGGCTCCTTCTTTTCCTCCCGGCCTTCCTCTGCCGGATCTTCTTCCCGGGAAATCACTTCCTCATCCGTCTGGCCCTTCGTGCTGTCCTTTCCGGAAAAAAACAGAAAAAATACGGCAATGGAAAATGCCAGAATCCACAGTGTAAGCAATCCTATCCCCAGAACCAGACGATTATCTATTCCTTGTTTTCTACGCCTTTTATGTCGTTTTTCACTCATAGCCTCTCCTTTGCATGGACAAGGGCCCGAACTATTTTTTCTGCAGCTTTTTTAAGTCCTCATTCTCCAAAAGCTCCCTGAGTATCTCTTCATTCTCCCCGGGATCCATTTTGCCGGGCTTCCAGTGTTCCCTGCGGTATTCCTTAGGGGCCATTCCCGTGCTACGCTTAAATGCTTTGGAAAAGACAAGTGTATCCCGGTAGCCGCAGGACAGGGCCACCTGCTCCACAGACAGCTTCGTTGCAGAAAGAAGCTCCTTAGCCCTGGATAAGCGCACCTCTGTGAGGAATTCCTGCGGGGACATATCCAGAGTATTTTTAAAAAGCTTATACAGGTAGCTGCGATCCACGCAGAGATGGCCCGCAATGTCAGCCACCTTAATATTGGAGGAATAGCGGTTGCGGATAAAGGTCACCGCCCGTTCCATATAAAAGTTCTCTTTTGAGAGCTCGCTTCTCCCCCGATCAACGGCATTTTCCGACAAAATCGAAAAAAAGCCGTACAAAAGACTCTGCTGACGGAACCGGCTGGTGACGGAGCCGTCGGAGCAGCCCATCATCTCCAGAACCAGACGCTTTAATTCCTGTCCCTTCTGGGAACGAAAGGTAAGCTGACAGCTGTTCAGCCCCAGATCCTCCAGGTATTCCTCTGCCCGTTTTCCCGAAAATCCAATCCACAGATAGCTCCATGGCTCCTTCCCGTCAGCCTGGTAATAAACAAGGGAATTGGGCTCGATTAGAAAGCCCTCTCCTGCCTCCAGCTGGAATTTCCGCTCTCCTGTCTGGTAAGTGCCCTTTCCGTCAACAATATAATGGAGCAGATAATGAGAACGCATAGCCGGGCCGTAGCTGTGAAGAGGCTCGCACCGGGCATAACCGCAAAAACAGACATAGAGCTCCCGGAATTTTGATTCCGACAGCTCCAGTACAAATGCATTTTCCATAGGATACTCTCCTTGCCCTGTCTATATGGCATGATCCCGGGAAGACGATCTACATCAGCCCCGGAAACAGCATAGGCACATACAGAATCAGGAAAAACACAGCAATCAGCCCCAATAGATAGGGGACTACCGACTTGGCAATCTTCTCAATGGGCAGCCCGGTAATACCAGAAGCCACGAACAGATTGATAGCCACCGGAGGCGTGATCATGCCGATGGCAATTCCCACCACAAACACAATGCCAAAGTGTACCAGGCTGATATTCATCGCCTTAACCAGCGGCAGAAATACCGGCGTCAAAATAATGATAGCAGACGAGGTCTCCATAAACACACCGGCAATCAAGATGATGACGGCAATCATGAGCATAATCATATAGGGATTGGAGGACACGCCCAGCACAGACCCCGCGATAGCCTCCGGAATCTTCCAGTTCGCAAGCACCCATCCAAAGGGGCCGCTGCAGGCGATAATAATCATAATGACAGCGGAAGTCTTGGCGCTGCCCTTCATAATGGTATACAGCTCCTTGGGCCCCATATCCCGATAGACAAATATCGACACCAGGATCGCATAGATCACTGCCACGTCCGCAGCCTCTGAAGGTGTAAAATACCCGGAAAAAATACCGCCCAGGATAATCAGAGGCATCAGAATCCCCCAGATAGCCTTTAAGAACGTCTTTCCTACATTTTTCAGGGAAAATGCCGTTCCCTTGGGGTAATTATATTTTGCGGCCTCAAAAAGGGAAATGCCGATGAGAATCACTCCCATCAGTACGCCGGGGACAAAGCCGTTTTTAAACAGGGTATTGACGCTCTCCTCTGCAATCACCGCATAGAGAACCATGGGAACAGAGGGCGGAATGACAACGCCGATGGTGCCTGCCGCCGCAATCAGCGCTGCGGAGCGCGCCTCATCGTAGCCTCTCTTTTTCAGCTCCGGAATCAGGGTCGCTCCCACAGCCGCAGTTGTCGCAGCGCCGGAACCAGAAATGGCCGCAAAGAACATTCCTGCCAGCACGGCCACGATTGAAAGACCTCCTTTGATCATGCCAAGCATAGCTTCTGCGAATTCCACCAGAACCTTGGAAACCTTTCCTTTTGCCATCAAATCCCCGGCAAAAATGAAAAAGGGCACGGCAATCAGCGAAAAGGAATCCGTAGCGGTAAACATCCGCTGCACCATCATCAAAAGGGGAACATCTCCCTTAGCCATCACCGCAACGGAAGAAAGTGCAATGGAAAATGCTACAGGAACTCCCAAAACAAGGAGCACAATAAATCCTATAAACAGTAAGGCTGCCATTTCACGCTTCCTCCTTTCCCACAAGATGCATCACACAGCAAATCACGGCATCCAGTGCATGAAAGAACATAAGACCGCAGCCGATAGGAATGCAGATATACACATACCGCATAGGCAGGCGCATAGCAGCAGAAAGCTGGCTTCCCTGTCTGCCGAAGTACTGAATCCCGTAAAATACAACCAGGCCGAACAAAATCATGCAGAGCACATGAACCACAATCTGCAGAATGTCCTTCGCTTTTCCCGGCAGCACGTCCTGGAGTACAGAAATGGAAATATGGCCGCTATGCTTATACACACAGCCTGCTCCAAACAGCGTGCTCCAAATCAGAAGATAGCGGGTCGCCTCCTGGCTCCACGCCAGAGCCGTAAAGAAAACACGGCAGACAATCTGCGCTCCGGTAATGATCACCATAGCGCCCAGCATAATCACAATCACTGCCTCTGCAATCTTATCCAGAGCATCACTTATCTTGTGAATTCCCCGAACAATCATCATAATCAAACTCCCCCTTTTCTTGAGCGTTCTCTCACATCTGGCTTTCGGATGCTCCCATTCCCAGGCGGTTCCTTTCTGCATCCTATTGAAAGCTGCTGATTACATTCCTGCAATCACTTCCTGGATTCGTGCCACATAATCTGCATACTGCGTATACTTGTCATACACGGGCTGTACGGCTTCCTTGAAAGAGGCAAGATCCGGATCTTCAATGACTTCCATGCCGTTGTCCTTCATAGCCTGGAGCTGCTCGCTCTCCTGCTCAGCCACCCAGGCGCGCTCAAACTCTGCCGCTTCCTGTGCTGCATCCAGGAAAATCTGCTGGGTGTCTGCATCCAGATTGTTAAAGAGATCTCCGCTCATGGTAATGATGGCTGTGGAATAGGAATGGCGATCCAGGGTTACATACTTCTGGGACTCCCACAGCTTATAGGAATAGATTACGTTGATGGGGTTCTCCTGTCCGTCTACCGTACCCTGCTGAAGAGCCGTCAGAGCGTCTGCCCATGCCATGGGGTCCGGGCTTACTCCAAGGGCCTCAAAGCTTGCCTTGTACACATCAT
The DNA here is from genome assembly GCF_036941125.1 of Candidatus Merdisoma sp. JLR.KK011. Taxonomy (NCBI): domain Bacteria; kingdom Bacillati; phylum Bacillota; class Clostridia; order Lachnospirales; family Lachnospiraceae; genus Candidatus Merdisoma; species Candidatus Merdisoma sp. JLR.KK011. Next base: position 859,624 of record NZ_JAYWSZ010000003.1, on the reverse strand, counting down.
TTTCCATCACGCGGACTTTCAGTCCATCCAGATCGGCGGCAGTCTGAATCGGCTTCTTGCTGTTGGTCAGATTCCGGAAGCCTCTCTCTGCATAAGCAAGTCCCTTAAGACCAGAGGTCTCCAGCGTGTCAAGAAGCTCACGGCCGATCTCGCCGTCCAGCACTGCATAAGCCTCCTCATTGTTAGCAAAGAGGTAAGGCATGTCCAGAACGCCCATTGCATCCGAGAAATTGATGAAGGGGCCGCTGGTGATGATTCCCATGTCCAGGGTGCCGATCTGCATACTCTCCAGCATGTCACGCTCTCCGCCCAGTGTTCCGTTGGGATAAATCTCAATCACATATGCGCCGTTGGTTCTCTCCTCTACCAGCTCCTTAAACTTCTCGGCAGCTACCTGGAAGCTGTCCTGCTCATTTACGGTAGTTCCAAGCTTCAGAACAACTGCGTCTGAAGCTGCTGCAGCTTCGTTGTCCGCTCCTGCATCCGAAGCTTCGCTGCTCTCCTCTGTGGAAGGCGCCTCCTGCGTCGGGCTCTCATTCTTGTCTCCTCCGCCGCAGGCAGTCAGTCCCAGCAGCATCGCTGCGGACAGCGCCAAGGCTGCAAATCTCATACTTTTCTTCATAACGATTCTTCCTCCTTAAAGTAATAAATTAATCTATGTCAACCGCTGCTTTGGGCAGCCGGAATGACCGCATCTTTTTTAACTGCAATCGAGTAAGGGAATGATCTCCTTCCCTGCCCTCCGCGCGCCCTGTGTGCTGCATAAAGGCTTGTTTCCTCTCCATAAGGCTGTGCATAAAAAAACGGCTCTTATCTCCAAAGAGACAAAAGCCGTAAGCTTCTGCGGTACCACTCTTCTTGCTGTTATACAACAGCCGCTCAGTCTCAACAGCCCAAAGGCTGCATGTAAATGAGGAACACAATAACGGATGTCTGCCGTTCCGGCCTACACAAAGTCCAAAGTTCTTCAGCCGGACTGCTCAAAGGCGATTTTCCCGAAAATCCAACCGCCGTGTCACACCACCCCACGGCTCTCTGAAGGTCTCGTCATCGGTACTCTTCCTTGTCAACGCATTTTTATACACCAAATATACAATTTTTCTTATAATATACCCATACTTTTTATTTGTCAACTATTATTTTTGCGAACTCTCGTAATCCCAAAACAAAATGTGCGGAAACGCCTCCCGGAACGGCAGCGTGTGAACAGCAACACCAAAATCTCCCAAAAACCTGCGTCTGTAGATAACGGCATGATAGGAGCTCTCAGATGGAAAGCGCCAGTATGATCTCACGTATTACCTGTTCCCGGCTAAGCCCTGGGTAACGCTCGTCCGGCTTGAAGGGGATCTCTTCTTTCTTCCCGGCTGCCAGAGTGTCTATACATTCCAGGAATTGCGTCAGATCCGTGAAAATATGTACCTTGGTCTGAGAAATGCCGTTTTGCCCGAGAATCTTGTATATATGCTTTTCCACCTCTTTCCAGCCGTATGCTTCTGCAGCGCCGGCATAGCCTGCGATCTCATTTCCCTTGACTGCAAGGGCTGTTATGGGGTAGGACTTTTCGTAGGTGGTCAGCACCAGCTCGTAGGCAGTCTCCATTCCTTCCTTTCCCTCCATGTGAGCGGCCAGCTTCCGGTACAGGCTGTCCGGTATGGAGACACGCTTCCAGAACATAAGCACGTTCACCAGCTCCTTGCAGGCAGGAAGGCAGCCTACTACGGCGATGATGGTAAAGTAGTTCTTTTTTGTCCCCGTAGTCAGATAACCGATTAGGAAAATAGCGGCTGGAAGCAGAAAAAAGAGGATGGTTTTTAACAGTTGTCTTTTTTTGTGGGCATCGGTGTAGCCATGGACGCCTTTCGGAACTTTGCTCATAGAAGAATTCCTTTCTCTTTCATAAAACATTCATCCCCTCATTCAACAAGGGTATAAAACAACAATTGATATAAGCTTACAAAAATATCCGCCGCATGATTCCAAGAAGAAGCTTTCTTGGCAGCAGCTTTTCTGCCAGACGAACTATGGGGATAGAACATCCGTATATCGACAGCTCTTTTTGGGCCTCTGCATCAAAGAGCGCTTTTTTCACCACCCTTTCCGGCTTTGCCAGGAAGATTTTTTTCCAGGGATTTAAGGTGATTCCTCCGGCTGTGAAAAATTCGGTGTCCACCGGGCCGGGACATACAGAGGTTACGGTAATCTTTTTGTCTCTCAGTTCCGCTGCTAAGGCCTGGTCAAAGGAAAGTACATAGGATTTTCCGGCGGCATAGACGGCAAAGCCTGGCTGGGGCAGGAAAGCGGAACCGGATACTGCCTGTATAATGCGGCTTCCTCTTCTCAGATAGGGAAGACAAATCATGGTCACTGCCGTCAGGGCGCGGCAATTTACATCCAGCATCCGGGCGGCATCCCTCCAGTTCTGGCTTTCCACCGGGCCGCTTTTTCCGCAGCCCGCGCTGTTTACCAGGATTCGGATACAGGGCCGTTCCTTTTTCAGCAGTCCTTCCAGGGCTTCCAGAGCGGAGGCTTCCGTCAGATCCAGAGAAAGGCTCCGCACCTTCTTACCCGGAAGCTCTGCCTCCAGCTCACGAAGAGCCGGAAGCCTTCTGGCCAATACCCATATTTCATCCAGAGAAGGATAGGCGGCCGCTATCTGCCGGGCAAATTCCCGGCCGATGCCGGAGGATGCTCCGGTGATAACGGCGACATAGGGAATATTCTTTATACTTTTTTCTTTTTTACAGGCACAGATACCGCCGGAAGTGTGTTTTGTCGTTTTTGTCATGGGGGCCTTTCTACAGAAAAAGCCGATTATTTCTAATCGTCTTTTTCTACTGGATGCTTCTTTTTAATGCATTTTTATTTTAGCCCATTTTGTTAAGAAATACAACTCTTTGATTTTTACTCCTTTGTTTTTGAGGACTTATGCACATTCCGGATTGTCTTTTTCCTGCGCTTTCCGGCCTGTCCATTGGATGCGCCTGAGCTTGGAATCCCTTTGTTTTTCGCCGCCCTGCAATCTTTCTTCCCTCTTTGGGCATTGCTTTTTCCCTCTTCCTCCATAAGCCCTTTTTGTCTGAGCCGAAGGAGACACTTGGGGCCAAAGCCAATCAAGTCTTCCCGACGGCCTTTTACAAGGGCTTCCCGGACAAGCTCATAATTCTTTGGATCCCGGTACTGAATCAGCGCTCTCTGCATGGCTTTTTCATGGGGATTCTTCGGCACATAGACGGCTTCCATATTCCTGGGATCCAGTCCTGTGTAATACATGCAGGTGGAGATGGTAGAGGGCGTGGGATAAAAGTCCTGAACCTGCTCCGGCATATACCCAAGATCCCGGCAGTATTCTGCCAGCTCTATGGCCTCCTTAAGCCCGGATCCAGGATGGGAGGACATGAGATAGGGAACCAGATATTGCTTTTTGGAAAGCTTCTCATTCATCTGACGGTACGCCTGGCAGAACTTATCATAAACTGCACGGCAGGGCTTTCCCATTTTCTCCAGAACCTTGTCCGACACATGCTCCGGCGCCACCTTAAGCTGGCCGCTGACATGATAGGCGCAAAGCTCCTTCAAAAAAGAGGGATCCGGATCCGCCAATACATAGTCAAAGCGGATGCCCGAGCGGACAAAGACCTTTTTTACTCCCGGAAGCTCCCGAAGCTTCTTTAAAAGCTCCCGGTACTCCCTATGGTCTGTAATCAGATTCCTGCAAGGCTTCGGATAAAGGCACTGCTTATCCTTGCAGGCCCCGTGAAGCTCCTGCTTTGCGCAGGCCGGATGGCGGAAATTGGCTGTGGGTCCTCCTACATCATGGATATATCCTTTAAAATCCGGCTCCTTTGTCATCTGCACGGCTTCTTTTACAAGAGATTCCTGGCTCCTGCACTGAATGATCCGCCCCTGGTGAAAAGTCAGGGCACAAAAAGAACAGGCTCCAAAGCATCCCCGGCTGCTGACCAGGCTGTACTGCACCTCGGAAATCGCAGGAATCTCTCCCTGTGCAAGAATGTGAGGATGGCAGGCACGCTGATAAGGAAGCGCATAGATATCATCCATTTCTGTCTGGGACAGGGGCTTTGCCGGAGGATTCTGTACCACGTAAAGCTTCTCCCCATACTGCTCCGCCAGACGCTTTCCACTGAATGGATCCGTGTTCTGATACTGGATTCGGAAGCTTTCCGCATAGAGCCGTTTATCCTCACACATGCTCTCATAGTCTGGAAGAAACAGCGTATCATAGAGGGTTTCCGGGCGGCTGGTACGGTAGATGGTTCCCTCGATAAAGGTCATATCCTTTACATCCATACCGCTGTTCAACGCGTCTGCTATCTCTACAATGGATCGTTCTCCCATGCCGTAGGAAATGAGATCAGCTCCGCTGTCGAGCAGAACGGAGCGGCGGAAGCTGTCAGACCAGTAATCATAATGAGCCAGCCTCCGGAGGCTGGCTTCGATTCCGCCCAGTATTATGGGTGTTTTTTTATAGGTCTGGCGGATAAGATTGCTATAGACAATCACGGCCCGATCCGGCCGCCTTCCCATCACGCCTCCCGGGGTGTAGGCATCCCTGCTTCTGTGTTTTTTTGACACGGTATAGTGATTCACCATGGAATCCATGTTTCCCGAGGATACCAGGAAGGCAAGCCGGGGCTCTCCAAATACCTGGATGCTTTCTTTTTTCTTCCAGTCAGGCTGAGAGATAACAGCGACTGTATAGCCCCGGTTTTCCAGGACGCGGCTGATAATGGCTGGGCCAAAGGAGGGGTGATCCACATAAGCGTCTCCGATCACATAGACAAAATCCGGCTGTCCCCCATAGTCTCTTTCCCACTCTTCTCTTGTTGCCGGCAAAAAACCTTGTTCCTTCATTTTATCTCCTAATTGTCGTTCTGTAATACCTTTTACGGTACACTCCCATGTAAAGCAATCTCCAGCCCCACAGCTTTGCCTTACGGCTGTTTTGTATCTTTCAGCCGCCGGTATGTTCCATCCAATATTTCGTCAAAGCTTTCTATGTAATAATCTGCAAGTGCAAAAATCTGCTCCTTCCATCCCTCGGACTGTTCCTCCGCCACTGCGCAGACGCGGCTTCCGGCATTTTGCCCGGCCTGGATTCCGGCGATGGTATCCTCAAATACCAGACATTCTTCCGGGGCGGCCCCAAGCTTTTCTGCCACCTTCTCATAGATATCCGGCGCCGGCTTCCCTGCGCCGGCCTCGCAGGAGGTCATGCAGTAATCCATATATTCAGACAGGTTCAAAGATTCCAAAACCGCCTCTAAAAGCTCCCGGCTGCTGCTTGTAGCGATTCCCATAGGGATGCCCTGTGCCTTTAGGTACTTTAAAAACCGGAGGGCTCCCGGCTTTAGGGGCACCTCATGGGCGTATTTGTCCTTTGCCATCTCGATCCATTCGCTTTTGATCTCCTCCACACTGACCGGAAGCTGAAAATGTTCTTTAAAATAAACGGCAGCTTCAGAAAAGCTCATGCCCTCGATGGTATGCTGCAGATCCGCAGGCACCTCATAGCCATGCTTTCCCAAATATTCCACATCAATGTCTCCCCACATCCACAGGGAATCCACCAGGGTTCCGTCCATATCAAAAAGGACTGCTTTTATATTTTCCAGCATTTTATTTTCTCCTTTACTACAGTCTGTTTTCCAAAAAACATATATTATAAATATGGCTCTATCCGAAACTCTGTTATTTCTCCCCTCTTTTTACTAACCAATTCAAACAAATTTTCTTTCGTTGTGAATAGATTTTTAGGATTACGCCCAATAATAAGATACTGATTGTGCTCATCCATAGATATATATTTCCTCGTTTCATTATCCAGTAAGATATCCGCATTATCTATTACAATCAGCTTTCCTTTTATCTCCATAAGTATTTCATTCATACTTTTCTGATAATCCAGATAATTAAAGCATACGATATCAGGATTTAATGACATGCTCTCTCGGATAAAAGAAAAAACAGCCGTTTTTCCGGCAGCTGACACACCAGTGAGAACGGTAATATTATTTGTAAATGTAAAGTCAACTACAAAGGATGTGTGAACTGTTGAAAAATGCTTCATTACAATTGGTTTACTTTTCATCTTCCCACCATTCCTTTAGTTCCTCGTACTCACCGATCGCTCTGACCTTCCCACACGATACTGCTTTGACTGTACCCATCTCAAAAGGGATTACTGCATAATCACTATATACAGCCCCTCTCTCCAGACTGTACAGTACCTCCAGCGCATTATCCCCACACTCCTTCATACAAAATACTTTTTCCGGAAAATACAATACATTTAAAACAGTCTTACATCCTGTAGATAAACGATCCACATCCAATACTACACCATTAAACTTTGACTCTATCTTATATTTTCCAAGCAGCTTTGCCTCATCAATCAATTCTACAATTCTATTTGCCTTCTCATCCAGTCTGGCAGCAGTTTTTTGATTAAAATATACATCATTCAATTCTACATATTCCATCTCATGGGGTATGTCTGTTTTATTCTTATAGATTGTAATCATAGTACTACCTCCAATCCGGCGTTTGAAAACTCTTTGCTCAGAGAAGTTCCTTGATAAACAGCTCTCATTTTTTCCGAAATAGACATTCTATTGTTTTCCAGTCCGCAAATATCATCTTCCTGTCGTTCCTGCCACTCACAGCATGACCGAATCCAGCAATCGCCAATCTTTCCCTTTGATATCTCAAATCCTGTATTTCTTGTTAAATCATATAATAGTCTGGCTGAAAGCTGCTCTATATTGTATTCCTTTTTATAATTATCATTTGTCACTATTTCCCGAATGGATGTATAATTCAGCTCACCCGACCGGATCATAGGGAGCAGCATTTCCCTTGCCTTAACTGCCCATGCCCGTTTTATTAAAAATTCATCATCCGGTGCGTAAATCCAATCAACCAGCTTATCAAATTCCAACAAAAGGTACTCAAAACATATGATACTCAACAAGAAAACATTGTCTTTCCCATCTGCATAAGTTTTTAACAGTTTTTGTTCCCTATATACCTGTAAATTGTCAAATGCATGATCTAATACGATGATATATTGATTGTTCCGATCCTGCAATGCTTTTACAGCTTTTACAAGCTCGCTGTTATTTTTCTTACTTTCAACAATCACATCAGGACAAAGCTCCCGCATCAATGTCTTCCAAAACAGGAAGCCTGCTTTTCCTTTGCGATCTCCAATCCAAAAATAGGTCTTAGACGGCATCCATTTCCCCTTTTCTTTCATTTTGCAGTTCAGCCAGCTCTTCTTCCGTCAGAGGACGGTACTCCCCCGGCTGTAGGCTCTCGTCCAGGGTCAGGCTGCCCATGGAAAGCCGCTTTAAGTATAAAACCTCGCAGCCTGCTGCATGAAACATCCGTTTAATCTGATGATATTTTCCCTCCTGGATGGTCACCCGTATGCGGGATATCTCACCGGAGGACAAAATCTCCAAAAGGGCAGGCAGGGTCAGGCGTTCTTCCCCGATGTCCAGCCCCTCGCGGAAGCGCTTCACATGTTCCTCCGTTACCCGGCCCTGAATTTTTGCCTCGTAGGTCTTGTCAACATGATGCCTGGGCGACAAAAGCCTGTGGGCCAGCTTTCCGTCGTTGGTGATCAGCAGCAGTCCTTCCGTATCCTTGTCCAGACGCCCCACCGGAAAGAGATCCTTCCGCTTTTTTGACACAATCAGATCCAGAACCGTCCGGCACTGCCCGTCAGTCCGGGCCGAGACGCAGCCGGCCGGCTTGTTCAGCATATAATATTCCAGTTCCGTATAGATAAAGGGTACTCCCTCCACCAAAACCGTCTGCCCCGGATTCACCTGGCATTCCGGGCGCGTCACCTTTTCTCCCTCAAGGGTCACAAGCCCTTTTCGAATCTTCTGCTTTACCTGGGAGCGTGTGCCCGCTCCCATATCACAGAGGTATTTATCCAGACGCATGCTGCCACCTCCAGCCTGGGTAATATTTATTCCGGAGCTGTCCGTTCACCAGCTTGCCCCAGCCCAGGGAAAATCCGTCCACACAGACGAGGCACCAGCCCGAACCGGGGAACTCCGTGTCAAAATCTCCCTCCTCCAAAGTGAGTGTTTCTCCCTTCAGATAACGGACTACCCTTTGATCCGAAGAAGAAAAGTCCACGCTCACCTTACAGGTATCCTTCCTTAAGGTCATGGCCAGGGGCTGGCTTGGGGTAAACCTCTTTTTCTCCACATCGCCAAGATACAGGCCTGTCCGGAGAAAACGCAGGCCCCGGATAGAATAATTCCAGAGGGGCTTAGGCAGACTATAAAGCCTTTTGTCATACAGGCGGAGGCTTTCCTTTGGAATATGGATGCCAAGTGTTTCTGCAAACTCCTCCCACTCCGGACAGGCATGCGCCGCTTTCAGAGAGACGCCACAGCTTCCTTTTTGCTTCCGGGTTCTTTTTTCTGTTCCGGCCTCTTCGCTTTCTCCGTCTTTTCCGGTATCTTCCTCACCTTTTTGCAGAAGCGCCAGAAAATGTCCCTCCCCCTTCATCCGGTGGGGATAGATGCGCACGCAATGCTTTAACTGCCAAAATAAGCTCTCTCTGTATTCTTCCGTTCTCCCCGGAGCAAAGCCGTCGTATTCCGGCAAGGGACACACGCGAAAAGAAGGCTCAGATTCCAGAAGATGTGTTACCGCCCCCTCGTTTTCCTTGGGGGAAAAGGTACAGGTGGAATAGAGAAGCATGCCGCCCGGCTTTAACATCCGCGCCGCCTGCACAAGAATCTCCCGTTGAATCGGCGCATACCAGTCCGGCCCATGCTCCAGCCAGTCCTTTACCATGGCCGGATCCTTGCGGAACATCCCTTCCCCGGAACAAGGAGCGTCAACCAGGATTTTATCAAAAAACTGCGGAAAATAAGAAGCCAGACGCTCCGGGCTTTCACTGGTAACAAGGATATTCCCCTGTCCGAAAAGCTCCAGATTCTTCAAAAGCCCCTTGGCCCTGGAATTGCTGATGTCATTGGCTGCCAGAAGCCCCGTCCCTCCAAGGCGGGCCGCCAGCTCCGTGGCCTTGCCTCCCGGCGCTGCGCAGAGATCCAGAACCCTGTCTCCCTCCTGAATGGGAAGAAAGGCTGCCGGCGTCATGGCGCTGGGCTCCTGGAGGTAATAAAGTCCCGCCGCATAGTAAGGATGCCTGGAAGCCGGAGCATCCGCCTCCAGGTAAAAGCCATTTGGAATCCAGGGAATCTCTTCCAATGGAAAAGGAGAAATTTCTTCAAATTTCTCCGCCTCCGCCTTGGAAGTATTTACCCTGAGCCCCCGAAAGCCGGCGCTTGTTCCGCTCTCCAGATACGCCTCGTAATCGTCTCCCAGTAAATCCTTCATATGTTCCAAAAATGCTTCCGGTAATTCCATTGCCATACCTTTTGTACCTATCGTAAGTCCTGTCATATCTCCTCCGGCACACCCTGTCTGAATCCATTTTCAGCCATAAATACCTATGCCTGAAATTTGATTTGCAGGCTGCAGGAGACATTACTGTTTTCAGTTCCGTAACATTACTGCTTTACGTAATCTTCGTAGTATCCGACAAAGCCTGGGCCCGGTAGCCCTCGGCAATAAGATCCAGCTGCTTGTCAAACCGCTCCAGCTTTTCTATATCGTTCATGGCATAAATCCGGTAAAATTCATCCTGAATCTTTACAATCTCCCGTTTGTTTGCCACATTATAGAGATTCTGAATGTTGTTCAGAATATCCGCCACAATATTCGCCTGGATCTGGAAGGAAATCTGGGCGTCCATAATCTCGCTGCGCACATTGGACATCTCATTGTCCAGGACAATGATAGCGTCCGCCGCATTCAAAAGCCGCTCTCTGATGTGCTCCGGAATATTCCGCTTATACTTGTACTGAAGGGAGTGCTCCACCGTCGCCCAGAAATTCATGGCCATGGTGCGGATCTGCACCTCCATCTGCAGTCTTCTAGGGCCCTCTAAGGTGTCCACCTCGTAAAAAATAATCATATGATAGCTGCGGTAGCCGGAGGTCTTCATCTGGCGGATATAGTCACGCTCCTGCTTCACATCCATGTCATTGCGGTTGCGGATGATCTCCACCACCCGGTCAATGTCCTCCACAAACTGGCAGATGATCCGGATGCCGGCCAGATCCACGATCCGATCCTCAATGCGCTCCGGCGCAATCTTTTTTTTCTGGCACTTATCAAGAATACTGGCAATGGTCTTCACCCTCCCCTCCACACGCTCAATGGGGCAGTAAATACCTTTGTCCTTGTGTTCTTTTATCAAATGGTTAAACTTTGTTGTCACTTCCTTGACGGCAAGCTCATAAGGATTGAGAATCTCTCGCCATAATTGTATTTCCATTTGTAATCTCCATTTCTCTTCTGTCACAGACAAGGCAAGCCGGACGCCGTCTTCCAAAAAGCCCCAGGCCGGCAGTAAAAATCCGGTTTCCAAAGCTTTAGTAGGCACAGCGCAGCTTATTCTGTTCCAGATATTTCAGAAACCAGTAGGGATTGACCGCAAGTTCCCGGATCTCTTCCGTCCGTATGTAAATCCCCAGATGCAGGTGCACATCAAACTTTCCCCTGGTTCCCTCCTTAACTCCGTAGCCGGTATCTCCCATGTAACCCAGGATCTGCCCGGCCTTTATCACATCGCCCTCCTTAAAATCCTCCGCATAGGAATCCAGATGGGCATAGTAAAAGTATACGTTGTGAAGGCTGCGGATTCCGATGCGCCAGCCTCCTTTTTCCAGCCACCCAACCCGTTCCACCACGCCGTCGCTGATGCTGACGATGGGGTAGTAGCCGCTTTTCTGAATCCCGGCCATAAGATCCGTGCCCTCATGGCCGTATGAGCCGCCGTAGGTCCGCTCGAACATCCAACTGTTTTCATAGGAAACCAGGGCCTCCTCATTCTGGGTAGACTCGGGCACCGGAAAATAAACCAGATCCTTCCAGATATCCTCATACAGCTCATAGTACTTACGCGCCTGCTCTTCCACATCCGACGCCTCCGTGGACGGCAGAGCCGCTTCCCCTAACCGGACAAGCTGGAATTGAATCAGAAAGCAGACCGAGATAATCAGTAATAGATAAGAAGCAATTGACAGCCGCATACGCGCTCCACTTTTTATACTCCATCCATTACTATATGCTTACCGGAGCTCTTTTAGAACCTCCAGAACAAATTCATACACGCGTTTTACGGAAGAAATGCTGATGCGCTCCTTCGGCGTATGGATATCGTACATATCCGGCCCGATAGATACACAATCCAGGCCCTCAATCTTTCCGCTGAAAATACCGCACTCCAGCCCCGCATGGATGGCCTCCACCTTAGGCTCCTTCCCATAAAGCTTTTCAAAAACCTGTACCATGGTATCACGAAGAACCGAATCCTTCTTATACTCCCAGCCCGGATAAGAGCCTGTTTCCTCGTAGCTTCCCCCGAGGAATTCCACACAGTGGCACAAGCGGCTTCCCAGTTCTTCTTTCTCCGTCTCCACAGAGCTTCTCACGCTGAATACAACATGGGCCTCCTCTTCCATCAGCTTCAAAGTCCCCAGATTCAGGGAGGTCTGCACCAGTCCCGGAATCTCCATGCTGTTGCGGATCACTCCGTTTGGCACCATATGAAGGAGATAGAGAAGCTTGGAAGCGCTTCCGCGGGTCAGCGCCTTTCCTTTTTTTCTTCCCTCTGCCTTATAGGTAACGGCGACGCCGGGATCATTGGATGCATACTCCTTCTTGTAGACAGCATCCCACTTTGCCAGCGCCTCCTTAAGACGCTCTTCCTCCGCCTGGCTGACGCAGATCCCGGCCTCGGTTCTCCGGGGAATGGCATTGTCCATCAGGCCGCCCTCCAGGGCTTCCAGGCGAAAATCCATTTCCTCAAACAATGCACAGAGCAGACGGCCCATCAGGATATTGGAATTGCCGTGTTCCTTGTGGATCTCCACGCCGGAGTGACCGCCAAGAAGCCCTTCCACTGCTACCTTATAATAGCTCCCTTCCGTGTCCTCATATGCGACAGGTAGAATACATCTGCTGCGCATTCCGCCGGCACAGCTTACGGTGAAAATCCCTTCCAGCTCGGAATCAATATTAATCAGCCGCTTTCCCGAAAGCCGGCTCATATCCATGGCGTTGGCCCCCAGAAGCCCCGTCTCCTCGTCGGTGGTGAACACGCACTCCAGCCGCGGATGCTTTAAGGTATCGTCATCCAGAACGGCAAGGGCCATGGCGACAGCGATCCCGTCGTCGCCTCCCAGGGTGGTTCCGTCGGCGGACAGCAGATCCCCCTCTACCTTCAGCTCAAGTCCGTCCTTTTCAAAATCAATGGGATTATCCGCTTCCTTTTCACAGACCATGTCCAGATGTCCCTGCAGAATCACTGTGGGAGCGTCCTCGTACCCTTCTGACGCTTCCTTTACAATCACCACGTTCCATGCCTCGTCCTGCCAGGCTGTCAGATTGTGATCCTTCGCAAACTGCATACAGTAATCGCTGACGCCCTTTGTATTGCCGGAGCCATGGGGAATGGCGCACAGATCCTCGAAATAGTGAAATACCTGCTTTGGTTCCAGATTTGCTAATTTGTTCATATGCTGCCTCCTGTCTTTCATATATATGAATATGATGAAAAAAATACTTTATTTTTCCGTAATTCTTATATTGCTGGCATTTCTTCTGGCAGATCCCGCTCATGCGGTGGATGCCTCCCGGGCCGGGCTGATGCTGTGGTTCCACACCCTGGTTCCTACGCTTCTGCCCTTTTTGATCCTGTCCAATCTGCTGATTGCCATGGATGGAGTGTCTTACCTTACCCGGTTTCTCTATCCTGTCCTTCACCGGCTTTTTGGCTGTTCCCGAAACGGCTGCTTCTGTATCGCCTCCGGCTTTCTCTGTGGCTATCCCGTTGGAGCCAAGCTGGCCGGCGACCTGACCCGGGAGGGGCGCGTCACCTTGGAAGAGGGCAGCTACCTCCTGGCCTTCTGCAACAATGCAAGTCCGGCCTTTCTCATCGGCTATTGTCTGACGGATTCCTTAAAGAGACCGGAGCTTCTGGCCCCCACACTCATGATTGTATACGGCGCCCCTCTTTTGCTTGCAGTTTTTCTCCGCAGAAAAAGGAATTTTCCGGATCCGTACATAGAAAAAGAGACATCCCGATCTCAAATCAGCTTCAAAATCGTAGATGTCTGTATGATGAACGGACTGGAAAGTATTTTAAAGCTTGGGTGTTACATCATCCTGTTTTCCATACTGGCAAGGCTTCTGATACAGATTCCCTGTCCGTCTTCCTTTGTAACCTGCATAAGCGCAGGAATTTTGGAAATGACCAACGGAATCGCCCTGGTTACCGCTGACAAAACCCTCCCGTTTCCCATGCAGTATCTGTCTGTCCTCTGCTTTCTCTCCTTCGGAGGGCTTTCCGGCGCTGCTCAGACAGAGAGCATGATCCTGGACAGCGGCCTGTCCTTTGGGGCTTATCTAAAGGCAAAGCTGCTGACAACCGCCCTTGCCGCCGCTCTTCTGGCAGGATATCTGCTGCTGTCCTCCCTGTAAGGAGACGACCTTATGCGCCGCGGTTCCCCCGGCAGCCCTTCCTTTATTCCTCCAGGTCGGACAGCTCCTCCTCATTCAAGGCCGGCGCCAGTTCGTTGCGGTTGTTGGCCAGAATGTCGCTGAAGCTTCGAAGGGAGCCCATCATATTCTCATACTTTGCCATATGGCTTTCCATGGTTTTGTGGATAAGATTCTGCAGGTTGCCCAGCATATCGTCGGTGTAATGCATGGCCTGCATCCGGAAGTTGTTCGCATCGATGGTGGCTGCGTCCAGCTTCCGCTGGGCCTCCGCCTCTGCCGCCGCCATAATCTCATTTGCCTGAACATAAGCCTGCTGCATGATCTCGTGCTCATTGATCAATTCGGAGGTATGTATATTTGCCTCCTTGATAATGGCGTCTGCCTTTGCCTGCGCATCTGCGAGAATGGCGTCCCGGTTGGCGAGCACCTTCTGGTAACGCTTAATCTCTTCCGGTGTCTTCATCCGAAGCTCCCGAAGAAGCTCCTCGATCTCCTCTTTATTCACAATGATGTTGGTCTTTGACAATGTCTGTGGCTTGCAGCCGTCAATGTACTCTTCAATCTCCTCGATAATCTGTTCAATCTTACTGCTCATGCTGCTCACTCCTTTTCAAGATCTATACTCCCTTAGCTTACCCTTCCGGCAGTACTTCCATCCGCTCCTGAATCTTTTTTTCCACAAAAGGCGGAACAAAGGCGGATATATCGCCACCAAAGCCTGCCACCTCTTTTACGGTGGTGGAGCTGAGATAGGCATACTCCAGACTGGTCGTTAGGAATATGGTATCCAGATCCGGATTCATAATCCGGTTGGTCTGTGCCATCTGAAGCTCGTAGTCGAAGTCTGTAATCGCCCGAAGGCCCCGGACAATCACGCGGGCTTCGCACTCTTTTGCAAATTCTACCAGCAGTCCTGTAAAGGATCTGATTTTTACATTCGGGTATTCCTTTGTTACTTCTTCTAACATCTTAACACGTTCTTCCACAGAAAACAACGGAGATTTTGCGCGATTGTTTAAAACGCCCACTACAAGCTCCTCCACCACCCGGGAAGCACGCACAATGATATCCAGATGCCCAAAAGTGACCGGGTCAAAGCTTCCTGCATAAATTCCTCTTACCATAAGTTTTTCTCCTATTTAAAGTCGCTGCGCGACGGCACTAAAGAGCAAAGTCCCTTCGGCACACTTGTAATGAGAGAAACTTTTATTCGAAAAGCACTCATAAAAGTTCCTCTCGTGCGCCTTTGTGACTTTGCCGTCCGACAGAAATTCTTTCTCAAAATACTTGACTTTTCTTAGCCGGACTCTTATGAATCCTCCTGGATACGCCTTAAAAAAAGATGCTTGTTGGTTTTATAGTTCTTGATCTTACAGGCCGTGAAGCCGCAGTCCTTAATCCAGTCTGCAGCCGCATCTTTTGTGGTCTCCAGGATCACGGTTGTCTGCCCGTCTGCCAGAGAGGAATTCTGAAGGGCCGCCAGCGCCTGCTGCTCCAGCCCCTGTCCGTAAGGCGGATCCATAAAAATAATGTCAAAGGCTTCCTCCCGCTCAAGCTGATAAAGGGCCGACACCGCATCTGCTTTCAGTACTCTGGCCCGATCCGAAAGCTTTGTAAAGGAAAGGTTCTCCTTAATACAGGCTGCTGCTTTCTGCTGATGCTCCACAAAAACCGCTTCCCTGGCCCCTCGGCTCAGAGCTTCGATGCCGATGGCTCCGGTGCCCGCAAAGAGATCCAGGAACCGGCAGCCCAAAATATCCTGCTGAAGCATATTGAAAAGGGTCTCCTTAATACGGTCCGTAGTGGGACGCGTATCCAGTCCTTCTATACATTTAAGCGGAAGGCTTCTGGCCGTCCCTGCAATCACTCTCACAAGCTTACCCCCTTACCTGTCCGGTTCCGCGAATCTCGTATTTGTAGGAGGTAAGGGCCTCCAGTCCCATAGGGCCTCTGGCGTGAAGCTTCTGGGTACTAATGCCGATCTCCGCCCCGAATCCGAATTCAAAGCCGTCTGTAAACCGGGTGGAAGCATTCACGTACACAGCCGCCGCGTCCACCTCACGCAAAAACTGCTCTGCATGAGCTTTATTCTCTGTAATAATGGCCTCGGAATGGCCGGTATTGTAACGGTTGATATGGGAAACCGCCTCCGAGATACTGTCCACAACCTTTATGGAAAGAATATAGTCCAGATACTCTGTTCCCCAGTCGGCTTCCTGGGCTTCCTTCATGGGAACCGCTTCCCTGGCCCTTTCATCCCCCCGTAGCTCCACCTGCTTTTCGGCAAGCCGCTCTGCAAGCATAGGCAGAAAAGCATCCTTTACCTTCTCGTGGACGATCAGGGATTCGCAGGCATTGCATACGCCGATGCGCTGTGTCTTGGCATTGAAGACAATCTCAGCCGCCATGGCAAGATCCGCCTCCTCGTCCACATAGATGTGGCAGTTGCCGGAGCCTGTCTCAATCACGGGGATGGTGCTGTTGTTTACTACCGCAGCAATGAGGCTTGCGCTTCCCCTGGGAATCAGCACGTCGATATACTGATTCAGCTTCATAAAAGCCGCCGCTGTCTCCCGGCTGGTATCGGAAAGAAGAGAAATAGCCGCCGGACATTCGCACGCATGCAGGGTCTCTCTCAAAACCTCCACAATGGCCTGGTTGGAATACAGTGCGTCGCTTCCTCCCCGGAGCACCACTGCGTTGCCTGTCTTAAAGCAAAGGCCGAAGGCATCCGCCGTTACATTGGGCCTGGCCTCATAGATAATCCCGATGACGCCTAAGGGAACACGCACCTGGCGGATATGCAGGCCGTTTGGAGGCCTGTGCTCCCCCATAACCCGGCCGATGGGATCGGGCAGCGCCGCAATCTGGCGCAGTCCCTCTGCCATTCCCTCGATCCGCTCCGGCGTCAGAAGGAGACGATCCAGAAGGCCTGCCTTCATGCCCTTTTCCCTTCCCCTGGCCATATCTTTTTCATTGGCCGCCAGTATCTGAGCCCTGTGTTTTACCAGATCTTCCGCAGCCTTCGTTAAAACCTCATTCTTTTTTTCCTCTGACAGGATGCGAAGAAAGGGCTCTGCTTCCTTTGCCTCTTGTCCAATCCGTTCCAATAATTCCATAGCTTTCTCCTATTTGCAGCCGCTGTGCGGCTACACTAAAGGGTAAAGCTGCTTCGCCACACCGGTAATGAGGGAAACTTTTGTTCGAAAAAGCACTCATAAAAGTTCCTCTCGTGCGCCTTTGCAGCTTTACCGTCCAGCAGAAATTTTTTCTAATTAAATATTTGACATTTCTCAGCCGGACTGTTTTTATGTATCGGATCCTGCCATAAGGCACCGCTTTTCCGTCACAACCTTTGCCGGGCGGATATCGAATTCTTCAAAGGGTACTTCCTCTTTTACCTGGAATTCAAACGCCAGGGCAACGGTTACAAGTCCCGGATGTTTTTCCAGAAAGCGGTCATAGAAGCCTCCTCCGTATCCTACCCGGCGGCACTTTAGGTCAAAGGCTACCCCCGGCATAAGCAAAAGGGCATCCTCCTCTTCTGCCGGATGTTCCTCCCTGGGCTCCTGGATGCCGAAGCTGCCCTCCTCCAGATCCTCCTCAAAGGAAGTAATGTAGAAAAACCGCATCTCCTGCCCCAGCACCTTGGGGACGGCTACCCGTTTCCCGGCCGCCCAGGCAGCGCGGATCACATCCCTTGTCTCTACCTCATGCTTGCAATCCATGTAGGCGTAAAGAATCCTGGCCTTCTGATATTCGGGCAGTGCAAGGAGCCGTTCCTTCACGGACAGGCTCATGGCGTGGATCTCTTCATCTGTATGGGCCTTACGCAGGCTGCGGATCTCCCGGCGCAATTCCTTTTTTTCCTGTTTTCTGTCAGTTTCCTTTTTTTGCATGCTTCTCTCCCAGATTCGTTACCGTGCCGTCTGCTTCTCTGATATCGATGCGGTCAAGCTGTCCCCGGAGGTTCATGCGCACCGCCTCAATGTATTCCCGGCGAAGCGCTGCCTGCTCCTCTTTCTCTGCGTCTGTTAAGCCCTCTGCTTTTGAGCGGTGGTACAGCTCATTGATCCGGGCTATCTTCTTTTCGTCCATCATTTCCTTTGCTCCTATTCCAGTTCCGCATAGAGCCATTCCGTACACGGGATCTAGATGGATTTCCGGTCACAAAAAACATGTGCCCGTAAATCCATCTGTGCACGTAACGGCTCTATGCTGTTTCCAGTTCCGCATAGAGCCATTCCGTACACGGGATCTAGATGGATTTCCGGTCACAAAAAACATGTGCCCGTAAATCCATCTGTACACGTAACGGCTCTATGCTGTTTCCAGTTCCGCATAGAGCCATTCCGTACACGGGTTACCTCCTCAGGTACTCGGTCACCTGGGAGAAATTGTCCTTTGCGTACTCGTAGCCATGATTGTAAAAATCTGTCAGTACCTTCACGTTATCCTCTGTATTCTTCACCACCGGAACCTGGGGGCGGATCACCAGGATGTGTCCCCGCGCCTCCAGCTCCTCCAGAAGCTCCATGGTCTGATTATAATAATAAGCCCGGTTCTTAATGGCCCGGATCAGGTACGGGTACTTCTGGTACAGAAGCCTTGCCATCCGAAGGGATCTTCTGGCCGGAGGCTTCCGGTAGCCTGCCTGCCGGGTGAGGATCACCACATTCTTCTTCACCCCGTCATGTAAGGCCTTCCGGATGGGAATGGAATCGGCCACGCCGCCGTCCAGCAGCGGAATCCCGTCCACCTCCACCATGGGCGACACAATGGGAAGGCTTGCAGATGCCCTGCAGGCTGCCATCAGACGCTCCCGGCTCCTTCGCTCCGTAAGATAAGCGGCTCTTCCCGTCAGACAGTTTGTGGCTGTCAGAACACAAGTCTGCCTGGAGGAAAAGAAGGTGTCATAGTCAAAGGGGATAATCTTATTGGGAAATATATCAAAGATCAAATCCATATTAAAAAGACTGTGATTCTTCACCAGATTCCGAAATCCCACGTAGCTTCCGGCCTCCAGAAAATCTATGGTACAGGTCTTCATCCGTCCCGGCTGGCGGGACACGTAATTCACGGCATTGCAGGCTCCTGCGGAAACACCGATGACATAGGGCAGATAAAGCTTCTGTTCCATAAAATAATCCAGAACACCTGCCGTAAACACGCCTCTGGTTCCGCCGCCCTCCAGTATCAATCCTGCTCGTCTCATTTCCTATTGCCTCCAGAAAATCAAAGCCAAATCTTTGTATAACACTTCTAATTTACACCATAACCAGAAGAATAGCAAGTTTTAACTGGAGTAATTCTCCAAAAAATCATAAAGCTCCCCGGGACTTTTCAGTCCCTTTCCCCGAAGAACCTCCTCTTTCAAGTCATCGGGAAGGTCCTCCAGGGTGATCTCCGTCTCCTCATAAAGGGTCTCCCGGTCTCCCAGATATATCTTCACATTGCCGGCCTCAAAAACGAGATAATAAAGGTAAGCTTCCGTCTCATCCCGGACTGCCTCTGCTGACGCTTCCCTTCTGGCGGCCTCTATGGCTCTCTCCTGCTGTTCCTTTTCTTCCCGTTCTCTGGCTTGTTCCAAAGACGCCTGCCGGATGGGGAGCGTCATAGGCCCCTGAAGGCTCAGCAGATCCTCCTCCCCCGCATGTTCCGAATAAAGTGTTCCCGAATAATAGGCCAGTCCCCCCAGAATCCCCACCGTCAGAAGGCCGGCAATGATCCTTTTTGTCATAAAAAAATCCTCCTTTTGTCCATACATGCCCAAAAGGGCTGTCTCCCAGGCAGGTTTCTGCCATTTACGATAGTATGGACAAAAAAGGAAGATCTTATCTTACAAAAGATGCATTTTTTTCAAGATACGCACCAGAACATGGCCTTTGGGAAAGGCTGCAAGCTCCTGTTCCGTAATTCCACGAAGGATCAGCATAAAAAAGCCATAGATAAAGACGGCCAGGATAATGCATACCACCGCAGTAAATCGCACTCCAATCAAGTCCTCCAGAGGGATGGACACAAGCCAGCAAGTTAACCCCATAATCGTAGAGGACACAACAGGAATGACAAAGGTGCGCACCAGCTCCTGCCGGTAGCGCAGGTGCCTGCGGATAGCCAGCCCGTTCAGAATGCACATCATCACTGCAAAAAACAGGTAAGAGAGCACCACGCCGAATATGTGAAGCTGAAATACCTGGACAAGCACTACCATAAGCCCCAGATGCAGCGCCAGGGAAATCAAGGCGTTGCGCACCGGAATGTGCATTCGGTCAATTCCCTGAAGAATTCCGTTGGTCAGCGTGGACAGTCCGTAGAAAATCACTGCCATGGAGCCTGCCCAGAACAGCTTCGGCGCAATCGGGTCTGTATTCCAGGAA
This sequence comes from Candidatus Merdisoma sp. JLR.KK011, assembly GCF_036941125.1. Lineage (NCBI taxonomy): Bacteria > Bacillati > Bacillota > Clostridia > Lachnospirales > Lachnospiraceae > Candidatus Merdisoma > Candidatus Merdisoma sp. JLR.KK011. The sequence goes on along the minus strand of NZ_JAYWSZ010000003.1, from coordinate 839,621 downwards.
AGCAGATTCAGTATCGGCTCCGCCAGGGCCGTAAGCCCGAAGGCGCTGGGAATACAGATAAACATTACCATACGGATGGCCCCGTCTGTCTTTCTGCGCATCTCTTTGCGGTTTCCTTCCATCCTCGCCCTTGTCAGAGCCGGGATAGTAGACGCAGACAGCGCCGAGGCCACGGCAATGGGCACGTTGGTAAGCAGCTTGTATTTTCCTACATAAATGCCCCAGTAAACCTCAACCACAGACTTTTCCATCTTCTGCACATCCAGCATCAGATATTTAAAAAGGCCTTGATCCAGCACGCCGCTGATGTTGTAGACCGCCGTGCTTAAAATAACCGGGACAATGGTCAGAACCAGCAGCTTAAAAACCGTTCCATAGCTTTCCCGGCTTCCCGTGCGGTCCCGCTTCATCTGACGCTGCAGCACCCGGTTATACATAAGCATCACGATGATGAGAAAAATAAGGCCGGACAGGGCTCCCAGACTGGTTCCAAGGGTACTGCCGGCCGCCCCGTAGATAGGGCCGCTTCTGCCGTCCGCGATTCCCGCCTTCTCATCCAGGGAAACGCCGTACCGGAACAAAAGGCTGGCCGCCGTAATGCTCACTACCGCATTAAAAATCTGCTCAATCACCTGGGAAACCGCCGTAGGCATCATGCTCCCCATGCCCTGGAAAAAGCCCCGCAGCACTCCCATGACAGCCAGGAAAAATACAGCCAGAGCCAGAACCTTGAGGCTCAGCTCACTCTCCGGCGTATTCAAAAGGCTTCCCGTAAAAAAGCCGGCCCCCAGATACGTCACCGCAGAGCCTGCAAGCCCCACTACAAGGGCCATATACAAGGCTCCCTTAAAAATGCGGTAAGCATTCCGGTACTGCCCAAGGGCCGCCTTTGCCGAAACCAGCTTGGATACGGCCAGAGGCAGGCTGTAGGAGGAGATCAGCAGAATGATATTGTAGATCTCGTAGGCTGCCGAATAATAGTCGTTTCCATGATCGGTAATGATATTGGTGACAGGCAGACGATAAAGCATACCGATGATCCGGCTTAAGATCGAGGCCGCCGCCAATATACTGCCCTGCATTATGTAATTGGTGCGGTTTTTTGTCTTTGTCTTTTTCTGCCTGCTCATATCTGCCCTTTCACCGGCATGCATCCAAACTACTGAATCACTGCCTCATCCGCATAATCATTCCAGACAATGCAGACAAAGGTTTTTCCATTATTTAACACAATCTGATTGTTTTCTTTATCATAGTACCGGGCCGGCGCTCCCAGATCCCCTTCCGTATTCCAGTAGCCTTCAATCATCTTCCCGTTGGTGAACACAATACAGTCGTTGTTGTAGGACTGGCTGGCAAAATGGAGGTAATCATCCTCGTCCAGCACAACGCCGTCGCAGTACTGGAAGATCACATTGGTCACCGCCACCTGCTCTCCCGTCAGTTCATCTATATGGGGGTTGCCGTAGGTGGAGCGGTAATACTTCCGATCAGAAGCATTGTACTCAAAGGTCGCCTTCACGCCGCCGAAGCCGTTCTCGCCATGGGTTCCGCCGGGCTGGAGAAATACGGCGTCCGGGTATCCCTCGTACTCTTCAATCTCTCCGTCGGCTGCAAAACGGAACTTCTCGGCGAAATCGCCCGGCATATCCATATTGTAGCCCTTTTTCTCAATGTCCTTCCAGATTCCCTCCGGAAATGCATACAGGGTATGCTCCCAGTCCTTGCCGGGACGTGAAATACGGTCGTACATATTGGCGGCCGGCTTCTTAATCCCCTTGGTTCCTCCGGACAGCACGTCAAACTCGCCGCCGTTCAGGGAATCCAAGGCATAAAACGCCTGTCCGAAATGAGCGTAAACAGCGTCGAACTCCTGTGCAAAATGAAGGAAATACAGACGGCAGCTTCGTACAGAACCAATCCGCTCCAAGTCCTCCCAGTCCTCAAAGATTCCCATCCAGCGCGTAATCCGCTTTTCCACGGGGCACTCGTAAATTACACTGGCATTGTTCACACCGGACATAGGAAGCGCTTCCTTCTTATTGTTGAGCATGATTGCCAGGGGCCGTCTTGACGCCAGCTCCTGATCGATCCATTCGCCTGTAAAGTAGCTGCGCACCTTTCCGTCCACTACTTCCCGGCCGTCGCTGCCCTCCGAAGCCTCTGCGCTCTCCACAATCTCACTTTCCGTATCCAGGTCTTCTTCCTCTGATTTGTCTTTTCCACAGCCTGCAAAAATCAAAGCAAAAGCCAAAGTCAGAAGAAACAGCTTTCCCTTTTTCATATTGCGTCCTCCTATTCTCATTCCTGTTCCTAACGTAATATACGTAATATATTCAAAGAATGAAGAATGGCCTCCTGCCTTTTCTCCATTTCCTTTGCTTCCCCGGTTTCCATGTGATCGTAGCCGAACAGATGCAGCATACTGTGCGTAATCAGAAAAGCAAACTCCCGCACCTCGCCGTGCCGGTACTTTTTCGCCTGCTCACGCACCTTTTCCATGGAAATAATAATGTCGCCCAATAAAAGCTCCCCGGTATCCGGATGAAAGCAGCCGCAGGCTTCTGCCTCTGCGCAGGAAAAATCCGACGGGCTGTCATACTCCAGCATGGGAAACGACAGTACATCCGTGGCCCGATCGATATTCCGGTGCTCCCGGTTAATCTTACGTATTCCGGCGTTGTCTGTCAAGAGCAGGCTGACTTCCGCCTCATAGGGACAGCCCTCATAATCCAGCGCCGCCTCTATCACCTTTCTGGCCAGAGCCGGAAGGTCTGTTCCCTGGATCTCTATCTTACTCTCATCTTCTAGATTGATTGTCATAAGCATCCTTTCTTCTGCCCCTGCGCTCCAGAGCCTGCTCGTAGCTGTCATAAGCCTGTACAATTTTCTGAACCAGCGGATGACGCACTACGTCCTTGCTTGTCAGGGCGCAAAAGCCTATCTCTTCCACCCGGGACAGTACCTTTAACGCCACATCCAGTCCGGAGCGCGCTCCAAAGGGCAGATCCTTCTGGCTGGAATCTCCGGTTACAATCACCTTAGACCCAAAGCCAATCCGGGTTAAAAACATCTTCATCTGGGCGGGGGTGGTATTCTGGGCCTCATCCAGGATGATATAGGCATTATCCAGAGTTCTTCCCCTCATATAAGCCAGAGGGGCCACCTCAATCAGCCCGCGCTCCATATTTTTCAGGAAGCTGTCTGCCCCCATAATCTCATAAAGGGCATCATAAAGAGGCCGCAGGTAGGGGTCTACCTTGCTCTGGAGGTCTCCCGGCAGGAATCCAAGCTTCTCCCCGGCCTCGATAGCCGGCCTCGTGAGAATGATACGGCTGACCTCATTGTTCTTAAAGGCCGTAATGGCCATAGCCATAGCCAGGTAGGTCTTGCCCGTTCCGGCCGGCCCGGTGCCGAAGACTATCATCCGCTCCCGGATCAGATCCACATAGCGCTTCTGTCCCAGTGTCTTGGGCTTGATGGGCTTGCCGCTCATGGTGTGGCAGATGAGATCCCGGTCAATCTCCGTCAGAGCCTCCTCCTGCCCCTCCATGGAGAGAGCCAGGGCATAGTCTACATTCTGTTCCTGTATGACATTGCCCCGTCTGGAGAGAATTAACAGCTGCTCCAGAACCCGGGCAGCCTGCCTTCCCCTGTTCTCCGGCCCTAGAATCTTTACCGTCCCGTCCCTTGGAATCACGGAGACCTTCAAGGTCTGCTCAATCTTTTTCACAAATACATCAAACTGGCCGAATACATTGCGCTCATGCTCGGCCGGGATATCTATCAAGGTTTCTGCTATATTCAAATCTTACTGCTCCTGTCCTTTTCATTCCTGCTTACTTTTCTTCCTGGGAAGGCGGTGAAGGGCTTTCCAGAATCTCGGCTGGCGCGCTGCTCCCAATTTCCTCCACTGCAATAATCGTTCCTACAGCTATACAGGTATTTGTGCCGACTTCTATTTTAACATTATTTTCAATAATTTGAACCCCCTTTTGTATTAAATTTTCCTGAAATTCTTCTAAATTTTCCTTTGCGATAGCTTCTGCCTCTGCCCGGCTGTAAGATTCTGTATATATTTCATACTCTTCATAGAGGGTGGTGCCAAATGCCAGGGGCAGGTAAAAGTTCTCGGTAAGCTTTAGAGGGTACTCGGTATTGAGGGCGCTGAAGCGTTCAAAATTCGGCTTCAGATTGAGGGAAAGGGTTTTCTGGCCCAGCTTTGCATAGAAGCCGTGACGCTTTTTTCCCGTGGGATGCCGGACCTCATGGGACAGGACAAACTCGTCGTAATAGGTGTAGGTGGTTCTGGCATATACATCCGCGTCTGCGGCCGTATACTGGTACCCCGCCACCTCGCCGCTGTCATTTAAAATGTCAATCCGCCCCTGCACCAGGAGCTGTCCCTGTTCCACCTCGTCTCCAACCTGGATCTGGGACACGCCGCTGCGGACGAGGACGCTTGTGATAATGCCCTCCCTGGCCGCCGTGATATCCTGGGGCTCTTCGGACTTGGCTTCCTCTGTTACGGGCATGCTGTCCATATTTTCCCGGATGCGGATGAGAAGCCTTGTTCCCTTGATCTCTGCGGAAACCCAGATAATGTCCGGAAACTGGATACGGATCATGGACTGGATCTCCTTACAGTCCACCTGGCTTTTTTTCATGCCGTGGACGATATGCTCGGATTCCAGGTAGTCCAGAATCACGTTGGTGGTTCTGGAATAGTTCCCTTCAATATGAATGTTCCAGATGAATAAGGACATGGTGTACAAAAATGCAATGCACAGGAGGATCCCCGCCACGAACATTTTCCGGTTCCGGTAACGGTGCAAAAAAAAGGGAAGCCCTTGCCGCTCTGTGACCAGAAGATGGGCTTTCGTCTTCCTTCTTAAGGGCTTAAGCCTCCGAAAATCCCGGATACTTACATTCATTTCATAACAGCCGCCTTGATTCTGCAGATCCCAGATCTCAATGTGGTGAGCCTTGCAGAGATTTAAAAAACGCTCCGGAGAATATCCGGTCAGCCGGACACGCACATATCCGTAAAGGTAACGAAAAAACGAAGTCAGCAATATTTCACCTCCAGGATCTCTCCGGTAATCTTCATTTCGTCATTCGTATAGTAGGAAATGTACAGGCCGGCTCCGTGAATCTCCAGCTTGCAGGTCTTGGTCTGGATGCGGATCAGCTCCTCTGTATATTCAATGAGGCTCATGTAGTTTTCCACATAAGCCTCGTGTTTTCCTGTGATGGTTATAATTGCTGCGCCGAGCATCAAATCCTTGGGCAGATTTAATGCGTCTGTCATTTCTTCCTTCCAGTTCATTGGCCCCGGGCTTTCTTGTTTCCTTACTCTTACTATATGCCTGGGGCGGCGATTCTATACCCTTTCCTGTGAATGTGATTCCCGGTACAGAATCAGGCTGAACCAGGTGACCAGGTTATTTCCGCTAAGGAAGGCGATGCCGCACTGCTCTGCAAGGCCTGTGACTAGGATTCCGTAGCCTTCCATGCATGGAAGCATCCGATCCGGAAACCGGCAGGGCGCATCCGGCCAGGCGCAGCGCTGGCAGACAGCACAGGATTCCGTAGACAGGGTCAGGGTCTCCTGCTGCTGATTTTGAAAGAGTTCTCTGATCTGATGGGTGAGCTTTTCGTGCTCCGCCCGGGTAGAGAGCAGTTCGTCCATGTTCTCTATATCGGAAACCTCCGTCATGGTGGTAAACAGGAAGCCGCCCTCGTAAGCTTCACAGCGCTTTTTGCATTCCTCCACAGTTCCCACGGCCGGAGGGCAGGACCAGGACTTTCCGTATCTGGGGCACTCGGTTCTGCAGATATGGCGCACCTCTTCCTTAAAATGGATGTCTTGGATCTGGATGAAGGCGTAGGCGCAGATGGGGTAGGCTGTGATGGCAGATTCGATAGTTTGAAGATTCATAGGCACGCCTCCCTTTCCAATATGTGCTTAAATGCTATCTCTAAATCCATGTGCGGCAAGGCTCCATATTTTCCGTCCAGATAATTTTTTAAAATACGCTCTTCCGGACGTAATTTATAATCAGACAAGGAGTAGATCTCGCTTACCAGATTATCTTTATCCTTTTCAACCATAACAATCTGATCATGCCTGAGCAATTCACCATCCAGATAAATCGGATTATGTGTATTAAAAATCAATTGAGCTCCTCTTTGATTTAATTCTTTGTTGTTAAAAATCCGAATCAGAGATACCACAATTTCAAAATGCAGGGATGCATCCATTTCGTCCAAAACAATTACACCGCCTGTCTTAAGCGCATCGATAAAAGGCTGAAGCAGCCTTATTAAATGAATCGTCCCTTTTGATTCCATTAATTCAGAATCAACAATCATCCGGATAGCGTATTTTGAGTTCGCAGATTCTTCATTTTCGAAGGGAACGGTATACACCGAGCACATCGCCAGCTCATCATTTTCTGTTTCAGTAACAAAGCTGATTTCCTGATTTCCAAACTCTGCAAACCCCATGATCTCCTTTACAGAATCACTTTCAAAATACTTCCTTCCAACCTCCTTTTTCTTTTCTCCGGATGCCTGCAAAATGCGTTTTAAATCCTTCTGCCGAAAATTCATTTCATTGGCATTCATAATAACATGAAAATTTTCAAACCATTCCCGAAACTCTGAAATATAGTTTCCTGCAATCAAATTGCTGATAGCGCCTGTAACCACTAAACTTTTTTCATCTAATGACTGATTTAATTTTTTCAATAAAATCGTGGCAAAAGCTTCCTCGTTTTTTTCGATATATCCCTTTTTTACCAAACTGCTGATTGGCATTTGAATATTATCCTTATTTGTCCTTTCAAAGATCTCATCTTCATTAATATATAGATATTCTCTTATGACATCATACTTGTCAATATCTGTAAATTCAATTCCATATCTAAATATGTTGTTTAGGGTGGCAAACACAATTTCCAGTTCCACAGGAAGAAACCAATTATAGTCTCTTATAAAAGAAAGGGTGCTGTTATAAGGAGCCAATTCTTTACAATCCAAAGTTCCTTCTGTTATCATTTTGTGCAAAATATCCATAGCTAATATAACATTAGACTTTCCGCTTGCATTCGCTCCATAAATAACAGACATCGGAAGAACACGAATCCGGTTTCCTGACACCGTTCTATTAACAATATAATCGTTGTGCGTCTTCTGCAGGCTTGACAGCATCGTAAAAACGACTTCATTCCTAAAGGATCTAAAATTTTTCAACTTAAAGTTTAGTAACATGATTCTTGTTTTTCCTTTCGAACATATATCATCATTATACTATAATATTGAATTTTATCAACAATTTTATTGTCATTTATAATATACACATTTTCGTTCTCCCTATACGCACAATATCCATAGCATAATTTGAAAAATTAATTCTTGTGCTGATAAAAGTTTTGTGCTATACTATCAGCAATGGGGCATTGGCGCAGCTGGGAGCGCGCCACACTGGCAGTGTGGAGGTCACGGGTTCGAATCCCGTATGCTCCATTATTTTTATTGAAAAAAGGAGACGACGCTATGAGCATTCGAATTGGAATTTTAGGCTACGGCAATCTGGGACGGGGCGTAGAGTGCGCAATCCGCCAGAACCCGGACATGGAGCTTCTGGCCGTATTCACCAGAAGAGATCCGAAAAACGTAAGCATTCTCACAGATACGGCAAAGGTCTGCCATGCAGACGAGGCGAAGAACTGGAAAGGGAAGCTGGACGTACTCATTCTCTGCGGCGGAAGCGCCACAGATCTTCCGGTTCAGACTCCGGAGTATGCAAAGCTTTTCAACGTAGTAGACAGCTTCGATACCCATGCGCGGATTCCGGAGCATTTTGCAGCCGTAGATGCGGCGGCAAAGGAAGCCGGCAATACGGCAGTCATATCCGCAGGCTGGGATCCGGGAATGTTTTCCTTAAACCGCATGTATGCCAACGCCATTTTGCCGGAGGGGAAAGATTACACTTTCTGGGGCCGCGGCGTGAGCCAGGGACATTCCGACGCTCTGCGCAGAATCCCCGGCGTAAAGGATGCCAAGCAGTATACCATTCCCGTAGAAGCAGCGCTGTCATCTGTGCGCGCCGGAGAAAATCCGGATTTGACCACCAGGGAAAAGCATACCAGAGAGTGCTTTGTAGTGCTGCATGAGGGAGCGGATCCGGCGAAGATAGAAGAAGAAATCAAAACCATGCCCAACTACTTTGCAGATTACGACACGACCGTGCATTTTATCAGCGAGGAAGAAATGAAGCGGGATCACAGCCGCATTCCCCACGGAGGCTTTGTCCTGCGAAGCGGCGCCACAGGCTGGGAGAAGGAAAACCATCACTTAATTGAGTACAGCTTAAAGCTGGACTCCAATCCGGAATTTACTTCCAGCGTGATTGTCGCTTATGCAAGGGCAGCTTACCGCCTGTCAGCGGAAGGCGCTCATGGGTGTAAGACCGTATTTGATATAGCGCCGGCTTATTTAAGCGCAAAGAGCAATGAAGAACTGCGGGCATCCATGCTTTAATTTTAATCGTCGGCAAATGAATAACCAGGTATAAACAAGGGGCGCTCTTACTTAGCAGCGCCCCTTGTTCACGGAAGATAAATCTCACAGCTTCCGTTCCCTCTCACGCCCGCTCTCTCAGCCGTTTTTCCACGGTTTCCGGAATTAACCCATGTGTTTTTATATTCCTGCAGTATATTCCAAGCTTCATAGTTTCAGCCGGCTCCCGGCGCAGCTGCCTGCTTCCTTCCTCCCAGTGCATCAGATGAACCGCTCCTTCCCCGTCCACGGCCGCCAGGCTTTGGTTCTCGCAGAGCGCCGTGTATTTAAGCCCCTGCTGCCGTCCCTGTGCCAGAAGGCTTGCGGCGCCCTGACGGTATCTGTATACAAAAATTTCCCCGGAACTGCAGCCTGCCGCAAGCTCCACGCCGTCCCCCTGCGCCAAAGCGTCAAGCGTAATAAGATTTCCCGGCAATTCCAATGCAAATACTCCCACATCCTCACATGTTTCTGCTGAAAACAGCTCTATCCTTCCTCTCCCGTCACTGATAACCGCAAGCTTATCTCCGGTTAAGGTTCCGCTCCCCTCCTCCTTTACGCTCCATTCTTTCACAATACGGTAGTCCTCCATATGAATAAGAAGAATGCTGGTATGCTCTTTGTGCCTGTCCTTGACAAGGGCCAGCTGCCCTTTGACACAAAGCAGGCTGCGCTCTCTCTGCTTTTTGTATTCCTGCCGGACAAAGGCCTCGCCGTTCTGCACCTCAATCACTTTCAGCATACTGCCGCTCTGTGTAAAAATCTCACCCTGTTCCCCGAAAAACGCATTTTCCAAAAGGGGCACCGGGAACAGGTGGGAAATCTCCTCCTGCTGCCTTACCTCCCATCTGCGCATGCTGCCGTCCCGGTACAGGCAGTGCAGCTCGCCCTTCTCATACCGAATGGCGCAGATCGGGCAGGTCTCTTCCAGACGGGCGCCCGTCATATCACAATAGGAGCAGTCGCTGTCATTAAGGCACACATTATTCAGGTTGGCATTGTGAAACCAGGAACCTCTTAAGCTCTGGCCGGAAAGATCTGCGCCCGGAATGTCAACACCGCTTAAATTCTTTTCCTGCCAGTCTGCCTTCGGAATTCTTTTGTCTATAAAATAGAACATCTGCATGATTTTCCCCGCCAGGCTTTTGCCCCGGACTGCCTGGCCTCTCTCACTGCCCACATCCTCCGCCATACGTATCAGCTTCTGCCGTACTTCTTCAAACCTCGTCCTATCCTCTGTGATAAGCTCCGATAAAAATCTTAAAATCTCATCGTTAAAATAGCATTCTTTGAACAAAGCTTCAAAGTCCCCGGAATCCCTCTGCAATACCTGCTGCAGATACACTGCCACAAAATATTCCTGGATGGAGCGGTGGGAAAACTTCACTCTGCTGTCTCCTGCATATTGAAACAGCGTCCGCATGGAAAAACGGTGATCGGCGTCTTCCCTCTCATTTTCATCCGGATTCTTTTCCTTCCACAGCACCTCCGCCGCAGACCTTCCGAGATAAGTTTCGAATTCTCTCACAGAGAGGGTTTCCTGCCCGTTCTGCCAGAGGGCATACGCCATGGCCGAAAGCGCTTCACAAATCCGATCCACGGTCTCTTTTTTATTTAAAAGAATTTCCTCTTTATATAAAAAGCTTCTGTCAAACTTCCGGTTCAGACATTCCCGGATGTAGTGGTCATAGATAGAAACACTGGAACGGATACTCCACTCCCCGGACGCCAGCAGCTGTCCCATCATATCCAGGAAGAAGGGCTTTCCCATCAGCCCGAAGAGCTTTTTATCCACCAAAAGCTGCTCCTGCCTTTCGATTCTTTTTTCCTCCGAAATTCCGGACATCAGAAATTCTTCCCTGTCCTCTGCCTCTACCGGGGCCAGGCTGAGGGCCTCCAGGCCGCCCACGCGTTCATCCAGCCACTGCTTCACATCGTTCTGTTCAAAACACTGTGTACGCGATGTAATGAGCACTTTTGCTTCTGTCATAAACTCTATGCATTCGTTCAAAAGGCGGATATTTTGGGAAACGGTTTTTCGGTCAATCACAGAAGAGATCTCGTCAAACCCGTCCAGGCATATCAGCACATGAAACTTCTCCTTTAATTCCAGAAAATCCGCATAGTCACAGGAAAGCTCTTTCATCCGCTGCTCTATAAAGGCCTTCGGATCCTTCGTGCGCTCCAGGCCTTTCAGTGAAATGCATACAGGCAGATAATTCTCCTGGGGATTCTTCACGAATTCCTCCAGAAGCCTTCTGCACAGGCAATACAAAAAGAAGGTCTTACCGTCTCCGAATTCTCCAAGAACAGCTCTTACCCGAGGCCCCCCGCCTTTCAGCCAGCGAAGCATATCTTCCTCCAGATACTCTTGCGACAGCGTTCCGTTTTCCTCATAAAACTTCAATTTTGTCCTGCGCAGGAAGAGTTCTTCATACTGCCTGCGTATGGCCGGATCGTTCTGGAGATCAAACATCAGCCGCTCCGGCTCAAAGGGATAGCTGGTCAATCCCTTGGGCAGCATCAAAACCGGCATCAGCTTCCTTTTCCATTTTTGAATGATTCTCCACTTTTTATCCTCGCTCCAGCCAGCCGGATCCTCCTTAGGCCTGGCCGCTTTTCCGAAAAATCTTTCGTAAAGCTCAGGCTCTAACCCCATCAATTCCTGAATCTGGTTTTCTGAATTCCAGACCTGGATATCTTTGATGGGCGGATAAAACCTGTGCTTATGCGCCTCCTCAAATAACTCCACGGAATAGCTGTCCAGACGGCAATTGGGAGCAATCAGAACCCAATGCTCAATTTCTTCCTTGGCAGATCTTTGAGCCTCCAGGATTTTCGACACAATATCCCCTTCCCTAAGCGCTCTTGATTCCACTGATTTACATTCGAAATAGCAGCGTCTTTTCTGCCCGGTCTCATCGGAATAAACAAGATCCAGATCACGGCCGTTCTGGATTCCGCCTGGCTTTTTCTGTATGTATTCCAAGTCCGCCGAAGCTTCCCTGGGCGCATCTGCCGCCTCCCAGGTAAAGAGATGACTCAACAGGGAGAGAAACGCCTGCTCCAGAACCTGTCCTTTCTCCGCAGAGCTTTTGTACAGCTTCTCTTCTTTTCCTACTGGAATGCTGCTTTCCTCCTGGAATGCTTCTTCTGCGTCTGCTTCATTTGCCGGCTCCTTTTCTGCTGCTTCTGCCAGCGTATACTTTTTAAGCCCCTCAAAGGGACTGGCCGCCTTTGACAGCAGCAGCCAGAGCCGTGCCAGGCTTTTTCCGGAAAGGGCTGTCTTCTGCTCCCTTAAGCCCGACAAAGCCTCCAGCTCTTTTTTTATCTGCCCTGCAAGCTGCTTTGCCTGGATAGACAGCTTTTGAAAGCTTTCTTTTGCCTTCTCATATTGTTCTTCCAGAATGCAGCTGCAAAAAACCTGCAATTCTCCGGCTTCCTCTTCCAGCTCAAGAAGCGTCCTGGCTTCCTCGCGCAGATTTTGTTCCAGCAGCACAAGACGCCCGTAATTCTTTCCCGGGAATTTTTTTGCTGCCAGACTGAGGATAAAGTGCAGGCTGTTCCCTTCCTGCTTTCCCAAAACATAGATTTGGCGAATGTCCGGCTCCAAAAGCATACGCCACATATTGACCGTAATCAGCCGGCCGGAGGCGGAAGTATGGAATCCATCTAAGTGCTTTTCCCGTTCCCTTGAAGCCTGAAGGGAGTGGCAAAGATACGTCTGGCTTTCAGCCTCCTGACCGCGGCTGCGCCTGGTAAGCTCCTGATACAGTTCCTCCGCCTGCTTCACAGATTCTGCTATGATCACGGTTTTTCCGCGATATAAGGCCAAATCCTTCCAAAGCCAGTCTGCCAGGGCATTCTCCCGGATTCCGGGAACCGATGCTTTTTGCTCTTTTTCTTCTTCCTGCTCCCACACTTCTCCTTCTATAGAAACAGGAAGAAGCTGCCGCTCCCGAATGGCCTGGGCTAAGGTATAGGAATAGCGGACAGGGCCGAATATCTCCTCTGCCCCGGAATTTTCAACGGATGTAATGCCTGCATAAATGATTTGGGGCAGGTATTTCCTCGTTTCCTTCAATTGCTTCCAGCCGTCTTCCACATCCATTCCAATCAAAATCAGATTGGCGCGGAAGTCTTTTGGATGAATTTCCTTTACAAAATTTGACCATCTTATATAGGAAGTAATGAAAACCTGCTCTTCGTTGAAAAGAAAGCGGTAAATCTCCTGTACCGATTCCGCAAGACATGCCTGTATCTGCTTTGACGCAAGTCTTTCTCTTATCTGGCGGCCGCTTCCGGCGTAGGCCGACAAAATAATGATCTTCCATGCGCCTTTTGTCTCTGTCCTCATTCCTTGAACCAGAAGGCTTAAGACTTCTGACTTGCCAAGACCAGAGGGCATACACAAAAGACCTGTTTTTTTCTCATAGAGGAACCTTTCAAAGGGCTGCAGCAGATGCGCAGCCAGCTTTCTCTGTAGGGAATTCTCCGGTTTGTCCTCCTGCATTTCCTCTGGCTTCTTTCGGAGCGTTTCCAGAAGCTGTGGGGCAAGCCTCTTTTCCACTGCATAGATGCCCGCTTTATTCAGCGCCTTTAAGATGTGGGAGCGGGACATTTTGTCCGGAAACATGGTTTCCTTGTCTCCCGAAAGCAGCAGATATTCTTTTTCCGTAAGATTGCGGACTCCACGGGAATCTCTCACAAAAGTTTCTCGATAGCTTCGGGGCGTCAACGCCGGACAGACCGTACATTCTCTTAATTCAAACTGGGGCCCCTGTTCTGTTCTATGAGATACTATCTTATAAATTTTTCCCCGTTTTAATTCCTGCTGTGCAAGCAGCTCTTCATAGCGCCGGGGAATTCTGTAATAGACGTCTTTCTGTTCCTCTGCTCTCCACAATTCTTCTATTGTCCTCACAGAATGGCAGGGCTCTGGAAATTCAAATTCATAGCTGCTCGCACCCTCCCGTATGCCTATGAGATATCCTTTCTTTCCCTGTACAGGCACACCTCCGTCTCTTCCTTTTTCTAAAATGCGATAGCTGTATTGATAATTATTCTGCTTTACCAGCTCCAGAATCTCATTGTTATGCGCCAGCATCTGAAACGCCGGAAACATAAAGCAGACAGCCCGGGGCTGATGTTTTGATAGGAGGCTGTCTACAAAGTAAAGCTGCTCCCTGCTTTTATCTTGATAAGCTCGATTTACCGAAATCGAAAAAGGGCCGCAACTCAAAGATGCCAGGAGTATGTCATGGCTTGGGATTTTGTCTGCGGCATGGCTTAGCTCTCCCAGATAAAAAGGAATGTCTGGAAAATTGCAGCGGTGGATCTGGGCCTCATCCTCGGATTCTCCCTGGGCCCAGATTACCTCGACTCCCTGATTTTGAAATGCTCTTGTAAGTGTTCCTGTTCCTGCGAAGAGATTGACTGCTTTCATGTGCTTTGGATTGTCCTTTTCTGGTGTATTTCTGTTGTTCTTACTATAGCAAAAAGTGGGGGGAGTTGTCGAGAAGGAATGTTGGATGTGTTTATGATTTTGCTGAACTTTTAGTATGGTGAGCAACGGCTATGAGAAGCAGCCGCTAATTGAAGTTTATGAAAATGATATTTCCAGACACAAAGGCAAAGTGAACCTCTGCCTTTGTTAAACTGGATTAATTTATACAATATGAAACAGTGATTATTCCTACAGAGACCCAAAAAAGCGAAGATAAACCTGTGCCTTCCTTTAAAATATATGTCTCTGTACAGAAAACGCAGTATGCTTTGCACTTCTCAAATATAGCTATTGCAGCTGTTTAATTCTCTTTAATAAAAACCTCCTTCATCAGAACATCAACAAATTTTTTTGCCCCCTCTTCATTTAAATGATCTCCATTCATAAATAAATCATAATTATCTTTGAAACGTTTGTCAGAAGAATAATCATAAAACTCCACCTCTGTACTATTGACAATTTCATCTATTACTTGATAAAAGTTCTGATAAAAATCAGTGTCTCTCATCTCTACTGCTTCTAAGTATTCTGATAAAAACGGAGTTATTAATAAAATCGGCCTAGTCCCAAGCGCTTTGCATTCCTTAATGATTTGGACTAACGCATCTATCTCTTCTTGATTAATAATTCTATTTCCATATTCATCAAATTTGTTTGTAATAATATGTCTCTCTGATGAAGCAGATACATTTTTCTCCAAATCAATATCAGATGCCTTTCCTTCCCATTCGCTATGATCTGCCTTTTTGACAATCGCTTGAAAAACCTCTTCATAAGCAGAAGTAACCGGAAAATATCTTACATATATATCTGTGTCTAATTCATAGTTTTTGATTAACTCCGGCGGCAAAATTTTATAATACCTTTTATTTTTTGATCCAAAATCCTGCGCCTCTTCCTCTTTCTGGCCAAATAATGAAAAGTAAGAAACCGGAATAAATACAATGGCTCCCTCTTGAATGTTATCTTTATAATTTTCAAGGATTCTTAAATCATATGACAGCATTTGTGATTCAAGCCCAAAATTGAAACATACATATTGTTTCTCATAGTCTTCATAACAAAATCCATAAAGTCCATGGCTGGAACCAAAATTACACACTTGAATATTACTGGGTAACGTTTCAAATTTTTTTGTATAATCTTTATCTAAATCCCTTCCTTTATACCATTCATTTATTCCTATTATCAAAAAACTAACACAAAAAACATAAAGCAATATTTTAAAAATAAATTTTCTCATATTTATTAAAACTGAAAATATACAAATTCAGCTGCTACTCCTTTCTGTGCAAACAAAACAATAAATACACCTAATATAATATAAACTCCCCATTCAATTCCCTTATTCTTCATACAAGCCAACTTCAATGTCCTTTTTTTATATGTAACAAAATCTATTGCTGCGAGAATCAAAATGAGCATGCCTAGATAGAATAACCTAAAACCGTTTATATCCAGTGCCATATAGCCTTTTTGTATATATGCTGCCGGCATAGTAATTCCATTTAAAATATTAGTCAGCACGTATACTGCATCATCTAAATTATCAGCCCGAAAAAATACCCATGTCACATTACAAAAGCCAAATACTACAAGCCATGATAAATATCTCCCTATTCTCCACTGTTTTATTTTCTTTATTGATTTATAAAATATATTTTCAATAATTTGTGCACATCCATGGAGCCCTCCCCATATTAAGAACGTCAAATCTGCACCATGCCACATGCCGCTGACAAGAAACGTAATAAGAAGATTTCTATTTTGTTTTAAAGCAGAACATCTATTTCCCCCTAACGGAATATAGACATAATCTCTAAACCAGGTGGACAGGGAGATATGCCATCTCTTCCAAAATTCCCGAATCGAACTCGAAAAATATGGTGCTGAAAAATTTGTCATCAAATCGACTCCCATAAGTTTTGCTGTTCCAATAGCAATACTTGAATACCCGGAAAAATCACAATAAATTTGTAAACTAAAGAAAAAAATAGTAACTATTAATGCTAATCCATCATACCTTCTCAATTCTCCATAGACTTGATTTACATATAGAGCTAAAGTATCTGCTACAACAATTTTTTTAAAATATCCCCAAAGCATTATTTTTAATCCTTCTATAGCCACTGTCCCATTAAATTTCTTTGCACTTTTGATTTGAGGCAATAAATTCTCTGCTCTTTCAATAGGACCAGCAACCAATTGTGGAAAAAAAGAGATAAAAGCTGCATAATATCCAAAATGATGCTCTGCTTTAATATCCCCACGGTAAACATCTATAACGTAACTTAATGTTTGAAATGTATAAAATGAAATTCCTACAGGTAAAATCAGGTTTAATGTAACCGGGCTCAATTCTATTGAAAATATTTTCAGACCTTCAAATATACTGCTTATAAAAAAATTGAAATATTTAAAAAGGAAAAGAATTCCTAAACAGAAAACAGATGCTGCAATTAAAAATGTACGTTTATTACCCCCCCCCTAACCTCTGCTTTTTCTATTTCCAGCGCTGCAAAATAAGAAATAGCTGTTGTTCCAAAAATCAAAATTATATATTGAGGATTCCAGCTCATATAAAAATAATAGCTTGCGATAAGAAGTAATCCCCAACGATATTTATGGGGTAATATCCAATATATAATAAATACTACTGGTAAAAAAAGAATATAAGCGAAAGAATTAAAAAGCATAGCAAACTCCTTATTATAATTTCATATTTTATAAAAATCATTAGCTATAAAACCTTTTATTTATAATGATATTTCTCCATTATACATAAGCACTACAACGTCTGGTTCATAACTTTGAATATACTCTATATAACTACTGTTATACCTGCCTGGAGATGGATCTAAATATCGAATTTCTTTAAAATATAAGCTCATATACTGTGACATCGGCCTGCCATATGAATGCGAAATAAATAATGCTTTTAACTCATTATTACTTTCATTATTTTTTATAATATTCTCAACATATCCTCCTCTTAAAAAAACCATATATTTATTTTTATAATTTTTATCAAGCAACCGCTTTTCATCAATAAAACACTCATAAAAATCACCCGAAAAATATCCTGTTCTTTTTCCATTTATTAAATGTTCATAATTAAAATCTGTAGAGAATGCAGGCATAATAATAGAAAAATTCTCCTTTTTAGAGTAATGCTCCCCCACCCTAATCCCAACGCTCCCTAAAAATGAAGATTCATAATCTATCAGTTTATATTGATCTATATCCTGGAACTTTTCCATATCATACTCTTTAAATGAAACTTCAAATTTTTCATATAAATATTTCATCACTATACTATTCGCTTGAAAAGCAGCTTCACAAGTCCAATGGTGATCTGTCTTATAATAAGCTTCATCCGTAAAATATACTCGTAAATCACAGACAGGAACTCCTCTTTCATTTAACTTTTCAACTAAAAGCGCCTCATTTTCCTTCGTTTTATCTATCCCATATCCTTGCAGATCCTCTACATCTGCATAGCTTTTATAAGGACATTGTACAAAAAGAAATGGAATATCCAGCCCTTTTGTATATTGATATAAAGTCTCAATATTATCAGACACATTATCCACAGCCGCATAAGCCGGGCTGTCCTTAAAATACAATCTCCCATTTTTATCACTTACTACATCTAATAAATCTCTTTTTAATAGCACCTTTTGTATTAATCCAAAGCTATTAATCCATTTATCATCCGTCTGAAAAACTTCTTTAAGACTTTTCTCAAAATGATATGTCTGCTCTTTAGTCAGTACCTTTTCATTTGAAATTACCCTCCATGATTCTCTATAAAGCTTCAATATGCTTATTCTATTCAAAAATATGTTATAACAAATAATAAAAAAAACGGTATTTATGGATATATATTTTATAATTTTTCTCATAAAGAACCTCAAAAATTAAAATAAATAAATGGATTGTATGTGCTTTTTATTAAATAACAGCAGCAAAAATAAAAGAGTATAGGAACCGATAATTGTTCGAGAATTTCATAAATAATAGTATTTCCAATTTTTTTCTTTATCACGGACATAACAGGGATTGTTCCCAGAATACCCACTATCAAAAAAATAAAATTTTCTTTTAATAACACAATACTGCGGACGTTCATATACCCATTTACACCAATTCCCATCATAATTTTTATATATTTTATTGCCATTTCAACCGAATCGCTTCTAAAAAATACCCAGCCGGCTATAACAACTCCAAGCATATATAAGCGCCCTATGAAAGCATTTTTTTGTTTTCTTATCAATAACTTTTCAAGTACTATTGCAAGAAAATGAATAACACCCCACAAAATAAATGTCCAATTTGCTCCATGCCACAAGCCCGTCAAAACCCATACGATAAAAAGATTTCTAACTGTCTTCCGCTTCCCTCTTTTACTTCCTCCCAAAGGAATATATACATATTCTCTAAAAAAAGTTCCTAATGAAATATGCCACCTGCGCCAAAAATCAGTGACACTCGCTGCAAAATAAGGATAATGAAAGTTCTCTAAAAATTCAAAGCCGAATAGCTTCCCCAATCCAACGGCCATATCAGAATATCCTGAAAAATCATAATATATTTGTAAAGAGTAAAATATAATTCCGATCCATGCCAGGGATAAATACCCCCCCCGACATTTTCAAAACACTCGTCTGCAACTATAGCAAAGCTATTAGCTAAAATAACTTTTTTTGACAGACCAATTACAAATCTTGAAACTCCTTGGCAAACTTTATCCCAATTTTCTTTTCGATTTGTAATCTGTTCTTCAATTGTTTGATATTGAACTATCGGCCCTGCAACCAATTGCGGAAAAAAGGCAATATACAATCCTACGCCTAATAAAGTATTTTGGGATTTCACTCTGCCTCTATATACATCTATCAAATAGGATAATGCCTGAAATGTATAAAATGAAATTCCTATCGGCATAACAATCTCTTTCATCTGTATATTTTCATTAAATCCCAACACTTTTAAATTATTTAGAGTGAAATTCAAATATTTAAAAATAAAAAGCACTGCTAAATTCACTGTAATAGAAAAGATTAAATATATTTTCTTGAACCTTTCTCCTCTTTCAATACATTTAACAATGCTATAATTAAAACAAATAGAAGCTAAGAGAATTAAAACATTTTGAGGTTCTCCCCATGCATAAAAAAATATGCTGGAACAAAACAAAATCAAATTGCCAGCAGTACGTCCTATACAATAAATAACCAGGTAATATAGTATCAATACGAGAGGAAAAAAGAAAAATAAAAATGATAATGATGAAAATAACATCTTGCTCTTACCTTCACAATTTATTTCTTTATACAGTATCTAAATTTAAGAAATTCCTGATAATCACGTATATAGTCAGATTCATCATAAAAATCAGATGCTGTGACACAAAGGACTGAATCCTTCTCTAGCCACAGCATCTCTCTCCATATGGGTTGTTCTATTAAAATCCCTATAGACGGATCACTTAAAATAATCTCTTCTTTCCTATTGCCATCATCAAGTATTAACTGAATTTTTCCATATGGGCAAAAAAGCAGTTGTTTCAGTTTTTTATGAGCATGGTATCCTCTTCGGACTCCCTCTGGAACTTTTGATATATAATAAACTCTCTTTATATTAAATGGTATATCTTGAATCGCTTCAAAATAAGACAATTCGCCTGCATCTACAGTTGGTATTGTTTTAATGCTGATAATTTTACATCCGGCTATCATTTTTCGCTCAAGCATTTTATTTTGGTAATCATCCCCACTTAAGACAGAATACCATTTTAGATCTGTTATTTCTTCATACCTTTTTTTAATTCTATCTGCTATATCTAAGGCTTCATGAAAACCGTGTTTTTCATAAAACTTAAGTGCCCGTTTATTCTTTTTTGACACGCACCAATAAACGCAATTCAACTCTAATTCTTCAAAAGCGATTCTAAGAATCTCCATCATAGCATACCGCGCATAACCTTTTCCCATTGCACGTTTACGAACAATAATTGCAAACTCAGCATTTTGTGCATATTTATCAATATTTTTCAAGCTGACAGTTCCCATGTATTCGTCTGTATCGGATACAATCGCTAAATGCAGATTTTTCAACTCTTGTCTGTTGGAAATTATAAACTCTTCAGCATCTTTTAATTGCTTCTTTTCAAAATCCGCAGCCAGATCCTTAGTCACTTCTTTATCATGCATCCATTCAAGCATATATACAGCATCTTTTTGTTCGAACTTTCTCAAGTACATAACTATTCTCCATTAATATTTATTTAAAGCATCAATGACATAAGAAACTTCATTTTCTTTCATTCCATAATAAATAGGAATACTAAGCTGTGTAGCACTAATATTTTCTGCAACAGGTAATTCGTTTTTCGCAAGATTTAAATCTTGATAACATTTCTGAAGATGGATAGGTATTGGATAATGTTTATTCGTACCAATACCGTAATTCGCCAAATACTTTTCAAGATCCTCCCTCTTTTTGCAGCAAATACTAAAAACATGCCACACTGGTTCCACTTCCGGAATAACATATGGCAGCAAAATTTGTGAATTCTTAATTTCATTTAAATAACGATCTGCTATTTTCCTGCGCTCGCTATTCATCCGATCAAGATGAGGTAACTTAGCCATTAAAAATGCGGCCTGCAATTCATCAAGCCGCGAATTATTTCCTTTATATATATGATGATATTTGTAATCCGATCCATAATTGCCTAAAGCCCTAATTTTATCTGCAAGTTCCTTATCATTTGTTACAACCGCTCCTGCATCCCCAAGAGCCCCCAAATTTTTTCCCGGATAAAAACTGAATCCTGCAGCATTTCCAAAGCTTCCGATTTTCTTTCCTTTGTACCTGGCTCCGTGTGCCTGTGCACAGTCTTCTACAACATAAAGCCTATGTTCCCTGGCAATTTTCATTATTGGTTCCATTTCGCACGGCTGCCCATAAAGATGAACCGGAATAATTGCTTTCGTTTTATTCGTTATTTTCTCTTCAATTAATAATGGATTTATATTAAACGTTCTTATATCCGGTTCAACAAATATTGGAACAGCACCTACATAGGTTACCGCTAATGCTGTAGCTATATAGGTATTAGACGGAACAATTACTTCATCTCCTTTCCCAACTCCCAATGCCTTAAGAATCAGCATTAGTGCATCAAGACCATTTCCAACACCTACACAATAATTAGTCTCACAATATTTTGCAAATGCTGCTTCAAAATTTTTATCTTCCATACCATTAATATAACAGCTTCTTGTATAAACTCTTTCAAATGCACTACTTATATCATAAGCAAGCTCTTTCTCCATTGGCAAAAAACTAGCAAAAGGTATTTTCATAATACAATTCCTCCCATAATATTCCTTCTTATCAAATATATTTTTATCTGTATCCTTCTACTCAATTAACATCCTTTTGACAACTAATAGGTCGTCCTTATAGAGATAAAAAATTCCAGCCACAGCAAACATAGAAGCTATGATTCCAAGATAAATCATGTCTGCAAAATAAAATTTCCAGGCAATCATATATATCATTGTTATCAAACATGCAATTAAAAATTTACGCCTAATAACCATCAGCTTCATCTTGATTAAAACGACCGCACAAATAATATCTGACACTAAATACCCTGCCAGTGTAGCAATTGCTGCACCTTCTATTCCAATTCTGGGAATTAATAAAAGATTTAATGCAATATTAACTACGGCCCCAAATGATAAAATTATCATATTCGGCCATGTTTTTTTTATTATCATAAACTGACTTACAGATACTTGATAAAGCATTTGTAAAAGCGGAGCAGCAAACAAGTATGAGGCTGCCTTATAACCTAATAAATACTCTGATGAAAACAATAACTTGAAGAAATAGTAACTAAATGCACTGAATAAAATGATTGCTGCAAAAGAAACACCTCCCAATCCCTCAAATACTTTTGAATTATTTTCAACTTGTTTTTTTTCTTTCATAGTAGAAAAAGCAAAATACTGCCATCCGCCAGCAAAGGCTGTATAAATCAGCTGGCTCATATGTCCCATTTTAGAACTTACTGCATAAATTCCAGCAGCATCTATACCTATTAGGTTTGTTATCATTATTTTATCGCTGGAATTAAATATCCAATAAATTAAAATATTAGGAACAAGAGGTAAACCAATCATCAGCAGTTGTCTTAAAAGCTGATAATCGAATCGTTTAAACGAAAACCATTTACGATTCATTACATAAAATGATATTTCTATAAGCAGGCTTGAAACAGCTGTGGCCAGTGGTAATGCAGTAATAAAATACCCCTTTAACAGTAATGGAATTGATATGCTATAGGAAAGTATTGGAGATATACAGTTTGCCAGCAAATAAATAGCCCTTTTATTTTGTACTCTTGTCGGTGCTGCAACTATATTATTTGTAGAACTAACCAATGTTGTGATTGCACAAATATATATTAAATAGGAATATTCCGAATTCCCATAAAATAGATTTGAGATTTTTTCTTTTTCCAAAAGCATTACCATACAAATAATAATTGAAGTTATTACTGTAAATATAAAAGCAGTTGAGCAAAGACTTTTTTGATATGCCAGAGAGTCCTCTTCGAAAAAAAGTCTGAATAGTGCATCATACATTCCCATAACTGCAATCGAACTGCCAAAACTTACTATTGTTGCTGATAGATCGCTTAATCCATAATATCCTGTATCTGATACTAACCTGGTAACTATCGGCACCATTAGTAACGGAATAACTTTACTGATAATTCCTCCGAATCCATAAATAATAAAATTGTCTATAAATAACCTTAACTTCTTCAATACAAGTTTACTCCCATTAAAATCAAAAAAATTTATTTTAGCGTCAGACAAAAACGTATATTCATTTTAATCGTATACCAAAACCTATATATTTGTTCCATAACCTTCTTCCCAATATTTAACTTTATTGTATTGGCCGCTAATTTCATGCACGCCAAATTATAACGCTTAACATTCTTTAAATTTTCTCTTCTATCCAGGGTTTTTGTTAAATTATTAGAATGTATTCTATAATTTGATTTAATTTGAGGAACATATCCAACTTTTCCTACATTGCATAACTTTATCCAAAGATACCACTCTCCATAATTACGAAACCCTAAATATTCTGGATACCATCCCACTTCTCTCAGTTTATTCACATTCATCAATAAACCACATGCATTAACTACATTTCTACGCAGCAGCAGCTGCAGATTTTGAGAAATATCTTTTGTATCAGACTGACCTATTTTTTCTCCAGCCTCATTAATATAAATACTTGAACAATACAAAAAGCTATAATCATCCTGTTCCATAATTTTTACCATACATTCAATATGTTCTGGTTCCAAAACGTCATCATTGCCTAGAACCATTGCATATTTCCCGGAGCATGCCTGCAGCCCAACATTTGAGGTTTTTATTACGCCTAAATTTTTTTCATTTTTTAAAATCTTTATTCGGGAATCTTGTCTCTGCAATTTCTTAACAATTTCAATGGAAGAATCTGTTGAACAATCATCTATAACATAAATCTCTATATCTTGATATGTTTGAGTACAACAAGAATCCACTGTTGTTTTAATAAATTTTTCCGCATTATAAAGCGGAATTATAATACTTACCATAATTTGTCTCCTCTTATAAGCTTACCTTTATCACACAGCTATTGTTTAAAAATTACAATAAAAAAATGCCCTACAAATAAAAATCCATAAATGGAATCCTTTAATTGTGGACATTAAAAGTATAAAAAAATACTCCCTTGGCTCCTAATAACTAAACTCTATTTTTATATCTTATTGAAACTGCTTTAAACTTTTAACTAGTGTATCTACGCCTTTTATCGCATTCTCCTTAATATTAGAAATTGTCCTTTTTGAAGATAAAAGATACTCCTTTTCAAAAGTATTAATTTTCTCAGACACTCTAATTGGTATTATTTTACAACCACAGAGCATTGCAATTATCATTGCATGCATACGGCCGGTAATTATAACTTCGGAATCAGAAAAAAGATTGGATAATTCCTCCGCAGTTGATGTTATATTTATGACTGCATCAACATTTTTTGTGGAGAGATACTCTTTAAATTGTATACACTCTCCTGCATCCGATGAAGTAGTCGCTGCCAATACAATTCTTGTTTCTTTCTTTATATTCATTTCCTTAAAAATCCCGTCATAATATTGAATTTTTAAAAGAGATAACCCAAATGCGCTTTGAGCTGTCGTATAACTATAGGGCATGACTAAATAATCTATTTTCTTTTTTTCATTGCAGGCAGTAGTCTGTGTGGGACAATAAGCAAATGCTATATCGGGAGAAACTTGTGCTTCTGCTCCCAAAAAGCTTTTTACCATCTCCGCACTATCCGTATCTCTGCAATTAACAAAAAATGCCTTACTGAACACCCATTTATATAACTTTTTTTCAGCAATTGTAAGGTTATTATCTATACCAATACCATAAAAAGCAAATGGAACAGAATACTTTTTTGCTATCCGCGCCCAATATATTAAGCAATAAAGAAAAACGCTTTTATGTTTTATCAATTGTCCTCCTCCGATAACTATTGCTTGATATTCCGTCATTTTTACTTTTTTTTGCTGTTCTCTTAGCTTAGGTCCGAAGTTCAGCAGATACTTTATAAGTACCGGACATTTTTTTTTGACAGAATTTAAAAAATGTCTGGTATTATTCGCTTTCTCATATGTTACATTTTGTTCTGTTGTCTGGGCAAATCCTAATTCTTTGGTTTGAACTCCTAAATTATTTAATCTCTCACAAAGCATTTTGCTTAATAACTTATCGCCTATATTATCACTTTTATTTTGATTGATAATAAGTACATTCATATAATGTTTTCACCTCACTATAAAGCATCAAATGTCGGTACCACAACAAACATAACCATTAATATTGCCCCCGATAAACATGGATTTAAAAAGCCTAGTATAAAAAATGTTATCCAAACTGAGAGCATGAGATTTCTTACCTCTTTGTTTGAATTACAACGAATCGTATATTTCGCAATCATAATATAGTTTACTATAATGAATGCATTCCCAAATATTCCATATCTCCCCAAGTCATCCGGCCACTGGCTATGCCCTCCAATAATACCTGCATCGTGTGTTCTAAAATTAATGCCAAATAACGGGTTCGCTTTAAAAGATTGAAGTGACTGTTTTATAAGCGTAACTCTTAAACTTAATGTATCTATATAAGAAAAATCGCCTACTATGACATTTGCAATTGCTCTTATTTTGTTACTTGTACTCCAATAAAAGGTTCCACTATCTGCTATTTTATATAAAAGTTTTCCCCATGTTTGTCTCAATAAAATTACTAATGTAATAATACCGCCGCCAAAAATATATTTTAATTTCGTTTTTATTGAAACTGCAAAAGAAATCGTAATTGAAATAGCTGCAATAACAACAGTTGTAACCAAATTACATAGCAGCAGACATAAACCAAATAAGATAAATGCAAGCATTAAATACCAGCATTTCCCCTTTTCTTTTTTTCTTTTCTTAATTACTGCAGCCAGCGGACCCATAAGCATTGCCATAGCATACATTAATTGAAAGTCGCCTACTCCCCAATAAGAAACTCCTTGTGTATTTCTTATTGCTTGAGGATCAATAAAAAATATATAATAAAATGATACAATTACTGTTATTAAAACAGATATCAAAGACACGTTAAAAATCTTTCTTTTATCCCTTTTTTCAAGTGCAGAAACATAGATAAATATACACGGATACGCAAAAAATTGATATCTTGCTATCACGGCCTGCATTGGACTAAAATAAGTCATATCAAGCTTTTCTGCAATAATGCAGCGAAGAAAAACTACTACAAAAATTAGCAGACTTAGATAATTTAACTTAATTATCTTTACTATAATTTTTTTATTACCAGCAACTGACAATATCCATAAAAAAAATAGACCTATTTGTATATAACTCGGAAACAGGTCACCTAAAAGATTTACATATTGAAATACTATTAATAATTCCAGCAGAAATAACGATACTTTTAGCCTCATACACAATGATACATTCCTTATAAATTATTTTCTATTTCGCTGATCCGCTCTTCAGCTATCCTGCAATTTCTATCCGATTATACTTTTATACCATTCAGCAATTTTTTCCGCTTCATTGCCTATCTCATAACCGCTATTAAAAAAATTGATATTCTGCCGATTTAAATTCATTGAATATATATTTTTTATCCACTCTTCATAATTAGGCGTTCCATCTTCTTTCATCAGCATAACGAATTGAAATTCTCTGCTTATTTTTGCTTCTAACGGAATCCCGGTTGATACAATACATGGCAATCCATTTCCCTGTGCTTCTATTACTGCTTGTCCAAGTCCTTCATTTGTGGATGGAAATAAAAATATATCCATGCTGGACAGATAATTTTTAACTTCGGCCCCTGGAACAGTTCCAGTAAAAATCACCTTTGAGTTTAAATGGAATTCATCAACTGTGCGTTTTACTTTTTGAAAATTTTTTCCGTCTCCAACGAGCATCAAAACATACTTTTCACTTTGTTTACATAATTCATTTAAAATCTCAACTAAGTATTCCTGATTTTTACCATCATCAAACCTTGCAACATATCCCAGCACAATTTTATCTGATTCCAAAGAAAAACGCCCCCTATACATCTTCCTCATATTCTCTGAAAATTTACATTTATCAAAAGGAATCGCATTATGCATTATTTGAAAGTTATTTTTTTCTATTGCTTCCGGCCAAAAAAATTTTGCAGATTCTAAAGAGCAAGATGTTAAAAAGTCTGCAATGGCACCTATACGATAACACAATATTCGATTTCTAAATGAAGCAAGCTTTCTTTGTGAATATTGTACTGTATGACTATGTAATATTAATATACGATTTTGTTTATTTATAAATCTAGTTAAATATAATTCGTGATTTTCAATCGCATCATACTTACAACAATTCGAATGAATAAACGAATGCATTTTTATAATTGTATTTAAACTGCCTGATCCTCCACAATAAAATACACTTCCATTTAACTTTTGTATTTCTGTAGAATAATCTATTTCAGTTTTTCGAAAAAATAAAAAATCAAATATAATGTTATGTTTCACTAATTCTCTATAGTAATTCATAATTACATTCATTGCACCGTTTGTCTGAGAAATAGATGAAACTATGTGTAATACTTTCATTTTAACCTATTTGCCTCTATTTCAATTTTAATATTTTAATTACACACCAATAACCAATATGAAACATGCTTCTTGCTATACTAAGATGTTCAATATTCCTATAAAGTATCCAATGATACTTTATAACTTTCAGCTTATTGCTTGAAATAGAATTTTTTCGAATACGATAACGCATCAAAACTTCGTCCATTCCCCATATATACTTTTCTTTTTTCAACATTTGAAGCCACAATGCATCGTCATTCCGTTTGCGAATATTCGGAACTTCAAATTTCCCCATATTTTCTGCATTATACATAACTGTACTATTCCCAACCGGACAATCCAAAAGCAGGCGGTTATAATCACATTTCTTCTTTGGTCTTACAATTTTATTTAAGTTTTTACCATCTTCCCCCATATGCTCATAAGCTGTGCAAGTAAAATTCTTCCCTGTCCTTTTCATAAATAGCAATTGCTTCTCAAGCTTATCTGGCATCCATAAGTCATCCGAATCACAGAACGCTATATATTCCCCTTTTGCCAGCTTCATTGATACATTTCGGGCTGCAGCTGCCCCGGAGTTTATTTCCAGACACTGATATTTTATCCTTGAATCTTTTTTCATGTATTTTGCTGCTATTTCTTTTGTATTGTCAGTTGAACAGTCATCTACAATGAGCAGTTCCCATCTTACATATGTCTGGGCTTGAATCGATTCTATCGTCTCCTCAATAAACGAAGCACAATTATACGTCGGCATTATTATTGAAACCAGCCCTTTTACCATCTTCTTCCCTCTCATCAGCATAGTTCTTCCCACATACAGAAAAGAATGTCATAAACATAATTCCAACATCCTTCCAGAATCCATACTCTTCCATCCCTTTCAGATTCCACTTCATCTTTTCTGGAAGAATCTTTTCCCTATAAATCCGATCCGGATCTTCTGTCTTATCCAGAAGCCTTCCCTCATCTTTATAATAAATAGAAGTAAGATTTGTAATCCCTGCTGGAAGAAGCAAGGTAGCCGTCATCTCTGGTGTATATGCTTTCACATATTCAGGCACCTCCGGCCTCACACCCACAAAGGTCATATTTCCCTGAATTACATCAATAAGCTGTGGGAGTTCATCCAGCCTTTTATCCCGGATCAAACGACCTATCCTCGTTATCCTGCTGTCTCCCTCTACTGTTACAAGGCTTCCTCTCTTATCTGCCTTATCTGCCATAGAGCGGAACTTATGGATCCGGAATTTCTTCCCGTACTGTGTCACTCTCGCCTGACGGTAAAATACAGGTCCTTCTGAGTCCGCCTTGATTGCAATGGCAAGAAACAGAAATACAGGTGAAAACAGAACCAGCAGAATAGAAGACACTATCACATCCAGAATGCGTTTAAAAAAAAGACTTTTCTCTTTTCTGCGTAATATCTCATAATACTTCCTTACTTCTTTCACCTGCATAAAGTGCGGCAGTTCCTCCCACTTTCTTAAAACCATTCCTTCATTTTCACCTTTCTCGAAATTACTCTCATCTATTTCAGATACCCTGTCAAAATCCTGCTGTATTTCTCTAACACATATGCTGCTTCTTCGTCTGTCAACTTTGTGTGAAGAGGTAATGTTATCTCATTCTCAAATTTCTTGTAGCTGTTTGGATAATCCTCTATTTGAAATCCCAGCCTCTTATAGGCTGTATGCATGGGTAACGGCTTATAATGAACATTTGCAGAAATACCCTGTTCGGCCAATTCTTCTATAATTTCCTGCCGCTCTTTAAGGCCGATGCCCGGAATCCGGGTCATATAAAGATGTCCGGAAGATCTATGTTCTTCTGTAAAATGAGGAAGAACCTCCACTCCCAGAGGTTTTAATACAGTATCATATATACCTATAAGTTCCCTGCGCCTCTTAAGCATGTCCGGATATCGGGCAAACTGGGCGATACCCAGAGCTCCCATAATATCTGTCATATTACATTTGTACCAGGGACCCAGAATATCATATTCCCATGCTCCCAGCTTTGTTTTGGCCAGGGCATCCTTGCTCTGACCGTGAAGGGAGAACAGCTGCAGCTGATGATAGATTTTCTCGTTATCCACTTCCTCTAACTTCCAGGTCAAAGATCCCCCTTCTGCCGTGGTAAAATTTTTGACTGCGTGGAAGCTGAAATTGGTGAAATCTGCAATAGAACCGGCTGTTCTGCCTTTATAGACAGCTCCAAGGGCATGGGCCGCATCCTCAATTACTGCCACACGTCCGATCGCTTTCTGAAGCTTATTTGACGGACAGAAAATCTTTTTCTTTCTCTCCACTATTTCAAATATCCTGTCGTAGTCACAGGGAATTCCCCCCAGATCCACAGGGATCACTGCCTTGGTATGCTCATTAACGGCCTGCTCCAAAGCATCATAATCCATTTCCAGGCTTCCCTCCTGGCAGTCCACCAGCACAGGTTTTGCACCTACATGGCAAATCACCGAAGCGGAAGCCGTGTAGGTGTAAGCGCATGTAATTACTTCATCCTCTTCACTGCCGTACACCCCGTCCATGCCGCAGGAATCCCTGCCTATCCCAAGGAGTCTTAAGCTCATCTCCCCGGCCGCCGTCTGGCTGTTCAGGCAGACACATCCGTCTGCCCCTGTATAATCTACCAGCAGTGTTTCTAACTTTTTTACCTTCGGCCCGGTCGTAATCCAACCGGAACGGAGTGTATCTGTAACCTCCTTGATTTCTTCTTCCGAAATATCCGGAGGCGAGAATGGAATATTCATTTTTTTTCTTGTCGTTTCAATGGTTCTGTCAAGTTTCATCACAATCCCCTACTCTATCCTTTAACACGTTTATTTCAGACAGCTTCTGCCTGGTCTTTCGTATTCATCTAATCCCCATTAAGCCGGAGTCCCATCAGAATCTCCCGATCCCTTCCAAATAAATGTACCCGGATAATCACATACCGCAGACGAATCCGCTTCTTTACCACCCGATCCAGATATTTCTGTAAAGGCCCTTTGCAGGCTATAATATTTCTCTGTTCATCCACTTCCGCTGGGGAAAGGCGTACCGTATAATCCTCATCCCCATTCAGCAGATCCTTTAAAAATTCCTCTTCTTCTTTTGAAACCGGATAAAATTCCTCCCCCTCTTTTCCCAGCACCTTTGTATAGGAAGAAACTCGTTTCAACTGCTGATATACTTCCTTTGGATGCTGCGTGCTTATAAACACATATCCGGGAAACAAGCGTTCCACATGAACTCTGCAGATCCCCTGAATACGCCAGACGGCTTCCCGTTTCAGCAGGAAACAGTCCTCATAACTCTCCGCATCCACCATCTTTTTGATACCCTCTGCCGCCTCTTCTTCATTTCCTGTGATAGTCTGTATGGCATACCACATATTTTTAATTCCTCCTGCACCAGTTCCATAATCCTGTAACTCTCTGTCAACCAAATACTGCAAACTTCCAAAATATACTTTCTGGAATGTTTGCAGCATACAAAAAAGGGTATGCTTCGCCGCTTCGCGGCATATACCTCGAATCTTTTCCTATCTTATAACGCACTTCTACCTGCTCCGCAGTCTAAAACTGTAAAACAGGTATGATACTTTTTCTCTAATACGAAATTACATGAATCTTGAAAAATTGTTCATATCAAGGCATCCAATGTTATATCAGTGAACTGACCATTGCCATTAACTCTTCGCCACAATCTCCAGCCCCACCTGCATCTCCCGAAACCGTCCCACAGAGGGCATACCCACCCGGGCAATCCTTTTGTGGCGGTCAATCTTCCGGATGAGATTCTCTCTTCCTCTCAAAGGCCCTTCCGTCACAACAGTCTGTCCGTCCCGGATATATCCCCGTGACATCCGTGAATGATGGCCTGCTCCGCAGAGCATCCGCAGAAGCTCCTCTTCCTCCGGCTCCACCCTCACCAGCTTCCCGTCGCTCTCGAACACAGAAAGCACCTGGGAATACTGCCTCAGTTCTTCCTGAAGCTTCTCCTCATTCCTGCTTTCTAAAAAAAGATAGTGGGGAAACAGGGGCTGCCGTTCCAGATGCCATGCGCCTCCGTAGCGGCGCATACAATCATAAGTAAACACAAAAGCGTCTGCAAGCGCCTCACCTGTCAGATGTCTTTTACAGGCATAGAGCGCTTCCTCTTCCTTTTGATTAGGACAATAAAGTACGTACCAGATAGCAAAGACTCCCTTCTTCACAAACCGGGCTCACTGTGCCGGAATCAACGATAAAACAGATGATTTTTTCGTAGAGCATCTTACTCTACGAAAACGCGGAACAGATAAAGTATAAAAGAGGAAATAAATGTAAGATGGTTTTGGAATATTTCAGAATACTGCACCCATGAAAACCGAGGAATAGTAAAAAAATGTTATATATTTACATTTACTATGCGGTTTCGAAAGAAAATTACGATTTATATTGAAATGTTTTAAGAATTTGGTTATAATAAGAAACGTTGAAACAGAGGTATTTGATTTTTATTTAC
The DNA here is from genome assembly GCF_036941125.1 of Candidatus Merdisoma sp. JLR.KK011. Taxonomy (NCBI): domain Bacteria; kingdom Bacillati; phylum Bacillota; class Clostridia; order Lachnospirales; family Lachnospiraceae; genus Candidatus Merdisoma; species Candidatus Merdisoma sp. JLR.KK011. The sequence goes on along the minus strand of NZ_JAYWSZ010000003.1, from coordinate 807,779 downwards.
GTAGAGTAAGATGCTCTACGAAGAAATATTCCTAAAATCTTCCTGCAAAGATGGTGCTTGTCAACCGTCTTTTTATTTTTGCCAGCAATGGGCCAGGTGCACCTCCCCATATACCGATTAAACTTTTTCCGCCATACGAATAAGGAGCTGCGGCCGATAGACGCCGCAGCTCCCTTTTTTTTCAGCAATACTAGCTTCTTAAATCTTTACAATCCCCCCAATCTCGTTCTCGCTACTCATACTTCAAAATCTCCTTCTTCAGCCTCCGTATAATCTTCTTCTCCAGCCTGGATATATAAGATTGCGAGATCCCAAGAAGATCCGCAACCTCCTTCTGGGTCATCTCCTGCCCCATGGGATTCTTAAGGCCGAAGCGGAGCTCCACAATCGTCCGTTCCCGGTCCGACAGCTTCTGGATTGCCTTATCCAGAAGCTTCCGCTCCATCTCATTTTCAATATCACGGTATATCACGTCCTCGTCTGTTCCGAGGATATCCGACAAAAGCAGCTCATTTCCGTCCCAGTCCACGTTGAGAGGCTCGTCGATGGACACCTCCATACGGGTCTTGTTATTCCGCCTGAGATACATCAGAATCTCATTTTCAATACACCGGGAGGCATAGGTAGCCAGCTTAATATTTTTACCGCTGTTAAAGGTGTTGATCGCCTTGATAAGGCCGATGGTTCCGATGGAAATCAAATCCTCCACCCCGACGCCTGTATTGTCAAACTTCTTTGCTATGTATACCACCAGGCGGAGATTATGTTCAATCAGAAGGGAACGGGCCGCATTTCCGGCCTCGGTGCCTAGCTCCTGGATAGCTCTTGCCTCTGCGTCCGCCTCCAAAGGGGCCGGAAGGACCTCTGCTCCTCCGATATAATGAACGTCATTCTGTTTTCCCACAAACATCGTGGAAAAATTCGGGACTAATTTTAACTGTACCTGGTTTGGAATTGCCACTTTAATCAGCATAATTATTTGTTTCCTCCTGCAATTGTTCTCGTCCTCCGGACGCCTTGTCATTCCAACAGCTCCGGATGTGCTATCATGTCATAATCCATTTGGGAAGAAAGTGGTTCTTTTGTAATCCCTATGAGAGGGCGCTCAATCTGCTTTCTGCTGCCGTCCTTTTGGTAAATGTACAGAACATCCGCAAAAAAAGCCGGCAGTATGCCATTTGGCTCTCCAAGGCTGTGAAAGGGAATCATCTGGTACAGAGGCTCCTCACCGCCGCACAGCTCCCACTTCCGGTTTTCTGTGAGAATGCTCACCGGCTTCCCAAAAACAGGATCCCTAAGATGGTTGCCCGTGTCCAGCAGTCCCTTTACATGAATGGTTCTTCCGTGATACCCCAGTTCCCCTTCAAAGACATCCGCCATGCGTTCCCGAAATCCCAGCAGCCAGCCCATACAGGCGGAAAGGATCCAGTAACTGATAAGCGTAAAGCCGGCAAAGGGATATAAGGGAAGCTTCAGCCGGCTCTGCACCCACTGGTAAATCCCTCCCAGCAGAAAGCTGCATATGTACAACAGGGCCACTGCCTTTTTGACAGTACGCAGGTCCTTGATACCAAGTCCGATTTTTACCATAACTGTGCTGAATATGACATAGATGAGCAGCTGTCCGAAAAAAGTGCTTTCCATGGAACATACATACAATCCACACACTCCGGCGCTCCCGATGGCAGCCCCAAGAAGCCTTCTTAGCCGTCTGGCCGGACATTTCAGAATCCACCTTAAGAGGCTAAGGAGCAGGTAATCTGCCAGAAGATTCTCAAGAAACAGCACATCCAGGTACAATTCATAGTACACAGTCCACCTTCTTTCTGTTCTTCATTATAGGGAAAAGCCTATGCAGAATATGTCAAATGGAGGAGCCTCCCATAAGGATTTGTCCCTGTTTTTTCGACAAAAAAAGCCCTCAACGAAGAAGGTCGCTTACGTGTTCCTTTCTTCATTGAGGGCAGTCTCCAAAAAGCTTACAGCCTGTTCTCTCTCGTATGCAGTTCCGATTGATTCCCCATCAATCCAGGGGTCTTTGGCTCCAATCCATCCGTCCCCGCTCACACATTCTCAATCTGCCAGTCAATGGGCTCCAGCCCGTTCTCTTTCAGAAACTCATTGGTCTGGCTGAAGGGCCTGCTGCCGAAAAATCCCCGGTAAGCAGACAATGGGCTTGGATGGGGCGCTTTCAAAATAAGGTGCCTGGAATTGTGCAGCATAGCCGCCTTTTTCTGTGCCGGGCTTCCCCACAGAATAAATACAATCGGCCTGTCCTGCCCATCCAGAACCCGGATAGCAGCGTCCGTGAACTCCTCCCAGCCCTTTCCCCTATGGGAATTGGCCTGATGGGCCCGGACGGTCAGAACCGTATTGAGCATCAGCACCCCCTGCTTCGCCCACTTAGTGAGATAGCCGTTGTTGGGGATGTAGCACCCCAGATCGTCGTGAAGCTCCTGGTAAATATTCACCAGGGAGGGCGGCACGTCCACATCCGGCTTCACGGAAAAGCAGAGCCCGTGAGCCTGTCCGTCGTTGTGGTAGGGATCCTGTCCCAGAATCACCACCTTCACCTCATGGAGGGGCGTCAGATGAAAGGCATTGAAAATATCATCCGCCGGGGGAAATACCTTCCTTGAAGCGTATTCCTCCTTCACGAACTTGAACAATTCCGCATAATAGGGCTTGCGAAATTCCGGGTTTAAGGGCTCCAGCCAATCATTCTCAATCATTCCCATAATCCTTATCTCCTGTTCTTTTTTCATTTCTGCCGTAATGATATCTGCATATTAATATAGAAGATACCGCCGTTCTTCCGCTGTAAGCACGCTCTGCTACAGCCGCACCGGAACCTGGTGTTCTCTCAAGTATTCTTTCAGTTCCCGAATCTCCAGCTCTTTATAATGAAACAGCGAAGCCGCCAGCACCGCGTCGGCCTTTCCCTCCGCCAGCGCCTCCAGAAAATGCTCCTTCGTCCCTGCTCCGCCGGAGGCAATCACCGGAATCGACACATGCTCCGCAACGGTACGGGTCAGCTCTATGTCATACCCCGCCTTTGTCCCATCGCAGTCCATACTGGTCAGCAGTATCTCCCCGGCTCCCAGACGCTCCACCTTCATAGCCCACTCTACCGCATCCAGGCCCATATCCACCCGGCCGCCGTTCTTGTAGATATTCCATCCGCTTCCGTCAGCTCTTCGCTTGGCGTCAATGGCCACCACCACGCACTGGCTTCCGAACTTGTCCGCCGCCTCGCTTATAAGCTCCGGCCGCATAATTGCTGCAGAATTCACGGAAATCTTATCCGCTCCCTCCCGAAGCAGCGCTCGAAAGTCCTCCACGGTACGGATGCCTCCTCCCACCGTAAAAGGAATAAATACCTTCTCCGCCACCTTGCGCACCATATCTGCCACGGTATTCCGGGAATCGGAGCTTGCCGTAATATCTAAGAATACCACCTCATCCGCCCCGGCCTTATCATAGGCCGCCGCAATCTCCACCGGATCCCCGGCGTCCTTAAGATTCACAAAATTAACACCCTTTACCACCCGTCCGGCATGTACGTCCAGACAAGGAATGATTCTCTTTGTAAACATCACGAAGCCCTCCAGCTTTCTGTGAAAATATTCCGCCTCCAATGCGTCCATTCCACAGCCAAACGAAATCCCTTCTCACAGATCTGCAAAGTTTTTCAATATCTGCAGCCCGGTACTGCTGCTCTTCTCCGGATGAAACTGGCAGGCAAACACATTGTCCTGCTCTACCGACGCATGAATCCGGGTTCCGTATTCCGTAACTGCCTTTACAATGGATTCGTCCTCCGCCTTTAGATAATAGGAATGGACAAAATACACATAAGGCTCTTCCTCAAGTCCCTCAAACAGCTTTCCTTTATTCTGAAGTGCCAGGGAATTCCACCCGATATGAGGAATCTTAAGCCCTTCCTCTGCCGGAATCCGTAAGATCTTCCCTTTCAGAATCCCAAGCCCCGGCACGCCGGGAGCCTCCTCACTCTCCTCAAAAAGCAGCTGAAGGCCCAGGCAGATGCCTAAGAAAGGAATCCTTCTCTTTGCGATCTCCTGTATCACAGGCTCCAGGCCGTAGGCCCGAAGCTTTCCCATGGCATCCCCAAAGTTCCCTACTCCGGGAAGAATCACCTTGTCCGCTCCCAAAAGCTCCTGCCGATCCCTTGTCACAAGGGTCTCCTGTCCCAGAGACAGAAGGGCTTTTTCCACGCTTTTTAGGTTGCCCGCATCATAATCAATGACTGCAATCATCTTTTTCGCTCACTCCTCATATGAATTTCCACTCCTGCTTTTTATCCCTTTGCTTCAAAGGGGGCCGGCTCCTGGCTGTCTTCCCCCTTCCGGCTGCCCACATAGCTGCTCACAGCCTTGGCCCGCTTTATCTGTTTCAGCTTCAGCTCTTCCTCCGCCGTCATAGGCGCGGCTTCTTCCGAGGGATTCCCTGATTCTTTGATATCCTCCGCCTGATCCGGCAGAGCCTCATACTCCGGCGTCCTTGTAAATTCCTCTATCATCTCGGCCATCATAGACAGCTTGGTATCCTTAATCACGGTAAATTCCAGTTTCTGTTCCAGAGACAGTACGGAATTGCTCTCCACCACACTGATTCCAAGAAACAGCGCATCCTCATAATCCTCTTTGATCTGCCACACCTCTTCCTTGGATCTGCATTGCTTCACCTTTTCCCTGTATGTATCGATTTCCTGTTGGAGTAGTTCCTGTTCCATTCCTGCTCTCCCTCGACTTTTATTCTGAAAACCATTCTCAATCAGTTGGCACTTCTCTATAATAATACAAGTCTATCATATTTTGGGGAAAATGACCATAGAGCAAAATCAGATATCACAGGTTTTTCACAGGATGCCTGTCAAGGGCCATATTTTATTGCACAATGGGGCATATTTTGTTAGAATAATAGAAAAAGATTTTTCAATATGGGAGGTTTGTCATATGAATTTTTTTGAAGAAGAACGGCCGCGCCTGAATCCCCTTCACGGAATCGGCCTGTTTTTGATCATTATGCTTTTGTTTCTCTTTGTATTCGCCCCTTTGCAGCTTCATTTCGGCATGACAGGGCTTCTTCTGACGGAGCTTGGGCTTCTGGCTGTCACTTTGCTGGCAGTCCGTATCACCAGGCAGAGCTTCCGGGAGGTATTTCCCATCCGGCTTCCGCGGTTTGGACAGATTATGGGAACCATCCTTATCTGGGGCGGCTGTTTTCTAGTCGTAATGCTTGTGACGCTGGTTTCCATGATGCTGTTTCCCGAGGGCTTTCTGGATATCAGTTCCAGTATGAGCTCGATGTTTTCCTCCATACCGGCATTTTTCTCCTTCCTGGTTGTAGCCGTGTCCCCGGCCATCTGCGAGGAGGCCATGCACCGGGGATTTATCATGCATACCTTCCGGGGGCTCAAAAAGGACTGGGCTGTAGTTCTGTGTATCGGGCTGATCTTCGGATTGTTCCATCTGGATCCCTATCGTTTCCTGCCTACTGCTCTTCTGGGCATGGGCCTGGCTTACATTATGCGCAAAACCAACAATATGATCCTCCCGGCTCTGTTTCATTTTATCAACAACAGCCTTTCCTTTCTGGCAAGTCTCTCCGGCGCCGGCGAAGTAACCGGGGAAGCAGAACAAGCGGCTGCGCTCCTGATGGAGCCTTCCATGCTCCGTTTGAGCCTTGGCTCTTATCTGATCGTCGGCTGTCTGGCCCCTGTCCTTCTCTTTGCCGGAAGCTACCTTCTGTGCAAATCCTCGGGATGTCTCAAAAAGCGTTCGGATCTTTGCCTGGTGCTTACCATCGTAGGCGTCATCGGCCTGAGCCTTCTTATGCTGGCAGCCGGGTTTATCATCATCATACAGAATATGGGGTCTGCCATGAATCTGGAGGAGCTGCAGGAATTTCTCTGTCTCGTTCGGCCGTAATCCTTATACCGATCCGCCAAAAAGGCCTTCCCTGTATGCCTCAATGTATTCCAGACAGCAGCCTTCCTCCTCCCATCCAAGCAGCGCCCGTGCCGCATATACCATCCCGGCCAGATCCCGGTTTTTTAAAGGCGGCTTCACATTCTCTGCCCCGGCGCCCATGGCAAGCACTGTCATTGCCAGTTCCAGGGCCTTACGGCCCTCTTCCTCTTCGAAGCCCTTAAGCTTTGGAAATCCGCTCTTTTGCAGGCAGTTCTCTTTTACCGCATCCGAAAGCTGTTCCAAAACCGCTCCCGGAAGTCCCAGAAGCACCTCCGAAGCCTTGATAATGCCAGGCATACCCGGATCCAGCGGATCCAGGATTGCGCTGTCTAACCCGTAGGACAATGCCAGGACGATAAAGCTGTAATTCATATAGCGCCGGGCGGGCAGACTGTGGGATATATTGCTCACGGCTGAAGTAATATGCACGGCCGGGCATCTTCTGCGGATCGTTTCAATGACCTTTTTGTTCACAGCGATTCCCGGGCCGTCCTCCATCTCCGGATCCATCAGAGCTGCCGCTTCAATAATGGGATCGATATAAATTCTGTCCGGGGTGATCCCATAGAACGCAGCCTTTTCCATAATTGCGTCAAATATCTTCAGCCGCTTTGCAGCAGACCTTGGGATACCGGAATCATCGCAGAGCATGGCAATCACCTTCCATCCCGGATTTTCCCTCATAATACAGAATATTTGGTCTATCCGTTTCTTTTTTTCCATAGATACAGAGTTAAAAAGGCCCGGTCTTTTGACCTGTCTGTAAGCCTTGGCCAATACCTCTGTGTCAGGACTGTCAATGGAAATGGGTATCTCTGTTACGCTTTCCGCCAAACCGATCATCCATTCCATCGTTTCTGTTTCGCCTGATTCCACATAGGCACAGATATCAATAAAATCGGCTCCTGCATCTGCCTGTTTTTTTACAAGCGCCCTAATCCAGTCCTCATCCTTCCCTGCAATGGCCCTTGCCACAAAAGGAATGGAGCCGTTTAAATTTTCACCAATGATAATCATGCGATTCCCCTTTTAGAACTGTTTCCGGATACACAGCTCCCCCTTCTTCCTATTAAAAATCGCTGTGCGACAGCACGAAAGGGTAAAGCCGCTACAGCATGTCCGCCAGTTTCTTCGCAAGCTCTGCCGCCTCCGCCGCATTTGCGCTGTAGCCGTCTGCCCCGATCTCGTCTGCAAATGCCTGCGTAACCGGAGCGCCCCCTACCATAATTTTGATTCGGCTGCGAAAAGGCTGGGCATTCAATGCCGCCACGGTATCCCGAAGGGACTGCAGCGTGGTAGTCAGCAAAGCGGAACAGCCCACCAGCACCACATCCGGATGCTCCTCAACTCCCCTGATAAATCTCTCTATGGGAACATCAATCCCTAAGTCAATCACCTCAAAGCCCACGCTCTCAATCATCATTCCAACCAGATTCTTTCCGATATCGTGCAGGTCTCCGGACACGGTTCCCAGAATGATCTTCCCGGCAGAGGCTGCCCTTCCAGCCGTCAGGTGCGGCCTTAGCACCTCTACTCCCTTCTTCATAGCTCGGGCCGCTGCCAGCATCTCTGTCACAAAAATCTCGTTGTTTTTGAATCTTTCGCCGATTACCCCCATGGCGCCAACCATGCCCTTATTTAAAATTTCTGTAGGATCGCAGCCTTCATTCAGAGCTTCCCTCACAAGTCCTGCCGTCAGCTTCGCTTTTCCTCTCTCTACGGCATCTGCAACTTCCTGAATCTTTGACATCTCTAACACCTCTGTATCTATTTCATTTGCCTCGTGCTATATATCATCCCACAAATCACATGTTATTTCAATCCCCTCGGAAAAGAGAAGCTGTTATGCTTCCCCAAAGGACAGATACTCCATATAAAACTCCTGAAACTCCTTGCTGTCCGAAAGGGAAACCTCCTCCGCTGTCTTGGCAATCCTCTTTATCTCTCCCTCCGCCAAAGGGTCAAGCAGATACCTCACTGCGCCTTTTAAGCTGGTATTCCCCGCCGCCTCAATTTTCCCTTCGCATTCCGGCGGAAAAAGGCCGATCCCAACAGCCTTATGAATGTCCATCTGGCAGCCGAAGCCTCCGGCAATATAGATATGCTCCACTTCATCGCAGGTAATGCCGTATTTCAGAAGCAGTGTTTCCATTCCTGCCCGCACGGCGGATTTTGCCAGCTGAATCTCCCGGACATCCTTCTGGTAAAAGCGGATATTTCCTTCCCGGGCGATGAGAAAGCCTTCTTCAAACCATGGATCCTCCATGCGCCCTGTCTCATCTACCGCCTCTTCCTTCAAAAGCTCATAGACTGCAGCCACAACCCCCGTTCCGCAGATTCCCGAAGGCCTTGCGCTTCCGATGGTCTCCGGATACACGTCTTCTCCCTCTATGGTCAGTCCGCAGACTGCTCCGGGAACGCTGCCTGTTCCGCAGACAATATTTCCCCCCTCAAAGGCCGGCCCTGCTGCCGTAGATGCCGTCAGAATCCTTTCCCTGTTTCCGACCGCCATCTCTCCGTTGGTTCCCAGATCAATCAGAAGGGAAGGCATTTCCCTGCTTCCGAATTCCAGCGCAAAAAGACCGGCAGTAATATCACCGCCCACATAAGTAGAAATGCCCGGATAGATCATAATCTCAAATTCCTGCATTTCCCTGGACGCATCTCCAAACAGTTCCCTGACTGTCGTATGAATGGTTTGAAGATTCACCGGCACAAAGGGATATACCCCCAATGTTTCACAGGAATACCCCATCAGCAGATGCACCATGGTCGTATTGGCGCTGATGACCATACGGCTTATCTTTCCCTGACTGTTTTCTGCAAGCGCACGGATTCCATTTTCCAGATCAGACAGGATACTTCTTTTCAGTTCCTCTCCTCTGCCGGAATTGGATGCTTCAATACGGCTGATTACATCTGCTCCATAGGCACGCTGCCGGTTGATAGCCGTATAAACATCCACAGCCCTCCCCCCCGGAAGCTCCACCAGCTCCATGGCAATGGTGGTAGTTCCGATATCTGCTGCAATTCCGTAAAGCCCCTCTTGCTCCCGTTCATTTATAGGCTTCCTATCTGTTCCCTTCTCCTCCATATCAGTCGGGACATAAAAGCGTTCTTCCTTCTGCTCCATCAAAACAATGCAGTCCTTTTGCGGATATGCTTTGCAGGCCAGCCTCCATCCCTCCGCCAATTCCTTCCCTGTAAAAAACTTTTCGTCCTCCCTGGACGGCTCTGCTGCTCCTTCCAGGAACCGCACCTTACACTTTCCGCAGGTTCCCTTTCCGGCACAGACAGCCGGCAGATAGATATGGTGCTCCTGAAAGATATGAAGAAGGCTTTCCGACTTTCTGGCCCGGATACTCCGCTCCTCCTCCCCTGTCCGCAGCGTCACCTGTACGGCTGGCAGGTTTCGATGCTTACAGGTGAGATTATCGCACCTGCTGCAGTCATGCTCCGGATGGTAACGCTTCACATTCCCGTCCAGAAGATACACCTGGCAGACGGTTTTCACCGGATCGAACATATAGCTTTCCCGGATGCCGATGCCCTCCTTCTCTGCCTGTGTCGTATCGTAAGCTTTTTTTTGAATGCTCATGGGAATATCCTGGGGCGCCTCCGCCCTCCCTGCGATTCCCTTTCCCTGTTCCCTGCAAAGCCGTACCACATTTTCCGTCTGCTGCGTATCCATCTGAAAAAGATAATCATCTGCAATGGCATCCGCCAGCATTCCTTTCAGATAATCTCCCTCGGCAAAAAGCCTTGCAGACCATTCTCCCATCTCCCTTCCGATAGAAAGAACCCCGTACAAAGCCTCTCTGACCGGTTTTCCGTCGGCCTCCACCGGGTATCCTTCCAGATCTCCGAATTCCAGAAGGGCCACTGGTTTAATCTTCTCATAAGCCTCCGGCAGCATCTCTTCAAGCTCCTCCAGAACCTCCTCGTACATCGGGCTGTCTTTTCCCACGTCCAAAAAGGCACACACACTTTCCTTTGATATTTCTATATTGAATTCCGTTCTTTTTTCCATTACTGGCTCCCGTAAGCTTATGTTATCCTCTTAGTATATCGAATCCGGGTTGATATTACAATTGGATTTTCTAAAAACACCAATCTACAATACTGAAGGGCAGTTTTACAAAGTCAAAAATAGCATCAAAAAAACAGCCTCTCATCAATAGAAAGACTGTTTCTATAAAGTATATCACATATACCTTCAAAACTATATACTGATTTATCTCACATCTTGGTTTTCTTTGTTCTTCCTTTCCTATGACGCTCTGGTCAAGCCCTCGACCGATTAGTAGCAGTCAGCTCCATGCATTGCTGCACTTCCACCTCTGCCCTATCTACCTTATCGTCTTTAAGGGGTCTTACTGCTTTCGCATGGGATATCTCATCTTGAGGGGGGCTTCACGCTTAGATGCCTTCAGCGTTTATCCCGTCCCGGCTTGGCTACTCTGCCATGGCCTTGGTAAGCCAGCAGATACACCAGCGGCCGGTCCATCCCGGTCCTCTCGTACTAAGGACAGCTCCTCTCAAATATCCTGCGCCCACGCCGGATAGGGACCGAACTGTCTCACGACGTTCTGAACCCAGCTCGCGTACCGCTTTAATGGGCGAACAGCCCAACCCTTGGGACCTGCTGCAGCCCCAGGATGCGATGAGCCGACATCGAGGTGCCAAACCACTCCGTCGATGTGAACTCTTGGGAGTGATAAGCCTGTTATCCCCAGGGTAGCTTTTATCCGTTGAGCGATGGCATTCCCACTTAATACCACCGGATCACTAAGTCCTACTTTCGTACCTGCTCCACCCGTCGGTGTCACAGTCAAGCTCCCTTCTGCCTTTGCACTCTTCGAATGGTTTCCAATCATTCTGAGGGAACCTTTGAGCGCCTCCGATACCCTTTCGGAGGCGACCGCCCCAGTCAAACTCCCCGCCTGACATTGTCCCACCGCCGGTTCACGGCGGCTGGTTAGAAACCCAATACTGCAAGGGTGGTATCCCAACAGCGGCTCCATGGCAACTGGCGTCACCATTTCCTAGCCTCCCGCCTATCCTGTACATGCAGTACCGAATCCCAGTATCAAGCTGGAGTAAAGCTCCATGGGGTCTTTCCGTCCTGGCGCGGGTAGCCAGCATCTTCACTGGCACTTCAATTTCACCGGATGCATTGTTGAGACAGCGCTCAAATCATTACGCCTTTCGTGCGGGTCGGAACTTACCCGACAAGGAATTTCGCTACCTTAGGACCGTTATAGTTACGGCCGCCGTTTACTGGGGCTTAAGTTCAAAGCTTCGCGTTTCCGCTAACCTCTCCCCTTAACCTTCCAGCACCGGGCAGGCGTCAGCCCATATACCTCACCTTTCGGTTTCGCATAGACCTGTGTTTTTGCTAAACAGTTGCTTGAGCCTATTCTCTGCGGCCGGTTCGCACCGGCACCCCTTCTCCCGAAGTTACGGGGTCATTTTGCCGAGTTCCTTAACAATGCTTCTTCCGTCGGCCTTAGGATTCTCTCCTCATCTACCTGTGTCGGTTTACGGTACGGGTACCATATAAACAATAGCGGCTTTTCTTGACGCATGGCTCACGGACTTCCCTACTCTAATTCGGTACGCATCACGCCTTTGGATTGCAAGGGGGATTTGCCTCCCCTGCTCCTGCTTCGCTTGCACCGGCTTTTCCATTTCCGGCTCCCGCTCTCCACACGTGTCCCCACAGTTCTGTTATACGGCAGTACAGGAATCTCAACCTGTTGTCCATCGGCTACGCCTCTCGGCCTCGCCTTAGGTCCCGACTTACCCAGGGCAGATCAGCTTTACCCTGGAAACCTTAGATATTCGGCCGGAAGGATTCCCACCTTCCTCTCGCTACTCATTCCGGCATTCTCTCTTCTTAACAATCCACAGCTCCTTACGGTACTGCTTCCTCTCGTTAACAATGCTCCTCTACCAATTGACATTCATCAATTCCTGAGCTTCGGCGGCGTGTTTTAGCCCCGGACATTTTCGGCGCAGGACCTCTCGACCAGTGAGCTATTACGCACTCTTTTAATGTATGGCTGCTTCTGAGCCAACATCCTGGTTGTCTTTGAAATCCCACATCCTTTTCCACTTAACACGCACTTTGGGACCTTAGCTGCAGGTCTGGGCTCTTTCCCTTTTGACTGCCCAACTTATCTCGTGCAGTCTGACTCCCGGTCATCATCTCCATGGCATTCGGAGTTTGATATTCTTCGGTAAGCTTTGACGCCCCCTAGGAAATTCAGTGCTCTACCTCCATGAGACTAAACCGAGGCTAGCCCTAAAGCTATTTCGAGGAGAACCAGCTATCTCCGGGTTCGATTGGAATTTCTCCCCTACCCACACCTCATCGCCACCCTTTTCAACGGATGTGCGTTCGGCCCTCCATCGCCTTTTACGGCGGCTTCAGCCTGGACATGGGTAGATCACCCGGTTTCGGGTCTGCCTGGTCTGACTTAATGCCCTGTTAAGACTTGGTTTCCCTTCGGCTCCGGACGTATGCGTCCTTAACCTCGCCAGACCCGGCAACTCGCCGGACCGTTCTACAAAAAGTACGCGGTTGACCTCTTAAGGGTCTTCCACAGCTTGTAAACACAGGGTTTCAGGTTCTCTTTCACTCCCCTCCCGGGGTCCTTTTCACCTTTCCTTCACAGTACTATGCGCTATCGGTCACTAAGGAGTATTTAGGCTTACGGGGTGGTCCCCGCTCGTTCCCACAAGGTTCCACGTGTCTCGTGGTACTCTGGATACCGCCATGTC